>NZ_VOQS01000005.1:1334428-2668856 GCF_007995085.1 Paraburkholderia azotifigens
CCATCCGCAAACTGTCCGGCAGTCGTCGTACGAGCAGATTGCGGCGACCCCGCGGACTCAAGGCCGTCGCTCACGTCTGCCGGTTTGGGAAAGAATCTGCTTACTAGCCGCATGGGAGATCTAACCTGTCCGTGGGATACCGTGTACGTTTGCACCAAAGACCAGATTAGTACACAACAGGACACAAGATGTCCACATCAATTGGACCTGCATCATACGCAATGCTTAGCAAATAGAGTTGCATCGCGTACGTAAGAAAATCCACTACATGGTTAGTAAAACTACTACATCGTTTAGCATTAAACCATGAATAGTCAAATATATCCCTCTAAAATCTTCCACATACTCTGCATCCCGAAATATTTGGGTATTACACTTATTCAAACAAGATCGCGAGCGTTTTCCAGACGCGCGACTCGTGAACCTGAATCTCACAACAAGTCGAAACCATGTCCATTTCACGCCGGGCGCTGTTTGGCAAACTCGGGATCACCCTATTTCGCAGCATCGAATCGGCAACCGCTTTCTGCAAACTCAGGGGCAACCCTTTTGTTGAGCTGGCTCACTGGCTTCATCAGATGCTGCAACTGCCGGATAGCGACCTGCATCGGATCGTGCGGCATGCCGGTATCGATCGTGACGCGCTTGAGCGCGATATCACGCGCGCACTGAATACATTGCCCGCGGGTGCCAGCTCGATGTGTGACTTCTCATATCACGTTGAACTGGTGATCGAGCAAGCATGGGTTCTCACGTCACTCGAGATGAGGGAGCGGAGAATTCGCGGCGCATGGCTGATTGCCGCCGCCCTGAATACACAGGAGTTGCGGCGCGTGCTGCTCTTCATCTCGCCAGCATTCAGCCGCATTCCGCACAATGATCTGGCAAACACCTTGTTACCGTGGGTCGAGGGCTCGCCGGAAGACAGCGATGCACCCCATGACAACAGCGGGTTCTCGTCAGCCGTCCCTGGTGAAGAATCGCAAGCTGTTGCGGGACCAGTGTGTGGTGGATCGTTCGAGCAGTATTGCCAGGATCTGACAGCGCGCGCGAGGGCGGGTGAAATCGACCCCGTTGTCGGCCGTGAACTCGAGATCCGCACGATCATCGATGTGCTGCTTCGCCGAAGGCAAAACAATCCGTTGCTCACCGGCGAAGCGGGCGTGGGAAAAACTGCCGTCGTCGAGGGGCTGGCGCTTGCCATCAGCGAGGGGCAGGTTCCGCCTCAGCTTGCCGACATTCGTCTGATGGCGCTAGACGTTGGCGCGCTGCTCGCCGGCGCAAGCATGAAGGGGGAGTTCGAGGCGCGCCTGAAAGGTGTGCTGGAGTCCGCCGCGAAGTCGCCCGTTCCCATCGTGCTGTTCGTCGATGAGATTCATACGCTGGTGGGTGCGGGTGGACAGGCCGGAACGGGAGACGCGGCGAATCTGCTCAAACCTGCATTAGCGCGCGGTACTGTCCGAACCATTGGCGCCACCACCTGGGCGGAATACAAGCGGCACATTGAAAAAGACCCGGCGCTCACGCGCCGCTTCCAGGTGCTGCAGGTTCCTGAACCCGAAGAAACCAAGGCGATAGAGATGGTGCGAGCGCTTGCTGGCACCTTCGCCTCGCATCACCGCGTCATCCTGCGCGACGAGGCAATCCGTGCCGCGGTCGAACTCTCGCACCGCTACATTCCTTCCCGGCAATTGCCCGACAAGGCGATCAGCCTGCTCGACACAGCCTGCGCACGGGTCTCGCTGTCGCAGCATACCGCGCCGCGCGAACTCCAGGATGTGCGTCAACGCCTTGCTGCAGCGCGAGTCGAACTCGACATGCTCGAGCGCGAATCCAGGATCGGCCTTGACGTGACCAGTGCCATCACCGCGACGCGTGCACGTATCGATGACCTCGCGATTGAGGAACATGCAGTCGAAACGAACTGGAATGTACAGGCAGCCGCCTCAAAGGCGCTTGGCGCCGCACGGGGGACGGCTATCTCCGAGGCGCGACAGGATGGTTCGGGACACAGCGGTGGACACGCCAGACTTCACGAACTCGAAAAGACGCTGCGTGAACTTCAGGGTGAAACCCCGCTGGTATTCCCGGAAGTCGACGAAGCGATCGTCGCCGCCATCGTCTCCGACTGGACGGGAATTCCAACTGGGCGCATGGTCAAGGACGAGATCGCCGCTGTGCGCTCGCTGCCTGCGACGCTTGCGGAGCGTGTCATCGGACAGACGGACGCGCTGGCGCAAATCTGCGAACGTGTGCAGACTGCGCGCGCCGGACTCGCCGACCCCAAAAAGCCGCTCGGGGTGTTCCTGCTTGCGGGGCCGTCGGGTGTGGGCAAGACAGAAACCGCACTGGCGCTTGCAGAAGCGCTGTACGGTGGCGAACAGAGCCTCATCACGATCAACATGAGCGAATACCAGGAGGCACATACGGTCTCCGGGCTCAAGGGTGCGCCTCCGGGCTATGTCGGCTATGGCGAAGGCGGTGTGCTCACGGAGGCGGTTCGCAGGCGCCCTTACTCCGTCGTGCTGCTCGACGAGATCGAGAAGGCCCATCGCGATGTTTACGAGCTGTTCTTTCAGATCTTCGACAAGGGCTACATGGAAGACGGCGACGGCCGCTTCATCGATTTCCGAAACACGACGATCCTGCTCACGAGCAATGCCGGCTCGGAATTCGTTACGGCCCTGTGCGCGGATGAGGCCCTGTCACCTGACATGGACACGTTGCGTGCCGCGCTTGCGCCCGAACTCCTCAAGACGTTTCCAGCCGCGTTTCTGGGACGCATGGCCGTCGTGCCTTACCGGCCGCTCGCAAGCGCAACGCTCGCCGGCATCGTGCGCCTGCATTTGGACCGTGTCGTGCGCCGGATCGCCGACACCCAGGAGATCGCACTGACCTACAGCGAGCGCGTCGTCGACTACGTCGTGGGGCGGTGCCTGGTCGGGGAGACGGGTGCACGGGTACTGACGGGATTCATTGAGCAGCACATTCTGCCGCGATTGTCCGGGTTATGGCTCGACGCACTGGCTGCGAAACATACCCTTATGTCGATTGCCGTCGATGTGCATGACAGCACGCTCGCCCCTGCGCAGGCACTTGCCTTTGTCGCGCAACCTGAGGTTCCCTCTTACGTTCCGATAGAACCGCTTCACTAAACGGCTCACCTTTTTCCCTCTAAGGAGACCATGCATGTCCGCTACAAACAGTTCGCAGAAGTTCATCGCGCGCAACCGTGCCCCGCGCGTCCAGATCGAATACGACGTCGAGGTGTACGGATCCGAAAAAAAGGTCGAACTCCCGTTCGTCATGGGCGTGCTCGCCGACCTCTCGGGCAAGCCTGTCGAGCCTCTGCCGGCTGTCGCCGATCGTCGTTTCCTGGACATCGACATCGACAATTTCGACGAGCGCATGAAGGCGATCAAGCCGCGTGTGGCGTTCGCAGTGCCGAATACGCTGACGGGCGAAGGGCAACTGATGGTCGACATGACCTTCGAAAGTATCGAAGACTTCTCACCTGCGGCCGTCGCCAGCAAAGTGGGGGCGTTGCGACAACTCCTCGACGCACGCACGCAACTCGCCAACCTGCAGACGTATATGGATGGCAAGTCGGGCGCCGAAGCGCTGGTCAATCAGTTGCTCACCGACCCGGCCCTTCTGAAGGCGCTCGCCTCCGCACCGAAACCCGCAGTCAGGGACGACGCAGCCGGTAACACTGCCGACTGATAGCAGGCTGGCGATACTTTCTAGCGCTTACGCCATACCCATCACACTCAGGATACCGAAGGATAATCATGGAAACTTTGCAGGAACAGCAGTCCGTCCGCGCAGTCCATCAGCAGGACGATTTCTCAAAGCTGCTTGAACAGGAATTCCGTCCAAAGACGGAGCGTGCGCGGGAATCCGTCGAATATGCTGTGCGCACGCTGGCCGAACAGGCGTTGCTGCAATCGGCCACGATCAGCGACGATGCGTACAAAAGTATTGAAGCGATCATCTCGCAGATTGACACGAAGCTCTCCGAACAGATCAACCTGATCATCCATCACGACGATTTTCAGAAGCTCGAATCGGCATGGCGTGGCCTGCACCACCTCGTCTCGAACACCGAAACGGACGAGCGTCTGAAAATCCGGTTCATGGACGTCTCGAAGGAAGAGTTACGCCGCACGATGAAGCGCTACAAGGGACTCGCCTGGGACCAGAGCCCGCTCTTCAAGCAGATCTACGAAGAGGAGTACGGTCAGCTGGGCGGCGAGCCGTACGGCTGCCTCGTGGCCGATTACTACTTCGACCATACCCCTCCGGACGTGGATCTGCTGGGCTCGATCGCCAAGATCGCCGCTGCGGCACACACACCGTTCATCTCGGGCGCATCGCCGTCGGTGCTGCAGATGGAGTCGTGGCAGGAACTCGCCAATCCGCGCGACCTGACGAAGATCTTCACGCAGAACCTCGAATATGCGCCGTGGAACTCGCTGCGCAATAGCGAGGACGCCCGCTACATCGGTCTCGCGATGCCGCGCTTCCTTTCGCGCCTGCCGTATGGCGCGCGCACGAACCCGGTCGACGAGTTCGACTTCGAGGAAGAGACGAACGGCCCGGATCACCGCAACTATGCATGGGCGAACGCCGCATATGCGATGGGCGTGAATATCAACCGCTCGTTCAAGCTGTACGGCTGGTGTTCGCTGATCCGCGGCGTCGAGTCCGGCGGTACGGTGGAAAACCTTCCTTGCCACACCTTCCCGACCGATGACGGTGGCGTCGACATGAAGTGCCCGACGGAAATCGCGATCTCTGACCGGCGTGAAGCCGAGCTGTCGAAGAATGGCTTTATTCCGCTCGTCCACCGCAAGAATACTGACAACGCGACGTTCATCGGCGCGCAGTCGGTGCAGAAGCCCGCCGAATACCAGGATCTCGACGCCACGGCGAACGCCAACCTGTCGGCTCGCCTGCCTTACCTGTTCGCCTGTTCGCGCTTTGCGCATTACCTCAAGTGCATCGTGCGCGACAAGATCGGTACGTTCCGCGAGCGCGAAGACATGCAGCGCTGGCTCAACGAATGGATCATGAACTACGTGGATGCGGACCCCGCCAACTCGTCGCAGGAAACCAAGGCCCGCCGCCCGCTGGCCGCGGCCGAAGTTGTCGTGGAAGACGTCGACAGCAGCCCTGGCTATTACCAGGCGAAGTTCTTCCTGCGTCCGCACTTCCAGCTCGAAGGCCTGACGGTATCGCTGCGTCTCGTTGCGCGCCTGCCGTCCGTGAAGGTCGCGGCGTAATCGTCGTCGCCGTGGCGACCGTCGGCAAAGTCGGCACGGATATCGTCCCTCATCGTCCCTGATAGGTACCGCGTTCGCGGTCAGCAGCCCTGGAGAAACTCAAGATGGCGCATCATCCGCATCACAAGCACCTTCATCAGCGGAAAAGCACAGAGCCTTCGTTCAATGTCGACACGGATGACCCCGTGATCCGTGCATGCGAACACCAGTGGGATGCGCATAAAAGCGATTGCAGCGGATTCGTGCGGGCCGTCGCCACCGAACTGGGCATCAGTCTCAGCGGGAATGCCAACCAGCTCGTTGCGTTGATGAACTCCTCGTCCCAGTGGCGCGACCTCGGCACAGATGCAAGTCAGGCGATGAGCTATGCCAACAACGGTTATCTGGTCGTGGCAGGCCTGGCTACGTCCGGACACGGCCACGTTGCCGTTGTCGTTCGCGCGAATAGCTCGGTTCCGATTGCGTACTGGGGAAAACTGCATTCAGTCGGGCGCAAGCACGCCAGCATCCATTATTCGTGGAACGCTCATGATCTAAAGCATGTGAGTTATTTTGCTCGCACGGTCTGAATACCCTTTCACGCATTCGCGGCATTTCGTTAGCACAGACAAGACTATGACGATCAATCAGAAAGTTTCCACGATGACTGCTGTGCTCATGGGTGTCCTGCTGGCACCTTTGCCTGTCTGGTCGCAACCGTGCAAATTAGTCGAGATGAAGGTGACTGGCCAGACAGCGCGAGCAAAGAACGTCTCGATAGATCTTGGCGAGGCCTCGCCCGCAGACCCGTCGTCGCCGGTTGTCTACCAGGGACCTCCACGCATTCGCGTCGGCAGTGGAGCAACCTGCACGGCGAGCAGCGATGTCTCGCTCATCGAAGGCAAACAATGGCTTGCTCGTGACAAGGTCTACATTTCGACCTTTTCGGGAAGCGAGAACGTTGTGTTTGCAGTCGATGCGAGAACGTGCCGGACCGTCTGGAAGAGCCCCGTGTTTGAAGGGGAATCGGCGCGATATCGCAACGGCGCACTGATCATGGACAAAAAGCGAGTCCGGCTTGACAAAGCCTGCTTGCCGGTTCGCTGACAAAAGAAAGCGTTGTTGAAGTAATAGAAGTCCCTAATAACTTAGGAGTACACATATGGCACAGGATATTTTCCTTAAGATCACCGGTATCGACGGCGAAGCGCCGGACGCTGCCCACAAGAATGAAATCGAAGTGGCCAGCTGGAGCTGGCAGATCTCGCAACAGTCGAACATGCACACGGGCTCGGGCGGCGGCGCCGGCAAGGCGAGCGTCGAGGATCTTGCATTTGACCATATGGTCGACCGTGCGAGCCCGAACCTGATGAAGTACTGTCTGACGGGCAAGCATATCGACCAGGCCGTGCTGACCATTCGCAAGGCAGGCGGGAACCCGCTCGAATACCTCAAGATCACGATGAACGACGTCATCGTTACGCAGGTAAGCCCGGCAGGCAGCAACAACGATGACGGCATCCGCGAACACGTTCGTCTATCGTTCGCGAAGGTCAAGCAGGAATACGTCGTCCAGAACGCCCAGGGCGGTAGCGGCGGCGCAGTAACGGCCAGCTTCGACATCAAGGGCAACAAGGAAGCCTGATTTTTCCTCTTCGGCAGATCCCGGTCTCGTGCCGGGCCTGTTTCATCAATTCACTCGCCCGTACTTTTCGATGCTGATGTCTACCCGAGCTGCCATGATGGCCTGCACGCTGGGTTTAGCCGCGTGCACAAGCGATCCGTCGAAGGGCGTCCATGAGTCTGTCAGGCTCGACCTGTCGATCGCGGCTTCGTCAGGCGTCAACCCGGACGACGAGAAGCGGGCCGCGCCTGTCGTGGTTCGCGTCTATGAGTTGAAGAATGCCGACGCATTCAACAGCGCGGATTTCTTCTCCCTGCAGGACAAGGACAAGGTGATGCTCGCCGACGATCTCGTCGTGCGTGACCAGTTCCAGCTGCGCCCCGGCGAACACAAAACCATTCAGCGCGACGCGGACCAGGCAACGACGATGCTCGGCGTCATTGCTGCCTATCGTGACCTGCCCAACTCCGTCTGGCGGGCAACGTGGGCCGTGCCGACCTCGCCAGCGGCTGCGTGGTACCGCTTCAGCCCGAAGTTGAAGCTGACCATCGATCTTGAGGCGAACGCCGTCAGGATCACCGACACAACGAACAGCAAATAACAGAAGGACTTCAATGAGCTGGCACAACAAGGTCGCCTGGAGCGAAGGCCTGTTCCTGCGGCCGCAGCTTTTTCAGCAGCAGGAGCGCTATCTCGAGCAGTTCGCACACCGGCGTGCCGCTCCGCTCTCACCGTTCTTCTTCGGTTTTTCGCATTACTCGATCGACCGCGAGGCACTCGCGCTCGGCAAGGTAATCATCAAATCCGCGAGCGGCGTATTCGCGGACGGCACGCCATTCGACGCGCCGGGCAGCACACCGCCTCCCGCGCCCCTGACGATACGCCAGGAGCATCTCGATCAGGTCATTCACCTTGCGGTGCCAATCAGGGTTCCGAATGGCGAGGAGACCACGTTCGAGAATAGCCCGGATTCGCTCGCGCGCTACAGTGTCTTCTCCACGGAGCTGCGCGACACGAACTCCGTCGGCCAGGGTGCCCGCGCGGTACAACTCGCGAATCTGCGCCTGCGGCTCGTGCCCCAGAAGGAAATGACCGATGCGTGGATCGGCCTGCCGCTCACGAGAGTCGCCACGTCGCGCGCCGACGGCAGCATCGAACTCGACGAATCGCTGGTCCCGCCCGTCAGCGGGTATGGAGCAAGCGAGCTCCTGACGAGCTGGCTCGGAAAAGTTCACGAGCTCACGCGGCTGCGCGCCGACGCACTCGCGAGGCGTCTGACGGGATCCGACGGCAAGGCAGGCTCCGTCGCGGAGGTCTCGGACTACCTCCTGCTTCAGACCCTCAACCGCTATGAGCCGCTGCTGCAGCATCTGCGCCGCGTGCCGACGACCTCACCTGCCGGGATCTACGCGATGCTGCTCAGCATGGCGGGGGAGCTGTCGACGTACGTGCGGCCCGAAACACGCCGGCCGCTTGATTCGCATCCGGCCTATCAGCACATCGAACCACATGTCTGCCTGAAGCCGCTCGTCGACGATACGCACTGGCTGCTCAACGCCGTGCTTGTGCGCAGCGCGCAGAGCATCCCGCTCAAGGACACCGGCTATGGCATGCGCAACGCCGTGGTTGATCCGGCGGAGCTCCGCAGTTTCAGCGCTGTTGTGCTGGCGGTGGCCGCGCAGCTTCCCGCAGATGCGCTCGTCCAGCAGTTCTCGACCCAGGCAAAGGTCGGCCCCTCGGAACGTCTCCCGGATCTCGTTCGCTCGCACCTTCCCGGCGTCACGCTGCAGTCGCTGCCCGTTCCGCCGCGCCAGATTCCATTCAATGCGGGCTACGTCTACTTCGAACTTACCCGCAGCGGTGCCCTGTGGGAATCGATCGTGGAGCACGGTGGTATCGCCCTGCACGTGGCGGGTGATTTCCCTGGGCTCAAGCTGGAACTCTGGGGTGTGCGCCAGTAACGCAGATAACGGGACGCGGACACGACGGTCTCGTGTCCGTGGCGCAAAGAAAAAGAGGACAAAGCGTGAACGCACAGGGAACCAGCAGAGCATCTGGCGGTAACTTCCGCGATCCGGGCTTCGGCCCGGCCGGTACTGCTGCACCATTTCAGGAAGACAGGACAACCCCTGTGGCTTCCCGTCTGCTTGACACGATACCGGCTGGTGAACCGTCGGCCGGGCGTCAGCGTGCCGTCGAGCAGGCGCAGAACCGGTTACTCGAAGCATCGCGTCCGCTGCTGCGCGCGCTGGCCGACATGCCTGGTGAGCTCGATCAGCTCGGCATCGAACAGCTTCACCAGCTGCTCAAGAGGGAGGTGCGCACATTCCAGCGCCTGTGCGAGCAGGTCAACATCCGGCGCGACCACATGATCGCAGCGCGTTACAGCCTGTGCACGGCCCTTGACGATGCAGCCATGCGGACAGAATGGGGCCGTCGCGAAAAGGGCATGGAGTGGATCGAGACCGGCCTTGCTACCGAATTCCACGAAGACCGGCATGGCGGCGACAAGGTCTATCTGCTGATATCGCGCCTGATGACGGAGCCGCACGAGCATCTGGATCTGCTCGAGGTGATTTACCGGATCCTCAGTCTCGGCTTCATGGGCAGGTACGGTCACGAGGCAGATGGTCCGCGCAGGCACGATGCCATCCGCCAGCGACTCTATACGGAAATCCAGACCCGGCGAGGCGTGGTGCCTCTTGCGCTCTCCGCACATGCGCAGTCGGATGCGAAGCAGCGGCGGATGTCGTTCTACGACTTTCCCGTGTGGATCACGGTCCTCCTGCTCGGACTTGTCCTCGCAGGTTTCTTTGGATGGTTCAAGTACCAGCTTCTGAACCGCAGTGCCGCCGCCGAGAAGCAGATCATCGACATCGGCAGAATGACGCCGCCTCCCGCGCCGAGACTGCCGCATCTGAAAGAACTGCTCAAGGGCGAGATTGCTGCCGGCACGGTGAGCGTCGACGAGGACGCGCGCCACAGCTCGGTCACCTTTCGCGGCGACTCGATGTTCCAGCCTGGCGGTGTCAATGTGAAGACATCGATCGGCCCGGTCATCGCGAAGATTGCCAACGAGGTGGTCAAGGTGCCCGGCAAGGTCACGGTCAGCGGCTACACGGACAACGTGCCTGTAAGGAGCCGGCAGTTCGCATCGAATGACGCGCTCTCCGAGGAACGCGCCGCCCAGGTCATGCAGATGCTGCAGGCCGATGGCGTACCGCCCGGCCGCCTCGAGGCAATTGGCAGGGGCGAGACCCATCCCGTGGGCGACAACCGCACGCCGCAAGGCCGCGCACAAAATCGCCGCGTTGAAATTACCGTCACGCCCTGATCAGGACATTTCGCAATGAAGAAGTTGTTGTCGTTTTTGAGCTCGCGCTGGTTCGTTGCGCTGCTTGCATTGCTGGTGCTGGCACTGCTCATCTGGTTCCTCGGACCGCTGATCGCATTCGGCGGGCTCAAACCGCTCGCCAGCGTCGCGTTGCGCGTGGTCGTCATTGCCCTGTTGCTGGCAGGCGTGCTGTTGTGGGCTGCCGGGCTGACCACCGGCCTGGTCTTTGGCGCCCTGCTCTGCCTGCTGATCTGGTACGCAGCGCCGCTCTTGAGTTTCGGAACGAGCGCGCCCTTCGAATCCGTCGCCGCGCGCATCATCGCCATCGCGCTGGTGATTGCCTGCTTTGCCGCGTGGGGTATCTGGTGGCTTTGGGACCGGATGCGCAGCGATGATGACTTTCTCAAGAAAGCACTGGCCTTCGGTTCGAAGAAGGAACCGTCGCCCGCAGCCGATCGTCTGAAGGACGTCGAAGCGCGAATGAACGGCGCACTCGTGCGTCTGAAGGCAATGCGCACGGGCGCACGCGGCATCGGGCGTCTGTTCCAGGGCACACGCTACCTGTATGAGATGCCCTGGTTCCTGGCGCTCGGGTCGAATGCGTCGGGCAAGACCACGGCCCTGCTCAACGCTGGCCTGCCCTTTCCGCTCGGTACGGCAGCGCAGCGTACAGCGGGCGCCATCGCGCGCACCAGGAACGTCGACTGGTGGCTCACCAATGATGCCGTGCTGATCGACACGGCTGGACACTACACACGTCACGGTTCGTCCGCTCCGGTCATGAGCGTGCCGGCCGAAGCCCCTCTGTTGCCGGATGGCAAACACGAAGTGTCCGTAGCCCCGGCCGCTGCAGATACCAGGACTTCACCCGCAGCCTCGACCTGCGCTGCAGCCGGCACGCACAGCGTCAGTCGCGAAAGCATCGATGCCGCGGAGTGGAGCGGGTTTCTCACTCTGCTGCGCAAGCATCGGCCGCGTGCTCCCATCAACGGCGCACTGGTGTCGATCAACCTCGATGTGCTAACGGCGAAAGATCCCGCCATTCGCGCCCACGAAGCCGAGATGCTGCGCACCCGGCTTGCCGAAGCGCGGGCGATGCTCGGCATCCGCTTCCCGGTCTACATGCTGATCACGCAGATGGACCGTCTGCCGGGCTTTGCAGATTACTTCAGCTCGCTCACCGAGGAAACGCGCGCCCAGATATGGGGCTTCACGCTGCCGGTGTTGGACAAGGCAGCACAGACGGACGTGGCTGCGCGTTGCAATGGCGAGCTCACGCAGTTGGCGTCGCGGCTTGCGGGGAGCGTCAATACTCGTCTCGAGGACGAGTACGACCCGGGTCGCCGGCGCCGTCTTATTGCGCTGCCCGAGGCATTCGCGGCGCTCGCAGTGCCGCTCGTTGAACTGCTGTCGCAGCTCTTTTTGAACTCCCGCTACGACGATACGCAGCTGCACGCGACGTTGCGTGGCGTGTACTTCACGAGCGCCACGCAAGGCGGTGGTGCGGTCGTAGCCGAACCGCTGACGATCATCCAGCGACTTGGCACGGGAGTGGGCAAGGAGATCGTCACACACCCAGGTCGCGCCGACGGCAATCTGAGCTACTTCCTGGCGGATCTTTTCACCAGGGTCGTCATCCCGGAAGCCCATCTGGTCAGTCCGAACCTGCGTTGGGAGTACCGTATTCGCGCATTGCGCATACTCGGCCATGCGCTCGCTACGCTGCTGTTCGTGTGGCTTGCGTTGGGTCTGCGCACGAGCTTCAACCATAACAGCGACTACCTCGACACTATCCAGCGCAAAACGCAGCAGCTTGCAGCCCGGGTCTCGCAGCTCTATCGCGATCCGAAGCCCGAAGCTGTCCCGGATACGCTGAGCGAAGCGCTCTATCTGCCGACGTTGACGGGCCTCGATCTCGCGGATCCGGATGGCAGCTACCGGTACGGACTGTACTCCGCTCCCCCTGTCGTCGATGCCGGCCACGATACGTACCTCTCGCTGGAAAACAATCTGCTGCTGCCGCACATCGTGCACCGCATGGAGGAGGTCATCTCGCAGTCAATGGCGGCGAGGGACGCCAAAGGGACCTACGACTCACTGCGCGTCTATCTGATGCTCTATGACAAGGCGAAATTCAACGCCGACGACGTGAAGGCCTGGGTGCTCGACGACTGGGCGAAGACGGACAGCGCGTCGATCTTCGGCGGACGCGCGACGATGATCGGACACGTGCAGCAACTCTTCTCGGGAGCGCACGTCGTGCAGTCGCCGCTCATTCGCAATGACGGGTTGATCCAGGGAGCGCGCACATTCCTCGACTCAAGCAATGCGACGCAACGCCTGTACGAACGTGCGAAGGCGGTGATACAGAAGGAAGCGCCCGATGAGTTCACGCTGCTGCGTGCCGTCGGCCCCCAGGCGGGCACAGTATTCACGCGCGCGAGCGGCGCCCCGCTCTCGCGTGGCGTGCCTGGCCTTTTCACTTTCGATGGCTACCGGAACCTCTTCGACAAGCGCCTGCGTGAATTCGCACACATCGCGCAGGACGACGATGCCTGGGTGATGGGGCGCTCCTATCTGGGCGAGGCCGAAAAAAAAACGGCTGACCTCGTGAGTTTCGCGACCGGTCAGGACGATCCCCTTGCAGGGGCGATCCGTCGACTGTACCTCACCGAGTACGCGCAGCAGTGGGACGCCTTTCTCGGAGACATTCGCACCGTGCAGGGAACCAGTCTGTCGTTCAACCTGCAGGTGCTGCGCCAGTTCGCCGCGCCCGATTCGCCTCTGGCGCGGCTGGCGCGTGCCGCAGTACGCGAAACGACGATCACGCAGCCCACGGCCACGGAAGGTTCGTTTCTCCAGAAGACGGCCGGGAAGGTTGGCCAGAAAGCCGGCACGACGCCGGGCATTCGTGCCGAGGAGCGCATCGAGCGCGAACTCGTCGATACCCATTTCGCCGCGCTGCGCGAGGTGGTCACGGGCGACGCTGACGTTGGCGACGCCGATCCGGGCAGCGCAGGCGCGCCGGCCGGCAGGAAGGACGGTCTCGACGGCGTGTCGGGCATGCTCAACGACTACTACACCGCGTTGACGGTAGCAGACAACGCCATCAGCAATAACAGCATGCCGCCTGCAAGCGACATTGCGTCGAAGCTCAAGATGGCGGCCAACACGATGCCCGCCCCCTTGCGCGAAGTACTGCTCGGCCTTTCCGTCCAGGGCTCGCGCGAGGTGAATCACGGTATCGGCCAGTTGCTTTCCCGCCAGATGCAGGCCGCGGTCAGCGATACCTGTCGTCTCAGCGTGGAAGGCAACTATCCGTTCGACCCCGACAGCAAGCGCGACGTGAATATCGACGACTTCACGCGCGTGTTCGCCCAGGGCGGCGTGATCGACGACTTCTTTACCAGGAACCTCACACCGTTTGTGGATACGTCCGCCAGGCCGTGGCGTTACCGCACGCTACCCGGCGCCTCGGAACCCGTGCAGGGACCCGATCTCGAACCGTTCGAGCATGCGAAAGCCATACGCGACGTTTTCTTCGGCGATCACGGAAAGCAGATGCTGTGGAAGGCGGATATTCGCGTGCCGGAAATTGACCCGACGATCATGACCCTTTCGATTGACATCGACGGACAGAGCACGCTGTACCAGCACGGTCCCGTCGCCCCGTTCAGCGTCAGCTGGCCTGGTCCGCGCGGCGGCGTCCATACGGAAATCACGGCGAGCCCGCGCATTCGCCCCGAAACGTCGACGATCGCAGCGGACGGGCCGTGGGCACTGATGCGCCTGATCCGCAAGGGGCAAGCCATCCAGACGGCTACGCCCGGCCGCACACGGGTCGCCTATGACTTCGACGGCCGCAAGGCTGTGCTCGACATTTCGAACGCAGGCAGTGTCGCGAATCCGCTCACAAGCGATGTGCTGAAAACATTCCACTGCCCGAGTTCGGTGCCGATGATCAGCCTGCCGGATGGCGGACCGCCTCCAGGCCTTCCGGCCGCAGGTATGTCCGCAGGCGCAATTGACGCTCCACGGGGATAGGCAACGATCGACAGAGGCAACCCGGCTCGTTTTCGGGTGCATTTGATATCCCGTTTTCCCCACGGCCCGGACACTTCGCGACGGATGGTGATCCTTGTCCTACCCGTGATCGTGCGCGCCAACAGGCCCGGTGGCAAGTTGACACCTCTCAGGATTGTCCACGCACGCACCTGATTACTGGCTTTCCCCACATCGTTTTAAGAGATGGTCACAATGCTACTATCAGTATTCCTCTGCATTTCACGGACGATGTGTCAGAAGTGAATAACCGAATGCTGGACCTCTATTTGCGCGAGCACGCCTATCTGACGGAGCTCACGCTGGAGTTCGCAAACCGGCATGCAAAGGTAGGCCGACGCATGGGCATGCAGGCGGGCGAAGTGAACGATATGTACATCGAGCAACTGGTCCAGTCGGCCAGTTTTGTGCTCGCCGGCATACGCGATCGCATCGATGCCGCGTTTCCCGAATATACCTGGCGGCATCTGGAAACGGTCTACCCCAACTACGTATCACCCACACCTTCCATGTCGGTGATCCAGTTTCATCCAAAAGGTACACAGGGGGACCTCGTCGCTGGCGTCCGGGTTCCCCGTCACACGCGCTTCATCAGTCGTACCCCCGATGGAGAGGTCACGCCCTGTGAGTTCCGCAGTACGCAGGACGTGCGGCTCTACCCGCTGCAGATCGTCGACGCGCGCAACACGGGGATCCCGCCCGATGTGCCCGGCATCGACCGCTTCGTGCCCGCACACGCGACGATCAAAGGCGCCCTGCGCCTGCGTATCCGCACGAGCACGAACGTACAGATTGCCGATCTCGTCGATCTCGACCAGCTCACCCTCTATCTCACCGGCGACGAAACAATCGCGTCGCAGATTTTTGAACTCGTGCATGCCGCGACGGTGGCAACGATTACTGGTGAGCCTGGCCGGCTCGCAGATGCCGATCAGCCCTTCGCGGCCGTATCGACGAAGCCGGTACTGCACGAAGGTTTCGGACTGGATCAGACCATGCTTCCGCTTGCGTGGCCGAAATTTCATGGCCACAACGTACTCCATGAATTTGCCGCGTTCCCTGCCCGATTCTATTTCTTCACCCTCACGGGACTCGCTGCCGGCTTGCGCAAGATAAAGGGCAATGAAGCGGAAATCCTGCTGCTGCTCGACCGCGCGCCCGGCAATCTGTCGGCGCTCATCGACGCGTCGCGCTTCGCGCTGTTTTGCGTGCCCGTGATTAACCTCTTCCCCGAACGCAACAGCCGCATCGAACTGCGCACGGCCAGCACGACATTCCCGCTGGTACCGCGCGCGCAGACGCCCTTCGATTACGAGGTGTTCGCGATCGACGATCTGACTGGCTCGATCGGGACGAAGTCGGAGAAGCTGCGCTTTCTACCGCGGTACCAGGCTCTCTATAACGATGAAGACGGGGCGCAACGCTATTTCTCGATCCAGCGCACCCGGCAGCAGCAGACCGCCACACGCCGTCGTTATGGCACACGTACGTCCTACACGGGCTCCGACGTGTCCGTGACGCTGCTTGACGGCAAGGGCGAAATCTACCACGAGGGCATGCGCTATCTGGACGTGAATGTCTGGCTGACCAACCGCGATCTGCCGCGTCTGATCGAGCGCAACGGTAAAGACGATCTCAAGCCGCTTGTCTCCATTCCCTCGGCAGAAGTTGGGCTGATTCGCGAGCCTAGTGCGCCGCGCGCGCCCTATGCCGACGGCAGAAGAGCGTGGGAGCTGATCCGGCAACTGAATTTCGGCTATCTCGCGCTCGAGAACGGGGGCGAGGGGCTACGGGACATGCTGCGCCTGTATCTCCTGCCAGAAGACGTGGCGTTGCGCCAGCAGATCGAGAGCCTCGTGAACGTGAAAACCGATGGTGTGACGCGCATGTTGCCGGGAAATCGCAACATTGTGTTCGGGCGTGGCATCGACTGTGAGCTGACCGTGGACGAAACCGGCTTTCACGGCGTGAGCCCGTATCTCTTTGGCCTCGTGCTGGAACACTACGTGGCACGCAGTGAGTCGGTCCACTCGTTCACGCAGACACGACTGCGTTCGATACAACGCGGCGCTATCACCCGCTGGCCTGTGCGCATGGGCACACGGGGGCCTGATGGATCGTCTGCCGTTACCGTCCAGTTCCCATGTCTCGCTTCCCGCGGAGATGCTTGAGCGCATCAAGTGCGAACCATGGCTTTTCAGCTGGCTCGGGCTCATGCGCCGCATAGGGGCCGATCCTGCTATCGACCCCATAGGCACCGCACTTCGCCCGAAGGGGGAGCCATTCCGTATCGGGCAGCAACCGAGCCTGACGTTTGCGCCGAGTGAAATCGCGGAGGTGCACGAGCGCGATGACGCAAGACTTTTCATGCGCCTGTACGGACTGGGCATGCTCGGACCGAACGGTCCGCTGCCCATCCATGTCACGGAAATCGCGCGCGAGCGTGAACTGAACCGGCGCGACAGCACGCTATCGGATTTCCTCGATATCTTCCACCACCGCTTTCTGACGCAGTTCTATCTCGCGTGGGCCTCCACTCAGGCCGCAGCAGGACTGGACCGGCCCGGTGCACAAACCGAAACGTTCTCGTTTTACACGAGCGCGCTCGCAGGCATGGATCCCGAACTGCTCGACGACGTGTCCGTGCCCTTTCATGCGCAGGTTGCGGCCGCGCCGCACAGGGTGCGCGAAGGCCATGACGCTGATGGTATTCGACAGACGCTCGCGCATTACTTCCGTGTTCCCGTAGACGTCGAGCCGTTTGTCTTCCAGTGGATGGAGCTGCCAGTTGAATGTTTCAGCCGGCTTGCCGTACCTGGCGAGGCCTCGATGCTCGGCGGCGCAGTACTGGGCGAGGTGGTCCCCGACCGGCAGCACCGCTTCAGGATCGTGATCGGCCCTGTCGACCTCGGGCAATACCTCCGCTTTACACCCGACGGCGAAGATCTGCCGCTGCTGGTCGATCTGGTGCGCGGCTTCGTAGGCAAGAGCCGGCACTGGCAGCTTGAGCTGAAGCTCAAGACAGCGAGCGCCACGCCCGCCACCCTTGGGGCTGAGCAGCAACTGGGCTGGTCGACCTGGCTCGGCCGGAACGCCGCCGCGGACGTCGCCATCAATGGCATGTGCTTTGAGCCGGAGCGTGACGTCAATCGCTTCGACCGAACGGCATGAACATCATCAGGCACAGATAGAAAAGAGCACCCTCATGCCTCGATCATCTCCGAACCGTTTCGCGGATAACAACGCTGGCCAGCCGCCCGTCCCGAATCCGCCCACGCGACCGAACGCGGGACAACTGCCATTGCCAGGTCAGCCTGGCAATGGCAATGCCAATTCCGCAAACGCAGTGCAGGCGGCAAACGCAAGCACTCCGCCTGGTAATGCCAATGCAGGGCTCACCCTCTCCCGAGCTGGCCAGCGAGCACTGCAGGTGAACGAGGGACTGCGGCACGTGTATTACAACGACACCGCGAACAACTGCACCTATGGAATCGGCTCGCTCGCGCATATGGGGCCATGCAGGGCAAACGAACTTGGCCAGCCAGTGCCGGATACGCTCATCCAGTCGAGTCTGGCCACGGGCGTCCGGTACGCCGAACAGATCGTGCGCAATGCTGTCACCGACCATCCACTCACTCAGGCGCAGTTTGATGCGGCCGTGAGCTTCGCCTACAACATCCCACGGCGTGCAAGCGAGGCGCTGGCACCCGCAAACCGCGGAGACATGGCGGGCGTTGCCCGGAACATGAACGAGTACATCTACACGCATAGCCACGACGCACATGGCCGTCCGGTTGGTCCGCGGCGCCGTAGCGACGGCCTTGCCGAACGCAGACGCAGGGAGGCAGCACCCTTTCTCGCGCCGCCCCTTGCGGCGGTATCGGCACCATCGCCGGTGCGTGGCCCCGCATCGGAGGCAACTCCGTGACGCCCGCCATCTTCCGACGTTGCCTGGTTACCGCGTCGATCGTAACGGCGACCTGTTCTGGGGCGCATGCCGCCACGCTCGATACGCCGTTCCTCTTCGAGGGGACATGGCGCGTGACCAGAGTCAATGGCTACAGCGAAGAATCAGTCAGCCCCGCAGAAATACACCGGCTTATTGGACAGCACGTCACGATCGGCGAGCACCAGTTGCGCATCGGCTCTTACGACTGCGTTCCAGACACGATGCGCGTCTCAACGCTTTCGACAACGGCACTTCTACTGAACGAATATCGCGCCGGTCCGCGCGATGCCGGCGTGCCGACGCGCACGCTGGTGCTGGACGCAGGACGCTGCGGCCATGTCTTTCGTGCCGGCCCGGACATCGTGGTGTATCGGGGTGGCGCGTTCTACCGGGCCGTGAGGATTACGCCCAGAAGAATGCATCAGTAGCGCAGCACGGATGGCAATCCGCGGGCACTGAACGCGACACCTAACTATCAGGAAGGATGGGCAGATCATGCTTGATGTTACCGAAACTCGCACCCTCACGATCAGCGGGCCTGCGCTGCCAGAAGGACCGGGCGGCGTGCCGATGCTTCAACTGCGTTGCATCGATGGAGGGGAAGCGCTTTCGGAAATCTACACCTATACGCTTGACTGTCTGACGGCGCCGGAACTGCCTCCAGATGTTGCAGCCAACATCGACCTGAAGTCGATGATCGGGCGGGAGCTGACGGTCGAAATCCAGCTCGAAGGGATGGGCAGCTTTGTGTCCGGGCTTGCCGGCGTGGCCGGTATGGGCAATATCGGCGCGGGCACACGTGAGATCAGTGGCATCGTGGCTCACGCGCGCTATGTCGGACAGTCCCACCGTCAAAGCCGCTATGAGCTGATTCTGAAACCCTGGATATGGCTTGCAGACCAGAGCTCGGACTTCAGGATTTTTCAGCGGAAGACCGTTGTCCAGATCATCAGGGAAGTCTTCGGCAAGTACTTTTACTCGTACGACGAGCGTCTGGGCGAACAGTACCCGATGCTCGACTACCAGGTCCAGTATGGCGAGACGGATTACCGGTTCGTCCAGCGCCTGCTGGCTGAATACGGCATCTACTGGTTCTTCGAGCACAGCAATACGGTTCACCGGCTGGTGCTGGTCGATCATCTGGGTTCGCACAGGCCGGTCGATAGCGAGGCCTATCACACGCTCCCGTACTACCCGCCAGGTCACAGGATCGACATGGAATACGTCGATCACTTCGACCTCGCGGGGAGCCTCCAGGCGGGTCGCTGGACGACGAATGATTTTGACTTCAAGCAGCCTGGCGCCCTGCTCTCGGCCAGGAACGAACTAATCCAGGACACCGCAAACAACGACCTTGAGCGCTACGAGTGGCCAGGCGACTATACCGAGCTTCAACGAGGCAAGGATGTAGCCCGGCTGCGCATGGAAGAAATCCGTGCGCACGGCGAACGGGCGCAAGGCAGTGGCGCCCTGCGAAATGTCGTGTGCGGCACCACCTTCAATCTCGAAGGCTATCCATACCAGGCCGCCAACCAGGAATACCTGGTGATCAGTGCGTTGTTGCATGCAAGCGAACTGGAGCAGTCCTCGGGTGGTAGTCCATACCATTTTCAGACCTCGTTCACCGTGCAGCCGGCCACGACGGTCTTCCGGCCACAGCGCAACCTCTATCCCAAACCGCACACCAGCGGGCCACAGACGGCGATCGTCACCGGGGCACCCGGCAGCGAAATCTGGACCGACCAGTACGGTCGCGTGAAGCTGAAGTTCCATTGGGACCGGTCTGATGTCAACGACGATAACTCGTCGTGCTGGATACGTGTGTCGTACCCATGGGCAGGTGGCGGGTTCGGTGGTGTCAACGTGCCGCGCGTGGGCACCGAGGTGATTGTCGACTTCGAGAACGGCGACCCCGATCGTCCGATCGTGGTCGGGCGGCTCTACAACGCCGCGACGATGCCCCCGTGGGATTTGCCAGGCAACGCGACGCAGAGCGGCCTTATCTCGCGCTCGATGAAGGGTGGCGCAGGCAACGCCAACGCGATCCGCTTCGAGGACAAGCAGGGTGGTGAACAGCTGTGGCTGCAGGCCGAACGCGACATGAAGACAGAGGTTGAAAACAACGAAGAACACTCGGTCCTTAACGACAGAAACCGCAAGGTCGGCAACAACGAGACGATCGAGATCGCCAACGACCGATCGCAAAGCGTTGGCGGTAACCATTCGCTAGCGACGACCGGCAATGAAACGTCTGGGGTTGGCGGAGGCATGGCGCTAACGGTCGGCGTGCTCCCGCCCCCTGACGCCGCTGCACCGCCTGCCGGGACCTACACGCTCAAGGCTACGCAAAGCATCGTTCTCGAATGCGGGGCGTCGAAGATCACGATGCAGGAAAACGGTCTCATCAAGATCGAGGGCGTCCAGATCGAAGAGACGGCCAAGGGCTTATTCGCAATGAAAGGCAAGCGCATCGACCTCAACAAATAAAAGTAATGCACGGCTGACATGAACACACGTTACCGGATTGAAGAAGGGAGCATCGCACTCCCGGACGGATTTGCGGACCGCAGCACGAATATCTTCGTTCTCGGCAACACATCGCCGTCGCCCGTCAACATGAATATCGCCCGCGACACGCTGCTCGATACCGAGACGCTGCCGGCCTATGTGGACCGGCAAATCGGTCTGCTTAAAAAGAATCTTCGCAACTACTCCGTTGTTCGACGTGAGGCGACGACGCTCGGCGCGGACAGCCTCTCCCTCTCTGGAGAACAGGTTACGTCCACACACAGGAATGGAAGCACCACGATCCATCAGCGTCAGGCAGCGTTCATTCACGCGCCCCAACGCGTGCTGATCTTGTCCTGTAGCAGTGTGCGTCCATTTGACGGCACTCAGGAAACACGCTGGCAGCAGTGGCTGGCGAGTTTTCAGCCTGCGACGCACAACTAGAACGGAGTCCCCATGTACGAAGCAGCCCGGCTGCACGACCCGATTGCTCATAGCAGTGCTCTTGCGGGCTTCCTGATTGGGGCAATCATCGGCATAGCGATCATTGCCGCCGTTGCATTCAGCACGGTGACATGCGGCTTCGGCGCAGCCCTGATTGCCGGTCTCGCAGCGGGATTTGCTGCACAAGGGGTACTTTCACTCGGTGAGTCGATAGGCCGGGCAATCAAGACAAACGCCGGCACGATTGCGATCGGATCGCCCAACGTTTTTGTCAACAACCGTAACGCCGCGCATGTCGAATTCAGCTCGGTTTCCTGCGACAAACATCCGCCCGTCAAGCGTATTGCCGAAGGCTCAGGCAGTGTATTCATCAACGACAAGGCAGCGGCCCGCAAGGAAGACAGGACGGAATGCGACGCAACGGTCGACGCAGGTTCGGACGATGTTTTCATCGGCGGAGGAACCGTTCAATACCTCAAGATCGATCCTGAGATTCCTGACTGGTTGCGAACTGCAGTTCAGGTAGCGTTCATCGTGGCAGGGCTGGCGGGAAGCATGGCAGGAGCCGCGCACGAGATGGCCGAAGCCGGTGGCCAGTTCGGAATTCGCTGCGCGACCAGATTTGTTGCAGGCTTTGCCGCAGGGATGGCGGCAAGCGAGGCGGTCAATCACTACGTCATTGGTCCAGCGATGCATGCCCTGATGGGGCATCCCGTCGATGTCATTTCCGGCCGCAAGGTCATCCTGCCTGAGACAGACTTTGTTCTGCCCGCGAGGCTCCCGGTAAGCGCGTCACGCTTCTATTCGAGCACGCTGCAAGATGCAGGCATGCTCGGCCCTGGCTGGCGGCTGGACTGGGAAATCACGCTCGCTCGTGCAAACGACGCGCTGATCTACACGGGCCCTCAAGGACGAACGATCCGGTTTCCGTTGCTCGAACCCGGTCATCAGCTCTACAACCATGAAGAACAGATCTACCTGTCACGCGCGCACGATGGTCGTTTTGTCGTTCATACACTCTCGCACCACTACTTCGTGCTTGGCGATTTCGACGATGAAAACGTGGCCCGACTTGTCCTCATCGAAGGGCCCGAAGGCCAGCATATCGTCCTGAAGCGGGACAAGGCCGGACGTCTCGACGAGGTCGAGGCACACGGCGGATACCATCTGAAGCTGCACTACCATCACGCCCTCGCCCGGCTCAGCCCATCTCGTTATACAGAAGTGTCGTACCCGTCGCGCAGGATCTGGATGGTGATCACCGCATCCATGACACGCTGCATACCAATCCACAGTGTCTTCGCGCCGGGTTCACCATCGCCCTTGCGTCCGAGGAATCCACCCAGTGACGCGATCATCCGTATCATCTGGTTAAGCGTCGGTGGCTTTTTTGGGCGGGGTTTCTTTGAGAGCACGTGTGCGCCGTGTATCTCGTCAGCCTCAAAGAACAGCGAGGCATCCAGGTCCGGGCAGGTCCTGCCCAGTCGCATGAGCCGTGCGATACGCCAGGACACCACCATATACAGCACAAGCGCCTTCTCCACGCGCTCCATCTGCGAGAGCTGCAGCGTTTCAACCCGGCAGGCGTTCTTCAACACATTGAAGAACATCTCGATCTCCCACCTCGCGCGGTACCAGTCAATCAGTTCGGTGAGCGCATGCGCATCGGGCACTTCGCGATTGCTCAGCAGGCGCCAGACGACGGGCTTCACGTCAGTGGGCGCATCCACTTCACATGCCTCAATGCAGCTCAGCTCGACGCCGCCGCGCCCGGGTAACGTCACGCGCTGTGCGCGCAGCTCCTGCTTCACTTCACGCGCCTTCTGGCCACCTCGCCCGGGCAGCACGAAGCTGATATGACCGAGCACCTCGCTCGCGTGTACCGTCTCCCACAGTTTCGCTTCGCCCTTGAGTGCGCGGTTGTGCTGGGAGCGGATCAGCCAGTCAGCCGGTTCGCCCAACTCCTGCGCACGCTGCATGAGCGCGGCGATATCACCCTCGCGATCGGCCATATATACCAGCCGCGTGCCGGGCATGGCTGCCGCCTGCTGCGCCACGATCTCATAACTTTCGATCCATCGAACGCTCTCGCGCACGCCGCCACGCTGGCCGTTTTCGTCGCGCGGCTCGCGTGCCCACATCCAGGCGTTCATGACACCCAGCGCCTCGCGATCCGGTGTGACCGCATAGGTCGCGTGAAGATACATGCCCACCTGCGCTTCGTAACTGAGCGGGCCGGCCCCCTCGATGTCCTGGCCGTTGAAATTCAGCTCCGTCGTGTCAGCCACGCAGAGGACTACCGGTAACTCGCCCATGCGCGCAGTGGTGCGCTCCCAGTGCGGCTGCATCATGTCGCGCCAGTCGATGTGCTCATTGCCCAGAAAGCGATACGCCGCCATGGTCTCGGCCCAGCCCTCACAGGCACCCGGAATACTCGCAGTGGGACGCGTGGCAAACCGCTTCAGCAATTGCTTCGCCCGACGATCCCGCCTTGGGTCACCCAGATCCAGTGTTTCAAATTCCTCGTCCACCCACGCTCCCGGCTCATTGCGAATCTGCATTCGAAAAGTCGAGAGTAAACGCGAAATTCCGGCCGTTAACAACCCCTGTCACGCCGGTGCATCGCTCAATGCGCTTTTGGGCAAACGTCCGCTACTGCGGCCACTTCTGTATAACGAGATGGGCTCAGCCATGTTGAGCTGCTTGCTGGTGGCACGCAGGGCGTGTTGGTCCGATACGGCTACGACCCCGAAGGTTACCTTGCTGCAGTGACCGATCGCGCCGGCACTGTTACGCGACGCTTCGCGTACAGGAACGGCCTGATGGTGCGGCAGGAAAACGCCGAAGGGTTCGAATGCACCTATGGTTGGGACATTATCGGCGACCGACATTGTGTGGTCGAACACCGTTCAAGCGGAGGTGAGCACTACAGGTTCCGCTACGACTTCGCAAACGGGCAGAGCGAAGCGACAGATACTTTCGGGAACGTCGCACGTTGGCAATACAACGCGAGGGAAGAGGTAACTGCACACACGGGCTTCGATGGGCGCGAGTACCGGTTCGAGTATGACCGCTCGGGCTGGCCAAATGTGCTGCATCTGCCCGGTTCGCGCCGGGTCAGGCTGGAATACGACGAACTCGGCCGTCTGGTATCACAAACCGATCCTTTAGGCCAGACAACACGCCTCGACTACCACGCAAATACGCACCACGTTCGTCGCGCCGCACTCGATGACGGCCGCGAATGGCGTACGAGCTACGATACCCGGCATCGCCCTACGGGCACAGTCGATCCGTGTGGCCGGCGTACAGTCCTCCAATACGCAGATGACGGACAGCTTGCGCAGATAACGGACGCGCGTGGCGGTCCAGTCGTACTCGAACACGACGTGCGTGGCCTGCTGACCTCGCGTACCGACTGCTCGGGCCAAACGACACGCTATGGCTACGATGCCGATGGCCGTCTCGAAGCCGTCACCAACGCACTGGGACAAACCACACGTGTCAGCTATGCCCCCGACGGGCTCCCCGAGTCGGTTACGCGTGCCGATCTGCAGGTGGAAAAGTACAAATGGAGCGCGCTGGGCCACCTGGTCGAACACATCAGTCCGGCCGGACACATCGAGCGCTGGGAGCGCGATGGCCTGGGCCGTGTACTGGGTTTCACCGATGCACAGGGACGGCGCGTGCGCTACGAACGCGATGCCCACGGGCGTCCGCTGCGCCTCGTCAATGGAAACGGTGCGAGCTATCGCTTCGAATGGGATCCCGTCGGACGCCTCATAGCCGAACAACGCGTGGATGGTACGTCCCGCCGGATGGGTTACAGCGAATCGGGCTTCCTGCAGCACATCGTCAGCCAGGGCGGCGCATCGCAACGCGAGGAAATCCACGAGCGCGATGCGCTGGGGCGACTGCTGCAGCGCGAGGGCGAGCACAGTCGCACGCACTACCGCTATGACAGGCTGGGGCAACTCACCGAGGCGCGACGCATTCCGACGACGGCGGGCGAAATGCTCGACATCTTGGCCGATACGGTCACGCTGAAGTACGACGAAACGGGACGCCTGCTGGCCGAGCAAGGCGTGCATGGCAGCGTGCGGTACGAACGTGACGTGCCTGGCAATCCGCTTTCTGTGGTGCTACCTGATGGCCAGCGCATCGACACGCTGTATTACGGCTCAGGGCACACGCACCGGATTCAGGTAAATGGCCATGCCGTCGCCGATTTCGAGCGGGATAACCTGCATCGGGAAATCCGCCGTACCCAAGGCGATCTGGTTCTGCATACCGGCTACACGCCGATGGGCCAGATCGCATGGCAGCGCGCCAGCGCCCTGCCCGCAGGTGACGAGCATGCGCCCTCCGAGGCCGAGAGCGCGTTGTGGTGGCGTTACCGCTACGACAGCCGCGGGGAAATGATCGAGAGTCTGGACCGCTTGCACGGACGCACGGTGTACGACTACGACCGCGCTGGCCAGTTGCAGATGCGTAGCGCCGAAGGTTTTGATGTGGAGCGTTTCACGTGGGACGCGGCTGGCAACCTGCTGGACGAAAGCACCCGCACACCTGACAGCAGGATCCCACCACTGATGGACAACCTGCTGCGCCGCTATCACGGTGTGCGATACGCTCACGACGTCTGGGGCCAGGTGATCCAGCGAAACGGTACGACCTTGCAATGGGATGCGGAGGGTCACCTCCTCTCGACCCTGACGGACCAGCACCGCGCCACTTACCGCTACGACGCACTCGGACGACGCACGGCCAAACGCGTTGAGCAGATCAGCATGCCGGGCCTCATGCCCGGACGGCAGGCGCGCGAAACCCGCTTCGTGTGGGAAGGCCTGCGACTGGCCCAGGAACGGGAGTCCAGCGGCGACATACGTACCTACGTGTATGACCCGGTGCGTGCGTATGCCCCGCTCGCGCGGGTGGACAGAAGCAACGGCAGTTCGCGGGACAAGGTCTGCTACTACCACACCGATCCCGCAGGGACGGCACGACAGGTCACTGACTCAAAGGGCCATGTCGTCTGGAGTGGTGCCTGCACGGCATGGGGTAAGGTCCGTGCGAATCTGGCTGACGCAGCGAATTTTGTACAACCTCTGCGCTTGCCTGGGCAGTATCAGGATGATGAGTCGGGACTTCACTACAACCTGCATCGGTACTATGATCCGGACAGCGGGCGCTTCATCAGCCAAGATCCGATTGGGCTTAATGGTGGGTTTAATCTCTATCAATATGCGCCCAACCCGATTAGCTGGATCGATCCGTGGGGGCTGTCGTGCGAAAGCGAAACAAGCGCATCTGCTAGTAAATTCCCATCAAGAAATGCTGCATTCAAGGCGGCAAAAAGAGATGCTGGAATACCAATGAGACAACAGCCTAATCGCGTTGACCTCGTCAATCTTACGGATAGAAGTGGCAAGAATATTTTGGGTGAAAATTATCAGCCGATTAAAACACGCGAATACACTTTTAATCGCGAAGACGGTTCTCAAATTGTTATTCAGGATCATTGGCCTGGTCATAGTTACGGTCCGGCAGGTACGTCGGGGAACCAAGGGCCTCATATCAATGTGAGACCCATTGAAGATACCCGCAACGGCACAGTGCCTGGTACGCTTGAGCACTATCCATTTTAGAGGGATGAGCAATGTTGCACTGGACCGATTTATTGGTGGATAAAAGAAAGTTAATGGCCATTTATGGAGTAAATTTTCCATCTCTTGATAAGGTGAATGTTCATGAGATCATCTTTCATCGTGATGGACCAACGGTCACCTTTCGAGTTGATTTGCTGGAATATCCGTCATCTCCTCCGAAAAAATGGATTGAAAATGAATTCAATACTGCTCAAATTCGGCTTTCATGTTCAGATGTGAAATATTCATCTCTTCATGGCTGGAATCACACTTCATTCGTTGCAAGCATTGGTTTGAATAGGGATGGCGACTTGATAACGCTTGCATTGAATGGCGATGGGCTATCTGTCTGTATTAAATCTTCTTTTTTAGATGTTAGTTCAATCTCAGCCTATATCAATACGCGCCCAATCCGATAAGTTGGATTGATCCGCTTGGATTGAATGCTGACGATCCGCTCAATACTGCCCTTGGCAGCAAGAACAATCCGTTCGATACTTCTAGAGCCGCTCGCCGGGAAGCAATGCGACAAGCAGGTATTCCAACGGGCCAGCAACCTATAAGTCAATCCAGCAATGGTTCTGGCAGAGAATATACATATGAGACGGAAACCCCGGGAGGGGGAAAGGGTCTTTCTTCGGTACAAGAGCAAACCTTAGATAGAGGTCATCCTGGCGACCACATTGGGAAGCTGGAAAGGTCAAAGTGGACGACCAAGGATATGCAAGAATGAATAAATATGGCCGACCGGCATTGCGTAACGGAAAGGGTAAGGCGTATTACAAAAACTCATCTGGAGGAGGATGTTGATGAGTGCCTCGGATTACAAAAGAGAGCTAATGTTTCGCCGGGCACAAGGGAAATTGTGCGCAGAAAGATACTCAAGGAAAATTGCGCACTTTTTGAATCATACTGTCCGCAGTGAAGCATTTTCAGATCTAAAAAAAACGGATGAAATTATCAATGAATTATCGACAAAAATAATAATCTACAGTGACAATATTAAGATAAATTCAGAATCAGAAATGATTGCATTTATCAATCAAAGTGTTGATCAATCCGGATTTTATCTTTTGATTGATGAGGAGTGGCGATTCTGCGGTGCATACGAAATAAACGGGGAATTTGAGTTCAATGCGAATTTTAATTTCGACGACAATCTAAGTGATGAGATCAGGATAATCGATATTAATTTTCTTTTTCAAATTCAACTTGACTATGATTCTGATGAGATAACTTGCCTATATCTACAATATTGACAAGTCGGATCATCACCGCCGAATGGGCGAGGGACTGCGTATTCGCGTGGCAGGATGCCCAGCTCCATGCCAACAGCACTGGGTACGTTGATCGTCACGCGCTGCCCCGGTGTGAATCCCGCGTGCTCGATTCATCGCCCTGCGAGCTTCATCCACGGATAAAGCGGTGGCTCGGTGCGCAGATACAGCCCCCTGCTCCAGTTGCGCTGGAAGCGCCGTGACTCGCCGATGGGCCAGATGGCATGGCAGCGCGCCAGCACCCTGCCCGCAGCTGACGGCGATGTGCCCTCCGAAGCTCAGAGCGCGTCGTGGGCGAAACGGTACGACCTTGCAATGGGATGCGGAGGGTCACCTCCTCTCGACCCTGACGAACCAGCACCGCGCCACTTACCGCTACGACGCACTCGGACGACGCACGGCCAAACGCGTTGAGCAGATCAGCATGCCGGGCCTCTTGCCCGGACCGCAGGCGCGCGAAACCCGCTTCGTGTGGCGACATACGTACCTACGTGTATGACCCGGTGCGTGCGTATGCCCCGCTCGCGCGGGTGGACAGAAGCAACGGTAGTTCGCAGGACAAGGTCTGCTACTACCACACCGATCCCGCAGGGACCGCACGGCAGGTCACCGACTCGGAGGGCCATGTCGTCTGGAGTGGTGCCCGCACGGCATAGGGTAAGGTCCGTGCGAATCTGGCTGACGCAGCGAATTTTATACAACCGCTACGCTTGCCTGGGCAGTATCAGGATGATGAGTCGGGACTTCACTACAATACCTACAGGTATTACGACCCGGACATCGCAAGATTCATCAGCCAAGACCCGATTGGGCTGGCCGGCGGGATGAATCTGTATGCATATGCGCCGAATCCGATAAGCTGGATTGATCCTTGGGGGCTGAGTTGCGACTTACTCTCTAAGCCTAAGAAGGTGGTGAATTCAAACATGCCACATGCAGTGGAGAGGGCCGTCGAGCGAGGTGTTTATCCGGACAAGAATACGGCGTCTGAGGCTTTAAAAGCGCTGTCAAACCGGATAGAGAAGGATGGTTATCCTGTTGGGACGATACTAGATACGGCTCATGCAGACCGTGTGTTAGTACCCGCAGGAAACAATGGCATGGTGGTTTATCAAGTGGCGAAAAATGGCACCGCTAAAATAAAAACAGTCTTGATTAATCTGCTGGAGTAGAAAATGTCTGATCGTAAAATCGGTATGGAAGTGAATGAGGATGGAGATGTTGCTTATCTGTCCCTGCCAGAACATCCTGGGAAAGGGAGTCCGGGAGTAGTTGTGAAACAGATAGGCCTCCGTTCTCTTATCACGGAGTACAAAGGGCCGGAAATATATTTGGACTTTGATAAAAATGGCGTACTTATTGGAATGGAGTTTTTGCTAGAACAGGAAGATTAAAGATTAGGGCCGCTAAGGCGGCCCTTCGTGTGTCCAGGACAATCAATAATTATATTCGATAAAGAAATTGCAAATAAAATAAAGGTCTTTGCCAAAAAGATAGGAATTGATTATCACGCCGCCTCATCTATTGATAATTTGCGTGATTGGTAAAGGTTGACGCAGTCAGCGCCTATGGGCCGCTTAGCGGCCTCTTGTTTATTCAGCGGTAATGGTGAGCCGACCGTGTTCAACGGTGCTTCGTGTGGGAAGGCCTGCGACTGGTCCAAGAACGGGAGTCCAGCGGCGCCATACGTACCTACGTGTATGACCCGCTGCGTGCGTATGCCCCGCTCGCGCGGGTGGACAGAAGCAACGGCAGTTCGCAGGACAAGGTCTGCTACTACCACACCGATCCCGCAGGGACCGCACGACAGGTCACTGACTCAAAGGGCCATGTCGTCTGGGGTGGTGCCTGCACGGCATGGGGTAAGGTCCGTGCGAATCTGGCTGACGCAGCGAACTTTGTACAACCGCTGCGCTTGCCCGGGCAGTATCAGGATGATGAGTCGGGACTTCACTACAACACGTTCCGGTATTACGATCCGCATGCAGGACGCTTCGTCAGTCAGGATCCGATCGGGCTCAATGGTGGACTTAATCTCTATCAGTACGCGCCTAATCCAATAAACTGGATCGATCCGTGGGGGCTGATGTGTGAGACGGCGCCCACACGGAAAAGCGGTGGAAGCCTTACTGAACCGCAATTGCCGCCGAAAACAATAGTGAAAGAAAATGGTGTTGAGATTGTCCACTACACGCGCAGCGGAGATCATGGCCCGGCGCATCTTCATGTAAAAGGTGGGGGAGCGGAAACAAAAATTGGTCAAGCCGGGAAACCCATTGAGGGGTCGCCAGAACTTAGTTCGGTTCAGAGGGTAGTCGTTGAAAATAATAGAGCCACCATACGAAGAGCCATCGATAAGATACAGAGATGGTTTGGTTTTAATCAGATCTAAAGAGATTAATCATGAGTATTGAATCCGGGTTCGTTTGGGTCTTTGTTGGGGAGGGTGCTCGATTTCCTTCAGGGATATTTACATCTCTGGGTAGTGGCAAGGAGTGGATTTCAGCGAATCAATTGACCGGGGTTTTGACCAGGTATCCCGTTGATGAAGGTGTTTATGATTGGGCCATCTCCCGTAATTTGTTCACGCCCAAGAAACCAGAGCATAGCTCCCCTGCTTTTATAGGAAAATTTACGTCCGCTAGCATGGATCACTTCCACTTCGAAAGTGGAATAATGGACTAACAAAAAAAGGCCGCGACTGCGGCCTTCGATGATCCGGTTGCCCGAGATTTGGGCAGCCGGAAACGAGCCGCGTGGCACCAGGATCAGGGGCGCGTTGGATAAAGCCTTTATGATATTTTTACACGGGCTGAAAGGGGTTTATAACCTGAATCGGCACTATGATCGGGACAGTGGGCGTTTCATTAGTCAAGACCCAATCGGGCTCAGTGGTCTGTTTAATCTCTATCAGTATGCGCCGAATCCTGTCTCATGAATTGTATTAGCCGGGACTCGATCTGACAGGTAGTCGGGCCGAAAAAGAAAGAGTCATCAACGATGATGATGAGTTTCTCCTTAGCGAGTTCCAGCGAATCGGAGGAAAGTGTGCATTGGCGTCTTGTCATAACACCAGCATCCCTTGTCTTTCCAACCTCCTCATTGACCTTGCCCGTCACCTGCTGCGCCGCACCCTTCCCCGGATCGCGTTCGCGAGCACAGCGCATTGCCTTGCACATCGACGAACGTTCGTCATGACAATGCACCAGTAACTCATACACATCCACCCGCCGCCCTCACTCGACATCCACCCCTTCCCGCTCCCCCACCCACGCCTCCAGCTCTCCAGCGGATAGCGCCGCCGAATACAGGAACCCCTGCAATTCATCACAGCCGATGCTGCGCAGCGTGTTCGCCTCATCCTCGCTTTCGACACCCTCCGCGACCACACGCAAGCCCAGTTCGTGTCCAAGCTCGATGATCGCCTTGATGACGGCAAGATCGGCGGGTGCATCGAGCATATCGCGCACGAACGCCCTGTCGATCTTCAAGCGGTCCAGCGGAAATCGGTTCAGATAGCTGAGGCTAGAATAGCCCGTGCCGAAATCGTCGAGCGAGAGCTTCACGCCCAACGCGCGAATCTCGCGAATGGCGTCGAGATAATTTTCCGCGCTATCCATCAACACCGTTTCGGTGATCTCGAGTTCGAGCCGCTGCGGCGCGACGCCATGCGTCGCAAGACTATGCCGCAACGTATGGACAAGATCGGCATCGCGCAACTGGATCGCCGACAGATTGATCGACATACGTAACGCGCCCATCGGTTCATCGCGCCAGCGCGCGAGTTGCCTGCATGCTTCGTCGATGACCCATGCGCCGATCGGAATGATGAGCCGCGTCTCTTCGGCGATCGGAATGAATTGCGACGGCATCACAGCGCCGAGTTGCGGATGCGTCCAGCGCAGCAAGCCCTCGACGCTGACGAGCGCACCCGTTTGCGCATCGAGACACGGCTGATACGCGAGGCGCAATTCGTGCCGCTCGATCGCCGTGCGCATGCACGCTTCGAGCGCCAGCCGCTGGCGCGCGCGCTCGGCCATATCCGGCGAGAAAAACTTCACGAGGTTGCGCCCCGCCGCTTTCGCCTGATACATCGCGGCATCGGCGTTCTGCATCAGCGTTTCGATGTCGGTGCCGTCGTCGGGATACAGCGCGACGCCCACGCTGCACGCAACCTGCAGCGTGACGCCGCCGATCGCATGCGGCTCGCGCACGAGCGGCAGCAGGCGTTCGTCGACGGTGCGCGCGACATCGGCTGCGCTGCCCGCATCGGCGAGGATCATCGTGAACTCGTCGCCGCCCAGGCGGCTCACGGTGTCGCCGTTGCGCACCGCTTGCACGAGCCGCCGCGAGACGGAACGCAGCAGGCCGTCGCCGATATGATGACCAAGCGAATCGTTGATGTCCTTGAATCGGTCGAGGTCGATGAAGAGCACGGCCACACGCTGTTGCGCGTACTTCGCGTTTTCAAGCACCACACCTAGGCGTTTCGTGAACAGCGCGCGATTGGGCAACTCAGTCAATACATCGTGCTCGGCAAGGAACTCGATGCGCGCCTCGCTCTTCTTGCGATCGGTGATGTCGATCAGCGTGCAGATGTAGTGCGAGATGCTGCCGCGCTTGTCGCGCACTGCGCTGATCATCAGCCACGCCGGATAGTCGCCGCCTTGACGCCGCCGGATCTGCGCTTCGCCATTCCATGAACTCGAACGGTCGACGAGCGTCGCAAGCGCGTCGATCACCGTGCCGCCGTTCGCGCCCGCGACGATGAACGCGGGCGGCTTGCCCGCGATATCTTCGGCGCGATACCCGGTTGCGCGGTAGAACGATGCATTGGCCGTCAGCAGGCGCCGCTCGTGATCGAGAATCAGGATCGCCTCCGACGAGGCCTCGAACACCTTCGCCCACAATTCGAGCCGCTGCTCCATCAGCTTGATCTGGTTGATCGGCGTGAAGGCCGTGAGCACCGCATCTCGTCCCTGGAAGTTCAGACGCCGCGCGGACAGCATCGCCCAGGTCGGTTCGGTGCTCGCTTTCCAGCGCACTTCGAATTCGTCGACGGCGTCGCGATCGGACAGTTGCTGGAAGAAGCGCGCACGCACCGACGAATCGAGGCCATACGCCCACGGATCCGTCGTGCAGCCGTTGAGCCAGTACAACGCAGGCTGGTTCGCGTGCAGCACTTCATGGCCGGGAACGGCCGTCACCATCATCGGCACGGGCGTCGATTCGACGAGCGCATGCTGCGCGGCGGATGCACGCGCCGTCGCCGCGAGTTCCTTCTGCACGTCGCGCTCGCGGTCGAGCTGTTCGAGCATGTCGTTGAATCCGCGCACCAGCTGGCCGATTTCATCCTGACTGTGCCAGTTTGCGCGGACCGTGTGATCGCCCGTTCTGCGCACGGTGTCCATCACGCGCGCGAGCTGACGCAACGGGCGCGAAATCTGCTGTGCGACGAAATACACCATGCAAAGAATGCTGCACAACAGGAAGAGCGCCGTACCCAGATGCAGCCACATGCGCGAGAAGAGTCCGCGTACGCGCGCATGCAAGAGATCACCGAGTTGATCCGACGTGCTGCGCCACGTGTCGCGCACACTCGACACGAGTGTGCGCTGCTGCACGTCGACGATCGACAGCAGTGCGGGATCGACCTCGCCGTTGCTGTCGACGACGATACGCGCCGCGTGCCGGTACGATTCGACGGCCGTGAGCATACGCGACATCGACGGCCCAAGCGCCGAATCGAGCGCATGATTCGCCGCGCCCGCTTCCGAGAAATCGGAGCGCATGCCTTGCAGAACGGCGTCGAGTTGCCCTTCGAGCACGAGATAGCGCGTGCGCAATTCGTCGTGCGAGCGCACCGCGTGTGCACCGTCGTGCAACTGCCGGCCAATGCGGTTCACCGATTCGAGCAGCGCCGGATAGCGCAGGATCGACAACGACATCGCGTAGTAACTGTCGAGATCGGGATCGAGAATCAGGTTCGACTGATTGCCGACGCGCGTCACGAGTTCACGGCATGCATCGAGTGCTTCGTTGATCTGTGCGGCCGTGGGCTGCGATTCGCGAGCCAGCACATCGAGCGCCGCGCGCACGCGTGCGTTCAGCTGCGCACTTTGCAGATGCGCGCCGTACTGCGCTTCAGTGTGCGCGAGACTCGCTTCTGCTTCGTTAAGACGCGCCGAGGACGGACGCTGCCCCGCGCCCGCCATCGCCACGTCGATCAGCGCGCCGCTCACCGTGCCGATATACGCATTGCCGACGATCTCCTTGTTCGAGAAGTCGATCGAAATGTACTTCTCGTGAATCAGAATGCCGCTGATGTACACCACGGCCGTCAGATCGAGCAGATAGATCAGCAGCAGCTTGCGTCCCACGCGCAGACGCGCGAGCAGGCGGAAGAATGGATTGCGCTTCATGGCATGCGCGCCGCCGCGTACGACATCGAACGAGTCACACCGCACTCCCGGTCAAAGGAAGGAGAGAAAATGGCGCGCTCGCCCTAACGGAGCCGCTCGCCACTACGGCATATCGGCGTGTCGATTTATGACTTTAGCGTTTGCTGAATAATCACTGCGACGGTGCGCAAATGCCGCGCACAGGTGCACGAAACAACGCGCTTTCGATCGCTTCGCACCAACCTGCATCATGCTTCGCTTGCCGACACGAAACCGGCTTTGGCTGCATCATAGGTGACTCGAAGATGAACTCTTCATGTGCTGCGACCCTCGGCTACAACGGGGAGACAACAAGGAGCCGTCATGGAAGAAGCGCCGGATAGGGCACGCGACTTCATCGTCCGCACGATGACAGCCGACGAAGTGAATCTCGCCGCCGATTGGGCTGCGCAAGAAGGCTGGAATCCCGGCTTGCACGATGCGCACTGCTTTCGGGCCGCCGATCCGAATGGATTTTTCATCGGCGAATGGCGCGGCGAACCGGTCGGCTCGATCTCGGCCGTCGCCTATGACGCGCAATTCGGCTTTATCGGCCTGTATATCGTGAGGCCGGCGTTTCGCGGCAAGGGACTGGGCTTGCGCATGTGGCAGCACGGCATCGAGTATCTCGGCAAGCGCAATATCGGCCTCGACGGTGTGGTCGCGCAGCAGCCTAACTACCGGAAGTCGGGCTTTCAACTGGCGTACCGGAACATACGCTTTCAGGGTATCGCCGAAGCCAACGCTTCGGACAACGCCGCATGGATCGATGTGCGTCAAATACCCTTCGACCAGCTCGCATCGTATGACGGCCGCTTCTTTCCCGCACCGCGCGCGGCGTTTTTGCGCGCATGGATCGATCAGCCCGATGCAGTCGCATTGGCGCACATCGACGATGGACAGATTCGCGGCTATGGCGTCCTTCGCCGATGTCGCGAAGGACGGAAGATCGGCCCGCTATTCGCCGACGACGAACAGATCGCCGAAGCGCTGTTCACGGCGCTCGTTGCACGCTGCCCGGGAGAGCGCGTCGCGCTCGACGTGCCCGAACCCAACCCGGCGGCTGTTGCGCTCGCCGAACGGTATCGCCTGACGAGCGTATTCGAAACGGCGCGGATGTATACGCAGCGCGCGCCGGATCTTCCGCTCACGCGGCTCTACGGCGTCACCTCGTTCGAACTCGGATGACACCCGTGGCGCAAGACGTCAGTGCTTCGGATCGTATCGGTACACACCGTGTCCCGTCTTGCGGCCCAGACGTCCTGCTGCAACGAGTTCACGCAGCAGCGGACACGCGCGATATTTCGAATCGCCGAAGTCCTTCAGGAACACGTCCATCACCGACAGGCACACATCGAGGCCGATCAGGTCCGCGAGCGCGAGCGGTCCGATCGGATGATTCGCGCCGAGACGCATGCCCGCGTCGATCTCCTCTGCCGTCGCGATGCCTTCCGCGAGCAGGAAGAAGGCCTCGTTGATCATCGGCACGAGGATGCGGTTGACCACGAAGCCCGGCGCGTTCTTCACGCTGACGGGTGTCTTGCCGAGCCGCTCCGTCAGTTCGCGCACGGAGGCTGCCGTGTCGTCGCTGGTCTGCACGCCGCGGATCACTTCGACGAGCGGCAGCAGCGGCACCGGATTGAAGAAGTGCATGCCGACAAAACGTTCCGGCTTGCCGATCGTTGCGGCCAGCGCCGTAATCGAGATCGACGACGTGTTCGAAGCAACGATCGTCTCGCCGTTCACGACGGATTCGATCTGCTTCAGAATGCGAACCTTCAGCTCGGCGTTCTCGGTTGCCGCTTCGATCACGATGTCCACGCCGGCGAGGCGTTGATAGTCGGTCGACGTTTCGATGCGCGTGAGCGCGGCATCGCGCGCGGACGCTTCGATCTTGCCCTTCTCGACGAGCTTCGCGAGACTCGCGGTGAGTGTCGCCACGCCCTTTTCTAGCGAGGCATCCGTGACGTCGATCAGCACGACCTTCAGCCCCGCTACCGCCGATACCTGCGCGATGCCGTTGCCCATCGTGCCCGCGCCGACGATGCCGACAGTTTCGATCTTCTTTGCCATGAGTGCTCCTTTCTCCTGATTTGCATTGGGTTCTGACGGTACGCTGCAGCGCACCATAAACGATACGATACCCGTTTCTCGCGCGGATTCGTATGAAAGAGGCAAACGGCCTTGCACGCCAGCAACTGGACGACGCGTGCGGCGATATCATCGGAGAAATTTCTCTGAGGCCCGGACATGCAGCCTGTCGATCTGAACCCGAAACGCAAGCGCGAAAATCCGCTCGTCTGGATCTTCGAGCCGCTGGAGCGCGACCCCGAGTATTCGCGCGAAAGGTTCTTCAATTTCCAGGCGGCGTATCTCGACGGGCTGTTGTATCTCGCCGTCGCGAGCGGCGAAGAGCCGTGGAATGGGCTCGTCGTGTGCACGTCGCACGACCGGCAGGCCGGCTTGCTCGACGCGTTTCCCGTGCTTGCGCCGCATCCAGTGCTCGGCAAGTGGCTGTATGTGTCGCAGCGTCACCCTGAGTTCGAAACGGTGGCGCGGCAGATGGTCGAACTCGCGGGCGAACGCGATCCGCGTATGGGCGTGTTGCCGGGCAAGCGGAAACGGTCGCCTGATGTGATTGAAATGAAGGCTTCGTCGCGGAAGAAGAGCTCGTAGCGGTTTTTGCGGTAGGCTCTGCGCCCTTTTTTGGAGGCTGGGGTTGGCGCCGAAGGCGTGTGCAGAGGCGGGGGTTGGGCAGACCGGTAGTTGCGTTTTCGTCCGCAGAGCCCTTTCCTGGTAGCCGTGCGTCAGAGGCTTGCTCTTAACCCGCCGAATGCGAGCGGGCGCCTGTGTGCGGATACAGAAATCGCTCAACGAGTCGGCTCGCACAGCGTGTCTACGCAGTGGGCATCCGGCTTTATCCGGGCACTCGTCAATCACTAGCCACAGAAATTCGCGCCGACCGTTGTTGCGCAATCTGGACCAACGCAGTGCTGGCAAAAACGAGAGCAATAGCGACCAGCTCGAGTAACCCGAACCTCTCGCCGATGGCCCAACCTGTCAATAAAGCCACGGCGGGAGCGAGGTAGTTTGCACTCGACGACGCAACGGCACCAAGCTGCTCCAGCAAATAGTAATAGAGAAGAAAGGCGACACCCGTTCCCAGCACGCCAAGACCGATGACCACGCCAGCCGTCGCACGCCAGTCCTCGAACAGACGCCCCATCCCCGTGAAGTCCGTGCATCCCGCCAGAACAAGCAGCGCCAGGCCCATTTGCCATGTGGCCAGGGCGAGAGGAGGCAGATTTGCCGGCGACAAGAATACTCGAACGTAGATATAGGAAAGTCCCAGAACGCCGGCACTCGCCAGCAACCAGAGAACGCCCGCTACGTTGATCGCATCGTTTCCGCGCTCCCATGGGCGAGAGATGAGGACGATACCGAGAAAGCCAAGTAACACGGCAAGCGCCATGATTCCTGTTAATTTCTCGGATCGTAAAAGGACGAGAGAGAACATCGCGGTGAACAATGCAATCGAACCACCGAGAACGCCTGCTATTCCCAATGGAACGAGTGCCGTGCCTTTGATGATGGCGATGAAGTAGAAGGCCGTGCCTCCCGTAGCCATCGTCAGAAAATGCGGCAAAAGCCGCAACTGCTCGCGCCTCATGACGCGTTGATGCCATGCCGCAAGCGCCAGGGGCAGGAAGCCAGCCAGGACCCGCAAGAACGCCACCTGAATCGGGCTGATAAGTACCGTGGCCCATTTCATGTAGACGAGATTCATCCCCCCGAGGATGCCCAGGAGAACAAACGCAATCGTTGAAATTTTCATGGCTCGTCTGGCGACAAAGAGATGACGAAGGTCGGGGCAGCCCGTCCTTCGTTCGTAAAGCACGTGTTTTCGTACGCTACAAGAACCGGTGCGAGGGGCTCGTGCTGACACAACGGGACGCATCGAATGCCCCCTTGCACCAGCCCCCTCGGGAGTCACATACCGTGCGCTTTCAGACGCCCCGCATACCAGCCGACGAACTGGTCGACATAATTTTCGGTAGACGGCGAGTAAGGACCGGGAATGTAGCCAGGATCCCGCGCACCGCGGTGATTGATCGCGACGAGGCTCGCGTCCTGAGCGTTCGTGGCAACCCAGACCTCGGTCAGCTTCGTCAGGTCGTAGTCCACGCCTTCCACGGCGTCAGCGTGAACCAGCCACTTTGTGCGGCAGAGGGTCTTTTCCGGCGTGAGCGGGATGATGTAGGAAATCATCGCGTGATCGCTCATCACATGCGTCCACGAGTTGTGCGTCCACATATGCGTGTCGCCCAGGTCGCGACGGGTGAGATTGCCCAGCAGCTTCTGGCACGCGACCTTGGTATCCAGCGTCTGCGATTCGCCGTGACCTCCGATCATCAGCCGCTCGGTGCGGAAGTGCGTTGCCACGTCTCCATTAAGCGCTTCGACGGCTGTGCACAGCCATCCTTCGCTTTCCCAATTCGCCTGCGTGTCGGCGTTGAGCTTGTTGTAGGCGTCGAGCGCTTTTCGCCCTTCCTCGTCCATGCCGTCCGCGCTGGAGCTCGTGGACTCAGGGATGAACGACATCGTCAATTCGGGATGCCCCGCTTCGCAGTGGTAGCACTCCCGGTTGTTCTCCATCACGAGCTTCCAGTTGCCGTCTTCGATAATCTCCGACTCGAATGCAATCTTCGTGTTCTGCAACTCGTACGGAGCGAAGCGCGGCGCCATCGTTTCTTCCAGCTTCATGATGTCGGCGGGCGGCTCGTCGGCGAAGCAAACGAACACATGTGTACCGACAACCTTGAGATGCACCGGCCGCAGATTACGACAGGTAGCATCGAAATCCTTCCCCATGTGCTTCGCATGACGCAAGCTGCCGTCGAGGTCGTACGTCCACTGGTGATACGGGCAAACGAGCATGCCGACCGTCGACTTCCCCGCTTCTTTCAGGCGGGCGCCACGGTGCCGGCACACGTTGCGATAGGCACGAATGTTCTCGTCGTCGTCGCGCACGATGATGACCGACGCCTTGCCGATATCGACAACGGAAACGTCACCCGGCTCCGGCACGTCCGCCGTCACGCCGACCATGATCCAGTGCTTGTGGAAGAAAATATCGATGTCGGTTTCGAAAACATCCTGCCGGCTAAAGACTTCTCCCGGCAATCCGCACCCGGGCTCTCGGCTTCGAACGAGTTCACCAAGGGGCTTCAACACGAACTCAGACATCGTTTTTCTCCAACGTTCAGGGGTATCGGGACTTCAAATGGTCCCGCGTTAGCCTTGAGTATTGGATTACCCAAAATCGACGTCAATGCGCTTTATTTTCGCGGAAGTATTACTTTAAATTATAGGTCGCGTATTGCCCGGAAAACGCCCGCACGCCGGGGCGCAGAGCGCTTTTGGATGTAGCTGCTCAGGTAATCTCAACCGCGCTTCTTAACGTTTCGATCAGCGTTTGAATCGTCGGTGACATGGTCTTGCCGTGCGGTACGACCAGATAATAGGCGTCGTTCAATGTAATGGAAGCGCTCGTTAGTCGCACGAGCTCGCCTGACGCGAGGTGCTCGTGCAACAGACTACCGAACCCAAGCGCCACCCCCTGGCCAAGCCGGGCCGCCTGCACCGCGTCAGTATAGAGACAGGTACGCATGCCGTATTTGAGCTTCGTTGACCGCGCGCCCACGGACCGGAACCATTCTTCCCATGTCAGCCATCCTTCCGATGTCGGGTCGTACGCGATCAGCGTCATGTTCGCGAGCTCTTCCAGGGACGCGGGGGCGCCGTGCTCGTCTTTCCAGGCTGGCGAGCACACCGGAAACACCTGCTCGCCGAAAAGCAGATGTGATGTTCCATCGCTCCACCGGCCGTTGCCCCAGCGAACGGCTGCATCGACCTCGTTGTGCCGGAGGTCGGCCGTAAACATGGTGGTGGTAAGGCGAATACGCAGGTTTGGCTGAAGCCGTTTGAGTCTTGCCAGGCTCGACATCAAGCGGAAATGCGCGAACGAGGCGGTCGTCGCCAGCACCAGTTCCTCGTCTTCGATACCCGTCGACAGGCGGTCAAAAACGCCCGCGATTTTTCCCATCGCTTCGGCAACGACCGTGTAGAGTGCCTGGCCCTCGCCCGTCAGCGTCGTGTTGCGATGCAAGCGGTCGAGCAGACGGACGCCTAGCATTTCCTCGAGGAGCCGTACCTGCCGACTGACGGCCGCCTGAGTGACACCCAGTTCGGCAGCGGCAAGCGTGAAGCTTCGCAGTCGCGCCACCGCTTCGAACTCGACGAGTGCCGTTAGCGACGGTATGAGTCGGCGATAACCCTTTGCGCTTTCCATGACTGCTTTCATCGTGAGCTTATGAGGAGAATAGTTCTTCTTGATATCGCTTCGGTGGACGGCAAACGCCGCCCACCGGAGACTCGCCTCTCAAACCAAACCCAAGAGCAAACCGTATTGTCCCGCGTTCACAACGATGCCTTGATCTTCTCGGCTGCGGCGGGCGTTACCCATTTCGTCCAGACTTCCGGCTTCTCTTTCAGGAAGTGTTTCGCCGCGTCCTCACCTGTAGCCTGATTATCGGTCATCCAGGCCATCGCTTGCTGGACCTCGGCCGTCGTGAAGGTGCGGGTATCCAGATACTTCATGACCTCGGGGCTTGCGCGATCGGCAAAGGGCTTCGAGACCAGCGTGAACAGCCGGCTTCCCGGCCAGCCGGTCGGCTTCGGGTCAGGGCAACTGGCGACCGTCGTGCATCGCTTCCATTCGGTCTGGTCGATGGGTACGCCCTCACTCAGCTTCACCATTTTGTATTTGCCGAGCAGCGAGGTCGGCGCCCAGTAGACGCCGAGCCAGCCCTGCTTCCGTTCGTAGGCTTTTGCCATTGAACCATCCAGACCGGCGGCGGAACCCGTGTCGACCAGGCGGAAACCCTTTTGCTCGGCCCCGAACGCCTTGTACAACTGCGCAGTGTTGACGGTGATGCCCCATCCCTGCGGCCCGTTGTAAATCGCACCCTTCCCCGGATTTTCCGGGTCCGGGAACAGTTCCGGGTGTTTCAGGGCATCAGCAATCGTTTTGATTTCCGGATGCGCATCGGCGACGTATTTCGGAATGTACCAGCCGTACACCGCGCCTTCCTTGATGACATTGCCCGCCAGAATGATTTTCTTCGCGTCGAGCCCCTGCTTCGCAACCGTTGGCAGCAGGTCGATGGCGCCTTCAGGCACGACGTCGGGTTTTCCTTTGTCCACCATCGACGTAATCGTCGGAACTGTATCGCCGACAACGCTATTCACCGAGCAGCCGTAACCATCCTGCAAAATGACCTTGTCGACAGCGGCTTCGAGTTCTGCGCTCTGCCAGTTCATGCTCGCAATCGTCACGTTCCCACAACCGGCGGCGTTGACTTGCGAGCTGGTGCAGAATATCCCAGCCGCGACGAGCGCCCCTAGAAATTTCAGTTTCATTGCAGTTCCCAAAAAGTTGCCGGAGCTTACCCGGTATGCGTTGGTAAATTTACTTCCCGATCTTTCACTTTCATCGGATTACTAATTAGTTCTTCACGGCAATTGCCGTTGATCTGTTGAATCACCTGCGTAACAACAATCTTCCTGACGACGGCTTTCCCGGTTGATCGCGTTGAGCAATTCCGCATCGATCACTTCGAGAGAACTCATGCACGGGACACTGCGACGGGAGGACCCGTACGAACGCGCTCCAGGGTTGGCATCCGGATTGCGTCGCTGCCCTCTCCCGAAGTAATCAACGCGCACGCCAACTGACGGAGGTTCACGCTGCCAAGCGGCCGATTTCCCGCACCAACGACGGTCAGTTGCTCGATTGCGGGGTTGAGAGTGAGCATCGAAATCGCTTCCTCGATCGTCGTTCCCGCCGCAACGTGGTTCGCAGCCGGTGCAACGCCCCCGCGCAACGGCGTCATCACAGACTCGACACAGACGACTCGCCCGCGATTCACCTGCTTCACGAAGTTCGTCACGTACTCGTCGGCCGGCCGCAGCACGATGTCCTGTTTCGTGCCTTGTTGAATGATGCAGCCGTCGCGAAGGATCGCGATCTGATCGCCGAGGCGAAGCGCTTCGTCCAGATCGTGCGTGATGAAGACAATCGTCTTCCTGATCTCCTTCTGAAGGTCCAGCAGCACGGTCTGCATGTCCATGCGGATCAGCGGGTCGAGTGCCGAGTACGCTTCGTCCATCAGGAGAACAGGCGCATCCATCGCAAGTGCTCTCGCGAGGCCGACACGTTGCTGCATGCCGCCCGACAACTGGTTCGGAAACCGCTGCTCGAAGCCTTTGAGACCGACACGCTCGATCCAGCGCATGGCCGTCTCGACGCAGGCATTGCGCTTCACGCCGCAGATTTCGAGGCCGTAGACGACGTTGTCGAGCACGTTCCGATGAGGAAGCAATGCGAACTTCTGGAACACCATCGCCGTCTGGCGCCGACGGAATTCGCGCAATCCGCGGAACCCCATCTTGCAGACGTCCACCCCACCGATCAGCACTTCACCGGCAGTCGGGTCGATGAGGCGATTGATGTGCCGGATCAGCGTCGACTTGCCCGAACCGGACAGCCCCATGATGACCTGAATGGAACCGGCCGGAATATCCAGACTGATGTCTCGAAGACCGAGGACATGACCGGTCTGTTTCAGCAGCTCGGCCTTCGACATTCCGTTCTTGACGGCCTCGACATGGGATGCGGCCCTGGGTCCGAAAATCTTGTACAGATGCTGGATTCGGATGCCGCCGGATTGGATGTCAGCCATGGACCACCTCCTGATGCTTTTGGAGCCGCTTGCCATATGCCTGACTGACGCGATCGAAGATGACCGCGATACCCACGATAGCAAGACCGTTAAAGATACCGAGCGTGAAGTACTGGTTCGCGATGGCTTTGAGAACCGGCTGCCCCAGCCCCTGGACGCCAATCATCGCCGCGACGACGACCATCGCCAGCGCCATCATGATGGTTTGATTGACCCCTGCCATGATGGTCGGCAACGCAAGCGGCAACTGCACCTTCAGGAGGCGTTGCCAGCCCGATGAGCCGAATGCGTCGGCTGCCTCGAGAATGTCGCGGTCGACCAGCCGGATGCCGAGATTGGTCAACCGGATCATCGGCGGGATCGCATAGATCACCACAGCGATGAGGCCAGGCACACGACCGATACCGAGCAGCATCACGACGGGTATCAGATAGACGAAGCTCGGCATGGTTTGCATCACGTCGAGAATGGGATCGACCAGCTTGCGCACACGGTCCGACTTCGCCATGAGAATGCCGATTGGCAAACCAATGACAATCGACAGGAATGTGCACACGAAAATCATCGATACAGTGCGCATCGTGTCTTGCCACATGTCGAGATAACCGATAAGCGCCAGCGTGACGAAGCACCCGAGCACGACCTTCCAGTTCCTGCTTGCGCCCCATGCGATGACCATCACGAGCAACATGATGATGGGCCACGGCGTCTGGGTCATGAAGCGCTCTGCCGCCATCAGGAACTCCTGCAGCGGATGGAAGAAGCTGTCGATCGGGTCGCCGTATGCCGCCGTGAATGTGCGGAAGCTGTCGTCGATCGAACGCTTCATGTGCAGCAGCGCCTCGTCCTGCATATGTGGGAATTTGTTTATCCAGTCCATGTATTCCTCCGTCATTCAGTCCTTCGCCAGCGCTTTTTTGGCTTGCGGCGTGAAAGGTGATTACTCCGCTCCGGCCGACCATTCCTTCATGCTGAGATTTGCCGTCGCGCCTATCGTCAGGAAAGGCTGAGGCGGCAGCCGCTTTGGTGCGGCAAAACCCCGGAAGACCTGAACCAGCCAGGAGTCCTGCCCCAGTGCGGCCTCAGCGGCGGCGATGCCGGACGCCGTCGCCTTCGTCGCACCCACTCCGTTGCAGGCAATCGCCGCGAAGACGCCGGGCTCGATTTCCCCAAACGCGGGAACTCCGTTCCACGTGAGCGCCATGGCGCCTGCCCATCGGTACTCCATCGGGATACCCTTCAGCATCGGAAAACGTGCTTCGAACTTACGGTCATGTACGCGGCCGGCTCTGGCAATCGCGTTTTTACTCACCTGCATTCGAGGGTTGTAGGTATACCGGGAGCGAATCAAAATCCGGTCTCCGTTCGCACCTTCGACGCGGCGGACGGTCGTCCCCATCGGGAAAGCCGGCGTTGCCGCCCACGAGCGCTGGCCGCCTAACCGCTGCGGCTCGAACGCTTCCGTCATCGACGCGTAGGTGTAGACATGCAGGAGCTGGCCCTGGAACAGCCCAAAACTTTGTGCCTGTCCGTTGTTCGCGAGGATAATTTTTGCTGTACTGACAGCACCTTTCGGCGTCTTCACCAGCCAGGATGCACCCTGTCGTTCGAATGACAAGGCCGGCGTGTTCTCGTAAAGCTTCACCCGGTCATGGAATGAATCGGCCAGCCCCCTGATATACGCTGCGGGCTGGATGATGACTGTGCCGGGCGTGAAAATCGCCGACGTAAAGGATTCGGTTCCCGTCACAGCAGCAATCTCCCTGGCATCGAGCAGCTTGTATGGCTCCTTCACTTTGTCCAGCTGCTTTGCGTAGGACGCGACATGCTTGTCGCCTTGCAGCCCGAGCGCGACGTTGTACTTGCCGCAGGGGTCGAAAATGTCTTTGCCCCATCCCTTCTCGTTGGCCAACGCCTGTGCAAGCGCGATTGCGATGCGGTGAACCTTGATATCGTGCTGCCGCTCGCTGGTATCGGAACCACCGTAGTCTTCAGAAGAAACCTCGTGAGGGAGGTCAATAATGAAGCCCGAATTGCGCCCGGTAGCACCTTCTGCTATCTCCCCCGCCTCGAGGATGACGACCTTCAGGCTCGCGTCGAGTTGTGAAAGACGTCTTGCTGCTGACAGGCCCGCGAAGCCGCCACCGATGACCGCGATGTCGGCATTCACCGTTCCGCTGAGCGGCGGGCGCGGGGTCCTGGGCGGCAGCATGGACACCCAGCCTGATTGGCCGAGGTGTTGCGGAAGTTTGCTCGCTACGTACATGATGTTTAGCCCAATTGCTTAAACAGCGAGCTTTTCGCGCTCGACCAGGTCACCGAGCGCGCTGCGCAAGGCGTCGGCCTTCTTTGCGGAAAGCCGGGCGAGCGGTCGACGCGGATTGCCCGCGCCATAACCGGTCATCTCCGCTGCGGCATAAACGGACTGGACGTAGTCGCCTTCCCAGATCAGAGACATGGCCGGCTCGAGCACGCGCCAAATCTCTCTCGCGTCATCCCAGCGATGTTCCTGGGCCGCCGTGACGAACTGCGTGCACGTCTTCGGCGCGAAGTTCGCACCGCCCCAGATGAGCCCACGGACGCCTGCATACATCGCATAGGGCATGAGCGGATCTGCTCCGTTCATCATCGGAAGCCCTGTGCGAACGAGCGCTGCCTGCTTGCTCAAATCTCCGCTGCTGTCCTTCACGGCAAGAAATTCGGGAATCTCATGGAGACGTCGCAGGAGCGGCGGCGTGATTTCCACACCCACGGCTTGCGGCACGTTGTAGCCGATGATGGGCAGGCCGGCGCGCGCAACGGCCCCGTAAAACTCGAAGACGCCGTCGTCGTCCGTCGGTCCTTCGAAGAACGGCGGTAGCACCATGACCGCGCCCGCGCCGCTGTCTGCTGCATGACGGGTACGCTCGACTACGTCATCGACGAGCAGCGCAGATGTCTGCGCGATGATGCGTGCCCGCCCATTGATCACCTTCGCACCGAACGCAACCAGTGCCTTCGACTCTTCTTGCGACAGATACACATGCATGCCCGTGCCCGAACTGAGCACGAAGCCGCGAATGCCTGCAGCGAGGTATCGTTCGATCAGCTGCTCCAGTCGACCATGGTCTGGCTTGCCGTTTTCATCGAAAGGAGTACTAATCGCCAGATTGATGCCAGTAAAAGAAAAATCTTTCATGTCGTTACTCTTCGTCAGCGTCGTTGTCGTTCAGGTCGAGCCAGATGGTTTTCAGCTGGGTGTACTGGTCATGCGCATGCAGCGAGTTGTCGCGTCCGCCGAAACCCGACTGTTTGAAGCCGCCAAACGGAGTCGTAATGTCGCCCTCACCAAACGAATTCACCGTCACGGTGCCTGCCCGAAGTGCGCGTGCTGCACGCAATGCCCGCTTGCCGTTACCGGCAAATACGGAAGCGGCAAGGCCGTAGTCGGTGTCGTTCGCGATGTCGATTGCTTCCTGCAGGCTGCTCACCGTGATGACGGACAGGATCGGCCCAAAAATCTCTTCGCGCGCATGCGTCGCGTCGTTGCTCGCGACGTCGATGATGGTCGGATGGACATAACGTCCTTCGCTCGTCTGTCCGCCATAAAGCACGTTGATATCGTCCGACAGATACGACTGCACCTTCTCGTAATGCTGCTGCGAAACGAGCGGTCCGATCCGGTTGGCCGGGTCAAGCGGGTCGCCGACGCGCCATTCATCGGCGAGCTTCATGATTCGATCGAGCAGCGGTGCCTTGATGTCGCGATGAACGATGAGCCGCGAGATCGCCGAGCAGTTTTCACCCATGTTCCAGAGCGCACCGTTGACGATGTGGCCTGCCACGGCGTCGAGGTCGGTCGCGTCGGACATCACGATGCAGGGATTCTTCCCGCCCATTTCCAGCACGATCTCCTTGAGATTGCTCTCCGCTGAATAGGAAAGAAAGCGTCGACCTGTATCGGTCGAACCCGTGAACGACACCATATCGATGTCGCGATGCCGGCCGATGGGTTCACCAACCGCGGGGCCCGAGCCCGTCACGACATTGAAGACGCCAGCGGGAATCCCTGCTTCGAGCGCGAGTTCGGCAACCCGCATGGTCGTAAGCGACGTTTCTTCAGCAGGCTTCACGACGAGCGAACAGCCCGCTGCCAGAGACGGACCGATTTTCCACGCGAGCATCAGCAGCGGGAAATTCCATGGCAAGACGAGGCCGACGACACCGATTGCTTCGCGCACGATCATCGATATGTGGCTATCGGAGGCGGGTGAAACCTGGTCGTAGATTTTGTCGATGGCTTCCGCGTGCCAGCGCAGAACGTTGATCGTTTCCGGCACGTCGACGGTCTGGCAGTCGAAGATGGTCTTGCCCGCGTCGAGACTCTCCATGACTGAAAGTTCGAGAGCGTTCTTCTCGATGAGATCGGCGAGCCGGAGAATCGCCTGCTTGCGCGCAGCGGGATGCAGCCTGGACCAGCGACCGTCATTGAATGCGGCACGCGCACTGGCGACAGCCGCGTCCACGTCCGCCTTTCCGCAAGCGGGCACGTCGGCGAGATGTCCGCCCGTCGCCGGGTTGATCGTCGGAAACGTCTCACGGGAGGCTGCCGCGCATGCTTTCCCATTGATGAAAGCATGGCTCGGCAACTTCAGTTCACGAGCGATTTTCTGGTAGTCGCTCCTGGACAGCAAATCAGTCATATCAGTCTCTCATCGACACACGGTTTCATGAGGAACCGAATAAACGTCTCGGTTCGCAAGGCTAAAAATTGATCGGCACATCAACACCGTCAGGCGCGACGTACGACGCCATGTTTCGCCGCGCCAGATACACGTGCGCGCGCACGACTTCGCCGGCCGTATCTGCATCGCGACGCTGAATGGCGTCGATGATGTCCTCGTGCTGCTGGACCGCTTCCGCAAGCTCTGCGTCCATTCGTTTATCGCGCGGCTGATAAAACGTCTTGCCAAGCCGCGCATGGTCGATCAGCAGCCTGCAAAGGCTCGGCAACAGATACGGGTTGTGAGCCATCTTTCCGATTGCAAGGTGGAACCCGTCGTTCTGCAAAACCCGCTCGTCTACATCCACGCCCTCCACTGCTGCGCGAAACCGTTCCTGGATTCGCTTCAAGCCATCGATCTCGGCTTGCGTCGCGTGGACGGCTGCAAGCTTGGTGGTCGCCACATAAATCAGCGGCGCCGCCAGAAAATAGTTGCGCAGCGAGTCATAGTTCATTGATGCAACGCGCGCCGCGCGATTCGCCTCAAGCTCGATGTAACCCTCGGCCGCCATCTGCCGCATCAGTTCGCGCACGGGCGGACGCGACAGCCCAAACTCTTCAGCCAACGCCACTTCATCCAGCGACGCACCCGGCGCCAGCTCCATGCTGAGAATGCGGTGACGCAATGCCTGTCCCAGTGCTGATTTGCGGTCAAGGGACGCTGCCTGCCCATCCTCGCGATCCATATCAACGACGTTCGCCTTCATACGCTCTCCTGTTGCAACTATCTTGTGTCTACAAATTGTATTCGTCAAGCCGACAATGAGTCTAATCAGGGAAGTTACTGAGCTGCCCCCTCAAACCGGCGACGCCTGTGATGTCATCGGCGCGGCACAGTCGTGACTCGCTCGATGACTTTCCTCTTCCATATTTGTGTTACATGGAATTTTCTTTCCCCGTTAGCAGAGCGGGAAGCACCGAATTACTGAGCGCCTGATGTTGGCGCTGGCGTGGTCTTGACCACTTTTCAGTGCAGAGAAGAGATCTGCCGCAGCTGAATCCGCGCGCTGCAGACGCTGTCGATGAATCTCGTCCCGCCCATCGAGTCTCCGCGCGACGCATAACTTAATGTAATAGCGCCACGAAAATAAAGCGCATTGACGCTGATTTATAAGCCACCAATACTCAAGGCACAGCAAAGGTGGTGATTTCGCGCGAAGCCAATATCAGAAGAACGATCAGAGCGACGCGCCGATTTTCCCTGATCCGCGAGTACGACAATGTACGTTGAGCACTTCACGCGCGCTGGTTAGCAGGCGAATGAATGCAAGGCGTCCTAACTGATTTGATGCTATGAACTCGGTAGAAAGAATGTTCGACCCGGCGCCCGAAGCCAATGACAGACTCTCGGATGCAAGCACATGGGAGCGCGGCGCGATCCACTGGGCAAGCGGCGAGCAGAAGACCCTGACCTGCTGTCGAGTGGTCGATGAGACCCATGACGTGAAGAGCTTCGAATTTCGTGTCGACGATGGCTCGCCCATCCGCTTCGAGCCGGGTCAGTTCATGACGGTATCGGCCAGCGTGCAGGGACAGCCAGTCGAGCGCTGCTACACGATTTCGTCGCCGCCGACTCGGCCCTATCTGGTGTCCATCACGGTTAAGCGCGTACCGGGTGGTGTCATGTCCAACTGGCTTCACGACAACATGAAGCCCGGTACCCAGTTGCGCGCATATGGACCATCGGGCAGCTTCACGCCGACGGCCGCGCCAGCCGTGAAGTCGCTGTATCTGTCCGCAGGCTCGGGCGTCACGCCGTTGATGTCGATGACACGCGCGAGTATCGATCTCGGCCTGGACCGCGACATCGTGTTTGTGCATAGCGCGCGGACACCAGCAGACATCGTGTTCCGAAAGGAACTGCAGAGGCTCGCCGAGTTGTCTCCTCGCCTTAAAACATTTTTCGTGTGCGAGGGAATGGGAGATGAGGACGGCTGGTCTGGACGTGTAGGCCGGCTCAGCCTGCAGCTTCTGTCCGAGTGGGTGCCTGACTACATCGAGCGCGAGGCTTTTACGTGTGGTCCCGCTGGCTACATGAGCGCGGTGCGCACCTTGCTTCAAGAGGGCGGACACAATCCCGCCCGCTATCACCAGGAAAGTTTCGACATCGGCGCGGGCATTGCGCCGGAGCCCGCTTCGCCGAAATGCGACGCAACTCAAGAGACTTTCACTATCAAGCTCTCCCGCTCGTCGAAGACATTCACGATGAATGCATCTGACACGGTGCTCTCCGCTGCAAAGAAAGCCGGCGTGGCAATCCCGTCGTCGTGCAGTCAGGGCATGTGCGGAACGTGCAAGACGAAGGTGCTTGAAGGCACGGTCGACATGAATCACAACGGCGGAATTCGCGAGCGAGAGGTTCAGAAGGGATTCCGGCTTCTTTGCTGCAGCCGCCCCACCTCGGATCTGGTGCTGGAGCTTTGACGGTCGCCGGGATGCTTTATCGAACGTATTTTGCGTAACCCACACTCACAATAACGTCTGGAGCAACAGAGCATGACGGATGACCAGCTGTCAGATGCAGGCATCGAAACCGAAACGCGTGGAAAGGAAAGCATCCTGCGTGACGTTCGGGCTTATCGCCTGGCTCGGGTACAGGAACAGCTACGCAAAAACAGATGCCCGGCAATCCTGCTATACGATCCGGTCAATATTCGATATGCAACCGACACATCGAACATGCAAGTTTGGGCGGGCCGCAATCCAGCCCGGTACGTGATGGTCTTCGCTGACGGTCGCATCGTCGCGTGGGAATTTCACAGCAGCGAGCACGTATGGGACGGACTGGACCTGAACGTCGAGTTACGCGGCGCGCTTAGCTGGACGTTCTTCAATGCGGGCCACGAAGCCGAGCGCCGCGCAGAGACGTGGGGAGCGGAAATAGTCGACGTGTTCCGGAAACACGCTCCTGCCGACAGCCTGCTTGCAGTGGACCGGCTCGACCCATTCGGCACGGCGTATCTGGAAAGGCACGGCATTACGCTGCTGGACGGACAGGCGCTGATGGAGACGGCACGACTGATCAAATCACCAGGCGAACTCGTTCTGATTGGTGAGTCTTTGCGCACCGCCGAAAAAGGTATTGAGCGCATGCGTCGCGAGCTTCGTCCGGGACTGACCGAAAACGACATCTGGGCAAATCTTCACTACGAGAACATCCGGAACGGCGGCGAGTGGATCGAAACACGACTCCTCGCGTCCGGCGACCGTACCAATCCCTGGATGCACGAATGCTCAAGCAGGGTTTTGCAAGCCGGCGACCTCCTCGCATTCGACACAGACATGGTCGGACCGAATGGCTACTGCTCCGATATTTCGCGCACCTGGCTGGTGGGCGACGGGCGCCCCTCCGATGAGCAACGCAAACTGTACGAGCTTGCCCATACCCAGGTCCACTTCAATATGGACATTCTGCGCCCGGGAATGACCTTCCGCGAGTTCTCGGAAAAGGCATGGAAGATTCCCGACAAATACGTCAAGAACCGATATTGCTGTCTTGCGCATGGCATCGGGATGGTCGACGAGTATCCGTCGATCGCGCACCAGGTCGACTGGGAGAGCGCGGGCTACGACGGCCTGTTCGAGGTCGGTATGACGGTATGCGTCGAAAGCTATATCGGCGCGGAAGGCGGGACGCAGGGCGTGAAGCTCGAACAGCAGGTGGTGCTCGCAGAAAACGGCTGTGTCTCTCTGACAGATTGCAGCTTCGAGACCGACTGGCTGTGATGTTGCTCGAGCAGGACCGCGCTTAATTCCATCTACATATGACATCAGGAGACAGCATGTCAGGCAATCGTGGAGTCGTTTATATCGGCCCCGGTAAGGTCGAGGTGCAGAACATCGCCTTTCCGGAACTCGTCGACCCTGCCGGGAGGAAAGCCAATCACGGCGTCATCCTTCGAGTCGTCGCAACGAATATCTGCGGCTCGGACCAACATATGGTTCGTGGCAGAACGACGGCGCCTGCGGGGCTCGTCCTCGGACACGAAATAACTGGCGAAGTAATTGAAGTCGGCTCCGACGTCATGACGTTGAAGAAGGGAGACCTGGTCTCTGTGCCGTTCAATGTGGCGTGCGGTCGATGCCCGATGTGCAAGGCACAAAACACGGGCGTCTGTCTCAACGTCAATCCGGCGCGCGCAGGCGGTGCTTACGGCTACGTTGATATGGGCGGCTGGATTGGCGGGCAGGCTGAGTACGTGATGGTGCCGTATGCGGATTTCAATCTGCTGAAGTTCCCGGACCGGGACCGTGCCATGGAAAAGATCCGGGATCTCACATGCCTGTCCGACATCCTGCCGACGGGATATCACGGCGCCGTAACGGCAGGCGTCGGACCCGGCTCGACGGTTTATGTAGCGGGCGCAGGTCCTGTCGGCCTCGCCGCCGCAGCGTCCGCGCGACTACTCGGCGCGGCCGTCACCATCGTTGGCGACGTGAATCCAACGCGACTCGAACACGCGCGACGTGTGGGCTTCGAAACCGTCGATCTTTCGGAAGACGCGTCGCTTGCCGGGCAGATTGCCGATCTGCTTGGCGAACCGGAAGTGGACTGCGCCATCGACTGCGTTGGATTTGAAGCACGCGGTCATGGCCACTCGGGCTCCCAGGCCGAGGCGCCCGCGACGGTGCTCAATTCGCTGATGGAGATCACGCGGGCCGCCGGCAAGATTGGTATTCCGGGCCTGTATGTGACCGATGATCCCGGTGCGACGGATGCCGCCGCGAAACACGGCAGCCTCTCGGTGCGCTTCGGCCTCGGCTGGGCAAAATCGCACTCCTTCTTCACCGGTCAAACTCCCGTGATGAAGTACAACAAGAATCTGATGCAGGCGATTCTATGGGACCGGCTGAATATCGCCGAAGTCGTCAACGTGACCGTTATCGAACTCGACCAGGCCCCCGGCGGCTATGCCGAATTCGATTCCGGCGTGCCCAAGAAGTTTGTTATCGACCCTCACGGTAGTCTGAAAGCTGCGGCCTGACGAAAACTGCCGTAGCGGCGAGCAACGCTATGCGGGCATATCTCTGAGGTGAGCACTTTGCGGCCGGTCGGAAGACCGGCCTTTTTTTGTTCGGATGCAGGTTAATCGCCTCCGTGTCAGCGGCGTTTTCCTTCATTTCTCCGCACCGATCGTCGTCACCGGTTGCCATTTCATGGACTTGACCTGATAGAGCGTCGACGTCGGATTATTCAGATCCCCATATTTGTCGAATGAGATATGTCCCGTGATGCCGTTGTATTGCATCGTGCGGAGCGTTTGCATGAACACAGCAGGCTTCACCGAGTTCGCCTGCTTCATGGCCGTGATGGCGAGCCACGCACAGTCATAGGCGAACGGCGCATAGGTCAAGGTATCCGCACCGAACCGCTTCTTGAACTTGTCCGCAAACGCGCGTCCCTCGGGCAATGAATCGACCGGCCGGCCATATTCCCAGGCCATTGCGCCTTCGGCTGCACTTCCTGCTGAACCGATGAAAACGCTATCGGCAATCCCGCCGCTCCCGACGAACTGCGCGCGCAAACCGAGCTGCCTCATTCGCTTGACGAGCAGACCCGCCTGGCCATCGAGCCCGCCGAAGTACAGAAGATCCGCATTGGCCGCCTTTATGTTCGTCAGTTGCGCATTGAACTCGACGGCTTTGTCGTTGGTGTATTCCTCGGCCACGATCTGACCGCCGGCCGCTTGCGCGGCCTTCTTGAATTCTTCGACCGCGCCTTGTCCAAAGGCCGTCCGGTCATCCATCACCGCGATCCGCTTCGCTTTCGTCACCTTCACGGCATACGTGCCGGCGTTCCCGGAATTCTGTGTGTCAGTCGCTATGATCCGGAACACGTTGTTCAAACCCTGACGCGTGATCGCGGGATTCGTCGCGGCGGGATCGATGAGGGGGATGCCCGCGCGCGCGAAAATCGGCGAGGAAGGAAGCGCCACGCCCGAGTTGTAATAGCCGACCACGGCGACGACGCCATCGTCGACGAGCTTCTGCGCTACCTGAACGCCTACGCGCGGATCGCCCTGATCGTCGACGGAAGCGAGCTCGAACTGCACCGGCTGTCCACCGATGCTGATGTGTTGCGCGTTCGCCTCTTCCACAGCCAGACGCACGCCGTTTTCGATGTCTTTCCCATTGGCCGCGCCAAGGCCCGTGAGCGGCGCAGACACGCCAATCTTGACGGCTTGCTGGGCGCTGGCGGCGAGCGGCGCAATACAGAGTGCGGATGCTGCGACCAACGAAAGGAACGTTTTCATGACAGGGCACCCGATCGAGAGAATCTCACACGTTGGAGCCGGCATCGCAAGTCAGCGTCAGACCCAGTCACGTCCGAACATTCGCTCACGAGGCTTACGATCCGGCGCAGGATATCGTCAAGTCTATGTTCCACACGAATACATCTGGAAAGCCATTCTCCGTCAAATCGCGCGTCCTGTTCCTGCGGGAAAATACTTATCCGCTGCGCTCAGGAGCCTTCAGCGGCGATAGCTGATGACAGTCTGCCTGCGCGACATGACGCAATAACACTCTGGCTGACAGCCAGATTCCGGCAACAGAAAGCAACATCCTCACGGCCTGTGTCAACGGCGGGATCTGTGTTTGTACAGACAGATGTAAAGAATCCCAAACAGCGTTTCAAGGACGACTAGCTGGCCCAGCAGTCCCATCGGCAACTCATTTGGCGCACGGTTGAAAAGTGCGGTTGCAAGCCATGAGAGCAACCGCACGCTTTCGCTCATTGTCTCTAGCGCGAATGTTATTGAACCAGTCGCGGCGTACCGACCTTTTCGGCATTCGGATCCAGTCCGTGTTCTTTCAGAATACGCGCAATATCGCCGGATTGATGCAGCGCCTCGATATCCGCAGAAAGCGCATCTCCAAGCGACTGATTCGACTTCGTGTACGGAAAGGCCGTCTGTCCCGGTTGAATCGTGGCAGGCACCCGCTTGTCAGGTTTGACGACATCGATCTTCATTGCCTTATAGCCACCCTTCTTCTGGTCGTAGACGGCTACGGCATAGCTATCCGTGCCGACGTCGATGCGCCCCGCTGACAGATCCTGCGCCATTGCGACAGGATTCGGATAGATGGTCAAACTGGTTCCGAAGACCTTTTGCAGATCTCCCGTCCACAGATATCCCGCTACGGCGCCGACGCGTTTTCCCTGCATGCCGTTTATCGTGTCGCTTCCCTGCCCCGAAATGACGCCCATCTGATCAAGGTACATCGGTGCACTCAATCCCAGCACCTTGGCCCGGTCTGCCGTGCGATACCAGTCACCCATCGCGATGTCGGCTTTCCCGGACACCACCGATTGGATCACGGCGGCGGCATCCACATTCGCGAAGGACAGAGTCAGGCATTCCCTGGCGGCAATCAGCCTGAGAATTGCGCCGTCAACGCCGTTCACTTCACTCGCACTGACGGGGATGGAATACGGCGGGAAGTCCCACGTTGCGACGGAAAGCGTGCCCGGTTTGATCGTCGGGAACTTGTGCGCGGGCGTGCAGCTTCCGGCAGCCTGGGCAGCCGTGCCGAAGCCGACCAGTGAAACACAACAGCCGAGCAAAGCGAGACATTTCAACGATGGTTTCATGACCTATCCTCACGTGACATATACAGTGGTGGCGAAAAGGAGCGCGGCAATACCGGCGCACTATCGAACCGCATGGCGTCCCAGCCTGCGTTCCAGCGCCGACACTGCAAATGTCGACGGAACGCAGATGACGGCAAACAGCAAACCCGCCAGTATCAGTACGGGCATGTACTCGAATGTCGACGAGCCGATATTCGACGCTCTGCTCACCAGTTCCGGAAGCGCGATCGTGAAGCACAGCGAGGTCGCCTGAAGCATCATGATGGAGAAACCGAGCAGCGACGGCAGGGCAACGCGCATGCCTTGGGGGATGATGACGAAGCGCAGCGCGTCCACGCCGTTCAGACCGATCACGAGTGCCGCCTCTTTCTGCCCATACGGCACGGCCTCGAATCCCGCCCGAATCATCTCGCTCGTATAAGCACCCGTGCAGCACGCGAGCGCCACGCACGCGGATGCAAACGAAGTCAGTGTCAAACCCGCTGCGGGCAGTCCGAAATAGAAGAACTGCAGCAGGATCAACGCGGGCGCACCACGCCCTGTTTCAACGAAGATCAGCGCGAAAGTACGGATCGGACGCGATTTCGCGGAAACCATCAACGCGAGCACCAGACCCAACGGAATGCCGACCGCAAGGGTGACCGCCGTCACTTCAAGTGAAATCCGATAGCCGTCCAGAAGATCGGGTAACCAGCCTTTCCATTGTTCAAGCAGATTGTTCATCGCGACACCCGTGAACGAAGATGAACGTCAGCCCAACGCGAAGCCCACGCAACAGGAATACTCAACGCGATATAAAGCACAGCGGCGGAACCATAGACGCTCAGCCCGCGGAATGTGGCCTGGGAAACGTGATAAGCCTGAAACGCCAGTTCGGTGACACCGATCGTCGACGCCACCGCGGAGTCCTTCAGAAGCCCGATCAGATATGTTGCAGCCGTCGGTAAAGCGATCCGGATCAACTGCGGAAACACGACGTCCCGAAACTGCTGAACGCGCGTCAGATTGAGCACCTTCGCCGCCTCGTATTGCCCGGGATGAATCGCAGTGAGCGCACCGCGATAGATCTCCGACATGTTGGCCGCCGTCACGACGCCAAGCCCGACGGCTGCCGCGACGAACGGGCTCATCGCAAGCAGGTCGTTGCCGATGCCGAAGAACACAAAGAACAGCCAGACGATAGGTGGAATGGAGCGGCACACCACCACGATTGCCGTTGCAACGCCACGAAGAATCACATTTCTCGAAAGCCGCATTGCGCACAGCGGCAGCCCGAGAATCGACCCGAGCGCAAAAGTGACGAGGGTCAACGCAATGGTCCAAGGGACGCCTTTCAGAATTGCGGAAAGATCGATCATCATTTACCGGTCCCTCACGGCACTGAGAAACTTCGCGGCGCGCCCGGTCTTGGGTCGTCGCATCACTTCCTCGCTCTCACCCTGTTCGAGAATTCGCCCGTCGGCCATGATGATGACCCGGTCGGACACGCTCTCTGCGAAGTGCATTTCGTGGGTCACGACAATCATTGTCATGCCCGAGGTCGCGAGTTCCTTCATCACGGTCAGCACCTCAAGCCCGAGTTCCGGATCGAGTGCCGACGTCGGCTCGTCGAACAGCATGATTTCCGGTTCGAGCGCCAATGCGCGCGCGATGGCAATGCGTTGCTGCTGACCACCTGAACATCGCGCGGGATACTGCGATGCCTTGTCTGCAAGCCCGACTCTCGCCAGCAATTCGAGCGACCGCTCGTCTGCCTGCTTGCGACTGCGGCCCATCGTGCGTTCCTGCGCGAGGCTCACATTGCGCAGCACGGACAGGTGCGGAAAGAGATTGAACGACTGGAAAACCATTCCGATGCGCCGACGCAACGTCACGAGTTCGCGATACGACGGTGCGTGACCCGCTTCGATCGTCATATCGTCGATGGTCACCCGGCCTTCCGTGGGCGGCTCCAGCTGATTGATACAGCGCAGAAGCGTGCTTTTGCCGGATCCGCTCGGGCCGATGATCGCGATCACTTCACCCGTTCGCATCTGAAAACTGACGTTATCGAGCACTCTATGCGCCCCGAACATCTTACCGACGCCATCCACGCACAGAATGGGTGCATCGGATTTCGCTGCGCGTTCCGATTCCTGTCCTGAGTCGAGATAGGGCGATGTGATGCTGTTCATGAACTCTCTCCGTCAACGGCTTTCGGACTGACCTGATCGAATCGCCAAGTCGACACGAATTCGGTACCAGACCGAACTCACCACTCGTGCCTCGTACTCATCATCTTGTCGAGGATGCCGTCCAGCATGGCTCTTTCCTGAGCATTCAGCACCCTGAGCATCAGCGTCTGACGATCCACCGCAACCGGCAGCACCTTCTCGTAGAGGCGCCGCCCACTGTCGTTCAGCATGAGCAGGCTCTCGCGGCGGTCGTGTGCATTGGTCTTCCGCCTGATCATCTTGCGCGCAATCAGACTGTTCACGGCGCGGCTGATACTGTTCTTCGGGCGTCCCGTCACATCGCAGATGTTCTTCGCAACCATCGATCCATAAGACGCAAGGCAACTGAGCACATTGAACTCATCTCGCCCGACGTCGTACTCCTGCGCCATCGCCGCGAAAATGGGCTCGCAGTAGCAGTTCGCCCACAAGGTCAGGCGCCACATGTCGCTTAGCGGCCCCTTTATGACCACCTTGTCGAATACATCGTCAGCGAGCGAACCAGCGTCTGCGTCGACTTCCGTACGCTTGCCGGCTGCGCCCGAGCGTTTCATGTCCGATTCCATATCGCGTCTTGTCCTTACGATTACGCTTCGATCGATCGTTTCGCGTCCATCTGCTGATTCGCGAACAGCCACTCGGCGAACATGAGATCGAGATGACCGCCTCCGCCGTTCTTGAACAGCGTGATCTCACGATCGCTCCCGCGACCCTCCACCGTTTTTGCGCAAAGATCGAACAGATCGCCGCGAACGTGCGATGCGTCGATCACGCCGGTTTCGAGCGGCTGCACGATGTCGCCGCAGTTTTCCGTCACCAGCGCCCGGTGATCCGCGTAGACCCGTGCATTGAGCACAGCCGTGTCGTCGGCCTCGCGCATCTGGGGCGTATAGCCGCCCACCAGATCCACATGTGTGCCCGGCTTCAGCCATTCGCCCTTGAATACAGGCATCGTCGAGCCCGTTGCGCAGATGACGATGTCCGCTTCGCGTACGCTTCGCTCCAGTGCTCCGGATACCCGCACATTTGCAGAAAGCTCACACCGCTCGACGAGCGATGCCGCACGGTCCGCACTACGATTCCACACTTCGATTCGCTCGAGCGACGGAAACTCCGCGCACATGACTTTGAGATGAACGGGCGCTTGTGATCCCGCGCCGATCATCAATAACCGTCGAGGTTCTCGCGGAGCAAGGAAACGCGCTGCGAGTGCCGAATCTGCTGCTGTTTTGAAACGCGTGAAGCTGTTGCCCACGATAAAGCACTTGATACTCGCATCGACGGCATCGCACAGCAGGATCGCCGAATGAATCGTGTCCGCGTCGCTTCCCGATCGATCCCTGTTGTCGCGCGAGACGGTCACGAACTTCATGCCCAACCCGCCGTCTGTCCGTGATGCAACCCAAACGAGCACTTCCGCATCCGGCCTCGATGCCCTGTCTATCCGGGAATGGACTCGCGCCGCGGGGACGTGTTGCTGAAGATGTCCTCTCGCGAGCGCATCGACCATCAGCTCCGGGGCTATATCACGCAGAACGGCATCGGAGTCGATCAATATCGGAAGTCTGCTTGCGTGCATCGAATCGGCACCTGCTCACGAAAACCGTCGGGAACATACAGCGCGTGCTCTGCCAGGGCAGGTTCGCGCTCGCAAACTCAAGCATTCATGTCGCTCAGAAGCGGACAGCCTGAAAGCACGATTGCACCCGTCGAGGTAATCAACACCTGCTCTTCGAGCTTCACCCCCTCTTTCCCGCCTTGTTCGCCGATATAACTTTCAACCGAGACAACCATGTTTTCCTGGAACACGCCGTCGTATCCCCATGCGTCGAAATCCACTGCGTACGCGACGCTCGGATATTCGTCGACGAGTCCGACACCGTGCAGCATCATCATGTAGCGGTTGTGCACGTATCGATCCGGCACTGGCCAGCAACGCTCGGCAAACTCGCGGAACGACAACCCTGCCTTCAGCAAACTGACGTTGTGCGCAATCTGGTCCGCGGCAAAACCAAAAAGATCGCGCTGATGTCCCGTGACGGCCCTGCCCGGACAGACGAAGCTGCGAGAGATATCCGACAGCGATCCGCCTGGCCCGACCATATCCGTATCGAACGCAACCATATCGCCGGCCTGGATGACCCGATTCGATGTGTCCTGAAACCACGGGTTGGTTCGCTCGCCCGACGTCAGCAGTCTGGACTCTGCATACTCGCCGCCATGTGCGATGTTGGTCGCGTGAAATACGCTCCACAGCTGATTTTCCGTGATGCCCGGCGTGAGCGCCTCGCGCATTCTCGCAATACCCAGGTCACACACGCCCATCGATATCCGATGCTGCTCGATTTCTTGCGGCCCCTTGATGACGCGCGCCTGTTCCGTCAAAGGCTGCGCATCGAACAATTCGATGCCGTTGCGCTTGAGCCGCTCGGCACCCCAAGGATCACAGCGGTCGACAGCAAGCCGCCGATTGCCGGAACCATAAGTGCGGACGATATCCGCGATTTCTTGCGCCCACAGTTCCGCCTTTTCTTCGACGCGCGGACCCGCAAGGAAATATATCCACGGCGTGGCGGGTCGAATTTCGTCGATCGTTTCGATGCCTTCGCTGTTATGCCGGCTGCTGGTGAAATCGAACAGGATCACCGGGCCATCCGTTGCAACGAACACGTAGCGACTCGGCGAATGCATCACCCACAGGCCGAGATTGTTCGTATCGGTCGCGTAGCGGATGTTCAGCGGATCGCACAACAGCATGCCCGCATAGTCGTGTACGCGCAGTTGTTCGCGCAGGCGCGTCAGCCGGAACGCTCTCATCGACTTGCGATCCAGATCTTCAAATGCGCGAACCAGTGAACCGTCGATCGCCCCGGCCCGATAGCCAAGAACGGCATCATCGGTTCGGTAGCCGAGCGTGGATTCTGCTCGCCGAAAATGAAGATCGGTGATCCCATTGATGGTGCTCATTCAGGCTCCTTGACGTTCTGCGGTTGTGGGGAACTGCGAACGCGCGAAAAGAAGGCATCCAGTGCGATTTCAGATTAGTACCACGTGGAACCAACTGTCAACGCGTCAAAAATGGTGTTTACCCGCGAGCGCGCAATGTGCCTGATCCGCATGCTTTCACGCGGCATTCACATGCACTTTCTTTATCGGCAATAGCGGATACGTCGCGGCCCAGATCGATCTGAAGACGCGAATCAGGCGCGTTGAAAAGCGGCGATGATAGTCAGGTCAAACGCCGCTTTCCCGCATTGGAGTCAAGTGAAGTTTCTCGTCATAAATCTTTGACGAGCCGCAGCGCGTCATAGATAGCCGCGTGCGTGTTTCGTGCCGACACGGCGTCGCCGATTCTAAAGAGTTGAAAGCGTCCTTCCGGATTCTTCTCTTCTGCCTGGACCTTGCCATCGATCAGGTTCTCGTAATTCACGGCGCCGAGATTTTTCGACAATGGCTTCAGCTCGAAATACAGATCGTCCATCGGAATAGTGCCGTGATTGACGACAATCTGGTCGTAGCGCTGCTCATTGCGCACGCCGCCGTAGTCGCTGCCGATGATCGCGACGAGTTCCTGGCCTTCCCGGCGCACTGCTTCGAGCCGATAAGTCACGGTGAATTTCGTCTTCAGCTTTTGCAGTGTGCGCATGTAAGGCACGAGGTTCATGCTCATGACCTCGGGCGAGAATGCGCGATCGGGTGTCATGACTTCCACGCTGCCGCCCGCCTGCGCGATGGTTTCGGCGGCCTGCAGCGCGGCGTGATCGCCGGCATCGTCGAAAATCAGCACATTCTTGCCGGGCTTCACATCGCCGGAAATGATGTCCCACGAAGAGACGACATGTTCGTTGCCTTCCGTCAGCACTTCTGTGTGCGGCATGCCACCCGTCGCAACGATCACGACGTCGGGGTTCTCCGCCTTCACCGTGTCGGCATCCGCCCATGTGTTGAACGCGAATCGCACGCCGAGCCGCTCGCATTGGGCCATGCGCCAGTCGATGATGCCCATCATCTCCTTGCGGCGCTCGCTCTGCGCGGTCAAGCGAATCTGGCCGCCCGGATCGTTCATCGCTTCGAACACGAGCACGTCATGACCTCGCTCGCCCGCTACCCGCGCGGCTTCCAGCCCCGCAGGACCCGTGCCCACGATGACGATCCTGCGCTTCGCGCTGGCCCGCGTAATCGTGTGCGGCATCGTCAATTCACGGCCGGTTGCGGCGTTGTGAATACAGTAAGCCGCGCCGCCCTGATAGATTCGATCGAGACAGTAGTTCGCGCCCACGCACGGCCGGATATCGTCTTCCCTGCGCTCGATGATCTTCCTGACAATATGCGGGTCCGTCATATGCGCGCGCGTCATGCCCACCATGTCGATCTTGCGCGACTCGATCGCATATCGCGCGGTCGCCACATCCTGAATACGGGCCGCGTGAAAAGTCGGGAATCCCGTCGCCTCGCGGATTTCCCCAGCAAAGTCCAGATGCGGTGCACTCTTCATTCCCATGATCGGAATGATGTCGGTCAATCCCGCATCGGTTTCGAGGTGCCCGCGAATCACATTCAGATAATCCACCAGACCGCTTTTCGCCAAGCGCTGAGAAATCTCAATACCTTCTTCTTTCGTGATACCGCCTGCGATCATTTCGTCCGCGGTATAGCGGAGTCCAAGCAGGAAGTTGTCGCCGACCCGCTCGCGGATCGCCCGCAGAACCTCGAACGTGAAGCGCAGACGGTTGTCGAGCGAGCCACCGTATGACGAGTCCAGCGTATTGGTCAACGGAGACCAGAACTGGTCCATCAGATGGCCATAGGATTCGATTTCGAGGCCGTCGAGGCCCGCGGCTTTCATGCGCTCGGCGGCATCGGCAAAGTCGCGAATGATGCGATCGATATCCCATTCCTCGATCTTCTTCGGGAAAGCCCGGTGCGCAGGCTCACGTGCGTGCGATGGCGACACAGCGGGAAGCCAGTCTCCCTTGTCCCATCGCGTACGCCTGCCGAGATGCGTGAGCTGAATCATGACCTTCGCACCGTGCTCGTGGCATTCGTCGACGAGATCTCTTATCCACGGAACGACCTCATCTTTGTAAGCCAGAATGTTGTTGAAGACGGGCGGGCTGTCTTTCGAAACGGCCGCCGAGCCGGCCGTCATCGTCAGTGCAATGCCGGCCTTCGCCCGCTCGACGTGATACGCACGGTAAGCCTCTTTCGGCATGCCGTCCTCTGCGTACGCCGGCTCGTGCGACGTCGTCATGATTCGATTGCGGAAAGTCACGTGCTTGAGCGTGTACGGTTGCAGCAGCGGATCAGTCGACATGGGAGTGCCTCTTGTCGCAGGTGGGGACGTCTCAACTGTGGTGTTTGATTCAAGATTAGAAGCACTGTACACATGTGTCAAGTACAAAGACATTGATGTACACTGTAAATGAAAGCCCTCGAGTGGTTACCCGTCCGACGTGATTGCGACACAATCGCCTGAGCCGGCTCGCGCCCACTTGACTCGTCAGAAAGGAATTTCTCTCATGGAAGAAGCCGTCGATGCCGTACGCGGCTCGGTCGAAATGTGGCTGGATGCCGCCTACGAAAGCCTTCTGGAAAGCGGGGTTGAATCGGTCCGTATCCTGCCTCTTGCAAAGAAACTCAATCTGTCCAGAACCAGCTTCTACTGGTTTTTCACCGACCGCGAAGCGTTGCTGTCCGCGCTATTGAGCCGCTGGAAATCGACCAATACCGGCAACTGGATCAAGCGCGCAGATGCCTATGCCGAGACCGTCTGCGAAGCGGTGTTGAACGTGTTCGACTGCTGGTTCGACGACACGATCTTCGACTCGCGATTCGAAGCCGCGATCCGGAGTTGGGCGCAGCAGTCGCCCGAGATCGCGCGCGAAGCCGCTGACGACGACGAGCGTCGCATCGCCGCCCTCACGAACATGTTCCTGCGCTTCGACTACAAACCGCTCGCGGCGGACGTGCGCGCAAGAGCGCTGTATTTCACACAACTGGGGTACGTGTCGACACATCCCGATGAGGATCTGGCCGTACGCATGTCGCGCATTGCCGAATACGTCGCGGTATTTACAGGCGTGCAGCCGGAAGAGCGGGAGTTGCAGCGGTTTTTCGCCCGCAGGAACCTGAGCGCGGCTTGACAGGAACGGACGGCCACGACTTTCTCTGGAGCAGCGAAACCATGATCAAACTCGGCGTACTCGGCGTAGGGGATCTCACCGACAAGATGATTCGAGGGTTGAGCCGCAAGGGCAGCGGCGCCATACAGTTTCTTCTTTCGCCGAGAAACGAGGTAAAGGCTGCCGCGCTTGCAAAAGATCCCGGCTGCACGGTGATGTCGAGCAACCAGGACGTCGTGGACGGCGCCGACGTCGTGCTCGTCGGCGTGCGTCCGGCACACCTCGCCGAACTGGCGCAGCACGTTTCCTTGAAACCCTTTCAGCCACTGGTCTCCGTCGTGGCGGGCGTGTCGACGAAAGACCTGTCGAGATTGTTTGGGGACCGTGACTATAGCCGCGTGATGTTGTCGTGCGCAGCGGAGATCAATCGATCGACAGTCGCGGTTTATCCCGCCAATTCGAAGGCGGCGCAGTTGTTTGCGCCGCTGGGAAACGTCGTGAACCTGGAGACGGAGCGCGAATTCGAACTCGGCATGATCGCCGCGTGTATGAACGGATGGTTCTATTTCCTCGTTCACGAATTGCAGCAGTGGCTGACTGAGAAAGGCATGCCGCTGGAATCCGCAAGGGCGTTGGTATTCAGCAGTGTCGAGGATTGCGTTGCGTATGCACGCTACAAGTCATCGACGCCAATCGACGTATTGGGGCAATCCATTGCGACTCCCGGAACATACACAGCGGGAGGGCGGGACGTACTCATTGAACATGATGGCTACGCAGCGTGGCGAGCTGCTTGCGATCATGTTTTTAATCAGCTTGTTTGTGACAAGCGGTGAATTGCGCTGCAGTACCGGGTCGCGTCGCCGGAAAATGGATTGGCTTATTGTGAACAAATTCGGATTGTGTGGCCGATGCTGAACCCAGGCTCGCCCTGATTCTAATTCTTCCAACAAGATCGTGATCGGCGTGTTTACGCACGGCCGCTTAACATCGGCGCAGGTTCTCGTCGCTACGGACCACACCATCTTTACAGAATGCGCGCATCCATCGAATGGGGGCGGAAGATTGTCATGCTTTCCCCATGGCAGACGATCATCATCGTCAGATGCCAGGATCACTCGCGCCGGTTCGGTCGCACCGCAGTATTCGACTATCATCTGTGATATTGCGCGACGATTTCATCGCAACATCCGATCAAACAAGGCGCACGATGAACACATCACGGTCCAACCGGGTGCTGCTTTTCAGCGGCCACATGATCGATGCGCCGAACCGCGAAAGCCCGCGCTTCCCGCCTGAGCTCGAGCCCGCAGTCGCGAAGGCGATCCACGACGAGATCGACGCACTCGACACATCCGCTTCCGATATCGCGATCAGCAGCGGTGCCTGCGGCAGCGACATCCTCTTCGCGGAAGACGTGCTGGCGAGAGGCATCGCACTAAGAATGCACCTGCCCTTTTCGGAAGCGGAATTCATCGATAAGTCGGTGTCGTTCGCGGATGCCGACTGGACCGGGCGCTTCGCTAACGTGGCATCGCGCGCGCAGCGCTTCATAGCAACGGAAATACCCGGCGACACGTCCGCCGGTGAAGATCCTTACGAGCGCACGAACATGCGGATGCTCGACGAAGCACTGTCGCTGGGTGGCAACGACGTCGTGCTGATCTGCGTGTGGAACGGTCAAGGCGGCGATGGTCCCGGCGGCACGAAGCACATGGTTGAAACGGTACGAGCAAAGGGCGGTGAAGTTCGCTGGATCGACATTCGGAGGCTCTGACATGCCATTTTGCTTCACTGTGATGCCTTTCGGCCGCAAACCAACGCAGGCCGAGCCGGGCAACGGCCCCGAAGATGCAGACTTCAATTCCCTCTGAGACCGGGCGTTTCGTTTCCTTGCGCATTACGTCGTTATGCTTCGGGAACCGCTCATCATCGCTTCGATCGCAACAACCGCGTCGCGCAGTCCGTCTTCCGGTCTCATCCTGACACCAAGTGCCTGAGCACGCGATCGCACCTCCGCACGCTCCGCGTACTCGATACTTTTCGCAAGCACCGACGCCCGCAACTTCCGCCCATTCAACGCATCACCCGCAACGCCCGCACGCTGCAACCTGTCGGCCCAAAAAAACTGGTCGCCGGCGAAAGGCACCACGACGGAAGGTACGCCTGCGCGCGCTGCGGAATGCGACGTGCCGGACCCGCCGTGATGAATAACCAGCGACGTCCGCGGAAATAGCCAGTCGTGCGGCGTATCGCCAATCACATGGAAGTTGGGCGGCAACGTCGAGATATCGGCACCGCTCCAGCCCGGATTGAACAGCGCCCGACGCCCCGCCACGGCTGCGATCATTTCATTGAGCAATCTCTGCGGGTCAAAGCGCGCCATGCTGCCAAAGCCGATATAGATCGGCGCTTCGCCCGCTGCGAGAAAGTCCGTGAGCGCCTCGCGCGCTACCCAATCGGCAGTCGGGGGCATCCACTGACCGCACATCCGCGCACTCTCGGGCCAGTCGTCCGGTCGTGCGACCAGGCTGGGAGAAATGCCATACAGCATTGGGTGACGTGTCCACAACTTCCGTCGAGGAGGAAGTCCGCAAACGGCAGCACGCGCTGCATTGGTCTTTTCGCGAAACGCGCGCCACAGCATCTGATTGACGAGACGCTGACTCGCGAAGCTAAGGCACTTCGGTATCCACTTCGGCGGCAGAAAGGGCGAAGCAAATGCCGCTGTCGGCGTGATGGGAATGAGCCCTGTGCCGATCGCTTTCACGCCGAGATGTTCGGCCGCGGACAGCCCGACAAACGCAGCGAGTCCTGAGACGATGATCGCGTCGCAATCTTCGCCGGCGCGCACGATGTCCCGCAGCCATGATTCCGCATGCGCGTTGGCGATGTGCGCGAGCGCGCCCGCCATGCTCGCGAATCCGCGCCTCTGTGCTACGACGCTGGAGATCGCATGTTCCCGTTGCAGCAGCCCTTTGATATCTCCCGCGAGCGGGATCGTTGGAACGCCGAGGGCGCTTGCCGTGCCGAGCGTCGCTTGATCGGCAAGCAGGCGCGCCTCGTGTCCCGCGTCCATCAACGCGCGGCACAGCGCCCCCATTGGCCGCGTGTCGCCTTCCGTTCCATACGTTGCGACGGCGAATTTCATGTCTTCTTGCGCCTCGTCGGAACCGCTACGCCGGTATGCGCGGCACCTTCGACGAACAGCTTGACGATCAGCGCGAATTCCTTGCGCAGATTGAGACGCGGCGTAGTCAGCCAGCGCATCAGCGCGCCGAGGTAAAGGTGATGGAACAGCAATGCGAGATGCGCAACGTCGACATCGCCTCGCAGTTCACCCGTGTGCTGCCCCCTCGCGATGAGCAGCGCAAAGCCGCCGACGATATCGCCGGATACGGCATCGCGCTCTTCGCTTTGCGGCGTCTCGAAGCTCAGGAACCTGAAACGAAGATACGGCGAAAGATAATCGCGATGCTTTTCGCACCAGGCGGCCGACGCATTGAGCAGCGAGGAAATGGCAGACACGAAACTGGCCTCGCGTTCGATCTTCGGCTTCAAACGCGCCATATCCGCTTCCAGTTGCGCATGAATCCAATGCGCCAGTACCGATTCCTTGGTCGGAAAGTGGTTGTAGAGCGTTCCCTTCGAAACGTCCGCTTCCGCTGCGATCTGCTCCATCGTCACGGCATCGTAGCCGTGCGATTCGAACAGTTGCACAGCGGTCTCAGCGAGGAGATCCAGCACACGCGCACGCTTGCGCGCACGGCGGTCATCGGCGGGTGGTATCGGCATGGCGAACCTGAATGAACATAGTCCAATTTTGAACGACGTTCAAAATAGTAGGCCGCCAGATTGGAACGTGTCAACGCCGCGCAAATGATCGAATCACGCAAGCGGCAGACAGACCGCGTCGTGTTCCAGCTTTTCGACCAGCGCATCGCGCATCAACGCGACGGGCCGCACGAGGCGCCCTGGCAGCGCGCCATGCACGAGCCACACGTTCAGCCCGCTTCTGAAGTCAGGCACGTCGACGATCTGCAACGCCTCGCGATGCGGATTGCGCGCGAACACTTCGGGCGCAGCGAGCCCGACGCCGAGACCGCGCGCCACCAGCGAAAGCTGCAATTCCGAGCCGAATGCCTCGACGGCGACGTTGAACGGCAAGCCGGCCGCCGACATCGCGCGGCTCAGCGCCGAACGCATCCCGCAGCCGTCCTGGTTCAGCACCCACGGATGGGCCGCCAGTCCGGCGAGCGTCGTCGGCTCGTCGGCAAGGCCGAACGAGCGCGGCGCGACGACCACGGTGGGCTTGTAGGCGAGCAGTGTCGAGGTCAGCCCTTCCGGCAATGGCACGCTTTCTGGCAGCAGCACGACGGCGGCGTCCGCCTTCGCCCGCTCGACCCCTTCCAGCAGGCCCGGCGACCAGCCTGCCGTCACGCGCAGGGTCAGCTTCGGAAAGGCGCTGCGCAGACGATCGATGGGTTCCTCCAGCGCCAGTTCGGACAGAAACGGCGGAACACCGATCCGGAATTCGCCTGCGGGCTCGCTCTCAGGCGATGCGACGGCCATCAGGTCATCGACGGCGCGCAGCACCGTACGCGCAAGCCCATACACTTCGTTGCCCGCTGCCGTCGGCTTGAGCGGCTTGCTCTGCCGGTCGAGCAGCTCGATGCCGAGCGTCGATTCCAGGTTCTGCACACGGCGCGTAAGACCCGGCTGCGTCAGAAACAGTCGCTCCGAAGCCCGCACCATCGATCCGCTTTCCACGACCGCCACGAAAGCCTGCAAGTCACGCGTATTCAAAACAACCTCGCATAAACATTATCGAGATAATTCAATTGTCGCATGACGTCGGCGTCCCTACGATTGTGCGGACCGCAACCTCCCGGAATCGAACGATGACTCAGCCCGCCGACACCTGCCCGCGCAACCTCGCACCGCCCTCTCCGCTGACGCCTGCGCCTGTCGCACAACCTGCCGGACGTACGCTGACGGCGGCCTTGACGGTCTTTTTCGCCGCTGCCGTCGGCGTGATAGTCGTGAATCTGTCGGCGGCGCAGCCTTTGACGGGGCCGGTCAGCCGGGCACTGAATCTGCCGCGCGAGCTGGCCGGCCTGATCGCGATGCTGCCGCAACTCGGCTATGCGGCAGGCCTGCTGCTGCTCGTGCCGCTGTGCGATCTGCTCGAGAACCGGCGGCTGATCGTCAGAACGCTCGCCTGCTGCGCGGCGTTCATCGCACTGGCGTCGCTGGCGCGGTCGGGCTGGCTGTTTCTGGCGTCGGTGTTCATGGCGGGCGCGACGTCGAGCGTGATCCAGATGCTCGTGCCGATGGCCGCCGCGATGGCGCACGAAAGTCGACGCGGCCGCGCGGTCGGCAACGTGATGAGCGGACTGATGCTCGGGATTCTGCTGTCGCGTCCGCTCGCGAGCGTCATCGCCGGATCGCTTGGCTGGCGCGCGTTCTACGGCATCGAGGCGGCGGCCGACGCGCTGCTCGCCGTCGTGCTGTATCTGCGTTTGCCGGATCACGCGCCACACGCAAGCGCGCGTTACGCAGAACTGCTGCGCTCTCTCTGGACACTGCTGCGCAGCGAGCCTGTCCTGCAACGGCGCGCGACGCTGGCCGCGCTCGCGCTTGGCGCATTCAGCGCGTTCTGGACAGCCATTGCATTACTGCTCGCGCAGCCGCCGTTTTCGCTCGGCATGCAAGGGATTGCGGCGTTCGCACTGGCAGGCGCGACGGGTGCGATCGTGACGCCGCTCGCCGGTTATCTCGGCGACCGCGGTGCGGGTCGCGTCACGCAGATCGTCTCGCACCTCGTAATGATCGCGGCCGTGCTTGTGCTCGCTGCTGCCGGCGCGGGCTGGGGCGGATTCTCTCCAGCCGCACATCCCGTGCTGGCGCTCGCGCTGCTGGTCGCTGGCGCGGCAGCGCTCGACGCCGGCGTCATCACCGATCAGACGCTCGGCCGACGCGCAATCAACCTCATCAATCCCTCGGCGCGTGGCCGCCTGAATGCGCTCTTCGTCGGCATCTTCTTTGTGGGCGGCGCGATCGGCGCGGCGCTGTCGGGTGCAGCCTGGGCGTGGGCCGGATGGAGCGGCGTCTGTCTCGTCGCGTTGGGATTTACAGTTGCCGTGTTTCTGTTCGGCTTCGTCGATCGGGCGGCGCGGACGGGCGGACATTGAAGTGAAAGCACTCGCGCGGCGTCAACCTGCAAAAAGGTTCACACTCCTGAGCCCAAACATCGGATATCGGACACCGTCCTGTACCATCGGGAGCAGCCTTTTCGACGAGCTTCGCTTCCATTCTTGCGGGCGATCAACGCGACGGACCTGTTTCGCCCGTAGCGATTGCTCGTCCTGTTGCGCGTGCCCAATGCCGTTCGGCCCGAGCAACGATGACGACGGAGACCACCTTGAAGTTGATGGCCACTATCGCGGTCGTGTGGAGTCTGGTTTGCGCGCCCGTTCTCGCGGCCGACGTCGGCTTCGAGGAAGTCAAGATTTCGAATGGAGCCGAGCCGCCGCTCACCGCCGGCATCTGGTACCCGACCGCTGCACCGGCGACGCCGCACGCCTTGGGCAATGTCACCCAGACTGTAGCGCCGGACGCGCCGATCATGGGTGATCGGCTGCCACTGGTGGTGCTGTCGCACGGCGGCGGAAACTGGTACGGCGGCCATTACGACACGGCCCTCGCCCTGGCACACGCGGGCTTCGTCGCGGCGGCGATCAGTCACGCAGGCGACACGTTCGATGATCAGAGCCGGGTAATGCAGCTCTGGCGCCGTCCCGCGCAGCTTCACCGGCTGGTTGACTACATGTTTCAGGAGTGGCGTGGGCAAGACCGGCTGGATGCAGCCCGCGTTGGCGCCTTTGGCTTTTCCAACGGCGGTTTCACCGTGCTCGTCGCCGCAGGCGGCGTGCCGGATCTGTCGAAGATCGCGCCGTTTTGCGAACTCCACGCGGATCATGATCTGTGCGAGGCGCTGCAGCACGCCGGCGTCGACCTCCGTTCCGCCGCGAATGTCCCCGTCGATGCCTGGGTCCATGATCCGCGCATTAAAGCCGTCGTGATCGCTGCACCTTCGTTCGGATTCACTTTCGGCCGTGCAGGGCTAAGCGGCGTTCGCATCCCGGTACAGTTATGGAGCGCTGAGCAGGATCGACATCAACCGCATCCCGACTATGACGAGCCCGTACGCGACGACCTGCCCCGTACGCCCGGCTATCGCGTCGTTGCCAACGCGGGTCATTACGACTTTCTGCCACCCTGCGATGCGCGTCTCTTACGGATGCGCCCGGAAATCTGCAAGAGTCTGCCGGGCTTCGACCGGGCGGCGTTCCATGAACAGTTCAATGCCGATGTCGTGCAGTCTTTCAAGGCCATGCTGCGATAGGACGCTTCTCGCGCTTACCCATCACTTCCAGCCTTCGAGCCTGAGCGTCGCGCGAACCAGCCGCTGCTCTTCCTGCTCGATCTCCTGCAGGCTTTCGCGCACGCTGTTGATGTGATCGGCGGCCGTCCGGTATGCCTGCTCGGGCAGCTTGCCCGTCACCGCGCTATAGAGCTTCGCATGCTGGCGGTCAATCCGTTTGCGATGCGGCTGCCGGTGATAAAGATTGTTCACCGACGCGAACACCGAACTCAGCAGCAGTTCCGTCAGCGACCTCAGCGTATGTACGAGCACCGGATTGTGCGACGCCTCGCAGATCGCCAGATGGAACGCGTGGTCGAGGCGGGCGTGCGTCGCGGGGTCCGTATCGGTTTCGTGCGCGGCGAGCATTTCCTCGTAACGGCGCGTGATCATCATGTAATCGGCGGGCGTGCCGCGCAGCGCGGCCAGACGCGCCGATTCCGCTTCGAGCATGCCGCGCACTTCGAACAGGTCATAGAGCGTACGCGGCTGGGAAGCGAGCAGATGCATCAGCGGCGACTGCGGCGGCTGCGCAGTCAGATTCGCGACGAACGAGCCCTTGCCGTGCGCCGTTTCGATGATGCCTCGCGCGCGCAGCAGCTTGAGCCCTTCGCGCAGCGCGGTTCTCGATACGCCGAGCTTGTCCGTCAGGCGGCGCTCGGACGGCAGCGCCTGCCCCGACCTCAGCACGCCATCGACGATCAGCCGTTCGATACGCTCCGCGACTACATCGGCGATCTTGCGATCGGCCTCTTTACCGCCCGCTTCCGTTTCTTCAATCACTGGTATGACCACTTTCATGACTGGTTTTTCATGCAACCGATGATACCGCCGATTCGCTTCTATTGACGGTTATCAACACATACGGCGCCATTCTATCAACACAAAAAACTGGTACGACCACTTGCTTCGTCCATCGACAGCACGATACGAAACGGGAACAATCGGCGGCTACACGGATAAGCGGCGCATCACACTGCATCTGCGAAAGCACGTTGCGCGCCCACGGAGACGCCCCATGAGCTATGCCTACGACGAACGGATCGACGGCCCCTTGCCCGCGCATGACAAGCCCGCACTGGTTGCCGAACTTCAACGCCTCGTGCCCGGCCTGCAACTGCTGCACGACCGGGAGGATCTGCGTCCGTTCGAATGCGACGGACTTTCCGCCTATCGCACGACACCGATGATGGTCGCGCTGCCCGACTCGATCGAGCAGGTGCAGGCGCTGCTGAAATTCGCCGCGGCGCGCAAAGTGCCCGTCGTCGCGCGCGGCGCGGGCACGGGGCTGTCGGGCGGCGCGCTGCCGCTCGAACAGGGCATCCTGCTCGTGATGGCGCGCTTCAACCGCATTCTGCACATCGACCCCGAAGCGTCGATCGCGCGCGTGCAGCCCGGCGTGCGCAATCTCGCGATCTCGCAGGCAGCCGCGATTCACGGCCTCTACTACGCGCCCGATCCGTCCTCGCAGATTGCATGCTCGATCGGCGGCAATGTCGCCGAGAACGCGGGCGGCGTGCACTGCCTGAAATACGGCTTGACGGTGCACAACATCCTGAAGCTCGAAGTGATGACCATCGACGGCGAGCGCCTGACGCTTGGCTCCGAAGCGCTCGACTCGCCCGGCTTCGACCTGCTCGCGCTGTTGACGGGATCCGAAGGCATGCTCGGCATCGTCACGGAAGTCACCGTGAAGCTGTTGACGAAGCCGCAAAGCGCGAAGGTGCTGCTCGCGAGCTTCGACGACGTAGAGAAAGCGGGCGCGGCCGTCGCGCAGATCATTGGCGCGGGCGTGATTCCAGGCGGCCTCGAAATGATGGACAACCTCGCGATCCGCGCCGCCGAGGACTTCATCCACGCGGGCTATCCCGTCGATGCCGAAGCGATCCTGCTGTGCGAACTCGACGGCGCGGAATCCGACGTGCAGGAAGATTGCGAACGCGTCGGCGCATTGCTGCGCGAAGCGGGCGCGACCGATATCCGCATCGCGAAGGACGAAGCCGAACGCCAGCGCTTCTGGGCTGGCCGCAAGAATGCGTTCCCCGCCGTGGGCCGCGTGTCGCCCGATTACTACTGCATGGACGGCACGATCCCGCGCCGCGAACTGGCGCGCGTGCTGCGCGGCATCGCGGCGCTGTCGGACGAATATGGCCTGCGCGTCGCCAACGTCTTTCATGCGGGCGACGGCAACATGCATCCGCTGATTCTCTTCGATGCGAACGCACCGGGCGAAATGGAGCGCGCCGAAACGCTCGGCGCGAAGATCCTCGAACTGTGCGTCGACGTCGGCGGAAGCATCACGGGCGAACATGGCGTCGGACGCGAGAAGATCAATCAGATGTGCGTGCAGTTCAGCAGCGAAGAACTCACGCTGTTCCATTCGCTGAAAGCCGCATTCGATCCCGACGGTCTGCTCAATCCCGGCAAGAACATTCCGACGCTGCATCGCTGCGCGGAATTCGGTGCGATGCATATTCATCACGGCAAGCTGCCGTTTCCCGAACTGGAGCGCTTCTGATGCGACGCGAATTCGATTCAATGGACGACAGCGCGCGCCTCATCGCGCAGGTTCAGCGCGCGATCGCCCAGCACACGCCGTTGCGCATTCGCGGCAGCGACAGCAAGCGATTTCTGGGCCGCGACGTACAGGGCGAGGAACTCGATACGCGCTCGCATCGCGGCATCGTCGCGTACGACCCGACCGAACTCGTGATCACTGCGCGCGCGGGAACGCCGCTTGTCGAATTGAACACCGTGCTCGACGACACCGATCAGATGCTGCCGTGCGAGCCGCCGCTGTTCGATGGCAACGGCACAGCGGGCGGTGCCGTTGCAAGCGGGCTCTCGGGACCGCGCCGCCCGTGGGCGGGCTCGATGCGCGACTTCGTGCTCGGCTGCCGCGTGATTACGGGCGACGGCGATCATCTGCGCTTCGGCGGTCAGGTGATGAAGAACGTCGCAGGCTACGACATGTCGCGTTTGCTGGCAGGCAGTTTCGGTTCGCTCGGCGTGTTGACGGAAGTGTCGCTGAAGGTGCTGCCGAAGCCGCGCGAGCGCCGCACGTTCGCGCTCACGCTCGGCGCTGACGATGCGATGCGCGAACTGTCCGCATGGCGCAAGGCCGCGTTGCCCGTGAGCGGCGCCTGTTATCTCGACGGCAAGCTGCATGTACGGCTCGAAGGCGGCAGCGGATCGGTGAAGTCGGCCGTGGAGCGGATCGGCGGCGACGAGATCGACTGCGCGTTCTGGGATGCGTTGCGCGATCACCAGTTGCCGTTCTTCGCGGACACGCGTCCGCTGTGGCGTCTGTCGCTGCCGAATGCGACACCGCTGATGCCATTGCCGGGCGACGTGCTGACCGACTGGGCGGGCGCGCAGCGCTGGCTCAAGAGCGAAGCGCCTGCTGCAGAAATCCGTCGGCTCGCGCACGCCGCGGGCGGACATGCGACGTGCTTCACGCCGTCGCCAGAGCGCGAGCCGTTCCAGCCGCTCGCCGCACCGCTGCTGCGATATCAGCGCCAACTGAAACGCCGCCTCGATCCGAATGGCGTGTTGAACCCCGGCCGTCTGTACGCCGATCTCTGAAGCGAGCGCGCTCATGCAAACGAATCTCGACTCTCACGCGAAAGCTCTGCCCGATGCCGCGGAAGCGGAAAGCATCCTGCGTTCGTGCGTGCATTGCGGCTTCTGTAATGCGACGTGTCCGACGTATCAGCTGCTCGGCAACGAACTCGACGGGCCGCGAGGACGCATCTATCTGATCAAGCAGTTGCTGGAAGGCGAACCTGTCAGCGACAGGACGCAACTGCATCTGGACCGCTGCCTCACGTGCCGCAATTGCGAAACGACGTGTCCGTCGGGCGTCACGTATCACCGGTTGCTGGATATCGGGCGCGCGGAACTCGAACGGCGCGTAGAGCGGCCTGTCGGCGAACGCCTGACGCGCAAAGGCTTGCGCACCGTGATTCCGCGGCCCGCCGTGTTCGACACGCTGCTCAAGGCGGGACGCGCCGTGCGGCCGCTGTTGCCTGCCAGCGTGCAGGCGAAGATTCCGGCGCGCGCCGCCGTGCCCGCGAAACCGCGTCCCGCGACGCGTCATGCACGCCGCGTGCTGATGCTCGAAGGTTGCGCGCAGCCGTCGCTGTCGCCCAATACGAATGCCGCGGCGGCGCGCGTGCTCGATCGACTCGGTATCAGCGTGACGCCCGCTCACGAAGCGGGCTGCTGCGGCGCCACCGACTATCACCTGAACGCGCAGGACGCTGGCCTCGACCGCGCGCGCCGCAATATCGACGCATGGTGGCCCGCAATCGAAGCAGGCGCCGAAGCGATCGTGCAGACGGCGAGCGGCTGTGGCGCGTTCGTGAAGGAATACGGACATCTGCTGCGCAACGATCCCCTCTACGCTGTGAAGGCCGCGCGTGTGAGCGCGCTGACGCGCGACCTCGTCGAAGTGCTGGCGGCCGAGCCGCTCGACGCCCTGCAGCCGGCCCGCGATGCCAACGCGTTGCGCGTCGCGTTTCACTGTCCCTGCACGCTGCAACATGCGCAGAAGCTCGGCGGCGCAGTCGAAAGCGTACTGACGCGGCTCGGCTTCGATCTGTCCTCCGTCCCCGACGGTCATCTGTGCTGCGGCTCAGCGGGCACGTATTCGATCACGCAGCCCGAGCTGGCGCAAAAGCTGCGCGACAACAAGCTGACTGCGCTCGAAAGCGGACAGCCGGACATCATCGCGACGGCGAACATCGGTTGTCAGATGCATCTGGACGGGGCGGGCAGAACGCGTGTGCGTCACTGGATCGAACTGATCGAGGAAGCACTCGATGCGTCGAATGCTTCGATGCGCGCGGCGTCCGAGCCCGCTTGAGCTTGCCGTAGAGCCGACCACTGCAGTCAGCTACGCGCGCCCTCACGCCCGCCGGAAGACGCGCCAACCATGTCGGCTGAGAGCGGCGCCCGTACCTCTAAGCGCGGCCAGCACCGTGTTACGTTGCGCCGCCTTCAGCCCATTGCCGAAGGCAGCCCGACACCGTGCCCGTCAACGCGGTTCGCTTTAGTTGCGGCTTTAGTTGCGGCTTTAGTTGCCGAAATAGATGGGCTTCATTCCCGAGTTCGCATCCGGACGGATCGAGCCCTCGATCTTGTGACCTACGCGGGAAACGGCGTTGCGGAAGGCATGTTGCTGCGTACCCGATGCCGACGAGCCATCGGCGACACCGCCGACATCCGTGCGCGTGACCTGTGCGTTGGCTGCCTCAGCGGCGTCGGTCGATTGAGCGAACGACGAGATGGCAGGAATAGCGAGAGCGGCTGCAACAACGATCGATTGAACGAGTTTCATGATCCTTACCTCCAGGTTTGATGTCTTCGCAAACACCCGTTTGCGTTTCAGTGCTTGCAGTCTAGGCCTGAGGAGAGATGCAATTAAGCCCTCGCAGAACAATTGAATGTTGTCGGAATAGGTACAAACCCTTAGGCACGACCAATCCCTTTTGCCGCATGTCGAAAGGCCTCGACAATAGGGCGAAAAAAGCTGTTGTTATAAAGCGCGCACATGAACACTGGAAAGGCGAGGAGCGATTGCAGGACGCCATAATCCTGCGCAAAGGGAAGTGCCGTCGCGCCGAGCGCAGCCAATGCAGCAATCGCCGCGAACGGCTTTTGCAGAACCATGAAGGTTCGGCGGCGCGTGTACATGAATGCAGCGGCTGTGCCGAACAGGAAGTTGATCGACACGGCGTCGAGCACTTGCACGCCATAGACGAGCAGCAAGACAACTGCAGTCACGGCGCAAAACCGCCAGATCGTCATCAGCAGCGCGAGCAGCGGAAGCAGCGCATAGAAGACCCACTCATAACGCAGCGTCCACATCGCTGTATTCAGGATCCACGACTGCGGAAGGCCGTTAAGGTCGACACGACGCTGGACGCCGCATGCGTCAGGAAGACCGCGAACGCAAGGAAGGCCCGCAGACCGTCCAGTTCCCCGTAACGCCGGCCGTTGCTGAGTTCCTCGATCAAGACACGAAAAAATCGGCTGTGCCGGGCCGCCAGACCTGCAACGACGAAACACGCAACCGTGGTCACGCATGCGGACCACGGCGGAAACTGACTGGCCGGCATAGGGGCTGCGTCGTGCATGACTGCCGCCGCAGAATAGCAGCGGCAACGCTAACGCAGGATATGGCGGCGCACCTGCGCTACGTTTTGTCATCTCAATCGGAGAGCCATGATCGATCCCCTGCTTCGGCCGACCAGACTCGCCAGCTTCACGACGCACTTTGCGAATCCCCGTCGATCGGAATCATCTGGCCGGAGATCGAACGCCCGGCCGGCGACGCGAGAAAGACAGCGAGCGCGGCGGGATCGACGAAGCGCTTGATCGACTGGTTGGCAAGCGCCGCCGCTTCTTCCTCCGCGACGCTGCGCCCGCTGACGGAAGCCCGTCCCTGAAAGACCTGCTGCAGGCGCGGACCGGCCACAGCGCCGGGCAGGATCGCATTGACCCGGACGCCGGATTCGCCCAGTTCGCGCGACAGCGTCTTGGTGAAACCGATGAGCCCCCACTTCGTCGTCGCATACGCGCTACGGTTCGGATAGCCAAAGCGCCCAGCCAACGACGACATGACGACGATCGACCCGGCCGCCGACTTCTTCAGATGAGGAATGGCAAGCTGCGTCACGACGAACGTGCCGTTGAGATTCACGCGAAGCACGGTGTCCCAGGCGTCGGCATCGAAGTTCTCGACGCTCGCTGCAGGTCCGGCGATGCCCGCGTTGTTGACGAGCACGTCGAGGCCGCCCAGTGCCGCGACCGCCTCGGCCATCATCGCTGCTACGGAAGCACGGTCGGCGATATCGCACACACGGGTCATCACGCCGGGCAGTTGCTCGCGGACCTGCTTCAGCGCGGCCTCGTCGATATCGCAGACGAAGACCTTCGCTCCAGCGGCGAGAAATGCTTCCGCGATGGCGCGGCCTATTCCGCCTGCGCCCGCCGTGATGAGCACGCGCTGATCATTCATGGTTGCCATGGACCCTCCTTTGAAGCAGTGATGTCTGCGTCCGTCACGCACAGACCGCGCGGATATAGTCGGGCATCGGCACCGCCTTGAGGCCGCCGTCCGCTCGCCGAACGCACAGCGCCCGCGTTTCCTGGCCCTCGCAGATCAGCGTGTTGCCCCGCATGATGCGATGATGCTGGATGAAAACCTTGCCGCGCCATTCTTCGATGCGGGTATGGATATCGAGTCTCTCGCCATGAGTCGCCGAAGTCAGAAAACGCGTATGAATTTCCAGCAACGGCGGTCCGATGCATTGCGCGGGGTCCGTCAACTCATGCCACGCGGGCAAGCCGCATCGCCTGAAAAAGTGGTGTGAAGCGGCATCCATCCAACGCGAGAAATTTGGAAAGAACACGATGCCCGCAGGATCGCAATCACCGAAATGCACATCGACGCTGTAGACGATTTCCTTGCTCATGAGCCTGAACTCCCGTTTCAATGCAATGATTATTCCCGTGCCGCTCCGGCGAATCTGTCAATCCGGCGACACTCGGCAGCAGCGCAGTGCCGGCATTCGCCCGTAACAGTCAGGAGACGAGGATGACTCGCCCCATACGGATGGCTGCGCCATCGCTCACACTCGATGAGCTGCTGGCTCAGTCGCCCTGGTTCACGTCGCTCGACGAGCCCGCGCAGCGCCTGGTGCGTGCCGACACGTCGGAGCGCGCTGTCGCGACGGGTCAGCTTCTGGGCCGCCATGGCGATCGGCAGCACGTGTGGTTCGGCGTGCTCGAAGGCCTGATCAAGTGGTCGATCACCGCGCACGACGGGCGCACGGTCACGCTGGGCGGACAACTGGCTGGAAGCTGGTTTGGGGAAGGCACGCTGATTCGCAAGGCGCCCCGCCAGTCCGATCTGATCGCGCTGCGCGACAGCCGCGTCGCGCAGATTCCGCTCGCCACCTTCGACTGGTTGCGTAGCCACCAACCCTCGTTCAACGAGTTCCTGCTGATGCAGGTGAACGAACGCCTGCACTGGTTCATGGGCAATGTGGCCGCGTACGGACTGCTCAACACCGACAGTCTCGTGGCCCGGGCGCTGCTGGGCATGGTGCATCCGTTGCCGAATCCGCGTGGAGAACGGTATCTGCAACTGTCCCAGGAGGAACTCGCCAACCTCGCCGCCGTGTCTCGCCAGACGTGCAACAAGGCGATGATGCATTTCAAGGAAGCCGGCCTCGTACGGACCGAATACGGCGGCATCGTCGTGCTGGATCTGCCCGGCCTGCAGGCGCTCGCGCAGTAGGTCCGCTTCCCGTTCGCTTCCTGTCCGCTTCCTGTCCGCGCTTGCGGTCGCGGCCCCGCCGCCGCCTGGCGTTTGCCCTGACCGCAACTGTCGCCGGATAGACAGTGGTCAGAGCGGATGCCCGAAATAATGCGTGTCATACAACACAGGAGACACGCAATGACTCATGCTCGCGCGCTGCCGGCGACGGACGCGGACGGCAGCCCGTCTTCGGCCCGGTCGGCGGAAGATTTCGTCTACCGCAAGATCAGTTGGCGTGTGATGCCGATCGTGCTCATCGCCTACGTCTTCGCTTTCCTCGACCGCATCAACATCGGCTACGCACAGCTTCAGATGAAGCAGGATCTGGCGTTTTCCGATGCCGTCTACGGACTCGGCGCCGGCGTCTTCTTCGTCACGTATCTGCTGTTCGAGGTGCCGAGCAATCTTCTGCTCGAGAAAATCGGCGCGCGTCTTTCGTTCCTGCGCATCATGGTGCTATGGGGTCTCACGTCCGCGACAACCGCTTTCATTACCGAACCGTGGCAGTTCTATGGCGTGCGGCTGCTGCTCGGCATGTTCGAAGCGGGCTTCTTTCCCGGCATCATCCTGTACCTGACGTACTGGTATCCGAGCCAGCGCCGCGGCCGCGTGACGGGACTGTTCCTGTTCGGCATGCCGATCACAGGCGTGCTCGGCGGACCGCTGTCGGGAATGATCATGAGCCGTATGGAAGGCCTCGGCGGCATGCACGGCTGGCAGTGGCTCTTTCTCGTCGAGGGTCTGCCGACTGTCCTGCTCGGCTTCCTGCTTTACCGCATGCTTCCGGACAGGCCGGCTCGCGCGCCCTGGCTGAACGACGCCGAGAAACGGCTGGTGCAGTCGGTACTGGATGCCGACCAGCAGCGCAACGCGCACACCGGACATCGTCGGGGCAAGCTCGTCGTGGCGCTGACGGACGCAAAGACCTATGTGCTCGCTTTCGTCTACTTCTGCTGCGCTTGCGCCGTCTACACGGTCACGTTCTGGCTGCCGACGATGATCAAAGGCCTCGGCATCGCACCGATCGCGACGATCGGCTGGTACACGGCCGTGCCGTATGTCTTCGGCGCCGTCGGTGTCCTCGTTATCAGCCGCAGTTCGGACCGCTTCAAGGAACGCCGCTGGCACGTCGGGGGCACCCTGGCGCTCGGCGCCGCGGCGCTCGCCTCGACCTCCTTTCTCGATGCGAATGTCGTTCCTGTGATGACCCTGCTCTGCATCGCCTCGTTCTTTATCTTTGGCGGCGGTTCGCTGTTCTGGTCGATTCCTCCCACCTACCTCGGACGCGATGCGGCGGCGGCGGGCATCGCGGTGATCAGCTCGCTCGGCATCCTCGGCGGCTTCGTCAGCCCGACCATGATCGGCTGGATCAAGGGCGCGACGGGCAGCATCCAGCTGGGCCTGCTTGCATTGACCGCAGTCGTGATTCTGGGCGGCCTGACGATCCTGCTCGGCCTGCCGAAGAACGCGGTCCGCGTGGGCCCGAACGACAGCACGAGCGGGCACTAAACAAGTCCTCGACCCATTTCTTCTCCGGAGAACACCAGCATGAGCAAGCCAAAAGTCATCGTGACCGTGGCCCCGACGGGCGGCATGGCCAGCAAGGCAATGAACCCCGCCCTTCCTACGCAACCGCGCGAGATCACCGACGACACCTACCGCTGCTACAACGCCGGCGCGAGCGTGGTCGCGGTGCACGCACGGCGTCCCGACGATCAGGCCACCTGCGATCCCGCCATCTACAGTCACATCAACCGGCTGATCCGCGACAAGTGCGACATCATCCTCAACAACTCCACGGGCGGCGGCATCAACGGCGATATGGTGCGCGAACTCGACAACGGCCTGTGGGAGATCCAGTGGGAAGAACGCCTGAAAGGCATGCAAGGTGACGGCGTCGAAATGTGCACGCTGGATGCCCAGACGGTAATCGCGAGCTTCGGCGGCAAGGAAATTCTCGTCGCGACGCCGCCTTCGCGAATCCGGCAGATTGCGTCGATGATGAAGGAGCGTGGAATCAAGCCGGAGTGGGAAGTGTTCGGACTCGCAGACATCGTTCAGGATGTGCAGCGCGCCATCAACGAGGGGCTCGACGACGCGCCGCATTTCATCAATATCGTCATCGGCGCCAACGCGTTCCAGGGCGCGCTGCCCTATACACCGCGCCTGTTGCAGACCATGGTCGATCACCTGCCGGACAACACGGTCTTCAACGTCAGCGCCATCGGCGCGGCGCAGCTGCCCGCGGCGATGAATTCGCTGCTGCTGGGCGGGCACGTGCGCGTCGGGCTCGAAGACAACCTGTACTACCGACACGGCGAGCTGGCCACGAATGTGCAACTGGTCGAAAGACTCGTGCGCCTCGTCCGCGAAATGGGCTACGAGCCGGCTACGCCAACCGAGGCGCGCGAGATCATCGGACTGCGGCCTTTGCGCGAAGCAAGCCGCGCGGCCTGCCTGGAAGTGCAGTCATGAACGAGGGCGCCGTCAACGTAGCGATTGTCGGGACGGGCGTGATCGGTGCGGGCTGGGCAACGCATTTCCTTGCACAGGGTTTCGCCGTCACTGCGACGGATCCCGGCGACGGAGCCGAGTCGCGGCTGCGCAAGTGGATCGACGACAACTGGCCCGCCGCCGGGCGCCTGGGCCTCGCCAAAGGCGCTTCGCGGCAGAACCTGACGTTCACGACCGACGTCGGCACTGCCGTGCGGCATGCCGACTTCATTCAGGAGAGCGGCCCGGAACGGCTGGACGTCAAGCACACGTTGATAGCGACCATCGAATCGGCCGCGAAAGCCGATGCGATCATCGCATCGTCCTCCTCGGGGCTGTCGGTCAGCGACATCCAAACGGGCGCCCGGCATCCGGAACGGATCGTCCTCGGACATCCGTTCAATCCGTCGCACATCATTCCGCTCGTGGAGGTGGGCGGCGGCCGACTGACCTCGCCCGAAAACGTCGCGAAGGCCATCGCGTTCTATACAGCGACAGGCAAGAAGCCCATCAGGATCGACAAGGAGGTCAAGGGGCATATTGCGAACCGGCTGCAGGTGGCGCTGTGGCAGGAAGCCATCAGCCTGGTGCAGCGCGGTGTCGCGTCGGTGGAAGCAATCGACGCGGCCATCGCCTACGGCCCCGGTCTGCGCTGGGCGTTGTTGGGGCCGTTCCTCAACCTTCATGCTTCGGGCGGCCCCGGCGGCGTGACGCATGTGCTGCAGCATCTTGGTCCCGCCCAGCGTGAATGGGCCAAAGACCTGGGCACCTATCCCGAGAGCGACGAGTACATCGAGTCGATTGCGAAAGGCGTCGAAGCGGAGCTCACACCGTACGATTTCACGGAAATGTTGCGCCAGCGCGATGAATTGCTGATTCAGTTGCTGGAGGCAAAGCGAAATCTGTCGCAGATTCCATAGCTAAAGAACGATTAGCGTCAGCTGCCCCCGCTCCCATCGACGTTGGCGCGTAAGGGATCAGTTGTCGGCGTTGCTGGAAATGAAAGAGGCGAATGCACTGTACGGCGGATTCAGTGCAACGCCATCCTTCATAATGCCGAACGTGTTGTTCCCGCTATCGAGGATGTAGTACATCACCGACTGAACGTTGTGCGTTTTCCGCTGCTGATAAAAACTGCCCAGCGTCTTCGTGATGTAGCTGGCGCGATAGTCCTGAGCTTTCTCCGGCCCCGTGTTCCATTCCGTGATCATGAATGGCACGCCATAGCGCGCCTTGCAATACGTCGGCAGATCGAACCCCGGGCCCGAGCCGTCGATTCCGATGTTGAAGATATCGCCGTACACCTCGTAGTTGTGCCAGGTCGTGATGTCCCAGCGCACTTTCGGGTGGCCACCCGAGCCATCCGGTTGCATGCCGTCCCACAACGCGTCTGCTGCGCCGATATCGGCCACGCAGAAGTTAATGCCGCATTTCGCGTCTGACTGGACAGCCTTCACGCCATCGATCATTCCGCGCATCGCCCCGCGCATGATCGGCCAGTTCAGGTTATTGAAGTCGATTACCTTGGTGCCTGCGTTGGTGAAGTCGAGAATCGTCGCATTTTGCCGCGTCAATTCGTTTCCGCACTCGTACATCGTGACGCCGTATTGCTTGAGTGCATTCGCAATGGCCATGGCGGCCTGCAATCCGCGGTTATAGGCGGCGGACTCGCCTGGAAACAGATTGCCGGTTGAATCGTAGATGCCCATATTGATCAGCACCAGCAGCGACAGTCCGTTCGACTGGAACGCCTGCGCCAGTTTGGAAACGGCACTGATCTGGGCGGGATCGTCGGTACATCCGACGCGGTAGGTCGTGCAGCCCAGGCCTTTCAGGATCGATACGAGCTTCGCCGGCGTATACGTGTAGTCGTAGTGTCCGTTGATCCCGTAGAACATTCCCGCCGGTGCCGCGACGGCGACGCGCGGATCGCTGCATGGCAGCCAGACATCGAGGTCCGCGCACACATAGAACTGCCCGCCCGTACCGATGTGCCACATCTTGCCGCCGTACCAGAGCAGCAGCGACACGTTATACGTGGTTCCCACCGTCGTGCCGTTGCGATAGATGACGCCGTTCTTGACCGTCCACTGCGAGCCCATCTTGTCGATGATCACGGAAGCCGAAGGAATCGTCGTGCCGTCGGGCGACGCTCCACTGGCTACGGCTCCGAAAGCCTGTCCATACGCACCCAGAAGGTATCCGCCACCAAGAGCCGACAGGCTGCCAAGAAATTGACGTCGTTTAATCATCGCAAATGGGTTCTCTCGAGTAAATTGCGGGGGAAAGAAATTCGATAGTCGAGTGGATCTTCGAACGGGAAGGACAGGGCAATCGCGCTCTACTTATTACGTACTGCTTATCGATAATGGCAGTGACTCACCTGCTCGTTGCGTGTAATTGAAGACAGGAAAACCACCGCACTATGACGGGGTGACGCGACGGTTCTCGTGCCGACGCCTTATGCAAGCATCGTCAACTCAAGAAAGAGCAGCCTGCAACTCGTTCGCCCCGCCCGTTCGATCGGGGTAAATAATACCCGTCTAATGATTTGAATTACATACTTCAAGCCAATTCATGGTCCAATTAGCGAGATTCTTTCCAATGTTAATTTGAGGAAAGGAAATTTCGCCTTAGCCGCGAATCATGAGAAAGCACATTTCATCTTTTCGGACCGGTCGGCGGCGCGAGGCGGTATTTATTGGACTTATTGCGCCGCAAGCAGGACACTGGCAGAGACCGGCGATCGACGCCATTGCCACTCACTGAATGAAGTCACAATTACCGACTGCCCGGCGATAGAGAATCGATGAAATTTTGATCGCGACGAGAATATCTTTTCGGAACCGACCCCGAACTTATCAACGGCTCGGATAGCCTGTTACTCGAGCGTCGAAGGAACTCCGTTCGTGCGAAAAATCGCATCAGCCATCGCAACGTGATTCCAAACGTGTACTTCCACGTTCCGTGGGTTCCTGTCAAACCCGTGCCATCGCTGCACGCCCCTGCACACCGGGCGATTACGAAAACGCGGCCTGATAGACCTTCGGCGTCACGCCCGTTTGCTTCTTGAATACACGCGTGAAGTGCGACTGATCGGCAAAGCCCGTCCGCGCACCGACTTCGGCGATAGGCCTGCCCGTTCGCAGCATGGGCAGCGCGTGCCGCACGCGTTCCTGTTGCTGAAACGCATGAGGGCTCATCCCTGCTTCGCGTTCGAACGCACGCAGCAGCACAAAAGGCGTCACGCCGAACTCGCCTGCAAGCGTCGACAAGGTCACGCGCGCATGGAGGTCGTCGCGCAGACGACTTTTGATCGCGCGGACCAGAGCCGGCTCTCTGCGCGCGCCGGGCAGACAGGCGGCGCGTGCATGCCGCGCATGCAGACCGACGACAGCACAGGCGAGGACTTCGCTGCGCTTGAATGGGTCGTCGTCTACTTCGGAGCACCAGTTCACACCGTAGAGATGGCGCGACAGTTCCGGGTCGGTAATGAAAGGGCTCGCCACATCGAACCGTTCACGTCGGGGCACGCCAAGCCGCTCGCAATAAGCGGCGAGTGACGCGGGCTGCACATGTTCGACGCGCATCTTCCAGTGGCCATCGCCGGCGGCGACACCCGAATGCACGACGTCCGCATCGATGACGATCACGTCGCCTCGACGGCACAGGCGCCGCTCCTGCCCGACCTCGACCGCGAGCGTGCCGCCCGTGATCACCGCGAGGCAATGCGTGTCGTGCGTGTGCGGCGGATACCGGTGGCCGACGAACTGGCCTTTCAGCATGACGGCATCCATGACGTCCGGTGCGTGCCAAAGCTTGACAGAAGGCGTCGGCGATAGGGTTTTCATCTTGATGCGGCCCGTTGAACTCAGACGGAAGACATCATCATAGGATGTTGGGCGCCATCATGCGAACAGCGAAAAGCCGCCAACCAGTTTATTGATCCTGTTCCTCGGTCCGACCAGGCCGATTGCCAGGTACCGGAGTGAGTCGCCCGAAAGCGCTTGAACGGCGTCGAGAAACGCAGCGTAATCGGTGGTGGCCTGGCCTTCCACAGGGAAGTCGACCACATCGCAGTGCGCCAGCGATTTCTGACGCAGCTCGCTCAACTGCTCGACCGTGGCCTTGAGCACCGAAATGCCGATGGGGATGAGACCCGGATGTGCCGTACCGTCACGCTCGCGCAATGGCGCACCCACCAGATGACTGTGCCGCTGCCCGAGCGTAAACGCGATGACGGCCGCGGCGTTCGACGCCTTGCCGGGCGACAACGCTGCGTCCACGACGATGACACAGCGCTCGGGCTTTTGCGGAGCCTCCGCATTGATCGAAGCACCTGCTTCTGTCTGCAATAACAATTCCCTTCTCCTGAGATCCTGAGAAACAGCCTTCGAGAGGATGCTAGAGAAGATCGGAGGAAAAGTATTGGACGATTTTGCAGCAGGCTGAGGCCGAAGACCGGCTGACGACGCGATCCTTACTGTTCGGGTGTCCGCGGCAGCGTCACGGAAAACGTCGTCTCCGCATCGTTGGATCGCGTCTCGATAGCGCCGTGATGGGCTTTGACGATTTCACTCGCTATATAAAGACCCAATCCCAGGTTACCCGCACGCCCGTCGTCGTTCTGACTGGCCGGACCTCGCATCAGCGGGTCGAAGATACTGGCCATCGTTGCCGTTCCGATCGCAGCGCCGCGATTGCTTACATCGATGCGCACATGCGTAGCGTCGCAAGTCATCGTCACGCACACGGGCGTGTCGCGAGCGCCATATTTGATGGCATTGAGAACGAGGTTGCCAAGCAGTTGCTGCAGACGCGAACCATCCCAGTTGCCGCGCGAGTCGCCGCTGACGTGCAATTCGATCTGCCTGTCGGGATGAATCGCGCGCAACTCATCCACTTCGTCAGCGAGCACCGCTGCCAGATCGATGTTCGCCACCGCTACGTTGATGCCTAGACCCAGTTTGGTCCGGTTGAATTCGGTGAGATCGTCGAGCAGTGCCTGCATCCTCGCGCCGCTCCGTATCAGGCGGTCGGCGGCCTTCGATACCTGCTCCCCGGCATTGAGCAGTGCCAGGCACGAGGCGGTGGACTGAATGGCCTGGAGCGGGCTGCGCATGTCGTGCCCAAGCATCCCAAGCAAAAGATTGCGGTTCTGCTCGATCTGCGCGTTGAACGAAGTGACCGATTCGGCAAGTGCGTGATCGATCGCTTCGTTGAAGCGGATCAGGCCGTCGGGATCGGGGCCGCCGGGCGCGCAGTCGTCCATCCAGAGGCGAAGCACACTGGCGCGCAAAGCGCGATATTCGGCGACAAGCTGGTTGACGGTGAAGCCCGCCCGTGCCCTAAGCACGCCATGCTGTTGAGCGGCTGTTTCGTCCGTCGGGTCGATCACCCCGGCGCCCCGTCCCATTGATTTTTCGCGCCGGGCTTCACGGCTTTGCGAGGTACGCAAATCCGTCGCCACGTCTTTCAGGATCTGCTCGATGTGTTCGCGCAAATCCGCCGAGCCCATGTGTTCCGCAGGCGACAGGCTGGCCGCGAATGCCTCCCATTGCGCCGCAATCGGCTCCATGTCTCGCAAGATAAAGTCTGCAAGTTGCATGTCTGGTCTCCGAACCGCGATGGGTTGTTATCCCGGGTTGGTCAGCATGCATATGTTACACGGAATGCGGCGGCTGGCTTCGAGGCCAGATGCGAACGACGGCCATCAGAACGGGCTGATCCCCGACATCCCCCCGTCCACCGCGAGATCGGCGCCCGTCATATAGCGCGATGCATCCGATGCGAGAAAAAGGATGGCTGCAGCGATTTCATCGGGGTGAGCCGGCCGCTTCATCGGAATGACGTTCGACCATTGCGCCAGTTGCTCGCTGGATATTCCCAATGTGTCGAATATCGGCGTCTGCGCAACGCCTGGTGAAATGCTGTTGACGCGTATGCCGTGCTCGACGAATTCGGCAGCAAAGCTCTTTGCGAGCGAAATCACGGCGGCCTTCGATGCACAGTACGCCGAGAAATTCTTCGTCCCCTGGTTGGCCGCGAGCGATGCAACGAGGATGATCGATGCCGGTCGCCCGAGAAACGGCAGCGACTCGCGAACGGTTACATAGACGCCGCCGACATTGACGTTGAGTACGTCGGAAAATTGCGCCAGCGATGTCTCGCGCACGGGTGTTTGCCGCGAGACACCGGCATTCGCGACCACCACATTGACATCGCATTGAAAGTGGGCGACTGCCGTCTCGTAGAGCCGTTGCATTGCCTCCGGACTAGCCGAGTCCGCGACGACAGCCAATGTGTTCTCGCCGAGCTTCGCCGCGGCCTGGTTCAGCTTGTCCGCGTTGCGCCCGCTGATCACCACGCGCGCGCCTTCAGACAGGAATCGCTGGGCGGTCGCGAAGCCAATGCCACTGCTGCCGCCTGTTACTACAGCCAAAGCACGCGTGAGCAGCATCGCCTCATCCTCGCAAGTTGACGACCAACGCGCGGCCCGCCTGAGTCGCGCGCGTCGTATGGCCCTTGCCGTGCAAGTCGCCCGCGACGAAAACGGCGCCCGCCGCAAAGCGTTGCGCGGCGCCGTCGCTCTCTACCGCAATCTCGAGTTCCCCGGCGAGCACGATGACATATTGCCTCGACGGCGGATTGTGCCAGCCGAGAAAATAATCACTGTCGAACTCGTGCAAGAGCACGCTCTCGCAGGCTTGCGCCGACGATAACGACACGGTCACGCCATTGAACAGAACGGGGCTGACCTCGAACAGTTGAATGCGCCTGAATTGCGAGTTCCCGTCGCCGCCGGTATAGATCTCGATGCATTCCATCGTTTCTCCTTGGGTTAGCAAACGATTCGGGACCTCGGCAATACTCAGAAGAATGCAATAGCAATTGAAACTGGTCGGAGGATTCGAAGTTTAGGATGCAAAGGAGACTGTTTCAAACCTCGTTCATACAGGGAAGACTTTTGTTGAATGCGCGCGCCGATCAACCCGCCAACGAACGATCAGACGCGCACGCGCATAGACGACAAGCGCGGCCCCGGCGACGGTGAAGACGATCCAGCACCAGACGACATAGGTGCTGTGCAGCCGATCGTTCAAGACATGCAGAATCGCGAATTCGATGCTGAGCAGGATATTGGATACAACACTGGCCAACAGCGCCAATCCAACCTCGCGCATCGCGCCCACTCGACGACGCGTGCCGAACAACGCGGCGAGGAAAACGATGCCGGGCACGGTGAACGTGTCATGCGCAGCACAGGATGCCCAGCACGCTTCCGATACCCGGCCACCTCACGCGAACAGCCGGTCGTGCCCTCAGCCAGACCGAAACGGATGGCATGAATAGCAGAATGAGCGGCACAAGCTCCGCGAGCCAAACGAGTGGAGGAATATGCGTCCCTCCGTAGCGCGCGGCAAAGACTACCGTCAGTGCCTCGAAGACAAGCCAGCAGAAGTAGACAGGCCGCGTCCACCGGCTGCCTCTTAGTGCAACGAGCGCACATAGCAGATGGATGGCTATCGTGATCAGATATAAAACAGCCTCTATCAGCCAATGATCGTGCCACGTCGCGAGTGGCCGATATTGAAACAGGAATACTTGATAGAGCGACAGCAGTAGTGGCACGACTGCGTACAGCTGCAGATACGCGTAGAAGGAAAGCGATAGCGGACGTCGCATCGAAGAGATTGGGAACAGCGCACGATATCGGATGGTCGGACGGTCAGAGCGTGACCCGTTAGCGAGCACACCCTCTTCGCATGGGTAACGACAATCGGGCGGAAGACTTGAGGCGTGCTTGTGCGAGGACACCTGCGACAGCTGCCGCCACGCTGCACTATCATGAGTGACTCAAGGAGGGCGCACCCGTGCACCAACTGCGAAGCAAATCCATACGACGCTCGTTGCGCGCGAACCCGCCTGTCGTGAACGACATGCAAAACGCGCCAGCCAGCAAACGCCGATGGCTGATCGCCGCAGTATTCGCGTTGCCCGCGTTCGTGTTCATCGACGGCTGCAAGACGACGACGACAACCGTGGCCGCCCCGGACGCAAACGCCACTGACGACGCCGCGCTCGCCGCGCGGGTGAAGCAGGCGCTCGTCGCGGACCCGGGGCTGCGATCGCTGCCGATTAGCGTCGCAACCTACAAAGGCGTCGTGCAGTTGTCGGGATATGCGGATTCAGACGCACAGATTCAGAAAGCGCTCGCCGTCACGCGCGACGTGCCGGGCGTGCACTCCGTGAGCAACGATCTGCACCTCAGGCCGCGATGAGCGCGTGACAGCGCGCGCGTCCTGTATCTGGACGGCGCCGTCAGTGGCATCATTGCCGTGTCAGCCGATCGCGCAGCACCGGCCTGGAGATCGCACATGTCCGTCTTTCTCGAAGTCGAGCACGTCACAACCTATCGCTACACCAGGCCAGTGGAGTTCTCGCCGCACCGCGTGATGTTCCGGCCGCGCGCCGCGCACGACATTCGCGTGCTGTCGGCCACACTGGCGGTGTTGCCGTACAGCACGCAGTACTGGATGCACGACGTGTTTTCCAATTCGGTCGCGATCGTCGAGCCGCGCGTGCCCGCCGACGCGCTGGATCTTCGCGCGCGCTTCGTGATCGAGCATTTCGGCGTGAAGAATCTGGAGTTGCCCGTCGCGCCTGAAGCCGAGAATTACCCGTTCCAGTACAGCGACGAAGATCGGCTCGACCTCGCACCCTTCCTGCCGCCGCAATACCCGGAGGATCACCCCCTGCTGCGCGACTGGGTGGCGCAGTTTCTCCCCCGGCGCGGGACGATTCACACGCGCGACATCCTGGCCAATATCAACGCCGCCATCCGCAGCGACTTCCAGTACCAGTCGCGCGACGCCATGGGCACGCAGCGTCCTTCCGAGACACTGAACCGGCGCAGCGGCACCTGCCGGGATTTCGCGCTGCTGATGATGGAAGTGGTGCGGGAGCTGGGTTTCGCCGCGCGTTTCGTGTCCGGCTATTTGTACGACCAGTCTCTCGACACGCCCGCGCCGCCGGCGGTGCGCAACACGGCGTTGCAACAGGGCGCGCGACAGATCGAAAGCCGCGACGACCCGCTCATGATCGGCGCCGGCGCGACCCACGCGTGGCTGCACGTCTTCTTGCCGGGCGCGGGCTGGGTGCCGTACGACCCGACCAACTCGCTCGTCGGCGGCACCGACCTGATCCGGGTGGCGTACACGCGCAAGCCCGAACAGGCCGCGCCCGTATCCGGTTCGTGGTTCGGCGCCGCGCAGGACTTCGCCGGGATGGACGTCAGCGTCAGCGTCCGGCGGATCGAGCCGCCGCCCGAGCCTGTATTCGCCGGCGAGCGTGCCTCGCAAAGCCCGTTAGCAGCCGGGTCTTAGCTGTTAGGGGCGGTCCGCTTCGAGCGCCATCCAGCGATCTTCCCGATAAACGAGTCTGCGTCGACGTGGGTACGCAGCAACTCTTCCATCGGCAGGGACGTCGGCACGTAATGCCCGTCGATGAAGCGCGACATCTGCACGATCGCCTCCATCGAGCGTGAGCCGTGCTCATCATTGCTCGCATACAGGAACGCGCGGATCAGGTCTTCATGGATGTTGGCAAACTGCAAGCCGGTTCGCGTTTTGCGGAAAATTTCCTTTGCGTTCCTCTCCAGAGCGGAGCGAAGCAGAATCGCGCGGCGCAGCAGCAGCATGCGGTCGATGGGTGCGAGCTTTCCATCCGGACTCTCTGGCGGATTGACGCCCGACACGTCCAGATGACCTCGCAACCGGCTCACGAAATCAGGCAGCTTGGCGCGCTTCGCTTCCTCGTCTTCGTCATTGGGCTGCTGTTGCGCCGCATCGCCCGCTGGCTGTTCCCCTTTCTTCTCCGTCGATGATGCAGTTCGACTGATCCGACATCGATTCCGCTCTGGCCGCGCACAGGCGGAAGCCGGTTTCGTAGTCGGCCCACGTTTGCGCTGCGTTGTCGGCCATTCGACTACGATTCGCGCCGCAAGATCGCGCGCCGCTCTCTCCCTACAATTGACGCACGGGCGGTGCTGCCTTCGGGCGGCATGCTCTATCTTTCCCTTCACGAACGTCATCGATCCGACCGATCCGCCGTGCATGCGTTGCCCTTCTTGCGAGCCGACGTCAACGACCCTCTGCATCACATGACGGACGATCCGCATCCGCAAGACACGCATCGTCCGTCAGTCGATCCGGCGCGTCACGTCACGCCGCTCGATGCGTCACCGCTTCTTGCGCGCCTGTCGCCCGCAGCGGCGCGCGGGCTGACGAACGCCTATGCGGCGCGCGCGCCGCTCGCGATACGTCTTGGCGGGCAAGCCTATGACATCGCCTGGCGCGCCGACGCCGCGCCCGTCGCCGACGCCCATGCATACCGATTCGTCGTCGGGCCGGCGCAGGGCACCGTATGGATCGACCCATCGGCGCAAGCCGAATGGCTCGGCGATGCCGCCTCGCCGGAAGTCCCCGCCTTGCTGCGCGCCGCGTTGCTGGCCGATCTGTGCGCGCCGCTGACCAAGACGCTGCAGACGCTCACGCGTCAGCGCGTGGAGTTGCTGCCGCCCGCCGACGAGCAGGCGCCGGATTCCTCAGGCGCCGCGTTGTATTTCGAACTGCGCCGCACCGACGACGGCTGGCGTTGTCACGGCGCGCTGCTGTTCGACGTGCCTGACGCGCTCGGTGTGTTCTTCGCCACGCCGCCTCCCGCTGCCGCCACGGAGCGCGAAACGACGGCAAGCCTGTTTGCCGCGCTGCCCGTGTCGCTGACGTTCGAACTCGGCCGCACGACGCTGATGGCGCGCGAACTCGCCGACGTCGAAGCGGGCGACATCATCGCGATCGAACACTGGCGCACGCAGGGGCAAAACCTGCTGTGCGCCGCTTATCTGTCATCGGCGCCCGCATGGGAAGTGCTCGGCAAGCCGTCGGGCAACCGCATCGTCGTCGAACGTATCAGGGAGATGCCATTGGAACGCACGTCATCGCAGGACGCGGCACGCGCGCAAAGCGCCGTATCGCAGGACTCCGCCGCGCAGCCGCCGCAGTCCGCACGCCAGTTCGACGGACTGTCCGTCGAACTGACGTTCCAGTTGCCGTCGTGCACGATGCCGCTCGGCGAACTGGGCACACTGCAGCCGGGCGGTGTGATCGAACTGGAACAGGGCGTGAATCAGAGCGTGATCCGCATCGTCGCGAACGGCACGCAGATCGGCACAGGCCATCTGATCGCCGTCGGCCAGAAGCTCGGCGTGCGCGTCACGGCACTCACGCCGCCCGCCGCGCACCCGCCGCGCGAGCGCCAGGATGGGTAATCTGCCGAATCCCGTCTCGCTGATCGCTGTTATCGTCGCGCTCGGCATTGCGCCGTTCGCCGCGCTGATGGTGACGAGCTATACCAAGCTGGTGGTCGTGCTCGGGCTGTTGCGTTCGGCGCTCGGCATCCAGCAGGTGCCGCCGAACATGGTGCTCAACGGCATCGCGCTGATTCTGTCGCTGTTCATCATGGCGCCCGTCGGCATGAATATCCGCGATGCGTTGCAGGAACGCAATTTCAATCCTTCGGGGCAGTTGTCGACGGCCGATATCGGCGCGCTCGCCGATGCCGCGCTGCCGCCCATCAAGGACTTTCTCACCGCGCATACGCGTTTGCGCGACCGCGAATTCTTCGTCAAGACAGCGACCAGCGTGTGGCCGAAAAGCCGCGCCGAAGGTCTCAAGGACGACGACCTGCTCGTGCTTGTGCCGAGCTTCACGCTCGCCGAACTGACGAAGGCGTTTCAGATCGGCTTCGTGATCTACATCGTGTTCATCGTCGTCGATCTGCTCGTGGCGAACGTCCTGCTCGCGCTCGGCATGCAGATGATTTCGCCCACTACCATCTCCGTGCCGTTCAAGCTGCTGCTGTTCGTCGCGCTCGACGGCTGGTCGCTGCTCGTGCACGGTCTGGTGCTGTCGTACAGGGTGGCGGGATGAACGGCGCGGCGCGCTCGCAGCTTGCAAGGCATGCGCTCGCGCGCATCGTCTGCATGCTGACCTGCGTGGCGACGCTGCTATTCGCGTTCATTGCACGCGACGCCGTTGCGCAGACGGGCGTGCCGCGCGCCGGCTTCGCGCAGCTTGCCCGCAGTTGCGCAGCGAATGTCGATGTCGTGACGCTGGCCGCGCTCGTGCGCACCGAATCGGCCTTCAATCCGTTTGCGATCGGCGTGGTCGGCGGGCATCTGGACCGCCAGCCCGCCTCGCTCGCCGAAGCGCTCGCGACGGTCCGTGTGCTCGAAGCGCGCGGCTTCAGCTACAGCGTCGGTCTCGCGCAAGTGAACAACCGCAACTTTGCGAAGTACGGCGAAACGGCCGCGTCGATCTTCGAACCGTGCCGCAACCTGCGCGCGGCGGCCGCCATTCTCACCGACTGCTTTGCGCGTTCGAGCGCGGCGCGCGCCGATCAGCAGAGCGCGTTGCGCGCCGCGCTGTCGTGCTACTACAGCGGCAACTTCACGACCGGCTTTCGCGCGGGCTATGTCGGCAAGGTGGTGATGAACGCGCGCCTGAACGCGATGCGCGGCGGCGCCGAGCCGATTCCCGTCGTCGCGGATGCGCACGCGCCGCCGCAGACCAGCAAGGCGGCGCTCGATGCGAAAGTCGACGAGACGCTGAACGAAGCGGGCCGGGCCTGTGGCAATGGGTCTGCCCAAGGCGTGCGCCCTGCCCTCGAATCCGTCAATGCAACCGGCGCGACTCGAGGCAACGCGCCGTCGTGCAGCGCGCATCCGCTCGTCGCGATGTGCCGGGGCCTCAGCGCAGCGCAGATCCATGCGTTGTGCCTGCGCTGTCTCGACGCGCGTTGACGTATCGCACCGTCAGCCGCGCAGGTCGTAGCGCAAGCATCCGAATCCAGCCAGACCAACCCGCCGACTACGGGATGCCGGAGTCCGTCCGCCCGCATCGGACGGCAGAATTCCTTATTGCTGCGCCTTGAGCGCCGCGGAAGGCCTGCGCGCGCGCAGATGCAAGCGTTGGAGATACGACATGTCCCTGATGGCCGTTGACGGCGGCGGCGCCACCTACGTGCCGCCTCCATCGAATCCCGATAAGCCCAAGCCCACGGCCTCCAACGGCAGCAGCACGCCCACGGCCCAGCAGCAGGCGCTCGCCGCCGCGAAGGCGGAAACGGCGCGCCTGCTGAAAATCGCGCAGCAGGAAATGGCGGCGCTGCAGCGCCTGCGCGACCAGCGCGCGAAGCAGGCCGATATCGACGCGCAAATCAAGAAAGCCGGCCAGGCGTGGGGCGCCGTGCAGGCCGCCGCGGAAAACCAGATGCGCGTGTCCGCCGATGGCGGCGGCGATGCGAAGAAAGCGATCTCGTCGGCGGCCGCCGACATTCGCGCGCTCGACAAGAACGATCCCATCCTCGACGAAGTCGTCACCGATTCGCAGAAGACGGTGACGCCCGAAACCGCCGTGCAGCGCACGACGAACGAAAAGGCCTTCCAGTTCGCGCTTGCCGCGCAGACCGACCAGGACGCGACCAGCGAGGTCAACGCCTACAACGCCGAGACGCCTGCGCAACAGCAGGCCGATGGCGAGGAATACGCATACAGCATCCGCCAGGACCAGAGCACGGCCGACACCAACGCGAACAACGCCTACGACGCGCTCGAAAAAGCGCTGCGCCATGAATACAGCGTCGAAGCTGCGACGCTGCGCCTGCACGATGCGAAGGCCGACTATGCGGCGTGGCAGAAGGAACCTTCGGGCGCGCGCCGCGCCGACGAAGCCGACGCGGCACAGGAACTGTCGCAGGCGCAGACGCAATACGACAAGGTGACGGCAGGCGACGACAGTGCGCTCAGCTACGTCACCGCCGACGAACAGAAGCAGGCCGTCGCGACCGTCAAGAACCAGCACCCTGACGCGTGGTACGGCAGCGTCGTGGATATGCTGGGTCAGCAAAGCGCGCTCAGGCGTGACATCGCGCTCGTGAATCCCGACGACCCGTCGCTGTCGCCGCAGATGAAGCAGCTCGCGCAGAACGATCCCGTCACGTTCGCGGTGTTGCAGGAAACCGGTCAGACGATCGACCCGAATGCGCCCGGCCTGTCGCCGAAAGAAAAGGAACTCGCCCAGCAAAACCCGCTTGCGCTCGCCTTCGTGCGAATGACGGGCGTCAATGTCGATCCGACGAAAATGACGGCGGCCGACAAGCAGCAGCTCGACCAGCTGGGCATTTTCCAGTACGCCTGCGCACACGCCGATCCGAAATCCGCGAACGTGCAGAAGATGCAGATGCTGATGGCGGCGGCACCCGACGTGCGTCTGCAATACACGAAGCAGCAGGTCGACCTGCTGATGCAGAACCCCGGCCATAACGGCGATAACGGTGATAACGCGAGCGCCGCGCTCAAGGTGCTCAACACCAACATGAACGCGACGTTCTCGGTCAGCGACCGCGAACAGATGTGGAACGAAGTGGGCCTGCCGCACTTCAACCAGAAGTACGTCGAAAGCCAGATCGATCCGCTGATGGTGAAGCCGGATACGACCGCGAACGATCCCGACAGCGTGCGCGCGCGCAACGACAGCACGATGAACGCCGACAAGGTCGGCAAATGGATGCAGTCGACGCTCGACATGAACAATGTGCCGCCCGAATTCGCGGGCGTCGTGATCGATACCGTCAAGCACGATTTCAGCGACAAGTGGATGCAGTCGAACACGGGCACGCCCGTGAGTGGACGCGGCACCGAGTTCTACAAAGGCCTGAGCCAGGCTGTCTCGCTCGCCGACCTGCAGCCGACGGAAACGGGCGTGCCCGTCGCGCGCGAAAACGACGTCGCGAGCTGGCTGATGGACGAGCACGGCAACGCGAAGTCGATGATCTACACGCTGCGCGGCGACAGCACGTCGTATGGCTTCGACAGCGTGCGCGACACCGTGAGCGGCGGCTACGGGCCCGCGCTGTCGCAGGCGCTGCTCAAGCAGATGCAGGGCGACGACCGCTTCAGGAGCGGCTTCGCGAACGACTTCCAGCTGATGCTCGGCCAGGGCATGGACAAAGCCCAGAGCAAGGCCAACAACGCGAACGCCGACGCGAGCTACAAGCTCTTTCAGAACGATCCGTCGAAAGTCCTGCAACCGTACTTCAACGACTTCCAGCAGCACTTCGACAATCAGCCGCACACCTTCGACGCCCACTCGAACCAGTTGACGAACTTCGTCGGCGTCGGGCTCGGCATCCAGCCCGATAATCCAGCCATCGTGCCCACCGACCAGCAGGACAATCCGTCGATGGGCATGCTCGAACAGCTGATCGTCGGTAACGTCGCGTTCAATCAGGGCAAGTCGCTGTTCGAGGGCAACGCCAACGCGACCAGGATGATCGATGCCGTCACCGACCAGATCCGCAAGGTCGGCGGCGATCATGCCGTGGTGACGCTGGTGCCGACGTACTACGTATCGAAGGATTCGGGCGCGAGTCCGAGCGCGCTCTTCAAGGTGCAGGTGAACGGCAAGCCAGGCGAGTTCAAGTACATCGACGATCGCGGCTGGTCTTACGACAAGCTCGACGACTACCAGCACAACAACGGCCTGTCCGACGACGCCAAACTGTATGTGCCGAGAAACCTGACGCTCGGCCCGGCGTCGTCGGGGCCCGTGCAGTACGAACCCGTGGCGGCGCACATCACGTCGGGCTGGCAGCGCTTCGAGCACGTGCTGGAGATCGGCACGGGCATCCTCGCGGCGGCGGGCGGCGTGGTGCTGATCGCAAGCGGCGTGGGCGCCGTCGAAGGCGGCTTGCTGCTGGGCGCCGCGTGGACGGCTGTCGGCGCGGGCATGGCAGTCGGCACGGGCGTCGCCGTGCAGGATCTCGTCAACCTGAACGATCACGGCCAGTCGCTCGGCTTCGGCAATGCGCAGGCGCGCTCGGACTGGATCAGCCTGATCGGCAGCGGCGCGGGCGCGTTCGGCGGCGGGCTTGGCATGGCGAGCAAGTCGTTGATGGAATCGGCCGCGCTGCTGCGTTCCGTCGACGAAGCCGCAGGTGCGATGAGCACCGTCAGCCGCACCTCCGGCGATGCGGCGCTCGTCGGTAACAGCGGCCGGTTCGCGGAAACGGCCAACGCGTTCGAAGGCACGGCCGCCGTCACGAGCCGCGCGTCGTCGATTCTCAATGTGGTGGGCGGTCTGTCGGGCGCCGATCTGTCGTTCGAACAGGGCGCGTCGCTGCTGAAGAACTGGGACGCGATGTCCAGCTCGGACCGCATCGACCAGCTGTTCACGCTCGGCCTCGGCATCGCGCAAATGGGCGCGGGCTCGACGACCATCATGGAGCGCCCGATCCGCACGCTCTTCAACGTGCCGGAACCGCCGCGCCCCGTCACGAACGTCACCTTCGACGACGCCGACGTGATGAACACGTCGCGGCTCGGCACGGCGGCAATCGAAAACCAGCGGCGTCTGAATGGCGACTTCGGCGACCCGCGTGGGCGCGACAGCGCGAAGGTGAATCTCGATGGCAACCAGAATCTCGACGGCATCGACGCGTTCGAAGCCGACAAGGGACTCGACGCCAAAGCTGCCGCCGCACGCCGCGCGCTGAACGGCAAAGGACTCGGCACGGACGCCGCCGATGGCGACGCGCTGCTGGTGCGCCTCGCGCCCGCTACGGAAAGCGAAGGCAGTACGCCGCCCGTCGACGACGCATCGGTTGCCGATCCCGCCGTCGCGAAACAGCCCGCGAACGCAACGAACGCGCAACCCGCGTCATGGTCGATTCCGTCGAACGTGCGGGCCAATCCCGCGCTGCTCGAAGAAACCGTCGTCGCCGCGTTCGCCAGCGGCAGCGGGCTCGATCAGGTGGAGTTCTACATTTACGCGTTGCAGGACGAGGAAGGCCACGCGCGTGCCGTCGATGAAGATGGCTTACCCGCCACGGACCCGGGCGATATCGTCGCCGACCTGCATGCGTCGCGTAACGACGAACGCCGCGCCGCGCTCGCCGACGATCCGCAGGCGCTCGCCGCGCACGACGCCGCCCCCGACACAGGCGAGCCGCTGAACCTCACACGCTACACGTCGCTGCACGATGCACTCGTGCTCGGCTGCGAAGGTACGCTGGCGGGCCGCTACGGGATCGCGCTGGTGGACCGCACCGCGCTCGCGCCGGACGGCTCCGCGCCGCCGGAAGCGATTGTCGGCAAGCTGGTGCCCGACGCAGCGGGGACCCACGTGAATCTGTCGCTCGACCCCGCGTTCCAGGGCGATCTGCGCATCCGCTATCCGCGCGGCTTCGAGCCCGGCAAGCCGCTGATCCGCGCTGAAAACGGAGAGCGCATCGACGTCGTCAATGCGCTGCCCACCCGCACGGAAACGCAATGGGCGGCGTTCCCGCGCCGCGAAGCCGACCTCGCGATCTACGCGCCCGACCTGACGCGCCCCGAGAACCAGTTGCCCAACGGCGAACGCCCGCAACTGCCCGTGCCACCCGGCCACTTCGCGGTGTATTGCCACGCGTGGACGGATGCGTTCTCCGATGCCCACGGCAATCCGTTCGACGCGCCGCAAATGGCCGAGATGATCCGCGCCGCCGGATGGGACGGCAAGTCGCCCGTCATCCTCTATGCGTGCGGCACGGCCACGCGCATCAATCCGCTGTCGCAACTGCTGGCGAGCGTGCTGGGCGTCGACGTGTACGGCGCGAGCGGCTTCGTCGCGTGGCGCGGGCACGGACCAAGTGGCCGCGTGACGACGGGCTATACGACCGGTATCGTGATCGAGCCGGGCGCATACGACCGGATGCACCGCGTCGATACGTCCGTGCAAGACGCGCCGCGCGTGTTTCGCTTCAGCCCCGAGCTGCCCGTTCTCGACCAGCCGCCCGCCGCGATCGACTGGCGCGGCGAACCGGCGCGTCCGGTGGTCAACCGCTGGGGTGATCCCAACGTGGCCACGACGTCCGCGCGCGCGCCGCTCAGCGTCTATCTGTGGGGCGTGCTCACGAAGCGCGGCGCGATCGTCAATCCGCGCACGGGCGCGCCCGCAAGCGCGCTCGACCTGACCTTTGCGCTCGAAGCGCTCACACAGCGCGGCTACACGCCGGGCACGCCCGTCGCGCTCGACGGCGCGGCGAGCGGCGCGGACCCGGCGCTGATCCAGGCGTTCTCCGATCTGATCCAGACGCCTGTCTACGGCCGTCTCGGCACGACCGACGCGAGCGGCTGGCGGCGCGTCGATCCCAATCCGAACCGGCGGCTCGCGCGCTTCGAGATCGAGCCCGACACGCAAGGCAAGTTTTCGCCGGGCGGCGCGCAGCCGATCAAGCTCAATCCGCTCGAACTGCGTCCCGTGCCGGGCACGCGCGTCGTCAATCTGCTCGGACATGAGGCGGCACGGCAGTATCTGAAGGTATCCGGCTTCGATATCGCGGAAACGCACGGCACGACGCCCAATAACGTCGCGGAGGACAACACCGTCGCCGTGATGCAGGACGGCCCACGGCTGACTGCGGAACGCTTCGTCCAGGCGCTGATGGAAGACGATGCGTACACGCCGGGCAACGGCGTGCTCGTGACGGGCTGCTATCTCGGCTCGGGCGGCTATCCGTGGGCGCGCGATCTGGCGTATCACCTGCAGGCGCCCGTGATCGCCAGCATCACGAGCAACAGCACGCGCGGCACGGGCGTGCTGACGCTGCATCCGCTGGAGCCTGAGATCGCCGTGCCCGAGAACGATCCGGATGTCGGCACGCGGCTCTATCTGCATTTGCCCGATGCGCCCGAGGAGGGTTTCGAGCCGGAAGTGTTCAGGTACCAGCGCGAGCACAACATCGACGCCAGTGCGATGCGGCCGCCCGTCGAGCCCGTGGAAGCCGCGCGTCCCGTCATCGGCGAGATCGATCCGAATGAGGATTCGGGACGGCGTAGCATCGGCGCTTCAGCGGATGACGAACCGTCGAAAGCGCTCGAACCCGTCAAGCCCGAGGCACTCGAACCCGACGCCATCTTCACCGCCGACGAATGGGCCGCGCGCCATGACGACGATCTGTCCGGCAAGACGCAAACTCACTATCCGCCGCGCAGCAAGGCCTACACGCGGCGCGACGTGATGGCCGATGGCAGCGGCATCGTGACGACGCTCGCGGGCGATCGCCCCGCGCTGCTGCAACCTGGCTTCGACGACGTGACGGGCATCGCCGCGACGGATCATCCCGAGTTCCTGCGTCCCGCCGATACGCTGCTGATGCCGCCCGACATTCCGCTACACGCCGTCGGCGCGCGCGGCCTGATGTCGCCGCCGGGGCATCACGTGATCTTCGGACACGGCATCTCGCCCGACGAAATGCTCGGTCCCGACGGCGTGCCCATCGGCGCCGATGAAGTCGCTGCGCGCGTCGCGCCGCTGCTCGAAGACGGACAGGACGTCACGCTGTACTCGTGCTACGCGGGTTCCGACAAGGCCGATCCGCTGCGGGCGCGGCAAGCCAATCGCGGGCCGCGCGTGAATGCCGCGTTTGCCGATGCGCTCGCGCAGCGCCTCGCGGATGCGACGGGCCGCCCGACCACTGTCTGGGCGCCGGGCGATATTCTGCTCGTCGATCCCAACGGCACGGCGTCGGTGCGCATCACGCGCTTTACCGGCCAGGTCGAGCGCACGGGCACGCCGATGACGGCATTCCGCGCGCGGCCTGCTTCCTTGCACGGCGCGCCGGCATCGGCAGCACATGCTTCTGCCGGAAAACCGACGCCGACGCCTGCCGAAAAGCCGTTCACGCCGCAAGTCGGCGATCTGCGCCTCGCCAACGCCGCGTACGACTTTTCCCCCATCGCCGACGATACGTTCGATTCCGTCGCGCTCGATCACGCTTTCGCCAGCGCGCTGACGTCGCGTCCCGGCGTGCTCGGCGACGTTGCGCGCGTCACGCGTCCCGGCGGCGAGATCACGCTGTCGCGCGCCAGCGGGTTGCTCGACGAGCCGCACCCGCTGCAAACGCTCGAAGACACGATGCAGGCCTTCCTCGATGCAGGACTCACGAATCTGCGCGCAGAATTCGTGATGCTCGGCGACGCGAGCATCGAACTCGGCGATGGCGTCGATATCGGCGCGCTCGATCCCGAAGACGGCTACTTCCGCTTCAGCGGCACTGTGCCGCGCGCCGAAGAAACGGCGTCGGCGGCAAGCGAACCGGCGAGCGCGGGCGTGTCCGATCTCGACCAGGCATTCGCCAGCCATGAGTCAGCGCAACAATCGGCGAAACATGTGTACGTGAGCGCCGACGCGCTGCCCGACGAATCGGCCATCGCACCCGGCGCCGATCCGCGCGAGCGCTTCGAAGCGCGCATGCAGGCCAACCTGGACGCCGTCGCGCAGACGACGCCCGTGCAGATCCACAAGCTGTCGTCGCTCGGCTACGATCCCGCTGCCGGGCTTCGCATCGACACGCCCGAAGGCATTCTGACAAAGCCAGCGGGCGTCGACATGTACATCGTGCAGGCCCGCGATGCGGCGACAGGCGCGACGTCGTACCGTCTAGCCGCGATCGACGAGAACGGCCTGCCCGAAGGCTACGCTGCTGTGAACCGCAACGGCATGCGGGCGCTCGCGATGATGCGGCGCGGTCCGCTATGGCCCGTCGCGGGTGCAGCCGATCCTGCGCCGGCTGCGTCCGCGCCCGAACAGCAGCGCGCCGCCGACTGGCTCGACGATCACGATCTGCGCACGCTGCAACGTATCGACGGCTCGCACGTGCCGATGCTGTCGGGACTCGTGCGCCGCCTGGGCCCCAACGCGCATGTGCTGATCACCGGGCACGCCGCGCGTCCCGACGCCGGTCAGGAACACGCGCAACCGGCGTTCATCGCGTCGCTGACTACAGACGAACACGGCATGCTCGGTTCGATCGAGTCGATGCAAGGCAAGCCGGTGCCGCGCTCGCTCACGAAAGCGCTGACCTCGACGGGCGATGGCGGCGTGGCCGCGCGCGCGAAGTACGACTTCTACGTGTCGCCTGTCGATGCCGCCGATCTCGCGCGCTTCGGCGGCGCAGCGAAGATCGAAAGCGTGACGATGATGGGCAAGACGACGTGGAACGTGACGCCGTCCGGCAAGCCCGTCGATGCCGCTATCGCGGGCGATATCACGGAACTGTCCGACGCGTTGCGCTTCAGGCGCCCGAGCCACGCGGCGCGCGCCGCCGACGCGCAGCAGCGCATCTATGCCGTCGAGGAAAAGACGGGCAACGTGCTCGGCTACGCGGAACGCAACCTCGACCACACATGGACCTACTACGAGAAAGCGAAACTCGGCGATACGAAGATCGACGCGCAGGATCTGAGCGCCGCGTTCCGCCGCCGCGCGCGCGGCATTCCGGTCGGCCGCGCGGGACGGCGCGGCGTGACGTTCGTGGTCAGCGAAACGGAGCCGTCCGCGCTCGATCGCGTGGGCGGATTCCGGCCCGCTGAAAAGAACGACACCGCGACGGCCGAAGGCGCGGACAAGCCCGACACGAAACCGCGCCGCAAGTCGGGCGACGTGGTGCAGTTGCAGGTCGCGCGCGCCGATCAGGCTGCGCGGCGCACCTGGGCGCAGGTTCGCGGCCGCGAACTGACGGGCGCCGGCAATCCCCTCGTCGAACCGAATCTGCTGCCCACGGCGAACGACAAGAACCTGCACGCCGTCGATTTCAGCGGACACAATGCGCTGCATCTGCTGCGCGCGATCCAGCAAGGCTCGCTCGACAAGAACCACACGATCTATGTGTTCGACACGAAAGACACACTGGCGGAAGCGATCGGCAAGCCGCGCGGCATCATCGCGTGGCGCGGCGACGAACTGCGCTGGTTCGACAACGTCAGGCACGCGAACAACGTCAGACACGGCGGCAAGAGTCTCGACGAAATGCCCATCGGCACCGACCGCTTCGGCGCGAACGTGCACTTTCTGCTGACGCGGCTGCAGCCGCACGAATTTCTCGCCGTCGCCAGGCCGACGCGGCTCGCCGCCCTCACCTCGCGCGCGCAAACGCTCAAAGAGCAATGGACCGCCACGGCGGAGACGGGCAAGCAGCACGCCGCCCTCAGGCAACGCGCCGAGCAGATCAGGAAGAGCTACGAAACCGTGCGCCGCGAAGCCGACGATCTGCTGCGCGAAATGCAGAACACGCGCGGCTCGCGCGGCCGCCGCAACAACAGCGCGAATCTCGCGCACGTGCGCTCGCCGATGAAGATCGAGCCGTATCAGCCTGGCCTGACATCGACGACGGTCATCGAATCGAACCTGCGCAGCGGCGCCGCGAAGCTCGACCAGTACTTCCCCGAGTCGCAGCGTATCGAGGCGTTCAACGAGCGCAGAAACGGCCCGCAAGCCCAGCGCATCCGCTTCACCGGCAAGCGGCAGACCATCATGTCCGACGCTGTGATGTGGAAGAGCCTCGGCAACGATCTCAAGGTGGCGCGCGAAGTCTCCACTTCGTCGCCGCGCTTCTTGCCCGTGCCGCGCAAATCGCTCGCGCGGCAATTCGGCGCGGCGACGGTCGCCGACCGCCGCATGGTCCGCTACTTCGTGCGCCACGATCCCGCGATCCAGGACCGCATCGCGCCCATGGCGCGCTCGTTCTCGCTGCGCGACGATCCCGCGCTGATGACGGCGCAGATCGAACGCTATGGCGGCGTGATGCCGATGGTGTCGCTCGTCGTCGATCCGCATTCGCTCAAGGCCGCGCTCGGCAAGCCGCACGACCCCGAATTTCTCGAACGCGTGCGCGCGCTCGGCGATCAGCAGAATGCGCGCTTCAACGGCGAGGAAGGCGTGATCGAGCCGGGGCCGGACTCGGAGGGCGAGACGCTGCAACTCGACGATCTCGCGCACCTGACGCGCTGGCTCGACGAAGCGTCGAAGTCGGGCTTCGCGATCCGGCTGGAGACGGCGCCCGCGCGTGCGCTCGTCGGCAAGGACAACCGCTTCCAGGCAGGCACCAACGACGATTACCACGATTACGTGCGCCTCTTCAGCATGCTGGAGACGTGGGCCAACGAGCACCCCGACGCTCCCGCGCCGAACGTGATGGTCACCTTCCACGGCTGGGACGCCGTGCCCGAATCGGTGCCGGGCGCCGGCCACGCGCGACTGCTGGAAGCCGTGCTCGCGCGCAAGGGCCTCGAATGGGTGCACATGGGGCTGTCCTACGGCACGCACGGCGCCGACTTTATCGCGAACCAGGATCTGACGACCCGGCTCGCGCAGATGATCGTCGACTATCGCAACGCGCCCCGCATGCTCGCGCGGCTGCATGGCGCCGACTCGCTGACGCGCGTGTTCGAGCGCGTCGACGGGCAGACCCTCGCGGACCAGCATCAGCTGCTGTTCGCGGAGATCGAGCGGATCGGCGAAGCGAGGGGCATGAAACCCGCCGAGATCGACGCGTTGCGGCATCAGCTGTATGAAGGCAACACGACGGCGTTTCTGGACAGCGCGCGCAAGGCGACGATCGAGTACGCGTGGCCGCAATGGCAGACGGGCGACAACAAACCGAACGGCAAGACGGAACGGCTCGCGCGCGCGTTCGCGCAGCGCTGGATGGCCGACACGGGCGACGCCATGACCACGACGCGGCCGACGACGCGCTCCGCTGCGAACGACGCCGAACCGACCGCGTACTGGCGTTCCGTGGTCGCGGACCCCGTGCTGAAGAACGACGGCACCAAGCCGCTCAGCGCGAACCGCAAGGCATCGGCGCAACTGGCCATCGCCAGCCGCGAGCACGAAGGGAATCAAGGCCCCGACGGCGCGCAGCCGCTCAGCGAAGAAGAAACCAGCCAGCTTCGCGCCGCTTCCGAACTCAACGCGCTGCGCGTCCAGCAAGGCAATCGCGACGGCAGCAGCGTAGTGAAGACGTCGCTGCTGGTCGGCGGCGCGGGCACGACGACGGGTGTGGCCGCCGCCAGCGCGTTCCGCCTGCTGCATCAGCTGAGCACCGAGGGCACGCTGCACGCGACCAACACGCTCTACACGGGCGTGCGTGTCGGCCGCGTGTTTCAGGCGATGCATCAGGGCGCCGTCGCGAGTCTGAAGAACGGCGATCCGCGCGTGTTCGACCAGATGGTCGACCGGCTCGCGAACGGTCTGAAGAGCCAGTTGAAGGCGAACCGGTTCGACGTGGACGTGCGCACGGAACAGCTCGAACTGCTCGCGAGCGAAGGCAAGGCGAAGGCAGGCCAGTTGCGGGCGCTCAACCAGGCAGGGCTGATTTCGTTCGACGACGCCGTCACGCACACGAAAGGCATCGCCGCCGACATGCTCGCGCAGATGCAAGGCGTGGTCGGCGGCTCGTCGCTGAAGATGCTGCATCATGGCAATCCGCGTCACTGGGTCGGCCTGATGGGACGCGGCCTCGGCATCGCGGGCTATACGGGGACCATCACGCTCAACATGGCGTCGATGATCGATCATCCAACGCTCGCTACGGCACTGTCGACGGCGGGCGCGACGATGGGCGGCACCTACACGACGCTCGTGTTTCTCGGCAGCATCCGGCATCTGAACGCCGAAAACCGCAGCCGCTTCGCGCGCTTTGCGAGCGCGTCGGGCGATTATCTGGCGTCGTCGGGGAGTTTGATTGGCGGCGTGACGAAGATCCTGTCGGGCGATCCCGTCGCGGGTTCGCTGTCGGCGGCGTCGGGCTTCCTGCTCGGCAGCGCGCGGCTGCATACGCAGTTCCCGAATTCGTCGCCGTTCATGGAAAAACTGCCGACACTCATCGCGCTGCTGCCCGTCGGGTTGTTCGTCGTGACGACGGCACAAGGCCTGTTCTTCAGCGGCAGTTCGGGGAACGACAAGAACGATCCGAACAACACGCCCGGCAAAAACAATCTGAACAGTCCGCAGCCGGGCACGTCAGGCACGCCACAGCCGTCGATCACGGCTTCGGCGGCGCCGTCGGCTTCGCAACCTTCTTCACAACCGACTTCGCAAGCGCCCACGCCGTCAGCTTCCCAACCTTCGTCACAACCCACGGCGACACCATCGACCCCGCCGCCCACCGTCAGGACTGCACACGGTGACTCGCTCTGGTCGATCGCCGACGATCACAGCCGCAGCCTGCTCGACGCCGCGCATGTGCCCGACGCCGACCGGCAGCACATGTCGCACGATCATCTCGTGCAACTTGCGTTCGACGAAATCCTGCAACTGAATCCGCAATACGCGAAGCATCCGGGTTCGATCGATCCGGGCGACACGATCGTGATCGGCTGATACGCGCAAGCCTCGCGTATCAGCCGGCGCCTTTCGCCCACTTAAGCAGCCGCGCCACTTCCTCGAAGTGATGCTGGCCGATCGTGCCGTTCTCGGGCGTCGCTTCGTAGAGCGATTCGGCAAGGCCCGTATTGGCGAGCGTCGGCCGCAAGCTCGCCTGCGCGAGCTTCACGATGCGCTCGGCGACTTCGCCTTCGCCGCGCGCGAGCACCCACGGCAGCGTGCCGGGACCGCCGTAGAACAGTGCGACAGCCACACGCGGCGAATACACGACCGCCGACGCATAACCGATCCTGTCGTTCAGCGACGCCATGCGCATTTCCAGCGCGATCTGCTTGCGCCGCCCCTGGATATGCGGATCGCCCTCCGTCTCCTTGTGCTCGCGCCGCACCTCCTCGACCGACATCTTCATCTTCTGGTTGAACTCGTGCCGCTGATGCACGATATCGATCAGCGCCATCACGATGAACACGAGCGCGGCCCAGCCGAACAGCAACAGCAGCAGATGTGCGATCAGCGCGAGTATCGACAGCGGCCGCGTGAAGCCAGCCTGCACCGCGGGATCGAGCGACGCGCGGATCAGCCAGCCAAGCGTCGCGACGAGCAGCGCCGTCTTGACCAGCATCTTCACGAGATTGATCAGATTGCGCAGCGACCAGAGGTTCTTCAGCCCTTCGGCGGGATTGATGCGCGACAGCGACGGCACGAGCCGGCTCCACGCCATGATGCCGCCCACCTGCACGAAACCCGCGAGCAACCCTGCCGCAAGGCCGATGCCCACGAAACCGAGCGTCGGCAACAGCAACGTGTGCGACGCTTCGCCGACCAGCGACGCGATGCGCGCACCGGGATCGGCTGCGCCGACGGCGTCGAACACGAGGCGGAACAGTCCCTGCACGCGCGCGTCGATCTGCGCGAGGCCGCTGGCGAGCGCAATGCACACGCCGACGAACATCGCCGTCGAAATGGTTTCCGCGCTCTTCGCGACCTCGCCTTTCTCGCGTGCTTCGCGCAGGCGTTTCGCGGTCGGCTGCTGGCTCTTTTCCGCCATGTTCGCGCGACGCTCAGCGCGCGACCTGCAACAGCGAGCGCAGCAACGCCACCATGCCGCCGTCGGGATTCAGCATGCCGTGCAGCGACGCATACACGACGGGCAGGAACAGCACCATCATCAGCATTGCGAGCGTGCTCTTGACCGGCTGCGAGAACGTGAACACGTTGAGCTGCGGCACCGCGCGCCCGACAAGACCGATGCCCGCCTCGACGAGCACCAGCACGATCACGACAGGCGCCGCGAGCTTCACCATCCAGACGAACACGGCGTCCGTCTGCTGCACGATGAAAGTCGACAGCACTTGCGACAGATTCGGCAGCAGCGCGCCGATCGGCCACCACGCATACGACTGCGCGAACACCTGCACGATCATCTGCAAACCGCCCGCCGTCACGAACAGCGCGAGCGCGACGAAGTTGAGAAAGCCCGACGTCGGGCCGCCTTCGTGCCCGCCCATCGGATCGAAGAACGACGCGTTGCCGCTGCCCGTCTGAAAGTCGATCAGATAACCGACGCCCTGGATCGCGAACAGCACCGCGCTCATCGCGCCCGCGAGCAGCACGCCGACGAGCGCTTCTTTCGCGGCGATCAGACACCAGACGAGAAACGGCAGATCGACGATCTGCGCCGGATCGATCACGGGCGCGACGAACGCCGCGATCACGACGGCGATGCCGTTGCGCACGAGGCCCGTGACGATCTCCTCGTTGAAGACGGGGACGATCAGCATCACGGGCAGAAGACGCGGCATTACATACAGCAGCGGCTTCGCGCTGCCCGCGATATCGGAGAACTGTTGCGCCTGGTCTAGCATCGCGGGTCGCGGGTGAAAGGAAGCGGCTCGTGCGCGGCATCGGCTTCAGGCGTGGACGCATCCGCTGCCTGCGGGTTTGACATGCCGAAGCGCCGGACCGCGAAGCTGTCGGCGAGATCGTCGGCGGCGCGTTCGCTGCGCACGGCGCGCGACTTCAGCGCGCGCTCGCCCGCTTTCTCCAGCTTGTCTTCGGCGGCCTTGGCGCGGCGCGCCGCACGCTGCAATTGCGCGAGTTCCGCTTCGTGGTTGTCGTGCGTGACGCTTGCCTGCATCACCGTATGCGTCGCCTTGCCGATGCGCAGCGTCGCCGTGCGCGCATCGGCGGCGGCTTCCTGATAGACGCGCGCGGACGCAGCCCCGTCAGGGCCCGCACCGCCGTCGCCATTCGCGAGCCGCTGCTGGATCGCCGCCTTCGCCGCGATCTGAGCGTTCAGACGCTGCTGCGCGTCATCGAGCGCGCGCTGGCTTTGCGCCGCGATGCCCTGCTGCCGCGCCGCCGCGACGCGCGCAAGCTGCGAACGCATTTCGCGCACGCGCTTCAGACGCGCGAGGGTGGCGAGCACGGCGGCATCGTCGGCGTCAGACATGGGCGTCCGCCAGTTGCGCGAGACGCGCGAGCGTCGGCTCATATGGCGCGTTGTCGGTGGAGGCCTGCGCGCAGAACGCCGCGAGCGCATCGCGGGCGCGCAGCGCGAGATCGCCGAGCCGGTCGCTGCCTTCGCGATACTCGCCGATCTGCACCAGCAGTTCGATCTCCTGATACTTCGCCAGCAGTTCGCGTGCGCGCCCCGCCGCGCGCTGATGCGCCGCGTCCGTCACGAGCGGCATCACGCGCGACAGACTGGCGAGCACGTCGATCGCGGGATAGCGGTTCGCCAGCGCGATCTTGCGCGACAGCACGATATGACCGTCGAGAATCGAGCGCACTTCTTCGGCGATCGGGTCCGACTCTTCGTCGCCTTCGACCAGCACCGTATAGAGCGCCGTAATCGAGCTGCGCTCGCCCTGCCCCGCGCGCTCCAGCAGACGCGGCAGCACCGCGAACGTCGACGGCGGAAAGCTGCGGCGCGTGGGCGGCTCGCCGCTCGCGAGACCGACTTCGCGCTGCGCGCGGGCAAAGCGCGTCAGCGAATCGACCAGCAGCAGCACGCGCTGCCCGGCGTCGCGGAAATGCTCGGCGATCGCGGTCGCGACGAGCGCCGACTTCACGCGCTCCATCGCGGGACGGTCGGATGTCGAGACGACGAGAATCGAGCGCGCGCGCACTTCGGGCGACAGCGCATGTTCGATGAACTCGCGCACCTCGCGCCCGCGCTCGCCGACCAGCGCGATCACGTTCACGTCGGCCTGCGCGCCGCGCGCGATCATGCCGAGCAAGGTGCTCTTGCCGACGCCCGAAGGCGCGAAGATGCCGACACGCTGCCCTTCGCCGAGCGTCATCAGGCCGTCGATCACGCGCACGCCCGTCACGAACGGCGTATCGATCATGCGGCGCGCGAGCGGATTGGGCGGCAGCTGCTGCGTCGAGACCCACGCGCCGCCCGTCACGGGGCCGTGGCCGTCGAGCGGCGCGCCAAGACCGTCCAGCACGCGTCCGAACAGCGCGGGCCCGACCGCGAACATATGCGCGCGCCCGGACGGCACAACCGTCGTTTCCGGCGACAGGCCTTCGACGTCGCCGAGCGGCGTGAGCAAGGTCGTCTGCCGCGAGAAGCCGACCACTTCGGCAAGACGCACGGGCTGATCGGGCGTGTGCAGCTCGCAGATTTCGCCGAGCCGCGCGCGGATGCCCGTCGCATTGAGAATCTGCCCGACCGCGTGATTCACGCGCCCTTGCACCGACACGGGCGAAAAGAACGCGAGCCCCGCATCGAGATCGCCGACGAGACGGCCGCCGTCGAACGGCAACGCGTCGTCGCCGATATCCGTTTCGCGTGACGGCGTGTTCATCGCGCGGCTCCCTTCAACGGTTCGCGGCGGATCGCCTGGCGCAATGCGTCGATCTGCAAGTCGAGGCTCGCATCGATACGTCCCGACGGCGTTTCGACCGTGCAGGCCTGGGCAGCGACCTGCGCATCTTCGACGATGCGGATACGCGAACGGACCGGCTGCGCCGCCGCGCCCGCCAGCGCCGCGTCCATTTCTTCGCGCCGGCCCGGCGCGACATGCACGATCAGGAACGGCTCGTCCCTCACGAGCGGCAGGATGCGCGCGAGGGCCGCTTCATAGAGCCGCTGCGTATTCGTCTCGCCGACGATCGCGCGCACCGCCTTCACGACGATCTCGGCCATCGCGTCCTTCATCGATTCCATTGTCTTCGCCGCCGCGAGCGCCTGGCTGTACGCCTGCGCCGCGTGCTCCTGCTGCGCGCGGCGCAAGCCTTCTTCATAGCCCGCGTCGCGGCGCGCATCGAACTCGCGCTGCGCCGCTTCGACGATGCGCTGCGCTTCCTCGCGCGCCGTCGCGATCACGGCCGATGCGTCGAGCAGCGCCGCGTATTCGCGCTCCTTCAGCACCTTGCGCTCGGAGAGCAATTGCAGGTTGTCGCTCGTGATCAGAAAAGCCAGTCCCATGCCGCGAACCTCTCGGGGATCAGATACAGAAACAGCAGCTCGCCGAACTGGTCGCGCTGCGCGTGGTTGAGCAGATACGGCGCTTCGCTGTCGATCGCGAGATTGAACTTGAGCGTGGCGCGCCGTTCGACGGCGGCGCCCGCCGCGCCGATGAAATCGGCCAGCAGACGCCCGCCGCGTGCGCGGATGACGGCGGGCAGCGCGGCGGGATCGTCGCGCCACGGCTCGAGCGTCTCGCCGAGCGCGCCGAACTCGGGCGCGCGTTCGAGCGCCAGTTCGAGCGCATCGGCGCCCAGCTTGCCGACCACTTCCGCCCGCACGCGCCGCTGCTGCAACGCGTCGCGCAACCACGCGCGATGCAGCAGCAGACCGGCATATGACGCCAGCTGTTCGAGCGCGGCGCCCGGCAGCAACGCGAGCCGCGCGAGCGGCGTCGCCGCGGCGAAATCGGCCTGAGCCGTCTGCGCCACGCCGTACGCATCCAGCAGATGACGCGCGATCAGCCGACGTCCCGCTTCGCCGAAGCGCGAGAAATGCTGGTACGCGGGCGGCCAGTCGACGGGCACGCGCGTCACGTGCAGATAGGTGTCGGGGCGCAACACGAACTCGCACACCATCCGGTAGAACGCGACATGCTGCGGCGGCGCGGGCGGCGCGAGCGCATGCGTCCAGGGCAGGTTCGCCGTCATGCGCGCGCGCGACCGCTGCTTGCCGTCACGCTACGCACTGTCGCGCGCGCTCTCGGCCACGCGCACGCCGCGCGCATTCGCGGCCCCTTCGCTGCGCGCGCCGCCGCCCAGCAGACCCGCGAACCGTCCGCCGAACATGCCGCGCCGCGCGGCGGACAACGCGATCACCGCGAGCGTCAGCAGAATCAGCGCGCCGACCAGCCAGCCGAGCGGCGAGCGCAGCCGCACGATGTCCGTCAGCGCATTGCCGATGCCGTTGACGGGCGCGGACTTCGCCGCCGCCGGCTGCAGGAACAGCGAGACATTGTCGTACTGCAGGCCTTCGATACTATGCGCGACGAGATCCTTCACCATCGGCGCCATCGCGCGCAGATCGACGCCCGGCTTGTAGCGGATATACACGGCCGCCGACGAAGGCTTGATCTTGTCGGCGAGCGGATCGTTCTCGGGAATCACAACCTGCACGCGCGCGACCACCACGCCCTCGATATCCTGCAGCGTATGCGTCAGATCCTGCGACACGCCGTACAGATAGCGCATGCGTTCCTCGGCGGGCGTCGACACCAGCCCCTGCTTCTGGAACAGTTCGCCGACGCTCGCGAAATGCGGCTTCGGCAAACCGTTTGCGTGCAGCACGGTCAGCGCGGACTGCATGTCGTCGTCGGCGACTTCGACGAGCCACGCCTGGCGGTCGGAGGCATCGCGCGCATCGTTGTCTTTCGACGCGGCGATACCCGCGTCGCCCAGCACGGCGACCATCTGGTTCGCTTCCGCTTCCGTGAGGCCCGAATACACTTCCTTCTGGCAACCGGCAAGCAGCAGCACGAGCGCGCCCGCCGCCGCCGCGCGTGCGAAGGCCTTCAGGCGCGGCCTCGCGTCAGACGCCTGCACGTCCGGGCCGTTGAGTGAAGCTGTCATCCGTCATTCCTGATTCTTCAGAATCGAATGCGTCAAGCCGTTGGTTGCCTGTGCGACGGCAAGACTCAACTGATATTCGGAGATCGTCGTGGTCGCGCTCCACTGGAAGTCCATCGCCTGCGCCATCGACATCAACGGGTCGTTGGTGTTCTGCGACATCGACGTGAGCATCTGTTCCTGATGCTTCTGCAAACCCGAATAGCGCGTGTCGAGATCGTTCGTGAACGTGCGCAGCCGCTCGACCAGCGACGAGCGGTTCGCGTCGGCGGGCGTCATGCGGACGTCGGTCGAGACGGGCGGCGTCTGCTGCGTCTGCTGCGCCGCCGACGTCGGCGTCATGCTCTGCACGCCTGTGCCTGCGCCTGTGCCTGCGCCTGTTCCTGTGTTCGATGCCTGCATCAAGCCGTCGAATTGCTTCACCTGCGCCGCGTCGGGCGACTTGCCTGCATGAACGCTCGCGCTGGCATTTGCTTCGGCGCCTTGCAACGCCGTGGCATTGGCGAGCGCCGCCGTCGAAGGCGGCGCGACACCTGAGACTGTCATGATCGGTCCTCCTTGTACTCATCCAGTCGACGCACGGAAAGCCGGCCGCAGCACGCGCACGCCCAGCCGCCGCCGATACGCTTCATCGGCGCAACGGGGTTGGGATCGCATCGCTTGGGCGCTGCGCGGGCGGCCAGCGCCCGGCGTCAAGAGCGGCCCGCCGAACCGATATGCTCCGCAGCCTGCGACGCGGCCGTCCCGGCTGCGGACGTCACGGCGCCCGTCGTCTGAAACGTGCTGGTCGAGCCTTGCACCATGAACTGGATTTCAGTGAGTTTTTCCTGGGCCTGGATCAGCTGGTTGGCCTGGTTCTGGACCGCACCCGTATCGGTCACGGGACCCGTGGTATTTCCGCTCATCGCTCACTCCTTCAAGTGTTGACTGACATTCCGGCTGCGCGGGCAATGTGCCGTGCGCCGCCGCTTACGCGAGGCTTCGTGTCTGCACATCTGCGTCGACCCGAAGACTGGCGTTCTGGTGCGCGATGCGACGGATTGCTGGTTCGCGTCGCGCGAATACGGTTGCCGCTGCGTTCATGGCTGTGTTGCGTGTGCTCCCGATCCGGCTTCCTGATAAGCCGCTGTGCCCGATACCGGCATCGCCACACCCGCCGCCGCGCCGCTCGTCACGGCCGATGCAGCTTCCGCCGCCGAAGCGCCCACTGGCGTCCCGGCTGCCTTGCCGCCGAGCGGCATCGTCACGCGCCGTCCATCCACATCGAACACGACTTCGTCAGAGCCGATCGATACGACCGTCGGCCCCTGCTTCATCCTTGCGCCTTCGAAATAGCGGCTGCCGTCGACGGCCTCGATATAGCGCTGATCGCCGTCGCCCGCGAACACCGTGACGATCTCGGGAATGCCCGCCGTGCCGCCGAGCATGCCCGCGCGCATCGGCGGGCGCGGATCGTCGTAGCGCACGTGATCGACGACTTCGAGCGCGGGCCGCGCATCCTTCATGTAGTTCTGGATGCGCTGCGCGATCTGCGCGCGCGGCGCGCTGCCCGTCAGTTCGATCCGGCCGCGCCCTTCGTAGCTCACGTTCAGCGGCGTATCGCTGAAATAGGTTTGCGCGGTGGCAAGCAGATCGCTGACGACATAAATGTTGCCGAGCGCCGCGTTATCGACGCTCGCGACGATCTGCGCAACCTTCTCGCGCTCGGCTGCGTCTTTCACATAACCGCTGACGAGCGCACCGTCCTCGCGCGGCGCGACGTTCAGTTCGGGATACGGACGCAGCGCCTGTTGCAGCCGATGCACGCGCGCCAGCGCCGATTCATGCTGCCACGGCAAGCCGCCCGACCACGCGACGAGCCCATAGCCGAGCGCGCCCAGCGCGACGCCGATCCACAGCGCCGCGAGCACGATCACGAAGCGCCGGCTGCCGACGCGCCGTCCCGCATCCGCGAGCCAGCCGAGCCACGCGGCGTCGCGGCCCGCTTGCGGCTGGTCGCTTTCGGCGGGCACGGCCACGCTCGAGAGCGCATTGCGCGCGATGCCGAGGCGGATCGAGCCGACCGTGACGACATCGGCGGGCGTCAGCGAACGGCGGCCCGCGCCGAGCGGTTCGTCGTTGAACAGCACGGGCGCCTTGCTCTCGCCGAAGTTCTGCACCGTCACCGCCAGCGCGCCGACCTGCAGGCACAACTGCTTCGCCGCGATCTCGCGGTCGGGCAAGATGACTTCGCAGTCGGCCGCCGTGCCGACCCAGTTCGCGCCGCGCGCAAGCGACATCGTGCGTCCGTACATCGGGCCGCTGAGAAAACACAGGTTCCACGGCGACGCGACGGCGTCCTGCGACGAGGCGTTCGGTGCGCCCGCTGCGTTCGGCAGCGCCGCATGCGGATCAAGGGTGGTCGTAGGCATGATCCTGCGTTCCCTGCGTTTGCGTCACGGCGGGCTGCGACGCCGCGTCTTGCGGCGCGGGCGGCGGCAGCGGAGGCCCATAGCGCGTGCCCGGCAGCGGCTTCGGCGTGAGCGGCACGGCGACGTCGTTGTCGGGCGGACGGTACATCGTCAGGCCGTTCGCGTCGGGCGCGCTGCCGAGGTTCGGATTGATGGGCGCGCCATCGGGCGCGTACATCGACGCATTGCTGACCACGCGCGGCGTGAGCAGATAGAAGCGCTCCATATGCTCGCCCGTCTTGTCGGTGTACTTGAAGAGATTGCCGATCAGCGGAATGTCCTTCAGCCACGGCACGCCGCTCTGGTTCAGCTGCACCTGATCGTTGTTGAAGCCCGCAATCAGCAGGCTCTTGCCTTCGTCGATCATCGTCTTCGTGACGATGTTGCGCTGCTGGATCACGGGCACGTTCGACACCGATTGTCCCGGCACGACGTTGCCGTCCTGAATGTCGATCGACATCATCACGCTTTCCGCGTTCGGCGCGTGAGCGGCGGCCGCCTGCACAGCGGCATCGTCGACGATCATCGGCGTGACCTTGATGCTCGTGCCCGTCGTCACGCTATACAGCGACGAGTCCTGGAAGCCCTGCACCTGCACGTAGAACTGGGTAAGGTTTTCGAGGATCGCTTCCGTGTTGTCGAGCGCGAGCACTTTCGGCTTCGAATGCAGTTCGGCCTTGCCCGTCTGCGCGAGCGCATTCACGCGCGTCAGCAGATAGTCGCGCAGCGAGCCGCCGATCGACGCCGTCAGCGCAATGCCCGTCGGCAGGAAGGTGCCCGTCTGCCCCGTCTCCGTCGTGCCCACGCCGAACGTGAGGGGCGGATTGCCCGTGCCGTTGTATTGCGTGTTCCCATTGAGCGGATTGGCGCCGTTGCCGATCTGCACGTCGCCGTGCGTCGTGTGCAGACGCCAGTCGATACCGAGGCTGTCCAGCGAGTTCTCGTCGATATCGATGATCGTCACATTGATTTCGACGATGCGCGGACGCACGTCGAGTTCGTTGATCAGCGACTGGTAGCGGTACATGTTCTCCGGCAGATCGCGCACGAGCACCGCGTTGATGGCGGGATCGGCTTCGATCTGCGGCAGCGTATCGCTGCTGCCCGACGAGCCGGTCGAGAACGGCAACTGGCTGTCGGGAGAAGCGCCTGTCGCGCCGTATCCGCCGTAGCCCGCTGGGCCGCCTGCAATGTCGGGAAACTCGATGCGCGGCACCGCGATCGTCACGCCCGAGCCGAGCTTCATCTGCCGCGCGGCGGCGCCGAGCGTCGCGTTGGTCGGCATCAGGTTCTGCCGCGAGCCGCCTTTGCCGTACAGCCGCTTGAGCATCGTCGCGACGCCGGGAATCACGACTTCCTTGCCCGAGCGGTTGATCGTGAAGTCCGACGCCCAGCCGTACCTGAGGCGGAACGCGCGCACATCGGCAAGCTGCCCGTTCGATGCCGGATTGCCGACCGTGCTGACCGCCTGCCGCACGAGTTCGATATAGCGGCGCGGGCCCGACACATAGATGCTGTTGGCGCGGTCGTTGATGACGAGCTGAAAGCGCTTGTCGGTGATCTGCATGGTCTGCAGCGCGCGGCCGATCTCACCCGCCGAGTTCGGCGGAATCGGAATAACCTGGCTTTGCGACTGACCGGCGGGATCGACATAGAGAAACGAGCCGTCGTAGTACCACGTGAGGCCATAGGTCGCGCAGATCGTATCGAGTGTCTGTTGCGGCGTGCCGGAAAAGCGGCCGCTGATCGTGCCGTCCACTTTCGGATCGACCACGGCCGTCACGCCCTGCGACGAAGCCAGTTCGCGAATGAAGTCCGCGATCTTGCGGCCGTTCGCGACGATCGTGAACGGCCGGTTGCGCCAGCGCAGTTCGGCTGCGCGCGCGGGCTGCGACAGCGCGGTGAACATCGTGACGGACAGCAGCGCGATCACGGTCAGCATCGCGAGCGCGTTCTGCGCGCGTTTTCGGTCGCGCTTTGCATCGAATCGAAGGGGAACGGCACGTCGGCCCATCAGAGAACACCCGTGGAAGAAACGAACAAACGCGTCAGCGCCTGCTGCGCGAAACGCAGCACCTCGCCACCCAGCCATCCGGACAACACCACCAGCGCGACCATCACGGCAATCAGCCGCACGGCGATGCCGATGTTCGAGTCCTGCACCTGCGTCACCGCCTGCAGGATCGCCACCGCAAGACCGACTACCGCCGCGGTCAGCACGATGGGCAGCGACAGCAGCAGCACCAGCACGAGCGCCTGCTGCGTCAGATCGAGGATCGTCGAACTGGTCATGGCGACGCCTCCGCCGTGCGCACGTCGGCCCCAGCGCCGACCGTGCCGTCATCGGGCGGATTCTTCACCCAGCCGACCGTATGCAACTGCACGTCCTCTTCGATCTCCTGATACGACAGCACGGACAGATCGGGCAGGACCGGCTGCAGGATCGATTTCGTGTAACGGCGCGCGCCGAGCGCGACCATCACGGCAAGCCGCGCGTTACCGTGCTGTCCTGGCGACGCGCTCGATGCATTGACGATCGCGCGCACCTGTTCGCAGATGTCCTGCTTGACCGCACTCGACAGCGCGAGAAAATTGCCCTGCTTCGTGCGCATCACCGCGCTCTCGATGCGCTCCTGCAGATTCTGTTCGAACAGCACGACGCGCAGCTGCCGCGCGGCGCCCGCGTGCCGGTCGGTGATCATGCGCCTCAGGTCGATACGTACGAGTTCCACCAGCGCGATCACATCGTCGGGCTCGTTCGGCGCCCACGTAATGAGGCTTTCGAAGATCACACGCAGGTTGCGGATCGGCACCTGTTCGGCGAGCAGACGCCGCAGCACTTCCGTTACGCGCTGCAAGGGCACGAGGCGCGTCAGTTCGCTCACGAGTTCGGGATGATCGCGCCGCACCAGATGCACGAGCGCCTGCGTCTCCTGAATGCCGAGCAGTTCGTCCGCGTGTTGCCGCACGATCTGCTCGATGTGCGCGGCCAGCACCGCTTCGTTCGACAGATGCCTGCCTTCGGGCGCAGCCGCCTGATCCGTCCTGATCCACAGCGCGGTCGCGAACGGGCCGAAAGCTTCTGCGGGCTGACGCTCCGCGCTTTCGGGCAGCGGCGATACGCCGTCCCACAGCAGCCAGCCAGGCTTCAGTGCACCGTGCGCGGCGAGCACGTCTTGCAGATAGATGCGGTAGCTGCTGTCCGGCGCGCCTTCGTCGTCGTTGAGCGTGATACGCGGAAACACCGTGCCGATGTCGGCATCGACGCGCGCCTTCGCCGCCGACAGCGCCGACTGCAACTGCGCGAGATTGAGCGCGCTGCGCAGATCGGCGGCGAGCGTGACGGCGATCAGCGAAGTCACGCCCGCCACATGCGACACGCGCGCGGCTTGCCCTTCGCCTTGCGCGCTGTCGATGCGGCCTGCGATGTTGATCAGATTGAACGAAGGCGCGGCCGTGCGGCGACGCATCTGCATGAGCGCGACGCCGCCGAGCCCTAGCGCGATCAGCGCGAACGACCACTTCGGAAAGCCGGGCACGAACAGGAAGCCTGCGAGCACGAGCGCCGCGATCAGCAGCGCGCGAGGATGCGCGCCCAGCTGTTCGCCGAGCTGCTCGCCCAGCTGGCGCTGGCGCGTATCGCGTGTCGCGACGCGTGTCGTCACGATGCCCGCCGCTATCGACACCAGCAGCGAGGGAATCTGCGAAGCCATGCCATCGCCCACGGTCAGGATCGCGTAACGCTGCAGCGCATCGCCGATGCTCATCTCGTGCATCACCGTGCCGACCGCGATGCCCGCGACGATGTTGATGAAGGCGATCACGAGTCCCGCGATGGCGTCGCCCTTCACGAACTTCATCGCGCCGTCCATTGCGCCGTGCAACTGCGATTCCTGTTCGAGCTGTTCGCGGCGCTCGCGAGCTTCGTCGGCGCTGATGATCCCCGCACGCAGATCGGCGTCGATGCTCATCTGCTTGCCGGGCATCGCGTCGAGCGAGAAACGCGCACCGACTTCCGCGACACGCTCCGAGCCTTTTGCAATCACGATGAACTGCACGACGGCGATCACCAGAAACACCACGCCGCCCACCACGACGTTGTTGCCGACGACGAGCCGGCCGAATGCATCGATCACATGGCCTGCGTTCGCGTGCAGCAGGATCAGCTTGCAAGACGCGATATTCAGCGACAGCCGGAACAAGGTGGTGAACAGCAGCAGCGCCGGAAACGACGAGAAGCTCACGGCGGAGGGCACATAGGTGGAGACCGTCAGCAGCACCACGCTGACGGCGAGATTCAGCGAGATCATTCCATCGAGCGCAGCCTGCGGCAGCGGCAGGATGAACAACGCGATGACGGACACGATGAACGCCGCGAGAAACAGATCGGCGCGCGGCGCCGCGGCGCGTCGTGCGCCGGACACGCTCGCGCCGGCGGAAAACATCCGCTGCCAGCCGCGCGGAAGCGCTTTTGGATCTGCCATCGTCGAGTACCCGCTCCCTGTTTGAAACACGGTTTGTACTATCTGTTGACGCTCGTCGTTATGGATTCGCTGTTGTTTGAATCGTGTTCCTCGGCGCACGGTTTCGCAGCGCGCGCGCGTTCCGATGCCCAATGGGGTATCCGGATGCGAACGAGTGTAGCGGCGCCCGTCATGTGAAAAGTCCTTGCACCTCGTAGCCCGCGCGCCGCTTTGACAGTGAAGCGCGCGTGCCACTACGAAACGCGCGAATCCCTCAGCGAACGGTCATGCGCGCGACCGGCGCGCGGCCAGATAGGCAAGCTGCGCGCGATTCTGCACCTTGAAAAGACGCTCGAGCGTCTGGATGTGATAGCCGACCTTATGCAGCGAAAGATGCAGCGCATCGGCGATATCCTGATCGGGCAGGCCTTGCACGAGCCGCTCCAATACCGCTTCCTGCTCGGGGTCGAGCACGATGGCGCGGACCTGCTGGACACGCGCCGCAACGAACGGCTGCGCGAAGCGATGCACGGCGAGGCTCACGGCGAGCGCCGTGCCGACCACGCGGTCATTGATCCAGTCTGCATCGCGCAGCTCGGACGTGAGCCCGACGCCTACGCTCAAATCGAGTTGCGGCGCCGACAGGCTGAAGATCACACCGCTGTTCATGCCGTGTGCACGCAGCGATGCGGCAAGCGCGAGTGCGCGGCGATCGCCCGTGCGTTGCGCGTCTTCGTCGAGACGGTCGAGTTGCCATGCGACAGGAAAGCCGCTTTGCAGCACTTCGGCAAAACGCGGATCGGACGCGTACCACATGCCGTCGAAATAAGACTGCATGAAAGAAACGGGCGCGAGATCGCGCAATACATAAGCGTGCAATACACGCTGTCCAATCATTTCATATGCGCCGTAACTCAACGTGCTGAAACCCGCCGCTCTCATGCGCGCATGGATTTGACAAAAATCGAGTTGAAACGGGTCGGTTTTTCCGACTGTTAAATGTGTGGCGGTAATTCCGCCATTGTCGATGCCGTGCCCGTTCTCTTCGTTGCGTGCCTGAAGCGCATCCCAGTGCGCCTGTACTTCGGCCTGCGAGAACCATTCGACAAGGGGTTCGCCGTCTTGTGCTGTCATGGGGCGGTTGCTCTCTTATTCTGTTTCACTTCATTTCGAACCCCGATATGTCCTTGGTCTTTTTATATGTACCGGACTTATTGTTTTTCTTTTTTTTTAGCCCTTTCGCTTACGACATATTACGTGAGCATTCTTTCGTATGTACAATGCCCCCGAAACCTTTACTGCTTCCTTAGTGCTTCCATTCACTGCTCAGATTCATTTCGTCGTTACACGCGCGCGGCACGATCTCTACGCTACAAGACCGTTGATTCGCGGTCCTGCGTGAAATCCGATGCTGCCCGCATCGAGGACTGCGCCAATGTCTGAAGTCGTGTCGATACCACACTCTGCATCCCGCAACATCGCGCTGTGCGCAAACGCCTGTGCATCGGACGATGCCGCGCGCCGCATTCCCGTGGTCTGGTACAACGATTCGAAGCAGGCGGCCGTCGAGCAGAGAGACGCGCCCCGTCTCGGCGTCGCGCAGATTCTGTCGAGCGCGCAGAGCGAAGCCGAGCGCGCGCGCATCGTATCGAGTCTGCTGCATCTGACGGGCTTTTCGACCTTCGCCTATTTCGCGCTCGAATTCTCGGGCGACCGTGTGCAAAGGCTCTTTCTGCACGAGGCCTTCACGCCCTCCACGTATCGCGGCGAGTATGTGCATCGTCATCACTTCGATGTCGATCCGCGCACGTTCGGCGCGCGCATGTGCAGCATGCCGATTGTGTGGGACTTGCGCAATCTGCGTCAGCAAGGCGAGCGTCACGGACTCGCATTGCCCGACGAGCGCGAAGCGTTCGCCGACTTCCTGCAGACCATGCGCGACGATGCGATGTGCAGCGGCATCATGTATTCGATGGCGATGCCGGGCACGCGCCTTCATGCGTTCATGAGCTTTACCGCGCCGCGCCGCAATCGCGACTGGATTACATCGGCGACCGTTGAACAGGCGCTATCGATCGGCTTGTCGGTTCACAAGTTCGGATCTCCGAAACTGATCACGGCTGCGCGCGAGCACGCGGCGCACAGTCTCACCGCGTTCGAACAGAAGCTGCTGACGGGGATCGCCGAGGGCGCTTCAGACAAGGAGATCGGGCGGCGGCTCGATACGAGCGCGCACAATGTCGACTACCATCTGCGCAAGCTGCGCAAACGCTTCGGCGTGTCGAACCGGATCGAACTGACGTATCTGACGTCGAAGATGGAACTGATCTGAGCAGCCGTTACCCCATCGCCGTCCGCATTTCCCGATGCAATCAGAAGCTTGCCGGCGTTGCCGCACGATCTGATAATTGACAGCACACGTCGCCAGACGGTGTCGGCATCGAGGAGAAATGCGTGAACCGCATTGATCGCCTCCTGGTAAAGTTCGCGGCAGCCCAGAACCTCACTCACTGGCTGCACTCGTGCGTCTGGCTCACTGTGCTCGTGTTGCCGGGCACGGCAACCGCGATGGACTTCAAGGTTGTTGTGTCGCCGCAGGTCCATCTGAGAGTCGTAATGGCTGAAGGGAGGATTCAGGATGGCGACGCCGAGAAATTCGCGGCCGCGGCCAAAAGGGCCGACCGCGACGACGAAGGCCTCGTCGTCCTCTTCCTGAACAGCCCGGGCGGAAATGTCGAAGCCGCGTTTCGCGTGGTCGATGCGATGGACAAAGTGCGCGTCTACACGGCCGTTCCTGACCATGCGAAGTGTGCGTCCGCTTGCGCTTCGATCCTGTTCGCTTCGGGGGAACGACGAAGTGTCATGGGCAATGGCTTGCTCGGCTTTCACAGCTGCTACCGGCGCGATGCGAAAGGCTACGCGGCGGACTCGCTTTGCAACGAAATCATCGCAGCCAATGCCATGCAAAGGGGCGTAAGCCAGGCAGCCATCAATCGATTCGTCAAGCGCTATGGCGCGGGAGACATGGCATGGGTCGGGCGCGACATCGCTTGCAAGTCGTTGCAGGGCTTATGCAAGCCCGGGCTGCTCGAAACCCGCTATCAAGCGAAGGCTGCGCCGGCACACGCTGCTGATTGCAGCAAGCTCGCGTCGGTCCAGGCGCAGCTCATTTGCGCAGACGCGGAGTTGACCCGCATCGACAAGACGTTGGCTGAACTCTATGGTCAGAAGATGAAGACCTCGTCCAACAAGAACCGGCTGCGCGCCGATCAACGGACATGGATCCGCAGTTCGCGCGACGCGTGTACTGACAAAGACTGTCTGCTGCGCAGCTATCGCATGCGCATCGCTGAACTGAAGCGGATGCCGTCATAGCGGTCGTCGTTGCTTTCCAGTGCGGCCTCAGGTCACGAGCGGCGCGCTGAGCCCCTGATCGAGCGCGACTCGCATCGGCGAAATGTTCCAGATTCGCTCACAGTACTCGCCAATCGCGCGATCCGACGAGAACTTCCCTGAATGCGCCGTGTTGAGAATCGACATCCGCGTCCACCGGACGGGATCCTGCCACGCGCCGCTCACGCGCTCCTGACACGCGACATAATCCGCATAGTCCGCGAGCACGAGAAACGGATCGGAATTGAGCAGGTTATCGACAAGCGGACGGAACACCTGCCGGTCGCCGCGCGAAAAATATCCGCCCGAGATCAGATCGAGTGTCTCGCGCAATTCCGCGTTGCCCTCCGCATATTGCGCGGGCCGATAACCTTCGCGCTTCACGCGCTCAACCTGTTCGGCCGTCAGACCGAAAAGAAAAAAGTTCTCATGGCCTGCTTCGTCGCGGATCTCGATGTTCGCGCCGTCCAGCGTGCCGACCGTGAGCGCGCCGTTCATCATGAACTTCATGTTCCCTGTTCCGGATGCTTCCTTGCCGGCAGTTGAAATCTGCTCAGACACGTCAGCGGCAGGATAGATGAAGTGTGCGTTCTTTACATTGAAATCGGGAAAGAACACGACCTTGAGTCTGCCATTCACCGCCGGGTCATTGTTGACGACTTCCGCGATGCCCGTAATCAGCCTGATCATCAGCTTCGCCATCGCATAGCCAGGCGCCGCCTTTCCGCCGAAGATGAAGCAGCGCGGCGCAGCGCCTTGCCCGCGATTGCGCCGCAAGCGCTGATAAAGCGTGATGATGTACAGCGCGTTCAGATGCTGTCGCTTGTACTCGTGAATGCGCTTCACCTGAATGTCGAACAGCGCATCCGGCTCGACGGCGATGTTCGTGGCTTCGTGGATACGCTTCGCCAGTATTCTCTTGTTCGACCGTTTGACGTCACGCCACTTCTCCTGAAACGCCCGGTCGCCGGCATAGGCGTCGAGCGCCTTCAGGCGCGTGAGGTCGGTGACCCAGCCTTTCCCGATCGTTTCGTCGAGCAGGCTGGCGAGCCCCGGATTGCTCAACAGCATGAACCGGCGCGGCGTGACGCCGTTGGTCACGTTGAGAAAACGCTCGGGCCACATCTCGGCGAAGTCTCGCAGCACGGTTTGTCTGAGCAAAGTCGAATGCAACCCGGCAACGCCGTTGACGGCATGGCTGCCGACCGTCGACAGATGCGCCATGCGGATTTTCTTATCGCCGTGCTCGTCGATCAGCGATATGCGCGCAACACGCGCTTCGTCGCCGGGAAATTTGCGCCGCACTGTTTCGAGGAAACGGCGGTTGATCTCATAGACGATCTCGAGCAGACGCGGCAGCAACTGACCAAACAGCGGCAATCCCCAGGTTTCGAGCGCCTCAGGTAAAAGCGTGTGGTTGGTGTATGCCAGTGTTCGGCATGTGATCTCCCATGCCTCGTCCCATGGCATCATCCGCACGTCTACGAGCAGACGCATCAGTTCAGCAACCGCGATGGAAGGATGCGTGTCGTTCAGTTGCACCGTGAACATATCCGCGAAACGTGCAACGGGTTCGCCCTTCAGGTCGAGAATGCGCAACATGTCCTGCAGCGAGCAGGACACGAAGAAATACTGCTGCGCGAGGCGCAGCCGCTTGCCCGCCTCGGGCTCGTCGTTGGGATACAGCACCTTCGAAAGCGTTTCGGAGATGACCTTCTCCTGCACGGCCTGGTAATAATCGCCCGCATTGAAGTCCTGCAGGTCGAACGATTCGACGGCTTCGCTCTTCCATAAACGAAGCGTGTTGCAGGTATTGACGCGAAACCCGAGCATCGGCGTATCGCAGGCAACGCCCTTGACCATGCGTGCCGGCACCCAGCGCACCGTATAGCGGCCGCATTCATCCGTCGCGCTCTCGGTATGGCCGCCAAAGGCCACGTAATAGGCCACGTTCGGGCGCACGATTTCCCATGGATTGCCCTTCTGCAGCCATTTGTCGGTCACCTCCACCTGACAGCCGTCGCGAATCTCCTGATCGAAGATACCGAATTCATAGCGGATGCCATAACCGACTGACGGGATTTCAAGCGTCGCGAGCGAGTCGAGATAACAGGCCGCAAGCCGCCCCAGCCCGCCATTCCCGAGCCCCGGTTCTTCTTCGATTGCGAGCAGCGCGTCGAGGTCCTGGCCAAGAGAGCGCATGGCTGCGCGCGCGTTGTCCTCGATACCGAGGTTGACCAGATTGTTGCCGAGCTGGGGCCCTATCAGGAATTCTGCAGACAGGTAGCATGCCACCCGCAATTCGCGCGCGGCGTATGTCTGTATCGTCGCGGCCCAGCGCGCCAGCATGCGGTCGCGCACGCTGTAGGCAAGCGCCATGTACCAGTCATGCGGCGTCGCAATGCCCGGCGGGCGGGCCTGCAGGCAGATCAGGTTGTCGAGTATGCCGTGGCGCAACGCGTCGACGTCCATTCCGCTGCGAGCCGAATCCGCACTCAGAGTGATGCTCGACGTCGCAGCAGTGGTCACCGTGCTTCCCCTTGTTGCGTCGCCTCAAGGCTTCAGTCGAGCCATGCATGTGAAGCGGCCGTTAAAGCAGAATACGTTACGGGGACTGCATTTCAAGGGCTATTCCACATGCAGCGTTTCGCCAACCGGCATCGTCACGGAGGCGAGCCGGTGCAGCCGTCACATGCATTCGACTATGCGGCGCTTAAAGCGCCGCTCAGGATCCCGCTGACTGAGCAGTTGCCCCTGATAATCTGGGAGGCGGCTGCGAGGCCATGGACCCGTCTTCGCCGGAGACAGAAACGGCGGGCGGCGCAACAACGGCCGACGGGGGCGGCGAGACGGCAGCGTCGACAAGAAATCCACTCGATGTGAGGAAGATTGCGAGTAAAAGTACGAATTCCATCATGTGCCTCGTCTATGTCAAGGGTCCCTTCCGGCATCGCGCCGGCGTTCGTAGGTGGCAGATGCTTGCTAATGACACCGGCAAATATGACACCGGCAAATATCGAGTCTGAAATATCCATCAGATCAAGGATATCGTGCAGATCACGGACATGATATTGGACCAAAGTCCAATACCGCGCCAAAACTTCGTACGAACAGAAGTCGAACGTTTGCAAGCGATCGTGATGTGTATCGCGTGGGCGGCCTGTCTCCAGGCGACGCCAAACGTCTAGACCTTGCCGGACCCGCAGTGCGCTTCGTGCCGAGATCGCTCACGCGCCGATAAGATCGTCCGCGCCGGCCAGTTTTCGATACTCGCCTGAACTCACTTCGCTGACCCAGCGCGGATGGCCGAGATACCAGTCGACGGTTTTTCTCAGCCCCGTTTCGAACGTCTCTTCTGGTCTCCAGCCGAGTTCGCGCTCCAGCTTGCTCGCGTCGATTGCGTATCGACGGTCATGGCCCGGGCGATCCGCGACGGCGGCAATCTGATTGCAGTACGAGCCCGATGCGCTAGGCCACCGTTCGTCGAGCAGTCTGCACAGCGCATGCACGACACTGATGTTCGTCACCTCGTTGCATCCGCCGATGTTGTACGTTTCGCCGGGCCGTCCTCTCGCGAGCACGGCGCGAATCGCCTTGCAGTGATCGCCGACGTATAACCAGTCGCGCACGTTCAGCCCGTCTCCGTAGACAGGAAGAGGCTTTCCGGCCAGCGCGCGGGTGATCGTCAACGGAATCAGCTTCTCGGGAAACTGATACGGACCATAGTTATTCGAGCAGTGGGTGGTGAGAGTCGGCAATCCATACGTGTGGTGCCACGCGCGCACCAGATGATCCGAACTCGCCTTGGACGCGGAATAGGGGCTGTTCGGTGCATAAGGATGTTTCTCGGTGAAAGGCGGCGCCTGCATCGACAGCGAGCCGAACACCTCGTCCGTCGATATGTGCAGGAAGCGAAACGCCTCGCGCTCCGCTTCCGGCAATCCTTGCCAATAACGACGCGCCGCTTCGAGCAGCGTGAAGGTGCCGATCACATTGGTCTGCATGAATTCGTCGGGCCCGCGAATCGACCTGTCGACATGGCTCTCCGCTGCGAAGTGGAGGATCGCCCGTGGCTGATACTGAGCGAGAAGGAAATCCATGGCCTGCCCGTCGCAGATATCCTCACGCACGAAGATGTGACTTCCGTCGCCACGCAACGACTCGAGCGTCCCGAGGTTGCCCGCGTAGGTCAGTTTGTCGACGTTTACGACCGTTTCATCCACTGTGTTAAACCAGTCGATGACGAAGTTCGCTCCAATAAAACCCGCTCCACCCGTTACCAGAATCATGGTCGCCTCATCAAGCGTTTATCGACGTGAGGTATCTATCGAAAAGTGCATCCATGCACCCGGCCTTATGAGACTCGCCGGATGCGCGCGCTTTCAAAATGTGGAGGGGTTGCTTCGACGCGGGTTGCCGTGGACGGCCAGGCGACCCGATCCTGCGCGATGTCCGCAAGGTATCGGCCGTACGCCGTCTTCGACAGTGGTCTGGCGAGCGCCTGCAACTGGTCGGCGTCGATCCACTGCAAGCGAAACGCGATCTCCTCCGGGCATGCGACCATCATGCCCTGCCGCTTCTGCAGCGTGGCGATAAAGGTCGATGCGTCGATCAGCGAGTCGTGCGTGCCCGTATCGAGCCATGCATAACCACGCCCCATGATCTCGACATGCAATTGCTGATGGCGCAGGTAATGCACGTTGACATCGGTGATTTCCAGTTCGCCGCGTGCGGACGGTTTGATGTCCGCTGCGATATCGCAGACCTGCCGGTCGTAGAAATACAGGCCCGTCACCGCATAACTCGAACGCGGCTTCGCCGGTTTCTCCTCGATTGAAATCGCCTTGAATTCCGGGTCGAATTCGACGACACCATAGCGTTCCGGATCATTCACGTGATAAGCAAATACCGTGGCGCCATCCTCGCGATGGCCCGCACTTTCGAGTTGCTTCAGCAGTTCATGCCCGTAGAAAATATTGTCCCCAAGAATGAGTGCCGAGTTGTCGTTAGCGACGAATGATCGGCCGATGATGAACGCCTGTGCCAAACCGTCCGGCGAAGGCTGCACCGCATATTGCAGATTCATGCCCCATCTTGCGCCGTCACCGAGGAGCGCCTGAAAGCGCGGTGTGTCCTCCGCCGTCGAGATGATGAGCACGTCGCGTATGCCCGCAACCATCAGCGTGCTTAGCGGGTAGTAAATCATCGGCTTGTCGTAGACGGGAAGAAGCTGCTTCGAAACCGACTGCGTCACCGGATACAGGCGCGTACCCGATCCGCCTGCAAGGATGATTCCTTTTCGAGCCATGACCACCTCCATTATTGCGTGTAGCCTGAATGCAGTGATGTGACGGCGTGCAATACGCCTCAAGCCCCTTCTCGTTGCGGCGGACGCTTGAAATAGCCGGAAGGCGTCACACGCTGACCGGCGAGTCCCAGACGCAATCCCGACGCGATGCCGCGCAGTACGCTCTTGCGGCCAGCCTCTGTAAAGCGTGGGTATTTGTAGAGCATCGCCGCGAGCGAATAAGCAATCGCAACGACGGATTCGAACGCGCCCAGACTCTTGCGGCTGAAATAAATCCGGTTGCGCGTGACGTAGAAGAGCGTAAATGGACTTTCGCCGCCGCCCGTCGAAAAACTCACCTTATGCGCCACTTCTGACGATGGAACGTAAAGCAGCCGGATGCCCGCTTGATTCATGCGCCAGACGAAATCGACGTCGTCGTAGTAAACGAAGTACTGTTCGTCCATCACGCCTATCCTCGAGAACACGCTCTTATGAAGCAAGGTGAAACACGTCGGCGCGTATTCCGTGACGAATTCCTGATCGAACTGGCCGTGATCTTCGACACCGTCGCCCACGTGTTTGACGACTGCCTTCATTTTCGAAATGAAGCCCCCGGCGCACCATATGCGTCTGGTTCCGTGGTAGAAGATCTTTGGAAATGTCGCGAGCACGTCGCCTTTTCCATTGCGGTCCACAAGTTCGGCGATGGTCCGCACGCCCCTGAACTCGGTATCGTTATTGGCTAGCAGCACGTATTCGCAACCGTCTGCAAGCGCAAGCTCGATTCCCTGATTGTTGCCCCGCGCAACACCCAGATTGGCGTTGTTGAACACGATGCGCGCATCGATTCCCCACTGATCTGCCAGCCTGTGTGCCAACCTGCTGCCGCTGTCCGTCGCACTGTTGTCGATCACGTAGAGCTTGAGATTCACGTCCTGCTGCAGGCCAAGGGACGCGAAGAAGTCGTCGAGTACATCGTCGGACTGGTACAGAACCGTGACGACGCCAATCAGCGGTCTCGAACGGTCGATAGTCATGTCGCTACTCCTTATGGATCTTCCCATCACGTTTGGTAAAGCCCGCGCGCCTTCATTTCGGTGACGCTTCTGTCGTAGGTGTCAGGCGCGACGTCCTGCCCGTCGACCCATGCGGCGAAACGCGCGATGCCTTCGTCGAACGGGACTTTCGGCTCGAATCCAAGCCGCTCCCGCGGCCGTGTGAGATCCGCGTAGTTATGCCGGATGTCGCCCAGCCGGAACGCACCCGTGACGTTGATCGCCACCTTGCTTCCGTACAGGTCGCGCAGTTTCGTCGCGACGCCCAGCACTTCCGTGCGTTCGCCGGAGCCTATGCCAAAGATCTGATTGTCTGCATTGGGGTTCAACAGGGCCGCCATCGTGGCGTCGCATACGTCGTCGATATAGACGAAATCCCGGCTCTCCCGTCCGTCCTCGAATACGTTGATGGGGTTCTCGTTCTTGATTCGCGTCGAGAAAATGGACAGGATGCCCGTGTACGGATTCGACAGCGATTGCCCCGGGCCGTACACGTTCTGATAGCGAAGCGCACAGCCTGCGATTCCCAGCGACCGGCACACGGTCATCACCATCTGCTCCTGGTTGTACTTGGTGATGCCGTAGACGGACGATGGATTGATCCTCGAATCCTCGTCGGTGGGGAGACATTCCATCTTCTGGCCCGTACGCGGGCACATGAAATCGAAATGTCCGGCACGCATTTCGTTTTCCTCGCGCGCGCCGGGATAGACAATTCCGTCCGCCGGCGAGCGATACTTGCCTTCGCCGTAGATCGCGCGCGACGACGCGACGACAACTTTCTTGACGGTGTGAAGGGTGTCCTTCACCAGTACGTCGAGCATGAGCGCCGTGCCGCGCACGTTGACCTTGATATAACGGTCGACTTCATACATCGACTGGCCCGTGCCCGTCTCCGCGGCAAGATGCACGATCGCGTCCTGTCCGCGCATCGCGCGCTCGAGCGTTTCGCGGTCAAGGACCGATCCTTCGATGAAGCGCACTTTATCCTTCACCGATAGGAACAAAGCGGATTTGTTGTACGGATCGTCGCCATGTATCTGCGGTGACAGATTGTCGAGCACCGTCACCGTCACGTTGTGGCTCACCAGTTTTCTGGCAAGATTCGAACCGATAAAGCCGGCACCGCCGGTAATGAGCACTTTCATACTTGCAACGCTCCTCAGGTTCCAACCGTGAACCCTGACGTACCATCTGCAGGGGGGAATAGACCATGCGTCATCGACTGTCCAACGCCTGCACGACGCCTTTCGCGTACAACGTATAGGCCATTGCGGCGACCACGGCCGTTTGCGTGACGAGCACCGCGGCCGCAGCGCCGATCGCAGCAAACCAGGTCGCAAGGATGTAGATCAACACGACGTTCAACGCCCCCGATGACAGCAGGATCCGGCTGAACTGGCTCTTCATCCCGAGAGGCAGCATTGCCTGCACGCCAAAAATATTCGTCAGGGCAGCCATGAGGGGCAGGAAGGCCATCCAGCGCAACACGTCTGTGGCGGGAGCGAAATGCGCGCCGTACAGGACCTTCACGGCATACGGCGCACTCACGAAAATGGTCAGCGAAACGGCCAGCATGATGGTCCCCTGCGCCGCCAGCAGTTTGCGCAGGAGAACCATTGCGTCGTCTCGCGCGTGATGCATCAGATAACTGATGCGTGGATAAGCTGCATTCGACAGCGGCGTGATCATGCCGATGCCTGCTTTCACCAGCTTGTCTGCTGCGGCGAAATAACCCGCTTCGACGTTGCCCGCGACAAAGCCGAGCACCACGGTGTTCGTGTACGCGTAAAAATTCACGGAGAACATGGCAACGAAGACTTGCCACCCCGCTCTCAAAGCGGCGACGATATCCACTACCGACGTGCGGAAGCGCCCCACCTCGCCTCGTAAAAGGACATAACCGAGAATGACCGCGCTCGACCCCAGGATGACCGCGCTATTGATGCCTATCGCCCAGTAAATGTCGGATTTCGACCGGACCAGCAGCAACATTGCGGGCAAACTCAGCACTCGCCCCGTGAAAGTCACGATGCTCAGCAGCTTGAGCTTCTCGATGCCCTGCATGTACCAACCGGGGCACAAGCTCGCACCGAGTGCCGTTCCATAGCCGATCGCGAGCAGTTCGCGGTCGTTCTCCAGACGCCCCACAATGAAAGTCAGCGCCATCAACACGACGAATCCTGCGCACGCAATCAGGATCTGCGCAGTCAGCGTCGTCCAGAAGATCTCAGTACGCTTCTCCCGATCGTCGCGGTGAACCGAAATCTGCGGCGTGACGGTCAGATCGAAGCCGTACTGCGCGAGATTGACGAAGTACATGATGATCGCCATCGCCACACTAAGACGGCCGAATCCTTCTGCCGACAGAACGCGCGTCTGCCACGGCACGATCAGCATCGGCACCACGTAGGTCGATATCTGCACCACCAACAGAAAAGCGGCGTTCTTTCTCACCGACGACATGGAAGCTCCCAATATCCGATCCGCGATCAGCGCACGACGGCCTCTGGCAACAGGTAAGACGGCAAGGGTCCAAGCCGCCACTTGAGTCCCGCCCCGTCCGCCGTCACCTGAGATTCGGCGCCTTGCCAGTCACGCTGCACGTACTTGCCCGCAGGCACCTGCACGGACACCACGCGCGCCGTGTTCGCTGTCGTCCATCCGACAATCACGGGCTCTGAATTGCCGTACTGGAACACCTTCACGTTTTCATCGTCGACCAGTGCGCTGTGCCATTTGCGGCTTCCGAGCGTTGCATTCAGCACGGCAGAAGCGACATAAGCCGGCTTCGGCGAGAGGTCATTTCTCAACATGCCGAAGTTGTCCTCCTGGTTGGAGGGATCGTTGCCGTCGTCGACGAAGTCATACCAGAACATGACCGTCACCCCGGCGTAACGTCGCGACAGCAGATAGCTCCTCACCAGGTAAGCTGCCTGCGATGTCGGATCCAGCGCGGCCGATGCGGGGCTCGAGGGCCAGCCCAATTCGGTGATCCATAGCTGCACGCGCCGTCCGTCCGTTCGCGGATGCTGCCCGGTCAGCTGCACGAGATAGGGCCACGCCGTCGGAATGCTGACCGAGGCGATGGGGCCGCCCGCAGTCGGGTAGCCCGTCTCCGGAATGTGCGGCGACATATATGGATGAACGCTGAATGCATCCTGGTAGTCGAGTGCGCCGCTTTTGCTCATCTCCAGCAGGCAGTCCCCGCCAGGGCCTCCGCCCGCACCGCCTCCGCCGCACGAGATGACGGTTGCCTGCGGGCTGCGCTCCTTGATCTGCATGTAGACGGGTTTCAGCAGCGCCACGTAGCCGGCATAGCCGAGTCGCGCGAACGCGGGTTCGTTCCAGACTTCCCAGTGCGTGACCATCTGTCCGTAGCGGCGGACCACCTCGTCCACATAGCGCACAAAGAACCGTCGTGCCTCCGGGCTATCTGGGAAGCTCTGCTCAGCCCCGAACAGTTCCGGATAGGCTTTCGCATTGCCATAGGCCAGTACGATGAGTGGCGAAATCCCGAGCTTCGACGCACGATTCAGATACGCGTCGTAGTCTTTCGGGAAAACAAACACACCCGGTTTCTGTTCGATGTGATCCCAGTAGATCTCGTCCCGTATCCACGAGAAGCCCGCGCTTTTGACAAGCGGCAACAGAACTTCCGGCGCCCCCTTTCCTTGCGCAAAATGCGTGACCACACCGAAGTCGGGAAATGATGACCGTCCGCGCGGCGACATTGCCGCGACATTGACGCGCTTCGAGGCGACCGCTTTGCCATTCTCCGAAAGCAATGTCGCGTCGACGAGAAACAGACCCGCTCGCGGAATCGTAATGCTGACCGTCGCGTTGACGCTTTGACGCGTAAGCGTGACCGCCTGCTGGTAAGAAGCGATGGGGTCGCTCACCAGCGCGCCGTCGCCGTCATACCTCAGAAGCGACGTCCGAAGCATCGCGCTGCCCGTTTTCTCCTGAGGCGGTATGCCGAACTCGATCTTCATGTCGCCGGCACGCTGCGCGATCAACGATCCCGCTGGATTGTTCACATTGAGCGTCAACTCTGCACCCAGCACAGTGGGCACGCCTGCGCACCACAAAGCGACTGCCGAAAGCAGCAGTACGCGCATCGATGTCGTCAAACAGCTCGCAATGCGACCTGCGAACATGAAACCTCCTTGCTGTCCGATCACTCCGGTTGGCGTAAAAGACGCATTCGAAATCGCTATTTCGTCATGGACACGTTCTTGCGAACACTCGCATATCGCACTGGCGCAAAAGATTTCCATGCAGGCGGCCGGCGCGCCACTGTCAGATATTTCGCGCTATAGGCGGAGAAGCGCGGCCAGTACAACGTCAGGTAGGCGAGCGGCACGAAGGAAGTCACGGTCGTGATGCTCACCGTCGCGGTCAGCAGCAGAAACAGGAGCATGACGAAACCGTCGCTTGCAGTCAGCGCGACGACGCCCAACAGGATCAACGCGCTGAACACGCCCATTTCCGCAACGTTTGCAGGCAACCCGGCGAAGGTCACACCCGCGCCCTGCACGTCGCGCTCGATGAGGTGCACATACGGCAAGTACCGGTAATGCGCGATCAGTTCACTGGCGTTGATGCCGTGAACGACGTCTTCGAGTCTTGCATCGAACAGGAACGCGTAACCGCCAAGCCGATGCCCGAACGTATCCGAGTCGAAGAAATTGAAACGCGCGAGATACGCGCCTAGCAGCGCAAAAAATACCGTGTACGCCAGCAGGACAATCAGCGGATGGACCCTTCTTATCCCGTCGCGCAGCGGATACAACGCAGCGAAGATCACAAACACGAACGACGACTTGGAAAAACTGATGAACAGGCCGATACAGTACAGCGCGATCATTTTGCGGCTCGTCGTTCCTCTGACGATGTCCGCGACAAACGATGCGACCAGCAAGGACGAAAAGAACCCCGCTTCACGGGAAAAACCCGACACGCGCGAGAAATAGAAGATCTCGTAGAAGTTCGTGTTGGTCTCTGTCGCATATTCGCCCCACAGCATTTTCGACAGATTCTTGGGGCCAAGCTGTATCGACAGACTCTGATCGACGTAGTAAAGGACAAACTGAGCCAGCGCGAAGATCACGTTGATTGCCATCCATTGATGAAGGCAATCCAGGCCGCGCCCGGATGTGTACAACAGATAGCCGATGCACACGGCGATCGACACTACTCGCACCGCAACAGACGGAGAGCCCATAAAGCTCACGATCAGCGCGACGCCGAGGGGACCGCTCCATCTGCGAAACGTGTTGCTCACGAACCGTAAAAATCCGGGGTCGAGAAACGGAATGACGACATAGACGTAAACGGTGACACCCGATACCTGCGGATTGAAGATCACGCAGGTAAAGAACATGTAGAACAGAATCGATATCACCTTGGGGTACATCGACCTCTCCGTCGCGGCAGTGTTGACGGGAGCGCGTCAGCGCGCGTGACTGATCGTGTCCAGCAGACGGCTGGCGGACTTCGACCACTGGAATTGCCCGGCGTGCTCGCGACCGCGCGTCCGGTACATCGCGCGCATTTGCGCATCGTTCATCATCGCCGTCATTTTCTCGGCGATGTCCTCGACGGAATACGCGTCGCAATAGACCGCTGCATCGCCGCACACTTCCGGCAACGAAGCCTCGCGCGACACGATCACCGGGCAGCCGCAATACATCGCCTCTAAAGGCGGGAGCCCGAATCCTTCATAGAGCGACGGAAACACAAAGAAGGCAGCGTTCTCGTACAGCGCCTTCAACTCGCTATCCGACACATATCCCGCCCAGACGACCTTTTCCCCCTCCGCTCCCGCACGCGTCGTACTGTTGCCGAAGATGCGCCCGTTCTTGCCGCCGGCGACGACGAATTTGAAGTCGTCGCGCAACTCGAGCCGCTCGATCGCGGCAAGCAAACGCGCATGATTCTTTCCACCCGCCAGGCTGCCGACCGCCAGTCCATAGCGGTCCTTCTTCAGATCGAGGCGCGAGATCACGCCGGAGTCGCTCTCGATGCGGCCGAAATGATCGGCCGCCAGCTTGACCACCGACACCTTGGAATCCGGCACGGCAAGCGCGGCACGAATCCGTGACTTCGAGAACTCCGATACGGTCACGATATGCCGCGCATTCAGCTTCAACGAGAAGAACATGAACGCGTACCACCAGCGGAACTTCCTCGAGTAGCCGGCCGGCGCATCGAACACAGCCATGTCGTAGATCATCACGACATGCCGTCGCTTGATGATGGGCCCCACATTGCAAAGACTCAGCAGAATGTGGCGCCCGGACGCGAACGGCAACGCAAGTTGTTCCCAAAGCGATCCCTTGAGCCAGGAAAATGCCGTTCGTGTTTTGAACGGTGCGGATGCCGTCGTGGCGTCGACGGGGACGATCACCGAGAAACGCCTGTGCTCCTGCTCCACACGCTGCAACGCAGTGGCGAATTCATACGCACAGCGCTGCACACCCGTCATGCGTTGGCTCATGAACTTGCCGTTGATGACGAAGTCTTCGTCCGACGCGTCGATACCGGTCGCGGTTGCGTCGCCGGACTGGCTGGAGATGACGTTGCCTCGCGTCGCGGAAAGTGCACGAGAAGCCGTTCGATGTGGCGTATTCAGCATGATTTCCCTCTCTGACTGGATCTGCCGGAAGCGACGTGCTCACGCGTCGGTTCTATGCATTGCGTTGCATCTGGCTTGCGTTCGCGGAGTACGCCCTTGCGTAGGCATGCCATCGCTTTTCACTCCGGCGTTGCGGCATCGCATTGAAGACAGCGCCGATCAGATTGGCCCCCGCGCGATCCAGGCGCCGCAAGGTCTCTTCCAGTTCGGACTGGGTTTGCACGTTCGGACGAAGCACCAGCAGCGTGGCGCCGGCATGGGCCGCAAGGATGTTTGCATCCGTTACGGCGAGAACGGGCGGTGTGTCGACAATGACGAGATCGAATTGCTCACTGGCGATGTGAAGCAGGTTGCGCATTCGCTGCGTCGCGAGCAACGCCGATGGATTCGCCGGATAGAGTCCAGTCGCAAGCAACGACATGCCGTCGATGCAAGTGGGTTGAATCGCGCGCAGCGGAATGATGTGTCCTGCCAGCAGCTCCGCCAGACCATTCGACGCGGGAAGCCCGAAATGCGAAGCGAGCACGCCGCGCCGCATGTCGGCATCGATCAGCAAGACCCGCTTGCCCGTCTCGCTTGCGAGCACCGCGAGATTCGCGGAAACAAAGCTCTTGCCCGTGCCAGGCGTCGCGCCCGTCACCAGCAGGATCTTGTTCGGCGCTACGGCGACCGCACACTCCAGCGCGGTTCGCACGTCGCGCAACTGCTCCATCGACAGATCGGCCGGCCGGTGTATGGCGAGAGGCGTCCCTGTTACGTGACGCTTTCTGGCGGAAGACGGCGACTTCGCGTGGTTCGATGCTTCGTGGGACGCACGATGGAACGGCGCGCCGATGCCCGCTTCGCGAAGCCGTTGCGGATCGCTCCCGTGCGGATCGATTGCTCCCGCGGCATCGGGCGCTTGCGTATCCGCGCTCATCCTGTCGCCTGGGTGCGTCTGCGGCGACGCGATGCGGTCCGCGCCGTAGTCAAGCCGCGCCTGCTCGCTGCTGAAGCGGATTGCGCCGAAAACAGGCAGGCGCAAACGGCGTTCGACAGACAGCGGCTCGCGCACACCGTTGAAGTACTGCTGCCGCACGAACACGAACAGCACGCCAAGGATCACACCTGCTCCCGCACCCGTGGCGACGATCAGCAAACGCTTCGGCTTGACGGGTCTGGACGGCCAAAGCGGCGTATCGACGATATGCACATTGCCGAGCGTCCCCGCTCGCGTTACATCCAGTTCGTGCGACTTGTTGAGCATCGCGAGATAGATGTCATTGGCCGCTTTGACGTCGCGCGTCAGATCGGCCGTCGTGCGCACTGCAAGCGGCAACGTGCTGAAGCGCGCTTCGAATGCCTCCTTTTCGCTGGCGAGCTGCTTCAGCTGATCATCGGTGGTTCGCACCTGAGCACTGTCGGGCGTGAACTGCTCGAGGAGCCGCGTGCGCTGCAGTCTCACACTGGCAATCTCGCGAGCGAAGTCGAGACTGCCCTGCAGATACATCGTGCTCTCAGGATCGGGCTTGATCGTTCCAACCGCCGTCTGGTAGTCGCTCAATCGCACTTCCGCCTGCCGGAGTTCGTCGCGCAGGCGGGGCAGTTCACCATCCACGAACGCCAGCGTTTCGCTTGCTTCTTCACGGCGTTGCGCGATGTGCGCGGCGATATACGTTTTGGCAATCGCATCCGTCACGCGCATGGCAAGCATCTGATCGCTGCTTTCGTAAAGGATCTGGATAACGCCCGTGTCTTTGCCCAGCTCCATCACCTGCAATTGCCGATGAATCCGCTCGATCGCATCGACATCGCTATAGCGCACCACCGTAAAGCGTGTACCCGGCCGGGCCGCCAAGCGGTCCACCGTGATCGACCCGCCGTCGCCCGCTGCCGGCACGCCCACGGTACCCGAGAGAATCGGGCGGCCGTTCGGGTCATCGAGCCGGTATCGACCGCCGTCGAGCACCAGCATGCCGAGCGGCTCGTTCTCCAGTTCACGCGGCACGCGTAACGAGGCCAGCGTCACGATCTCCCCGCCCCACGCAAACGACGGGAGGCCGAGAATGGGCGGCATGGGCGTGCCACGCGTCGCGAACAGGTCGGTAATATCCGCGAGCAAAGGCAGCCGGCGCGGCGTGACCGACAGGTTCAATCTGAATTGCTCGATCACCGGCAACAGTACGTTGCGGCTCTGTACCATTTCGATCTCGACGTCGGTCGGCAATTTCAGCGGAACCGGCTGGGCAACCTGCGGCGCCTGCAATGCGATGCCAAGTCCGTTCGGGTTCGGTAGATCCACTCGCAGCACCGCGTTGGCGTCGTACATCGGGGTAGCGAGGTACGCTTTCAGAATCGACGCCCCGAACACCAGTGCGGCGATACAGGTCACGACCCAGATGTTGTCGACGATCAGCCGTCCGAGATCTCCGGCGACGAAGGCGTCTTCATCGCCGCGCCCCGTTTCGTTCTTCATGCCGATGCTCTTTACGCTCAAGTTCGTACTCCTCTAGAAGCAGATCGCTTGTTTGCGTATTCAATCCGACAGACGACTCAGAACGAGATGCCCTTCTCGTTGCGGGCCAGATCCGCGTCGACCATCATCTTGCAAAGATCTTCGAGCGAGGTCTTACACTCCCACCCCAGCTTTTCCTTTGCCTTTCCCGGATCGCCGACCAGAAGTTCCGCCTCCGCGGGACGATAGAACTTCGGATTGACGCGCACTCTCACCGTGCCGTTCGAGATGTCGATGCCCTCTTCCTGAGCGCCTCGGCCGCGCCACTCGATCTGCGTTCCCGCCGCCTTGAACGCCATCGTGACGAAGCGTCGAACCGTCTCCGTGCGGTTGGTCGCCAGCACGAAGGTCTCCGGTTCGTCGACCTGGAGCATGCGCCACATGCCGTGCACGTACTCCTTCGCAAAGCCCCAATCGCGTTTGACGTCGAGGTTGCCGAGTTCGAGCACATCCTGCTTTCCGAGCTTGATCTTCGCGACGGCATCGGTGATTTTTCGAGTGACGAATTCACGGCCACGCAATGGCGATTCGTGATTGAAGAGAATCCCCGGCGACGCGAAGATGTTGTACGACTCGCGATAGTTGATGGTCAGCCAGTGCGCGTAAAGCTTTGCCACGCCGTACGGACTGCGCGGGTAGAACGGCGTTTCCTCGTTTTGCGGCGCGCCCCCGACTCTCCCGAACATCTCGGACGTGGAAGCCTGGTAATAGCGAATGGATGAATCCAGTGTGCGGATCGATTCGAGAAGATGAAGCGCGCCCGCGCCTGTGATCTTCGAGGTCGTAACGGGCTGCTCGAATGAAGCGCCAACGTAGCTCTGCGCGGCCAGGTTATAGATTTCGCGTGGTTTGGTTTTCTCGATCAGCCGTATGGTCGCGCCCAGATCCGTCAAGTCGCATTCGACGAGATGAAGATTGGGGTGGCCCAGCACGCCAAGTTCTTCCATGCGCCAGAAATTCGACGTGCTCCTACTACGATAGGTACCAAACACCTCGTAGCCGCGCTCGAGCAGCAGTTGCGCAAGATAGGCGCCGTCCTGTCCGGTAATGCCCGTAACAAATGCATTCGTCAATTTCCTCTCCTTTGCCGGAATTGCACGGCAGGTTCGCGATGCACGGTCTAAAGCCTGGGTCGGATTCCTTTCGCTTTCAGGTCCATGGGTGCGCGCGAGCGCCGGCAATCTTCCGGCATGGGCGACGCGGGTGCGAATGGTTCTGAACGGCGGGGACGCGAAATGCGCCCAACCGCATCAACTGTTCTGCAGAATGCGTTGCGCCGCGTTGCCGGGCCATACGGGATCGAGTGAGGGGCCATGGCGACGTGAGCGCCTGCGGCTCGCCGCGATGGTCGTGCTTACCTCGTGCATGAACGCGTGCCTGAACGCCGCGACCGAAAAACGCTCAGCGTTTGCGCGGCACGCAGCGACACTCATTTGCTGCCGCTGGCGTTCGAAACATTCCACGGCTTCGAGCAGCGACGCAGCGCTTTGCTGAAAGAAGTGCACACCTGTCGGGTGCGGCTTGCCGATGGGCGTAACGGTTTCCAGCGCACCGCCTTTGCCAAATGCGATGACGGGCGTACCGCAAGCCTGCGCCTCGACGACCACAATGCCGAAGTCTTCTTCAGCCGCGAATACGAATGCCTTCGCGCGCTGCATATGGTCCTTCAAGACCGAAAATGGCTGGTAGCCGAGCAGCGTGATGTTCGGACCGGCCTGCGCGCGGATCTTCTCCATTTCCGGTCCATCGCCGATCACGACAAGACGGCGCGCCGGTGTTTTCGAAAACGCTTCGACGATCAGATCGACGCGCTTGTAAGGCACCAGCCGCGACGCAGTCAGATAGAAATCGTCTTTCTCGCTGCATGCGTCAAAACGCTCGACCTCGACGGGTGGCGCAATCACCGTTGCTTCGCGCCGATAGGTTTTCATCATCCGGCGCGCAACGAAATCCGAATTCGCGATCAGACTATCGACACCGTTGGCCGAGCGCGCGTCCCAGGTTCGCATGTAATGCAGCAGTGCACGCGCTGCCCAGGACTTCGGTCCGCGAGTCAAATGCGACTCGCGAAGATACTGATGCTGAAGATCCCACGCGTAGCGCATGGGCGAGTGCACATAGCTGACGTGGGTCTGGTCGGGCCCGACGAGCACGCCTTTTGCGACCGCATATGAACTCGTGATGACCAGATCATAAGCAGAGAGATCGAACTGCTCGATGGCAAGCGGCATCAGCGGAAGATAGGCACGATACCGGCGGCGCGCGAACGGCAAGCTCTGAATGAATGACGTCGTCACCGCCTTGCCGCAAACGGGATCGCGATCTTCGAGAAAGTCGACGAGACTGAAAAGATCTGCGTCGGGAAAGCACCGTATGATCTGCTCGAGTACTTTCTCTGCCCCGCCTGCCGTCACGAGCCAGTCGTGAACGATGGCCACCTTCATCTTCTGTAGATCCTCGCCCGTCAGGTAATCGCGGACGCGGTCGAACAGCGCGATCTCTTCATCGGCAAGCACACGTTGCTGAAGGACGCTACGCCGCGAATCCATGTGCAAACCGTCGACCGCTGCGCATGACGGTCCCAGATCGGCCCAGCCCGCGTCGAGCAGCACGACCACGCCAGGCGGAAGAGATTCGTCGATGCCAATCCGCTCCATCACGAGATGATCGATCGACGCAGGTGGCGACCGGTTGAAATGCTGCGGACTGACATAGAAGTACGGGGCGTCGCTCATGCCATTTTCGATTGCGTCTACGCAAGCCCGATACATGGCGGGCTGAAGTCGATTGACGGCATCGAGCCACACTCGCGCGCGCATAACGAAAATGCCGCTATTCCACCAGTAGCCGCCTGATTCCACGTAATGCACGGCCAGCTCGGCCGCCGGCTTCTCGACGAAGCGCTCGATGTTGCGCGCTGCGTCGGCGAGCGACGCACCAAACCGGATGTAGCCGAAACCCGTCTCTGCGCGTGTGGGCGGCACGCCCAGTGTCACGATCGCACCATCGGCGGCGTAGCGCGCTGCGATCAGGATCGCGCGCTGAAACGCCTCGACGTCGGCGATCGCGTCGTCGACGGGCATCGCGACGATGATCGGATCGGCGCCGTCACGCGCCAGCGCCGCTGCAGCAAGCGTCAGCGCGGGAGCGGTGTCGCGCCGCGCCGGTTCGACGACGATCGACGAATGAACGCCCGCGGCACGTGTCTGCTCCTCGGTAATGAATCGATGCTCGTCGCCGCATACCACCACGGGAACGGGAGCCAGCCGCCACGGACCGGCAAGGTTCTGCGTGCGCGCGACCGTCGCCTGCAACAGCGAATGGTTCCCAAGCAGACCGCCCAGCTGTTTCGGATACTGCTCTCTCGACATCGACCAAAGCCGCGTGCCAGCGCCGCCAGCCAGTATCACCGGCACCATCTCGACGGCACCCGGCTCCTGGAACAGATCGCTCTCGAAAGGATGGTGCCCGTCGTGCTTATCGATCATCTTTTCGTCACGCACGATCATGATTTGGACCCCTACGTGAATTATCGGGAACGACTAGCGCGATTGACTACTCGGGTTACAGGTCATGTGGAAACGTATGTATTGGCTGATTCTGTTCTGCGTTTATATGCAGTGCATCATACTTGACAGACCGCGCATCAATATTCGTTGGCCGAATCGTGCCCGACGTTGTCTGATCGGTTTGCATCGAAATTTCCCGTATGAACCTGGTCTTACTTCTCTCTTATAGGTTCGCGCGCATACGCTTCGCAGGTCGCAAAGCAGTGACACAAACAACAGATGAATAAATAATGTCTGCAAGGCTTGATCGCCGGGTTCTTTAGCATGTCGACATGCAGATGAGTGTTCATTTTCAAAACGAATTATTTCTTCGCACGCTCTGCAATACACTTAGGCGGTGCGAGAACCAGCGGGGCGACGAATGTGGATGGCGATCAGCAATCTGGGTGACGCGGCAATGACACTGCCGCTGGCCATCGTCTGCGTGGTTTGGCTGACCCGTTCGATGACGGGCTCGCGCGTGGCCTTCTCATGGTCCGTTCTGCTTGTCGCAGCGATGTTGCTCGTGGGTATCAGCAAGATTCTCTATGCCGGCTCCGGCATGCAGATCGAGGCAATCAACTTTCGCATGATCAGCGGACATACCATGCTGGCGTCGGCCGTATGGCCCATGTCGTTTCTGCTTACGCTGCACGACGGACGAGCAAACAGGCGGAGCGCGGCGTTGTGCTCCGGCATCGCCATAGCCGCGCTGATTGGCGTCTCACGTGTGTTCGACGAAGCGCACTCGGTGTCGGAGGTCATCGCGGGCTGGACCTTGGGTCTGCTCGTCACGGTCCTGTTGATGCGCCGGAAGCCGCCTCCGCTTCTGCCCACAAAGCTGCGCCCTTTCGTGGCGGGTTCGTTATTGACGGTGTCGGCCGTTGCGTATGGGCATCATGTCCCGATTCAGGCGGCAATCGACAGGTACTCGCCACTGCTTTGGACTGGCTTCGGCCGATGATGAACGAGCGCGAGCGTGCGGCACTCTTCTCAAGCCTCGACGAGTGCGCGCGAACTTTTTCCATTCTGAAGGCGGTATTCGGTAGGCGACATGCCAAACCGCTTTCGAAAGATCTTTGCAAGCCGGGTGCCGCTTGTCATGCCACAACGCCGCGCAATCTTGTCGACAGGCAGTTCGCTTTCGACAAGCAATTGACAGCTCTTCTGCAGTCGCGTTTGCAGCAGGTACTCGGAAGGCGTCATGCCGAACTCTTGCCGGAAGCGCCGTAAGAAATTGCGTTCGCTCATTGCAACCGTGCGCGCGACGTCGGCTACCGTGATGAGATGCTCCAGATTCGACTTTAGAAACGTCGCTGAGCTGTGAATCCGTTCAGGGATTCCCGCCTCGTCTGACGCAGAATCCCATTGCGTATGCGCTGCCCTTTCTCCGAACCGGAAATGTATCTCGACGGCTTGAGTACAATGCTCGGCGCTTCCCTCCGTCGACAGCCATCCTTCGACGAACATCTCATAGGGCGGCGGCCCCTGTCTTACGACGGAAGCAAGAAGGCGACAGGAAAATGGCCGGAGCAGCAACCGCAGCCCGTCGGCATTCGCGGACACCAATACGGACGAATCCGTCACCATGGGCACGGCACCCAGATCAACGGAGTACTGCCCGGTCACAAAACCCGAGTCCTTTCCTTCGAACTTGCTCATTTCGCATCCTTGATCGCGAAGCATGAATTACACATATCCACGTCACGCGAATGAAATATACGGAGCTTCGATCGAGCACCTGAAACAGAAGAACTTGCGTTGAACTCTTGAGCCGGTGCTACAGGCTAGCTATGAAAGCAGACGAATTGCAATCCACGGAGAAATCCATAAGCGTTTATGGCCGCGTAATCTAGATACCCGCTTCCAGCCGTGTTTTTATCCGGTACTCGGTCGGCGATACATTCAATTGCCGGCGAAATACCTTTGCGAGCCGATCGCCACTGCTCATGCCCGTATGCCGTGCGATCTTGTCGACGGGCAACTCGGAATGAGTCAACAGGCTGCAGACAATCGCAAACCGCGCGCGCATCAAATAAGCGGAAGGCGTGACACCCACGGCAATCTTGAAGCATCGCTGAAAATTGCGTGTACTCATGTCGACCACACGCGCTGCGTCTTCGATCGTGATCGAACGTTGGCAATTGTCTTTCAGCCAACGCGCGGCGACATGCACACGGTCGGCGGTATCGCGATCGGGACTGCCGCCCAGCAGAGACGGAAAGGCGGACAGCGTGTCGGGCATCACCTGTTTCGCGACGCTGCGTGCGCAATCGTCGCCGATATCGCGCTTGAGCAGGATCAGCGCGCCCTTCATCAGCTCGAGACGTACGCTTGTATGCTCTCGCTCCTCGCCCTCCGTCTCGCCCGCTCCGCCGTGCTCGACGCCGACGGATCGCGGCTCTGCATGTGCGCAGGCTGACCGAAACAGCCTGTGGCCCTCGCCGAGAGGCTGTACAGCGATCATGTTCGCGTGTACGCGACGCAGCCAGTTCACGATCCTTTCGTCGCGTGCGGCGGCACTCGCGCCCGTTCCATCGGAAACGAACAACGTATCGAAACCCACGCAGTGCCACGAATCCAGTCCATCCGTCCAGACGCAGATCGACGATGAACATCTCACGTTGCCGCCCGTAACGGACAGAAACCTGAGTTCATATCTCACGTTGCGATTCGCACTCGACGCGATTTCATTCGCCGCCTGAAAGATCTCGCCGAGCATGACCGTCACGGCAAATGAACAGTCTTCGAATAGCAGGATCGCCACGCGGCGCGTGACAGGCATGCAGCGCACATTGGGCTCGGGCAGTTGCACCCAATCCGTTAGCGCCGATTCCAGACTTGCACACGTCATGAGCCTTCCCCTTGACCATTGCGGGTATGGAAAGAACTGGGTAGATGCGCACGACCTGAGCGCACCCCTGGCTTTTTGAACGTTCAAGCGAATGTTGCTGCAACACGCTCGTCCTCTATCGCGGACGACGTAGTGTTGTCTCGGGAAATTTCACTGTTATTGCTGACCAGGAAAGGCTGTCATTACGGCGTGCTGTTCTTTGGATGCACCAACTGACAGCATTTCTGCTCCGCGGCCTTGCCATTCGAGACGCCGGACGCTCTGCGTCGAAACTGCTTTGTTTGCGGTGCATCATAGATGGGATGCTTTACGCATCCTTATGGATGTCGCGAATTTCCGATAGCTTGGCGGATGTTCCTACACTTTGTTTTAGTTTCGCCATCAATCGTCGTTCACGCGTGGGCTTTCTCCGCGTTAAAGCAATCTTCTGACGTAAAAGTACTTTGCTTGCACTGGCCGGATTTTTTGCACTGAACAAAAAATGGTGTCGCTTCGTATGTGTTCTGTCACACGCGCATCAGGCACGTCAGGCACGTCAACGAGGCGAAGCACGGTGGCGTGCAAGGAAGCGGTCCAGTTGCCCGGCGAACACCTTGCTGTCGTTGGCGGAATAAGGTGTCGGGCCGCCCGTCTCAATGCCTGAACTACGCAACTGGTCCATGACGTCGCGCATCGTGAGACGCTCCTGAATGTTCTCGCGGCTAAACCAGTTTCCGCGTGGATCGAGCACATGAGCGCCCTTGTCGAGAGCAGCGGCAGCGAGAGGAATGTCCGCCGTAATCACGAGGTCGCCGCTCTCAGCGAGTTCGACGATACGGTTATCGGCGGCGTCAAAGCCCGCAGGCACTTGTATGGCCTTGATAAAGCGGGAAGGCGGAGTACGCAGAAATTGATTCGCAACCAGCGTCACGCACACTTCAATGCGCCTCGAGGCCCGAAACAGCATCTCCTTGACGACGACCGGGCAGGCGTCTGCGTCAACCAGCACTTGCATCGAAGTATGACCCGTAGAGGAAAAGTGCCGTCATATTACTGCCTGCTCGCGTTTGAAGCGAACTCTGGATTTTCACAGACCCACGACAGACCACGTTGCATCGACGCGGACCTCGACTGCATCGAGCGCCGCCCCGGCACACGGCCCTTCGATACAGCGCCCGTCTTCGAAACGGAAAAGTGCGCTGTGATGTGCGCACATCAAAACCTGTCCGCGATAACACGATACCTGCCCTTCTTCGAAATCGAGTCGCACCGAGAAATGCGGGCAGCGATTCACATAGCCCCACACGCTGTCGCCGCGCCGCACGAGTATCACGGGCTGACCCGCGCGGTCCACGACGCGCGCACCGCCGTCGGGCACATCGCCGAGGCTGCACAGCCGCTGTGTATCGCCGTTCATACGCGCTGTTCCGGATTGCCGAGGCTCCAGTCCCACGGCCGCACCTCGACCCGCTCGAACAGCCCCGCCTGCATATAGGGATCGTTGCCGACGAACGCCATCACATCACCGATACCGTCCGCTTCGACGACGAGCAGCGTGCCGTTCATCGCGTCGCAATGCGGCGCGAGTGTCGGGCCGCCGAGCCGCACGAATACGCCGTGCGACGACGCGCTGCGCAAATACGCACGATGACTCGGCCGCATGCGCTCGCGGACTTCGCGCATCTGCGGCTTGTCGGTGGCAAACACCGCGAAGTAGCGTCTCATTGCGTTGCGCTCCCATCCAGAACGAAGTCGTATCGCGCTTCGCGATAGCTGCCGCTGAAGCCGAAGCGCCGCGCGAGTTCGTCGCTTGCGGAGCGTTCGTCGTATGCGACCATCAGCGAAGGCTTCACGCCGAACACGGCGTCCGATTGCAGATAGGGATCGTCCTTGTCGAACAGATGCGTGACGAGCGTGCGATAGTTCGGCGCCTTGATCATGAAATGCAGATGCGCGGGACGCCACGGATGCCGCCCCGTCGCTTCGAGCATCTGGCCCACGGGACCGTCAGTCGGAATCGGATAGCTGACAGGCACGATGGTCGTGATCGCATAGCGGCCGTCGGCGTCCGTGCGATACCGGCCGCGCAGATTGCCATGCGGCTGCGCCGTGTCCTGCCCGGAATACATGCCGTTGCCGGCCGTCTGCCACACGTCGAGCAACGCGCCCGCGACCGGCTCACCCGTGGTCGTCAATACGCGGCCATGCACGAGCGCGGGCACGCCGGCTGTGAAAGCCATGTTCTCGCCGTACGCGCGCTCCGGCATCCCTTCGATATAGAACGGCCCGAACACCGTCGTGTCGGTCGCGCCCGTGGCCAACCGGTGATTGATCGCGTCGACGAGCATCGACACGCCCAGCGTATCCGACAACAGGATGAACTCCTGCCGCACGAGGTCGTCGCACATCTTGCCCGTCGCGGTCAAAAAGCGGATAGCCGCCATCCACTCTTCTTCCGTCGGCTCCACTTCGCTTACGAATGCATGCATGTGCCGCACGAGGCTTTGCATCAGCGTGCGCAGCCGCGCATCTTCCGTGTTCGCGAAGCTTGCCACCACCTGCCCGGTCAGGGCTCGTTCGGCCTCTCGTTCGGCCTCTCGTTCGTCTATCGACATGTCTTCCTCCAGGTTCCCGCTGTGTTCAGGCAGGCGCTATGCCCTGCCATGCGCGCTGCAGCAGCGCGCGGATCGCGTCGCGCTCGATCGGGCGCGGATTCGCATACGGATTGCGGCACGCAAGCTCCGCGGCTTCGTCGAGGCCTTCTTCCGGCATGCCGATCTCCGCGAGCGACACGGGAATGCCGAGCGTGCGGTCCAGATCGTAGAGCAGCGGCCCGGCCTCGCTCGCGCGCTGTCCGCCGAGCGCCTGCGCAACGCGCGTCAACGCATCGGACGCAGCCTCGTGGTTGTAGTGTGCCGTATGCGGCAGCATCGCCGCATGCGTCTGCGCGTGCGGCAAGTTGAACGTGCCGCCGAGCGTATGACACAGCTTGTGATGCAGCGCCATGCCGACGGCACCCAGGCAGCTTCCCGCGAGCCACGCGCCGTACAGTGCGCGGCTGCGCGCGTCGGCATCGTCGGGCTTGCGCACGATGCCCGGCAACGCCGCGCCCAGCGCGCGGATCGACTCTTCTGCCATCAGGCTGATGACGGGATTCGCGTCTTGCGCATAGAGCGCTTCGACGGCATGCGCGATCGCATTGACGCCCGAGGCCGCCGAGATCGGCGGCGGCAACGTCAACGTGAGTGACGGGTCGTAGATCACCGTGCGCGGCAGCACGCGCATGTCGCGGCCCGTGCGCTTGACGCGCCCTTCCGTGAGTCCGTAGATCGGCGTCATCTCCGAGCCCGCATAGGTAGTCGGCACGGCGATGATGGGCAGCGGCGACTCCAGCGCGATCGCCTTGCCGAGCCCGATTGTCGAACCGCCGCCGACGGCAATGCAGCAGTCGGCGTCGAGCGCCGCGGCCGCTTCGCGCGCGGCGCGCGCCACGCCGACGGGCACATGCATCACCGCCTGCGCGTGCACGCCCGCGGCGCGCTCGCCCAGCACGCGCGCCACCTCGTCGGCCAAAGCGTGCTGTTCGGGCGTCGAGAGAATCAGCGCGCGCCGCGCGCCGAGCCGTTCGACTTCTGCGGGCAGTTGCGCAAGCGCGCCCCACTCGAACACCACGCGCGACGGCGTGCCCTGATAGACAAAGCCTTTCATCGCCGTCGTCCTCTTTAGCGCCTGAAATGCGGCGGCACCTTGCCGTCGACGTTGACCCACACCGAACGCGCTTCCGTGTAATCGTGCATCGCCTCGTAGCCCATTTCGCGCCCATAGCCCGACTGTCCGACGCCGCCGAACGGACTACCCGGATTCACGCGCTTATAGCAGTTGATCCAGCACATGCCCGCTTGAATCTGCGCCGCCGTGCGATGTGCGCGCGAGAGATCGCGTGTCCACAGGCCGCTGCCGAGTCCATAATCGGTGCCATTCGCGATCTGCAGCGCTTCTTCATCGCTGCCGAAACGCAGCACCGTGACGAACGGCCCGAACACTTCTTCCTGCGCGATGCGGTCTTGCGGGGTCTTCGCTTCGACCACCGTGGGCCGCACATAGTAGCCGTTCGCGAGCGACGCATCCTGCGGCGCGGTCCCGCCCGTCAGCACGCGCCCGCCCTGCTCGCGCGCCACGTCGACATAGGCTTTGACGCGCTCCAGATGCTGCAGCGACGTGAGCGGTCCCATTTCCGTTTCCGGGTCGAGCGGATTGCCGACGCGGATCGACGCAGCGAGCGCGACGAAACGCTCGAGGAACTCATCAGCGATGCGCTCGTGCAGGATCAGCCGCGAGCCGGCGATGCACGCCTGCCCCTGGTTGTGGAAGATCGCCCATGCTGCGCCGTTGATCGCGGCGTCGAGATCGGCGTCTTCGAACACGATGTTCGCGCCCTTGCCGCCAAGTTCGAGCTGCACGCGCTTCAGATTGCCTTGCGATGCTTCGACGATGCGGCGCCCTGTCGCCGTCGAGCCCGTGAACGCAATCTTGCCGACGCCCGGATGTTCCGCGAGCCGCTGGCCCGCAGTGTTGCCGTAACCCGGCACGATGTTCACGACGCCATCGGGAAAGCCCACTTCGGCCATCAGCTCGACGATGCGCAGCGTGGACAGCGGCGTGATCTCCGAGGGCTTCAGCACGACGGTATTGCCCGCAGCGAGCGCCGGGCCCATTTTCCAGCTGGTGAACATCAGCGGGAAATTCCACGGCACGATCTGGCCGACCACGCCGATCGGCGCCCGCTGCACGTAGTTGAGAAAGCCCGTTTCGACGGGAATCACTGAGCCCTGCAGCTTGTCGGCCATGCCGCCGAAATAGCGGAAGCATGCGGCGGTGCGCGGTACGTCGAGCGCGCGCGAATCGCGGATGGGGTGACCCGTGTCGAGCGATTCGAGCTGCGCGAGTTCTTCCGCATTCGCTTCGATGGCGTCGGCGAGACGCAGCAGCAAGCGCCCGCGATCGGCGGCAGCCATGCCCGACCACTTCGGAAACGCACGCGTCGCGGCAGCAACGGCAAGATCGACGTCAGTGGCCGTGGCGGCCGCGATCTTCGTGATCAGCGAGCCGTCGTGCGGATTGAGCACGTCGATCGTGCCGCCTTCGGCAGCGTCGGTGAAGCGGCCGTCGATAAAGAGTTGGTTTTGCATGAGAAGTCCTTGATTCAAAGCGGGCGCGCCGTTATTCAGAAGTCGACGGGATACGGCTTCAGTTCGCCGCTTTCATAACGTTTCGGCAAATTCGGCGTCGCGTTCTCCCACACGAGCAGCATCGAGCGCTTGGTCGAATAGCCTTGATGGCGGATGTCGGCGGGCATCGCGCAGATGTCGCCCGCGCGCATCGTGATGCGGGCGCGCGGCGCACCCGTGTTCTTGTCGCCAATGTCCCAGACGATTTCATCCGACAGCTGCAAGAACCATTCGACGCGGTCGTTGCCGTGAAAGACGGGCAGGATGTATTCCTCCGTGGTCGGACAGAACAGGCTCTGGCCGCACACCGACGTCACCGACGGATTCCACGTGACATCCGAACGCGACAGATACTTGAACAGATTGACCGCATGCAATTGCCCTTCGAAGCCGGGCTCGACATGCACTTCGGGCTCGTCTTGCGATACATCGGCAAACGCGCGGTTGATGGGCAGATCGTCGCGCAGCGGCGAATCGCCTTCGAGTCCCGGCATGCGGCGCGTGGCGATGCGCGTGCGTTCGATCGCGGCGTCGTTGTCGCCATGCTTGCGGCCGAATGCCGTGCCCGTTTCCTCGGGTGCGGCGAACGGATCGAAGCCTTCGTTGGTCCAGTCGTGCAGGATCGCCTTGAAGGTCGCCATGATAGTCGGCGTTTCGAAGGTCTCCATGTAGTCGACGCCCGCTTCCTTCATGATGCCGTTGAACGAGCCCGCGTAAATGTCCACCTTGCCGTAGTGATTGCGCGTGCCGAACACGTGATCGAAATTCACCCAGCCGTAGAAGAAGCCCCATGCGACGTCGCGCATCATCGCGCGCAGGAAGGCGTCGGCGGGCACGGCGTGGGTACGGGTCTGGCCTTTCGCGGGCCAGTTGATCTTGACGAAATACTCGTCGCGAAGAAATTCGAATGCACCGAGCGTGAAGCGCTTGTAGCCGGTGACGGGATCGGGTTCGCTCGCCTTGACGGTGTCAGCTGCGAAGCCGGCGGGATGATCGAGCGTATCGAGAGTAGCCATGTCGTGTCTCCTGATGTTGTGTGCGATGGGTGCGCGAACGCGTGTCAGTGCAGGCAGATGTCCGCCCACTTCTCGACTGACAGCTTGCCGAGCATCGTTTGCACGAGCGCCACACCGGGCTTCTGCGCACTGAAGCGATACGCGCAGCCCGCGGGCAGCAGCGCCTGATGGCCACGGCGCAGCACGACATGTCCCATCGCGCGGCCTGCTGGCGGCTCGCCCTCGTTCGACGCGTAGACGGAGCCCGCGACGTTCTGCGGCGGCGTATCGAGCTTGATGAAATCGATGCGCACTTCGCCGTCCATCAAGATCGCGAACTCGTCGTGCGAACTCGCAAACCAGCGCGACGGCCCTTCCGTGCGCAGCACTTCGATCACATAGTCGAGGTTCTTGCCTGCTACGACTTTCTCGTAAGGCGCGGATGTCGAGGCGATTTCGAAGATGTTGGAGAACACGTAGTGGCGCGCAGAGCCACTCGTGATTTCGATTTCGCCTTTGCGATAGCGGTCGAGAGACCCAAAGAAGGTGTGATACGACGCGTCGGTCATTGCTGTCTCCATCGTTCGGAAAGTTGTTGGATTCAACTTTAGGAGCGCAGCAGAACATCGACAACCGGCACCGCACCGATTACGGCATTTGCGATTCGCGAATAATCAGCGGACCCAGCCGCGCTCGATGAGCGGCGCGTCCCACGACGGCTCAGGCCCGAGCCAGTCGGCGAGAAATTCGACCAGCGCCTTCACCTTGAGCGCCTGGCGCTGCGTCGCGGGATACACGGCCGCGAAGTTCAGCGGCGAGAGTGCGTAATCGGCGAGGATGGGAACGAGCGTCCCGTCGAGCAGCGCGGCGCTTGCGACGAGCGTCGGCAGGCACACCACGCCGCCGCCCGTCAGCGCATAGTCGCGTAGCAGGTGCACGGAATTCGAGCGGATCATGCCGGGCAATTCCATTTCCACGACCTCGTCGCCGCGCGTCATCGTCCAGCGGTTGCGCGATGGATAACCCGAATAGAGCGCTGTGGTGTGCTGCAACAAATCGCGCGGATGCTGCGGCGCGCCATGCTCGCTCACATAAGCAGGCGCGGCGCAGAAGAGCCGCCGCACGGGAAAGAGGCGCCGTTCGATCAGCGATTCGGAAATGGGCGGGAAGATCTGAAACGCGACGTCGAAGCCTTCTTCGATGGGATCGACGACGCGGTCGTTGACGATCACGTCGAGCTGAATGCCGGGATAACGCCGGTTGAACTCGGCCAGCGACGCGCCGAAGTGTCCGAGCGCGAAGCCCGGCAGCATCTGGATGCGCAGCCTGCCTGTGGGGGTGGCGCGCAGTTCCCGCATCTGGTCGGTCAACTCGTTGACGCGACCGACGACTTCCGCGCATTCGCGATAGAACGCTTCGCCGACGTCGGAGAGCCGCACGTGGCGCGTGCTGCGATGAAAGAGCGGCGCATCGACGAACTTCTCCAGTTGCTGGATGCGGTTCGTCTCGACCGAACTGGTCACGCCGAGTTGCCGTGCGGCCTCGGCGAAGCTGCTGGTTTCAGCCACCCGCACGAAGGCTTCGATACTCAGAAAACGATCCATGCTGCGTCCTTGTCCCCGTCTCCAGCACGTCAGTGTATACGTGCTGGAGCCTGGGTCGGTGCACGCGGCGTATGAGGAGACTTTGCTTATTCAGGCTGTTCGACGGCAGGGAAACGGCTGGACTCGTCGACGGTCGGTGCGCTGCGCCGCCGCGCCCTGGCGGGCGCCGTCTCTTCGAGCAGCAGGCTCACGCCGACGCCGAGAATCACCGCACAGATCGGCAGCCACAGAATGTTCTGAATGCCGAAGTGCGTGGCGACGAAGCCCGCGAGTGCAGGCGCAATGCCGCCGCCGAAGATCTCGCCCGCGCCGACCACGATGCCGATCGCCGTCGACACCATGCCGATGGGCGCCGCTTCTGTCGCGACGGGGCCGGACAGCAGCGATACGAGACCCAGTGTGAAGAACGACGCGACGAACAGCACCGCGAACAGCGCGAACGGCTGCGCGCCGAGGCCACGGAACACATACAGCATCACGGCCGTACCGACGAAGCCGACGATGCTGGCAAAGCGCCGCCCGACGAGATCGGACAGCCCCGGCAAACCGAACTGCCCGACGAAACCGCCGAAGCCGATGGCCGACACGACGACGCCCATGCGCTGGGTGTCGAGCGCGAGATAGTCGGTCAGATAGAGCGGCAGCATCGCGCCGAGCACGAACACGCCCGTCATCGCGCAGAACAGCGCGACCATTGCCACGGGGATGTTGCGGCTCTTCAGCACATCGCGCCAGTTGCCATGCGTCTTTTGCGTGGGCGTATTCGCCTGCTTGATCTCGACGGACGACTCGGGCTTCGGCTCGCGAATCACGCGATACATCAGCAGACCGAGTATCAGCCCGGGAATAGACACGAGCGCGAACACCCAGCGCCAGCTCATCACGCCGAGCAGCTGCGTCGCGATGATGGGCGACAGCGCCAGTCCGAACAGCGCGAAACCGCTTTGCTGCAAGCCGAGATTGAAGCCGCGCCGTTTCGGATGCGAAGCGTCGGCGGTCGCGGCGAAGCTCGTGGGACAAAACGAGCCTTCCGCCACCCCCATCAGCGCGCGAATTCCGAGAAGCGCGGCCAGTCCACCCGCGACGCCCGAGAAGCCCGACAGCAGCGAGAATGCGATGATCGCGGGGATCAGCACCTTGCGACGGCCGATCTTGTCGGAGATGCCGCCCATCAATGCGGCGAACACGCCCCACGACAGCCCGAGGATGCCAATGCAATTGCCCACGTCCTGCGCATTCAGATGCAGGTCTTTCATGATCGACGGGAAAAGCGGTGCGATGAGCCACCGGTCAAGACCTACGAGGCCGAAGCCGAGCGCAAGCAGCGTCACGGCTTTCCATTCGTAGGACACGTCCCACTGATTCGCTTTCATCTTTGTCTCCAATGTCATGTTCGAGCCGGCGTGCGCGATGCGTCGCAATGTTCGGCTACGCTGCCGGTTTGACGCAGAGTGGCCCAAGCCGGGCGCGCGGGGAATGGGGATGTGGGCGAATGCGGCATTCGCGAAATGCAAATAATGGGGAATGCAACGCACGCAAAACCAATCAGCCGGCTTCATCCGGCTCTGGTCGGCGTTCGACTCGAACCGCTCATGCGACGGGACGAGCATCCCAAAGAATGGACTGACTGATGCGCTGAGCCGGATGGCTGCACCGCGTTTTAGTGCGCGAGCCGTGGCAGCGTGAAAGTTGCGCGCGTGCCGACGCCTTCGCGTGCGGACAAGGTCAGCTTGCCGCCATCTGCATCGACGATCGAATGCGAAATGGCAAGCCCCATACCCATGCCGTTTTCCTTTGTGGTGAACAGGGGTTCGTGTAGCCGGTGAGCAATGCCCGGCGCAATGCCGCTGCCCAGATCGTCCACCGTCACGCTCACGAGATCGTCCGCTTCCGCCGCGCACTCGAGTACGAGGCGGCGATCGCTGCCGCGCGCCATCATCGACCCGGCACCGTTCATCAACAGATTGATGACGACCTGCTGCAACTGGGTCCGGTCGCCGCGCACTTGCACGACGCCATTCAAGCCACGCAGTTCCAGCGAAACCTTGAGCGCGTCGAGATGAACAGCCACGAGCGCCGACGCTTCCCCCTGGCATTCCGTCAGCGGTGCAGGCCGCTTCCCCGCTTCCGGGTCCGCGGAAAGGGTTGAACCCGCCTGCGTTTGAACGCGCTTTGCCTCACCATCCTTTGTGCAGGCGGTGCTGCGGACCAACCGCCTCGAATGCACGAGGATCCGGAATGAAGACTCGTGTATCGTTGCCGCGCAAGATCCGTGCTGGGTACGCTGTCCTGGGCGTCGATCAACGAACCGGACACGGGCACGGCCGGCGACTGGACCGGCTGCGCCCCGCGCGCTCGCCGCGCATGGATTGCCCGATGTCCAGCGCGATCCGTCAGATCCGGAACGATTGCGGATCGGAGGGCGGTCGATGCAGTTTTCGGAAGCCGCCGCGCAAGCCTTGCTACCGCCCGGTCGCGCCGCGCCGGAACAGGACTGACCCGTCATCCGGCTGCATGAAGGGCGGTCGTCGGAATCGCCCGATTCGAACGACCGTTCATCCGGGCGCGGTGCGCCACGGGGTTTTCACCGGCGTTCATGTTTTTCGCGCCCAGGCCGATATACGTGTATGCAAGGCGCAAGCGCCGCTACGCCCGTAAATTTCAGAGCTACATGATGGACCATCATTCAACCGATGCACGCACGACCCTGACGAGTTCAAATCAGTTCGAACTGCTCCTGTTCAGGCTTGGCAGCGTGCCGGGCGACACCGCGCACGAACTGTACGGCATCAACGTATTCAAGGTCCGCGAAATCCTGACGATGCCGACCATCACGCCGATCGTCGGCGCGTCCCCCTGTGTGATGGGCGCCGTCAATATTCGCGGGCAAGTTATTCCCGTCGTCGATCTGCCGAGGCTCATGGGCTGCGAGCCCACTCGCGGGCTGAACATCCTGCTGGTGACCGAATTCGCCCGTACCACTCAGGGCTTCGCCGTGCAGGAAGTGGACGACATCGTGCGTCTGGACTGGAATCAGGTGCTCCCGGCGGACGCTGCGGCGGGATCGGGGCTCGTCACGAGCATTGCGCGGATCGACGGCAACACGGGCGATTCGCGGCTGGCACAGGTCGTCGACGTCGAACAGGTGCTGCGCGACGTGCTCCCGACTCACCAGGTGCCGGCCAAAACAGCGAATCCGGCCGGCATCCTCCAGTTGCCGCCCGGCACCCGCATTCTCGCCGCCGACGATTCCGGCTTCGCTCGCACGCTGATCCAGCAGGCGCTCGGCGAAATCGGCGCCGAATCGATCATGGCCAAGACGGGCGAAGAAGCGTGGCAGATTCTCGTGAAAATGGCCGACGCAGCGCAGCGGAACAAGACCCGCTTGCGCGATGCCGTCACGATGGTGCTGACCGATCTGGAAATGCCCGAGGTGGACGGCTTCACGCTGACACGCCGCATCCGCGCCGACAACCGGATGCGCGACATGCCCGTCGTGATCCATTCGTCGCTGACGGGCTCCGCGAACGAGGCCCATGTGCGCAATGCGGGCGCCAACGGTTTCGTGGCGAAGTTTCAGGCGGCGGAACTCGCCGAAGCCATCCGGCGCGCGATCGCCGCTTGAGTCAGCGGCTCGCGCGATTTCACTCGATCGACACGCCATCGAACCGATGACTGCCCAGCGGCGAGAACACCAGCCCGCTGACGCGTTTCGAAGCCGGTAGCGAAACGATCGAGTGCGCAACAGGTGTGTAGGGCACCTGCTGCTTGAAGATCACCTGTGCCTGCTCATAAAGGCGCGTACGCTCCTTCACGTCCGACGTCCCGCGCGCCTTTTCGATGAGTCCGTTGAACGCCGGATCGCACCATTTGGCGACGTTGCTTCCATGCACGGCGTCGCAGCCGAGCAAGGTGCCGAGCCAGTTGTCGGGATCGCCATTGTCGCCGGACCAGCCGTAGAGAATCGCGTCGTGCTCGCCGCCCTGCTTCGCGCGCCGGTTGTACTCGCCCCATTCGTAACTGACGATCTTCGCGCGCACGCCGATCTGCGCCCAGTCGTGCTGGATCAGTTCCGCCATCAGATGCGCGTTGGGGTTGTAGGGACGCTGCACGGGCATCGCCCATAGCGTCAGATCGAAACCGTCCGGAAAGCCCGCCTGAGCGAGCAGTGCTTTGGCCTTTGCCGGATCGTGCGGCGCATCCTTGAGTTCCTTGTCGTACGACCACTGCGCAGGCGGCATCGGGTTCGTCGCGACTGTCGCATTGCCGGAGAACACGGCCCGAATGATTGCGGGCTTGTCGATGGCCATATCGAGTGCGCGGCGAACCTCGAGCCGGTTCAACGGCGCGTGCTGCGTGTTGTACGCGACGAAGCCCACATTGAAGCCGACACCCGAGACGAGCGTCAGCGCGGGATTGCGTTTGACCACATCGAGATCCGCGGGTCGCGGAAACACCGACACCTGGCATTCGCCGTTCGCGAGCTTCTGGACGCGCACCGCGGGATCGGGCGTGATCGAGAACACCAGATGCGCGAGCTTCACATCGGCGGGACGCCAGTAATCGGGATTCGCGTCATAGCGGATCAGCGCATCCTTCTGATACGAACGGAACGTGAACGGCCCCGTGCCGACCGGCAACTGATTGATGTCCGCTTCGCGGTGCGCGTCTGCCAGCTTCGCAGCGTATTGCGCGGAAAGAATCGAAGCGAAGCTCATCGCGAGATTGCGCACGAAGATCACGTCGGGTTCTTTCAGGTGGAAGCGCACGGTGTAGTCGTCCACCCGTTCGATGCTCTCGATGTTCTTGTCGAAACCGAGATCACTGAAGTACGGAAAGCTGGCTGGATACGCCTTACGAAAAGGATCGTCCGTGTGCAGCATGCGGTTGAACGTGAACAGCACGTCGTCGGCATTGAACTCGCGCGTCGGTTTGAACCATGCCGTCGTCTGGAACTTCACCCCTTTTCGCAGATGAAACGTGTACGTGCGCTGATCGGCCGATATATCCCAACTCGTTGCAAGCGCGGGTTCCGGATCGAGCGTGCCGGCTTTGAACTGCACCAGTTCGTTGTACACGGTGTACGTGCTGGCGTCGAAATCGGTGCTCGTCGTGTGCTGGCCGGGATCGAACCCGGCGGGACTGCCTTCGGAGCAGAAGACGAGCGTGCCCGCGGGCGCCGCATGAGCCGAAGCGGACAGCGCCGCGACGCCTGCAATCTGAAGCGCGGCCATGCCGAGCACACATGAGATGCGAGAAAAAGAGCGCGTGAAATGCGCCCGGTCACGAAGCGTTCGGAGAATCATCACGATGGGAAAAGTGGCTTGACACACAGAGGACTCGCGCGTTTGAAAACACGCCGCGAAAAACGGGAGTGATTGTCTCTGCGCTTTCCGCCGAACCGCCACCAATTAATCTCCACATCGTTATATGCGCCGCTGCTTACCCGTATGACGGGCCGCCGCAGGTGATATCGATATCTGTCTTTGTTCGTTTGAGTCGCCTGATGCCGTCAATAGAATGGGATGTTCCCGTCATCGATCCGCACTGTTCCGCAAGCGTTCCGACACCAGGCGTCCATGTCCCGTTCCATTCACCTCAATCTGTTCATACACGGCCGCGGTCATCATGAAGCAGGCTGGCGACATCCCGGCGCGACTCGCAAAGCGTTGACCGACGTCAGCTATTTTGCCGATCTCGCCAGGCGCGCAGAGGCCGGCCGTTTCGATTCGATCTTCTTTGCCGACTCGCTCGAACTCGGCGACGGCGCGCGTTACGTCGCGAGCGGCGCGCTCGAACCGCTCACGACGCTCGCTGCATTGGCACGCGAAACGTCGCATATCGGGCTCATTGCCACTGCATCGACAACCTATACGGAGCCGTTCAATCTCGCCCGCCAGTTCGCGTCGCTCGATCATATTTCGGGCGGACGCGTCGGCTGGAACATCGTGACTTCGTGGGTCGGCGGCGCTGCACCGAACTTCGGCTACGACCGCACGCCCGAACATAGCGAGCGCTATGCCCGGGCAGACGAATTCGTCGAAGTGGTGAAAGCGCTGTGGGACAGTTGGGCCGACGACGCGATCATCGACGACGTCACGAGCGGCCGCTTCCTGAATCGCGGTCGTGTACGACGGATCGACTGGAAGGGACGCTTCTATAGCGTAGCGGGACCGCTCAATCTGCCGCGCTCGCCGCAAGGTCGGCCCGTGCTCGTGCAGGCCGGTTCGTCTGCGACGGGCAAAGCATTTGCCGCGCGTCATGCGGAAGCCGTCTTCACCGCTCATCTGACGAAGGCATCCGCGGCCGATTTCTACGCCGAACTGAAACAGGCAACCATCGCGGCAGGAAGACGCGCGGATGAAGTCGTGATCCTGCCGGGCCTCAGTGCCGCCATCGGTTCGACCGATGCCGAAGGACAAGCACTGCTGGAAGAACTGAACGGACTCACCGATATCGACGTCGGCTTGAGCCGCCTGTCGAACCGCTTTGGCGGACATGATTTCAGCACGCTCCCGCTCGATCAGCCGCTCTCGCGCGACGACTTTCCCGATCCGTCGACAGTCCAGGCCGCGCAGAGCCGCGCCGTCGTCATCACCGATCTGGTCGCGCGCGAACGTCCGACGCTGCGCACACTGCTTCGACAGCTCGCAGGCGCGCGCGGTCACTTCGCACTGGCAGGTTCGCCCGAGCGTATCGCCGACGTGATCGAAGACTGGACCGAAAGCCGTGCAGCCGATGGCTTCAACATCATGCCGCCTGTTTTACCCGCGCAACTGGACATCTTCGTTGATCACGTCATTCCAGTTCTTCAGAAGCGCGGCATTTTCCGGCGCGAGTACGCAGCCGATACGCTGCGCGGCCACTACGGCCTCACACGTCCCGTGAATCCGCATTTCCACTCCTGACATTCTGAGCAAGGCGACTTACATCATGCTGCCGTTCCGCCGTCCATCGTGGCGCGCCTTTCTCGCTTGCCTCGTCTGCTTCGGCTTTCAGTCGTTGGCCTATGCAGACGCAAGCTGGCCTGCCGCCATCAACATCGGTATCCAGAAGGGCGACCCGCTCGTGGCATTGCGCGCATCGGGCGAACTCGAGAAAGTCTTTTCCGCACATGGCGTCGCCGTCAGATGGAAGGAGTTCGTCTATGGCGCGCCGCTCGTCGAAGCGATCAACACAGGCGATGTGGATGTCGGCGCCGTCGGTTCGACGCCGCCCATTCTCGCGCAGGCGGGTGCCGCGCCGGGCGTGGTCTACGTTGCGTTTGCCCCTAAGTTGCAGAAGAGCTATGGCATCATCGTGCCGGCCAGATCGACGATACAGCGCGTGGAAGATCTCAGAGGCAGGAAGATCGCTTTCGCAAAAGGATCGCAAGGGCATCTGTTCGTTCTCAAGGCGCTAGCCGACGCCGGCGTGCCCGTCACGTCGGTTCAATTCGTCTACTTGAATTACAGCGATGCGCGCGCCGCATTCGAACGCGGCTTCATCGACGCGTGGGCCGTGCCCGATCCGCGCTATGCCGATACCGAGCTCTCGACAGGCGCGCGCACGATTCTCACCATCGGTCAGTTGTCGGTTGCGCAATATGGCTTCTACATCGGTTCGCGCGATTTCGCACGGCGTTACCCTGCGGCACTGCGTCTGCTATTCGACGTACTCGATAAACAGACCGCGAGCGAACTCGCGCACCCGGCACAAACAGCGGAGTTCCTCGCGCAGAGTACAGGCGTCCGGCTGGACGTCTGGTCGCGAGCGCTGCCTAGACTCGAATGGGGTGTCCACTACCCGCTCACGGATGAAGTCGTGAAAGCACAGCAGGACGCCGCGGATCTGGCCTACCGGGAACGCGTCATACCGCGACGTGTCGAGGTGCGCGATGCGATCGTCGATATCCGCTAGCATCGGCGATTGCGCAACATGTGCTGCCTGCGTGTCTCTCTATTCGAATTCCACCCCGCCAGGTCAAAACCTGATTTTCATTCTCATACCTTGAGCTAAACGAAAGCCCCGCTTCATCGTGAGGTCGCATTTCACGCGCACATTACCGCTGCCGTAACAATTCGAAATTGGTATGCGACATCACGCGAGGTGAATAATGAGTCGACTGATCAGATGGGTTGGAGCCGGTGCGTTGGCGGGTTCGATGATCGTGCCGCTAGCGACCGCGCAAGCGGATGACGGACAAGGGCGAGGGCACGACAACGGAGACAACGCGATCAGACATGTGCTGCTGATCAGTGTCGATGGCCTGCATGAGCAGGATGTGGCGCGCTGCATCGGCGCGAACAGCTGCCCGAATATCGCGTTGCTGGCGAAGTCCGGCGTCACGTACACGAACGCCTACACGCCGGGCTTGTCGGATTCGTTCCCCGGCCTCGCCGCGCTCGTCACGGGCGGATCGCCGAAATCCGCAGGGCTTTTCTATGACGTGTCCTACGACCGCACGCTATACGCGCCGTCCGACACGGATTGCACGGGTACGCAAGGCTGGAACGTCGTGTTCGACGAAACGACGGGCATCGATGCACAAGGCGGCGGCGCCCTGATCCATCTCGACGGCGGCGGCAATTTCAATCCCGACGCCATTCCGCGCGCAAAACATGACGGCAAATGCACGCCCGTCTATCCGCACGATTACATCAGGACGAATACGGTATTCGAGGTCGTGAAGGAGCACGTTCGCGACTCGCGCACTGCATGGGCCGACAAGCACGCTTGGGGTTACGACTGGCTGAATGGACCGTCGGGACGCGGCGTCGACGATCTGTCGCGCACCGAGATCAATTCGATCAATCCGGCGACGGGCAACGACTATACCGACGTCTATACGAATACCGAAATCTTCGACAACCTCCACGTCGCGTCGATCATCAATGAGATCGATGGAAAAGATTCGACGGGAACGCGCAACGCGCCCGTGCCGACGTTGTTCGGCACGAACTTCCAGACGCTGAGCGTTGCGCAAAAAGCCCCTGTCGCAAAGGATGGCGGCTACGTCGATACGAGCTTCACGCCCGGCAAGCAGGTGGCGGCAGCGATCGGATATGTGGACGATGCGATCGGCAAGATGGTCGCGGAGTTGAAGACGCGTAATCTCGCCAGTTCGACGATGGTGATCGTCACGGCCAAGCACGGACAGTCACCTACGGACCACTCGAAGCTCGTCAAGAACGGCGATACGCTCACGGCGCTGCTCGAATCGAAGAACTACCTCGATCCGAACGGCAATTTCGGCCAGAACGGCAACGCCAAAGCACTGAACGATGGCACGGGACGTGTCGGCACGGGCATGGTACAGACCGACGACGTAGGTCTGATCTGGCTGCGTGACCAGTCGCAGCTCCCGCAAGTCGTCGCGACGCTGAAGGCGAATCTGAGTTGCACCACGATGGGCATCTGCGCGGACGGTCCACAAGCGTACATCCTGTCGGGCGCGCGGCTCGCATCGCTGTTCGGCGATCCGTCGAACGGCCGTACGCCGGACATCATCGTGCAGCCGAATCCCGGCGTCATCTACACGTCGAGCACGAAGAAGGATGAGGAGCACGGCGGCAATGCGCCCGACGACGGCCACCTCGGGCTGATCGTTTCGTTTCCGGATGGCCGCCATCACGGCAAGACGGTCGAAGGCCGCGTGACCACGACTCAGGTCGCACCGACCATTCTGCGTGCGTTGGGCGTCGACCCTGACGAACTGCATTCGGTGAAAGCAGAGGGCACTCGCGCGCTGCCCGGACTTCACACGGACGACTGAACCCTGCCGGCTTCAATCTGATCGACGTGCGGCACCTGTGGCCGCACGTCGTTTCGATTTTCCAATGCGTGTTTCCAGTGCGCGTGTGCGTGTCACACCCGATAGACGCTCGCAAGAAAAAAGAGAATAAAGCTACGAGGCGCGTTACACCTTTTTAACCACTATTCCCGACCCGCCGTTCGGGAACAGAAATCGCTACTCCGCGGGCTTCATTGCTTTGAATCCGGTGGTACTGAAATACATGCTTAACTTCGATACAACTATAGAAACATATCTAACGCACATCCATCTCGGCCCAGTGCCGAACCTCGTCATGAGAGCCCTCACGGACATGTATACGTTCCGGGGACTCGTGCTTATCCCTATCTTATGGTGGATCTGGTTTCAACCGGGTGAACGCCGCGACTGGCAGCGCGAAATGGTGATCGCAACCGTCGTGAGCGGGTTCCTGGCGCTTTTTGTTGGGAGAGTATTGGCGGACTTCCTGCCGTTCCGGATGCGTCCCATCTACGATCCCAACTTACATCTGCACTTCGCGAACAGTTCTGGAGGCGATGCACGGCTGTCGACCTGGAGTTCATTCCCGAGCGATCACGCGATGCTGTGGATGGCCGTCGCCACAGGAATTTTCATTGTCCGGCGCATGGCAGGCATCCTGGTCATTGCCTATACGGCACTCTTCATCTGCTTTCCTCGCGCTTACCTTGGCTTTCACCACCCGACCGATCTGCTTGCGGGCGCGGCAATCGGGATTGCCATCACGTTTCTCATGACGCGTACGCCGATCAGAACGCGTTATGCCACACCGTGCTTGCGCTGGATGGAGCGTTATCCCGGACCGGCTTCCGTCTTTGCGTTTCTACTGTGCTTCGAACTCGTTACCCAGTTCGATGAACTCCGCAGGCTTGCTAGTGCCGCGTCGAAAGCGCTTTGATGAGTGATGCTTCAGCTCGTTGATCAGCATGGCGAATCGGAAGCATCGCCTCCCGTTCGCCATCGCTGCTCATCACTCGTCGATCGCCGCGTGCAGGAACTTCTCCTGACGCGCAATGTGCATCGAATTGTAGCCCGGTGCGGTCGATGCCGCTGCATCAGGTCCGACATAGCGCAGCGTGGCAGGCGCTTTCACGATGTCGAGCAACGGCTCCATGACGAAACGCCATGCTCCCTGGTTCTTCGACTCTTCCTGACACCACACGACGCGCTTCAGATTCGGATAGCGCTCGAGCTGCGCACTGATCTGCTTTGCGGGAAACGGATACAGCTGCTCGACGCGGATCAACGCGATGTTGTCCTTGCCTGCCTTACGCCGGCGCTCGAGCAGTTCGTAGTAGACCTTCCCCGAGCACAGAATGACCTTGTCGATTCTGGCCGCCGCTTCAGTCGCCAGTGATTCGACGAGTATTTCGCTGAATCGGCCCGTTGCCAGCTCTTCGAGACTGTTGACCGCTTCCGGGTGACGCAGAAGCGACTTTGGCGTCATCACAATGAGCGGCACGCGATCGCGCAACACGGCCTGCATCCGCAGCAGGTGGAACATCTGCGCCGGTGTCGTCGGCTGACAGACCCGCATGTTGTCCTCCGCGCACAGTTGCAGATAGCGCTCGAGACGCGCCGACGCGTGCTCCGGACCCTCTCCTTCCTGCCCGTGCGGAAGCAGCATCGTTACGCCGCTGCGTTGCCCCCACTTTGCCGCACCTGCCGACAGAAAGTTGTCGATGACGACCTGCGCGCCATTTGCAAAATCGCCGAATTGCGCTTCCCACAGCACGAGTGAATTCTGCCGGACGACTGAGTATCCGTACTCGAAGCCCAGCACCGCAGCCTCCGACAACACCGAATTGGTGACCGAAAATTTCCCCTGGTCATCGGACACATGATGCAGCGGCACATACGTTCCCTCGGCCCGATTCGACCGGTTCTGATCGTGCAGTACCGCATGGCGATGGCTGAACGTGCCGCGTTCGCTATCCTGTCCGCTCAAACGCACATCGATGCCCGCCGACAGCAGCGACGCAAACGCCATATGTTCCGCCATGCCCCAGTCCAGCGGACGCTTGCCTTCGGCCATCTCGCGGCGCGCAGCCATCACTTTGCCGACAAGGGGATGCAGCGCGTACTGCTCCGGAACGCCCGTGATCCTGAGCGCGAGCGTTTGCACGAGATCCAGCAGCGGCGGTGCATAGATACGGCTGACGTTTCCGTCGAGCTGTTGCGGCCAGTTCGCCTCTTCCTTCTTCTGAGCGGCGGATTTCCTCGCTTCGACGGACTGCGCGGCGTCGAGACGTTCGCGGTAGTCGTGCAGGTACTTCGCCACGTCTTCCGATGTGAGGATCTTCTCGTCCACCAGCTTCTTCGCGTAAAGCGCACGGACGCCGGGGTGGCTCGCAATCGAGCGGTACATCAACGGCTGCGTGATGGTCGGCGTGTCCTGTTCCTGGTGCCCATGACGTCGGAAGCAGACGAGATCGAGCACCACGCTCTTGCCGAATGTCGCGCGAAAGTCGATTGCCAGACGTGTTGCCGCAACCACGGCTTCGGGGTCGTCGCCGTTTACGTGAAGAACGGGGGCCTCGATCATCTTGGCGATATCGGTGCAATAGAACGACGAGCGCACGTCTCGCGGGTCGGAAGTCGTGAAGCCAACCTGATTGTTCACGACCACATGGATCGTGCCGCCCGTTCCGTAGCCTCTCGTGCTGGACAGGTTCATCGTTTCCATGACGATGCCCTGCCCCGAAATCGCGGCGTCCCCGTGAATCTCTACGGGCAGCACCGCGCCCGCGCCCAGCCCCAACACATCGGCACGCGCGCGAGCGATGCCTTGAACGACCGGGTTGACGACTTCGAGATGCGACGGGTTGAACGCGAGCGTCACTTCCGCGGGCCCCGTCGCGGTCGGCAGCAAGCCCGTAAAGCCCTTGTGATACTTCACGTCGCCCGCCGGCAGCAGATTCGCGGTCTTGCCTTCGAACTCGTCGAACAAGGCAGCCGGCGGCTTACCGACGATATTCACGAGCACGTTCAGACGGCCGCGATGCGCCATGCCGAGAATCGAACTCTTCACACCGTGTGTTGCGCCGTAAGCGATCAGTTCATCCAGCAGCACGATCAACGACTCGCCGCCTTCGAGCGAAAAGCGCTTCTGTCCAACGTAGCGCGCATGCAGGTACTTTTCGAGGCCCTCGGCCGCAGTCAGCCGTTCGAGAATGTGAAGCCTGTCGCCTTTATCCAGCTTCGCTTTGGCACGCGAAGACTCGAGACGCATCGACCACCAGTCGCGCTGCCCGGGATCGGCCAGATGCATGAACTCCGCGCCAAGCGTCCCGCAATAGGTTTCCTTTAGCGCCTGCAGCAGATCGCCGAGCGTTTCATCCTGCTCCGAGAACCAGGCGCCCGACATGCTGAACTTCGTGTTCATGTCTGCCGCGGTCAGATCGTGGTAAGCCGGGTTCAGTTCGGCCATGGGCAACGGCGCGGTCCAGCGCAGCGGATCCAGGCGGGCGTTGCGCGTACCGACCATTCGATACGCCGAAATCAATGCCTGCACGGCGACCTGCTTGCGCGCGAAGCCCAGGACGTCGTGCTCCGGGCGCCCATCCGTTCGCGGCTGCCTCGCCAGCTCGACGAAACGCGACACAACGGGCCCGTGCGGGACGTCGCCTGCATTCGATCCATCCAGCGCCGGCGTGCCCTGCAACGCGTCGAAATAGCCGCGCCAGTCGTCCGACACCGTGGCCGGGTCTGCAAGATAGGTTTCGTATTGCTCCTCGACATAAGGAGCATTGCCTCCAAACAGGAAGGAGGTTTTCCGGTTCCGCATCATCATGATGATTCTGTCCTCAGCCGGGCTTACGCCCGATAACCGCCACACAACAGGCCAGGGCAGCACCTGTGGCTGCCCTGGCGAGGCCAACGCTTTCACAGGTACACGAAGACAAAATCGGCGCGCGAAAAGAGACGACATACTGCGTCGCCATCGTTCACGTCAACTCGTGCAACACCGCATGGCTCCTGCCACCCGGTCCCTGTGCTCGCCAGGACCAGCGATCTCCTGACCGCTGGTGAATACAGTCTAGGTTTTGTGTGGTTCCATCGCCGCGTCAACTGCGACGGTCCTGGGACAACTGATGCGAATTTCCGGCCATCCTGCAACAGTGCTAAGGATGCTTGTCGAGCCTGGCCACGTCGGCATAGCAGCGGTCGGCAAACTCGCGGAGCGCGGTTTCGTTACGCGAAAAGAACGTCCATTGGCCGACCTTCCGCGCATCGATGAGACCGGCCTTTTCAAGCTGCGAAAGATGGCCCGACACCGTGGATTGCGACAATCCGCTTCGCGTGTGCAGCATGCCCGCGGAGACGGACCGAAAGGCAGTGTACTCAGGCTCGCTAAAGTACTTTTCCGGATCGGCCAGCCACTCCAGCACCTTTCGGCGGAATGGATGAGCCAGAGCCTTGATGGCTGAATCGAAGTCAATCATCCGATGCTCACGATGCTAGAACATATCCGCGGCCGGCAAGCGCGCGGCGCCCTTGCCACTGCTTGCCTGCTGCCCGGTCCGCGACGGGATGAATGGTCCGGTGATCATCGTCGCGTAGCTTTGTCCGGGCCCGACCATCGGATAGACATCCGCGTTCTGATCGATCATCACTTCGAGGAACGCCGGTCCATCGAACGAGAGGAAAGCACTGAGCGCATCGTCGAGTTCATCGACGGCTTCGACGCGGCGGGCAAAGCCAAACCCGTCTGCCTGCGCCGCCATCACGAAGTCCTTGCGATGAAGCGTCTTGTCGCTGACGAATAATCGCCCTTCGTAATAGAGATGCTGCCACTGCCGGATCATTCCATCGCCGACATTGTTGAGCAGCAGCACCTTCACGGGAACGCCGTAAGTGCTGGCCGTTTCGAGTTCGCCGACATTCATGCGGATACTGCCGTCTCCGTCGATATCGATCACGAGCGCATCCGGCCGCGCGAATTGAGCGCCGATTGCAGCGGGCAACCCGAAGCCCATCGTCCCCATGCTGCCCGATGTCAGAAAACTCCGCGGTTCGACGAAGTCGAAAAACTGCGCCGCCCACATCTGATGCTGACCGACGCCCGTGCTGACGATCGCCCGCCCTCCCGTCATGTCGCTGAGTCGTTCGATAACGTATTGCGGTTGAATGACCGGGCTGTTCCGGTCGTAATTCATGCCGTAGACGCGTTTGAGTTCCTGAATCTGTTCGAGCCAGTCCGAAGGCGCCTGCACATTCGAGTCCGATTCCATCAGCGAGCGAAGCGCGTTTCCGGCATCGCCTACGTGCGTCCAGTGCGCGCGTTTGACCTTGTTGATCTCGGCTTCGTCGATGTCGATGTGCGCGACGTACCGCGCATTCGGCGCGAATGCTTCCGGACGTCCCCCCGCGACGCGATCGTCGAACCGGGCGCCTAACGCGATCAGGAAATCGCAATCTTCGACGGCATAGTTCGCGCACGCGCTGCCGTGCATACCGAGCATGCCGAGGGACAGTTCGTGCTTCACGGGTATGGCGCCGAGCCCCATCAGCGTCGTCACGACGGGGATACGGTAGCGCTCGGCAAACTGCAGCAACCCGGCCGTCGCGCCCGCGGCAATCACGCCGCCGCCGACATATAACAGCGGACGCCTGCTCTGCGCCAGCAAGTCGAAGAATGCAGCGCGCTTGTCGTCGCCGAGCCGGGCGCCCTTTGCCACCATGCGAAGACGGTCCGAGTAACCCCGAAACTGCAATGTTCCGTGGCCCTCGTAGGTTCCCGTCCAGTTCTGGATGTCCTTGGGTACATCGACGACAACGGGGCCCGGCCGGCCCGTCCGTGCGACTTCGAATGCGGTCCGCAACGTCTGCTCCAGCTTTTCCGGATCGGTCACGAGGAAGACCTGCTTCGCACACGACGACATGATGTTGAAAACAGGCGCTTCCTGAAACGCATCGCTGCCGATCGCGGCACGCGGCACCTGTCCGCAGATGAGCACGACAGGAATCGAGTCGCCATTGCAGTCGGCAATCGGCGTCACGGCGTTCGTCGCGCCCGGGCCGGACGTCACCATGAACACGCCGACCTTTCCGCTCGCACGCGCATAGCCGGCCGCCATGAAGCCCGCAGCCTGTTCATTCGCGGGAACGACGAACCTGATCTGGTGCTCGGGGTTCGACTCGTTCAATTCGTTGAAGCGAAAGACGGCGTCGTAGGTCGGCAGAATTGCGCCGCCACTGTACCCGAACAGCGTATCGACACCCTGCTCGCTGAGTACGCGCAAAATGATGTCGGCACCCGACATGCGTTCGCCGGCATGCTCGCGTTTCGCGAGGACTTGTGGAGCTACGTTTGGGTTTTGGGTCATGGCTATCTCGAACGATGAAGGACGCTGATCGTCTCAGCGACCCGATTGAAGGCCGATATCCCTTCCAACTCGAGAACAGCGTATGTTCAGCACCAGTTTGCGGACGATCGATCTGACGGGTTCACCGTACATCGCCGGTCCATCCAGCACGTTCTTGATGTGCAACTGGAAGAATTGCGAGGGCTGCAGAGGCATTTTGAAGGCCATCGGTCCCGCATGCTGGTTTAAAAGGATAGTTAACGGGCCAAACTCACACACTTGTCGGCCAGCCGCTGCATGATGTCTGACTATGCAGTTTCTGTTGATGATGCAGACTCGAGACAAGCCTGGCATTCCGGAAAAAGTACGCGGGACATTTGCCGGCCGCGATACATTTTTCGTTCATTCTTGCGATAGGCTGAACGACTGCGCGTCGCCAGGCTGTGCCCGGAGAGCGTGCTTACCGCCAACGAAGGTCACGAAATGAAAGTCGCCGTTGTCATATTTGATGGTGTGCAGGCCCTGGATGTCGCAGGCCCGCTGGATGTATTCGCCGAAGCCAATACGTTTGTTCCGGAACATCAGCGCTATCAGGTATCTTGCGTCGGCTACAAGGCGGGCATGGTGACGGCATCGAATGGAATGCAACTGGCCGTCCCCTTCGGCTTCGCCGACTACGACGAGCAATGCGACCTGCTGCTGATCGCAGGCGGGCCGCAGTTGCCCGACTTCCAGCCTCGCGCCGACTTTCTCGACTGGTTGAGGCGTCAGGCAAACGGCGCGAGCCGCTATGGCTCCGTTTGCAACGGCGCGTTCGTGCTCGCTCGTGCCGGTCTGCTCGATAGCCGCCAGGTGACGACTCACTGGGCCGAAGCGGGACGCCTCGCGGACGACTTCCCGCAAGCACGCGTGCAACCGGACAGAATCTTCATTCGTGACGGGCGCCTCTTCACTTCGGCCGGCGTCACGGCGGGCATCGACCTGTGTCTGTCGCTGGTGGCCGAAGACTGGGGACATGAACTGGCCGTACGCGTCGCGAAACGGCTGGTCGTCTATATCCAGCGCGAAGGAGGCCAATCGCAATACAGTCCCTATGTCGGCGTACGCAAGGATGAGGATCCCATTATCGGCAAGGTGCATCGCTACGTGATGGATCACATTACGGACGTACTCTCCATCGAGCAACTCGCAAGCGCGGTCTCCGTCAGTCGACGTACCTTCTCGCGCATGTTCGCCAAATATGCAAAGGTGACGCCGTCTGCATTCGTCGAACAGGTTCGGGTGGATACGGCGAGAAAGCTGCTTGAAGAAACCAATGCGCCGCTCAAGACCGTCGCGTTCAAATGCGGCTTTCATAGCGCGACACATATGCGCACCACCTTCGCCCGCAGGCTCAACGTGACGCCGAAGCAGTATCGCGCGCGCTTTCACGGGGTGGCGCCCGCGCAATCGCTGGCGCTCGAGACCGTCAGCGAATGAGCGGCGCGAATCACATGATTCCCGGTTCCATCGCGCATTCCGCTTCGCCTCAAGCGCTTCCGGATATCCTCGAACCGGGTTTGTCGGTGATATTTTGCGGCATCAACCCGGGGCTGCGCGCGGCATCGACAGGCCACCACTTCGCGGGACGCGGCAACCGGTTCTGGCGGACGCTTCATCTCGCTGGCTTTACACGCGAAGAATTGCGCCCCGAAGCCGGACGCTCTCTGCTGCACTATGCGTGCGGACTGACGACTGCCGTATCGCGCCCCACCGCGCGGGCGGACCAGTTGTCGCGCGCGGAAATCAAGGCTGCCGCGGCGGATTTCGAACTGAAGATCGCGTGCTACGCGCCGCGCTACATCGCGTTCCTCGGCAAGATGGCGATTGCCGAACTCACCGGCAAACGTGACATCGAATGGGGACTGCAATCGCTTAGCTTCGGCGGCGCGAGTACCTGGGTGCTGCCGAACCCTAGCGGTCTCAATCGTGCATTCAGTCTGGAAGCGCTGGTTTCCGCCTATCGGGAACTGCGTCTTGCAGTCCAGTCAGGGCAGACGGAAGCTTGAGCCGCTAGTCCTCATATACCGGCAGTTTCTTCGGCGCGTCGACGAACTGAAGGTGGACGTTTCTGCGCAGCGTTTCCGTCACGAATTCAACGAATGATCGAACCTTGATGCTCGTGCCCTTCCGCTCCACATGCAGCAGATTCACGGGTATCGAATCCGGCTCGAATGCCATCAAGATCCGCTGAAGACTTCCATTGAGAATTTCGGGCGCCGCCTGATAAGAAAGCAATTGCGTGATGCCCACCCGGTCGACGGCCGCGATGACGGCAGCGGGCGCCAGGTCCACGATCATGCGCGGACGCACACGTACGGGCACGCGCACACCGTTTTCGTAGAAGACCCATTCGAGCGGATGCGTCACCCCCGTATAAGACACGCAGTGGTGCGCACTCAGGTCTCTGGGATGAACGGGTTCCCCATGCGCTTCGAGATAGGCGGGCGCCGCGTAGGTTCGGCGCCGCACCGCGCCGAGCGGCACGGCGAATACGGAAGAGTCGCCGAGATGACCGATGCGTATCGCTATGTCGACGCCTTCCTCCATCAGCCGCGTCGTGCGATCGACATAGACGACATTCACATTCACGTCGGGATAGCTATTGGCATACGCATTGATGAGCGGCGCGATGAAACGTTGCCCGAACAATACGGGTGCGGAAATCGTCAGCGTGCCCGCGGGCCTGATTTGCTCGGCGGCGATATTGGCCTCTGCGTCCGCGATCGTATCCAGCACCTTGCGGCTCGCGTCGAGATAAGCCATGCCTGCATCCGTGGGACGGATCGAGCGGGTGGTCCGCGCAATCAACTGTACGCCCACACGCGTTTCCAGCGAATGCAGCGCCCTTGAAACCGTAGGTGCCGACATGCCGAGCTTGTCAGCCGCACCGGTGAAACTGCCTTGATCGACGATGGCAACGAACACCTCCATCTCTCGAAACTTGTCCATCCTGATTCCCAACTTCAGTTCAACACGGAAGACCGTTTCGCGAGCGGGCGCGATTCTGAAACGGTCAGGTGTGCAATTGTAGGTTCGATATCTTGATCGATTGTTGTCCATTAGGAAAACACACCATTTCATCCGCTGACACGATATCGCGTTCCATCTCCTCATGGCGCAAATCGAGCACTGATTGGCCCGTAACCCGGCACGTGTGCGCTTCAAGAAAGCGGGTTGATCTCCCACAATGGCTTCATCCACTGAGCGACATTAGGGACGACCGGTCCTCTCCTGCTGCACTGCCGCCGCTCGGTTACCCCACCCCTCGAAGGAATGTGACATGTTTTCCGCAATGCTCGAAGTGAAGCCAATCCCCGAACAATTCAACGCGTATCTCGGGATGGCGAAGATGTTGCGCCCCGAACTCGAACAGATCGATGGCTTCATCGACAACACGCGTTATGGGAGCCTGACGCGCGACGGATGGCTGCTGTCTCTGTCCAGCTGGCGGGATGAAAAGTCGCTGGTTCGCTGGCGCACCACCCAGAACCATCACCGGATCCAGCAGGCAGCGCGCGATCGCGTGTTCTCCGACTATCGCTTGCGTATCGGCCAGAACGTTGCGGATACGCACGTACCCGAAGGCCACGCGTTGATCGAGCAGCGCCTCGACACGACCGAGACGGGACTCGGCAAAGCCGTCACCTTGCTCGACGGACACCGCGCGCCCGAATGGGTCAAGCAGGCCGGCGCGGAATCCGTTGCGGCATCGCTTGGGCTCGATCATGCGACGCACGGCCTGCTTGCCTGGGATGTATTCGACGCATTGCTTGCGCCGGGCGATGTGATCGCCGTGGCGACCTGGGACGATCTCGCGGCGGCAACTGCCTTTGAACGGGATGCGAAGCTGCCTGACGGGGTGCGTCTGCGGCATGTGCGCATCGTCCGCGAGTACGGGATGTTCGACCGGCGTGAGGCGCCGCAGTACTTTGCAGAGGCGCAGCAACAAGGGTGAAGTGGCCAATAGACGCAAACGTCGGCCGCGACTCGCATTAGTGGTCGAAACCGGCCGACACCTGACATCGAGAGCAGACCATGTTTCAGTTAAAACTCAGGGCTATTCTGTTGAAGGTGAGTGTCTTCGTTGCTGTGGGTGCGCCACTCGCTGCATTCAGTGGGGTGTTCCCGACTGACAGAACGCTAATGCGCTACGCGGTCGGCGCCTGCGTATTCGCAATCGCAAGCTGCGTGCTGCTGCTGAAGTCGATTCACGACGACGATGCCTGATTCGATGCGGCCGGGCTCGTGTACCGCCGGCCGCGTCGAACGCTATGCCTCGAGAATCGCCACGTCGTATTCTTCGTCATGGAATGCGACGAAGAACTCCTCTGGCATCAGCCATGAATCGACACTTACCGTATTCGCACTCACGTTCACATCGACTTTTGCGTCGCCGTCGACACTTTTCATCGCGCGTTCAATTCTGGAAATGTCGTCCGGAAGGATGATTTCTTTAACCGAGAATTTCATTTTCGCTCACCAATCAATAACAGTTAACCCAATTTAAACCTGTCGAATCTTGTTTCAATACGTCTTGATTCTATCGACTACCCTATTCTTCGTCGATGCGTGTATAACAACTATGTGTTTCAGAATCAGACAGATCGGCGAGCGTCCACGGGCACACCGATTCGCAAACCTCGCGGGCACAACCTCGAGACCTTTCTTCATAAAAAATATTTCTAATCGATCTTTCGCCGATCGTTCTTAATTGAGCGTACGGAAAAAGAGAATTTCCGTCTGATCGTGTAATCGATCAGTAGCACCCCTATGGCCAGATTCTGGAATCAGTTGGCCTGAAACTTCACATGCGGCGACTTTGATAAGCCTCGTCTGAATCCTAGAATTACTCCAGTTATCGCACGGCGAAAACACCGCCGAAACTCCCGTTTAATTAACCATATAAATGGCCTTAGGGTCATTTGCCTGGCTTATCCGCGGATGCGATACGTTTGTTCAGACCCATCAACCGAGCGCCCGCTATGACGACTGCCACCCCACTGACGACCGAAGCGGCTACGACGGTTGTGCCGTCTGCCCCCGCCACGTCGGCTGCGCCGGAAGCACCGGCGCCCGCTCCTGCGCAGCCCACGATGTCGTTGCGCCTCGCCACGGGTCTGATCGGGATGTTGCTCGCGTCGCTGCTCGCGATTGTCAACGAGCAGGTCACCGCATTGGCCATGACGGACGTTCGCGGCGTACTCTCGATCGGGCACGACGACGGCAGCTGGCTCACGGTGCTGTTCGAAGCCGCCAACGTCAGCACGATGATCTTCGCGCCGTGGTTCGGCATTACTTTCACCCTGAAGCGGTTTACGCTCGTTGCCGTCGCAGCGTCGATGTTGTTCGGCTTGCTATGTCCTTTTGCGCCGAACCTGTCGACGTTTTACGTATTGCGCGTTCTGCAGGGGATTGCCGGCGGCTGTCTGCCGCCCATGCTGATCATCGTGGCGCTGCGTTATCTGCCGCCGAAAATCAAGTTGTATGGCCTCGCGGGCTATGCGCTCACGGCGACCTTCGGGCCCACGATCGGCACGCCGCTGGCCGCCTTGTGGACCGAGTACGTCAGCTGGAAGATGGCGTTCTGGCAGATCGTGCCTTTCGGTTTGATCAGCTGTGCGGCAATCCAGTATGGCCTGCCGCAAGATGCGATGAAGCTCGAGCGATTCCGTTCATTCGACTGGATCGGTCTGTTCACGGGCTTGCCGGCTGTCGCGATGCTCGTCATGGGCCTGTTGCAGGGCGATCGCCTCGACTGGCTGAATTCGACGTTTATCTGCGTGATGCTGTTGGGCGGATCACTGCTTTTCATTCTGTTTCTCGTCAACGAGTGGTATCACCCGCTGCCGTTCTTCAAGCTGCAACTGCTGTATCGGCGGAATTTCTCCCATGGGCTGACGACGCTGGCGTGCGCGGTGATTCTGCTGGTGGGCGTCGCGGTGATTCCGGCGCAGTTCCTCGCGAAAATTCACGCATACAGGCCGCTGCAAACGGCACCGCTTTCTTTGCTGGTTGCCCTTCCGATGCTGATAGTGCTTCCGCTGACAGCCGCGCTTCTGAACATGCGCCGCATCGATTCGCGGTGGGTCATGGCATTGGGACTGTCGCTCGTCGCGACGACGTGTTTCCTCGGCAGCTTCATGACCTCGGAATGGATCCGCGACAACTTTTACTGGCTCCAGTCGCTTCAGATCGTAGCGCAACCGATGGTGATTCTCGCGATCCTGATGGGCGTGACAACGGGCTTGCCGCCGACAGAGGGTCCGTTTGCTTCGGCGATGTTCAACTCGCTCAAGGCTTTCGCAGGCGTGGCGGGGACCGCGCTGATCGACAGTCTCGGCACCGCTCGCGAACATTTTCATTCGAGCATGCTGGTCGATCATCTGGGCAACAACGCATTGATTGCGAGCCAGAGCATCGACGCCGCTCATGGTCTTGGTGAACTCGCGCACCGCATTCATGAGCAGGCGGTAGTACTCACTTCCGCCGATCTCTATCGCGTGATGGCGGTGATCGCCGTTGCCGTGCTTCTCCTCGTTCCAGTGCTTCCTGTGCGTATTTATCCGCCCTGGAGCACGCCGCCTTCCACTCGCTAAAGATCGATTCATATGCCATCCGTCATCCGACTTTCGCCCAAACTGGTTCGCATCGCCGTTGCTGTGGGCGTGCTCGCCGTCGCTGCCTGGGGCTGCGCGAAACTGCTTGCGCATCCCGACGCCGAGTCCACGAACGATGCCTACGTCGCCGCCGATTTCACGCTGGTCGCGCCGCGCGTAGCCGGCCAGATTTCAGAGGTCCTGGTCGACGACAACCAGCAGGTGAAGGCCGGCCAACTGATGGTTCGTATCGACGATCGCGACTATCAGGCCGCATTGCTGAGCGCGCAAGCGGACGTAGCGGCTGCCAAGGCATCCGTAGCGAACTACGACGCCGAGATTGCGCGGCACCCTTCTCTCGTCGATCAGGCGCGCGCCACGCTGCGTTCCGATGAAGCGTCGATCGATTTCGCGCGAGCCAATGCGGCGCGTTATCACAATCTGTCGGAAGCCGGTGCGGGGACGGCCCAGGAGCAGCAGCACGCCGCGAGCGCACTCGCCGAGCAACTCGCACAGCAGGCTCACGACCGCGCCGCATTGGCCGCGACCGAACAGAATCTCGACGTGCTGCGCACGCAGCGCGACAAGGCTGCCGGCGCGCTGGCGCATGCTCAGGCCGTATTGGAGCAGGCAAAGCTCAATCTGTCGTACACGGAGATTCACGCGCCCGTCGACGGCAAAGTGGGGCGGCGTTCTGTGCGAGTCGGCGCATTTGTGACGCCCGGCACAACCCTGCTCGCGATCGTCCCGCTTTCGGATGCGTATGTCGTCGCGAACTTCCAGGAAAATCAGATCACGAAAATGCGGCCCGGCGAGAGCGTGCGCATCACCGTCGACAGCTTTCCGGGCGTCGTGATCCAAGGCCACATCGACAGTCTGGCTCCCGCAACGGGCGTGAGCTTCGCGCCCATTGCACCCGACAACGCAACCGGCAACTTCACGAAGATCGTGCAGCGCGTGCCCGTCAAGATCACCATCGACCCGGGTCAGCAAGCCGCATCGGCATTGAGCGTGGGGCTCTCTGTCGAAGCGGAAGTCGCGGTGAACAAGCATGGCGATGCGACGATTGCGGGAGCGGACAAGAAATGAACGCGAGCGACTTGTCTTTTCGTACGCCCGCGTTGGCTGTACTGCTTAGCCTCGCGCTGAGCGGCTGTCTGGTGGGGCCGAATTTCGAACGTCCGGCGCAATCGCCGCCCAACGTCTTCGACCGGACGCAGACTGCGCAGGCGCCGAGCAAGCCGGTCGAGTCCGGCTTCAATGCGGACTGGTGGGAACTCTTCGACGATCCCACGCTGAATGCACTGGAAAAGCAGCTTGCGGATGCGAATCTCGATGTGGCCGCGGCCTCTGCACGTCTGCGGCAAAGCCGGGCCGAGCAGCGCGTCGCGGGCGCAGCGGAATATCCGACCTTGACGGGAGCGGCATCGTATAACCGCGAGCGCGGCAGCGAAAACGGCATCCTGTCCCTGCTCGGCGTCACGCCGACGAGCACGCAACCGCAATCGGCATCGGGCAGCGCGCCGCTCGGTGTGTCGGCGATGCCGGGTTCGAAGGGCTCGCCCGCCTACGATCTGTATCAGTTCGGCTTCGATGCTTCATGGGAAGTCGACATCTGGGGCCGCGTTCGACGCAGTGTAGAAGCCGCGTCCGCGATGACGGATGCTTCCTGGGAAGAACGCAACGCGGTGTTGTTGTCCGCGCGCGCCGAACTCGCGCGCGACTATGTCCAGTTGCGCGACACGCAGGCTTTACTGCAGATTGCCCGGCAGAACCTCGATATCGCTCGCGACGCGACAAAGCTCACGAAGACGCGCGTGCGCGAAGGTGTGACGACCGATCTCGACGTGGCCAATGCGTCGGCGCAGGAAGCGACGATCGAAAGTCTGATTCCGACTCTCGAATCGCGCCGGGAAACGACGATCAACGCCATAGGCGTGTTGCTTGCCAAAGAGCCCGGCGCACTGCGCGACATGCTTGCCGATCCGCGCGACGTGCCGCGTCTTCCTCAGCAGGTGCCGATTGGTTTTCCGTCCGAGCTGGCACAGCGCAGGCCTGACATCCGCAAAGCGGAGGCGCAATTGCATGCAGCCACGGCCGCAATCGGCATGGCAAAAGCCGATTTCTATCCACGCATTTCGCTTAACGGCAGCGCCGGATTCCAAAGCCTGCAACTATCCAATCTCGCCGATTGGGCATCGGGTCAGTTCGTCGTGGGACCGTCGATCACGCTGCCGATTTTCGAAGGCGGACGCCTCAAGGGAACGCTTCAATTGCGCGAAGCGCAGCAACAGGAAGCCGCCATCGTCTACAAGCGCACCGTGCTTCAGGCGTGGCGTGAAGTGGATGATGCGCTGATCGTGTATGACGCCGAGCAGCAACGCCATAACCGCCTCGAAGCGGTGGTCGATCTGAATCTGCGCGCGCTGTCGATTGCGCGTCAGCGCTACAAGGCGGGGGCCGTCGACTTTCTCGATGTGCTCAATGTGCAAAAGCAGCTGCTCGATGCGCAGCGCAATCTCGAGCAAAGCAGAGCCGACGCCGCGGCCAATCTCATTACCTTGTGCAAGGTGCTGGGCGGCGGTTGGGAATCGACGTATGTCAAAGCGGATGCCGCCCCCCATTGAAGCAGTGGTGTTCGCGCATCCTCGTGTATCAGTTTTTTTCAAGCGCCGTGGAGCGACTTCTGCGGCGCCTCGTTTGTGGAGATCGGCATGAAATCTTTTATTCGCACTCTCGTCGTGGCGGCCGCTATCGCTGCGCCTGCCATTTCGCACGCTCAGGAAAGCACGCGCGTCGCTCAGCCGCAGCAGAGCGACATGCAGACCTCGGGTTACGGCGGCACTGCAAATAGCAAGGATCAGACGGGTTCGCAGCAGAAGGGCTTCGGCCTCTTGCATCGTCTCGACGACAGCACGCATCGCGACAATTGCGCGGGCCCAATCAGCTACTGCAGCATCTTCTTCGGCAGCTGATCGCATGCCGACGCAGGGGCGCGGCCCTCGCGTCCAATGCGGTAGCATAAAGAGGCACGCCGGCGTGATCGCGAACACTCTTCGCGCGCCCTGATCGGATCACAGCCGGCCTTCTTCCCACTGCCTTGCATGGAGCGAAGAATGCCCTACCGCAATTACCACAAACGCAAGATCGCAGGCCGGAACCTGCATCCCGAAACCCAGATGATGTCCTATGGCTACGATCCGTTCCTGTCGGAAGGATCGGTCAAGGCGCCCGTTTTCCTGACATCGACGTTCGCGTTCCGCACGGCCGAAGACGGCGCGGAGTTCTTCGACATGGTCTCGGGCCGCAAGCCGCTTCCCGAAGGCGAAAGCGCGGGCCTCGTGTATAGCCGCTTCAATCATCCGAATCTGGAGATCGTCGAAGATCGGCTCGCGCTGCTCGACGATTCGGAAGCGGCCGCCGTGACGTCCAGCGGGATGGCCGCGATCGCGGCGATTCTGCTGGCTTTTTTGCGGCCCGGCGACTGTGTGGTTCAATCCGCGCCGCTCTACGGAGGAACCGAAACGCTGATTTCGAAGTTCCTGCCCGAATGGGGCATCGCTTCTCAAGTGATCGACGATGGCCTGTCGATCGAGGCGATTCGTCACGCGCTCGAAACAGCCGCGCAGAAAGGCAAGGTGCGGATGTGTTACGTCGAGACACCCGCCAATCCGACCAACGCGCTTTTCGATCTCGAAGGCTTGCGGCAAGAGATCGACGCATTCGAAGCACGTCATGGATACCGCCCGCTTTCCGTGTGCGACAACACCTTGCTCGGTCCGTTGTTTCAGAAGCCCGTCAGTCAGGGCATCGACCTCAGCGTGTATTCGCTCACGAAGTACATCGGCGGACATAGCGATCTGGTCGCGGGCGGCGTTACGGGCAGTCGCGATCTCATCACCAGGGTGCGCGCCATTCGTAGCACGTTCGGCTCGCAACTCGATCCGCATTCGTGCTGGATGATCACGCGTTCGATGGAAACGCTCGTGCTGCGTATGGAACATGCCGCGCGCAGCGGCACCACCGTCGCGCGCTGGCTCGCCAGCAATCCGTTCAAGCCCGTGAAGGTGCTGCATCCGGAACTGATCGACGATCCCGCTTATCAGGCGGTGTATCGGCGGCAATGCAGCGGGCCCGGTTCGACCTTCGCTTTCGTGCTCGACGGCGGCCGCGAACAGGCGTTCCGCTTCATCAACGGCTTGACGCTGTTCAGGTCGGCAGTGAGTCTGGGCGGCACGGAATCGCTGATCTGCCATCCGTCGTCGACGACGCATTCGGGTGTGCCCGTGGCAGCGCGGCTCGCCGCGGGCGTTTCCGATGGCTTGATACGCGTGTCGGTCGGGCTCGAACATCCCGACGATCTCATTGCCGACCTGTCGCACGCGCTCGAACACTGCTGATGCAATGAGCGGACGCATGCGCTAGAGCAACATCGCGACCGGTCATGACGGACTCGCTGCACGGCCGTCCTCCCTGACTCGATGGCGACGCAATGCCATGCCGTTATGTTCCGGGCGTAAGCCGCGATGCTGAAAAAGCGCGGCCCGGCGCTAAAGCAAAGTCGATCCGATGCCGTTATCGCCGTAGATGCGTCGCCTGCGACACGACGCACGACGTCGAATGCGACGTTTTATTTCAAGGAATCAGGTCGGCGACAACCCGGCATACTTTCACTTTTTCGCCGCGGACAGCCCTCGCCATCCAAACGGGAATGGCGCGGACGCATGCCGCGTAGCGCCATGCGCGGGTCTATCTGGAGCCCACTTTGCAATGAGTTCGCCCCCAGTCATTCCGTTTGCCCCAAACAAAACGAATTCCGGCGCGTTCATCGGCGCCGCACCCGCATTCCGTCAACTGGTCCGTCTGATCGACCGCGTCGCGCCCACCGATCACGCGCTGCTCATCTTCGGCCCGACGGGTTCGGGCAAGGAACTCGTCGCGCGCCGCGTGCACATGCGCAGCCCGCGTCACGACCAGCCGTTCGTCGACGTCAACTGCGGCGCGATCCCCGAGCATCTCGTCGAAGCCGAACTGTTCGGCCATGTGAAAGGCGCGTTCACGGGCGCCGCCGAAAACCGCCAGGGACTTTTGCAGCAAGTCGGCACGGGCACACTGCTGCTCGATGAAATCGGCGAACTGCCGCTCGCGCTGCAACCGAAGCTGTTGCGCGTGCTCGAAACGCGCACCTTCCGCCCGATCGGCTCGTCGACGAATCTGCGTTTCGAAGGACGCGTCGTCGCGGCGACGCACCGCGACCTGCGCGAACTGTCGCGCGAAGGACGTTTCCGCGAAGACCTGTTTTATCGGCTCGCGGTGTTCGTACTCGGCGTGCCCGGTCTCGAACAGCGCGTCGAAGATATCCCCGCGCTCGTCGCGCATTTCGCTTCGCAACAGCCGCGGCGGCTGGAGTTCTCGCCTGCCGCCGTCCGGCGGCTCAGCCAGCACGCGTGGCCCGGACACATCCGGCAGTTGCGCAACCTGATCAGCCAGCTGAGCGTGCTGGCCGAAAACACGCTGATCGATGTCGATACGCTCGAGCCGTTTCTCGCCAACGAAGCGGCCGGCCCGGTCTCGCGCGCGAGTCTCGCCGACATGCTGCTGCAACTCGACGGCCGCGACAAACTCGCCGCCGCCGAAGATCTGCTGATCGACCGCGCGCTCGAACGCACGGCGGGCAACAAGAGCGCCGCCGCCACGCTGCTCGGCGTAGGCCGGAAGACGATCGAGCGGCGGCTGAAGTCGCGCGAAGAACATCATCGCGAGGCCCACAAATGCCTCGAACACGCGACTGCGCTGATCGCCGAGTCGCGCTTCGCGGAAGCCATTCCGCCGCTGCGCCGCTGCCTCGACGTACTGCAGGCGACCAGCGAGCAGGACGTGCGCCGTCTGCAGTTCGACGCGTACCGGATGCTCGGCATGAGTCTGCGGAGCGTGCACGGCTGGCTCTACGCCGAGGCGACCGCCTGCTACGCGGCGGCGCTGTCGATCGGCGAAGGCGTCTGCGAGCCCGCCGAAATCGCCGCGATCCAGTTCGGCGTCTGGACCACGCAACTGACCACACTGCAACTCAAGCAGGCGCGCGCCACCGCGCAGGACATGCTGCAACGCGCGCAGAACAGCGGCGACCGCGTCTCGCTCGACGAAGCGCACGTCGCGATGACCAACACGCTGTTCTGGCTCGGCGACAGCGAAGAAGCGCTGGCGTGTCTCGCGCGCGGCAATCTGCTCGGCGTCGGACGCCACGACACGCGCACCGGCTCGCAGGGCATCGACCTCGCCAGCCTCGCGCTGACGTTCGAAGGGCTCGCCGCGTATCAGATCGGCGCATTCGCGCAGGCGCGCCAGGCGATGGAAATGCTGATCGCGCGCTCCTCCGAACCGGGACCGCACGCGTTCGCGCACGCGGTCAACCTGCAAGGCGCCTCGTGGCTCGCCTGTCTGTTCGACGAAGCCGAGCACCTCGGCCGTCTCGCGAGCGAACTCGAATCGGTGTCCATCGCGAACGGCTTCGCGTTCTATCGCGGCGTCGGCCAGATCTTGCGCGCGTGCGATCTCAGCATGCGCGGCCATTCCGACGAAGCGGAAACCATCATGCTCGACGGCTTCGACAATCATGTCGTCTGCAACGGCGGCGCGCTGTTCTATTCGTTCATGGCGTGGCAGCACGGCGAATTGCTGCTGCGAGCGGGCCGCGCGCACACCTGCGATGAGATGCTCGCCAGGGCCGTCGATGAAACGCTGGCTCGCCAGGAACGCGTGTATCTCGGCGAGCTGCTGGTCACGCGGGCGCGCGCGCAGTGGGCGATCGGCGACCTGACGGCCGCGGAACAGGGGCTGCGCGCCGCGCTGTCGACGGCGCTCGCATTCGGCTCCGTGCCCGCGCGGGTCGACGCCGCGCGCTATCTCGCCACATTGCTTCGATCGACGGGCCGCCGCGCCGACGCGATCGATACGCTCGAGCGCGGACTGCGCGCGCTGCCGGCGGACCCGACAACCCGGATCGCGAGGGCGGTGGCCTTGCTCGCGGAACTCCGGCAAGAGGTTTCTCTCGACAACGACAACGAAGGAATCGCACATGGCCTTTGAGATACGCCGGGAAGATCTGGAACCGCTGCTGCTCGGCGCAGCGTTTTTTGGCAGCGGGGGCGGCGGCACGATCGAATCCGCGCGGCATCTGGCGGCGCATTTCGTCGCCGGCGACTATTACCCGACGGACACGGTCAAGGTCGTGTCCGTCGACGAAGCCACGGAAGGCGCCGCCGTCATGGTCGCGTATCTCGGCGCGCCGGAAGCGATCAATACGGCCACGTATCCGATCGGACCGGTGACGGCCGTGCAGAACGTCATCGCGCGGCTCGAGGCGCAGTCCACGAAGCTGGCCTATGTGATGCCGCCCGAAAGCGGCGCGCTCGGCTTCACGGTCGCGGCGCTCGTCGCAGCGAAGCTCGGCCTCGCCGTGATCGACGCGGACGGCGCGGGACGCGCCGTGCCCTCGCTGCCGATGCTCACCTTCGCCGCCGCCGAAATCGATCCGCGTCCGGCATTTCTCGTGAGCCAGGGCGGCCTGAGCGTCGAACTCGACGTGACGCCTCGCCAGGGCAGCAACGGCGGACCGACGCATCAGCGCGACGTGTCGGCCATCGTCGAGCAGATGATGCGCCCCGTCGTCGCCGATCCGGAATTCGGCCAGTTCGGCGGCCTCGCGATGTGGGTCATGACGCCCGCCGACATCGGCCGCGCGACGCCGATTCGCGGCACGCTGACGCGCGCGCTGGAACTCGGCCGCGCGGTGCAGGCCGGCCAGATCCACGACGTGCCGGCGATGACCCGTTATCTGAAAGAGCGCTGCCGACTGACCGCGCGCGCGATCTCGGAACCCGGCGAACTCGTTTCGGCGGAAGTCGATACGGCGGGCGGCTTCGATGTCGGCAAGATCCGCATTCAGTCCGGCTCGCACACGTACACGGTGATCTACCAGAACGAGTCGCTGCTGGTCTGGGACAGCCAGCGCGCGCATCCCGTCGTGCTGGCGCCGGACAGCATCGCGTACTACGTCGGCGGCGAAGGTCAGTCGATCTTCTCCAATGGCGATCTCGTACAGGACGACGGCACGCTGAACCCGGCCGTCGGCAAGCGCCCCGTCACGCTGATCGCCTGGCGCGCCGAAGCGGAAATCAGCAAGCCGGGACTGAATCTCGACAGCTTCGTGCAACTGCTGAACACGCTCGGCTATCTCGGACCGTACGTGCCGCTCGACAAGCTCGCATCCATCCACCACGGAGACGCCTCTTGAACGCGCCGCTTCGCATCTGCGTGCTCGTGCCCGTCGCCACGTCGCAATACAACGACCGCATCCTGAAGGCGATCGCGCCCGTCGTGCCGCCCGACATGCAGGTCGAGATCCGCAACATCGCGAGCGGGCATCCCGACATCGAGAACCGTACGAACTGGCTGCAGAACGGCATACCCGTGGTCGAACTGGCGCAGTCGATCGCCAGCGACGGCTTCGACGGCATCTGGCTGACCGACTTCGACATGTGCGGCGTCGAGGCCGCGCGCGAGGTGATCGATATCCCGATCATCGGCGGCTTTCCGGCGTCGGCGTTCGCGGCGCTGATGCTCAGCCAACGCTTTTCGATCGTCACGATCCTGCAAAGCACGCTCGCGATGCAGCGCGGCCATCCGCAAACCTACGGCATCCAGGACACGTTCGCGTCGATCCGCGCGATCGATTGCCCCGTCGCGCAACTCGACAACATCGACCTCGTCGTCGTCCGCACCTTCGAGGCCGCGCTGACCGCGATCAAGGACGACGGCGCGCAGGCGATCCTGCTCGGCTGCACGGGTTTCGTGGATGTCGCGAGCCGCGTCTCCACGCTGCTCGGCGAAGCGCTCGGCAGCTACGTGCCCGTGATCGATCCGAACCAGGCCGGCTTCAGCTTCCTCGTGTCGCTGGTGCGCATGCGCGTGCGGCCCAGCCGGTTGACGTACAGCAAGGTCAGTCTGCAGTCGTAGACCACGCGCTGCGTCTACATCGCTCTTATCCGGCGCGGCACCCTTTGCCGCGCCGGCTTCGCTTCTTCGCCCGCCGACACTTCCCCCGCTGTCCAACGACTTCGCCTGAACGGCGCAATTCGCTTTCCCTTTCTGAATTCGCAGTGGACGGATTCGACACATCATCACTTTGAAATGCATCATTTGGCCGGAATCGTCCATTGCCGCGAAGCGCACTGGTCGAAATCGTCCACTCCATTACCTCGCGCGTCGGGGTTTTCCCGTTGCGACAGGCATCGGCCCAATGGCACGGCGATTGCTCAAGGAGTTGAGCTGATTTTCACGCTGCTGAATCCAGTTGAGAGAGGGCCGTGGTGCGGTTGCCGTCGTTGTAGCCGTGGTTGTAGCGGTGGACGTCGTTGTGAACACGCGGCGACCGATTGCTTCCAGAGAGAAGCGCGTCGCCTTACCCGAAACGGCGGAGATCGTCTGGCCTGGCGCCCGGCGAACCGCCTCGTGGCCCGGCCGCCGCCGAATCTCCGAGGGCAGGCAGCGGCGGCCCGGCAAGCGAGGAGTCTGGCCGCCTGGCTCGAGAAGCTTGCGGCCCGGCAACCGCAAAGAACAATTTCACATGGACCATTGCGCTACTACATTTGACATCCGTTGCCTGTCGCAAGACGGAATCGGTCCTGCCTGGCCGGTTGCGTATGCAAGCGTGTACGTCGCGACGCCTGGCCCGGCCTGCTATCCGGACGACGACATTACCTCCACCGAGCCGCGCGCCGTCATGGTCGATCAGGTGCGGCGCTATGTTCAGGCGCATCTGTGCGACGACGAGCTCTCGCCCGAAAGTGTGCTGAGCGCGCTGCAGCTTCCGCGCTCGACGTTGTACCGGCTGTTCCAGCGCGAGGGCGGCCTGGGCGCTTACATTCGCCATCTCAGGCTGCGCCATGCAGCCGACGATCTCATCCGCTATCCACACACGCTGGTGCTGGATATTGCCTTTGGACTCGGCTTCAAGAGCGCGTCGGTGTTCACGCGCGCGTTCCGGCGTGCCTATGGGATGGCGCCCCAGGAATATCGCGCGCTGGGCGGCAAGGGAGGCGAAGTCATGTCGATTCCCGTGCTGGCGCCGCAAACGGCGTGAGCGGCCGCGCGCCCGTCTGCTGTCTTTTTACTCGCCGCGCGTCGCCGCTTCCGCTTCGCTATGCGCGGAAGCGGGCGAGCCCAGCACGTCGCCGCAGACTCTCAGAATATCCCGCCAGCTGACGATCCCCACTGGACGGAACTCGCCATCGACGATCGGGATACACGAGATCGGATGGTTCAGGAACAACTGGATCGCATCCGCCACATCCGCATCCGGGCGCAGCGTAACCGGCTTGCGGCTCATGATCTGATGCACGCGCCGGCTCAACGTGCCGATATCGCGCTGCGTCTCCACCACGCTGTCGATGAACGGACTGAGCGCGCGCAACAGATCGCGGTCTGACACGACGCCCTGCAAGGCCCGGTCTTCGACGACCAGCAGGTGATGAAACCCCGACTGCTCGAAAATATCCTTGACGGTTTCGAGCGTGTCATCGAAGCCCACCGTCACGACGCGCTTCGTCATCAGATCTTCTACTTTCATCATTGAACTCGCTGTTTCTCCCGTGAGGCCGCGCGCGGCGTGAAAGCGCGCGCCGCCGTCGAATCGTGTGCTACTGCTTCATCACGTTTAACGGCATCCAGCGTGGAAACTCAAACCGAGGGGCCAGAATTGGGGCGTTCCTTCATGCAGAAGGAATGCGTGGCCGCCGCCAGCGGCCATCCCAAGGAGCAATGCATGTTGACTCGCGAAGCAATCCCTCAAGTTCTGTCACGTACGTCCACGCTACTGTCGACGGAGATGATCGAAGGTTCGCCACAGAAGACTTTCCACCACGTCATCGATATCTATCTAAAGGACTCCAATGCCTTCATGAACACCTATTTCGCCCGCTATTTCGAATGGCAGGGCGTCTGCCGGGAACGCTGGTTCCATGAGTGCATTCACAACAATCTGCTGGCCGCAGGGGGCACCTTTGTCACGAAACGCGCGCATCAGGAATACGTGCAGGAGACGTTTCCGTTCCAGCGCGTCGACTGCTACCTGAACACGTTCCAGGTCCGGCAATGCTCTGCGTATCTGCTGTTCCGCTTTTGCGTCGACGGGCGTCCCGTGTCGCACGGCTATCAGCAGATCCTGTTTGCCGGAATGGACAAGCGGATCCGGCGTTTTCCGGAAGGGATCATCGAGCGGGTCAAGGAATATGAAGTGATCCTGCCGCCCGTCACGAACTAATTGATCTCACCCTGCCCGGCGCGCGAGCGCCGGGACCGTACCGGCGGATCGTGCGCTGCGCGGTCCGCCGCCGAACCAGGCTCCGGCAGCCGCAGCGTGAAGGTGGTCAGCACGCCCGGCGTCGACGCGCATGAGATCGTTCCGCCGAATGCGTCGCATACGCGCCGGCAGAACTCGAGCCCCATGCCGCCGCCCTGCCCGTGCGGCTTGGTCGAATAGAACGGGTCGAAGATGTGTGGCAGCACATCGGGCGCGATACCCGGACCGGTATCGTTGAAATGGATCACGCAGAAACCGCCGTCGCGGCCCGCGCTGATCGTGATGTTGGCCGAGCCGCTCGCCTCGATCGCATACAGCGCGTTCTTCAGCAGGTTGAACAGCAAGAAGACGAACAGCGAATCGGTGCCCGAAAAGCGCAATTGCGGATCGATCGGAATGACGGACACGCGGGCCCGCTCGCCCGGCTGGAACGGATAGCGGTCCAGCGCCGAATCGACGCAATGCCGGATCGATTGCGGACCGAAGCTGCGTCGATCGAGCCGGTCCAGCGTGAACGACGCCAGCGACATCTCGACGACCGTGCTGGTGCTGTCGATCTGCCGTCGAATCGCACGCGTCAGAGTAGGCAGCCGCTCCGACTGTCCCGGATACAGCCCGTTGACGAGCAGTTGATGCCGCACGGCGAGCTGATAGCCGCGCAGCAGTTCCGGCAGCGCGTTGCCGAGTTCGTCGGCATGCATGCCGATCACCTCGAGCGGCATCGCGACCTCCTGCGCGACAGTCGCGGCGAGAAAGTATTGGCGCATCAAGCCATGCCGCACGATGGTGACGGCGAGGATGCCCAGACTGATGGCGATGAAGATCACGCCAGGCGGATAGAAGACGTAGCCGTAATTGACCGCGTAGTCGCCGGCCGCGACGGAATACAGACACAGGCTGACGAGACAGAGACCCAGCAGGCGGCGTCGATGACGTGCGCGCGCCTGACGCCGCGACACGATCAGCAGCCACCCGCTGCGGCCAGCGAGCATCACGGTCTGCAGCACGTGCACGGGGTGCAGCCGCCCGGCCTTCGGATAGTCGCCGAAAAAATGGCTGCCGAAACCGGCGACCACTTCGTCGCTCGTCATCAGCAGGACGGCGAGGATCACACACAACGCATACGACGCCATCAGCAACAGCCGCTCGTCGCGCCGCTCGGTGAGTTCGATGACGAAGTGGTAGAACGTGGTCGGCAGAAACAGGATGAAGAAGTAACCCGCCTTGACCAGCATCCCTGCCGCTTCCGGGCTCGTCGTCTGGAACAGGAACGCCCATGTGCCCTGCCACGCAAACGTTGTCATGCACATGAGCGCAAAGGGCGCCGATAGACGCGTCACGCCCTCCGTCAGCAGGACGTAGACACCGAAGCCCAGGAACAGCGCGGATACGAACGCTGGCAAGGTCGAATACATGATGCCTTATAGGTGTTTCGCCGCTGCTTGTCCCTCGGCAGGCTGAATACGACGGGGAGCGGCACGAAGTCCGGCTGCGGGCAGCCAGTCTGGCGCGCAGGGAGAAATCGGGCGACTCGCGATCGTCTTCAGCACAGCGGCGTTGTTGTTTTTCGGTCGCACTGGCCATCGTGTTCGAGCCAGGCTGTCGGGCGTCTTTCGGCTGTTGCTGCTCGTAGTGAACACCCCCGCGGTGCCACGATTCTAGCGTAACAATTCCACCTGCTCCGCGCTCGAAACGCCTCGCGCGGTTCGTCCAGCAGCCTGAAGACGGGCAGCCTGTGTGAGCTTTGAACGCGTATCGGCAGTGAAAGCCGCCGTGCCCCTCAGTGCGAGATGGGATCGAGGCCCGTCTTGTTCACGGCCGGTTGCGCGGCGGGCGACGCGAGGAACTGGAGCAGCGCGCGAGCCGCGGCGGCCTTACTTGCTCAGCTTGCGGTAGAGATCGTTGGCGCGCGACAGATGCGCGTGCATCGCTTGCGCGGCTGCGTCGCCATCGCGCTTCGCAATGGCATCGACGATGCGCTGATGCTCCGCCAGGGTCAGTTCCTCGGCGCCGGGCGCACGAACCAGCGGACGATAGTACTCGCCCGCCCAACGGAACAGCGACTCGACGATTGAAGGGAAGATGGGATTGCCGCTGATCCTGGCGATCTCGCGGTGAAACGCCATGTCGCGCTCGATAAACTCTTCGAGGTTGACCATAGACGCGCGATGTTGCGCGACGCTCAATTGCAGCCGCGCGACGTCTTCTTCCGTGGCGCGTTCGGCGGCCATGCGCGCCGTGCCCGTTTCGAGAAAGAGGCGCGCGTGCTTCAGATGCTCGAGCATCTGCGGGTCGGTACGCAGCAGATGCATCGCGCCGCTCGCGATCTGGCCGATCAGCCGGTCGGCTGTCGGCACCACGACGCGCGCGCGCTCGCCGTGCACGATTTCGACGATGCCCGAGCGTTCGAGCGTCTGCAGCGCCTCGCGCACGGCAGGCCGCCCGACGCCATAGATCTCCATCAGTTCCCGCTCAGACGGCAGCTGCGCGCCGGGCGCGATTTCGCCCGAGCGGATGCGCTCCATCAAACGGTCCACGACTTCCTGGTACAGCTTCCGACGCGGGATGATCTCGCCCATTACATGTATGCGACAAGCTTCTGGTGTAATGACAATACCATATACCGATCGATCCTTGCGTGGAACCTTCGGGTGCTGGCGCTTCGCAGCCGGATGCATCAGCTTGCAGGCATGCTCTCCAACGTGCGCGCGGCCGACAGCATACCGCCCAATATTCTGTCTGCCACTTGCTCCGAGAACCCCTCGGGAAGTTCGGCGCGGACTTTCTCCACGACCTCGGGCGTGCGATCGATGATCTCCCGCAGGAGCGGCTCGGCGCTGTCGCCATAGCCGACCTTTCTGGCCGTGCTGTTGAAGTGCCGCCGCTCGATCTTATGCACCTGATAATGCTTGTTCTTCCCGAGCAAGGCCATCGCCAGTTTGATTTCCTGGTCCACCCACTGATTCGGCCCATTACCGATGACCGGGTACGCCGACATCACGTCATAAATGGGAGTCAGCCTGAAGCGCCCTGCGTCGCCGGCGAGCAACTGGATACTGAAGTTTTTGGCGTGACCATCCGGCGCCCGCATCATCCAGAAAATGATCTGCGAGGCCATGAGCGTGCGCATGTCCTCTTCCGCCTGCTGTGACTGCTGCAAAAGCGTGAACAGCTTCTGGAGACCCGGGCCGCCCTCATTCTCGTACTTGACCAGAGGCGATGTGCCCGTTGCCTGGCAGAAGTCTTCCTGAATGAGCCGAAACAGCCGCTTTCCATCGCGCGAAAGCACCCGGTCGAAACGCTCGACGACGAGCACCCGCTGCGAGCCGAACGTCTCGATGCGCGCCTCTGCCGTGGGCAACCCGTACGCCTTGAAGAGCCGCATGCACAGCCACTCGTTGTCGACGGATGTGGTGAAGTCGGCCTTGCGCCCGCCCACCATGCCAATCGGCAGCTTGAAGATATGCGTCGTCGGTGTTGCGCCGCGCGGCTTCATCCACCCGCCGTCCCACCAGAGAAATGCGTCCTTCTCCTGCGCGCCGGCTAATGAAATGCGGAAGTCATCATCGGGATCTCTTCCCGCGGCGAATCGCTCCGGACTGACGACTTCGAGCAGGTGCCGCTCGATGGCCTCCTCGTCGACGACGATACCCTCGACCTTGTCTATCCCTTCCGGTACCGCGTCGCCCGGCAGGAGCTGAAGCGCCCCTACGCAGTCGCGACCGATGACGGCGAGGAGATCGAATGCGTCGATGGAGCCCGTCTTGAAACGCGCCGCCACTCGCCTTCGAATCGTCTCGTTGTCCGGCAGCAGGCCGTCGAAGTAGTGGGAAACGCTATCGCCTCTGAGCGGTTCGTTGTGGAGATTGAATGGCAGCGACAGGGAGATCGGGCGCCCGCGCGGCGAGTCGCGCCAGGCTGCGTCGTACTGCAGTTCGGAGTCCCCGTTGGCATTGATGGTCCAACGACCGACATATTCGCCGTTGGCCCAAAGCGAAAGCGTCTGGCTATGCGAGCGGCGCCCCATCTTCACCACTCCGGGACGTTGTCCGGCGTGCCTCCGTCCCGCTCCCCGAGGCGCAACTCGAGCCCGATGGCCGAGCACCAGCTGAGCAATTGCCTGAAGCTAAGCTCGTCCGGGTTCCGCTCCAGATACGATATGCGGTTCTGACTCAAGCCGACGCGTTGCGCGACCTCCGCCTGCGTGAGCTTGCGCCGCTTGCGCGATGCGACGAGCAACTGTCCGAGCTGCGACGCGGTCACAAGCGGACGACTGGTAGGAGTGGCAGACATGAAAATATCCGATATTCGGCTATTTTCATTTTAGCTGCCATACGGATAAAGTCAAATTAGCCGAAATTCAGCTATTTTCAGTTTATCCGCTGCACGGCTATTTAATGAACGCCGCTCGCGCCGTCGCCTTCACATCGCTTCGCGGCCCGCTTTCACCGCACCGAAAAACCCCGCTCCGCCGATCTGCCCCCCTTCAGCACGATCTCCAGCCCGTCGCGCTGCGCCGACTTCGACGACGCGCGACACAGCGGCGCGCCGGGCGCGAGACCCGCCGCGACGCTGAGTGCATCGATACCCAGCGTGCTCGCGACTTCGCCCGAACTGTCGCCGCCCGCCACGACCACGCGCTTCAACTCGACGCGATCGAGCAGCCGGCGCATCACCTGCGCAAGCGCGCCGCCGACATTGCGCGCCGCCTGCTGACGCGTCAAACCCAACTCGCGCGCGATGTCGTCGAAGCCGGTCACCGTGGGATCGTCCGGACCTTCCGCGCTATGGACGATCGCGCTGACGCCACGGCGCAGCGCATCGGCGGCGGCGTTGACGGCACGTTCGACCTCCGCGTCGCCCGTTCGCGGATCGAGCGCGCGGCGCAAATCCAGCCGCTCGACGTGGAAGCCCTGCGCGCGCGCCCACGCGATCTGCGATGCCGTCACGGGCGAGCAACTGCCGCTCACGGCGGCGATCGTATCGACCGGTTCGGCGACGGGCAGCGAAGGCGTCGCGGGCAGCCAGCCGCGCGAACGCCAGTAGGCCGCCAGCGCGTATTGCAGCCCCGACGACGACGCGCTGAACACACCCTCGCCGCGCTGCTCCCACACGAGCCGCCCCGCTTCGACGAGCGTTTCTTCGTCGAGCACGTCGATCAGCACCACGGGCCTGTCATCGCCGCCGAGGGCAGCGACACGCGCAACGCCCTGGCCGCCGCGCAACTGCACCATGTCGATCAGCTCGATGCGGCGCGACGTCTGCCGTCCGAGATGCACGCGCAAATCCGCTTCGTCCATCGGCGTAACGGGATGACGCGACATCGTCGGATGGCGGTCAAGACGATAACCGGTGCCGTTCACGGCGGCGAACAGATTGCCGAACATCTGGTAGCGCTTCAGACGCGGCGCACCGATCACCATCGGCGACCAGCGCGCGCGCATCGCGTTCACGCCGATATCGATGGCCGCGCCGATCGAGCCGACCTCCGCCGACGAATCGAACGTCGAGCACACCTTGTATTGCAGGACAGGCGCGCCGAACGCAGCGAGACTCGCGAACGCGGACGGCAGCACGTCGCGCATCCACGCCGGATCGCGTCCGCGCGACGAACCCGCCAGTCCTACGCAGCGAACATCCGGAAAGCGCGCGAGCAGATCGGGCGTCGGTGTGTCGAGACACAGCACCGTCGGCACGCCCGCCGCCGTCATCGCCTCCATCGCGTCGGTCGATCCCGTAAAGTCGTCGCCGTAATACGCGAGCAGCCGTCCCTCAGGCCATTCCGTTTGCGCTGAATCCGTCATCGCCTGCTCACTTCCAGAAGCCGAGCGCCGCGCGCAGCGCCGGATTGCGCTCGGCGTACTTTTCTAGCGGCACGCCTTCGATGGCCGCGACCCACGCCTCGCGCAGCGCTTCCACGCCCGCTGCCACACCCTGCGGATGACCGAAGATGCCGCCGCCCGCCGTGTGGATCAGATCGGCACGGCCGAGTGCCGCATACGTATCCGCCGCCTGCAAACCCGTCTGCCCCGAACTGAATACGGGCATCGCCGTCATCGGCGCGCCGGGCATCACGGGCGAGAGCACCGCGCGCGCCGCCGCGATCACGCTGTCGTCCGGTTCGCTGAACTTGTTGCGCAAGCCATTCACGTGCAAATGATCGGCGCCCGCAAGCCGCCAGATCATTTGCCACGGCGCGTAGTCCCAGCCGAGTTCGGGACTGCGCGACAGATAACCCCAACCCGCGCGATGCGCATGAATCGGCAACTGCGAGTGCTTGCGCAACTCGTGCATGCCGACCAATCCCACGGAATTCAGCACAGCCATCACGCAAGTGCCGCCGTGCGCGAGCACGAGATCGTGACGCCGGCGCATCTGATCGAGATCGCCTGTCAGGTTGAACGCGACCATCGCCTTCTTGCCCGTGCGTTCGGCGTGCTCGTTGACGACGCGCATCACGGCCTTCACGCGTTCGTCGAACGGACAATGCGGACCGTCCGCCTGAAGCTCGTCGTCCTTGATGAAATCGATGCCGCCTTCCACCAGTTCGCGCACCTGCCGCGCCGTCTCTTCCGGCGACAATCCGACGCTCGGCTTGATGATCGTGCCGATCAGCGGACCATGCGTGACGCCGCTCAGTTTGCGCGTGCCGTCGATACCGAACGCAGGACCCGGATACGCCGCCGCGAACGAAGGCGGCAACGTCAGGCCGGTGAGCCGCAAGCCCGACACCTGGCGCAGTTCGAACAGATTGCCCGCGATCGTCGACAGCAGATTCGGCAGCGACGGGCCGAGGTTCTCGACTGGCCACGACAGTTCGAGCGTGCAGCGCGTGTACACGTCCGATTGCATGCCGCCCGGCAGACTCGGCGTATCGACCGTTTCGAGGATATCGAGCCGCTCGACGCGCGCGCCCGAACGCGCCTTCAGTTCGGGCGTCTCGGTGGCCAGCGCGACAAAGGTGCCGCTCGACTGTTCGCCGGCGATGACCTCGGCGGCACGGCGCGGATCGTCGCCCGTTTCGAGCCAGTAAGTAGCGTGAATGCGTTCGCTCACGATGCAGTCCTGTTCAATTCAAGGTCAAGGAAAAAAGGTCGCGCATCAGGTAATGCGGCGGATGCTTTCCGCGATCTCTTCGCGTTCGAACACGCCCTTCCAGTCGTCGCGCATCAGGCGCGGCTTGCCGAACTCGATCGCCTTGTTGCACGCATCGGAGAACGCGCCGGGGATTTCGTTGAAGATCACCGCGCTCAGGATGTTCATGTGGCCGAGCAGAAAATCGCGTGCGGCCTGTTCGGGCACACCGCGCTTGACCGTTTCGTCCATCGCTTCGCGCATCACGTACAGCAGCGTCGCGCAGATCGTCTCGGACAGGCCGGGCTCCAGCAGCGCCATCTGTTCGACGGTCAAACGGTACGAACGCAAGATAGGCTGATAGATCGTCTTCGCGACGTCTTCGCCGAGATCGAATGCGGACTCGGGGCCTTGCATCAGTGCGCTCGTGATCGACTGCTTCGCATACGCGCCGCCGAAGAAATCGCGGCGCGCTTTCGGATCGTCGTCGTTGTTGAAGATGATCGGGTGGCAAGGATGCGCGACGAAGTACGTCAGATCCGGCCGGTCGGGCAGATGGCCCGCGAACGGCGCGGCGGCATCGAGCGTCATCACCATCGTGCCCGCCGGCAGTTTCGGCGCGATCTCGTGGCTGAGCTTGCCGATCAGCGTGTCGGGTATCGCGAGAATCACGACCTGCGCGCCGTCGATAGCGGCATCGACGGATACGCAATCCACGTTCAGTTCGTCCTTCAGACGCTTGCGGCCCACTTCGCTCACTTCGACGTGCGCAACGCGATAATCCGACTTCAGCAGGTTGCTCGACAGACGGAAGCCCATTTTTCCGCCGGCACCGATCAGTGCGATTTTCTCTTTCATCGTGTTCTCTCCTTGCAGGGATACGTGATGTTCAGCAATGTCCATTGATGTTCAGCTTGCGCGCGGGTCCAGCGCGACGGCCGCGTGTTCGTCCCGTTCGCGCATGCGGCGCTCGCTGCAGAACGCGAAGGCGAGCACGGCGCTCAGCAGCATGAAGATGCCGACAACGAACATCGGCGCGTGATACGAGCCCGTCGCGTCCTTCAATGCGCCCGTCACGTACGGCGCGACGAAACCCGCCAGATTGCCGATCGTGTTGATCAGCGCGATACCCGCGGCAGCCGCCGCGCCCGACAGGAAGCGCGCGGGCAGCGCCCAGAAGTTCGGCAGCGCGGAGAAGATCGCGCAAGCCGTGATCGCGATGACGGCGACGCTCGTCGAAGGCGACTTCATGAAGAGCGCGAGCGGAATGCTGAGTGCGCCGACGAGCGCGGGAATACCGATGTGCCAGGCGCGCACGCCGTGCTTCGTCGCGTTGCGGCTCCACAGGAACAGCACGATCGCGGCGGGCAGATACGGAATCGCCGTGATGAGCCCTTTCTGGAACACGTTGAAGTGCGAGCCGAACTGCGTCTCGAAACCGCCGATGATGGTCGGCACGAAGAACGCGAGCGCATACAGGCCGTAGATCAAGCCGAAGTACATCAGCGAGAACATCCAGACGCGGCCGCTCGTCATCGCGGCACTCGCGCGATGGCGATGCTGTGTGCCGTTCGCGCCGCGCTGACGCTGCTCGGCTTCGAGTTCGGCCGTGAGCCATTGCTGCTCGGCCGACGTCAGCCAGCGCGCCTGCGAAGGCCGGTCGCTCAGATAGAACCACGCGACGATGCCGATGACGATGGCGGGCACGGCCACGCCGAGGAACATCACGCGCCAGCCGGCAAGACCGAAGAGCCCGTGCGCTTCGATCAGCAATGCGGCGAAGGGCGCGCCGATCACGATCGTCAGCGGCTGCGCAAGATAGAACAGCGCGAGGATGTGGTTACGATGGCGTTGCGGCACCCACATGCTCAGAAACAGGATCGCGCCGGGAAAGAAGCCCGCTTCCGCGACACCGAGCGCGAAGCGCAGTCCATACAGTCCGGGCACGCTGCTTACCCACGTAAAGAGCAGCGCGACGATGCCCCACGTCACCATGATCCGCGCAAGCCAGCGGCGCGCGCCGAACTTGTGCAAGGCGAGATTGCTCGGCACCTCGAGAAAGATGTAGCCGATGAAGAACACGCCTGCCGCGAAGCCGAACTGCGCGGCGTCGAGCCCGAGATCCTTCGTCATGCCGTTAGGACCGGCGAACGAAATCGCCGTGCGGTCGAGGAAGTTGATGAAGAACATCAGCGCGACGAAGGGCACGAGGCGCAGCGAAACCTTGCGGATGGTCGAGCGCTCCAGCTCGCTCGGGCTGGCCTTGTCGGCGTGTAGGGCTGTTTGCATTGCGTCTCCTCGATAGGTCTCGCGACTCTGCTTTTCCGCACAGATCACTTGTGTGATGTACTGGTGTCATGAGTAGACCATTGTGGCCGAAAAATAGGCACTGGGTTTACTACCAAGACGTTTCGTCAGCTCATTGACCCGTCGTTGCGATCACGCAGGCAAACGGGTGCAGCGTCACGGGTTTGTCGGGCGAAAGGCACGGCGTCTCGACGTTCCCTTTGCCTTGCACCGGTTGTTCGCCCGTCACGACAACGCTGCGTAGCGGCTCGCCGGCGATGCCGTGCAAATCGAGCCGGACGGAGCGCGGCGACCCGGTCAGATTCGCGACGATCCAGTGCAGCCGTCCACGCGCGTCGCGCGCCGCGACGCAAGCGATTTCGCGCGGATTCGCGCCCGCACACGCGAGCCGCGTCGCACCCGCCATGCGCGCGAGCGCCTTTGCCACATCGAACATCGGATAGCGCTGCATACCGTCGCCGACATCGGCGAGACCTCGTGCTCCCGTGAGCGCACCGAGCGTCAGCGTGTCGATATGCGCGCCCGCCAGCGCCGCCGCGTAACCCGCAAGCCACGCGCCGCCGAACAGCGCGCGCTGACGTGGATCGCACGCGACCATCGCGATGCGCTCGCCGTGCGGATTCGGCATCGTGCGCGAGCCGTATGGGTTCTGGCGCATGCCGATCGACACGGGGCCGATCGAATACGGCTGCCGCGCACCGATCAGCGCACGGCATGAGCGCGTGATGTGCGCAATCGCTTCGAGCGTCTGCATGACGCTGCGATCGTCGGCGGCGTGAACGATGGGACAGGTTGCGTGCGTCGTCCAGTCGACGAGTTCGAGCGGCGGACGCTTTCGGTTGAGTTCGGTGAAATAGCTGAGCATGCCCCCGCCGATCCGCAGAGACGGGAACGCACGGCGCGCTTCGCGGTACACCTCGTCGAGCGCGGGACACGGCGGGCTGAGGCTGCCAGGCGGATTCGACTGCCGATGCACCGACGGGCTCACGACAATCCCCGTCAGTTCGATCCCCGCCTTCGCGATCCACGAAGCAAGCGCGGCCAGTTCCACGCGCGGCGCATCGATTCCCGGCAGCGCGTATTCGAGCACGCACCTGATGCCGCTTTGCCGTTGCAACGCCGCGAAGCGTTCGAGTTCGTGCAGGCCGTGGCCTGCTGTCGGATCGAAGCAGAGCGTCAGTTGCTGCGGCGCGAGTTCTTTGAGCAATGACAGATGTTCGAGCGCCAGATCGATTTCATCCACCGCGACTGCAATGCCGAGCTTGGGCATCGGTTCGTCAGTGGAGTCGAAAGTAATGACGCGCGCTTCGCCATCATGCGACTCATGAAGGCCGCGTCCCGCAAAGGTCCGCTCATCGACGTGAAGCGTCACGCTCTGCGTCGTCGTCGCGCCGGCTTCGAGCGTGAAGGGCCACGGCAATTCCAGCGGCCTCGAATACGTCTTGAACGAGGCATCCGACCAGTTGCGCTGATCTTCCATCTCGAACACGTCGCCCGTGAACGAACAGCGCACGGTGAGTCCGCACGGCATGTCGTGTTCGATCGAGCGGATATCCTTGAACGGTTGCCACGGATCGATCAGTGCAGGAAACGCCGAGCTTTCGCGCGCGCCGTCGCCATGTTCGACGCGCGCCGGCGCACCCGCCACGCCGTCGAGCGGATGCAGCACGCAGAAACCGCAGCGCGCCGTCAGAAACGCATCGTGCGCGGTGACGGTCGCACTGAACGAGAGCGCGCCGCCGCCCGCGCAATCCATCGACAACGCGTAGCTCAACGCATGTCCATCGGGATTTGCGCAATGCGCGCGGTATGCAATGCGGAAGCCGCTTTCCGTCTGGTCGATCTCGACGCCGTTCAACACCGGACGGCACGTGCCCCAATCCTTGTCGCGCACGAGAAACGCGACGGCGCGAATCACTTCGACGTCGCGATACCGGATATCGTGCAGCGCGCCGTCGATCAGCAGCGCGGACCACGGTCCGGCTTCCAACCGGCGTACATCATCGACGGGCTGGCTCGTGCCGTAGTAGAGCGTCGCGCGATCCTCGCTCATTGCGCGACCTTCGTCTGCGAAGCCATACGTTCCAGTTCACGCACATCGACGCTGCGCCCTTCACGCGCGGACAGATACGTCGCTTCGACGAGCGCGAGCGTGCGCAGATTATCGCGCCCGCTCGTCGCCGGTTCGCGCCCGCTGCGCAGACAGCCGATCCAGTGCGACTGGATATTCAGCACGCTCCCCTGAATCGCGTGCCACGGCGAACTCATCCACGGCAGCATGGAAGGCGCCGCATCGCGCACTTCGGTTCCGTTGCGCGTATGAATCTGCAACCGGTAATCGGCCAGCAAACGCAATGTTCCCGCCGAACCGTCCACTTCGATCAGCGTCTGCGGAAACAGCTCATGCGGCAAACAGGTTGCATAGCTGCAATCGACGATGCTGTTCACGCCGCTTTCATGGCACAGCATGATCGTCGCGACGTCTTCACCCTTGATGCCGGGATTGACGCGCGACGTACTCGCCGTCACACGCGTTGCGTCGCCGAACAGAAAGCGCGCGATATCGAGAACATGAATGCCGAGGTCTTCGACGATGAAGCGTTCGCCTTCGGCCAGATAGGGTTGTCCGCTGAACACGTCGAAGGCCGAGCGAAACGACACGCGCCCCCAGAACGGCGTGCCGATTTCGCCCGCCTGCAACGCCGCGCCGACGGCCTGAATCGCGCTTTGCCAGCGGAAGTTTTCGTGCACCATCAGCGGCACGTTCGCGTCCTTGCATGCGGATACCATCGCGCGGGCATCGTCGAGCGTGCACGCGAACGGCTTCTGGCAAATCGTCGCAACGCCGTGCGACGCAGCGAGTTCGACCAGCGTGCGATGGCTCGCGACCGTCGTCGCGATATCGACGAAATCGGGGCGTTCCGCGTGCAACATCGCCGCTGCATCGGTATAGAGACGCTCAATGCCGAACTCGCGGCCCGCCGCATGCAGGCGCGCTTCGTCCGCATCGCAGAGCGCGACGATATTCGCGCCCTCGATGCCGCGCCATGCATGCAGATGATTGCGCGCGAAAAATCCGCAACCGATCAACGCGCCGTTATAGGTCTCGCGATCCTGAAGCGTCGATACGGTCATCGTTCATGCTCCCGTCGCGGCCTGCTTCTGCAATGCGAAGCGCTGCTGCACGCGCCGCTGGATCTGATCGACGACCACGGCGGCCACGATCACCACGCCCTTGATCACCGTCTGCCAGAACGCGCTGACGCCCATCATCACGAGCCCATCGGACAGAATGCCGATCACGAACGCGCCGATGATCGTGCAGCCGATCTTGCCGCGCCCGCCCGACATCGACGTGCCGCCGAGCACGGCCGCCGCGATCGCGTTGAGTTCGAAGGTCTCGCCGCTCATCGGATGCGACGCGACCAGTTCCGACGAGATGATCAGCCCGACGATCGCCGCGCACAGTCCCGAGAACATATAGACGAACATCTTCACGCGGTTCACGCGCACGCCCGAAAGCTGCGCCGCGCGCTCGTTGCTGCCGATCGCGTAGATCTGCCGCCCGAGCGGCGTGCGTCCCGCGATGTAAGCGGCAATCGCGCCGACCAGGACGAGAAGCCAGATCGTCAGCGGAATGCCGAGTATCGTCGCGCTGCCGAGAATGGGAAAACCCGTCGTACCGTAATCGGGATTGCCCGTCAGATTCGGAAACGTCTCGCCGCCCGACGACAGCAAGGCCGCGCCGCGCGCGATATACAAGGTGCCGAGCGTCGCGATGAATGGCGCAACGTTCAGACGCGTAATCAGCAGCCCGTTGATCGCGCCGACGGCCACGCCCGTCAGCAGCGCGGCGACGATCGTCTCGGGCACGCTCAGATACAGCGTGTATTGATCGCCGATGGGAATGCCATGCAGGATCAAACCGCCCGCCACCATGCCTGACAGCCCGACGATCGAACCAACGGAAAGATCGATGCCGCCCGCCACGATCACGAACGTCATGCCGATCGCGAGAAACGCATTCAGCGCGACGTGCCGCGACATGATCAGCAGGTTTTCGATGCTCAGAAAGTTGTGCGCCGCGAATGAGAAAAAGATCGCAACGGCAAACAGCGCGATGAACGTGCGCAGTTTGAGCAGCAGCAGAAGCGGTGCCTCGCCGAGGCTCGCGCCCGGTGCTTCGCCCTTGATAGCCATCGTCATGAATAGTCTCCAGTGTGTTGCTGGATCAGCTTTAAAACATGCCGCGTCAGGCTGCGGCGCGTTGTTCGGGTGGCGCCGTGCGGTGGCCGACCGCGGAAGCGGCGACGAGAGCATCCTGCGTCGCTTCGGCGGCGTCGAATTCGGCCGTCACGCGTCCGTTCGACATCACGAGAATGCGGTCCGAGAGCGCCATCACTTCTTCGAGGTCCGACGTCACGAACAGGATGCCGAGCCCTTTTACGGCGAGATCGCGCATCACCTTGAAGATGTCGGCCTTTGCGCCGACGTCGATGCCACGGCTTGGCTCGTCCATCAGCAGCACTTTCGGCGTGGTCATCAACGCGCGCGCGATGATCACCTTCTGCTGATTCCCGCCCGACAGCGAACTGACGGGCAGCCGCCAGTCGGCGACCTTGATGGCGAGATCGCGGATGTATTGGGTCACGGAACGCTGTTCGCGCTGCGTGCTGATATGAAATGCGCGCGCGAAGTCGGCGAGGCTGGAGATCGTCATGTTGTCGCCGATCGAGAGAATCGGCAGCAGCGCGTCGGCCTTGCGGTCTTCGGGTATCAGCGCGAGCCCTTCCGCGACGCGCCGTGCAATCGGCTTGCCCGCGAGCGGCTTGCCGTCCAGCACGATATCGCCTGTCGCGTGCGGATGGCAGCCGAGTATGCACTCGAACAATTCGGAACGCCCCGCGCCCATCAGCCCGTAAATGCCGACGATCTCGCCCGCATGCAGCGACAGCGACACGTGATCGATCAGCAGTCCGCTGCCCTTGCGCGGCAGGCACACGTCGCGCACTGTCAGCACTTCGGCGCCGCGCTCGTGCCCGACAGGCCGCGAAAAATCTTTCGTCTCGCGGCCGACCATCTGACGCACGATCCACGGCACGTCCACTTGCGCCATCGGCTGGTTGCCGGTGATACGCCCGTCGCGCAACACGGTGATGTAGTCGCCGATCCGGATCAGCTCCTCGAGCCGGTGCGAGATATACACGATCGCGACACCGTGCGCCTTCAGATCCGCGATCACCTGAAACAGCACCTCGACTTCGGCCGCGCTCAACGCCGAAGTCGGCTCGTCGAGAATCAGCACGCGCGCGTCGTGCGCAAGCGCCTTCGCGATTTCGACGAGCTGCTGCTGGCCAATGCGCAAATCTTCGACAAGCGTATCGGGACTCACATCCAGTTCGAGCCGCTTGAGCAGTTCGCGCACTTTGCGCCGCTGCGCGTCGGCATCGATGTCGATCCCCGCGCGCGTGATCTCATGCGCGATGAACACGTTCTCGGCAATCGTCAGGTTCGGGAACAGATTGAGTTCCTGAAACACGATGCCGATGCCGTGCCGCAATGCATCGGCACTGCTCGTCAATTCGACGGGCTTGCCGTCGAGCAGCAGACGCCCCGTGCCCGGCTGTTCCGCACCGGCGATGATCTTCATCAGCGTCGACTTGCCCGCGCCGTTCTCGCCGACCAATACGTTGACGGCCGCGCGCCGCACCGCGAAGTTGACCTCTTTCAACGCGACGGTGCCCGGATAAACCTTCGTCACGCCTTCGACGTGCAGGATCACGTCGTCCGCTTCTCTCGCCTCGCTCATGACTTGCCTCCGAGCGCGACGGCAAGCGGCACGATCTCCGGCTGATCCGCCGACGAATCGTACGAGAACGCGCCCGTTACGGTGACCGGCTTGCCTTTGAGCGCATCGCGCGGCAGCGGCTTCATCACATGCGTGGCCGCATAGCTGTTCAGCGCGGTGCCGAACTGCGCGTACTCGATCTGATTGCGAAAGCTCGTGAAGGAAATGAAGTCGAGTGTGTCGCGCAACGTGGTGCCGAGCACGGTCGGACCGATATCGACGATCACATCGGCCTTGCCGTCGCCGTCGATATCGACGCCAACGGTGCCCTGGCTCGATTGCGTGTCGACGTCGACGATCGTGCCGTGCAACCTGGTCGGGAAATTCCACGGCGCGCCGTCGTCCTTGCCGCGATAGCCGTATTTCTTGCCCGCCGCGTCCGGGTCCGCCTTGATCGCGTCGCGCAACGTTGCGTAGTCGGTCGCGCGCTTCTCGACGTCGGGCACGATCTTCGTGCTCCACATCGACGCGACCATCGCGTTCGGATCGTAGCCCGCCGACGCATAGGCATCGCGCGGATTCTTCGACGACTGCGCGTCGTGTCTGACCAGCTTGCAGCCTTGCAACGCCCCGCTCGCGGCGATCAGCGCGATCGCCGCGTACATGCAACCTCTCATGGATGACCTCTCGGTACGCCGGATGAGAAAACTGATGCGTATTGCAGACGGTGAAGCAATGCAAGGAGATGCGCCCGGCATCCCCTTGTCGTAGCGCGGCGCTTTAGCGCAGCGCGAACATATCGAGCTTGCCGGCGTTCGCCCTGGTAATCAGCGAGCAGTTGATCAACTGCTTCTCCGGCTTGCCTGTCGAGCCCGTCTTCATGTACTTGTCGGCCTGATCGACGGCTTCCGTCGCGGCCTGCGCGGCGGGTTGCAGAACGGTCGCGCGAATGTCGTTGCGCATGATCGCATCGCGCACATCGTTGCTGCCGTCGAAGCCGACGACGATCACATCGGCACGCTTCGCCGCCTTCAGCGCTGCCGACGCACCCATCGCCATCGTGTCGTTGCCCGCAATCACGCCCTTGATGTCCGGATGGCTCTGCAGAATGGTCTCCATCACGCGATACGCTTCCGTCTGGCTCCAGTTCGCCGACTGCCGCTCGACCAGCTTCATGCCCGGGAACTGGTCGATCACGTCGTGATAACCCTTCGAGCGGATACCCGCGTTGATGTCCGCTTCACGCCCGACGAGTTCCACATAGTTGCCCTTCTCGCCCAGCGCCTTCACGAACGCGCGCCCGCCGAGCTGCGCGCCCTGATAGTTGTTCGACACGATCTGCGACACGGCAATGCCCGTCGCGTTGATTTCGCGGTCGATCAGGAACGATGGAATGCCCGCCGCCTTCGCTTTCTTGACGGCGGCGATCGACGCTTCGGAACCGGCGTTGTCGAGAATGATCGCCTTCGCGCCGCGCGCGATGGCCGTATCGACGAGATTGGATTGCTTGTTGGCGTCGTCGTCGTGGACGAGGACGATCGTGTCGTAGCCGAGCGACTTCGCGCGCGCGTTCGCGGTATCGGCTTCCGCCTTGAAGAACGGGTTGTCGTGCGAGGGCGTAATGATGGCGATCAGATTCGCCGCCTGAGCGGCGCCGCTCGCGCCAACGACGGCCATGGTAGTCAACGCGAGCGCGAGCCACCGCTTCGATGCTTTCATCGTCTTGTCTCCAGTCTGGTTAAACGTCTGTGCACTACATAAAACCAGTCGACGGTCGTTTTTTGTGGCTATTGCTTACTCATCACATGTGCCGTCATGACGTCATCATACCAGCTAGATAAGCACCGACAAGGAGAATCGCGCCAGGGTTTTCGCCTGGCGCGCTGCGTCTGCGAACGTGAAGGGGAGTGGCTGCGCGGCGGACTCAGGCCGTCGGCATCGGATGGGCCGGTTTGCCGATCACCCGCACCATCATCAGCAGCAGATGATTGACGGGCGTCGCGACGCCCAGTGCCGCGCCGCGTCGAACGATATGGCCATTCAGATGGTCGATTTCGCTCGGCCGGTTCATCGCGACGTCACGTGCGGTCGACGAATATTGACCGGCAGGAATCGTCGCCATGATCCGGGCGACTGTCTCGTCCACATTGCGGGACATGTTCACGCCGTCCGCGCTCGCGACCGCGATGCATTCCGCCACGATGTCCTGCATCGCCGACGCAACTGCGGCTCCGCCGCGCCTGCACAGTTCGCCGAACGGCAGTTGCACGAGCGCCGACACTGCGTTGTACGCGCAGTTCAGCATGAGTTTTTCCCACAGCGCGCCGCGCACGTTCGCGGATATCGTCGTCGCGATGCCGGCGGCGCTCAGGATCCGGGCAAGACGATCGCTGGCTTGACCAGGCTCGACGATCAGATCGCCGCCGCCGTTGTGCCGGATGTGACCTGCTCCCGGCATCTCGGATCCGACGTAGACGGCGGCTGCCAGCACCTCGCAACTGATGATCGAGCGCACCCGTTCGGCATTGTCGACGCCGTTTTGCAGCGTGACGATTACGGCAGACGGCGATACGTAGGGCTTTATCGCGGCAGCCGCTTCTTCCGTATCGGTGGACTTGACGCAGAACAGAATCAACTCCGCGCCCGCGATGCCGGACGCATCGGTGCATGCGTCGACCTGAATGAACTCGTCGAAAGCGGCCGATTCGAACCGCAGTCCGTCACGCCTGATTGCCGATACATGATTCTGCCGCCCGACCAGCGTGACGTCGTGCCCTGCTCTGGCAAGCAAGCCTCCTGCAAAGCAGCCTATCGCGCCGGCGCCCATTACTGCTATTTTCATTTCGACCTCTAGAAATCGGACTGTTTTTCTCTGAGCATGCTCGACGCGACGAATCAGGAACGCGAGCGTCGACACCTCTTCACAACACGCAGTCCGAGCGAATATTCCATGCGTCAGGTCATGCGTCTTCTCTTATTGGAAAGGCCGAAGTTATCTCCCGTATTTCCGTGGCGTAACGAAATGTATCGACGGGCGTCGTGCGTTGCGCCCTGTGCATTTACCCAATCTTCATTCACACAATCTTCATTCAGCCAGCTTCGGTTCGAGCGGCACGCTTTCGGGCCGACGCACTTTCACATCGGCACTGCACCCAACAATTCGCAGGCAGGCGCGGGACAACCCGCAAGCGAATGCCACTGCCGAAGTCGAAACGCAGTTTCCGACACTTCAATCACGGAACCCAGGTCATGGCCCCTATCAGAATCACGACGCGTTCGCCCGTCGATTCGCCCGCAAGCAGTTCGGCAACGTCGACTCAGAAGTCCGGCGAAAGCAGGCTGAGCCAGCGCTCGTCGCCGCAATTCGACGCGCTGGGCAAGCGGCCTTCGTCGCCGGGACCGGGACCGAACGACGCTTCGACATCGTCGGCGTCGTTGCGATCGGACAACCCACTGCCACCTGTTCCACCCAAAGAACCCGCGACGAATCCGCCTGCCGCCAGCGCTTGCCCGCAACGTCCCGCCAGGCCGCTTCCGGCCATCCCCGGCAAGCCCGGCAACGTCCATTCGTTCGTGCCGCCGAAAGCCGAATCGGGCGGCGGCTTCGCCCGCTTCGCCAACATGCTCGGCGCGAACAGAAAGGGCGTTCATGCCGTCGGTCTCGCCAGCAAGAAGCCGATGAACAACATATTGAATACTGCGTCATCGAATGAGCACGGCAAGTTCGCCTACGATGCTGCGCCCGCGACCGAACTGGTCAACGCGGCCGCGTCGGGTTCGACGGCGATGGCCGCGCATAGCATCAGCAAGCGCTACGGGAACAAGGTCAACGACATGCTGGCCGCCGACGTCGCGCGCTTCGAAGCTGCGAGCAGCATGGCGGGCACACCGGGCGCGTCGCTCAATCAAGGGCTCGTCAAGCCCAGGGAATTGACGCCCGCGCAAGAACTCGCATTCAGGCGCAATCCGTCGGTCCCCGAGAATCAGCTGATCACCAAAGATGCCAAAGGCAACTGGCAATACGACAAAACCAAGCTCGCGCGAATCGCCAAAGACACATCACATCCCGACTCGACGCACGCGCGCGATGTTCTGGCGACGATGAGCATCGCGGAAAACAAAGGCAAACAGCGACGCGGTGCTGCACTGGCGACGTTGGGCTCGGGCCTCGGCGTGGCTGCGACGACGGCGCAGATCGTCGGCACGCACGGCGCGATTACGCCTGTGCTGGTCGCCGGGCATGCGGGACTCGGCGGCAAGGAAGCGCTCGAACTGAGAAAGCCTTTCGTCGAGGCACGGCAAGAAATGCGCAATGAAAAGAGCGACGAAGTACTCCGTCACGTCAATCGACGGATGGATGAACTGCCGCCCTTACCCGAAGATGCGCCGATCGGCGCCAAGGCCGGCGCGTATGCCGTCGCCTATGAAGGCGCGCGTCGCAACGCCGCGCAGCAGAACAATTTCGGCTTCAGGATTCCCGGCAGCATGATCGACGACCGCAAGTCGGCGACGGTCAAATCCGACGCGCAGGATCTTGCGAACAAACACATCAGCAGCATCGCGCAGAACGGCATGAAGGCCGCGAGCGAAAACAGCCTGACGCAACTCGGCAGCGTCGACAAGGAACTCAATCTCACGAAGTCGCAACGCGAGAAGCGCGCGATGGAGCACATCAACGGCGACGCCGATCTGAAAGCGGTTCACACGTTGTTGACGGATACGGGCATCCCGGCAGGCGAAGCCGCGATGCTGATGTCGAAGATGAGCGGGCATTCGCTGTCCGCGCGCAAGGCCGACACAGCAGCAGCGCCTGCGAACGCCAGTACCGGCGCCGATAAAAAACCGCTGACACCCGATGAAGAACGCACGAAGATCGCGGACATCATCGGCGAGCCGACGCTCAAGCCCGCCGATCCCGTCAAGGACGCGGAAGGCAAAATCAAGTCGGGCCTGGCGCTCCGGTCGTGAACGCCGGCGCGCCGTTTTGCATGCATAGCGTGCGCCGAAAACAAAAATGCGCCACCCCGTGATCGGGATGGCGCATTTTCCGTGTGATGCTACGTGACAGCCTTGCGGCTATCGACGCTTACTGCCCCGTGTAGCCAACGGGCACGGTCGAATTGCCCTTTGCGACCGTCGCGTTGTTCGACACGATGTACTGCGGCACTTCCGTCAGCGTCAGCGACACCTGACCGTTCGAGTACGCAACCGTGCTGACGTTGCCGTAGCCGTCGATCTTCGTCACGTTGCCCGACGTGCCCGGGTTGTCCACCTGCAGCGAATAGGCCTGCGAGTACGTCTGGCTATACGTGCCGTTGACGGGCCACTGCGCGTTGCTGTGCGTCCATGCTGCCGTGACGACCTTGCCGTTGCCGAGTTGCTGGAACGCGAAGGCGAAGACACCCGACGGCGAGCCGTTGACGCGGCCCAGCGTGTTCGTACCGTCGAGTACACGCGTCATCGTGGCGAACGCCATGGCTTCAGGCTTCGGCGACAGGTTCGACGCACCGAACGAGCCTTGTGCATTGTTCAGGTCGAAGAACGAACCGTAGCCGACTTCACCCGGATAGTCCGGACCGTAGAACAGCGTCGTCATCTGCGCGCCGGAACCCAGCGTGATGATGTGCGAGCGCACGCCCACTGCCGCATGTGCGAACAGCTGATTCTGCGACGGCACCGTCGGACCGTAGGCGAGACCCGGATCGTAGCTCGTGCCCGCTTCCGTGAAGAACAGCTTCATGTTCGGCTTGCCCGCCTGCATGACCTGACGCAGTTGCGCGATCTGGTTGTCGAGCGCGTTGGCCTGGTTGGCCGGGCTCGGATCCGAGTCGTACTGCTCAGGCGGATGCGCCGGATACGTACCTGCATTCCAGTAACCATGCGTCGATACGGCGTCGATGTAATTCCACAGGCCGAGCGCGCCGAACTTCTTCAGATAGCCTGCCGTGCAGGTATCGCAGTTCGCGGCGAACGGATTGCCCGTGCCCATCACGATTGCGTTCGGGTCCGTCGAGTGAATGCCCTGATACGCAGCCTTGTACATCGCGACGAAGTTCGCGTCGCTGTCGGCCCATGCGAGGCTCGGTTCCCACGTGACCTGATAGTAGTTGTTCTGCTGGTTCGGGTAGTTCGCCGCGCGGATCAGGCTCGTGTCCGTGCCGACCTTCGCCATGAAGCTCTGGAACTCGTTCAGATCCTTCGGTGCGTAGTAGCTGTCGGTGAACTGGCCCGTCTTCGAGTTCCATGCGGGAATGCCGTCGAGACGCACGATACGCATCTGGTCCGGGTTCGCCTTATAGAACGGATCGAGGTCGTTGACGTTCGGCGTGTACGTATTCGGGCCGTTCGGCTCCATCACCGACTGCTGGCGGTCGTCGATCGTCCACGTGATGCCGAGTGCACGCAGCGCCGCGATGTTGCCGTTGAAGCCCTGCATGCCGAAGCGATGCTGGTCCTGATGTGCGTACGTCACCGTGCCGAGCGCCGGCGACAGGTTCGGCAGCACGCCGAACGTCGCGATACCCGTGGGACGCGTGCCGCGATTCGGCAGCGTGCCGCCATTCGCGCGCAGCGTGGCCGTAATCGCGCCATAGCCCGACCACGTCGACGTGCACGAGATCGTGTTGGTTTGCACGCCGGCGCTCACGGGGAAGCTGCCCTGCGTCTTGATCGCGCCATTCGAATCCGCGATCGACCAGATCACGGTATCCGCATTCGGCGAATTCGTCGTGACGGTCACGTTGAACGGCGTGTTGTTCTGGAACACACGCAGGCCGTCGGTGGTCGGCGTATCGGCCGTAATCAGACCGCTGGCCGTGCCGCCCGCTTTTTGCGTAGCCGGTCCGCACGAGAGCGTCGAGCTGCCCGCAGGCGCCGGCGTGGCTGCCGGTGACGGCGCCGGAGCGGGCGCCGGGGTCGGCGTAGGCGTGGGCGTAGGCGTCGGGGTGGGAGTAGGCGTCGGCGTCGGCGTCGGGGTGGGCGTCGGCGTCGGCGTCGGCGTCGGCGTCGGAGCGGGTGTCGGCGTCGGAGTAGGTGTGGGTGTCGGCGACGGCGTAGCAGCGACCGCATGCACCCAACAGGCCTTGCCGTAACCGTATGCAGGGTCGGTCGACGAAACCGCGCCCACGTAACAGCCCACGCCGTTGGTAAACGTGCGCGGCGCAGTCAGCATCACCGACGGCGCGTCAGGCGGCACTGCGCCAAACACCACGGCGCCCGTTCCGAGGAACGAGCAATTGCCATTTTCCTTGCCGCACAGCGTGTACTGCTGTCCTGCGACAGTAATCGACGTTGCCTGAGCGTGCGCCTGTTGCGCACCGAACGACGTCAGCACGGTTGCCGATGCAACCCCCACTACTTTCCAATATTTCATCATAGTCCGTTGATCTCGCTGAGAATCTTTCTTCCCCGAAGGTCCAGCAAGATCGTTCACAAATCGTCCCGCTGTGGCGTTATCGAATACAACCCGCGTTATGTATTTATTACGGATTACTTACTATTGAATACGCATACGAGCAGAGCATTCGCTCATGCAATGTCGCATGCGCTTGTCAGGAACATACGAAGACCCTGCCCTCTCGCGGAAGGAGATCCTCGTATGTATCTGGCATTGGATCGGATGACGTGTCGCGCAAATCGCGCCAAAACTCCTGCCGATGAGGAGTCCTTAGCGCTGATTCAACCCTCTTGCGGTTCTCGACAGCAACATGCCGCCACGAACCCTTTCGGTTCGACGAAATCGATGCACATCTGTGGATCAGGCACACCCCGAGCTTCGCATTCCGCGGTCAGCATCGACGCGGGATGCAAATGCGCGCCCGAAAGAGATGAAACGGCGATTTGCTACACGCAAGTACCACAGGTATTAATTACTGCGACTCGTACCCCGATAAAGTATTAATTACAGAAACTTTCAAGGCAGACGAATTATAAACGTTTCATTCGTGTAACGTTGTCCGCCGAAATTCGAAAAGGGGAAGTCGCCGGTAATATCGGGAAAATTTCGGGATATGCTTTCGTGAGCCAGCGTCGAGCGGGGAAGATTGCCCCACAATCGCCCAGAAAAAGTAAATTCATGATCGATATGGTTATTTTTTTGGTTTTTTCGTAATACAAATAACCCATTTATGCGTTGTTTTCCATGCCGCCGATGATTTATTTGAATATCCGGGATTTCCACTAGGGGAGATATCGCGTCGATTTTATGAAAATCCGGGCCAATTTGCGAGACGGGAGTCCGCAATAACAGAAGGCCCGCAACCGCGCACTCTCACGCAAAGGCCGGATAGTCGATATATCCCGCCGCGTGTGTCATCGGGCTTTCTCCTTCATGGATAAACGCGGCCTGCGGCGAATTTCAGAACGGCGCGCTGTCGCGCAGTGTGCCGCCGCATGGCGTGACACGCACGACAGCCTCGACATCAAGAGCGCGGAATATCACTTGCGCGCGACCCGGCGTTGCGCGTTGCGCATCAAAACGACGTGATCCCGTTCTTCACGTCTGAGCACGGGTATCAGCGCAAGATCGGCAGTGTCGAGACGAAGCGCTTCGAGTTTCGCCAGCAGATCCTGCTTGCGCCTGCTCAACAGCATCAATTCCGTCCGGATGATCGTGCGCGCCTGCTCCAGCCACGGCGCACTCAGGATGCCATCGACCATGCACTCGACGCGGTCGAGTTCGGACAGGCGTCCTCTAAGATCCGCGCTGACGTTGATGATTTCCGCGAGTACATCGTCGACAGCTTTGTTCATACCGTCGGTCTCCCGTGAGCGCTGCCATTACAGTCGACGATGACGTCCCGTTCCAGCGAGCCAAAGCGCGACGTTGATCGCATATCGATGCGCGTCCTGCAAGGCTTCCGGCTGCGTCTGCATGCTGTTTCCCGGCGGCTCTGAAACAAAGCTCGGGCAACCCGTTTCAGCGTCCCAGTTGTAGTCGGCGAAATGATGAAAAGTACTCTGCGCGATGGCGGGACCGCCATGGCTAGACGGCTCGAAGGCAACGGCGAGATTGAAGATCTTGCCCGTCGTTTTGCTTTTGCCTCGAGCAATCACGCGAGCCGATTCGCCCTCAGGTGCACCAACGGCGCCTTCATGCGGATGCGCAGGCAAAAAGCGGATCGTGCCCGTTGGCGAGCCGGCATTCTGCAAAACAGGATGCGTGGGCGCGACGACGGCCACTTCCTGACAATCGCCATTCGCACCCGAGTGGAAGTTGGGCCACGAAATGTGTGGGGAAAACGGATCGTCGCAAACGCACTGGGATTCGTCAGGATGGACGTTGCGCGTATGGAAGTGATGCGCCTTGCCCACGCCGCCCAGGCTGCACAGCGAACTGCCCACATCCATGTGGTCTCGCGTGACGAGCAGGCCTCGCCCTGCCTGCCGGAAGCGCGAAATGCCGGCGCAGTCTTCGGCCGTCAGTCCGTCGCCCTCATCGACGGCAAAGAGCCAGCACTCGTCGAAGTCGGTTTCGTCGAGACGGGAAAGGATCGGATCAGGACGGCCGCGTTCTTCGCGGTCGCGGGCGACGACATCGAACGAGAAACGCGCTTCCGGGTCGTGATAGTCACGCAGAAGTTCTGCGAGACGGCTGAAGCGCGCAATCGACCAGTCGTCGGCGATAGATGGAATGGTCGTTTGTAGCAGAACCTTGATGGTGTGCATGATGATCCAGCGAACGGTAGTCGTGGTGAAGGATGGCCTCCGGGTGTCGTCTGGTCGGCGAACGCGGAACCGGCTCTTGCATATGAGCGGCATGGCGTCCGATCCGCCACGGTACCGTCAGGGCGAGTCTCGCCCTGCCCTCCATCGCGGCACGATGGCGTAGTCGCGATGGCCTCGATGTACGCTGCGCTCATTGAAGCATGAAGTCATCGTAGCCGCGCGCACGCGGGCGCGCTAGGCGCGCTACCCGATACACGGTGTTGTCTTTCAGGCACCGATCAGGTTGCGCAACGATTACGCACCCGTTTCGCCACGCGCCACGGCGACAATCTGTTTCGTGAAGCGGGGATCGTCGGCGGCGATGTCGGCCGACAATCGCGCCTTCACTTCCTGCAACAGCCAGCCGTTGCCGTCCGGGTCGCGGAAGGATGCCCGATACGGTCGTATGGCGGTGCAATGCGTTCGTTGCTGCTACAAGTACTCGACGTTCCCATCGACGCTGATCGCCTGCCCCGTAATATTGCTGCCCGCAGGCGACGCGAGGAACAGCGTCATCGCGGCGATGTCGTCGACGGTGACCATGCGGCGCAACGAGATCTTCTTGAGGTACTCGTCGCGCATCGCATCGAACGAAATACCGAGTGCGTCAGCGCGAGCGGCAATCACGCGATTCATCCGCTCGCCTTCGACGACACCCGGCAGAATCGCATTCACGCGGATATTGCTCGGCCCGAGTTCGGCGGCCAGCGATTTCACCATCCCGACGATCGCCCATTTTGTCGACGCATACGGCGTTCGAAACGGATAGCCGAGACGCCCCGCAACCGACGACATCGAAATGATGCTCGCGCACTCCGACGTCTCCTTGAGCACGGGCACGGCCTTGCGCAAGAAATAGAACTGGCTGTTCAAATTGGTGGCAACCGTGCTTTCCCACTGCGCAGGATCGAGATCCTCAACCGCGCCCGTCGGTCCCGCGATGCCCGCGTTATTGACGAGCACATCGAGGCCACCGAGTTTCTGCCGTGCGTCGTCGATCACGGCATCGACCTGCGCCCGGTCCGATACGTCGGCGATACCGGCATGCAGATCGGGCAAGCGCGATCGCACGCTGTCGACAGCCGCCGCGTTCACGTCGCAGATATAGACCCTGGCCTGCGCCTGCACGAAGGCTTCGGCGATTGCCGCGCCAATGCCCGCCGCACCCGCCGACACGAATACGCGCAGCCCGGCTGCCGGTTTCAAAAGATCGATGATGTTCATGCTGTTGTCTCTTTCATGTTTGCAAACGGATCACGGCGTCAGTCCGGCCGTCGCCTCGGCATGCGCCTCGCCGCGAATCGCCCTTGCCAGCAGCGGCACCAGCGCGAGGCCGAGCACGGCGGCCACGACGATCACCGTGAAGCCTGCATCGCTGCGGCCCGTCGACGTCTCCGCCATCCCGAACAGATACGGCCCCACGAAGCCGCCAATCAACCCGATCGTATTGATGAACGCGAGACCGGCGGCGGCCTGAATGCCTTGCAGGCGCTTCATCGCGATGGCCCAGTAGGAAGGCAGCACGCCGCCGCCGAAGAACGCCGTCACTGTGAGAAGGCCGATGCGCGCCGCGGGGCTCGTCACGGCAAGATACGCGCATGCGCCCACGACCAGCCCTGCCGTCAGCACGCCGAGAAACACGCAGTCGTTGTCGATGCGCCGATGGATACGCGGCAGAACGAGCACGCCGAGCAGAAAGCCGAGTCCGACGCTGGCAGCGAGCAATCCGACGAGCAGCGGCGCATCGACATGCATCTGATGAACAATAGAAGGCGCAAAAAAGTACAGCCCGACGAACGCCACCTGATTCAGAAAATAGATCAGGCCAATCAGCACCGTAGTGGGCCGCCTGAGCGCGGCAAGCCAGTTCGCCGACGAATACCCGGCCCGTCCGTGCATATCGATTACAGCCTGCTTTTCCAGTACTTCGCGTTCTTCCGCCGACAGCCAGCGCGCGTCGCGCGGCCGCTCCGGCATCGCGAAGAACAGCACGATGCCGACGATCACACTCGGAATGCCTTCCAGCATGAACATCCATTGCCAGCCGTGCAATCCGCCAAAGCCGTCCATCTGCATCAGCGCGCCGCCCAGCGGATTACCGAGCATCAGTGCGAGCGCCGGCGCGATGTAGATCCAGCCGACCACGACGGGCCGGTCATGCGGCGCGAACCAGAGCGTCACCATGTACATCAGCGCGGGAAACAGCCCGGCTTCCGCGATGCCCAGCAGCACGCGCAATGCGTAGAACGACGACGGACCCTGCACGAACATCATCGCCGTCGAGAGAATGCCCCACGTCACCGCGATACGCGCGATCCAGCGTCGCGGACCGACCCGGTGCGCCGCGAGATTGCTCGGCACTTCGAGCAATGCATAGCCGAGAAAGAAGATGCCCGAGCCGAATCCGTATGCGGCGGCGCTGATGCCGACATCGGCGGCAAGCTGAACTTTCGCGAGCGCCACGTTGGTACGGTCGAGAAAAGACATGAAGTAGATCGCGCACATCAATGGGATCAGCCTGAGCATCGCCTTGTGCGTGGCGATGCGATGCAGCTGTCCCATTCGATAGTCGATGGCAGTGGTGTCCATGACGTCGTCTCCAATATGGTTTGAGTCGTTTCTCTTGCCGCTCACGCGGCTATAGCGTGACCTTGTCGGCGCCCTTGAGTCCCAGCATCTTTCGCGCGTCGGCGGGCGTGGCGATCTCGAACGACAGCTCTTCGAGAATGCGCCGTATCTTGGCCACCTGCTGCGCGTTGGTCTGCGCCTTCACGCCTTTCGACAGATACACGCTGTCCTCGAGGCCCACGCGCACATTGCCGCCGAGAATCGCGCTCATGGTCACGAGCGGCATCTGATGCCGCCCTGCGCCGAGCACCGAGAAGTAATAGTTCTCGCGGCCAAAGAGCCGGTCTGCCGTCGAACGCATGACCACCATGTTCTCGGGGTCCGTGCCCAGGCCACCCAGAATGCCGAATACCGATTGGATGAAGAAAGGCGGTTTGACGAGGCCCTGATCGACGAAATGCGCGAGGTTGTACAGATGGCCCACGTCATAGCATTCGAACTCGAAGCGCGTGCCGTTTTCACCAAGCTCGAGAAGAATGTTGCGGATGTCCCTGAAGGTATTGCGGAAGATCATGTCCTCCATTCCTTCGACGTAATCCTTCTCCCAGTCGTGACGCCAAGTCGAAATCTTCGCCGCGACAGGATGAATCGAGAAATTCATCGAGCCCATGTTCAACGAGCACATCTCCGGCTTCGCGAGCCGCGGATACGCGAGGCGTTCCGCGAGCGTCATGCGTGTACTGCCGCCCGTCGTGATGTTGATGACGGCGTCCGTCGCTTCCGCGATCGCGGGCACGAATGCCTTGAAGATTTCGGGGCTCGGCGTAGGGCGTCCGTCGATGGGATCGCGCGCATGCAGGTGAATGATCGCGGCGCCTGCTTGCGCCGCTTCGATGGCCTGATCGCGGATTTGCGCGGGCGTGATGGGCAGGTGCTCGGACATCGACGGCACGTGAGTAGCACCCGTGATCGCGCATGAAATGATGACCTTGCGGCTTGTGTCGCTCATTGAGAATCCCTGTTCCGCGGCGTGCCGGCGCGCCGTCCGTGCATGACGAACGATGCCGTTCACGCTGTCTCCGAGGTTTATAAAAAGGCGCTGTCCGTTCGGCGGACGCATCGCTTGTGATACCGATCTTAGTGGGATACGATGGCGCCCGTAAGGTCATTTCCGGACACGGGGATGTCTTTCAGGGACAATCTTTGGAGCTTTCGTGGCAGCGACCCACCCCTTGATCAACGAGCGCATGTATGCGCCGTACAAAATCGCCGCGCTCGTCGAAGTGCTTGCGGAGCAAGGCATTGCGGCCGAAGAGAGCCTGAAGGGAAGCGGCGTGGGCGTCGATCAGATCTACGACGCGTCGGTGATGACATCGGTGCGTCAATATGCGATCGTCGCGCGCAACGCGGTAATGCTGTCGAGCGATCCCGCAACGCCGTTCAAGGTCGGCGCGAAGCTGCACCTGTCCGCGTACGGCATGTACGGCTACGCGTTGATGTCGTGTCTTTCATTGCGCGATTACTTCCGGCTCGGCGTCAAATATCATCGGCTCGCCACACCGACGTTGACGATCGAATGGCACGAGTACCCCGACCGCGCCGTGTGGTCGTTTCCGGATGCGTTCGTATCGAGTCCATCGCGCGAATTGCGCGAGTTCATCATCGAGCAGCAATTCACGCAGCATGTCACGCATCTTCAGGACGTCGCGGGTCATAGCTGTCCGCCCATCGAGGCATGCTTTTCGTATCCCGCACCGGCGCACGCCGCGATTTACGAGCAGTATCTGGGCTGCCCCTGCGTGTTCGACGCGCCGCAATGCGAGCTCATCTACGACAGCGCGATCCTCAATCAGAAGCCGCAACTGGCGCACAAGCTCACGGCAACGCTGCTGCAGGACACCTGCGACCGGCTGATCGGGCAGGCCAAGACGTCCGCGGGCACATCCGGCGAGGTCTATCAGATCCTGATGAGCACGCCCGGCGTATTTCCCGGAATGGATGAAGTCGCGACGCGGCTGAACATGACGAGCCGCACATTGCGCAGGCATCTCGATACCGAAGGAACGTCGTTCGTTGCGATCGTCGACGACGTGCGCTGCTCGCTGGCAATCGAATATCTTCAGTCGACGAAGATGAGCACGGAAGATGTTGCGATGCTGCTGGGGTTCAGCGATGCCGCGAACTTCCGCCGCGCGTTGAAGCGCTGGACGGGCAAAGGGCCAGGCGAATTGAGAAAGTAGACTGTCGTTGCGGCGTGCGTGTCAGCACAGCGACTGCTAGCATGCAACGAAGCCGCGCGACAACGGCCTGACATAACGTTCGCGCATCATCGCGCGAGAATTCCCCACGACTTCCTGAAAGATGGCGACGATGTCCACTCCGATCGACTACCTGAATCCCGCCCTGCCACGCGACCTGCAACGCGTTGTGATGCCCGTCGTCGATGCAACGCCGGCGACGCTCGACGGCTACGGCAAGCTTGTCGCCGATCCCAACGAATGCACGGTCGAGATCGTCCAGTGGCCCGCGCAGGGAACGCGTCCCATCGATCCCGGCACGGGCGACGAGGCAGGCACGACGGAAGGCGTGTTCGTCAGCGAATGGCGCGGCGACATTCTGTACGGCCGGAACGAGGCCGTCGGCGGCCACTACGTTCTCGCCTATGCGACCGAGCCGCACGAAGCGCGCGAAGACAATACCAGGGTTCCCGAACGCATGCTGCTGTGGCACGCGAACTACCATCCGGACGGCGGACAGCTATTCTTTCCGCTCGACGGCCGCCCGTTCTACGTGCCGCTGGCACTTCCCGGCGACGACGTTACACCGGAGAAGTTCGTGTGCTTCCGCTTCGATGGACAGCACGGTCTCTACATCCATCCGAACATCTGGCACGAAGGCGTATTTACGCTTGAAGGCACGCAACGGTTCTTCGACAGGCAGGGCGCCGTGCACGCGCGCGTGTCCGTCGAGTTTGCGGAAGAGTTCAGCTGTCTGCTCGAAGCGCCTATCGTTCATCGCTGATGCCCGAATGCCTGGCCGTTCGGGGCCAGGCATTCAGGCCGTCAGGCACTCCGCGTAAAACGCTGCGTGCCCGGGAACGGCTCCAGCCATTCTGCTGCGCGATCCGTGTAGATCTCGGTTTGAGGCGCCTGCAATCCTTCCAGACTGTCGAGCGTCGACGAGCACCTTCGGCTCGCTCTCTTTCGCGACATCCGCGCGAACCGTGATCGCTTCGCCGCCCGCCGCCGCGATACGCGCGACGACGGCATCCGCATGCGTCGCATCGCGCGTGTAGTTCACCACGACCTTCGCCCCGTCCACCGCGAGCCGCTCCGCGATACCCGCGCCGATGCCCTTCGACGATCCCGTGACGATGGCGACCTTGCCTGCCGACCGATTCATGTGTTGCTCCCGATTGTGAAGTTGAACTGGATGGCAGGTTGGCCCGCATCCCCAAAAAAGCGGCGAAACCGGATGGACCTTGAAGACACGCTTCACAATTCCGTGAATCTCCCCGACCTGCTTCCGGGCATAGCGGCGTTCGCGCGGGTCGCGCATCGCGTCGAGCGTTCGAGCAGCCGCACGCCGAGCCGAGCTTCGAGCGTGCGCAGCGTACGCTTCGGACTTCGCTCAAAAAAATCTGCGAGAAAGTGCTTGACTGTCTATCTAGTAGTAGATACAGTTCGACACATGGAAACGACAACCGTCCGCGATCAGATTCTGGAGCACGCCATCACACTGATGATGCTGCGCGGCTACAACGGCTTTAGCTATCGCGACCTGTCGGAACTGGTCGGCGTAAAGACCTCTAGCATCCACTATTATTTCCCGTCGAAAGACGACCTGGTGCTCGAAGCCGTCAACCAGTACAGCAGTGAAATCCTGGGAACGTTGAGCGCCATCGACGCGTCTCTTCCTGCGGATCAGAAGCTCGGCAAGTACACGAAGCTGTTCGGCAGGACGTTGGGCGAAGGCGACCAGATCTGCCTGTGCGGCATGCTCGCCGCCGATATCGAGGCACTGCCCGATAACGTGCGCACCGCCGTGCAGGCGTTCTTCAAGGCGAACGAAAGCTGGCTCGCGAAGGTGCTGGCGCAAGGCGTCAAGGAACGCACATTGCACGTCAACGGCAAGCCTGAAAACGCGGCGCGTGCGTTGTATGCCGCTTATCAGGGCAGCGTGCTGGCCAGCCGGCTGTTCAAGACGAAGGCACGCCTCGAAGACGTCGAGGCTTCATGGAAGGTTTCGAAGTAGCGTTACGCGAGGCGGTGATGTCAACCGCCTTTTGCCTAGTCATGTTGTCTATCTTCTAGTAGATAAATGGCAGATGGATCAAGTTGTCGATGTTGCATGAAGGTTCGCGCCGTCATCTATCTAGTAGTAGATAGCAAAACGGAAAACGATATTGCTGGTTCATTCAATCATTACTTGTCAGGAGTCAAATCATGTCGATCGAAAAAGTTCTGTACCGCGCTCACGCTCACGCCACGGGAGGCCGCGACGGCCGTGCCGTCGTCCCCGAAGGCAAGCTCGACTTCAAGCTCGTCACGCCGCGTGAGCTGGGTGGCGCAGGCGGCGAAGGCGCAAATCCGGAACAACTGTTCGCGGCGGGCTACAGCGCATGTTTTCTCGGTGCGATGAAATTCGTCGCGGCGCGTGACAAGACGCCGATTCCCGCAGACGTGTCCATCGACGGCAGCGTCGGCATCGGCGCGATTCCGAATGGTTTCGGCATCGAAGTCGAACTGAAGATTTCGCTGCCCGGCATGCCGCGCGATGCGGCTCAGGCGCTGATCGACAAGGCGCACATCGTGTGTCCTTACTCGAACGCAACACGCGGCAACATCGACGTCACGTTGACGCTGGTTTGAACGAATTCGCCTGATCGATAGAACACTGAAGAACACTGGAGCCTCGGAAATGAAAGCCCTCAAGCCCCTCGTCGTAGCCGCCGTACTCGCTGCCAACGCCGTGATTGCTTCTGCCGCGCCCGCTACTGCACAGCCGGCACCCGACCGCGTTACAACCGCTTTCCTGAAACAGCTCAATAGCGGCACGGGCCCAGCCCTCAATACGCTGCCGCCCGCGAAGGCGCGTCAGGTGCTGGTCGATGCGCAGAACAGCGTGAAAGTCGATCTCTCGGGTATCGACGTGTCGAACCGTACGATCGAGCAGGACGGCATCAGCGTCCCCGTGACTATCGTGCGTCCGCAAGGCGCGACGGGCACGCTCCCCGTGTTCATGTTCTTCCACGGCGGCGGCTGGATTCTCGGCGACTTCCAGACACACGAACGCCTCGTGCGCGACCTCGTCGTGCAATCCGGCGCGGTTGCCGTGTTCGTCAACTACACGCCCTCGCCCGAAGCGCGCTATCCCGTCGCCATCAATCAGGCATATGCCGCAACCAGGTGGGTGGCGGAGCACGGCAACGAGATCGGCGTAGACGGCAGCCGGCTCGCCGTGGTCGGCAACAGCGTGGGCGGCAACATGGCGGCAGTTGTGAGCCTGATGGCGAAGGACAAGCTGGGTCCGCAGATTCGCTTCCAGGGCCTGATGTGGCCTGTCACCGATGCGAATTTCAACGACGGCTCGTATCTCGCGTACAAGGACAAGCATTTCCTGACTCGCGCGATGATGCAGTGGTTCTGGGATGCCTACACGAAAGATCCTTCGCAGCGTGCCCAGATTTACGCATCGCCGCTGCGCGCATCAGAAGAGGAACTGAAGGGTCTGCCGCCCGCGCTGATTCAGGTTGCGCAATTCGACGTGCTGCGTGACGAAGGCGAGGCGTACGGTCGCAAGCTCGATGCGGCGGGCGACGAAGTCACGACCACGCGCTATAACGGCACGATCCACGATTTCGGTCTGCTCAACGCACTCGCCGCCGATGCGCCGACGCAAGCCGCGACGAAGCAGCTCGCGAACGAAATCAAAACGCGTCTGAAATAAGCGTCGAGATGTTTGCAGGCATGATGGCGGCGACGCCATCATGCCGTGCCGCATTCAAACCCCGAGCTGTTTCGCGAGATCGACGAGATCGCGCGCGACCCAATCCCAATTCCCTTCCGCCTTCAAATCCGTGGTTTGCGCCGCGCCATGTTCGTGCGGACGCGGGATAAAGGCCGTTCTCAAACCGCACATCTGCGCCGCTGCGAGATCGCTGTTATGTGCCGCAACCATGCACACCTCCGCGGGCGACAGCATCAGCACATCGACTACGCGCCGATAGGCTTCGGGCGCCGGCTTATAGGCTTGCGCGACCTCTGCGCCGAGTATCGCGTCCCACGGCAGACCGCCATGCTTCGCCATATCGATCATCAGTTTGACGTTGCCGTTGGAATGCGGTGCGATGATGAAACGCGATTTGAGCCGCGTAAGTCCCTCGACGGTATCCGGCCACGGATCCAGCCGGTGCCACGCGAGATTGAGATCGTCGAGTTCGCCAGCCGGCACCTGCGCGCGATTGATGCCAAACGCGCTCAAGACTTCTTCCAGATTCTCGCGATGCAGCACGTCGAGCCTCATGAACGGGCGCTCGCCGCTGCGGACTCTCTCCATTGCCGGTTGATAACGTGCGCGCCATGCATCCGCGAACGCATCGGCTTCCTGCGCGCTGCGTCCGTGTCTTTGCAGAAAAACAGCCGCTTCGCGCGCGACGCCGCCTCGCCAGTCGACCAGCGTGCCGAATACATCGAATACACAAGCTTTAATGTCTGCTCTAGTCATGACTCGAATTCCGTTACGCGGATGGCGTCAAGGCTGCCATGCTTCACCTTCAGGAAAGACGTGCATCGCCAGCGAATCCGCTTTCATCTCGATGCTATACCCCGGTTTTTGCGGGGGCATATAACGGCCGTTGCGAATGACGACGGGATCGATGAAATGCTCGTGCAGATGATCGACATATTCGAGCACGCGATTTTCCAGCGACGCCGACACGCAGATATAGTCGAACAGCGAAATGTGTTGCACGTACTCGCATAATCCGACGCCGCCCGCATGCGGACACACGGGCACGCCGAACTTGGCCGCCATCAGCAGCACGACGATCACCTCGTTCAATCCGCCGAGGCGGCAACTGTCCACCTGACAGAAATCGATCGCCTTTGCCTGCAACAGCTGCTTGAACATCACGCGGTTATGGCAATGCTCGCCCGTCGCCACGCCGATCGATCCCAGTCGCTCGCGTATGGCCGCGTGACCGAGGATATCGTCGGGGCTGGTGGGCTCTTCGATCCACCACGGATCGAATTCGGCCAGACGACGCATGTTCGCCACGGCTTCGTCGACGTCCCACACCTGGTTCGCGTCCATCATCAGCTTGAGGTTCTCGCCGATCTCCTCGCGCAAGATGCGTGCACGCCGCACGTCTTCTTCCAGATTGCCCCCTACCTTCTGCTTGAAATGCGTCCATCCCTGAGCGACGCCTTCGCGCGCAAGCCGGCGGATCTTGTCGTCGTCGTAACCGAGCCAGCCAGCCGACGTCGTGTAAGCGGGATAGCCCTGCGCAAGCATTTCCTTTTCGCGCTCGCCTTTGGTCTTTGCATGACGGTGCAGCATCGCTATCGCTTCGTAAGGCGTGATCGCATCCGTCACATAGCGGAAGTCGAGACAGCGCACGAGTTCTTCCGGGCTCATATCCACGAGCAGTTTCCACACCGGCTTGCCGGCAGATTTCGCCCACAGATCCCAGACGGCATTTACGACGGCTGCGGTCGCGAGATGAATGGCGCCCTTGTCTGGACCGATCCAGCGCAACTGGCTGTCGGATGTAAAGGCACGCCAGAACGCGCTCATATCGGCAGCGATATCTTCGAGCTTCCTGCCGACGATGAGCGGCGCCAGCGCATTCACTGCTGTCACGCAGATTTCATTGCCGCGCCCGATCGTAAAGGTCAGACCGTGGCCCACGAGTTCTTGCGGGGAATCGGTTTCCAGCGTGACGTATGTAGCGGAATAGTCCGGCGCGGCATTCATTGCGTCGGAGCCATCGAGAGAACGAGAGGTGGGGAAACGAATGTCGCGAACGGACAGCCTCGTGATCGTGGTCATCTGAGCACCCTCCAGGGATGGCTATCGACATCGACCTGCTTGCGAAGAGAAACCGCTTGAAGCGCGCGATACGGGTACACCCTGATGCGATGTACCAGGCCGATGTACCAGGCGTTAGCACGCGTTGACAACGCTCAATCCGCTTCCTAGCATGCTAGCATGTCGTCTGGAAATCAAGCGTGCCGTGAGCTCTTCGTCAGATGTAGCGAATGCCGCCAGTAATCCATATGTCGCACTGCAAAAAGTCAAAGGCGGTGAACGCCTTAGCCTGACCGATGCGGTGGAACAGGCGCTGAAAGAAGCGATCGTGACATTGGTGCTGGAACCCGGAATGATGATCGACAAGCTAGCCGTGTGCGAGCGCATGGGCGTTTCGCGCTTTCCGGTTTCCGCTGCATTGGCAAGGCTCGAACATGCGGGCCTCGTCGAAGTTCTGCCGCAGCGCGGCACGCGCGTCAAGCCCATCGCGCTTCATGACATTCGTCAGCACCTGTTCATCCGCAGTGCGCTCGAAGTGGAAACGGTCCGCGCAGTCGCACTGATGCGCGACAGCGCGACGATCGACGCGCTCGCCGCCAATCTGGAAGAACAGCGCAATGTATTCGCGGACGGCAACCGTCTGGCGTTTCATGTACTCGATCTGGCTTTTCACGAAATCATGCTCGATGCGGTGAATCTGCCGCGTGTGAAAGAAATCGTCGCGGTATCGCGCAATGCACTGGATCGCGCAAGGCAACTGCTGGCAAGTCCCGAGCGGCTCGTGCATACGCTCGACGAACACGAGCACATCTTTGCGGCCATACGCGCGGGAAATGCCGACACCGCTGCCAAAGCGATGCACGATCATCTCGACGAAGTCGTCGCCGAGTTGCACCGGTCCGCAAAAGAAAGACCGGATATCTTTGCACCTTAAGGGCCTCCGCAATGTCTCTGGCTTTTTCTCGCATCATTGCCACGCCATGACACCGCTCATTTCCGTCAACCGGCTCAGCAAGAGCTTTCCCGGCGTGAGGGCGCTGCACGAAGTGCAGTTCGAACTCATGGCGGGTGAAGTGCATGCGCTGATGGGCGAGAACGGCGCGGGCAAGTCGACGCTGATGAAAATTCTCGCGGGCGTCTACACGCGCGATTCCGGCGAGATTCTCTACGACGGCAAGCCCGTCGACTTCACCAGCCCGGGTGAGGCGCAAGCACTCGGAATCGGCATCATTCATCAGGAACTTCAACTGATGAATCATCTGACCGTCGCGCAGAATATGTTCATCGGCCGCGAGCCGCGCGGTCGTCTCGGCCTGTTTCTCGACGAAGACCGGCTCAACGCGCAGGCACGCGAAATCCTCGCGCGAATGCACGTAAATCTCGATCCGCGTACCGTCGTCGGTTCGCTCACGGTTGCGAGCCAGCAGATGGTCGAGATTGCAAAGGCGTTGTCGTTCGACTCGCGCGTGCTGATCATGGACGAGCCGACCTCCGCGCTCAACGACGCGGAAATCGCCGAACTCTTCCGCATCATCCGGCAACTGAAGCAACGCGGTGTCGGCATCATCTACATCTCGCACAAGATGGATGAGCTCAAGCAGATTTCCGACCGCGTCACCGTGTTGCGCGACGGCGAATACGTGGCCACTGTCGGGACGGCCGAAACCAGCGTGCCCGTCATCATCGGCATGATGGTGGGACGAAAGCTCGCGGACGTCGAGCCTCATCAGAATACGCCCACTGCCGGCGACGTTGCGCTCGAAGTAAAGAACCTGAGTGCCGGCCCTCTCGTCAGGAACGTGAGCTTCACGCTGCGCAAAGGCGAGATATTAGGCTTTGCGGGTTTGATGGGCGCGGGCCGCACGGAAGTCGCGCGCGCGGTATTCGGCGCCGATCCCATCGAATCCGGCGAGATCTTCGTGAAAGGCACGCGGGCGCAGATCAAACGCCCCAGCGACGCGGTCCGGCACAGCATCGGCTATCTGTCCGAAGACCGCAAACGCTTCGGTCTTGCGACGGGCATGGACGTCGAATCGAACATCGTCATGTCGGACCTTGGCAAATTCCTGTCGCTGAATATCTTTCTTCGCCGCATGCAGATACGCAAGCGCGCTTCGCATTTCATCAATCTGCTCGCGATCCGCACGCCTTCGCCGACACAACCGGTGCGGCTGCTGTCGGGCGGCAACCAGCAGAAGATCGTCATCGCGAAGTGGCTGGAGCGCGATTGCGACGTGCTGTTCTTCGACGAGCCGACGCGCGGCATCGATGTCGGCGCGAAAAGCGAAATCTACAAGCTGCTGCGCGCGCTCGCTGCGCAAGGCAAGGCGATCGTGATGATCTCGTCGGAATTACCGGAAATCCTGCGCATGAGCGACCGGATCGTGGTGATGTGCGAAGGCCGTATCACTGGCGAACTCTCCGCCAGCGAAGCGACGCAAGAGCGCATCATGCACCTCGCGACACAGCGCGACAACCTGAAAGCGGCATGAGCCTCGAGAGGTCAGAGCAATGACACTGCAATCGGATACTGCGGCGCTGTCAAACGAAAGACGGTCGTCGGGATTCAAAGCCCGGCTCTTCTCGCCGACGGCGTTGCAAAAGCTGCTCGCCTTCGCGAGCCTGATTCTGCTGCTGATCTTCTTTAGTTTTGCATCGCCCGCATTCATGCAGATGGACAACATCCTCGGCATTTTGCAGGCCACAGCTGTGAACGGCGTGCTCGCCATCGCGAGTACTTTTGTCATTATCACGGGCGGCATCGATCTGTCCGTCGGTACGTTAATGACATTTACCGCCGTGATTTGCGGCGTCTTTCTCACGTACTGGCATCTGCCGATGTGGATCGGCGTAGTCGCGGCAATCGCGACGGGTGCATTGTGCGGCACGATCTCGGGCACGCTGACGGCGAAGATGAAGATTCCGCCCTTCATTGCGACGTTGGGCATGATGCTGCTGCTCAAAGGTCTGTCGCTCGTCGTGTCGGCCGACAAACCGATCTACTTCACCGACACCGAGAACTTCTACATGATCTCGCAGGACTCGCTGATCGCGTACTTCCTGCCGAGCGTGCCCGTGCCGAACGCGGTGCTCATTCTCTTCGTGCTCGCCATCGCGAGTTCGATCACGCTCAATCGCACGGCGCTGGGGCGCTATACGTTCGCGCTCGGCAGCAATGAAGAAGCCGTGCGGTTGTCGGGTGTGAATGTCGACCGCTGGAAGATCGCGATTTACGGCCTCGGCGGCGCAATTTGCGGCGTCGCCGGTTTGCTGATCGCGTCGCGCCTCAATTCGGCACAACCGGCGCTCGGCCAGGGCTACGAACTGGAAGCGATTGCGGCTGTCGTGATCGGCGGCACGTCGCTGAGCGGCGGCTCCGGCACGATACTTGGCACCATCATCGGTGCGTTCATCATGAGCGTGCTGACCAACGGATTGCGCATCATGTCGGTCGCGCAGGAATGGCAGATCGTGGTGACAGGTCTCATCATCATCCTCGCGGTGTACGCCGACATCTTGCGACGCAGGAAGCGCTAGGCGTCATTGCGCGGAAGTAGAACATCAAAGACGGGAGAGTACCGCAAGGCTCTCTCAACGGCTGGAGGTCGATAGCCCACCTTAGGAGGAGAAAACCATGTTGAAAAGAAGACTAATCGGTATTGCGATCGGTGTCGGGGCGCTCGCTGGCGCAAGCAGTTTGACTTACGCGGAGGAACCCTACATCCCCCTCATTTCGAAAGGCTTCCAGCATCAGTTCTGGCAAGCCGTCAAATCGGGCGCGGAGCAATCCGCAAAGGAGCACAACGTCCGCATCACGTTCGAAGGACCTGAAACGGAGGCGATGGTCGACAAGCAGATCGACATGCTGTCGGCCGCGCTCGCGAAGAAGCCGCAAGCGCTCGGCATCGCCGCGCTCGACAGCAAGGCGGCCATTCCGCTGCTCAAGCGCGCCCAGTCCGGCAAGATTCCCGTTATCGCATTCGACTCGGGCGTCGACAGCGATATTCCGCTGACGACATGCGCAACGGACAACCTCGCAGCCGCCGCGCTCGCCGCCGACAAGATGGCGGAGATGATCGGCAATTCAGGCGAAGTCGGCGTCATCGTGCACGACCAGACGAGCCGCACGGGTATCGACCGGCGCGACGGCTTCCTGAACGAAATGAAGTCGAAGCATCCGAACGTGAAGATCGTTTCCGTGCAGTACGGCGGCGGCGATCACCTGAAGTCGGCGGAAATCGCCAAGGCCATGATCCAGGCCAATCCGAACCTCAAGGGCATTTTCGGCGCCAATGAAGGCTCGGCAGAAGGCGCGGCAATCGGTGTCAAGGAGTCGGGCAAGAAGCTCGTGCTGATTGGCTATGACTCGGGCAAGGAACAGAAAGAGGACATCACCTCCGGCCTGATGGCGGGCGCGATTACGCAGAACCCGGTCGGCATAGGCAAATGCGTGGTCGATTCGGCTGTGAAGGCGCTCAAGGGCGAGAAGCTGCCGAAAAAAGTCGATACCGGCTTTTACTGGTACGACAAGACGAACATGAGCGATCCAAAGATCTCTGCTGTACTTTACGACTAGGCATCATCCGGTAAAGGAGAGAGCTTGCATTGCTCTCTCCTTTATCGCGCATCGCCAACGTTTTCTGCTAGCGCAGATCCGCGCGCAATTCCCTCACGCCCCGTCCCAACCGCTGACGCAACAGCGTTCGCAGCGTCGCGCCGTCGACGTATCCGACTTCCGTCGCAATCGCTTCGAGATCGAGCCCACTGCCATGCAGCAGCGATTGCGCGCGCTCGACACGCAAGTCCTGAAAGTACGCGAGCGGCGATTTGCCGAGCACTTCCTGGCAACGGCGCTGCAACGTGCGTGCGCTGGTCGCCAATGCGTTAGCCGCTACCTGCAGCGAGAAGCCTTCCTTCAGATGATCGCGCGCCCATCGCTCGAAACGCTGGATCAGCGGGTCCGCTGCCGCGAGATGATTGGGAATGATGTAAGGCGCCTGCAGCGAACGGATATCGGCGAGCAGGTAACGCGAGACGAGCGTCGCGAGTTCCGGACTCGCCTTGCGGATCAGCCACAGCGCGAGATCGAGATGCCCCATCGCCGCGCCCGCCGTCACGCCGATGTCGGTGGCGACCAGCATGCGCGATTCATCGAGCGAAACGTTCGGATAACGCTGCCTGAAAAGCGGCGCAAGCGACCACGTCGACGTCGCCTTCCGATGATCGAGCAGGCCCGCCTCGGCGACCAGGAACGTGCCGATACACGATGCGGCAATCAACGCGCCTTCGGCACGCCACTTCTGCAATTGCACGGTGGCCTGCTTTACGTCAGCGCGCGAGAGCGCGGGAATCAGCAAGTCCGGCGTCGTCGCGTTGAGCGCGGGAACGATCACCCAGTCGGGTTTCAGGTCCGGCGTGATCGGCTGCACGGGAATCGTGAAGCCGTGCCCGGAGCGCACTCTCTTACGCACCCCGACGACCGTCACGTCGAAGCGCGGTGTGGCGCCCGGCAGGCGGGCAGCGAGCCTGTTCGCGGCGCCGAGCGAATCGAGCGTGACGGCGAGCCCCGTATCGAACAGTCCATCCATTGCGAGCACGACGATGCGCATGGCGTAAATGACCCTAAAGTTGTCATATACGACGATACAGGTTTCTCCGTCCGACGACTACATTGAGCTCCGTCGCGCAACATCGCGCGCCACCCACCAGGAGAGTTTCATGAAAGTCATCGCCATCGCTTCGATCACGCAGCCGCTCACGCCAGAGCAGCGTCAGCAGATCATGCCGAACGAAGTGCCCGCCACGCTCAAGCTGTATCTCGACGGCAAGATCGAACAGTTCTGGTACCGCCAGGACGCGCCGGGCGTCATCTTTCTGATGAACGTCGAATCCGTCGACGACGCGCAGGCGGCCGTGAACGCCCTGCCGCTCGCAGCGGGCGGCTTTGCGAAGTACCAGCTGATCCCCGTCGGCCCGCTGGCGCCGCTGGGCATGCTGATTCGGAGCCACTAAAGCGCGCAGACGCCGGCGCAATGAAGCCAATGATGTTCAGCGCCGGCGCGCGATTCGCTACGCGCCTTGCCGCGCTTTCCAGCTGGCAAACAGATCCGCGCGCGATTCCAGTCGAACCGGCTCGTGACGGATCTTCATCGATTGCTCGGCGAACGGCTTTGCCAGATCGGCATAGACGGCCGCGGTCGACAGGCCATAAGGCGCGCCGTCTTCATTCGAATATGCGTAGACGACTTCACCGACGCCCGCCATTCGCATCGCTGCAAGACACATCGGACAGGGATGACCGCTTGCATACACAGTGCAGCCCGCGAGGTTCGGCGAGCCGAGTTTCTGGCTCGCCGCGCGGATCGCGTTCAATTCCGCATGCGAGGTCGGATCGTTCGTGCGCTGGATTTCGTTCACGCCTGTCGCGATGACCGCATCATCCTTGACGATCACCGCGCCGAACGGGCGGCCGCCGCTTTCGACATTGGCATACGCGAGTTCGATGGCTTCGGCGAGATAGCGCTGTTGTGGGGTCATGGGACTGCTCCTGAACCGTCGACTGTGTCGCCATGGAGTATAGGCGGTGAGGTCGAGTCCTCGATAACGCCTTCAAAAGCACACTGCCTAGAACGTCTGCCAGTCCACTTCAGCCGACACGTCGTTGCGAGGCTCGCGCTGCACGACCGCCTTCTTCACAGGCGCCGCTTTCACCGGCAACGGCATCGCGCGCGCCTTCGTTGCAAACGCAGCCTGCTCGCCGCCATCGAGCCGGAACATCGCCACGGCCGCCTTGAGGCTGTCCGCCTGATCGGCCATCGCCTGCGCGGCCGCCGTCGCCTGCTCCACGAGCGCGGCATTCTGCTGCGTCACCTGATCCATCTGCGCAACGGCCGTGTTGACCTGTTCGATACCTGTCGACTGTTCCGTCGACGCCGCGGCGATCTCGCTCATGATGTCCGTCACGCGCTTCACGGAGCGAACGACTTCATCCATCGTCTCGCCCGCGTCGTGCACGAGCGTCGAGCCCGCCGTCACATGCGAAGCGGAGGTTTCGATGAGTTCCTTGATCTCCTTCGCGGCCGCGGCACTGCGTTGCGCAAGCGTGCGGACTTCGCCGGCCACGACGGCAAAACCGCGTCCCTCTTCGCCCGCGCGCGCCGCTTCGACGGCGGCATTGAGCGCGAGGATGTTCGTCTGAAACGCAATGCCTTCGATAACCGAAATGATCTCCGACACGCGCGACGAACTCGACGAGATGTCGTCCATCGTCGCGACGACCTTGCGCACGACGTCGCCGCCCGTGGCCGCCGTCTGCGATGCATTGCTCGCGAGCGTGCTGCCCTGGCGCGCATTCTCGGTGTTCTGCCGGACCGTCGACGTGATTTCTTCCATGCTCGCAGCCGTTTCCTCGAGCGACGCCGCCTGCTCTTCCGTGCGCTGCGACAGATCCGTGTTGCCTTGGGCGATCTCGCGCGCCGCCATGGCAATCGACTCCGCCGCCGTCTTGATGTCGGCGACGATCGACGTGAGGCGCCCGCGCATCTTGTCGAGCGATCCCATCAGGCTGTCCGCATCGCTGTTCGAAAGATCGACCTTGACGGCGAGATTGCCCTGCGCGATCTGCGCGGCGATTTCCTGTGCCGTGCCCGGTTCGCCGCCCAGTTGCCGCAAGATGCTGCGCGTGATCAGCGTGGCCGTGATCAGCGCGAGCGCAATCGATGCCGCGACGATCACCGCGATCAGCACGCGAATACGCGAGTATGTGTCGATGGCGTCCTGCTGCGCGAGCTGATTCGCCTGGTCTTCGTAGTCCGCCAGTTCGACGGCGCGCGCGAGCCATACGCGTTGCGTCGGACGCGCGTTTTCGAGCAGCATCTGCGTAGCAACAATCGTGTCGTTCGCGAGACTGAGTTCGACCACCTTGCTCATCGGCGCGATGGCGGCGGCTTCGTCCTGCTTGAGTGCCGCCATCAGCGCACGCTCGCGCGCGTCGGTGCCCGCTTCTACCGCGAACATCCCGTCGAGCTTCCGATACGCGTCCGCATACAGCTCGCCTTGCTTTGCAAGCCGATCGGCTTCAATGCGCCTGTCGGCCGCAGTCGTGTACAGCACGACGTTGCGCATCGCGATCGCGCGATCCAGTATCGACGCACGCAGCTCGTTGGCAAGGCGCGCCTGCGTTCCGTTGACGCGCGCGATTTCGTCCAGCTTGCCGTTCAGCGCGGAAAGACCATAGAAACTGATTAGCGCTACCGCGAGCAGCAAACCCGTCAACAGACCGAATCCGACGAGCAGGCGCGTCGACACCTTGAATTGGCTCAGCTTCATTGCAGTGGTGCCTTCCTTGTTGGTTACAGCTTGTTTACGGCAGGCCGACGCACGTCTGAAGGTGGCTTTATGTCACACTGCAAATGGAACGTTCGTACGTCGCTGTCATCGCGGCGACATAGGTTCATCATTCACCGACAGGGAGATTGCCATGACGCACAAGGGAAGCTGTCATTGCGGACGCATCGCTTTCGAGGTCGAAGGCGAACCAGCCAGCGTCATGGCCTGCAACTGTTCGATATGTCGGCGCAAAGGCTCGCTGATGTGGTTCGTACCCATCGAGCATCTCCACCTCGCAACGCCCGAGCACGACGCCAGTACCTACATGTTCAACAAGCATGTCATCCGCCACCGCTTCTGTCCCGTATGCGGCATACATACGCACGGTGAAGGCACGGCGCCCGATGGCCGCGCGATGGCGGCCATCAACGTGCGCTGTCTGGAAGATATCGACATCGATGCGTTGCCTGTCACGCACTACGACGGACGATCGCACTGAAGCCGAAGATTACCGAAGCCGACCTGCTGCTTCGCGGATGAAACCGGGCAGCGTCTCGTCCGCCCATGATCCTTTCCTCAGGTCGGGTCCGGTTTGCAATGGGTGACGAATCTTCGCGTGTGTCTTCGGTTCATCGCCTGCGAAGCCATGAAGGCATCCTCATCGTCTTCGTTCAGCGCACCGGACGGAAGCTCGTGCGAACCTCGTCGGTGAACGCTTGCGGCTGCTCCCATGCTGCGAAGTGCCCGCCCTTGGGCAAGCGGTTATAGTGGATCAGCTTCGGATACGCTTTCTCCGTCCAGCTCTTTGGCGCAGCGTAGATTTCATCGGGAAACACGCTGACCGCGACGGGAATGGCAAGATGTTTCGGCGCAAAGAAATTCAGCTTGTTTTCCCAATACAAACGCGCCGACGAAATTCCCGTATTCGTCACCCAGTACAGCGTGACGTTGTCGAGTACATCATCGCGCGACAGCCCCTCTTGTTGACCGTCGAACACGCGCGCGATCATCGCCTGACTGGCGGCGTCGTGATCGAGCATCCATGCGGCAAGACCGATCGGAGAATCTTCGATTCCATACAAGGTCTGCGGACGGTTCGCCATCTCTTGCGCGTAACCCAGACCGTGCTTGTAGAAGTAGTCCAGTTGCTCGAACGCATGCTGCTCGTCGGGTGACAGTCCTGCGGGCGCGGGGTTGCCGTACTTGAGCGCATTCGCAATGTCGTCGGGGACGGTCGCGGGCATGTTCGTGTGAATGGCGAGCAGTTCCGGCGGCGCAAGCAGCGCCATCTGCTCGGTGACGGCATTGCCCCAATCGCCGCCCTGCGCGACATAGCGTGTGTAGCCGAGGCGCTTCATCAGCACGACCCATGCGCGCGCAATGCGCTGAGGATCCCAGCCCGTCGTTGTCGGCTTGCCTGAGAAACCGTAACCAGGCAGCGACGGAATCACGATATCGAATGCATCCGACGCATTCCCGCCGTGTGCCGTCGGATTGGTCAACGGCCCGATGATCTTCAGTTGCTCGATGATCGAACCCGGCCAGCCGTGTGTGACGATCATCGGCAACGCGTCCTTGTTCTTCGAGCGTACGTGAATGAAGTGAATGTCGAGTCCGTCGATTTCCGTGACGTATTGCGGCAGTGCATTGAGCCTCGCTTCGACCTTGCGCCAGTCGTAATTCGTCGACCAGTACTGCGCCAGCTTCTGCATCGTCGCGAGTTGCACGCCTTGCGATGCATCCGTAACGGTCTCGCGTTCAGGCCACCTCGTTGCCTTGATACGTCTGCGCAAATCGGTCAGCTGTGCTTCCGGCACGTGAATGCGCAGTTTGCGGATAGCAGTCTTGTCGCCGCCCGCCGCCGGCGTGACTTCAGTGATGGTCTGAGTCGTTTCTGCAAAAGCGAGCCGGCTCAGCGACGCGGCAGCGACGGCGGCCGCCGCCACGCCGATAAAGCGACGACGTGATGGCACGAGAGGAAGGATATCGTTTTGCATGGAAGCTCCTGTTGGCAAACAGCACGAATAGGTGGAGCGATGAGCGCCGCAGCGAATTGATATCCCGGGCATAAAGTCGTGATGAATGCCCGTCTCAAGCGTTCGTACGTCTGCCACTCGGCAAAGCGCATATCGTCACCGCTTTGCTGCGAACCACGGCTCGCAGCAGGTGAGACGATTATGTGAACGCGGATACATGACGTAAATACCACCAGCGGCACAACACTTGTGATCGCATTGAACAACTTGTGTTGAACGCAGTGCATTGTCTGATTTCTGGCGACGACGGCTTGCGATTCAACTGAAACACAGTAGTGCTATGAACTACACAGACGACACCGAATCAGCGAACGCGGTGCCGTCATCCCGAAGAGAAGGATCTGCTGGTCTCGTGTGATCTTAGCCAGCGTGTCGATGCCATGCAGGGCAGGTGCATCGGGCGCGATCCGCATGGAAACGCGATCTGGATTGAAGACATGACAGATCGACAATATTGTCGGAACCTTGATGCTATTGGCTCGACGCAAAGCTGCATTCAACGCACTGCTTTGGAAAAGTTCTCGGCTTCGAATGAGCGAGAGAGAAAAGCGGGCATCTTTTCTGGCGTGGAAAAGAACTTCCGGATTGTTGCCAGAACAATGCCCGCTGTGAAACGCACGTGCCAAATGCGTTAGAACGCCTTCGCAAGCTTGAACGCCGACACGGCTTCGCGCATCGTTTGAGCCTGGCTTTCCAGCGCGCTTGCGGCTGCCGCAGCCTGCTCGACGAGCGCCGCATTCTGCTGCGTGACCTGATCCATCTGGCTCACCGCATGGCCGACCAGCTCGATGCCATCGCTCTGCTCGGCCGTCGCCGTGGTGATTTCGCCCATGATGCCTGCCACATTCCGCACCGAGCGCACGATCTCCGTCATCGTTGCGCCCGCCTTCGTGACGAGCCCGTTGCCGTTCTCGACATGATCGATCGACGCGCCGATCAGCGCCTTGATTTCACGCGCCGCGCCCGCGCTGCGCTGCGCGAGCGTGCGCACTTCGCCGGCAACGACAGCGAACCCGCGGCCCTGCTCGCCCGCACGCGCGGATTCGACGGCTGCATTCAACGCGAGAATGTTGGTCTGAAAGGCAATGCTATCGATCATGCCGATGATGTCCGCGATCTTGCTCGAGCTTGCGCTGATTTCGGCCATCGTCTGCACGGCGCGCTCGACGACCTCGCCGCCCTGCTGCGCGAGATCGGCGGCATCGGTGGCGAGCTTGTTCGCCTCGCGCGCATGCTCGGCGTTCTGGCGCACGGTGGAAGTCAGTTGCTCCATGCTCGCCGCCGTTTCTTCGAGCGATGCCGACTGCTCTTCGGTGCGGCTCGACAGATCGAGATTGCCCGCCGCGATTTCCCTCGCGGCCGTATTGATCGCTTCGCAGCTTTCCCGCACGCCCGACACCGTGCGCGTGAGACTCGACTGCATGCGGTGCATCGCGGCAAACAGCTGGCCGATCTCGCTCTTGCTCGCTTCCGGCACGCGCACCGTGAGATCGTTCGAAGCGATGCGGTCGAGCACGTCGGCGGCCTGCGCGAGCGGCGTGGTAACCGTGCGTTGCAACACCAGATAGGCGAGCACGATCAGACCAACGGCGATCGCGATGCCGAGCATCACCGTACCGATGATCCACTGAAAGCGCTCGTTGCCGGCTGCCAGCGCATCTTCGGAAAGCTGGTTCGCGAGCTTCTGGAATTTCTCGACGTTCGCCGAGTAGACCTGACCCGACAGCGTGATGTCGCTATCGTTGAGCGTTGCATAAGCGGCCGTGTCGCCGCTGCGCAGCGCGTCGCACGCGCGGTTGAGCGCAGTCGCGAGCTTTGCCGCCGAATCGAGAACCTGCTGCTTGAGCGCCGCGTCGATGCCGTCGAATGCGGGCGCTTTCTCGAACGCCTGCGTTTCGCGCGCCGACAGGTCGAGCGTGCGCTGCGCGCTCTGCAACGCGGAATCGCGCGTCGCCGTGTCGTTGCGTTCCTTGAGCGACGTGTATGCGCGCATCAGCGCCGAACGCGTGCGCGCCGTGTCCTTGTACGCATCGTTGACGAGAATGGTCTGACGCGCCATGTCGCGCAGATTCTGTGCGTTGCCGTTGGTGATCTTCAACGCTCCGATGCCGACCACGCCGCCCAGCAGAATCATCGACGCGAATACCACAAGCAAAGCAAGAAGGCTGGCCCGTACCGTAACGTTGCGCATGCTGATCGATGCCGGCGTGCGCCGGCGATGAGTTGACTGAACCGGTTTAACGGCAGGATCAGGGATACGCTTTAGGTCGCCCGGTATTTTCTGCTGACTTTTATCAAACAAGACACATGCGCGGCGGCATGTAGAGATATCTCGCGTCGGGCTGAGCTTTCGAGGCTCGCCCGAACGCGAGATGAGAGACGAGAGGCGCTGCTTTTGCCGGAATGAAGCTACGCAGCTGCGGGTCACACCGTACGCAGCATCTCCAGCACCCGCCTGACATCCGCGTCGGCGAGGTCGCCTTCCGGTTCCTTGCGTGCGAGCAGCAAGTCCATCAGGTCGTTATCGCTCAGTTCGAGCAGGCGCGTGAGCGCGCCCACGTCCGCATCACTGAGATCATGCTCATATCGGCTGAAAAAACGTTCGAAGATCAGATCGTTTTCCAGCAGGCCGCGCCGCGCACGCCAGCGTAGGCGCGCGCGGCGAAGGGGGTCGGACTGATGTGATTCGTCCATGTCAGTACGCGAAGGGCCGCTCCCGAGCGGACTGACCGCCCCCTCGGGGGCAGCGAACGCCAGAGAGCGTGGGGGTTGTTCATCTCAGACCGTCCGGCGCACCATCAATTCCTTGATCTTGCCGATCGCCTTCGTCGGGTTGAGACCCTTCGGGCACACGTCGACGCAGTTCATGATCGTGTGGCAACGGAACAGACGGTACGGATCTTCCAGGTTGTCCAGCCGCTCGCCCGTCGCCTCGTCGCGGCTGTCCGCGATGAAGCGATAGGCCTGCAGCAGGCCCGCCGGGCCCACGAACTTGTCCGGATTCCACCAGAAGCTCGGGCACGACGTCGAGCAGCTCGCGCACAGAATGCACTCGTACAGCCCGTCGAGCTCGTCGCGCTGTTCCGGCGACTGCAGACGCTCTTTCTCCGGCGGCGGCGTGTCGTTGATCAGGAACGGCTTGATCGAGTGATACTGGTTGAAGAACTGCGTCATGTCGACGATCAGGTCGCGCACCACGGGCAGCCCCGGCAGCGGACGCAGCACGATCTTCTGCGGCAGATCGTTCAGGTTCGTCAGACACGCCAGACCGTTCTTGCCGTTGATGTTCATCGCGTCCGAGCCGCACACGCCCTCGCGGCACGAGCGCCGGAACGACAGCGTCTCGTCCAGTGCCTTGAGCTTCACCAGCGCGTCGAGCAGCATGCGCTCGTGCGAGTCGATCTCGAGCTCGTACGTCTGCATGCGCGGCGCGGCGTCCTTGTCCGGGTCGTAGCGGTAGATTTCGAATGTACGCTTGGCCATTGTGTGGGGTCCTTTGTGCTTTGGAAGCTACGCGCTTAGAAGGTTCGTGCCTTCGGCGGCACCGATTCGACCGTCAGCGGGTTCATGTGCACCGGCTTGTAGTCGAGGCGGTCGCCTTCGCTGTACCACAGCGTATGGCGCAGCCAGTTCTCGTCGTCGCGATGTTCGAAGTCGTTCTGCGCGTGCGCGCCACGGCTTTCCTTGCGCGCCTCGGCCGACACCATCGTCGCGCGCGCCACCTCGATCAGGTTCTCCACTTCGAGCGCTTCCACGCGCGCCGTGTTGAACACCTTCGACTTGTCCTTCAGGTGGATGTTGCCCACACGGGCGGCCACTTCGCGAATGCGCTCGACGCCTTCGGCCAGCAGCGCCGACGTGCGGAACACGCCCGCGTGCTTCTGCATCGTCGAACGGATGTCGTTGGCCACGTTTTGCGCGTATTCGCCCGAGCTCGAGCTGTCGAGCTTCGCCAGACGCGAGAGCGCGAAATCGGCAGCGTCAGCCGGCAGCGGCTTGTGATCCTTGATCTCTTTCACGTGCTTGACGATGTGGTTGCCCGCCGCGCGGCCAAACACCACCAGGTCGAGCAGCGAGTTCGTGCCCAGGCGGTTCGCGCCGTGCACCGACACGCACGAGCATTCGCCCACGGCATAGAAGCCGTTGATCGGGTCTTCGTGGCCCTTGGCCGTACCGACCACCTGACCGTGGATGTTCGTCGGAATGCCGCCCATCTGGTAGTGGATGGTCGGCACGACGGGGATCGGCTCCTTGATGCAGTCGACGTTCGCGAACTTCAGCGCGATTTCGCGGATCGACGGCAGACGCTTCATGATCGTCTCGGCGCCGATGTGCGACAGGTCGAGCAAGACGTGGTCCTTGTTCGGACCCACGCCGCGGCCTTCCTTGATTTCCTGGTCCATCGAGCGCGAGACGAAGTCGCGCGGCGCCAGATCCTTCAGCGTCGGCGCGTAGCGCTCCATGAAGCGCTCGCCGTTCGAGTTGCGCAGAATGCCGCCCTCGCCGCGCACGCCTTCCGTGATCAGCACGCCCGCGCCCGCCACGCCCGTCGGGTGGAATTGCCAGAATTCCATGTCCTCGAGCGGGATGCCCGCGCGGGCGGCCATGCCGAGGCCGTCGCCCGTGTTGATGAACGCATTGGTCGACGCCGCGAAGATCCGGCCCGCGCCGCCCGTGGCGAACAGCGTGGTCTTGCCTTCGAGGATATAGACGTCGCCCGTTTCCATTTCGAGCGCGGTCACGCCGAGCACGTCGCCGTCGGCGTCGCGGATCAGGTCCAGCGCCATCCATTCGACGAAGAACGTGGTCTTCGCCGCGATGTTCTGCTGGTACAGCGTGTGCAGCAGGGCGTGGCCGGTACGGTCGGCGGCCGCGCACGCGCGCTGCACGGGCTTCTCGCCATAGTTCGCCGTGTGGCCGCCGAACGGACGCTGGTAGATCGTGCCGTCCGCGTTGCGGTCGAACGGCATGCCGAAGTGTTCCAGTTCGTAGACGGCGTTCGGTGCTTCGCGGCACATGAACTCGATCGCGTCCTGGTCGCCGAGCCAGTCGGAGCCCTTGATCGTGTCGTAGAAGTGGTAGTGCCAGTTGTCTTCGCTCATGTTGCCGAGCGAGGCGCCGATGCCGCCCTGTGCGGCGACGGTGTGCGAACGCGTCGGGAACACCTTCGAGAGCACGCACACGGAGAGGCCCGCGCGCGCAAGCTGCAGCGAGGCGCGCATCCCCGAGCCGCCCGCGCCGACGATCACCACATCGAACTTGCGACGCGGCAGGGAATTCTTGATTGCAACCATGCTTTTACACTCTCCAGAGAATCTGCGCAGCGTAGCCCGCACACGCGAGCAGCCAGACGATCGTCAGCGCCTGCAGCAGAAGCCGCGTGCCCACGGGCTTGATGTAGTCCATCCAGATGTCGCGCACGCCGACCCACGCGTGATAGAACAGCGACAGCAGCGTGACGAACGTGGCCAGCTTCATCCATTGCGTGGCGAAGATGCCCGCCCAGCCGTCGTAAGAGAATGCCTGCGCGCCGAAGAACCATGCGAGCAGGATGACGGTGTAGACGGCCATGATCACGGCCGTGATGCGCTGCGCGAGCCAGTCGCGCAGACCGTAGTGCGCGCCCACGACGAGGCGCTTCGAGCCAACCCGGTTATTTGCGGACATGTTTTAGAAAGCTCCGAACAGTTTGAGCGCGAAGGCGATCGTCAGGATCGACGACACGGCGAGCACGACCACCGACGTGTTCTTGCCGCGTTCCTTCGTGACGGCGTCGTGGTTCATGTCCATCAGCAGATGGCGCACGCCCGCGCAGAAGTGGAACAGGAACGCCCACGCCAGCACCAGCGTGATCAGCTTGACGATGATGTTGGACAGGAAGCCCTTGAACACCTCGAAGCTCAGTTCCGAAGTCAGGCTCTGGTCGAAGAGGTAAAGCAGGAACGGAAGGAAGATGAACAGCAGCCCGCCGCTCACGCGGTGGAGAATCGACACGCGCCCCGCCAGCGGGAGACGGTATGCCGTCAATATCTGCCCGATACCGATGTTCCGGAATTCCGGCCTCGGTTTTTTCAAAGTGTCAGCCACAAATAGACCCCTTTCGGCATTTCAGAAGAGAAATCACAGGCGCGACGCGTCCTGCTTTCTCCTCTTGACGATTCTTGGGGACGTTATCCGGGGAGACTTCCAGGCGGCGGACCGCGCGATAGCGATATTTTGTCGCGGGACTGTTATACTGTCCAATATCTATCGCGTCTTTCTGAAATAGCTTTTCCATATATCGCATGGAACTGCGCCATATCCGCTACTTTCTCGCCGTCGCTGAAGAGCGCAACGTCACGCGCGCGGCGGAACGGCTGGGCATCGGCCAGCCGCCCCTCAGCCAGCAAATCCACGCGCTCGAAGACGAAATGGGGGTTCGCCTGTTCCGCCGCACGGGGCACGGCGTCGTCCTGACGGAAGCGGGCGAGGCGTTCGCCGCCGACGCCAAGCGCATCCTGCACGACACGCGCCTCGCTGTCGAAAAGGCGCAGAGCGCCGGGCGCGGCGAAATCGGGCAATTCAATATCGGCTTCACGGGCTCGGCGGCTTTCAATCCTGTCGTGTCGAAGCTGATCCGCGCTTACCGGCAGGCCTATCCGAACGTCACGCTGACGCTGGCCGAAGGCAACACGGCGCAACTGCTCGCCTATCTCGACGACGGCCGCGTGGATGTCGCGTTCGTGCGGCTCGGCAGCCAGTCGCCCGCCGGCGTGCAGTTCCATCACATCGCGATAGAACCGATGAAGATCGTGCTGCCCGCCACGCACCGTCTCGCGAAAAAACGCAAGATCATGCTGTCCGAACTCGCGGACGATCCGTTCGTGATGTTGCCGCGAGAAGCGAGCCCTACGCTGCACGATGTGATTGTCGGCGCGTGCAGGGAGGCGGGATTCGAGCCGATTGCGGGTCAGCAGGCGCCGCAACTGTCGTCGGTCGTGAATCTGGTCGCGGCGGAATTCGGTGTTTCGCTGGTGCCCGCTTCCGTGTGCCAGATTCGGGTTGAAGGCGTCGTGTATACGGATGTGCTCGGCAATCCTATTTCGATTCGTCTCGCGCTGGCGTCGAGAATCGAATCGACCCCCGCCAAGACTGCGAACTTTCTTGAGAAGGCGTTGGTGTTCGGTTCTTCTATCGACTAGGCGAAGTCGTCGAGTAGCGGCGCAGCAATCAGGCCACCGCGTTCCAGTGCCACGCACTTAACGCCATCTTCATGCCCAGCGCGAACAGCATCGCGCCCATCACACAGCGTTGAACACCGAGCCAGTTCGGCCGCGTCGAAAGAAATCTCGCAAGACTGCCTGAAAACGTCGCTACTGCCGCGTTGACAGAAGCGAACGCGAAGATCAGCGAAAAGCCCAGCGCCAGCGACTGCCTGAACACGCTGCCGCCGCGGTAGTCGATGAACTGCGGCAGCAACGACAGGAAGATCAGCGCGAGCTTGGGATTGAGCAGACTCGTCGTCGCGCCCATCGCAAACAACCGGCGCAGCTTTTCAATCGACGCCACCTCGATCTGCAACGGCGAGCGCCCGCCCGGCCTGAGCATCTGCCAGGCCAGATACAGCAGGTAGCACGCGCCGCCCATGGCAAGCAGGCGCCCTGCGCCCGGTATCGCGAGAAACAATGTCGTGATTCCAAAAGCGGCGCCGAACATATACGTCAGATAGCCGAGCATTACGCCCGCCAGCGAGATCAGCCCCGCCTTCGTGCCCTGCGCGACCGAGCGCATCATCACGTACACCATGTTGGGTCCGGGCGTGACGGCGAGCATGCCGCCCACTGTGATGAATTCGACCATCGTCCTCATGCGTTGCCTCGCCATCCGTGCAATGCCAGTCACGAATGCAGTATCGGATTGCGCGACAGCTAAGTAAAACGATTTAAACTGAACCGATTATTCAATTTTCCTGAGCGATGAAAAAACTCGATCTCGACGTACTGGAAATGATCGTCGCCGTTGCCGATACGGGTTCGTTTGCGGCCGCTGCGGCGTCGTTGCATCGCACGCCGTCCGCCGTCAGCATGCAGATCAAAACAATCGAGGAGGCGCTCGGCAAGCCGCTTTTCCTGCGGACGACGCGCAACGTCGCATTGACGGAAGACGGCAGAATGCTGGTCGACTATGGCCGGAAGATGCTGGCCATGCGCGAGGAAGCGTGGTCTTCGGTGGTGCGTCCGGAGATTCGCGGCCGCGTCACGATCGGCGTACCCGACGACTACGCGTCGTCATTGCTGCCCACCGTGTTGCGGAAGTTTGCGGTTGCGCATCCGCGCGTGCAGGTTCGCGTGATCGGCATGCCCAGCAGCGCGCTCGTTCCCTTGCTCAAGGACAACACACTCGATCTGGCGTGCATCACGAAGACGCGCGGCATCGCGGGTGAATCGATCCGCGCGGAGCCGATGGTATGGGCGGGCGCGCGCGGCAATCAGCAGATCTGGAAAGAGCGGCCGCTGCCCATCGCCGTGTTCGCGCCGGGCAGCACCGCTCGCGCGCATGCAATCGGCGCGCTGCAGCAGGCCAACATTCGCTACCGCATGTCGTACGAAAGCCCGAGCCTTTTGGGCCTGATCTGCATGGTCGAGGCGGGTCTTGCCGTCGCGCCGCTCGCGCGTTGCAGCGTGCCGGCGCATCTCGCGCAACTCGGCGAGGCGGAAGGCTTGCCGCCCATGGCTCCCCTCGAAGTCGTGCTGGCGCGCAGCGCCCGTTCAGCCCGGCCGCCGTGCGATTTCCTCGCCGATCAGATGCTGGCGGATCTGCGATCCTGAGGCAAGCGTGTCATCCGAACGGTTTCACGCCGATCAGCCAGCCATGAAGAAAGAACACGAACGCCACCCAGAGCAAGACACCCGCGACGACGGGCATCACATCGCGTGACAGTGTCCCCTTCGGATAGACCACGCCTTCGGCGCGATCGCGCCGCCGCGCCGCCGCGTAATCCAGTACCGCCCACACGAGAAATGCACCGAACAGCACGACGGCGTTCAGCATGCCATTTGCAATCAGATGCCCAAATGCCCACAAACCGACGCCTGCCGTCATCGGATGCTTGACTATCGTCTTGAAGTGATTGCCCGGCGCGTGCGCTGCGGGAAAGAGAATGAACGCGATCAGCGTCAGGAGGCTTGTGAGATGCGGTGCCCACACGGGCGGCGCCCAGAGCACGACGGGCTCGCGCCGCGCGATGCCGTATCCCCAGATGATCAGCACCAACCCGATCAGCGACACGACCGAATAAGCCGCTTTCCAGTTCTTCTCGCCCATCCGCGCAATGCGCGCCTTGCGCCAGTCTTCGGCAAAGATGCGGACCGAATGACCGCCCAGGAAGATCACCAACCCCAGTATCAGTATCGACATGAAGGCTCCTCGTGACAGATGTCGCCGGATGGACACGATTGTCCCGCATGATGCCGGCTGTGCCAATATCGCGACGCCATGCGCACTGCCATATTCGTGTTGATCGCGTCGGTGGCGGCACATGCGCCTTGGGTCGGCCTCGCGGCGACATTCGCGATCGCCGCAGGCGTTGCACTAGCCGTGACGCTTTTCGGACTCGGCGCCGTGGGTGCGAACCGCTTCATCATGACGCGCGCGTTTCACCTGCGCTCGAAGATCAAGGCATCGCAACGCGTCGTTGCCATCGCAGGCGCGCTGCTGTTACGCATTGGCGAATTCCACGCGGTTCCGTCCGCCACGCTTCGCGCGATAGAGCGCGGCATCGGCGAGACCGTATGCGGTATCGAAAGTCGTTCCCGGCGGATTTGCGCTGACGCCGAAGCTGGCCGTGATGCGTCGATCGACGGGCGCCGCAAACACATGACGGCTGATCGCTTCGCGCATCTTCTCGGCTTGCCGCAGTGCTTCAGCCGGCTCATGCGCGGGCAGCAGCACCGTGAATTCTTCTCCGCCCACGCGGCCGATAAAGCCCCGCTCGCCGACGATACGCCGCAAACATTCGACGATCCCCATGATCACGGCATCGCCTGCCGGATGACCGAAATCGTCGTTGACCCGTTTGAATTCGTCGATGTCGAGAATGATCATCACGGCGCTGTCATGACGCAGCGCTTTCGTGGTCCGCTCGATCACGGCGCTGCGGTTGAACACGCCCGTCAGCGCGTCATGCGTCGCACGATGCGCGAGCTGCTGCGCAAGCGCCTGCATCTCGCGTTCGGCGCGATCGCTGCGGCCGATCAGCCGGCGCGTCTCGCGCATCAGCCGCTCGAAGTGCGCAATGAGTTCGCCCAATGACTGGCGATAGTCGCCGGCATCCGCATCGACGGCCGTATGTATCGCGCGCGCCTTCTCGAGCGCCTCATTCTCGTTCTGGAACAGATCGGGCGCGTCGCTCACAGGCGCGTACAACGTGGAGATCGGGGGCACCTTATTGTCCTTGGTGAGAGACGGGGCGGTCGGTGAATTCGATCGCGTGGAAATCGGCTTTCAGTTCTTCGCCGAATTCGGCAATCGTTTCGTCTTCTTCGTCGCGATACCAGTTCATCAGCACGCGGCTGCCCGACTGCGCGGCCTCGTCCAGCGCGTCGAACACGCTGAACAGCATCTTCGTGCTGGAGCTGTTGAAGTAGGTCAGCACGACATCGACGGTAATCACGGCCCCCGTCGATTCAGCAAGGTACTGACGCAACTGTTCGATCACGGGTGCGTAGAAAGCCGCCGCGTTCTCGGGATACGACTCGCCCCTGAGCAGCAGCTGATGCTCGTCGAACTTGAAATCGACTTCCGGCGACGTCGCCGTCGCGGCAATGTAGAGATTGTCCATAGCTCGTGCCTTTTATACTCAGATGATGGCCTTGAGGCAAAACAGCGTGGTTCCGGGTTCGTCGGCACGCGGATGAAAAGCGAATTCGAGCGGTGCGCTTGCATCGCGCGCCATCGTCAGAAAACCCAGACCCGCGCCCTTGCTTTCCTCGGGCGTATCGGCTCGCAGCGAAACCTTGTAGGCCTGCTTGATCTCTTCCACCGACATGCTGCGCAACGGCTCCAGCTTGTTGCGCAGCCCCTCGACGTCAGCCGTTGCGACGGGATTGACGCACATCATCAGATGCCGCTCGCCGTCGGTCGTGATGCACACCGCGCCTTCGCGAATCGAGCCGCCGCCTTCGTTGTCGGGCTGAAGCGAGTCGGACGAATAATGGACGATGTTCTGCGACAGTTCGACAAACGACGAAAACAGTTTGCGGCGGGTCGGTCCGCTCACGCCCGCAATTTCCAGCTGCAACTTGACGACCTCGCCCATCGCCGCGACGATGTTATGGGAGAAGTAGCCCTTGTGATAGAAGAGCACGTTACGCCGCTGCGCCAGTTCGAAAAAAGCGCGGTCTTGTTCGAGTAGTTGAGACATGCTTATTGGTCGGTAATGCGGGCACAAAACAAGGTAAGGTCATCGCGACGTGCTTGCACGCCTTGCCATTCGGCCAGTGCGCGCCGCAGTTTTTCGCAGATTGCGGCAGGCGATCCGGTCCGGTTCTCAAGAATCAGATCCAGTGCGCGGCGTCGCCCGAAGGAAATACTGCGCGGTCCGCCAATCTGATCGATCAGTCCGTCCGTGCAGATGAACAGCAGGCTGCCGTTCGGCACCGCAATCTTGCGCAATTGCCACGTGTAATCGGCAAGACTGTCGACATAACCGACGCCCATGCGGTCCGCCGCGATCGTTTCGAACTGGTCCGAGTCCGGCGCGAGAATGTGCAGCGCGATCCTTGCACCAGCGAAGTGCAGCTGGCTCTCTCTGGCGTCGAACCAGAAGAACGCGGCATCGAGGCCATCGTTCGATTGCGGCACTTCAGCCGCGCTATGCACCTGCCCCAGCAGGCTCTTCACATTGCGATTGACGGCTGCAAGCAGCGCAGCGGGGTCGCGCGGACCGATCTGTTCGAGCGCCTGCGACAGCGACGCCGAAGCCAGCAGCGTCATGAACGCACCCGGCACACCGTGACCCGTGCAATCCGCCGTCGCACCGAACCAGCCATGCGGAAACGCAGCAAAATGATAGAAGTCGCCGCCGACCACATCGCGCGGCTCCCACACGAGCGCCGCTTCGGGCAGGCGCGCAGTCAGCGTCTCACGCGACGCGCGCAGCATCGCCTGCTGGATCACGCTTGCGTATTCGATGCTCTGCATGATCTGGCGATTCTTTTCCGCCTGCATCCCGGCGACCGCGCCGAGCAGTTGCAATCCGCTTCCCAGTCCGGCAAAACGGCCTTCGCGCGTCACGATGAAACCGTCGACCAGCGCTTTTTCACCGACCTCGACTGTCCTGAACGTCAGCGCTTCGATGCTCATGTCCGCGTCGACGACGAGCGGTTCCTTGTCCATGAACGCGATGCAGCTCTTCTTGTCGTATAGCTCGCGATGAAACGGCTTGCTCATCTGCGACAGAAAGATATCGCGGTTGATGAGACCGATCGGCCATCCGCTTTCGAGCACGGCAACGCTTTTCATGTCGCTGCGCGCGGAGAAGATTTCCATCACGCGCGAGTTCGGATCCTCTGCATCGACGGCGGGGACTTCCTGACACAGGTCGCCGGCGGAGCGCGGATCTCTCTGCGTCGACGAATGGCGTAACCGTGAAAACGCTGGATGCATGGCGAGGCGAGCCAGTGTATGAAGAAACCCTGCACGCTAATATTTCTCTGTGTACTTTGCGTGACAGCGAGTACTTTCGATGAGCAATTAACAACGAAATTGCTGATCTATTTCATTGGAATTTTTGCAGTGGAAATTAAAAAGATCTGCGCTTTTTCAATTTTATTCTCCGCAGCAATAGATGCAAACGTTTGCCGTGCAGAATCTTGCTGCTAACCCCTATCAGATAAACCTTTACACAAATTCAAGCGCCTTGAAGCCATTGCAATTCATTCGGCAAGAAGTACTGCGCATGATTGAGTCATTAGCTTACCTTCGCTTTAAATGCCGCGCAAACGATTGCTTATGACGTAGCTAACGCACCTGTATTAGCGTACACGCAGGCATTGCGCTTCTGGCACCATCCGCACGAACAGCTTTCATTCCTTAAATACAACCGTTAAGCACACCCCGGCGCGGGCCTCGCGTCACCTCGTCTCGTTTTGCGTTAAAATGTACGAACTGGTTAGTCCGTCGCAAATTGCAACGCCCTGGCGACCTGCATTTGCCCGCCTCGCATTCGTCCCGTCCAACCCGGCGCGCGATGCCGCGACGCCTCAACGCTCGACGCCCGCCTCGCATGCGTCGCAGCGGAGCCCTGACGGGACGGCGTCCCAAACCGAGCCATCACGAAGGGCGCCATCGCGCGTCGGCTTCACGATCTGGTGCATGCGTTCGCGCAGTCCCTGTGGACTGTTCGCATGCGCCCTCTTTTGCGTATTCATGAAGACAAGCAATGTCCAAGCAACCTGAAACCAAGCCCATATCGACGGCCGCGCGCGTCGGCCTGACACTCGCCGGCGCCATCGGCCTGCTGCTCGGCCTGTACTTCGCGATCGGCGGCGCGCTGCTCGTCGCTCGCGGCGGCACGTGGTACTACCTGCTGATGGGGCTCGCCGTCTGCGCGACGGGCATCCAGCTCGCACGCCGCAAAGCGGCAGCCTGTGTGATCTTCGCGCTCGTCATCGTGGCGACCGTGCTGTGGGCTATCTGGGAAAGCGGTTTCGACTTCTGGCCGCTGCAGGCACGTATCTTCATGTTCACGATGATCGGCATGCTGCTCGCGCCCGTCTATCCGATGCTGCGCGGCTTCGCGGGCAAGCGCCCCGCGAAGGGCGCCGCGTGGACGGCGGGTCTCGTGCTGCTCGCGTGCAATGCGCTGTTCGTGTACGGCATGTTCATCCCGCACGGCACGTTCGGCACGGAATCCGACGCAGCGCTCACGAAGCATGACGCGGCCACGGGCGACTGGTCCGCATACGGACATTCGGCGGGCGGCGACCGCTTCGCAGGCGCCACGCAGATCGATCGCAACAACGTGAAGAACCTGCAGATCGCGTGGACGTACCACACGGGCGACGTGCCCCTCAGCCCGACGGGCGGCGGCGCGGAAGACCAGGAAACGCCGCTGCAGATCGGCGACACGCTGTTCGTATGCTCGCCGCACAACACGGTGATCGCACTCGACGCGACGAACGGCCACGAAAAATGGCGCCATGAATTCCCGACTAAAACGACGGTCTGGGTGCGCTGCCGCGGCCTCGCATACTTCGACGCAACGAAACCGGTTCAGCAGCCGCGCGTCGCAGGTTCGACGCCCGTCACCCCCGTCGCGCTGGCGGACGAACATGCTGCGTGCCGCCGCCGTATCTACATGAACACGATCGACGCGAAGCTCGTGGCCCTCGACGCGGAGACGGGCAAGCTTTGCGCGGACTTCGGCGATCACGGCGTGATCGACCTGAAGGCGGGGCTCGGCGGTGCGGCAAGCCCGCTCTACGAGCTGACCTCGCCGCCGACCGTCGCGGGCACGACCGTCGTGACGGGCGGCCGGGTTGCCGATAACGTCTCGCTCGACATGCCCGGCGGCGTGATCCGCGGCTTCGATGTGATGACGGGCGCGATGAAGTGGGCGTTCGATCCGGGCAACCCGCAGGACAAGCAGGCGCCCGCGCCCGGCAAGACCTTCGTGCGCTCGACGCCGAACGTCTGGGCGCCGATGTCGTACGACGCCACGTCGAACACCGTGTACATGCCTGTCGGCAGCGCGGCGATCGACCTGTGGGGCGTGAAGCGCACGGAACTCGACGAGAAATACGGCGCATCGATCCTCGCGCTCGACGCGACGACGGGCGCGGAGAAATGGCACTTCCAGACGGTCCATCACGACCTGTGGGACTACGATGTGCCGATGCAACCGACGCTTGTCGATTTCCCCGTCGACGGCAAGAACGTTCCCGCGCTGATCGTCGGCACGAAGATGGGCCAGCTGTTCGTGCTCGACCGTCTGACGGGCAAGCCGCTGACCAAGGTGACCGGGCAGCCCGTGAAGTCCGCGACCATTCCCGGCGAGCCGTATGCGAAGACGCAGCCGCTGTCGGTCGGCATGCCGCAGATCGGCGCGGAAGTGCTGAAGGGCGCGGACATGTGGGGCATGACGCCGATCGACCAGATGATGTGCCGCATCATCTTCCACGGCATGCGCTACGACGGCCTCTTCACGGCGCCGGATACGGATACGTCGCTGAGCTTCCCGGGCTCGCTCGGCGGAATGAACTGGGGCGGCCTGTCGTACGACCCGAATTCGCAGATGATCTTCGCGAACGACATGCGCCTCGGTTTGTGGGTCCATCTCGTCAAGGAAGAGAAACGCGGCGGCACGTCGAACGGCAACGAAGCGGTGAACGCAGGCATGGGCGCGGTGCCGCTCGGCGGCACGCCCTATTCGGTGACGAAGGACCGCTTCTTCTCGCCGCTCGGCATTCCGTGCCAGAAGCCGCCGTTCGGCAGCCTGACGGCCATCGATCTGAAGACGCGCAGCATCGCGTGGCAAGTGCCCCTCGGCACGGTGCGCGACACGCGCCTGTGGGGCGTGCAGATGCATATGCCGGCGCCCATCGGGATGCCGACCATCGGCGGCTCGCTCAGCACGGGCGGCGGCCTCGTCTTCTTCGCGGCGACGCAGGACTACTACCTGCGCGCGTTCGACAGCTCGACGGGCAAGGAAGTCTGGAAGGCTCGGCTGCCCGTCGGCAGCCAGGGCACGCCGATGAGCTATGCGCTCAACGGCCGGCAGTACATCGTGATCTCGGCGGGTGGCGCACGCCAGTCGCCCGATCGCGGCGACTACGTGATCGCCTACGCGCTGCCGCAGTAACGCGCGCAGCGGCAAGCTGAAACGCGCCCTGACGGTGCGCGTTCCAGCTTCATCAGCTCGAGCTTCATGTCAGCGGTGTGCCGATGCGTGCCTGCGTCGGCGAAATACGCCGCTTGTCTTTTTTCTTCCCTCATGAAACGTTCTCTACTCGCGTCCATCGCGCTGGTGACACTCGCGTTCACCACGTGCGCGCACGCGCAATCGTCCGTCACGCTTTACGGCGCACTCGACACCAGCATCGAAATCACGAACCCCGGTGCGGGCTACGTCGCGCGCATGGATTCGGGCGCCTATCGCGGCTCGCGCGTGGGCTTGCGCGGCGCAGAGGATATCGGCAACGGCGTGAAGATCCTGTTCGATCTGGAGAATGGTTTCAGCTCGGGCAACGGCTCGCTCGCCGTCGCGAATACGATCTTCAATCGCCAGGCGTGGGTCGGCGCCGGGACGCCGTACGGCACCGTGCGCATCGGCCGTCAGTACTCGCCCATCTACATTCCGTTCAAAGGACAACTCGACGCGTTCGGCGCAGGCACCATCGCCTCCGGCCTCAACAATCTGTCGAAGATCACGCCTTACGCGAGTAATGCGATCACGTATCTGTCGCCCGAATTCCACGGCTTCTCGACGACCGTGATGGCGATCTTGCGCGATCCCGCCGACGGCGACGGCAACGGACTCGCCGGCCACATCGAAACCTTCGCCTGGCGCAACGGCCCGTTTCGCATGTCGTACGCACATCAGCAGACACACGGCGACGGCGCGTTGCGGGCAAACCTCGGCGGCGTGTCGTACGTGTACGGACCGCTGACGGGCTTCGTGTCGTTCTTCAACGGCGACGGCGGCACGCCGCGTTATCACAACGACGGCGTATCGGTATCCGCGCGCTACGCGGTCAATGCACGCTTTCGCGCTTCCGTCGGCTATGCGTATCTGCGCGACCGCTCGGGCGGCGACGACAACGCCGACCAGTTCAGCGCCGCTTGCGAATACGATTTGTCGAAGCGCGTGCTGCTCTACGCCAGCGCAGGCTGGTTGCGAAATCGCGGCGAAGGCGAGTTCACGCTCAAGGGCGTGAACGTGACGGGCCTCGCACCGTCATGGCCGGGCGCATCGGTGCGAGGCGTGCAGCTTGGGATGATCGACCGCTTCTGATGCCGTTCGATGCTTCGGCTCCTTGGGTTCTGTCACGCCGCCTCATCCCATTGCGGCGCGAACGCGGGACTCACGAGACGCTCGTTTTTCGGCAGCGCCGCGATCGTCGCGAGGTCGTCCTTGTCGAGATGCACATCGAGCGACGCAAGGTTCGACAGCTGATTCGACTTGCCTGCCGCCTTCGGCACGGCGGCAACGCCCTGCTGTTCGAGCAGCCACGCCAGCGCGATCTGCGTCGGCAGCACGCCGTGCTTGCGTGCAATCGCGACGATCTCGGGAATCTCCGAAACACGGTTGCGCGCGAGCGGACTGTAGGCCGTCAACGCCATCTCGTGTTGCCGCACGAAATCGAGCAGTGTCGACTGGCCGAGCGTCACGTGATACTCAACCTGAACGGCGGCAAGCGGCGCACCAATCGTTTCGACGGCCTCGCGCAGCAGCGGCAGCGGGAAGTTCGCCACGCCGATTGCACGCGCGAGTCCGCGCTCTTTCAGGTCGACGAGCACATCGAGCGTGCGGCGCAGGTTCATGTCCGGCGTCGGCCAGTGAATCAGGAACAGGTCGACGTATTCGCTGCGCAGGTCGCGCAGCGAACGCTCGAACGACGCGCGCAGCGCCTGCGGTTCGAGCTGATCCCACCAGACCTTGGTCGTCACGTGAATCTGTTCGCGCGGCACGGACGTCGCAGCGAGCGCCGCGCCGACGGCATCTTCGTTCTGATAGCCGGCTGCCGTGTCGATATGGCGATAACCGAGTTCAAGCGCCTGCAAGACTGCACGCGTGCAGTCTTCGCCGACCATCGGCCAGGTTCCGAGGCCGAGCTTCGGCATGTTCAGGCCGTGTCGATTGACGATGTGTTCCAAGCGTGGTTTCTCCCTCATGTGGATGGATGCAGGCTCATTCGACAGCGAAGCCGAACAGCCTTCGCGGCGTGTTCCATTGAATCTCGCGTCTCGTTGCGGCGTCGGGCACGATCTGTTCGAACAGCGTCAGCAACGGCCCGTAGTCGAGCCGCTCCGGCGCGCGCAGAAAAGGCCAGTCGGAGCCCCACACGCAGCGTGTCGGGCCGAACGCGCGCAGCAGCGCTTGCGCATAAGGCCACGCATCCTCGTATGGATGCGCTCGATGCGAATACTTCTGCCAGCCCGACAGCTTGACGCTGGCGCGCTCCGTGACCGCGAGCCGCAGCAATGCCTGGAAGCCAGGCTGATCGATGCCCGCCTCGACCTCGGGACGGCCGCCGTGATCGATCACGAGTTGCGCTTCCTGCTGCGCTAGCCACGGTTCCAGCGCGACCATCTGATTTCCGCAGACCTGGATCTGCGCGACCATCCCGAGGTCCGCCAGCGACGCAAAGAGCGCGCGCGCATCGAGCACGAGATCGACGCCTTCCATTGCCGGATTGAACGCGACGCCGACCACTCCCGCGCGATGCAGCGCTTCGAGTTCGCCACGCGCTATGTCGTTATCAACTACCGCAATGCCGCGAAAACGGCCTTCGTACGTGTCGAGCGCGTCGAGCAGGCAGCGGTTGTCGGTCCGGTAACCGCTCGTCGGGCCGACGAGCAGCGCATGCCGTACGCCATAAGCGTCCATCACGCGAACGAACTGCGCGGCTGTACCGATCTCCTGAAGCGCAGGCCGGTACAACGTGTCCGCCCGGTAAGGAAAGCGGACGGGATCGAAGATATGGCAGTGACAGTCGATCTTGTCTTCGTCGAATACGCTCATCGGATGTTCCGTGTTCGGGGGCACGAAGAGTCTAACGGTTGGACGTTCCGCTGTCGTATGCCCCGTTTGCGCTACCCTATAACGTTTGGTTAATGCCTGCAAAGGGGCCACGGAGAACCATGCGTTTCAAGCTGCGGCAAATGGAAGTATTTCGCGCGGTCATGCTGACGGGCTCGATCAACGCGGCAGCCAGGATGCTGTATGTGTCGCAGCCTGCCGTCAGCAAGCTCGTGGCGCACACGGAGACGACGCTCGGACTGCGGCTTTTCGAACGCGCAAAGGGCCGGCTGATTCCGACCGCCGAAGCGCAGGCGCTGTTTCGCGAGGTCGAGCAGGTGTATCAATCGGCATTGCGCGTCGACGAGTTCGCGCGGGCGCTCGCGCTCGGTCCGGCGAGCCTGCTGCGCGTCGCGTGCAGCCCGTCGCTTGCGCCCGCCGTGGTCGCGCCTGCCATCGTCGAACTGAAGCGCCAGTTGCCGGGACTCAGCGTCGACTGGCACACATCGCTGATGGCCGACATGCCGCTCGAAGTGCTGAGCAAAACCGTCGATGTCGCCGTGACCTCGCTGCCTATCGAACACGAGCATCTCGAAGCCGTGCCCTTCATGCGCGGCCGCATGGTGTGCGCGTTGCCGCCCGATCATCCGCTTGCCCGCCACGAACGCATCTCACTTGCCGACCTGAAGCACGAGCCGATGATCCTCTTCCGGCGCGACATTCCGTTCGGCACGATGATCGTCCGCGCGTGCCAGCAGGCCGATGTCGAACTGACGTCGGTGGTCGACGTGACACGGGCCGATCAGGCGCTCGCGCTCGTGCGCGGCGGCCTCGGGCTCGCGATCGTCGACGAGTTCGCGACGCGCGGCGCCGACTGCATCGTGCGGCCGCTCGTCGAGAACCTCGAGATGGTAGCGACCTTCGTCTATTCGAAGTTCTCGCCGCCTTCGCGTAGCGCAACGGAATTGATGCAGGCCGTTTGCCGCCGCGCGGAGGTACTCGGCACGCGGATCGGCAGCATGCCGGACGAGCCGCGCTAGCGGCGGCCCAGCCACTCCTCCAGTCCGATGCGGCCGATCAGCGCGTCGCCCAGCGGCACCAGCGATTTGTCTCCGACCAGACCGCCGAAGTAGCGGGCCTCCGGATCGCGCACGACTTCGCGTGGATCGCCGACCGCCTTCAGATAGCGCGCAATGATTTCGTCGAACGGCGCGCGCTCCGGACCCGCGATATCGACGATGCCGTTGCGCGGTGCGGCAAGCGCAGCGTCGGCGACGAAGCCGGCGACGTCATCCGCCGCGATCGGCTGGAACAGGCCGGGCGACATTCTGACCGTATTGCCGCTCGTGCCCGAATCGGCGATTCCGCCGAGGAATTCATAGAACTGTGTCGAACGGACGATGGTGTAGGGAACGCCCGAAGCCGCGACCAGTTTTTCCTGCGCGACCTTCGCGCGGAAATAGCCGTTCTCCGGCGTGCGGTCCGTCCCGACGATCGACAGCGCGACATGATGCCGGACGCCCGCCTCCGCTTCCGCCGAGCGCAGATTGCGCGCGGAGGTTTCGAAGAATTCCAGCACGGCGTTGTCTTCGAACGAGGGCGAGTTGGACAGGTCGATCACCACGTCCGCGCCCGCCAGCCCTTCCTTGAGCCCTTCGCCCGTGATGGTATTGACGCCGCTTCTGGGCGAGGCCGAGGCGACGTCGTGACCCGCCTGACGCAGGATCGCAGCGGTTTTCGAGCCGATCAGCCCGGTGCCGCCGATGATAACGATCTTCATGATTGACTCCTTCAAGCCAATGTAGTTGAACCCGCAGGCGCCTTGCCCCAACGCTGAAGCGGCCGCCTGTCGACAGGCGCGACCCACCACGCAGTCCGCTGCAGGGACGCCGTGCCTGACTCGCTGCGTGGTTCAAAAAGGGAAATGGAACGCGGCAAATCCGCGGATGGCGTTCGAGGTAGCAAATGTGGCAAGTGCACCTGAAGAAGCGTCGAAGGGCCGATAAGCCCGGTGCGCATAAAAGAAAACGCACGTTAGAAACATAGACGTTCTTCAGCAAAATGAAATGCCGATCTGAAAGGCGACGGTTTTGTATTTGTATTCATGCCCGCTCGCCGCTTCGCATCATTGCATCTGTCGCGCTCGTGCAACCGGCGCGTGCCGCGCATCGTCATTCGAGCGGGTTTGCGTCGATCGGCTGATGCATGCCAATCGCCATACGATTCCACGCATTGATCGCCGCCACGACCCACGTCAGCTCGACAATTTCCTTGTCGTTGAAATGCTCGCGCAGTGCTTCGTACCCGAGATCGCGTTCGGCATGGCCATCCGCGAGACGCGTCATGGCTTCGGCCCATGCGAACGCGGCCTTCTCCTTCGCCGTGAAGCATTCGGTCTCGCGCCATGCAGAGAGCACGTTCAGACGCTGCCACGATTCACCGCTCCTGCGCAGTTCGCGCACGTGCATGTCGAGGCAGTACGCGCAGCCGTTGATCTGCGACACGCGCGTCTGAACCAGTTCGATCAGCTTGCTGCCGAGCGACGATTCGGCCAGCGACCGACTGACGGCATAAAGCGACTTGTATTGCGTGGGCGCGAGCGCGGTCCACGGCAGACGAGGTGCATTCATGATGAACTCCTTGAAGATAACGGGTCAGGCAATAGAAGATGTGTTGTCGGCGGACATCGCGCGCGGCTCGCATTCGCGCAGCCATTGCGCCGCCTTCGTCTCCACGACGGCAAGCGGCTCGTCTGCAAAGGCAAGGCCAGTGGCATGCATGAACGTGATGTCCTCGAGCCCGATGACGCCCAGCACTGCGCGCAGATAAGGCCGGAAGAAGTCCGGCTGCAACGACGGCTCGCGAAACATCGCGCCGCCTGCCGTCACCGCGACGAACGTCGGCCGGTCGCGCAGCAGGCCGACCTTGCCGCGCTCCGTGGTCGTGAACGTTACGTCGCGGCGAACCACGAGGTCGATCCAGTTCTTCAGCACGGCGGGCACCGTGAAGTTGTGCACGGGCGTCGAGATCCAGAGCATGTCCGCTTCATCCAGTTCCCGAATCAACCCGTCCGAAACAGAGAGCGCCGCGCCAAACCGCTCTTTCGCGACGTCGGCGGGAAGCACCAGCGACTCTGCGTACGCTTCGGTGATGGCAGGCAACGGCTCGGCGCCAAGATCGCGCCGCGTGATCTGAATCTCGCGGCCCAAACGCGCGGCCATGGCGGGCAGCAGATGCTGGGTGAAATGCCGGCTCGTCGAGTTGTCGCGACGAGGGCTGCAATCGAGCATGAGCAACTTGAGACGGTTCATTGCAGATCCATACTGAAGTGAAGGCCGCGGGAAAGCAGGCCGCAGCGGAAGTAGAAGCGCTGCGCCAACGCATTCGAGAGCGCGGTATCGAGCACGAGCCGGGCGCAGTTTTCCGCGCGCCCGAGCGTGCCCAGTTCGGCGAGCAGGCGTTCGCCGTGACGGCGCCCGCGTCCCGCCTCATCCGTGATCAGATCGTCGACATAGATGAAGCGGCCATGAACCAGATTGTCGATGCGCCGATAACCGGCCAGCGCAACGGGTTTGCCGTCTTCCCAGACGGCCAGCAGACGGTAGCCCTGCGCGCGCTGCACTGCGACACGAGCCAGAAAATCGCCGGGAGATTTCAAATGGGGGCGCAGTTGCTGCATCACGTCGAAACTGGCCAGTACGTCGGCGTCGGTTTCGGCATGTCGGAGGATTGCGGTGTCTGTCATGGTGCCGATCAGCGAGGGTTGGTGTAGGCTTCAGTGTCGTCGTTCGATGACCCAGCCGACAGGCACATTTTTTCAGCTTTAGACCAGGCCATGAAGCGGGCCACGAACCAGCCGATGAACCAGCCCAGGCGTGCCACGCCCATTCACGAACAGATCTACGCGCGCTTTCGCTCGATGATCGAACAGGGACAGCTCAGTCCCGGCCAGAAAGTGTCGTCGTTGCGGGCGCTGGCAACCGAGCTTGGCGTTGCACGCGGCACCGTGCAGGTCGCCTACGACAGGCTGCTCGGAGAGGGATATCTCGTCGCGCGTGGTCCGGCGGGGACATTCGTTACGGAACACACGGCACCCGCGAAGCCCGCTCGCGCCAGGCGGACGGCCGTTGCGCAGCGTCCGTTGCCTGCCTCGGACGCGCCCGACTCGCTCATCGAGCTGGAAGGAGGAAACCCCGTTCCGCTGCAGATGGGGCTGCCCGCGCTCGACGAGTTCCCGCGCAAACTGTGGGCGCGATTGATGGCGCGGCAGGTCCGCAAGGCAGGATCGCTGAACCGGCCCGCACCTGCCGGGTATATGCCGTTGCGCGAGGCGCTCGCGGCGTATCTGCATCGTTCGCGCGGCATCGATGCGCATGCGGATCAGGTCTTCATCGTTCCCGCGTACACCGCGAGTCTTGCGCTCGCCGTCGACGCGCTCGGACTCGCACGCGCGAGCGCATGGGTCGAGCATCCCGGTTATCTGCAGACGGCGCAGACGCTCGAACGCATCGGCATGCAGACCTGCGACGTGCGCGTCGACGAGCACGGCATCGATGTCGGGTTCGGACGAACCCATTTCCCGAATGCGCGGCTTGCCGTGGTGACACCGTCGCATCAGAGCCCGACAGGCGTTGCACTGCCTTTGCAGCGCCGCGTCGAACTGCTCGACTGGGCCGTGCAACACGACGCGTGGATCGTCGAAGACGACTACGACGGCGAGTACCGCTATCGCGGCCATCCGTTGCCCGCGCTGAAGAGCATGGATTCATACGGCCGCGTGATCTATTGCGGCACACTGAGCAAGGTACTGTTTCCGGGATTGCGGCTCTCGTATGTGGTCGTCGCGCAAAGCCTCGTTCCGCAATTCGAACTCGCGTGCAGGCGTTCCGTGCATGGCGGTTGTCCGGAACTGATGCAGGCGGTGGTCGCCGATTTCATCAGCGAAGGCGACTTTTCGCGGCATATCAAGCGCATGCGCACGCTGTACGCGCGACGGCGCGCGATGCTCGCCGAAGCGCTCGCGCCGTATTGCGCAGACGGCTTCGTCGTTCATCTGCAGGACGGCGGCATGCATCTGCTCGTCGACGTGCGTGAAGATCTCGACGATGTCGTGCTGGCCAGCCGCGCCCGCCAAGCAGGCTACGCGGTGCATGCACTCACGGCATGGCGCAATGGGGCGCCCGGCCGCCGCGGACTGTTGATGGGATTCACGAACATCCGCAATCGCGATGAAGCCGAGCAGCTGGTTGCCGGATTGATCCGCGCATTCGATCTGCGCGCGCGTTAGATCTTCTTTGCATTTGTCTGATCGTTAGTCATACAAACAATAAAATCCGCCTGATACATCTCCAGCGACGCCTTTTCCCGCATCGCCTGCCAGGCGCCCTCCGCGCCACGCACGTCAATTGATGTTCCCGATGCAACACCGTGCTCCCCTTCGGGAGTCTTCTGCACGCGCGCGCTTCCCCCTACGATTCAGTCTGCATACATAGCACGAAAAGCGAATTCCTCGCCCCCGCGCTTCGAAACAAACGCACTTTCCACACTGAACCGAATGACATCGTTACGTCCACCGCCGCTGACGCTACTCGACAAGTACTCCGGACTTGAGCCGCAAATCCTCTATTCGACCACGGTCACCGTGTCGGGCGGCGATGCGGGTCATGGACGCGCGTCGGGTATTGCGCGCTCGGACGACGGTCAGTTCGCCGTCGACCTGCGCCTGCCCAAAGCACTGGGCGGACCAGGCGGCGGCACGAATCCCGAACAATTGTTTGCGGCGGGCTATGCAGCATGTTTTCACGGCGCACTGAGTCTGCTGGCTGCACGCTCCGCCGTGCCGATTTCAGGCTCGGCAGTCGATGTGACCGTCGACTTCGGACGCGACCCCATGGATGGCCTGTTCGTGCTGAGTGCGCATACACGCGTCCATTTGCCCGGGGTCGATCGCACGGTCGCCGAGGAACTGGTTCGCAAGACCGAGCGTTTTTGCCCTTACACCAAGATGGCACGGCAGGGCATCGTGAATGTCGTCGCGCTCGTCGTGCCTGGCGAGGCGAGCGAATCGTGACGCAATTCGCCACATCGTAAAGAGGCTGGAAATGAACCGAATCGATCCCTGGATGCAGATTGTCAGCGGCTTGCGCGGACGCACGCGATTCGTCGCGCAGCCGAACCCGATCCCTGCCGCTCGCGGAAAGCGCGAACGCTGCGGTTCAATGACGACCGCGATGGCCAATGCTGTGTCGATCCGGCGCATCGAATGGCAAACGACCTGCACGATTCTGGTTTCATGGAGCGATTCCACGCTCGGCCGGTTCGAGGATCAGACATGGCGCGCCGGCTTTGCCCGCACGTCAGGTATCTGCGGGCTCACGGGCGTGCCCGTGCGGCGCGGCGATGCTGTGTTCCGGCCGCTTCAAAAAGGCGGTGTGCTGCCCAGGAACGCACTCGACATGATTCGGGCCGATACGTTGCGGGCGCCGCAGAATTCACTTGAAACAGGTCATTAAAACAAAGGTACTGACTATGTCGACAGACAACAAACAGAAGCAAAACACCACACGCCGAAACATCCTGATGGGTGGCGCCGCTGCCGCCAGCGGACTCGCGGCAGCGCTGATCCCAGGCGCAACCCAGGCCGCGCAGCCTGCTTCATCAGGCGCGTCGAACGCGCACGGCCAGCGTTCGGCAAGCTATCTGTCCGCGAAAGACGGCACGCAGCTTTACTACAAGGATTGGGGAACCGGGCGTCCCGTCGTGTTCTGTCATGGGTGGCCGCTCAGTTCCGACAGCTGGGAATCGCAGATGATGTTCGTCGCGTCGAACGGCTTTCGCGCCGTCGCACACGATCGCAGGGGACATGGACGTTCGAGCCAGCCATGGAATGGCAACGAAATGGACACCTATGCCGACGATCTGGCGACCGTGTTCGAAACGCTGGGTCTCAAGGACGCGATCCTCGTCGGCTTTTCGACGGGCGGCGGTGAAGTGGCCCGCTATCTTGGCCGGCATGGCACGCGTCGCGTGTCCAAAGTCGTGCTCGTGTCCGCGGTGCCGCCGTTGATGCTGAAAACGCCTGCGAATCCGGGCGGATTGCCGATCGATGTGTTCGACGGGTTGCGCGCCGCTCAACTGGCCAACCGTGCCCAGTTCTATAAGGACGTGCCATCGGGCCCGTTCTATGGTTTCAATCGTCCGGGCGCAAAGCCGTCGCAAGGGCTGATCGATTCGTGGTGGATGCAGGGCATGCAAGGCGGCCACAAGAACACCTACGATTCGATCAAGGCCTTCGCCGAAACGGACTTCACGGAAGACCTGAAAAAGATCGACGTGCCGACGCTGATCATCCACGGCGACGACGATCAGATCGTGCCGATCGATGCCGCAGGGCGCGCATCCGCGAAGCTGATCCGGAACTCGAAGCTGGTCGTTTATCCGGGCGCACCGCATGGCCTGACGGACACGCATAAAGAAAAATTCAACGCGGATCTTCTCGCATTCATCCAGAGCTAAACCCTGCCGGGCTATCCTCTGCGAGGGCAAGCACGAGTGTGCTTGCCTTTCTTGTCTGGCTGCGCATTCATGCCATGCAACGGCGCCACGCGCCGCTTATAAACAACGCGCGCATCAACGGGTCGTTGCGCTCTCGCTATGAGGCAAGTTGCCTGATCCGCGTTTCATAGACAGCCGCCCCTTGTCGCCTTGCAACGCAAAAGGCATCGCGCAGGCACGCGGCGCTTGCATCGCGTTCACCTGCGATCTGATGAGCGCTGGCCTTGGCTATCAGCAGCTTCGGCAGATACAGCTTGTCGCCGTTCGATTCGATCTCTCTGATTGCTTCGTCGCAGACGAGAACCGCGCGCCCGACGTCCTTGCTCGCGCACAGGGCGATCGCCAGCGAATTGCGAAACATCGACGCAGGCATCGTGTAGTGACATTTCATCAAGCCATCGAGGCACGCGTCCAGCAACGCGATGCTCTCCTCCAGCCTGCCCTCGGCATAAGCGATCTGTCCGCGAAGGCCGAGCACCGCGAAATGGTACGGCGTGAATCCGTTCACCTTCACTATCGCCTCGTATTCGTCGGCTATTTCGCGCAGTCTCGACCAGTTCTCCTGCCACGCGAATACTTCCCCGGCCCACAGCAACGTCACGCATCGGGTGGCCGGATGACGCAGCGAGCGCGCGCACTCTATGGCCTCATCGGCGACGCGCCCGGCTTCGTCGGCGTCACCCGTCAGCCAGAGATTTCGCGCCTTTCCGCTCAGCGCACGCAGATACGGGTTGATACCCAGTTCCGCGGGTTCGACGGCTTCCATGCCGCTTGCCTTGCCCGACAGAATGACGGGTTCCCAAAGACGCGCCGACTCCTGAATATCACCCCTCATATGCAATGCAACGGCCAGCATTGAATGAACGGGTAACGTATCGCGTCCGCTCGCGGCAATCGATTGCGCCGCTTCGCTTGCGAACATGAAAGCACCGTGAAAATCGCTCGTGCGATAGAGATACATGATCAATCCGCACAGCAGCCTGTCATGCCGGACCGCATCGCCCATCGACATCGCTATGGAAAGCCCGCGCTCATATACGCGGCCCACCGCTTCGCTGTCGTTGCTTGTGAACATCAATGCCTGCCCGTAAGCGCCCGCAAGTTCCAGCTCGACCACCGTGCCACGCTCTTGATCGCCGAGTTTCGACAAGGCAATCTCGGTCCATTTCCTCGCTTCGCCAAGCATCGATTTTGTCAGCAGCAATTTTGCGTACGATGCGACCAGCTTGCAGCCATTGACCAGATCCTGCTCGCGTATCAGCGCCCATTCGAGCACGGCACGCAGATTGCCGAGTTCGGCAAGGCTGCTTTCGGTGGAATCGTCCGCAGCATCGCCATCGAGCCACGAAGCCGCATACCAGGCTGCATGACGTGCAGCAATATCATCGATCTCACCGGCCTCTTCCAGCTTCATGCGCGCGTAGGATCGAGTCGTGTCGAGCAGAAAGTACCGAACCGCGTTCTCGTATAGCCTGACATCCAGAAGCGACTTGTTCGAGAGCTGATTGATCGCTTTCATGACGTCGGCGTGCTCGATGTCGTCTGCGCCGATCACGGACACGGCGGCTTCCAGCGTAAAGCAACCGACGAACACCGCGAGCCGTCGCAGGCAAACCTGCTCCAGCCCGGTCAACAGACCGTAGCTCCAGTCGAGCGTTGCGCCGAGTGTCTGTTGCCTCGGCACAGCCGTACGGCGTCCGTGCCACATCAGCCGGCTCTTTTTGTCGACGAGTTCCAGTATTCCGACCAGGCCGAAGGTCGGCATCTGTCGTGCGGCGAGTTCAATTGCCAGCGCAATTCCGTCGAGGCCGCGGCACAGCCGGCTCACCGCCTGCGCGTTATCGTCGGTCAATTCAAAATGACAGCCTGCCTGCACGACGCGTTCGACGAAGAGCCGTATTGCGGAGTAGTTCAACGCTTCGCGCGCCTTGAGTACTTCTGCCGGCGGCGGCACGTCGAGGGGCGGAAGCCGGAAGACAAATTCTCCGTCGACATTCACGATTTCTCGCGACGTAACGAGAATGTAGATTCCCGGTGAGTTCCGATAGAGTTCTTCGACGACCTGGGCGACGCCGTCTATCAGATGTTCGCAACAGTCGAGCAGGACAAGCGTGCGGGTATGGCCCATCGACGCGCATACTTCGCTGATCGACGAGACGCCCTCGCGTCCTTCGCATAGCGCGGCAAGCAAGGTCGAACACACCAGATCCGAATCCTGGATCACCGAGAGATCGACAGAAACGATCCTGCCTTCGAAGTCGTCGCGCAAGCGGTCAATTGCTGCATTCGCGACAGTCGTTTTTCCCATCCCGCCCGCACCGACGATGCTGACAAAGCGATGTTCGGCGAGTTGCCTGACGATCTGATCGATATCGCGTTCCCGGCCGACAATCGACGCGCCACGGCGATGGAAGCGGAAATGATCGCGTGAAAGCGATGCTGCATTCTTTAGCCCAATAGCGGGCTGAAGTGCGTCACACGATGCAACGGTGGCGACAAAGGTATAGCCGCGACCGGGCACGTTCATCACATACGTTACGCCCGGATCGCTCTCAGCGAGCGCTTTGCGTAGCGCGACGAGATGAAAGCGCAGGCTCCCTTCCACGACGACGGTATCGGGCCATACTTCCGCAAGAAGTTCGCGCGCGCCAATCACCGTGCCGGCACGGCGTACGAGTGCAATGAGAATATCGAGCGCCCGTCCGCCCAGTTTGACCTGCTTGCCGTGACACACCAGCTGCCGCTTATCCGGAAACAGAAAGAAAGGTCCGAACGAATAGCTCACCGCAGGCGCGTGCGATACCGTCGTTCCGAATTTCAATAAGCTGGCAAACAAGTATCGTCTCGCAGAAAAGGCACCGTTTCTACGATTCTATATTAGCGGTCCGTAAAATCGAACCGCTAAACTGCTTTAGCAGCCAAAACTGAAACTTCAACAATCTGCGCTATCGGGCGCGCCTATCGGGGCGACCAGACTAGATCGCTTTCAGCGCGCAACTGCGCAAATCGGGGAATGCATCTATCTGACGATCAAGCAGAATAAAGAGCCTCGCTATTTTTCCGTCGACAATAGAAAAGTGCAGATTGACAATGAGGGGATCGGGCAGCCCCGTCGTGTCAAATGTTCCCGTTACGGCGCCCGTCACCGTCGTCACGCGATAATGCTGAAACATCTGCATGACTTCTATTTTCAGGTTGTCGGCGATCACTTCCCTCGCAATCCATGCTTCAATAGCGGGGCGTCCCCAGAAATCGCGCAGCTGATCGTTGACGAGTGCATCCTCCTTGAAGAGTGCGCCCATGCCGCCGGCATCGGCGCGATTGAGCGCCAGCAGGAACGAAGCGATCACTTCTACGTCTTTTTGTGCGGTCGTCCGTATTCGGTCTTCCCGATCACGCATCCCGTTTCCTTAGCGGCTTCAACGAGCGGAAATGTTCGTCGATCCTGCCGCTTTTGTCTGCTATGTGTTGTTAGCGCCTGCTAGCGATTGCGATATGTCCATAGCGTTTTACCTTTGACCGCGAGTCTTCGTCTATAAACCAGCGTCGAAAGACTTCGTAAGGACAACGCGTATCATGGATTCGACAATGCTCAATCACCACGGCCCGCAAGCGGAAGAGGTTGTGGACACGCTCTCGGCAGGATTCACGACCAGCTACGCGGCCGTGATGACCTTCATCGCCGTCGCGAAGGAAGAAAGCTTTGCCAAGGCGGGCGACCGGCTCGGCATCGGAAGATCGTCCGTGAGCCGGAACATACAGAAGCTCGAGCAGCAGCTCGGAACCAAGCTGTTCTCGCGCACGACGCGCAGCGTCGGCTTGACGGCCGAGGGTGAGATCTTTTACGAGTCGTGCAAGCCCGGTATCGACGGCATTCTCAATGCGATAGAACGCATGCGCGATCTGCGCGGCGGACCGCCGCGCGGACTCTTGCGTGTCAGTTCGACAGTGGGATTCGGCAGAAAGGTGATCGCACCGCTGCTGATGCAATTCCGCGTTCTCTATCCCGAGGTGTCGATCGAACTGATGCTGACGGACACGTTCGCCAACTTCACGAGCGACGGCATCGATATTGCGTTCAGGAATGGGAGAGTGGACGACAGTCAGATCATTGCACGGCGCATTATCCCTATGCATATGATTCTCTGCGCTTCGCCGGAATACGCCGAGCAGAAAGGCTTGCCGATGCACGTCGACGATCTTTCACGGCATCGCGCCATCAATTTCCGCTTCTCGTCGGGCAGAATTTATGAGTGGGAATTCAAGGTGAAAGGCGCTCTCGTCAAACACGCGCCATCCGCTCACCTGACTTTCAACGACGCGGATCTCGTGCTCAATGCCGTTCTTGAAGGAGAAGGCATTGCGCAACTGGCCGGCTATCAAGCCTGCGATCACATTGCGTCGGGACGCCTGGTTTCCTGCATGAATCAGTTTGCGCCGGACGACCGGAATCACTTCCTGTGCTATCTCAGCAAACAGCACATGCCGTCACGGATGAGACTCTTTATCGACTTCATGCTCGAACGGATAAGAACGCTCAATCTTCAGTGTGCAGTGGATGCTGTCGCGTCGAACGGCGCCTCTGCCGTATGAAACAGGGCATAAACGTTCACGATGCGCTCGCGGGTGCCCGGCGTCAGCGCCAGGTCCATGCCTTGCTCGAATATCGAGCGCATCGTGTCGACCAGAATCGAGCCCAGTTTGTGGGCCAATACATCGACGGGCACCGACTCCAATGACGGAGAGCTTGCGAACATCGAGGTCGACGCGTCACGAAGCCTCGCAGACGCGACGCAAAACACTTCCGGGCTTTCTGTCCGCCTCCAGCCAAGATGAATCGCCCGGACATCGCGCGCCTTCTCAATGTTCGCCGCAAAGAACGCATCGGCCACAGCATTGATCATGTCTTCCGGATGCGCGCCATGCTGATCGCGGCACGCAAGCCGCACGCACGTCACGATATGTTCGAGATGACGGTGCACTAACGTGTCGATCAATTCATCCTTATTGGCAAAGTACTGATAAAGCGTCCCCACGGCAAAGCCCGATCGCCTTGCGACCCGCGTTGTCGTCAATCCTCGCGATCCCTCAGCGATCAGTATCTGTATTGCTGCCTCGAGTACAGCCTCGATGGTGTTTGCGGCGCGTGTCTGGCGCGGCAGTTTGCGAGGTTGTGGCGGATCCAACTTCCTGGCGTTCATCATCACAACGGTATGTAGAGCGGTTGAGCCATTCGCTCGTCACGAAAGTTCTCCTCGCGAAAAGCGCATGGTGTTGTGATATTGCGTTGAAAGTGCGCGCATGTAATGTGCCAGTTTTGGATTCGTAAGGTGAGCCACTTTTACGACGTCACAAACTTCTCGCTCAAAACGTCTTGGTCAGTAGAGAATGGCTTCGTGCATGGCTGACTGAATGCACATGACATTCGGTTCAAATATCGCTGCAAAAGCCGATTACTGACTTTTCAATCGTTATGAACGATCGATGTGAGATTCCAACGGAACCCTGCGGACGGGATCGGTCCACCCTCGTATGGTCCCTTTCTCTGGGCGCTCCCGATCCCGTAAAAGGCCTGCAGCGATGGCTGTATGACGCATTGAGGCTTGCCATCGTCAACGGCCGTTTGCCTGGAGGCAGCGTGCTGCCGGGAACGCGCACGCTCGCGCGGGAATACAGCCTCGCGAGAGGCACTGTTGCCGCCGCGTACGAACAACTGCTGGCGGAAGGCTATCTGGTCACACGCGTCGGGAGCGGTACGCGAGTGAGCGCCGTGCTGCCCGATCACAGCCATCCCGCCAAACCACCCGTGCCGACATCGGTTCCGATCGAAACAACACATACGCGCGAATCGCACGCCCCCTGGATCAAGAGGCTCGGGGAATCCAGTTCGCCATTTCCGCTCGCAGGCGTGAATGCGTTGCCGCGGCCGTTCCATCCGCACCGCGGCGACATTCGCCTCTTTCCCGTCGAGTTGTGGCGTCAGCTCCACGTGCGGCAATTGCGCCCTTCCCGGCTGCTCACGCTCAATGACACGAGTCCCGCCGGATTGCCCGCGCTAAGAACGGCGATTGCGGAGCATCTTGCCATTGCACGCGGCGTGCGCGTGCCGCCTGAGCAGATCGTGGTTGTGGGCAGCGTGCACCAGGCGCTCGATCTCTGCATGCGTGTGCTGACAGGGCCCGGTGACACCGTCTGGATGGAAGACCCCGGTTACGTCGGCGCGCGCCAGATCATGCACGCGAGTGGCGCCCGTGTCGTGGATATTCCTGTCGACCACGACGGCCTGCGCGTGCCTGACGGCATCCGTGAAGCGCCTTCCGCTGCACTGATCTACGTCACGCCGACGCGTCATGCGCCGCTCGGCGTGTCCCTGTCGGCGGAGCGGCGTGCTTCGTTGCTCAGCTGGGCTGCCGCAAGCGGCGCCGTCATTTTCGAGGACGACTACGACAGCGAGTACTGCTTTCGTTCCAGGCCGTTGCCGGCGTTACGCAGTCTTCCGGGCGCCGACGCGCATGTGGTCCTCGCGGGCACGTTCAACAAGCTGATGTTCCCTTCATTGCGACTCGCCTATGTGGTGCTGCCCCCGCGACTCGTCGAGCCGTTCATTCGCGCAGCGTCGGTCACGGTACGCAGCGCAAACGGCTTGACGCAAGCAGTGCTCGCGGACTTCCTGAGCGAGGGCCACTTCGACCGCCACGTGCGTCGCACCCGCAAGATCTACGCGAGCCGTGCGCGCGTGTTCGAACACGCGGCATCGAAGCACTGGCAAGGTTTGATCGATGTGCAACCTGCCGTTGCGGGACTTGACGTCGTCGGCCATCTGCTGCCATTCGACGAGCAAGCGGCCACGCAAAAGCTCAGTTTGGCGGGAATCGATGCAGCGCCCTTGAGCCGATACACGCATTGCCACACGCAGCGTCCCGGACTCGTGTTGGGCTTTGCGCCCTTCAACGAAGAGGAAATCGACCGGGCGGCACAACAGTTCGCCGCCGCGCTACGCAAGGCCTGATGAGATGACAAAGCCGCCTGCCATGCAAAAAGAAGCCAAAGAACGCGCCGACGAAGTATCGGTCGCATTCCTGATCCTGCTCGAACGTTTGCCGCCTGAGGCGCGCGCAGCCTTCCTGCTGCATGAACTCTTCGGCGCAGACTATCGTGAGGTCGCCGCCGCAATCGGCAAGCCGGCAACGGTATGCCGCCAGCTCGTGATTCAGGCCAAAGCGCAACTGCGCGATGAAGGTCCGCGTTATACCGTTTCTCGCGAAGTCCATTTGAACCTGCTACGTGAATTCGCACGTTCTATCGAGCACGGCGACGCCGATGCGATGAGTACATTGATCGATGACAACGCCATTCTGACTGCGGATGGCGGCGGCAAGCAATCGCCTGTCTGTGCACCGATGATCGGCGGCCAGCGCATTGCACGTCTGTATCTCGCCGTATCCCGGCGTTATGCAGGGAAGCTCGACGTCAAGATCGCGATGCTCAACGGTCATTGGGTTGCGTTGCGCTATACGAGCGGAACGCTCGAGTCGGTGCAATCGATCGAAACGGATGGCACGCGCATCGTGCGCATTCTCGTTCAACGGAATCCTGACACGCTCTCGCGTATTGCTGCACTCCTCGCACGCACGTAATTCCACTTGATTCACCGCTGGCATCCGCGTTCGCGCTTCGCAACACGGTTGCCTGCGGTGGTTATAAAGAATGTTCTATTGCAGCGTATAGCCGTTATCGACGATCAGGTCCTGTCCATACATGCCGCGTGATGCAGGCGACAGCAGGAACATGATCGCGTCCGCAATCGCCGACGGTTCGAGGAAGCGGCCGGAGAGCAGGCGCTGATTGACGCGGCCGGCAACGGCGAAAGCTGTTCTTCCGGCAAGCCCAATGTCGACCAGATGGCCGTTGCCGTCGGACCCGGCGACACGACATTGATCCTGACGCCTGCGGCTGCCAGCTCTACCGCAAGCGTCCGCGCATGCGCCTTGAGCGCCGTCTTCGAAGCGATATACGCGGCAAGGCCCGGAAACGTCACCTGCGACAGAAACGTGCCAATGAAGACGACCGACGCAGGCTTTGCCAACTGTTCGCGCAGGACCGACAAGGTGTTCAATGCACCGGCGCCATTCACCGTCCATTGACGCTCGAACGCGGCGGATTGGAGACCTTCACCCAACTGCGCAATGCCTGCATTGGGCAGCAGGAAGTCGATGGTACCGACTTGCCGCGCGCGTTCGGCAAGCGCCGCAAGATCGGCGCTTTCAGTAACGTCGCCCTTGAGCCATTCGAGCCTCTCGCCATAAGTGGCCTGCAAGGTCTCGAGTTCGTCGCGCATGGTTCGACTCATCGCCAGCACGCGCGCCCCATTCTTCAGCAAGCGGTGCACAGTCGCGAGTCCGATACCCGAACTTGCGCCCGTCACAACAGCAAAGCGGTTCTCAAATCCTTCAAACATGGTTCTTTCCTTTCCATTTGTCGGTTATGTTCTCTTGTCGATATCGCGCGATACGGCCCGCTACGACGCGCTTCATCAAACAAGATTCGGGCCAAGGAAAGAACACGCTATTTTCAAGGTTCCAGATACATAAGTTGTCGAATCGACCCGAAGCGATTCGACTGCTCCAGTAGTCTTATCGACAAAGAATCGAATGCCGCACTACGTTGCAAGTGTGAGATGTTGCGCGATGAATTCGATAAAGATCCGTGCACGCGCAGGCAGGTTGCGCCCGAATGCGTGAAGCGCTCGAACAGGCACCGACTGCAACGGCACGTGTGGCAATACGATCTGTAACCGGCCCGCGTACAGATCGCGCTGTACCGTCGTTTTCAGAATCTGCGCGATACCCAGCCCATTCACGGCAGCGACTCTCATTGCATCGCCACTATCGGCATCGAATCGTACGACGCGCATTTCGCCACCAATAACAAAGCGGTGTTCTTCGGCGTTCAAAAAATTGCGCCCGTGATGCGCGATGGCGGCGCCATTCTGTTGACGAGCTCGATTGCAAGCAGCCGCGTATTCGACGGCCACGCCGTTTATGCGGGCACAAAGGCCGCGATCGAAGCGTTTGCGCGCAGCTGGGCAATCGAATTCAAGGCTCGGTGCATCCGCGTCAACGTGATCAGTCCCGGTCCCGTCGATACGCCGATTCTTGCCAAGCTCGGCATCGAATCCGCTGAGCGCCCCGCATTCGAAGCCGCGATTGCAAACAGCATTCCCCTTGGCCGCCTCGGTCAAGCGGACGAACTCGCGCGAACAGCGCTTTTTCTCGTCAGCGGCGAAAGCAGCTTCGTCAACGGTGTCAATCTGAGAGTGGATGGCGGCATGTCGCTGACATGACCGGCCGCATTGCGTTCAACGTTCACTCCGCGGCACGATGATACTTCGCGACGTACTTCGCCTGCGCGATGATCTTTCCGTGCATCTGATAGGCGACGAGCGCAGGACTCGAGGCCGCCTTGACATCGATACCCGGCACGGACAACGCGGATGCCGTCACGACGTATCGATGCGCCGTGCCTTGCGGCGGACACGGTCCGCCATATTTCGACTCGCCGAAGTCCGTCAACGTTTCCAGCGCGCCCGCCGGCAGCATGGTCGGATTTCCAGAAGCGCCCTTTTCTAGCGACGATTGCGACGCCGGTATATTGACGACTTCCCAATGCGTCCAGCCGAGCCCGCCCGTCGGCGCATCGGGATCGTGAATGGTCACGACAATGCTTTTCGTGCCCGGCGGCACGTGAGTCCACGAAATATGCGGCGAAACATTGTCCCCGTGACAGCCGAATCCGCCGTACACCTGTTCGTTCGCGAACTGTCCATGACTGAGGCCATCGACCTTGATTGCAAACGGCTCGGCAATTGCGACGGAGGGTAAGATCGACAGCAACAGCGACGAGCAGAGCGTCGCTCGCGAAAGGGCGTTGGATCTCATGGTGCGCTCTGTCGAGGAGTGGAACGTGTGAATTCCAGCATTGCAGATGCAGCAGCGGCACGTGACCGCCCGTCAAGACGATCCATGCCGCTACCGCAACCAATGCAACGAGCCTTAACCGAACGACGCCTCGGGATTGCCCGCTGCCAGTGCCTCTGCGCGATTCGGTGCAGGCGGATAAATCCACTTCGTATTGATCATCTGCTTGCGCGCCTTGCCTTCGGCGTGCGTCAGCTTCATCTGCCGGTCCCAGCCTTCCGAATAGACGGCGCCCCACTCGCCGAGATCGACGCAGGTCGCGTAGAACGGCTGGCGGTAAGCGAGTGTCGGAACACCGATCAGATCGGCAGCGACATTGTGTCCGCCGAATTGCCCCATGATCATCGCGTGCTGACAGGACATCAGCGCGTAGTGTCCGTCGTCGTCGGCCAGTGCGCGCGCCACGTCGCCTGCAACGAATACGTGGGGCGCTTCCGGCACGCGCAGATCGGCTGCCACTTCGGCACGTCCGAGCGGATCGATTTTCGAGGACACCTGCGCAGCCAACGGGCTCGCACGCATGCCGCCCGCCCAGATCACCGTGCCCGCTTCGATGTGCAGGCCCGACGCCGTGCGCACGCCTTGCGCATCGACGGACACCACGCCCGATCCAAGCACCGTCTCGATGCCCAGCTTCTCGAATGCGTCGGCAATGAACGGACGCGGATTCGGTCCGAGATCGGGGCCGATCGTGTCTTGCGAACCGATCACGACGACGCGCACGTCGGCGTCCGCACCGAACTTCTCGCGCAGGCGCTTCGGCAATTCCGTCGCGACTTCGATGCCCGTGAAGCCGCAGCCGACGACGGCGACCGTATTGCGAGCCGGTGATGCAGGCAGCTTCGCCAACGCGTCGAGATGCCGGTCGAGTTCGACTGCGTCCTCGATGCAGTCCACGGAAAACGCACGCTCCAGGCCCGGAATGGGCGGGCGGCTCAGCTTGCTGCCGCTCGTCAGCAGCAGGCGGTCATAGGCGAGCGACTGCTTCTGCCCATCGGCGGACACGACGCTGACCGTCTTGTCCTGAACCGAAATGCCGTCGACGCTGCCCGCGACGAACTTCACACCGACCGCCTCGAACAGCGGCAGCAGTGGCGCTGCCATATTTTGCGGCCCGGCTTCATACATCCGCGGACGGATTTGCAATTCGGGCTTCGGCGAGATCAGCGTGATTTCGACATCGCTGCTCCGCACGCCAGCGCCATCGAGTACGCGAGCGGCGCCTAGCGCGCCCCACACGCCGGCAAAGCCGGCACCCACAATCAGGATCTTCTGCGACATGAAATTTGCCTTCGATTTGAGAGTTGCGAAGTCGACGACAGGCGCCCGTACTCATGACGGACGGCGCCCGATCGACGCTGGAGACCTCGCTTGTACGACTATCGACGAAACGGATTGTAGGTAGCTGCAACGCGCGCCAGAAGCACCGCGGACGTGTTCACCATGTTGTCTGCACGACAACAATCGGCGATGAAGGAAGAAGGGAAATGGAACGCACGCCGGACCCGAAGCAGCGTTCGAGCCGGCGTTGCAGACTAGCGCGCGAATTCGGTGGCCTTCACGGCCTCGGCCAGGTAGTCGACGAACGAAGCGATGCGCGCCGATATCGCCGTGTTGCGATAGTAGACGGCATTGATGGGTTGCCGCACGTCCTGCGTCTGACGCGCGAACAGTTGCACGAGGCGGCCTTCGCGACGGTCGCGGCCTGTCATGAAGTCCGACAGGCAGACGATGCCTGCGCTCTCCAGCGCCAGTTGCCGCAGCGTTTCGCCGCTCGACGACGCGATGCCCGGATTGATCCGATACGGCTCGTTGTCCGCGCCCACCAGCGGCCACACATTGAGCGACTCGGGCTGCGTGAATCCGAGCAGCGAATGGCCGGCAAGATCATCCACACGTTTCGGCTGGCCATGCGCCTTCAGATATTCCGGCGTCGCCAGCACGCGGATGCGGCTGCTGCCGACGGGGCGGCTGTGCAGCGTCGAATCCTTGAGTCGGCCGATACGGATTGCGACATCGGTACGGCGTTCGAGCAGATCGATGATGCCTTCGTTGCTGTTCAGTTCCAGTTCGACCTGCGGATAGCGCTCACGATAGCCCGCCACGAGCGGCACGATCACGTGAAGCATGAACGGCGTCGCGGCATCGACGCGCAAACGTCCCGAAGGCCGCTCGCGCCGCGCAGCAAGCTGTTCTTCTGCGTTCTCCACGGCGTCGATGATTTCACGCGCGTTCTGCAGAAACGCCTTGCCTTCTTCCGTCAGTTCCAGACGCCGCGTGGTACGGCGCAACAGCGTGGTTTGCAGCTTCTCTTCGAGCCGTCCCAGCGTGCGGCTCGCGCCCGACACGGTCTGATCGAGCTGTTCCGCCGCAGCGGTGATCGAGCCCGTATCGACTACCGTGGCGAAGGTTTGCAATTCGTCGAGTGTGACTTTCATACTTGATTTGAAGTCAAAAGTGTTTCCTTTATAGACCAGTTTTTCTGCAAAAGTAAAGCCGACACACTTCGTCCATCCGTTCAAGCTTGTTTCAAGCCTTCTGACAGACGACCATGCCACTCGCCCTTTTCGCGCTGACGCTCAGCGCTTTTGCAATCGGAACGACCGAATTCGTCATCGTCGGACTCATCCCGACGATCGCTGCCGACCTCGGCGTCAATCTTCCTTCGGCCGGACTGCTCGTCAGTCTGTACGCATTGAGCGTCGCCGTCGGCGCACCGCTCCTGACCGCGCTCACGGGACGCGTACCGCGCAAGACCTTGCTGATCGCGCTGATGGCGCTGTTCACGATCGGCAATCTGGTGGCGTGGCGCGCGCCTTCGTATGAATCGCTCGTGGTGGCGCGCATCCTGACGGGGCTGGCGCACGGCGTGTTCTTCTCGGTCGGGTCGATCATCGCGACGACGCTCGTGCCGAAAGAAAAATCCGCGAGCGCCATTGCGACGATGTTCAGCGGCATGACGGTCGCCTTCGTTGCGGGCATTCCGCTCGGCACGTTCATCGGTCAGCACTTCGGCTGGCGCGCGACGTTCCTCGTGGTTGCGCTGTTCGGCGTCGTCGCGATGCTCGGCGCGCTGTTCTTCATGCCGGATAACCTGCCGCACAAGCGCCCTGCGCCGCTTCTTCAGCAGGCTCGCGTGATTGCGCATCCGCGCCTGTTGCTGGTGTACGCAATGACGGCCGTCGGTTACGGCGGCTCGCTGATTGCCTTCACGTTCATGGCGCCGATTCTCGAACAGATCACGGGATTCACGCCGTCGCAGGTCAGCATGGTGCTCGTCGCGTATGGCGTGTCCGTCGCAGTGGGCAACGTGTGGGGCGGCAAGCTCGCCGATGCGCTCGGCCCTGTCAAGGCACTCAGGCGCATCTTCCTGCTGCTCGCCGCCGTGCTGCTCGTGTTCACGTTCACGTCGCACAACGCGTGGCTCGCCGTTCTCACGATGCTCGCCTGGGGCGCCGTCGCGTTTGGCAACGTGCCCGGTCTTCAGGTCTATGTCGTCAAACAGGCGCAGCAGGTCGCGCCGCAGGCAACGGATGTCGCAGCGGGTTTCAACATCGCGGCATTCAATCTCGGCGTGGCAGGCGGCTCGTCGCTGGGTGGCGTGATCGTCGCGCATTTCGGGCTCGGACATACGCCGTGGATTGCCGCTGTCGTCACGCTGTTCGCATTCGCGCTGACTGCGTTGAGCGGCCGCCTCGATCGCCGGGCGGGCGTACCCGAGCGCAACGTCGGTGCCGTCGCGGTGACCCACTAAACACGAAAAAAAGCCCGGAAATACCGGGCATCTGGCCGGTCTTATGGTTGGAGGAGCCCAATTGCACTTAAGTCGCCGCTCTTGGGGCAACCACGACGATCAATCATCCGTCGACCTGGCCGGCTATATGTAACAGGCCCTTCGGATTACGGCGGTCGGGGCAGTCGTTGGTCGTAATCGAAACGCTATGTGACGACGGTGACCGTATTCGATGCGATCGAGGTCGCTGCGGCAAAAGGAATAATGCGGTATTGCAATGAGTCAGCTAACCGGCGCAAACCAGCCACACGAATGACCGTGTGGCGGATATGGCGAACGACGCCTTCTGGCCAACGCGGAAAACCAATCAGGCGGAGCCCCCGGCTTTCGCCTTCGTCAAGCCCGATTAAGCAGACGCGGAAACAGCGCGCTAAATGTCGGTCAGTTCAGGATGTTTTTCTCGCAGTCCTCCCAGTACCGAAGCGGGTCGAGATAATGGGGATAGCGCGACTTGAGCCACTCTGACAGCCTGGTCCAATCTGGATGGTTGGTACCCGTTTGAGCAGACCAGATCGACGACCGTTCAAGAATCTGGCCGTTCCCGCGATCACGGACCAGCAAACTGCCTAATCCGCTCAAACTGTTCGCCTGTGACTCAACCAGATACCTTGGCAGGATCCTCAGTTCGGCATCGTTGGCCCATCCGTATACAGCGCGAACCACTCCGAAGGGATCTCGCAGCTCTGTGGGTCCGCTTGCCGGGCGTACGGCTACCCACCCTTCAGGGAATTCGGTGACGACCTCGTTTTTATCTTCCCTCACCCACTTCACGCGCCATGCCCGCACCATCGACTCGCGCATACGAGACACCGACTCGTAGCCAGCAGGCAACTCGATCGCCATCGGAAGCGCAATGAGGTTGTCTTTCCAAAGTTTGGTTTCGTCGTCGACGCGCTCAACCTCGTCGAACATCCCTGGCTCAAATGGGTTGTCGGGCCGGCTCGATACTCTCGCCTGCCCTTGGGGCAATCCCTCGAAAAGGCGCTCGGCGTCATGCCGGGTCAGTTTCGTCTTTCCTTTTTTCATTTTGTCTCTCTAGAGTACGGTTGTCGCTAGCGTTTGCACCTCACGACCGAAATCAGGCGGCCACTTTTTTCACGCGCTTCACCTGGCTTGTGATCTCATTGTGCGCCATTCGTCGTCTTCAACTGGAAACTGGGCAAGGACGGCGCCTGCTTCACCGCGTCGGCCCTGTCACGGGCTTTGCTGGACGGTGGTCGAATGGAGAATGTAAGGTGGCAGTCCGGAGCTGGTCCGTTACGCCCACTGCTAGAATCGCGAACTTTTTCCTGGGAGCGGAAAATGTCCTGGTTCATCTATGAAGTACCTGAATACAACGAAGACGCGGCGCGCATCGAACCCTTTAACGAACTTCGTAGCCGCGTCCTGAAAGTCAGTGGGCAGGCAATGGCTGACGAGCTGGAAAGCGTCCGCGAGAACGCCGCGACAACGGCGGACACGCCCACGCGCCCGCTCCGTGCCGCGGAAAATCCTCAGGTATTCCCGATCCCCTATGCCGACTCGATGATCCTCGTCGGATTCATTTTCGAACTGAAACGCGAGTTCCGACATCTGGTGGTGTCACCCGTGGAAATGCCCTGGCTGAAAGACGCATAAAGAGCGGGACGATCGAGGCGGCCCCAAACCTGCGAGGCGAATTGCACGGCCAGCAGCATCATGTTGCGAAGCGGTCTCCATGCACTCTCTGGACACCTGAAACGCCCTGCGCCCGCTCGGGGGTAACTCAGATGAGCTTCTGCTCTGCGGTAGCCTCCTCGCGAATGCGACGGGCTTCGTCGCGCAGGAACTGCTGATAGTCGTCCAGATCGCCGTCGAAGGGCTCGACGCCACCCTTGGTGACCAGCCAGAACTCATCACAAACCGCGCGCAGCAGGGCCCGGTCGTGACTGACCAGCATCACCGTGCCTTCGAATTCGTTGAGCGCCATGGCTAGCGCTTCGCGTGTGGCCAGGTCGAGGTGGTTGGTTGGCTCATCGAGCAGCAACAGGTTGGGGCGCTGCCACACAATCATGCACAACACGAGCCGCGCCTTTTCGCCACCGCTCATCGTGCCAACCGCCTGATGGACCATGTCGCCACTAAAGCTGAAGCTGCCGAGGAAGGTGCGCAGCGATTGTTCCGTTCCACTCTGGCCGGGCGCGCGCATGTGAGCCGGCGTGTCTCTGGCAAGGCGAATCATGTGTTCCATCGGCGTGTCGAGCGGGCGCAGCACGTCAAGCTCCTGCTGTGCGAAGTAGCCGATGTTCAGGCCTTTGCCTTCGCTGATTTCGCCGGAAATCGGCGCCAGCGCGTGCGCCACCGTCTTCACCAGCGTGGACTTGCCTTGGCCGTTTGCACCGAGAATGCCGATCCGCTGCCCGGCCAGCACCGAACGGTTGATGCCCTGCACGATGACCGTGGGCGGCGTGCCCGGCAACGCGTCAGTCGGCGCGGGGTAGCCGAAGCTCGCGTCCAGCATCGACAACAGCGGATTCGGGACGTTGAGGGGTTCTTTGAACTCGAAGTTAAACTCGGCCTCGGCCAGCACCGGTGCGATCTTCTCCATGCGTTCCAGCGCCTTGACCCGGCTCTGGGCCTGTTTTGCCTTCGAGGCCTTGGCCTTGAAACGGTCGATGAATTTCTGCAGGTGAGCGATCTTGTCCGCTTGCCGGGCTACCGCGGCCTGCTGCAACACGAGCTGCTCCGCGCGCATGTCTTCGAACTTGCTGTAGTTGCCGCCATAGCGCACGAGCCTGGCGTTGTCGACGTGCACCGTCACCTCCGTCACCGCATCGAGGAATTCTCGGTCGTGGCTGATCACGACCATCGTTCCCTGATAGCGCTTGAGCCAGGCTTCCAGCCACACCAGCGCGTCGAGGTCGAGGTGGTTGGTCGGCTCGTCGAGCAGTAGCAGGTCGGACGGGCACATGAGCGCGCGCGCCAGCTGCAGCCGCATGCGCCAGCCGCCGGAGAAGCTGTTGACCGGCTGGCTAAGCTGCGCAGCACTGAAACCAAGGCCCAGGATCAGCGCTTGGGCACGTGCGGGGGCATCATGTGCGCCGGCGTCGTGTAGGGCCATGTACGCGTGCGCCATGCGCATGCCGTCGTCGCTAGCTTCGGCGGCGGCTACTTCGGCCTGTGCGGCCAGCAACACGGTGTCACCTTCGATTACGAAGTCCGTTGCGCTCTGCTCGGTCTCCGGCATTTCCTGCGCGACCTGGCCCATCTTCCACGCGCCGGGAATCGAAAACTCGCCGCTGTCTTCGTGCAACGTGCCGTTGAGAAGGCCGAAGAAGGACGATTTTCCGGCGCCATTGCGCCCGACAAGGCCAATCTTTTCGCCTGGCGTGAATGTGATGGAGGCGCGGTCGAGTACGACATTTACGCCGCGGCGGAGTGTGAGATTACGGACGGAAATCATAAGTAGCTACTTCGGAGAGGATCGCCATGATAGCCGAGCGGACCTGCAGGACTGTCTCTTCTCCGATCCTCCGCCGCTTTGCGGCGCACACCGGCAACAAAACGAAGCGGCCTTCGCGCACCAGGCGTACCGGCTGCGGGGCCAGCGAACATGGCGGTGAACGACGAATCCTGGCCCGAACCGTGCCTGCGCGGACAACCGATGCGAACGGGTCTGTCGATGACGATGCATTGAGCAGCTACGTCACGGGACATGCAGGCATTCGCGAGAAGCTGCGCGGATTCATTTGTGAAGCCCCGACCGAGATGTATAGAGCCACGATGCCATGTATTGAACCGACGCGATTGCTTCAATCGGGAGTGTCGTCCAGATACTGGATGCCGTCATCGCGACTGAGATGACGGCGAGAGGCAGTTCGCTCAGGCTGTCGCTTTGGCTCGCCAGGCCAATTGGCGCTCGAGGACGGATTCGGCAGTCTCGCCAACCAGCTCGTGATAGGTTGCGGGTGCCGTCGCGCCTTCAGTATTGACAACCAATACACGGGAAGAACCATCGAGGCCCACTTTCCTGGCCAGTTGCTGGTCTTGCAGCAACACGATGAGACCCGCAAGACCCGCCACGCCCGACTCGCCCGCGACGATCGGCGCATCGATATCGCTGCCCGCAGCCAGGATGCGCATGGCGTTCACTGCATCGTCATCGCTGATCGTCATGAAGTCATCTACGCTGTGCTGCAGAAACTTCCATGCAAGCGGCGAGGTCTCGCCGCAAGCGAGCCCGGCCATCACGGAGTCCACCGATCCCGTCGCACGCGCAGCGCGTCCTGCCAATGCGCTCTGATACAGGCAGTCGGCCTGCCCGGGTTCGACGACCACGAATCGCGGACGATGCTCGCCATGAAATTCCCACAGATAACTGACCAATCCGGCTGCAAGGCCGCCGACTCCGCCCTGAAGGAACACATGCGTGTACGCCGGCTGATCCGGCTGGCTATCGCTCTGCCCGACGACCTCCGCCGCAATTGTGCCGTAGCCTTGCATCACATCGCGAGGGATGTCTTCGTAACCGTCGTAGGACGTATCGGAAACGACGTGCCAGCCGTTCACCGAAGCCAGGCGCGCCGCCTCTTCGACAGACTCATCGTAGTTTCCGGCGATCCTGACGATTTCGGCACCGTACGCCGCAATGGCCTTCTCGCGCTCGACGCTGACATTAGCGTGCAGCACGATCACACACCGGCAACCGAGCGTTTGCGCGGCAGCCGCCAGTCCCTTTCCGTGATTGCCGTCCGTGGCACTCACCACCGTGAAATGCGTCAGCAGGTCCCGATAGCGTCCTTCAAAAAGCCCATGTGCATCGAGATCATGATTCGGCCACAGACGCTGAATCAGGCGTACCAGTGCGATAGGCGCACCCAGGGCCTTGAAGCTGCCCAGTACGGAGCGCGCTGACTCGTCCTTGATGTTGATGCTGCCGACCTTGAGCCTCGCGGCCAGTCCGGGTAAGTCGCGCAGCGGCGTCGCATCGGACGAAATCTTGTCCCAGCAGGAAAGCCATGCACGGCTTTCCTGTGCTTTCTCAATGCTGAGAATTGCCTTCAACTCAGCGGGATAGGCAGCGCGCGTTGCGCGTGGATTGGCTACCAGCATGACCGTGATACTCCATTAACGAATGATGTGAATTGGCGAATGGGAGAGCCGTGCTCACTGTGCGAGTCGCTTGAGCACGACATCCAGCAGGACGTTCGCGCCGTCGATGAGCTGATCGTCGTCCGTGTGTTCGCGCGGGTTATGGCTGATGCCGCCGCGGCTCGGCACGAATATCATCGCGGCCGGCGCGATGCGCGCGATCATCTGCGCGTCGTGTCCGGCACCGGACGTCATCCGGCGATGCGTGAAGCCCATGCGCTCTGCCGAGGCTTCGATCGCGTCGGCCAGTCCCGCATCGAATACCACAGGCTCGAAACGGACCAGGCGTTCCGTCGTGATCTTCACGCCTTCCTTCTGCGCGATCTCTGCGAGGAATTCGGCGAGGCGCCGCTCGGCGTCCTGCAGGCGTTGCTCGTCCGGATCACGCAAATCCACCGTAAACACAGCCTTACGCGGAATCACGTTGATGACGTTCGGCTCGATGCGCAGCATGCCGATCGTCGCCAGCGTGGTGCCGGCGGTAACAGCCAGTTCTCGCAGGAACGTCGACACGGAAGCAGCCACCCAGCCCGCGTCATGGCGAAGCCGCGTTGGCGTCGTACCCGCGTGATTGGCGTTCCCCTGAACGGTAATCTGCTGCCACGAGATGCCCTGGAGATTCTCAACAACACCAATGCTGATGTTCTCTGCTTCGAGAATCGGGCCCTGCTCGATATGTAGTTCGAGGTATTCATGCGGAACCATCGCGCCAGGCTCCAGGTCACCCCCATAACCAATGCGCGCGAGTTCGTCGCCAAGGCGTGTGCCGTCGATGCCAACCGTATTCAGCGCTGCGTCAACGGACAGGCCGCCAGCGTAGACCAGCGAGCCCATCATGTCCGGCTGATAGCGGATGCCTTCCTCGTTGGTGAACGCGCCAATGGTGATGGAACGCTGCGGCCTGATGCCTGCCCGACGAAAGGCTCTCACGACCGCGAGCCCAGCCAGCACGCCGTAACAGCCATCGAGCGCTCCGGCATTTTTAACCGTGTCGATGTGCGAACCCATCATCAATGGACGCTGACTGCCATCATCCGAATCGGAACGCAACGTGCCGAATATATTGCCGATGCGATCGACGCGGACATCGAGGTCCAGATCGCGCATCCATTCGACGACAAGGTCACGGCCGGCCTTCTCATCGTCAGTCAACGCGATGCGCGTCCGGCCACCGGCATCACGATCGGCGCCCACTTCGCCGAGCTGGCGCAGTTGCTCGATCATCAACGCACCGTCGAGTGTCAGCGATGAAGATACAAACGTATTCATTGATTTCCCTTTAATCGTTAGCCGACTGGCAATTCGAGCCGGGCGATCTCGGCGAAATAGCGCGCTCCCGTCAAAAGGATTTCGTCATTGAAATCGTAGGTGGCGTTGTGCAAGGGCGTACCGCCCTTTTCTGCGGATTCTCCGTTGCCAATAAACACAAAGTTGCCGGGAACGACCTGCAGGAACGCGCCAAAGTCTTCCGAAATCATCATCGGCTGGACATTGGCATCGACGCTACCGGTTCCCGCCACATTGCCCGCTGCCCTTACTGCGACGTCCACGAACTGCTCCGAGTTGACCGTCGGCGCGAACTCGTGTGTGTACTCGAACGTGCAATCGGCTCCGTGCGTACGGCAAATGCCTTCGCATACCTCGCGCATGCGAGTCTCGAGCAGCGCCTGCACTTCGCGCGAATAGCTTCGCGTATCACCCTTGATAACGACGTTCGACGGAATGACGTTTCTCAGACCGTCCGTGATGAATTCCGTACAGGAAATCACCGCCTGCAGACTCGGGTCGAGATTGCGCGAAACGATGGTCTGCAATGCCATCACGATCTGCGATGCGATGACGATCGGGTCTACGCCCATGTGCGGACGGGCAGCGTGTGTACCGCGTCCCTTGATGTGAATGACAAAGTTATCTTCACTCGCCATGATGCCACCCGGACGCGTGGCAAACGTTCCGGCGCGCATGCCCGGCATGTTGTGCGCGCCAAAGATGGCATCGACCGGGAACCGTTCGAACAGGCCGTCGGCCATCATCGCCTTCGCGCCGCGGCCATGCTCTTCTGCCGGCTGAAAGATGAAGCGGACAGTGCCGTTGAAGTCGCGCCGCTCTGCAAGGAGCCGAGCCGCTCCCAGAATCATCGACATATGCCCGTCGTGCCCGCACGCGTGCATCTTTCCGGCAGTGCGCGAAGCATGCTGCCGATCGGGTGCATGCTCCGCGATGTTAAGCGCATCCATATCGGCGCGCAGGCCGATAGCTCGCCTCCCGTCTCCAACGCTCAGATTGGCAACCAGCCCGGTTCCGCCGATGCCGCGATGAACCTCCAGTCCCAGCGTACTGAGAATGTTCGCCACATAGTCGGACGTATTGACTTCCTCGAAGCCAGTCTCGGGATGTTGATGCAAATACTGGCGCCAGCTCTTCAGTTGGCCCTGCAGCGTGCTTTCCATAGTCGGACGCCCTTGTATGAAGTTCGCGGAACGTGCATGTCGATCACGGAGATAATATTGTTTGCGGTGCTAGAAAAAATGTCGAAATGAAGGGCTTCCGTGCAAAAATATCTTTGTTTTGACTTTCTGGCTGAAAATTCATGACACCCAGCCTGGACGCCTTTGATCTGAAGCTATTGATGGAAGTCCAACGCGACGCGCACATTCCTCAAAACGAACTCGGCGCACGCGTCAATCTGTCTACGGCTGCCGTCAATCGCCGATTGCGACGCCTGTCGGAAGAAGGCGTCATTCGCAACTACGCCGCCATTGTCGCGCCCGAGAAGGTCGGCTATCCGCTGACAATCATCGCGACGGTTGAGGTCGAGAGCGAGCAGATCGATCTGCTCGACTCGATGAAACGCACCTTCACGCAGTGCCCGGAAATCCAGCAGTGCTACTACGTCGCTGGCGAGTGGGACTTCGTGCTGATTCTGACGGTTCGCAACATGGAGGAGTACACGGCCCTCACACGGAAACTGTTCTTTTCAAACAACAACGTCAAACGCTTCAAGACGCTGGTGAGCATGAGCAGCGTGAAGGTGGGGCTCGGTGTACCCGTGGCGCCCGAGGGCGGGTGAGGCCGTCAACGGACGACTGACTTGTCGGTCCAGTTGCCCTGGTCAAACTGGCGAACCGTAATTGCGCCGTTGCGGATATCGCCCTTTCCGTCGAACTGGATCGCGCCCGTCACTCCGTTCAGCTTCAAAGCGCGCAGCTTCGGGAGATACACCTTCGGGTCAGTGGATCCGGCAGCCTGCATTGCGTCGGCCATCGCGAACACCGCGTCATAGGCGTAAGGGGCGTATAGCTGCACGGGAACACCGAAGCGCTGCTGATAGCGCCTGAAGAATTCCGGTCCTTGCGGCATCTTTGTGGGTGGGACGCCTGCAAGCGTGCAATAGATATCGTTGTTCATCGAGGCGCCGGCCAGCTTGATGAACTGCGGGGTACACGCTTCATCGCCTGCAATGAACTTGACCTTCAACCCAAGCTTCTGTGCCTGCTGGACGAACGCCGCGGCTTGCGTGTCGCCACCCGTGAAAGCGATACCTTCTGGTTGATGGCTCTTGATGGTCGTGAGAATCGCCATCCAGTTCGTTGTCTTGTCGGTGCCGAATTCACGCGCGACCACGTTGCCTCCGGCAGCCTTGACTGACTTTTCGATCTCATCGGCAAGACCTTGCCCATAAGCCGTACGGTCGTCGACGATGGCGACCTTACGCGCGCCAAGATCGTGGACCAGATACGCGCCGATGACCGAGCCCTGCCTCACGTCATTCGCAACCATACGGAACACGTTCGTGAATCCTTGCTGTGTAAGCTTCGGATTGGTTGCCGATTCGGTGATCATCGGCACCCCCGCATCCGAGTAAATTTTGGACGCAGGTATCGACGTTCCGGAGTTCGCATGGCCAACTACACCCGCCACACCATCGTCCATCAGCTTCTGGGCGACAGTCACCGCCGTCTTGGGATCGGCCGCATCGTCCTGCGAGTCGAGCACGAATGTCACGCTTTGGCCGCCAATGCGAATCTTCTTGCTGTTTAGATCTTCGATCGCAAGCCGCACACCGTTTTCATCATCCTTTCCGATGTGGGACAACTCGCCAGTCAGCGGGGAAACCTGCCCGATCTTTACCGTCAGGTCCGCATGAGCCGCGAGAGGTTGCAGGGCAAGCGTCAGCGACGCGAGGCAAATCAATGGCCGGGATAGTTGCATGGTCGTACTCACGATAGGTTGGCTGGGGATCGGGTCGGCAGAACCCGTGACCCGTTGGGCTCAGCAACACTGCGCTCGCCCTGTAACCATCGTAATGACGCGGCACCGTAGCCAAAATCAGCAGCGAGGACCTTTCTGCAAATTCCGATCGAAATGCCAGCAATTTTCGATAATTTTTCTCCCTGCTTTTCTCTGCGCGCAGCGTCGCTATCCGAACAGTCTGATCCCTTACCTGTTATCGAGGCGATCCGGCCTTTCCGGCACCTGCGCCGCTTGCTGGCATTGTGAATCGGGGTTCAACACTTTCACGATCGGAAGCCCTCTCGCAACCTGGACTCGCATCCTTTTTCAGCCGTGAATCCACGGTCACTGTCGGGTGATCCGCCCGAGCCGCGACCTCACCGCGCCCCGACGTGATGACCGGCTGTCCCGCTGGATCGTTCAGCTGCACGCGCGCGTGGGCAACTACAGGACCCTCGTTGCCGTAGCAAACAAACACGCGTGCATCCTCTGGGCGATGCTAGCCAAGGGCGAGCGATTTGATCCATCCCACGCGCCCGACCGCCCGCCATGACGGGGCGGCGGGCGCGTGAGCCACTGACCCGGAAACACCCATATTCACACTGAATTGACTTCGTAGTCGAAGACGCTGAACATTACCGGTAAAGTTTGAATCAGGAATCTGCGTTGTCAGTATCGTTTTCACGCTGACCGATGCATCGCTCATTGCATTCGCACCGATGCGCCGAGGGTATCGCGCTGGCGTCGTAATGCGCGCTTACGGCAAAACCAAGCGGTGTCGCCGACATTACCGACGTCAGCGGACATGGCTCGCACGCGCGTTCCCCAGGGCATTTCAGCATCGTCGCCAGCCGACGTATCATGAATCCCCCCGTGCGCCGTCACTCTTCGGATAGGCAAGCGCCAGTGCGCATCCGATCAGCATGCACACGCCGAACCCAAGCAGCCCCACCCGCTGCGAATGGAGTTCTTCCTTCAGCCACCCCAGAATATAAGTGCCGATGAAGCCGCCCAGATTGGCGAGCGACGTGATCATCGCGATGCCAGCTGCCGCGCCCGTCCCTTTGAGGAACGTAGGCGGCAGCGTCCAGATGACGGGTATGGTCGCCGCCGCCCCCGCATTGATGAGGGAGAACAGCACGACAGTCGCGAGCGTCGTGTGAGGCGTTAGCGCCGTGACAAAAAGCCCGCAGCCTGCAATCAGACACGGCACCGCCATGTGCCAGCGGCGTTCGCGTGCGCGGTCGGAACTTCGCCCGCACCACAGCATGCTGAACACGGCGGCCGCGTTCGGCAGCACCATCCAGAGTCCGATCGAAAGCGGATCGTGCACACCGGTGTCGTGCAGGATCGACGGTAGCCAGAAGCTCGTCGCATACACGCCGATCATGATGCAGGCGTCGATGAGGCCAAGAATCCAGAGTCGTCGGTCGATGAATACGTGTTTCAGCGACGAGATCTTCTCGACATGCGGATGGCTGTCGAGATTGCCGAGCAGGATTCGCTTCTCGTCGGTCGTGAGCCACGACGTCTTCTCGATACGGTTCGGCAGCCACAGCAGCACGAAGACGCCCAGCGCGATCGATGGCAGCGCTTCGAGCAGAAACATCCACTGCCAGCCACCGATGCCGCGCACGCCGTCCATCGCGTTCATCAGCCAGCCGGACAACGGGTTGCCAAGGAGGCTGGAAACCGGCATGGCGATCATGAACAATGCAACGATTCGCGCACGCCGCTCGTAGGGAAACCATTGCGACAGATACAGCAGCACGCCCGGCACGAAGCCCGCTTCGGCCGCGCCGAGCAGAAATCGCACGATGTAAAACTGCAATGGCGTTCGGACGAACATGGTCGCGGCCGAAAGCGCGCCCCATGTAATCATGACGCGCGCGATCCAGACCTTCGCGCCCACCTTTTCCAGCACGAGATTGCTGGGTATCTCGAACGCGATGTATCCAACGAAGAAAAGCCCCGCGCCGAGACCATAGACGCGGTCGCTGAAACCGAGCGCATCGAGCATCTGAAGTTTCGCCAGTCCGATGTTGACGCGATCGAGGTAAGCCGCGAAGAAGCAGAAGAAGAACAGCGTCAGCAGGCGCGCAGTCACTTTGCGATAGAGCGCGTCAAGGCTGGCGCTTTCGGCCGCGCAAAGGCGGCCGGCGGGAGCGATGGGGCGGGTAGACATGGGTTCGCAGGTTTAGGGGTGACGAATCTTGCGGACTTATATTTGCCGCGCCATGATCACCATTCGCTCGTTTCGAATGTCGAGTGATGATCCATCCAGTCGTACTGAGCAGCCGCGTAATCACGCAAGCGAGCATGACTCCCGCTGTCCTGCGTCTTTTCTTCCGCGTCCTCTGCATCCGCGCGCGCGTCGTCACGCACGCTTTTCCCGATGGATAAGCGATTCATGGTCTTTCCTGAAGGGAAATCGACGGCGCTCAGGCCCGATTGAAAGAAGGCGCGCCCACATGCGGCCCGCATCGTTCGACAGCCACGCGAACCGTCTCCTCCGGCGGCCGCTCCCACCAGTCCAGCTCGGAGAAGACTTCCAGTTCGAACGGCCCCGCGTAGCCGATATCGTCCAGCCATCCCTTGATGCGGGGAATATCGATTACGCCATCGCCGACCATGCCGCGGTCGCGCAGGTTTCGCGTCGGTACGAGCCAGTCGCAATAGTGGAAGGTGATGATGCGTTCCGGACCCGCGCGACGAAGCTCAGCCTCGAAGACCGGGTCCCACCAGCAGTGATACACGTCAGGAACGAGACCCGCGCCGTCGCCGAGTTCATCGCACAGGTCGTTGGCGACCTTGATCGAATTCAGCACGCTGCGGTCGCCGGCGTACATCGGATGCAATGGCTCGAGGCCGAGTTTGACGCCGACTTCACGCGCATGCGGCAACAAGGCGAAAAGCGCATCGCGCACGCGGGCGCGCTGGCCCGCAATGTCCTTGCTGTCGGGCGGCATGCCGCCTACCACCATCATCAGACAGGCCGCGCCGATCTCCGCGGCGGCATCGAGCAGACGCCGATTCGTGTCGATCGCGGCCGTCATGCTCTTGCCCACACCGACATTGAGCCATTCGCTCGTGCACAGCGACGGCACCCACATCTCGAGTTGCCTGAGATGCTTGCGCGTTTGCGCAACGCCGTAGGCTTCCAGAAACTGCCTCCACACCGCAATGCCGCTGATTCCCTGGCGCTTGTAGCCTTCGAGCGCTTCGGGCATGGTCCATTTGGGCGTCGTGATCTGATTGATCGCGAAGCGCGAAAGGTCATCGCTCATATGTTCTCTCTCCCTGTGTTCCCGATCAGCACATGCTCACGCGCTGAAATCAGGCGGGACATGTACAGGCCGCGATACCTGTACAGGCGGCGGGAACTGCACACTTGGAAAGATGGCGCGCGAGCGCTCAGCGGCCGACAGAATCCGCGAGGAAGCTAAACAGACGGTCGAAGTTGCAATGCGCCACGTTGAACCTGAGCCAGCTCATTTTCATGCGGCCCGCAAAGAACAGATGTCCAGGCGCCAGCAGGATCTTCTGCTGCAGCGCGAGTTCCGCCAGCCGGGACGAATCCGCGTCGATGCCGCTCGGCCTGGCCCAAAGGAACATGCCGGAGCGCGGTTCGCAGAACACTTCGAAGCCACTCGCTTCGAGCCTGCGGCAAGTCTTCTCCTGCGCGGCTCCGAGGCGGTCGCGCAATTGCTCCGTCTGCTTCCGGTAATGGCCTTCCGACAGGACCGCGCTGACGAGGCGCTCGGTCACCGTCGGCGTCGACATCCCCGACACGAGCTTTTGATAAAGCAGGCCTTCGACCACATCGTGATCCGCGACCACGAAGCCCACGCGCAAGCCCGCGCCAATGGTCTTCGAAAAGCTGCCCACATAGATGACGTTCTTCAACTGATCCATCGATGCGAGCGTGAAGTGCGCGCCTTGCACGAGGTCGGCCGAGACATCGTCCTCGACGATCAGGCAGCCGTGGCGTTCGGCGATTTTCAGCACCTTGTAGGCGGCCGCGGAACTGTAACTGGCTCCCGTCGGATTGTGCAGCCGGCTGTTCGTGAAGTAGAGCTTCGGGCGATGCGTCTCGAGCGTGGCTTCCAGCACGGCCACATCCGGGCCCGTGGGCTTCATCGGAATGCCGATGGTTTCGACATCGCGCATGCGCAGCGCCACCAGAAGATCGCTATAGCAAGGCTCGTCCACCATGACGATATCGCCGGGCTGCGTGAACTGGCGAATCACGAGATCGAGTGCCTGATTCGCACCCAGCGTGGTCATGACCCCGCCGACATCGGTTTCGATTTCGTATTCCGCGAGTTGACGCACGATCTGTTCGCGCAGCCGGTCGAAGCCCCGCGCATGCCCATAGCCCAGAAGATGCTCAGGGTGCGCCGCAAGCTGCCTGAGCGAGCGCGCGATGCCTTCGCTATCGAACCATGTTTCCGGAAGCCAGCCCGCGCCCGCATGAATGGCCCCTTCGCTCGCAACGAGGAAATTTCGCACGAGCCATCCGTTCGTGACCTTTTCGTCGAGCTTTTCCGCCGCCTGCGCGGGCGCACCCAGGCGTCGCTCCGATACATAGAAGCCCGAGCCGCGACGCGCCACCAGCACACCTTGCGCGACGAGCCGGTCATACGCCTCCACCACGGTGAAGGTCGACACGCCATGCGCGAGCGCGAACGCACGAATGCTCGGCACGCGCGCGCCGGGCCGCCAGCGCTTCTCGTCGACCTCGACGATGATGCCCGCCACGATCTGCATGGTGAGGGACATCCCGGAACCGGGATCCAGCGAAAGAACGGGCTTCATACGGGGACTCGAAACTTAGGCACATGTGTGTAGGTCACGGAGCCTGTACAGCGATCCGCCAGCTTGCCCAAGTGTACATGTATCTGTGCAGGGTGATTGCCTAAATTGCACTTACCTTATGGCCACCCTTCACCGAACCTCGTATGAACAAGATACGTAATTCCGCAGAGATTCTTTCTCATGGCGATGTCGAGTCCCGGCGCATCGTCCTCGATATCGCCGACGGCACGCTCGAACGTCTGGACAGCTATCGACGCATTCAAAGCATCATGCGTCTCGATGGCGACACGTTGCACATCGGCACGCGCTCGTGGGACCTGTCGAAAAAGCGCAACGTGTACCTGATCGGCGCTGGCAAGGCCTGCAATCACATGGCGATGGCGGTCGATCACGTGCTCGGCGATCGGCTGACGTACGGCATCGCCATCGTGAAGATTCACGAGGAATCGGACCGCTTCAACAAGACGGAAGTGTTCGTCGGTGGTCATCCGCTGCCGAACGAGGAAGGGCATCGCGCGTCGCGCAAGATCATCGAACTTGTGGATCAGGCGGGCCCGGACGATCTCTTCATCGCGGTCATCAGCGGCGGCAGTTCGGCGCTGATGTCCTGTCCCATCGACGGCATCTCGTTGCAGGACGAGATCGATACAACCGACGTGCTTTTGAAGTCCGGCGCAGGCATCTACGAGATCAATGCCGTGCGCCGTCATATCTCGGCACTCAACGGCGGCATGCTGGCCAAACGCATTCAGGCGGTCGGCGCGGAACTGATCGGCTTCGGAATCAGCGATGCGGTCGGTTCTCCCGCCACGGGCGATATCGCCGTGCCCTATGCGGCCTACAAGAGCACGCCGATCGGCCCCGACATGACAACGCTCGACGATGCGCGCGCGACGATCGTCAATCGCGATGTGGCGCATCGCTTGCCCAGGAGCGTCGTCGATTACCTGATGAACGCGGGTCCCGAAGGCGAGACGCCGAAGGCATTCCCCGACAACACCTACTTCCTGCTGAACACGCTGCCGGACTCCTGCATCTACGCCAAAGAAGTCTGCAACGAAATGGGCATTCCGGCGATGATCGTGTCGTCGTTCCTCGAAGGCGAAAGCCGCGACGCCGGGACTTTCCTCGCGTCGATCGCGCGCGAAATCCAGACCTACGGCAATCCGATCAAACCGCCCTGCGTGCTTCTGAGCTCGGGCGAAGTGACGACGCTGATTGATGACAACAGCATCATCAAAGGTCATGGCGGCCCTGGCCAGGAGATGACCGTGAGCTTCGCCATCACCGCGGAAAAGACCCAAGGCGCGTGTCTGCTCTCCATCGACAGCGAAGGAACAGACGGCACGGCAAAGGTCGCTGGCGGGATTGCGGACTCCACCAGCTTCAAGGCCGCCGCCGCAAAGGGAATCAGTCTCTATCAGGCCTTGCGCGAGCATAGCTGTTACGAAGCGCTGTCCGCCATCGACTCAGCCATCTTCACGGGCAACACGGGAACCAATCTGTGCGACCTGAACATCCTCTACGTTCCCGCATCGAAGGAGCGCAAGTAATGGAAGACAAGATTGCCTCCGTTCGCGCGCAGCAAATCATCGACTGCAAATGCCGTCCCGCCGTCGAGGTCGAGATTCGAACCGAAAGCGGCGCCGTAGGACGTGGCGCCGCACCCACGGGTACGTCCGTTGGCATGCACGAGTCATTCGTCCTGCGGGACGGCGATCCGTCAACGTATCAAGGGCTCAGCGTGCACAAAGCCGTGGAAAACGCGGTCAAGATCATCGGGCCCGAGTTGATCGGCATGAACGTCTTCGATCAACGCGCCATCGACGAAAAGATGATCGCGCTCGATGGCACGCCAGACAAGCATCGCCTGGGCGGCAACACCATCTATTCGGCTTCCATCGCGGCCTTTCGCGCCGCGGCCGATGCCCGTGCCATTCCGCTCTACGAACACATTGCTGGCCGTGACATCAGGACCGTTCCCGTGCCCTGCTTCAACGTCGTCAACGGTGGTCGCTACGAAGGCTACACGCAGGCGTTCAACGAGTTTCTCATCGTGCCTTACGACACCGACAGCATCGACTTCTCGATCGAGATGGCCGTGACTGTGTTTCAGAAACTCGGCGATGTTCTGACTGCGTATCTCGGGCATAAGCCGCAAGTGGCGAGCTCCTACGGCTATGCCGCGCCGTCCGAAGATCCGGAAATGATCCTGACGCTGATGCAGAAGGCGATCGACGAATGCGGTTATACGAATCGTATTGCGTTCGCTCTCGACTGCGCATCGAGCGAGATGTATGACAAGCAAACCGGGCGCTATCTCCTGAAGGGAGAGCGTGTTTCTTCGGATGAGCTGATCGCCTACGCCAAATATCTGACGGAGCGCTTCAATCTTGTCTTCATCGAGGACCTGCTCGACGAGAACGACTGGAGCGGCTACAGCCAGGCCGTGCGCGAACTCAAGCGCACCATCGTCCTGGGCGACGACCTCACCGTGACAAGCCTCGAGTTGCTGCGCCGCGCGCACGAGACGCGCGCGGTAGACGGTTTCGTGCTCAAACCTAATCAGGTCGGCACGGTTACGGAAGCCATGGATGCGTACCGCTTCGCGCAAGAGCACGGGATGATCGCCGTGCCGTCGGGCCGTTCCGGTGGTGTCGTCGACGACGTCGTGATGGATTTCTCCGTTGGTCTGGAGGTCCCGTTCCAGAAGAACGGTGCGCCGCGCTCGGGCGAACGCATCGAAAAGTTGAACTTCCTCATGCGCGCCAATGCACGTAGTGCCGCATGTCGTCTTTACGACATCTCGCCGCTCCTGCGTTTTTGATTCGAACCGCTGACCACGCGTCAGACCCCACGCCTTCTTCTGAAGAGGAATCTCCATGTATCCCAAGATCGACTTTCTGTACCTGTCCGAACCCGACATGATCGAAGCCGGTGTTCTCGATGCCGCGCGCTGTGTCTCTGTCTGTGAAGAGACCTTCAGCTTGCTGGGCAAAGGCGACTATCTGATGGGCGGCGCCAATCATAACAATCACGGGATGAACATCGTCTTCCCGAAAGAAACGAAGTTCCCCAACATGCCGGTGGCGGGCCCGGACCGCCGATTTGCCGCGATGCCCGGCTATCTCGGCGGCCGATTCGACGTATGCGGCAACAAGTGGTATGGCTCCAATCACGCCAACGCGCAGAAAGGGCTGCCCCGCTCCATTCTCACGATGATGCTCAACGACAAGGACACCGGCGCGCCGCTGTCGCTTATGTCGGCAAATCTTCTCAGTGCCGCGCGCACCGGCGCGGTGCCGGGCGTAGCCGCCAAATACCTCGTGAACAAAGATGCGAAAACGGCGTCGGTCATCGGCTGCGGCCCGATCAACAAGGCATGCTTCACAGCCATCATGACGCAGCTCAAGGGCATCGAAAAGGTCGTGTGCTTTGACGTATTCCTCGACAAGGCGAACGAATTCGCCCGCTGGGTCGAGGCGACGTACGGGGTCGGCGCCATTGGCGTCGACGAAGCCGAGAAAGGCTTCCGCGATGCCGACGTGATCACCATCGCGGCGTCGCGTCTGAAGCCGCTGTATTTCAAGGACGAATGGATCAAGGATGGAGCCGCCATTCTGGTTTCCGGCCCGTTCAATACGGATGAATCGTTCCTGATGAGCTGCAAGATCGTGTTCGATCACACGCCGTTGCAGGAAGCCTATGTCGAGGATGCCATTGCGTCTGGGAACAAGGATGCTTATTACGGGGGCGTGATCGGCGGCCCGTTCTATCGCCTCATCGATGCCGGCAAGCTTCCTTCGCTTGCCGACTCCACCGGTCTTGGCGATGTCGTTAATGGTGTGAAACCCGGCCGCGAAAACGAGAAGGAGCGCGTGATCTTCATCGCTTGCGGCATGGCCGTGTTCGATATCAGCTGGGGGTTCGAACTGTATCGGAACGCCCTCGACAAGGGTATCGGACAGTCGCTCAACCTTTGGGAAAAGCCGGCACTTTGATTCCGCCTTTGCTCGTAAGCCCCGGTTTTGCCGGGGCCAATGAGATTCGCCCCATGACCGATTAGCTCGACCATGGGGCGAAATGCTTTGCGACATCAGGCGCACGACGCATCGTGTGCCTGCGCAATCAAACGCTCAGCTTCGCGAACTCCGACAGATCGAAGCCTTGAGCATAGGGCTGCGTGTCATCGACGTAATGCTCTCCACGACCGGTGATATAGGCGCGCCCTTCGACGCTCGGATACACCGCATCGAGTCCGCTTTCCAGGCGCGTCTTCGATTCCACGCGGCCAATGAAGCGGCTCAGAATCAGACTCTCGTGACGGAACTCTTCACCCTCGCACAACAGACCGCGCGCGAATCGTTGCGCGACTCGCGCGGACGTGCCCGTGCCGCACGGAGATCGGTCGATGATCAGGTTACCCGCGATCACGACTGCGCGTGCATGTGAGTCGCCGGCGACGGCGCGCCCCGTCCACATGCAATGCTTGACGCCACGAATCTGCGGATTGTCCGGATGAATCACGTCGAGCGCCTGGTTCACGCGTTGCTGAACCTCACGTCCCATTTCCAGCAGTTGCTCAGGCGTGAAGTGTTCGCAACCAGAGAAGTTCTCCTGCACCTCGACGATGGGATAGAAGTTGCCGCCGTATGCGATATCGACTTTGAGTTTGCCGAGCTGGGACACTTCGATCTCGACGTCTTTGTGAAGCAGGAAGCTCGGCACATTTGTGAAGCGCACGGATTCGACCTTATCGCCGTTCATCACATACTTCGCTGTCACCTGACCGGCGGGAACGTCGACCACCACCTGACCCGGCGTCTTCGGCTTGACCAGACCCGATTCGAGCGCGAAGGTCACTGACCCGATCGTCGCGTGCCCACACATCGGCAGACAGCCCGACGTCTCGATGAACAGGAGGCTAAAATCGGCACTAGCGCTCAGAGGCGGATAGAAAATGGTTCCAGACATTTGCCCATGTCCGCGCGGCTCCAGCATCAACGCACGGCGGATCCAGTCGTACTTCTCGACGAAATACAGTCGACGGTGATTCATCGTCGCGCCCTGCAACTCCGGCCCACCGCTCACCACCATGCGCACCGGCATGCCTTCGGTATGGCCTTCAACGCATGAAAAGGTATGTTTTGTCATTGACGTTTCCTGGAAAATCAAACACCAACTCGTGAATCCGCAGCTTGAATGCCGATCGACGTTCCTGTCGCAACGTGCCGAAGATTCACCGCTAAAAAAGAACCCGTGCCGAGGCACGGGCAAACACCCCGCTTATTCGAATCTCAAGGTTCGCTACGCGCGCCACGCGGCACCAAATTCCGCAACTCTGGTGGAAAGAGCATGTCGCGGGCAATGGTGTCGTCGCGTCGCAAGAACTCGGCTGCCTGATGCAGCCCGAAAAAATCGAGAAACTGCGGCGATTGCAAGATCAGCATGTCGAACCCGGGCAGCACGACGTTTCCTCGCGACATGGCGGCACGCAAAAGCGGCGTCGGCTGGTTTTTCATGAGGATGTCGCACACGATCGCCGAGCGCTCGATCCGTTCCGGCGCGATCGGAAGCGGATCATCGGCCTTGAGGCCAAGAGGCGTCGCATTGATGACGACCTCGAAGCCGCCGGGATCGTTTGTCTTCTGCGCGGAGCTCGGAATGCCGTAGCGTTCGGCAACCGAGGACGCCACGCTCTGTGCCTTCGCTTCGTCAATATCGTAGATCGCGATGCGAGCCGCCTCGCCCTCCGCAAGCGCCGCTGCAATCGCGCTGGCGGCACCGCCCGCACCAAGCAGCAGCACCGATTTGCCACGATATTGCATCGAGTAACGATCCATCGACTTGGCGAAACCCGTACCGTCGAACAGGTCGCCGTCCAATTGGCCGTCGTCGCCCCTTCGGATCGCGTTCACGGCATTGGCGGTGATCGCCCCATTCGAACGACGGTCGACAATGCCCGCCGCCGCAGTCTTGTGGGGAATCGACAAAACCATGCCACGTGTCGTTTTCGACTTGAATAGCGATCGGATGGTGCTTTCAAGGTTGACCGGTTCGACGTGCAGCGGAACCATCACCGCGTCGAGGTCGCACAACGGAAATACCTTGTTGAAAATCTCGGGCGTTCTGACCTGCTCGATCGGGTCAGCCACCATGAAAAGAACACTCGTCTTTCCCGTAATCATAGTCTGCTTCATTTGCGATCCTGATTCGTCTGCAAAGACATTCGAAGCCTGTTTGCCTGGAGCCCGATTTCCGGGGAAGGAGCCGAAACCATCAGAATCCTTCGCCCCATGTGTCGCTCAACATGAAACCCGCGCTTAGCGGATCATCGGGATCCACGCCGATCTGTTCGATGCCGTAAATCCACGCGCGCCCCTGAATACGCGGCAGGACGGCGGGCCGCCCGCCTACTTCGGTCCGGCCCAGCATTTCGACCTTGAACTCGCTTCCGATGGTCGATTTCGATTTCAGTTGCGAGCCGACGTCGACCTTGCCGCGAGCGGCCAGCGTCGCAAGGTTGGCAGAGCTTCCTGTTCCGCAGGGCGAACGGTCGATCCGTCCCGGGGGCAACGTCGTGCAGGTCTGATACTCGGTGTCCGACAGCCGGTTGCGGAACATGACATACGCAAGCTGGTTGATTTGCGGATACAAGGGATGCTGCAGCGTCACCTGCTCATTGATGACTGCGCGAAGTTTGACGCCGAGATCGGCGAGTCGACGCGCGTTCTGTGGCGCGATCGTGAGGCCGACCTGTTCGACATCGACGAGGGCATAGTAGACGCCGCCAAAGGCGACATCGACTGCGATAGTGCCGAATTCATCCGTCTCGATGGCCAGGTCGAGGTGTTCTACGAAGGCGGGAACCATGTCCAGCGAGACGCCCACGCATCGGCCGTCCTTGCACGTCGCACGCGCGGTCACAAGCCCCGCTGGGGTGTCCAGCACGACCGTCGTTTCCGGTTCCTGCATTTCCACCATGCCCAATTCGAGCAGTGCCGTCACGACGCAAATTGAATTGCTGCCCGACATCGGATGAGCCTTGTCCGACTGCAGAACGATGAAGCCGGCATGGGCTTCGGGGCGCGTCGGGGGCAACAGCAGATTGACCGACATCTGCAAACATCCACGCGGTTCGAACACGACGAGCCTTCGAATGCTGTCGTCGACCTCATTGATGTAATTCATCTTGTCCAGCATGGTCTTGCCGGGAATGTCGACTACACCTCCGGTGATGACCTTGCCGATTTCGCCTTCGCAGTGAACCCCAACCAGTTGCAGACTTTTCTTCCAACGCATGATTTATCTTCCCATTCCACTTGATAGCCTAACTGCCGGAATCCTTGCTGCGCCGCGTATGTTGCTCATCCAAACCGCCGGGCGCTGAAGGGGGTAAGGTCCTGCTTCGGCGTTCGCCCGGAAGCGAGATCGGCAATGAGCCGTCCGGTTGTCGCGCCCAGCGTCAGGCCCAATTGCCCGTGACCGAGCGCGAGCAGCACGTTCGGCAGACGTTTCGATCGGTCGATGATCGGTTTCGTGTCGGGCAGGAACGGCCGATAGCCCACACCGAACTCATGCTTCGCCGTGTTCAGTTCAGGCAGAACCTTCTTTGCCTTGGCTAATATGATTTCCGCGCGTCTGAAATTCGGCTTTGCATTGCGCCCTGCGAACTCGATTGTCCCGCCAATCTGAAGCCCGCGAAGCATGGGCGTGAAGCAGAAACCGCCGTCCGCGTAGATAACGGAGTGCTTGAACTTGACCTCCGGGTTCCGCACCAGAACCTGGTAGCCGGCGACGGCTTCGAGCGGAGCGTTCACAGCGAGCTGCGAGAAGAAGCGTCGGGAACCCGCGCCTGCCGCAAGGACGACGTGTGCCGCCGGCAGGCTTTCGCCGTTATCGAGCGTTACGCCCGTCGCTTGCCCCGCGTCTTCGTTGATACGCGCCGCGGCGCTTCGCACGCGACGACCACCGTTCGTCACAAAGTTCTCCGTCAACGCCTTCAAGAATGCTTCCGTGTCACTGACGAATCGCCATTGCGGAAGCAGAAAACCGTGTGAAAAGCGGCCCTTGAGCGCGGGTTCAAGATCGTCGATCTCCGCGCGTCCAATGATCTGTGTGTCGAAGCCCAACGACTTTCTCAGTTCGATGTGCGGGCGCTCGTGCTCGACGCCTGCCGCGCTGTCGAACACTTCGAGGATCGGGCGTTGGCCGATTAGCGTATCGTCGTCGATGGAATCGAGCAGGTTTGCGTAGTCCGCGAAGACGTCGCTCGTGAGCGAAGCCATGGCGGTCGCGATATCGACAATCTTCGACTGCCGCGCGCAGGACAGGAAACGCAGGAACCACGGCACGATTCCCGGCAACGCACTTGGCCGCAGCGCGAGCGGGCCTTCCTGATCCATTAGCCATCCCGGCACTTTGAGCAGAATGCCCGGCTTCGACAAGGGAATGATCTCGCCGACAGAAATCTGACCGCAACTCCATTTCGCGGTGCTGTCGCCAGGTGCCGCAGGATCGATGAGCGTCACCTTGAAACCACTTCGCTGAAGATACAGGGCACAGCAGGTTCCGACGATGCCGCCGCCGATGACCACCGCCTGCTGCGGCACCGCAGCGGCCGTTTGCGGAGTGAAATATTGCTCGCGAGGTACCGAATTCATTTTGGTTGTCGTCCGTGCTTCAGGTAGAACTGATGTTCGTATGGCATCAATACGCGAAACGCCGCAGGAATCGCGATTCCACGACCCCGACGAGCCGGGTCAAAGGAAAAGCGACGACGAAGTAGATGATTCCAACGGTAGTCAGAAATTCGAGCGGGCGAGCTGTCGCATTGGAAGCGCTTTGCCCAACGTACATCAGGTCCGCGACGCCCACCGACGAGATCAACGCGCTCTCCTTGAACAGACTGATGATGTTCGACAGAAGCGGGGGAATGGCACGCAACAATGCCTGCGGAAAGATCACATGCAGGATTTTCGTCTGAGGGGAGAGGCTCAACGCAATGCAGGCATCGTGCTGCTCGCCCGAGATCGACTTAAGCGCGCCGCGAAACGTCTCGCTGGTGATCGCAGTCATGTAGAGCGTCAGGGAGATGATGACCGAAAGATATGGCGGGATCGGCAGGCGAAACACCACGGGAAAGCAGAAAAAGATCCAGAAGAGCTGGATGAGAAGCGGCGTTCCGCGAAAAAGCTCCACATAAAGCCACGTTGGCGCCTTGACCCAGCGAGACGGTGACAGGCGAAGCAGGCTGAGAAAAAAGCCGAGCAAGCTTCCCAACACCGCACAACCACTGGTGAACGCGATCGTAAGGCCCAGGCCCTTCAACAGAACGAGCCAGTACGACGCCACAATGCCGAGATCCAGATTCATTTCAATCTCCTTAGCGCGTTACTGCGGCGTCCTGCCGGCGCTCGATAACATGGACAAGTCGCGATATCGGAAGCGATAGCGCGAAGTAAATCAGCGCGACAATCGAATAGGTTTCCAGCGGCCGATAGGCTTCGGTCGCGAGGCTTTTCGCGACATACATGAGGTCCGCCACTGCGACGATCGCAACCAGCGCGCTTTGCTGGAGCGTGCCGATGCCGTTAGTCATCAGTACCGGCAGCGCGCTGCGCAGTGCTTGAGGCAAGACGACATAGAAGGTTCGTTGCCACGGCTTTAGACCCAATGCGACACACGCATCGAGTTGCTCCTTCGGAACCGCCTGCACGCCTGCACGGTAGGCCTCTGCGTTGAAGGCCGTCAGATTCAACCCGAGCGCGAGCACGCCCATCGCGATGGGATCGATGAAGAAGTCGACCATCATCGGAATGCAATAGAAGAACCAGACGATCTGAAGCAGCGCCGGGGTGCAGCGGAAGAACTCGATGAAAAGCTGTGCCGGCCAGCGCACGAACTGCCAGCGGCTCATGACCACCAGGCAGAGAAAGAAACCCAGCACAAGCCCCATGACGTTGGCAGCCAGAGCCAGTTCTAACGTCACCTTCAGGCCCTGAAGAAGAGCGGCCGCGCTTCCCTGGAGAAAACTGAAATCGAATTGGTAGCCCATGTCCGCTCTCTCAATCCAGATGAAGGACTTTCTCGAGGAACTCGCGCGTACGCGCTTCCTTCGGGCATTTGAACATCTCGGCGGGTGCGCCCTCTTCCACCACCTTGCCGCTCGCGCAAAACACGACTCGCGTCGCGATGTCACGGGCGAAGTGCATGTCGTGGGTCACGATGATCATGGCCATCTTCTGCTCGGCCAGTTGCAGCATCACGTTCTGCACTTCGATCACCATCTCGGGGTCGAGTGCAGAGGTCACTTCATCGAAGAGCATCAGCTTGGGCTCGAGCATCAGCGCGCGCGCAATCGCGACGCGCTGCTTCTGACCGCCCGAAAGCTGGCTGGGATACGCGTGCAGCTTGCTTTCGAGACCGAGTCGCGCGAGGTACTTGCTCGCGCGCTCGGTCGCCTCGGCCTTGCCGAGACCGAGTGTCTTCACCGGCGCCAGGATCAGGTTGCCCAGCACGGAGAGGTGCGGAAAGAGCGTGTAGTGCTGGAACACCATGCCGATCTGCTTTTGCAGCTTCGAATCGATCCGTTTGCCGCCGACATCGGCACCACGAATGTAAGGCTTTCCCTGAAACGTGATCTCGCCGCCCTGGACACCCTCCAGGCCCATCATGACGCGAAGAAGAGAACTCTTTCCGCTGCCGCTGGGGCCAATCACGACCAGTCGGTCGTCGGCGCGCATGTTCAGGCTCATCCGATCCATGACGACCAGGTTTTCGCCATACGACTTGTACACGTTCTTCAACTGTACAAAATCGCCTGACACCGACGACAAAGACGCGATGGTCCGGGAATTGTTCGGGTTCGCCATCGGTTCTGCTTGTGTCTGAGATAACATGATGAGGACTTCCTCCTGCGAAGCGCAACGCGGGCGCTCGGGACTCCAATCAGATATACGAAAGTCCGACCGGCCACTTCCGTCGTCCGAATCCGATGACGGAACCGCGATGAACGCGGTTCCGTCTACTAGCACCGATCACCTGGTGGTGGATATCGTCTCTTTAACCGACGCATCGACCAGTTTGGTCACTGCACCGGATTGCTTCTGCTGCTCGATGAACTGATTGAGAACGGCGACGTCCGCGGGCGGCGTATCCTTGCGAATACCGAAGCAGATACCTTGCTGTGCCAGCAACGGATTCGGCTTGAAAGCGACAGCCCAGTCCGGGTGAGCACGCGTCAGCAGCAGGTTTGTCATGTTGTCATCCGCAAGCAAGTCCGCGCGTTTGGACATCAGAGCAAGGCGCGTTTCGTCGAAGCCCGGCAGACGCATGATCGTCGCCTGCTTCAGGACGGCGGAGATCGCTTTGTCCTGCGCCGTACCGGACATCACCGTGACCGTCGTGCCGGGCTTGTCGATGTCGGCAATCGAATTGATCGACTTCGGCAACTTCGGGTTGTTCTTGTTGTAGGCAAACGTCACGCTGTAGTCGACAACCGGCTCCGAGAAGGAGATGGCCTTTCTGCGCTCGGGCGTGTCATTCAGAGAGAGCGACATGTCCCACTTCTCGGACTGAAGTCCGGCAACGATATTGTCCCAGGTCGTGTCGACATACTCGACCTTCACCTTGAGTACCTTTTCGCCAAACTGGCGGCACAGATCTGGAAAGATGCCGCTGTATGTATCAGTCTTCGGGTCTTTCATCGTGTACGGCGGCGACGTGGCGACACCGCAGCGGAGAACGCCGGCCTTTTTCACGCTCTGCCAGCTACCAGCGTCCTGCGCGTATGCCGTCGAGCTCGTAGCAAGTGCGCCTACAGCAATCGCACAGACCAACGCGCGACCAAGAATCTGAGAAATCCGCAGCATTTTCAACCTCAGCAATTTAGGGGTTAAGTCAATACAGTGATCAGGTCCTGCTGGTTTTTGCCTACTTGAGTTCAAAAATTCCATCGAGCTCGACCGCCACGCCTCGCGGCAACGAAATACAACCGACTGCGGCTCGGGTATGCCTGCCTGCATCGCCCAGCACGGCGACCATGAGATCGGACGCGCCGTTGATGACCTTCGGATGGTCGGTAAAGTCTTCGGCTGCGTTGACGAAGCCGCCAAGCCGGACACAGCCCGCAACGCGACTGAAATCGCCTTCTACCGCGCGATCGACCTGCGCGAGCATGTTGACGGCGCAGAGTCGCGCGGCCGCCTGTCCCTCTTCGAGCGTGACGTTTCGGCCGAGCTTGCCGACGTATTGATCCACGCCGTCGAGCACCGGTACCTGGCCCGACACGTACAGGAGATTCCCCACCTTCTTGACCGGGAGAAAATTCGCTCCCGGCTTCGGCGCGGATTGAGGCAATTCGATGCCCAACTCAGCCAGGCGATCTTTCAGACTTTGATTCATCGGGTTCTCTCCTGATGTCACTTCGCGTTGCGTGCGGCGTCCGAACGCGCCCGGTCGATCCGGTCACCGTCGAACACCACCTTGTGGCGCTGCTCTGCGTATTCGCGCGAGATCTTGCCGTTCGCGAGGTCCGCTTCGATTTTGTCGAGGGTTCGTTTCATCGGATTGCCGTAACCACCGCCGCCGGCCTGCTCGTGGCGGATGATCGCGCCACGATGGAGCGTCCGCGTGAACTTGCTGGGAAGCGGGGACAATCCTTCTTCCGAACGAAGGTAGTTCGCGGAGCAGGCTCCGGAGCCGCCACCGAACAGGCCATAAGGTGCGTGGTTGGCGCGGTCCGACCGAATTTGCGCGACCACTTCGTCAGCTTCGATCCGATACTCGCGCACGAGTCCCAGGCCGCCGCGGTATTCGCCCGCGCCACCCGAATCGGCTGCGAAGCCGTACGCTTCCATCACGATCGGATAGCGCGCTTCGAGCGTCTCGATCGGCATGTTCGACATGTTCTGCGAAGGGTTCGTCACGCCTTCCACGCCGTCCTTGTTGAAGCGGCCGCCCCATGCACCGTTGATCATGTCGACCAGGATGAACGGCTCGCTCGCGCCCTTCGCATAGCCGCTCAGCGCGATGACCGTGTTGCCGCCCTCGCCCGCCGCCATGACCTTCTTCGGTGCGATCTGTGCAAGCGCGCCGAGCACACAGTCGACCACGCGATAACCCGTCAGTGCGCGCGCAGCCACCGGAGCCGGCATACGCGGATTGAGGATCGAACCTTCAGGCGCGGTGATCTCGATGCAGCGATAAACACCCGCGTTGTTGGGCACGTCGGCGTCCAGCGCGCAGCGGACGCTGAGGTACGTCGCCGACTTGACGAACGAGAGCGTCGAATTGATCGCGCCGCGCACTTGCGGCGACGAACCCGCGAAATCGACGCTGACCTTCGATCCCGCCACCGTGATCGCGCACTTGATGGGAATCGCGTCCTCGGTGAAGCCGTCGTTGTCGATGTAGTCCGTGAAGTGATAGACGCCGTCTGGCCATGCCTCGATCGCCTGACGCGTGAGTCTTTCACCGTAATCGAGCAGCTCGTCGAAGTAGCCTTGCAAATTCTCCTCACCGTAACGGTCGATCATGCGCAGCAACTCACGTTCGCCGATGTTGCACGTAGCAAGCTGCGCATCGAGATCGCCCAGCACGAGATCCGGAAGCCGCACGTTCTTCTTGATGATGTTGATGAGCGTCTCGTTCGGTTCGCCGCGCTGATAGAGCCTGGTCGGCGGAATGCGAAGGCCTTCCTGGAAGATTTCGGTCGAATCGGCCGCGTTGGAGCCCGGCACGCGCCCACCGACATCGCAATGGTGCGCGATGACGACCGAGAAGCCCTGCAGCCGCTTTTCATGAAAGATCGGCTTGAACATGAAGATATCTGGCAGGTGCATGCCGCCTTCATACGGATCATTCAGGATGATGACGTCACCGGGTTCGACCGTGGCGGCGTACCTGTCGATGATGATGTCCACTGCATCGGGCACCGCGCCCAGATGCAATGCCACCGTTTTTGCCTGCGCAAGAATGCGGCCTTTCGCGTCGCACATCGTGACCGAATAGTCGAGCACGTCGCGAATGATCGGCGAACGGGCGGTGCGCATCACGGCGAAGGCCATGTCGTCGACGATGGTGTCGAGCGCGTTCTTGACTACCGCAAAAGTGATTGGGTCAACGTTACGTTGGGTCATGAATACTCCAATGAATCCTGTGAAATCAGTCGAGCGAGGCAATCACGCTGCCTACCTTGTCGGTGCTCACGCGCCAGCCCGGCGGGATCACAATCGTGGTGTCGGAGCTTTCGAGAATCACAGGCCCCGTGAGCGGTTTATCCAGTTTCGAGCGCGGCACGATGGGCGTATCGACCCAGCCCGTCTTGCGATCGAAATAGACCCGACGCGTGCTCTTCTCCTCGTTGCTCCCCGCCGATTTCGCACTGCGGATGTCATTGAAGTCGAGCGTGCTCGTCGCAATCCCGCGTGCAAGCAGACGGACGTTGGCACATTCGATCGCATCGTTGGATGCATAGCCGTAGATCGCGGCGTAGGCATCGCGGAAACCCTTGCGCAACACGTCGCGTGAGCCTTCGTTGAGTTCGCCGGGAATGCGGACGGGAATCTCGTAGTCCTGGCCTTTGAAGCGCATGTCGAGATCGAAGACGTATTCGATGCGGTCCGCCGAGTAACCTTCGTCCGCCAGCGCGCGGTGCGCGTCTTCGCGCATTTCGCCGACTACGTCTGCGAGGGCGTCGATATTGAGCGCATCGAGCAGACTAAGCGACGGACGCACGAAATAGCGCTCGACCGCACCAGCCAGCATTCCCATTGCAGTGAATACGCCCGGCGCCGCGGGGAACACGACCCGCTTCATATCGAGCGCACGCGCCAGGTCGCATGCGTGCACGGGACCGGAGCCACCGAACGCGACGAGGGTGAAATCGCGCGGATCGACGCCGCGCTCCACGGTCACTGCCTTGATGGTCCGCGCCATGTTGACGTTCACGACTTCACGGATGCCGACCGCGGTCTCTTCTATGCCGATGCCTAACGGCTTCGCGAGCAGCGTGTCAACCGCATCGCGTGCGGCCTGGATGTTCAGTTCCATCGTGCCGCCCGCAAGCTTCTGCGGCAGGAAGCCGAGAATGGCGTTCGCGTCGGTGACGGTTGGCTTTTCGCCGCCGATGCCGTAGCACACCGGTCCGGGATACGCACCCGCCGACACGGGACCAACGTTGAGCAGGCCACCCGCATCGGTCCATGCAATCGAGCCCGCGCCGCTACCCACTTCGGCGACGTCGATGGTCGGCACGCGCATCATGTAGCCGCCCGCCTTGATGAAGCGGCTCGGCGTCGAGATGCCGGCGCGAAATTCGTATTCGTTGGTGCGCGCGAGTTGCCCTTCGTGGATCAGGGACGCGGATGCCGTCGTGCCGCCCATGTCGAAGACCACGAGTTCTTTCTCTTCGATCGCGTCGCCGAGCCGCCCTGCCCCGACCACGCCTGCCGAACGGCCCGACGAGATGAAGAACACCGGCGTGTCCTGAGCGATACGCGCGCTGGACAAACCGCCATTGGAATTGCTCACCAGCAGCGGCGCGTTCACGCCGATCCGCTTGAGTCCCGACTCGAGACGTTGCAGATAGGTCCGCAACGCCGGCAGCACATATGCATTCACGACGGTCGTCGACGTGCGCTCATACTCGCGCAGCTCGGGCAGCACCGAAATCGACGCCGTCACGCTGATGTTGGGAAACGCCTGCTGGAAGGCTTCCAGCGCGGCCTTTTCATTTGCGCCGTTCTTGTATGAATTGATGAAGCAGATCGCGACGGACTCGATGCCTTCGCTCTGGAAGAACTTGCCTGCCTCGATCACCTGATCGACCGGTGTCGGGCGAAGCACGTCACCGGACGCAAGCACGCGCTCGTCGATTTCCAGACGATAGCGGCGCTCGACGAGCGGCACCGGCTTATCCCATGAAAGATCGAACATGGTCGGGGTGCGCACACGGCCGATCTCGAGCACGTCGCGAAAGCCTCTGGTCGTGATCAGGCCGCATTTCGCGCCGACCTTCTGCAGCATCGTGTTCGAACCAACCGTCGTGCCATGCAGCACCTCGGTGACATCGGACGTCTGCATGCCCGCCTGGTCGAGGATGCGCTGCACGCCCGTCAGCACCGCCTCTTCGGGCGCCGCAGGCGTCGAAGAGACTTTCGTGAAAGTCACATATCCCTTGTCGTCGAGCAACACAAGGTCCGTGAAAGTGCCGCCGATGTCGACCCCAATTCTCGCGCTTGCCATATCGATTCCCGATCGTTCTCGAGCCGTCTGAGGCCGTCAGACCTCGATGCTGGCTCGGGTTCCAAGTTGAAGGTGCATGCCGCTAACCGTCTGCTCATTTCCTGAAACAGCGGTACTTCGGCTCACATGGCATTGATGATTGGCGACAATTATGCGATGCGGTTGTCGACATAACCTCCACAACTGCTTAGTCGCAACTATTCATCTCGTCCATGGATCGCATTGTCGATCAAAAGACGACAATGTCAACACAAAAAAAATATCCAGGGGCCGCTCCGCGCACCGGAACGCCCGTTGCATAAGGATTTAAGCCTCACGTAGGGGTATACATTGATCTGCTCTAGTCCGCTTGATTTCTTGACATAGAATCGTGCGAGTGTGACGATTGTCGGCATTAGATCGACTTAAAACCGGTCGATCAAAAAGAGCAATCGCAACGAGTGTGGGCAAACATTGGGAGAAGGGAATGTCTGACAATCAGGAATCGGTGGTCGTAACGGGCGGCGCTAGCGGCATCGGCGAAGCCTGCGCGCGTCGCTTCGCTCGCGCCGGGTATCGTGTGATTCTCGCGGACGTGAATGCCGCCGGCGGGGAGCGTGTCGCTGAGGAACTGCGAGCCGAAAAGCTGAACGCCCATTTTCACCAGGTCGATCTGGCGAGCGAGGACTCTGTCGCCGCATTCGCATTGGCGGTGATTGCCGAATACGGTGCACCCCATGCGCTCGTCAATGCAGGGGGTATCCTGCAAAACGCCGTGCGCGTGCTGGATATGGAACTCGCGGAATTCGACCGCCTGTTCCAGATCAATGTGCGTGGGACTTTGATCGCATCGCGGGCATTCGGCGCTTCCATGTGCGAAGCAGGCCGCGGATCGATCATCAACCTATGTTCGATGACGACGTTCCGCTCCTCCGCACAGGTCGCCTATTCCGTCGGCAAATCGGGGCTCAAAGCGCTGACGGAGACCATGGCCGCCGAATGGGGTTCGCGCGGCGTTCGCGTGAACGCGGTCGCGCCGGGCTACACGCTGACGCAGGCAATGCAGGCGCGCATCGACAGTGGGCAACGCGACCCGAATGCTGTGATCGAACGTTCGGCGTTGCGCCGGTTCGTCAAACCCTCCGAAGTCGCCGACGCGGTCCACTTCCTTTGTTCGGACCAGGCTGCCGCGATTACCGGGGTCACGCTACCCATCGATTGCGGTTGGCTCGTTTCAACGGCCTATCTGGCATTCGCATCGCAACCTGAGTAACGACCCACCATCATCCGCCGAAGGAACTGCAATGCCTATCATCCACGTAGAAATGCTCGCAGGCAGGACACAGGAGCAAAAATCCGAACTCGCCGAGGTGCTCGCGCGTGAGACCGCCCGCATCGCTCGATGCGCACTCGACGATGTGCAGATCGTATTCGACGAAAGGGCGCACGCAAGTTGGGCGATCGGAGGCCGGCTGGTCTCCGATCATGCGATCGCTCACACGGAAAAAAGCTGACGATATCGGAGCAGGAAAGCCGCCGTGAAGTCTTGCCTTCACGGTCGGCTGGGGTTTGTGGTGAAACCGGACTGAAGCAATCGCGCGAAGCGCGCTGTACTTCATGCGGATTTGCTGTTCGGATAATTGACGGGCATCTGTGCCGTCAGGTTTCTATCGAGGAATTGCATGAAGCGGCCCTTAAACTGAACCGCATGCTGATGTGCAGTGGCCTCGGCCCAGTCGGCATCACCTGCTTCGATCGCGGCCACCATTTCCGTATGGTCGCTCGCCATTTGCTCGGAGCTCATGTTCGCGAGGGTTTGAAACTGGAAGTGAAGGTTGAGCATACGTCGCCCCTCTTCCAGTAACCGGCGATAGATATCCGCGAAATACACGTTCTTTCCAGCCCTGGCCACGGCCATGTGGAACTCGTAGTTCTTCTCGATCATCTCCAGGCTGTTGTGCTTTTTAATGCTGGCCGCCGCCGCTTTCTCGTAAGTCTTTGCCGCCAAACGGATGATCTGGATATCTTCATCGGTTCGGTGCAGTGCGGCGAGCCTGGTTGTCACGCGCTGCAGCAAATCCAGTGCATCCAGAAACTCCGGCACACGTCCAAAGTCCATGGGCGCAACGATATTACCCCGGTTCGGGAGGATGTTTACGAGGCCTTCCGCTGACAAGCGGACTAGCGCCTCACGCACGGGCGACCTCGATACACCGAAGCGTTCCGCAACGCCCAGTTCGTCGAGATGTGTTCCCGGCGCAAGCTTCATCGTGAGGATTTCGTTGCGTAAGGCGACATAAACCCGTGCCGTGCCCGTTTCCTTGGCGCCCTGAATGTCCGCTACCGTCTCTTTTGCCATTTTCCTGTCCACCATGCCTGTCGTAGAGCCAAAAATTGTTCGACTCTGTGTCGACGTAATGCCGACAATTGTACTCTTCTTTCCTGGCGCGTCCAGTGAACTACGATCGGTTCTGAAATGCGGGATTGATCATTGGAGATTGTCTACAATGATCAATCCGGTCCAGCTGAAGTGGCGCAGCTATCCAGGTGAGAGGAATTCAAATGTCTTCTGTTTTGAAAGTACCCAGGATCGTCAAGCAGTCGATGGGATCGCAAGCTGTCGAGATCCTTCGCGAATCGATCATCCGCGGGGATTTACCCGCCGGTGCACGAATCACGGAAATTCAGCTCGCGGAGCAGATGGATCTTTCGCGAGCGACTGTCAGAGCCGCGCTGCATCACCTGGCCAGGGAAGGGCTCACGACACTCGTTCCGTACACGGGTTGGACGGTCATCACCTTGAACCCGAAGGACGTCTGGGAGCTTTACACGCTGAGGTCCAGCCTGGAGCGTCTTGCCGCCCAGCTGGTCGCTGCCACGCTGAACGCAGCGAAGCGGAACGCGATTCGCAGCCGCTTTGCTGCCCTCGAACGTGCTTGCGCCTCCTCGAACGGACACGCTATTGCAGAAGCAGATTTTGCGTTCCACAAGGCCATGATCGATCTCGCCGATCATGGACGACTAAAAAGCCAATATGAAATCATCGAGCGTCAGGTTCGCATCTATATCCGCTCGAGCGATTCCCTTGTCGAGAGCGGCGACGCCATCGTCGAACAGCATCGCCCGATCATCGAAGCGATTCTGGCGGCGAATGTCGAGGAAGCAGGCAGACTCGCCGAAGCGCACAACATGACCGAGGGGAAGAAACTGACTGCTCATCTGACGACTTGCGACTCGCCGGAGATTGGACTCAAGCCATTGGTTCCTGCCGGACGCCTTAAGAACCTTAAAGTACGTCGGAGCAAGACAGATTGACCGAAGCCCAATGAACCGGCGGTTTATGCTTGTTAGCCGGCCGCCCGCGCTAATGTCGCATATGCCTCCTTGCAAAGAAACTTGCTTGCGGAGCACTCATGTCTCTTCGACAGGTTATTCTCGCCCTCATCCTGCTTTTTTCTTTAGGCGCCAGCGCACAGGAAACTGGAAAGCGGGAAGATGTAAAGGTGGTCAAGATAGGGATCGCCGCGCCGCTGACCGGCTTTTCGGCATCGAATGGAAAGGATGTCGAGAATGCCGCTCGTCTCGCGTTCGAGGAAGCCAACTCGCAGAGTCTCAAAATCGGTGGAAAGAAAGTCGAATTTCAGATCGACGCGCAGGACGATGCCGCTGATCCCAAAACCGCTGTGCTCGTCGCACAGCGCTTTGTCGACGAAGGTGTGAGCGGGGTCATTGGTCACTACAATTCTGGATGTTCTGTCGCGGCATCCGCAGTGTACCGGCGGGCCGGAATTCCGCAGATTTCGCCGACGTCGAGTTCACCTTCGTACACCGCGCAAGGCTTCGAAACCACCTTTCGGACAATCAGCAACGACGATCAGATGGCATTGCTCGCGGCAACCTACTCGGTTGAGCGGTTGGGAGCGAAGCATATCGCGGTTATTGACGATAGCACCGACTACGGCACAAACCTGGTAACGGAATACGTGAAGGCGATTCAGAAGCGTGGCGCTCAACTCGTCTCGTGGCAGTACACCACAGCAAACGCCATCGACTTCCGAGCCCTGCTCACAACGATCAAGGGCTTGAACCCCGACCTGATCTTCTATGTCGGTCAGGACATACAAGCCGCCGGTCTGGCGAAACAGATTCGTCAGCTCGGTATCAGGGCCCGCTTCATGGGAGAAGGTGGATTCACGAATGACCATTTTCTTCAGCTTGCCGGCCCGGGCGCGAAAGGAATGCTCAGCTGGGAATACGGACTTCCGCGCGACCGAATGCCTCGAGCGGCCGAACTCGACGCCAAACTGAAGTCCCGGTTCGGCGTTGGGATCGTGCAGTTCGCTCCGCTCGCCTACGACGCTGCATGGGCAATGATCTATGCGATGAAATCGGCCGATTCGACCGACCCGCAACAATACATCAAGGCCCTGCGAACGAATTACTTTGATGGAATCACTGGCACGATTGCATTCACTCACACTGGCGATCTGAGGAACGCCTCGGCAACGCTTTACGAAGAACAAAACGGGAAATGGGTCGTCCTGGCGGTCGAGAAAACCTCGGCAAGGTGATCTGCCGTGCGGTCGCAGACTGCAGGCTCATGATCGGGCCGAATTTCTCTCCAACCAACGTAGTGCTGGTCAGATGGAGCGCGTGAGCCCTCCATCGACCTGGATGATGTCGCGTAATGCACGCTGCGCCGTCCGACGGCAGACGTCCTCAGGTTTTCTCAATGCGCGGTCATTGAGCGATGACAGACTTCGATCGTCGAGCGCGGGCATCGATCGGCTGGCTGACTTTGCGCAACGCCAAGGCGGCGAGAGATGCAACGAGCCCCCCTGCAGCGAGCGGCATATATGCCCATCCCCACTGATGAGTCCAATCAAGCGTTGCTCCGAATGCCATGGGCGCAAGCGCGCCAGCGCCGAAGCCGAGGATCGACCGCACCCCCATCACGCGCCCCAGACAGGCTGCAGGCACCTCGTCCGTCATTGCAGCCGACAGGACTCCAGAATCAGCAAGAATAAAGAAGCTACCAACGGCGGCCAGGGCAATCACCCAGCCGGCTCCCCATTGCTCCGACCAACCCATGAGCACGGAGCAGATGGCGCCGGCTGCTCCAACGCAAATTAACACGCGCGAACGTCCCCACCGATCGGAGAGCGCTCCGACGAGTCCAGACGCTACCATGCCCGACAGGTGTACCGTCCCTCCGACGATCACGCTCATGGTCATTGCGCCAAAACCGCATGGCTGAAGTGCGGTCGCCAATAAGGTTGGCGTCCAGGCCCAGCTGCCGAGTAGCTCCCAGCAATGAGCCACATAGCCGACAAGAAGACATAGAGACGTGGGACCAAAAACGCTCCTCCACCGCATCGGTGCGGCAGACGCCGCCGTCTCACGCACGTGTCGTCGATTCTCAACGCCATCGAGACTGAACTGGCCGAACATCGCACCGACCGAAGCGCCCGCCGCGCAAACGACAAATCCCGCCGCTGGACCGTAAGACTTCGCAACCCACATGGAGAGCGACACGGAAAGCAGATAGCCTAAAGATCCTGCAGCCAGGATCTGTCCCATCGCGCGGCCCCGTGCACTTGGGGCGCTTAGATCTGCAACCAGCAGTAGCGCCGGGCTATAGGCACCTCCCTGCGTCAGCCCCACAAACACGATCAGGATCAGCGCGCTGTGTGGCGATCTGGCAAAAATCGCGAACACTACCAGTGCACACGCACCCGCCCACGTGCAAACCAGATACATGCGCTTGGCCCCGAGGCTATCGGACAACCAGGAGGTGATCAGGAGCGCAAGAGCGTTGGAGAGATTAAAAGCGGTCTGGATAGCACCAGCCGTGGTTGCATCCATGTGCCACACGGATCGAAGGACGGGCAATGCGCCTACGAATGCCATCGTGCCCATGCATGTACCAGCACGACCGATGCACAAAAGGAATTGACGATTCATCTCGACTCGCCGGGGGCGAGCCCCCGGGCGTACAAAAACTATGCGGTAGCCGCGAAATCAGTATTGCCTTACGTGGGCTTGTACTCTGCCGCGCGCAGGTAGCCTTCGCGTGTCTGTGGCAGCTTCATTCCGAGCAGTTTCGAAGCGACCTGTGTGCGCAGAATCTGCGCTGTGCCACCCGCGATGGTAAACATGCGGGCATCACGAACATGCCGCTCCATCGGATTGTGTCGACCGTAGCCGGACGATCCGTAGAACTGCAACGCGTCGTTAGTCACCTTGTTGGCCGTTTCCGCCGCAAAGATCTTCGCCCGCGCGGCCTTGTCGATGTCCGGAAAGTCCGTGCCACTGGCAGCAGCGGAACGCAGGAGCAAACGAGCAGCCTCCAGTTGGGTCGACATGTCGGCCAACATCCACTGGAGTCCCTGAAATTCCGCAATAGGCCGGCCAAACTGATGCCGGGACTTGAGGTACGCCATGCCTTCTTCGAAGGCGCCTTGCGCGATGCCCAGGGCGACCGTGCCCGCACCGACGCGTTGCGCGTTGTAGGCCGTCATTAGCGAGGCAAAACCGCGTCTCAGGCCGCCCGGTGGAATTACCAGCATCGACTTGTGAATCTTCAGGTCATGGAACTCAAGGTGGGTCTCCGGGATACCGCGCACCCCCATTGCGTATAGCCTCCGGCCCACCACGAGCTCTGCAGGCGCATTGTCATCGCGCACGCAGATGAATGCGCCGATACCTTGCTCCACACCATTGTCAAACACCCGGGCGAATATCAGGTGCAACTTCGAAACACCCCCACCGGTGATCCAGTATTTTTCTCCATTGAGGATGTAGTGATCTCCCTTCCTCTCAGCTCGCGTGGTCATTTCGCTGGCAGCACTTCCGGCATCCGGCTCCGAGATACAGATTGCCGGCTTGTCTCCCGCCAGAACGAGATCCGCTGCCACTCTCAGTTGTTCCTCGGTTCCGTACCTGGCAATCGCACCAATGGCGCCCATGTTCGCCTCTACCGTGATCCGGCCTATCGTGGCACACGCCCTGGCCATCTCTTCAATGACGATCACGGTATCCAGGTACGAGAGACCACGTCCGCCGAGGCTCTTTGGCAAGGTCATACCCATGAAACCAGCGTCGCGCAGCACGGCAACGTTGCTCCACGGATACTGTTCAGTGAGGTCTGTGTCGGCAGCGGTGGGAGCGAATACAGATTGCGCGAGCTCCCTGGCTTGCGCCTGCAGAATCAGTTGATCGGGTGTCAGATCGTACATGACGTCTCCTATAGCGTTTTGGTGTTTCCAAGCCAGTCCATCAGTACCTCGGCAGCATGTTCATTGAGGCGTGGAGGCGCTCGCCTGTAACTTGGTGGCGTGGCGGACATCTTCAGCGGATTTGCCAGAAGACTAATTTCTCCGCCTGCGGCCCACTCGCACGGCATGCGCAATTCGGCGCCACGGGCCTTGACGTGCGGGTCGGAAAACACGTCCCCCAGATTGTTCACGGGCCCGCATGGAATTCCGGCCACCTCGAGGTCACGTAGCCATACCGCGCGAGACCGCGTTATGAGCACGTTACCGATGAGTTCGCAAAGCGCCACTCGATGACGGATTCGCATCGGGTTGGTCGCGTAACGCTCGTCGGACGCAACTTCATCTAAGCCCGCCACCTCACAGAACCGGCGGAATTGGGCGTCGTTGCCAACGGCCAGGATCATCGGCGCATCAGCCGTGGAGAACACCTGGTATGGAACGATGTTCGGGTGCCCGTTTCCCAGGCGCGTCGGCAACTTCCCGTCGGCCAGATAGTTCGTGCCGGCGTTGACGAGCCAGGCTATCTGCGTATCGAGGAGGGAAATGTCGATGTGCTGCCCTTCTCCCGTTCGCTGACGATGCTGCAGAGCCGCCAGAATTCCGACAGCCGCATACATGCCTGTCATGACATCAGCGATGCCCACCCCCACCTTCATCGGCTCACCGTCCGGCACGCCGATCAGGCTCATGATGCCGCCCATGCCCTGAATCAGGAAGTCGTAGCCGGGTCGGCTGGCATAGGGCCCCGTCTGTCCGAACCCTGTAACCGAGCAATAGATGAGACGCGGATAGCGGCCCTTGATTTGCTCGTATGCCAGACCGTACCGGTCGAGGCCGCCGACTTTGTAGTTCTCCACCAGGACGTCCGCCTGCGCGATGAGCTGATGTACCAGTTCCCGGCCAGCGTCAGAGGCGATGTCGATGGCAATCGACCGCTTGTTGCGATTCGCAGAGAGGTAGTAAGCGCTCTCATCGGTTTCCTCGCCCGACGTCCCGCGTACATACGGCGGTCCCCATTTGCGCGTGTCGTCCCCTTCGTCAGGTTTTTCCACCTTGACGACATCTGCGCCAAGATCGCCAAGCAGCTGGGCCGCAGTCGGCCCGGCCAGAATGCGGGAAAGATCGAGGACCTTGATGCCGGACAGTGCCAGCGTCTGGTCAGAATTCATGCGATATCACCGTCGGAATGTTCCACATCAGCTGCCAAACTGATCAAATGCTTCCAGCGCCCGTGCTGAATAGACAAAGGCCGCCCCGGCATTGAGTGCAATCGCGGTTCCGAGTGCCTCTGCAACTTCCTGTTTGGTTGCCCCTGCTTTCTGGGCTGCAGCGGCATGGGAAGCGAGGCATCCTTCACATCGCGTAGTCACGGCCACTGCTAACGCGATCAGTTCGCGAGTCTTGAGATCAAGTGCCTTTCCTTCATTCAGCGACTCGTTCAAACCAAAGAACGCTTTGACGACTGGCGCGTTTGCCTTGGAGAGATTTACCCCGGCAGCGCGTTGGTTCGAGAGAAGTTCAGCCCAATCGTTAATCATTTTCTGCTCCTTTAGATACCACGTTTAGATAAATTCACGAAAAAGGACACTTGAGGCCCCAAGAGAAACACGACTAAAAAAACATCTTGCAAGAGTTCGATCCCCATCGAAGCGGGCACAACGCCCCCGTGCAAAAGCGCACCCGGTAGCGTGTGACAACGGTGCTCAGTGCTGTGCGAGCGCCTTCGAGATCCGCTCGATCGCCAGGTCCACCGTCTGGCGTGAGCACCCGAGATTGGCACGCATAAAACCGTGCCCTTCGCCCCCGAACTTGGTCCCCTTGTCCAGCCACACACGCGCATTGACGAGCAGGAACTCGTCGAGCGCATCAGGTGTCATGCCCAGCCCTCGGCAGTCGATCCAGGCCAGATAGAGCGAATCCATGTCAATCGCCTTCAGGCCCGCGTCCAACGCGTTGATGCGCTCCGCAAAGTGGCGCTGGTTCCGCGCGACGTAAGCCACCAGTTCGTCCACCCAGTCGTCTCCGTTCGTGAACGCTGCTTCCGTGGCGACCATGCCGAGCAGATTGATGCGGGCGTTGTGATTTCTCTCGATGGTCCGCATGATTTCGTCGCGCTTGACCTTATCGGCGATGAACATATTGCCGCACTGCAAGCCTGCGAGATTGAACGTCTTGCTTGCAGACGTACACGTGATGCTGTTGTGCGCAAACCGGCGATCCAGCGAAGCAAACGGCGTGTGCTTTCTCCCGTGCGCCAGCACGAAGTCGCAGTGAATTTCGTCGGCTACCACCAGAACCCCGTGTTTCAGGCAAATCTCACCCATGGTCCATAGCTCCTCTTCGGTCCACACGTTGCCCGTCGGATTGTGCGGATTGGAGAGGACAAAGATCCTGGTGTTGTCGCGAATCGCGTCTTCGAACACCTGTGCGTCGAAGCGGTAACGCTCACCGTCGAAGCGCAGGGGCGCCGTGGTCGGGTGCCGGCCATTGACCATCACGTCATGGTGAAAGTGCATATAGACCGGCGGCTGGATGAGCACCGAGTCGCCTGGCTGTGAAAACGCCTGCACAATGGTCTTGAGCGCGACAATCACGCTAGCTATCGGCACCACCCATCCTGGGGGCACATCCCAGCCAAAGCGCCGCTGCTGCCATCCGGTCACAGCATCCAGATAACCCTTCGTGGGACCCGCTGCGTAACCATAGACACCATGTGCGACGGCGTCGTGCAGTGCATCGATCACGGCGGGCGGAGACCGGAAATCCATGTCCGCCACCCACATGGGCAAGGGCCTGGCCTGCGCGTTGACTGCCGTCGTGGCGTCCGCCAGCCCCCTCCATTTCAGGGAATTGCTGCAAGTGCGGTCGACGACGGTGTCGAAGTCAAACCGCGTCCTGCTGGCCAGCAACACATCTTCATCTTGCGTCATTGCGTTCAACCCTTTTCCAGTCTTCCATTGCGCAAACAGCGCCAAACTAATATCAGTAGCCCATGGCCTTGAGTATTGGCGAGAGGCACAGAATGACGCCGAACCCGAGCACACACCACACGCGCGGAGAGCGGTATTTCCTGAGTGCCGGCACCTTGTAGACAAGTACACACGGAATGACGAATGACGCGATACCGTAGATGGGCGCTGCAAGCTGCTGCAGCAACAGGATGGAAAACCGCGTCTGCACCCACGACCACAAACCAAGCACGATGAATACGCAGATTCCAATGGATACCAGACGCGCATTGACGCGTTCGCGCGGAATGAAGCGGGTAAGGACGTTCATCACCACGCCCTTGATCGACTCCTCCAGTCCCAGGTAGATACCGAGGAACGCCGTAACGATGGCGAACAGATTGAGGGCAGTCGCCATATACAGCACGCCGTTTCCTGGGATGACACTCCCAGCCAGCGCCAGGGCCGAGATGTTCTGCGCCTTAGCCGACAGAGCCTGCTCATGCGAAAGCACAAAGGCAAACGAGGTAGCGAAGAACAGGATCGCGACTACAAGAATGGCGTACGCGATGCGATTGGCACGAAAAGCGCGGTATGTGGCCTTGCGCGGGTCCTTCTCCACCTTGCGAAACGCAATGTTCATCGGGCTTAGGACCTGGACAAACATGATGGAAAACAATGTAAATGGGGCGGTCAAAACGACATCGATTACGAAATGCTTGAGCTCTGGCAGCGCAGGCAGATTCATGCCGATATTCCATCGGGGAATCATCGCGACACCAAGAAGGACTACTACACCGAGCTTGAAAAGCACCAGCGGACTGGATACTTTGAAAATCAGCTTTTCACCCTGCGCAGCGACTAGTACCAGCAGACACAGTAGGGCAAACGAGAAGAGCGGGCTGTCGGAGAGTAGTCCTTTTGTCACGCCAAAGTTCTGCAGATACTTGGCCGTGTCAAAAGTCACTGCCAGCGAATAGGTCAGCATCCCCTTGACCAGCATGAAGAAGTACACCACAGCGAGGAAGACGCCCCAATTCTTGCCGAGATACTGCGTAATGATTCCGGCATAGTTCTCACATTCGGAACTCTCGGAGAGCGTCTGCAAGTACAGTTTTTGCATCATGTACATCGCTGGATATGCGAGCAGGACTGATGCAGCAAACACCCACACGCCTGTGATGCCGACTTGCACCGGCAGGAACACGATGCCGGAACCAATCGCCATGCCAATGCACAGGACGACCCATCCCATGTCATATCTGGTGAACGGCACCCTGCCAATAGATGATTCAGATGAAATTGCCAACTCGGTGAAAGTGTTCAAGCTTGTCTCCTTGTATGTGAACACCGTGGCGCGCGAACGCGACAAGGCATTGATACGTTTTATTGTTCTTGTTATCGCGGGTCTTGGCGCCTCAACTGCTGTGGTAGCGCACGCAGACCCTGTTCAGTGAGAACAGGATGGTGAATCCCGCTCAACGCCGCGCGTGGTCCTGCAGTCGAATTGCCAGCATGTCGCCAACAGCACAGGTCACGTCGCCTGCACTCAGAATGAGATCTATCCAGGCCTTCCTCCCCTCCAGTGAACGAAGGCGACCCTTGATCACCAGTTCAATCCCGAATGGAGTGGGTTGCCTGAAATCGACCTTCAGAGACGCCGTCACAAAACGAATTGGCTGCGGAGTGTCGTCCACGTGCCGCCCTTCCTTCTGACAGGAGAACGCAGCTGCAGATGCCGCGCCATGGCAATCGAGAAGCGAGGCAATCATCCCGCCATACACATGATCCGGAACACCGCCGCTGTACCGAATATCCGGTGTAAACCTGGCGACTGTTTCGTCCCCGAAGAGATAGCTCTTAAGGTGATGGCCGTGCGGATTGCCCGTGCCACAGCCGTAGCAGTGTGCAAACTCCGGGGGATAGGAATCCTGTATTGCGCGTGTAGACATCTGTTTGCCTTCATGTCGGGAATGAGATGCCTGCCGCCGCCAAGGAACTGCCAGGCTGACGCCAGTCCGCACTGCTTCATCACATGATCGAATCGTACGTTTCATGTTATTCATGAACAATTGAAATCACGTTCAACTACGTTAGTGACTCGCTCCAAACGCTTGCACGGACTTGCAGCGGTGCAGCGCTATAAATATGATCCATGGATCAGCCACAAACTTGAGATCCGACTCAATGGGACGCCGAACAGGAACAACCGCACCGACTCTCCGGCAGCTCGAGCTTCTGCTGGCCCTGACCTCTTCTGACGGAATCGCGGGTGCGGGCGCAAAGCTGGGAATGTCACCCTCCGCAACCAGTCACGCATTGCGGGCGCTGGAGACCGCACTTGGAACGGAACTGGTCGACCGCAACGCATCGGGGATCGCCCTGACCTATACAGGCGAACATGTTCTCCCTCACGTTCGCGACGTCTTTGCGTCCCTCCAGCTGGTCCAGGCAACGGCACTGGCCGGCGCAGAGCTAAAGACGGGGTTGTTGCGCCTGGGCTCGTTCGGCGCGAGCGCTACGATAAGGGTCCTTCCGCCGCTCATAGAGCGGTTCAAGGCTCGCTATCCCGGCGTTGACGTTGTGGTCACCGAAAAACCCGATGAACAAACGTCACGAGATCTGATCGAGCGCCGTCTGGAACTTGCGGCGGTCACACTGCCGAAGTCAGACTTCGACTCGCAAACCCTCGCCGTCGATGAGCTTGTTGCGGTTTTGCCGTCCGGCCACGCTCTGGCAAAGCTGGAGACCGTTCCGCTCAGCGAGATGACAGCGGACCCTTTTATCCTTACGCGCGCAGGGTCGCAGGCCCTGGTCACCAAGCTGTTTTCCAGGAACGGGCTACGGCCGAGGGTGACCTACGAATTGCTGCAACTGATGTCCATTCTGGAGCTGGTTGCGGGCGGAAAAGGGGTCTCCATTCTGGCGAAGCTGGCGCTGCCGGATCGGTACAGCGGTACCGTCTTCCGCCCTCTCTCCCCGGGCACTTCACGACGCATCGGATTGGTGTGCCTCAATGAAAACCGTCTTTCTCCCGTGGCGCGGGCGTTCTGGCAGGAAACCCGCCGGTATCAAGCGAGCCTGAAGGCCGCGCCGCGCAGGTGATGCAAAGAGGTAGTCAAGCAACGACGGGCGGAGCCGATTGAAGTCAGATTCAATTGCTCGTGAAGAATGATGAAGCAACAATCTGGACAGCCCCGAGGCCTCTGCACGCCGTATCAAGGTTCAGAAGTAGATCCCGGGGGCAGTTGCGACAGAACTAACCACCGGAGACATTTCATGGAAGAAACGCCCACCTGCTTCGACCGGTTTGTCCGCGACTTTACGCGGCTCGTCGACGATTTTTCGGGCGACGAGGACGAAATTCTGCGACAAGGCCGTGAGCTCCTCGCAGATCTCGTCGGCCGGGATGACTGGCTTGCGGACCGGTACGCGCAACCACATCCTCAGTACTATCAACAGTATCTCCTCCATGCCGATCCGGCAGACCGTTTTTCGGTTGTCAGTTTCGTATGGGGGCCGGGTCAAAGAACACCAATTCACAATCACACGGTTTGGGCGCTGATCGGTATCTTGAGGGGTGGAGAGCGTGCAGAGTCGTTCGAAGTCGTTTCGCCTGGCCTGCCGATGCGGTCACTTGGGGATGAAGGTCTCGGCCCGGGAACAGTCGAGAGCATCTCTCCGCGCACCGGCGACATTCATCGCGTTTCCAACCTCTACGAGGATCGCATCTCGATCAGTATCCATGTGTACGGCGGCAACATCGGGAGGATCTCGCGACATGTCTTCGAGCCGGAAACAAGCATGCCGAAGACGTTCATTTCCGGGTATTCCAACGAATCCGAGAATTCGGCGTAATCCATTCAATGTCAGAAGTTAATCCGGGCACCGTCGGCGACTGGCGTTCTTCGTCGGAATACGCGCACGCCAGGGGCAATGTCGCAAGGCTCACAATTGCCCAGGCGCTTGCCGGCGCGAACTCGACCGTCTTCTATGCAACCGGCGCTATCGTCGGCAACACGCTCGCGCCCAGTCACGCTTTGGCGACCCTGCCAATCTCGATGTTTGTGGCAGGGATGGCGGCATCCTCGCTGCCGGCCGGGGCGATCGCCCAACGCTGGGGGCGACGTACTGCATTCATGGCGGGAACCGCATGCGGCGTGCTCGCCGGCCTGCTTGCGGCCTGGGCTGTGATGCTGGGCTCATTCTGGATCTTTTGCGTGGCGACGTTTTGCGGCGGCGCTTACGCCGCTGTGGTGCTTTCGTTCCGCTTCGCAGCCGCGGATTGCGTGCCGCTGGAACGGCGCCCCCGTGCGTTGTCGTTCGTCATGGCGGGCGGAGTCTTCGCCGGGGTAATCGGCCCCCAGCTAGTCACCTGGACCATGAATCTGTGGGCGCCGTACACATTCGCGGCGACCTATTTGGCGCAAGCGGCAGTGGGCACCCTGTCTGGACTCATACTCCTGGGCATTCGTCTCGCCAAGCCTACGAAGGCAGAGACCGCAGGAGGACGCCCGATCGCCGTCATCGCCCGGCAGGCCCGGTTTGTTACCGCCGTGATCTGCGCGGTTGTCTCATATCTGCTAATGAATTTCCTCATGACGGCCGCCCCTTTGGCAATGCACATGTGCGGGCTGTCGCAGAAGGCGTCCAATCTCGGGATTCAATGGCACGTCATCGCGATGTACGCGCCCGGCTTCTTCACAGGGAGGCTGATTGCGCGTTTCGGTGCGCAAAGGGTCGTTATGGCGGGGCTGGCGCTTACAGCGCTTTCGACGGCTACCGGCTTGATGGGTGTAGATCAGGCGCACTTCTGGCTGGCCCTCATACTGCTTGGCGTGGGGTGGAACTTCGGCTTTGTGGGGGCATCGGCCCTGGTGCTCGAATGTCATCTGCCCGAGGAGAAGGCGCGGGTGCAATCGCTCAATGACTTCATCGTGTTCGGGACGATGGCCTTCGGCTCGTTTCTGTCGGGCGACCTGCTGGCTACCCGCGGATGGAACACGGTACTTGGGCTCTCGCTCGTTCCGCTAGCCCTCGCAATCATCGCGTTGCCTGGCTCGGCGGTGGCAAGTCGAGGCGCCCGCCGGCAGAACGCGATAAGCGCCCCGAAGGCTGATTCAATTGGATAGACGCGCCGTTGCCGCTATTGTCGAGCGAACGGGTCCAACCAGGGCATGGCGAACAAGAGCCGTGCCCCGCGAAGTCGGGACTCCTGCCGACTACGATTGACGACCTCGCTCGTGTTGTCCACGTTGCCCGTGACAAGGACCATACGAAACCGGACATCGCCGCTCTTCACTTTCTGGTAGGCCACTCTCCGTCGCTCGAGGTTCGGAGCATTGCCAGTTCGTACTATCACGCGTAGGCCATGTTACGCATCTCGCACGTGAATACGGTGCGCTATGGGGATGTCGGGCCTTCTGCTTCGCAAGAAGGTCCACTGTCGGTACATCACGAGAGCGCCCGTCGAACGAACGCCCCATCGCCTCGCGCGTAGCCTTTACTTCGATACTGATCTGGAAGCCTGCGGACGCGCACCGTAGCGCAATCCGTCCAGAAACAAACTCACCAACCTACGGGCATCAAGCGGGTCGGGACATGCGAGTGGAGCACAGAGTGCGCCCACTGCGCACAAGAGCTCGTCCGGCTGGACGCCCTCGCGAATTTCGCCTGCAGCTGTCGCCGTATCGAGGAGACGCTGAACGACCGGCCGGAGTCGTTGCAAAAAATACAGCGGCAAAGCCTTCAACGCCGGGTCGCCAGAATTCAGGGCGGCGGCCAGACCACGCCTCTTCGTCACGAACTCGACATAGCGGTCCACCCATTCCAGTAATGCCTCTCCGGCGCCAAGCGTGGCGGCAAGTTCAACGCCAGCGTCCGCGCAGGCGTCCACCTCACTGCACAATGCAGCCACCACAAGGTCGGAACGTTGCGGGAAGTGGCGATAGATCGTGCCGATGCCGACACCAGCCTTTTGCGCAATCTCGCGCACCGGAGCATCGATACCCGAGGATTCGAAAACATCCAGTGCTGTTCGCAGGAGCGTGTCTATGTTGCGTCGTGCGTCAGCGCGCACCGGGCGCGGCGCACTTTCGTTTGCGGACTTGTTCGTTTTGCTGCTCAATTCATTCCCCTTGCTAAGCGGAACGTTGTTCCGTATAGTCAATAACCGGAGCGACGTTCCGCTTGCATTGTAACCGTAAGCGAATCGCTTTCACCCATCATTGGATCGGAGCAAACATGCAGAGCACACCCGTCGCACTCGTTACCGGTGCAAACAAAGGAATTGGCCTTCAGATCGCCAAGGATCTGGCGGCGAAAGGTTTCAAGGTACTCGTCGGAGCCCGCAAGCTGGACCTCGGCGTGGCGGCAGCTAGAAGCATCGGCGGAGGCGCTCAAGCCATCCGGCTCGACGTGACGGATCGATCGACGATTGCGGAAGCAGCCAGGCAGATCGAGGAGACGGTGGGACGTCTCGATGTGCTGGTCAACAACGCGGGGATCTCGCGTCCAATCAAGCCGGGGACACCTATCGAAGAAATGAGGGACGGCGATAAGCTGAGCCGTGTATCAGTCGCCGATATGAGCGTCGTGTTTGAGACAAACGTGTTTGGGGTGGTTGCCGTTACACAGGCGATGTTGCCGCTCCTCCGTAAAGCACCGGCCGGACGCATCGTAAATATTTCGAGCGCAGGCGGCTCCCTTACGCTGAAAGACAGCCCGTCGGAGTTCTCGCGGCAGTACGTCGGACTTTATCAAGCCTCGAAAGCGGCACTCAACGCCGTCACGCAAGCGTTCGCCATTGAACTGGAGGGCACGAGCATTAAGGTCAACGCAGCCTGCCCTGGCTTCACTGCAACCGCTATTAGTAACTTTGCACCGGGCGCGGGGTCGGTTGAAGATGCGGCACGAGAACCGGTTCGCCTGGCTCTTCTTGATGCGAATGGACCGACCGGCACGTTCTCGAACGTTGATGGTCCTCTACCTTGGTGACATAAACCGCGAAACGCCTCAGGGATGGATGAGCAAGGGCCTTCCCCGCGCCAGCTGACGAATCGCCGTGCCTGTGTGTCTGTCGTCAACTAGAACTACCGGCAGAACTAATTGTCTGCCAGACACCTGGTGTGGTGCTTCGCCAGTCCACGATACCTCGCCCTCGGATATCCGGACTGACATTTGAGCACCCGGAACGGGTGCTCCAGTCGGTACGCGGTCGCGCTCGCAGGATTCAACTTCGCGCGAAGGAAACGTGAGCCCCCACGCGCATGGACTGCCTATTTGATGTACCAGCCCCACGGCTTGTCGCTTTCGTATCGCGTAATCTGTTTGGTCTCGAGATAGTTATTGAGACCCCACTCCCCCAGTTCACGGCCGATGCCGGATTGCTTGTAGCCGCCCCACGGCGCTTCCGTAAACGTCGGCTGGGAACAGTTAATCCAGACAATGCCCGCGCGCAGAGCGCGCGCCACCCGGTCGCAACGTACGAGATCGCTCGACATCACTGCAGCGGCAAGTCCGAACCGAGAGTTGTTTGCCGAACGCACCGCTTCGGCCTCGTCGTCGAACGCACGGATACAGACGACTGGTCCAAAAATCTCTTCGTTCCAGACCCAGCTTTCCTCAGGCACATCTGCAAACACGGCAGGCTCCATGAAGAAGCCTTTGTCCAGATGTGCGGGTCGGCCTCCGCCAGCCACCAGATGCGCACCCTCGCTCTTTCCGCGTTCCACCGCTTCGTGCACCTTGTCGAACTGGGCTTTGCTGACAATCGGACCCAGCAGCACACCATCCTCCAAGCCATTGCCGATGCGGATTTTCTGCGTTTGCTCCGTCAACCGTTTGAGCAGGCGGTCATAGATGCCGCGCTGAACGAGTACGCGCGAGGTAGCTGAGCACACCTCGCCCTGATTCCAGAAAATACCGAACATAATCCACTCGACAGCCGCGTCGATGTCGCTATCGTCGAACACGATGAACGGCGATTTGCCACCAAGCTCGAGGCTGACGTTCTTGATGTCACGCGCGGCCGCCTGCATGATGCGGCTCCCGGTCGGCACACTGCCCGTGAAGGCGAGTTTGTCGATGTCGGGATGTTCGGAGAGCGGCGCGCCCGCGTCCTTACCGAGACCCGTCACCACATTGAGGACGCCGTTGGGCAACCCTGCTGCCGATGCAATGTCCGCTAGCTCAAGCGCCGTTAAAGGAGTGAGTTCGGATGGCTTGAGCACCATCGTGCAGCCTGCCGCGAGCGCTGGCGCGACTTTCCATGAGGCCATCAGCATCGGGAAATTCCACGGGATGATTGCACCTGCGACGCCGACCGGCTCCTTTCGGGCGATAGAGCTGAAGCGGTCGTCGGATAGCACCACCTGCGTCTCAGCGTTCTGGTCGAGCTTCTCGGCAAGGTTTGCATAGAATTCGAAACATCCCGCGGCGTCGGCCAGGTCCCATAGTGCTTCGGGCAACGGCTTACCGTTGTCGCGGACTTCAATTTCTGCAAGTTCCTGGATGCGGTCACGAATGCCCGCGCCAATCTTGCGAAGAATCGCGGCGCGCTCCGCACCCGTCATGCGTGGCCACGGACCCTCATCGAATGCCTTCCGGGCAGCCCTGACCGCGAGGTCAATGTCTTCAGATGTGGCGGCGGCGACGTGCGCGATGACCTCCTCGGTACTTGGGTCAACCGTTTCAAAAGTTCCGCGACTGGCCGGCAACACCCAGGCGCCGTCAATGAAGAGGTTTTCGTAGGATTTCATAGTTAGTCAGAATTCGAGTGACGGGTTTTAATGAGCTTTTCATCGACGGCTTCGAGCCATGTATCGGCCAGCGTGAAACCTGACTGGAAGCGGTCGGTCGGGTCGACACCGATTTGCGAGATTCCGGTAATCCACGCCTGGCCAGCGACGACCGACACCACGGCATCGACGTCGCCGACTTTTGTCCTGGACTCGACCCGACTCTCGAACCTCGAGCCTGTAATGGACTCATGGATGAACGTTTGGCCGACACCGATAAGTCCGCGTGCATGCAACACGGCAAGACGTGCAGACGTCCCGGTGCCACATGGAGACCGGTCGCACCGGCCGGGCGAAACGACGACTGCGTTTCGTGCAAATAGTCTTCCCTCCTCCCGTTGCAGAGGACCGGTCAGCTCGAAGTTGGTGATTCCCTTGATGAGCGGATTCAGTGGATGCGAGAACGGAAGCTGTTGGGCTGCTGCGGCCTTGATTTTTTGACCGATTTCGCAGATTTCGCGCGCTTCATCCGGCGTGATTCCGAATCCGAGCGCTTCGGCTCCGACCAGCACATAGGTCATCCCTCCATACGCGACGTCAGCTTTAACGGTGCCGAGACCAGGCACCTCAACGTTGGCATCGAGGTGAGAAACGAATGCAGGTTGATTCGTGAACGCCACCCGCTTTACCTTGCCGTCTTCGCATTCACAGCGGGCGTGGATAAGACCTGCTGGAGACTCCAGCACGAGTTCGGTCACAGGCTCCTGCATGGGCAGGATTCCCGTCTCCAGCAAGACCGTGGCAACGCACATCGTATTGGAGCCCGACATCGCAACATATTCTGTCGATTCCGCGATCACGTAACCCATCTGCGCGCGGGGGTCGGTCGCGGGAAGTATGAAGTTGACGTTGTGATTCACCGAGCCGCGTGGCTCAAAAAGACAAATCTTGCGGAGGGTATCGCCATGCTCTTCGAGATACATCATCTTCTCGAACATGGTAGTTCCGGGGACATCAATCAGACCGCCAGTCACAACGTTGCCGACTTCGCCTTCGGCATGGCAGTTGACCATCGTGAATGTCTTATTCCAACGCATAGGAACTCCCGATCCGGTTGATGCCTTAACACTGCGTAGATTGATACTGTTCAGCCGGCAAAGTCGCTCAGGGTGAAGCCATGAGCGTAGGGTTTGATGTCCGGCGAATTGATGCCCAGACGAACGTATTCGCCTGGGTGTGTCACCTGCTCAGGCTTGCGCCGCTTCGAAAACCGCACGGAATTCTGCTTTCTCGGTATCAGTGAGGGGCTGCAGCGGCATGCGCGCGGCACCGACCTTGAATCCCGCGAGTTCGCAGCCGTATTTCACTTTCTGCACGAACTTGCCCGCTTCCATGGTCGCCATGACGGGGAAGAGCGAACGCATCACATCCTGTGCACCGCGGATGTCACCGGCTGCGAACTTGTTGTAGAAATCGACGACCGGCTTCACGAAGCAATTCGCCGGTCCGCAAATCCAGCTGCTCGCGCCCCACAGGAAGAAGTCGAGCGCCTGGTCGTCCGACCCGCAGGACAACTGGTAGTTGCCCTTGTATTTTTCGCCGATTTCGATGGCACGCAGGAGATTGCCACTGCTCTCCTTGATACCGACGACACGGTCGTTGTCCTTGAATGCGTCCAGCACACCGAAGCCGACTTCCACGTTCGTACGAACGGGGTAGTTATAAAGCACCACGTTCACGTCCGGCACAGCCTTCAAGATGGCTTCGTAGTGGCCGATGAGTTCTTCCTGCGAGGGCAAGGCGTAGTACGGCGGGGCGATGAGTACGTTCTTGTACCCTGCATCGCGAACCAACTGGGTTTGCTCGATGACTTCTCTCGTGCACGAACCATTGGCACCGCCGATAAGGGTGCCGCGGTCGCCTACGACTTCCAGAACCGTCTTCAGGATTGCCCGACGCTCATCGTGCGTCAGGGCGTAGTACTCGCCGGTGGAGCCGAGCGGAACAAACCCGCTCACGCCCGCTTTCAACTGGAATTCGAGGATGTCCGCGAGCGTTGCGTGGTCGACGGCGCCAGATGCGTCGAAGGGGGTAACCAGTGCGGGCAGGATGCCTTTCATCTGCATTTGAAATCTCTCCAGCTAAGAAGTGACGAAACCAATGGGCCTATCGCATGAGTCGACGCGATTCGGTGCTATTACCTGACTGTTGCCTTAATTGCTTTCTCAAGGGTCGGTCCGGCAACCGCGGCCGACCCTCGAAGTCGTCTACTCTCCGAGGTACGCAGCTCGTACCTTCGGGTCATCGAGCATTTGCCTGGCATCGCCCGACATGGTGACGAGACCCGAATCCATGACATAGCCACGATTGGCGGCCTGCAGTGCAAGACGTGCGTTCTGTTCAACGAGCAGGACAGTGATGCCCTCACGGGAGACTTCTCGCACCACCTCGAAAATCTTCTCGACCATGATTGGGCTGAGGCCCATTGAGGGCTCATCCAGGAGAAGCAGCTTGGGCTTGCTGATGATTGCTCGCGCCATTGCCAGCATCTGCTGCTCACCGCCCGAAAGAGTGCCGGCCAACTGCGTTGCCCGCTCTTTTAATCGCGGAAAGAATCCGAACGTCCGGTCGACGTCCTTCCTGATTCCATCGGCGTCAGACCGCAGATAGGCGCCCATCTGCATGTTCTCGACGATGGTCATGCGTGCAAAGATGCCGCGTCCTTCCGGAACCATCGCGAGACCGCGCTTCAAAAGCTCGTGCGCCGGAACTCCTTTAATCGACTGGCCCATGTATTCGATTTCGCCGGCCGAAAACGGCTTGAGGCCGGTGATTGCTTTCATCGTGGTGGTCTTGCCGGCGCCATTCGCGCCAATCAACGTGACCAGCTCGCCTTCCTTGACCTCCATGTCAGCACCCTTGACTGCCTGGATGCCTCCATAGTTGATTTGCAGGCCCTTGATTTTCAGAATGGTCTTCGCCATCAGTGCACTCCCGCGCCGAGATACGCTTCGATAACCTTCGGGTGCTTCTGCACTTCCTGCGGCAGGCCTTCGGCAATCACCTTGCCGTAGTCCAGGACCGTCAGTCGGTTGCACAGACCCATCACCAGCTTCACGTCGTGCTCGATAAGAAGAATCGTCCGGCCGTCGCTTCGAATCTTGTCGAGCAGTTTCGTCAGTTCAACCTTCTCAGTAGCGTTCATGCCTGCAGCCGGTTCATCAAGTGCAAGCAGCTTGGGGTCGGTCGCGAGCGCTCTAGCGATTTCAAGGCGTCGCTGGTGGCCATATGAAAGATTGCGCGACGTGTAATCGGCGTATTGCGCGATTCCCACGTAATCGAGCAACTCGATAGCGCGCTCTTTGATTTCGCGCTCCTCGCGCCTTTCAGCCGGCGTCTGGAAAACGGCGCCCAATAGTCCGTGTTTCGTACGGACATGGCGCCCGACCATCACATTCTCGAGCGCCGTCATACCGCCGAAGAGACGGATGTTCTGAAAGGTCCGGGCGATGCCTGCCTTCGCCACCTGGTACACAGCTGTCGGGGTGTAGGCGTCTCCGTCGAGCACGAACTTGCCAGAATCAGGCGTGTAGAGGCCCGTGATGACATTGAAGAAAGTCGTCTTGCCAGCTCCGTTCGGGCCGATCAGGCCGTAGATGGAGCCCTGCTCGATCTGGAGGCCCACATCCGATAGCGCCTGCAGACCGCCGAAGCGCTTGTTGACGCCGGTGACCGAAAGGCGGATAGGTTTGGTGTTCATCTGTTCGTATCTCCTTCGGCTCAGGCACGTGCCGATTTGTTGGCACGCTTCGCGAATTTCGCGACCTTGTCTTCGTGCTTCGCCGCTGGCCAAAGTCCCTCGGAGCGGTAGAGCATGATGAGAACCATCGCAAGCGAGTAAATAAGCTGGCGCATCACCTCGGTGTCGACGACTTCGTGTCCGAACAACATATGCTGCAGCGGGCCCATGGTCGTACGCAGAAACTCGGGAAGTACTGCGAGCAGCAGTGCGCCGAGGATGACGCCTGGAATGTGACCGACACCGCCCAGCACGACACAGGCGAGCACCACAATCGACTCGGGCAGCGTGAAGGATTCGGGCGAAACGAAGCCCTGGAACGCGCCGAACATTGCGCCCGACAGACCACCAAACGAGGCACCCATTGCGAACGCCAGCAGCTTCACATTCCGGGTGTTGATGCCCATGGCCTTTGCAGCAACCTCGTCTTCGCGAATTGCGCCCCATGCACGGCCAATCCGCGAATGCTGCAGACGGGTACAAACCCAGATGACAAGGAGCGCCGCCAGTACGAAGAGGTAGTAATAGAGGAAGACCGACGGGAATCGCACGCCGAACACCGTAACGCCGTCGGAGAGACTGAAGCTGCCAAACTGGACAGGCGTGATACCGGTGACACCTTTCGGACCGTTCGTAATGTTGATGGGGCGGTCCAGGTTGTTCATGAAGATTCGAACAATTTCTCCGAAGCCCAGCGTCACAATCGCGAGATAGTCACCGCGAAGCCGCAAGGTGGGAGCGCCGAGCAGTACCCCCAGGAAAGCGGCAAACGCCATCGCGCACGGCACGATGAGAACAAACGGAACCTGAAGGCCGCCGGGTGCGATTTGAGCAACCCATTCGAACTGAGCAGCCAGATGAGGAGACGAGAGTAGCGCCGCGGTGTAAGCCCCAACAGCGTAGAAGGCTATATACCCCAGGTCGAGCAGGCCTGCAAAGCCGACCACCACGTTGAGCCCAAGAGCCAACATGACATAAAGCATTGCAAAGTCGAGCACGCGCACCCAATAGTTGCCACCGGCCGCGCCAAGCAGGAAAGGTGCTGCTACCGTCGCGATGACTACGAGGACGCCGATGCCCAGCTTTTTTGCGGGCGCGTGCTCGACGATGAGCGTCGACGACGGGTCGATTTTCTGGATGGAAGTCATTGTCTGGTTTCCTTTCTCTTATGCACGGTCTGCAACTCGCTCGCCGAGCAAGCCGGAAGGACGGAAGACAAGCACAACGATGAGCACGATGAAGGCGAAGACATCCTGGTAGTTACTTCCGAAGACGTCGTTGGTCAAATGCCCGATGTAACCAGCACCCAGCTGTTCAATCAGGCCGAGGAGCACTCCACCGACCATGGCCCCCGCCAGATTTCCGATGCCGCCGAGCACGGCTGCTGTGAATGCCTTAAGGCCGGGGATAAAGCCCATATAGAAGTGAGCGTTGCCGTATTCCGAGGCGATCATTACCCCTGCGACGGCAGCGAGCGCGGAACCAATGACAAACGTCGACGAGATGACGAAGTTCGGATTGACACCCATCAATGACGCATTGCCAGGGTTTTCTGCCACAGCGCGCATCGCGCGGCCGAGCTTGGTCTTGTGCACCAGCAGCAGCAGGCCGGCCATGATGACGAACGCCACGACGATGATGACAATTTCAGTAATCGAAATCACCGCACCGGGCGTCGTGCTGGTGGCCTTGATCACGCTCAACGGGTCCGTCGGCAACAGCTGTGGAAATGGCAGCGGATTGCGCGACCAGATCATCATGGCAAGCGTCTGGAGCAACAGTGAGACGCCGATTGCCGTAATCAGCGGTGCAAGCCTGGGCGCCTTGCGCAGTGGACGGTACGCGAATCGCTCAATGGTGTAGCCGACCGCCGCGCAAACCGCCGCCGCGATGACGAGCGCAATCGTCAGCGTGGCAAGGTTCCCCAACCCAGGAAAGTGATTCTGTAGAACGCCGATGCATGAGAGCGCCACGAGAGCGCCCACCATCAGCACATCGCCGTGCGCAAAATTAACGATGCCCAGAATGCCGTACACCATGGTGTAGCCGAGGGCGATGATGGCGTAGACGCTACCCAGGACGAGCCCGTTCAAGATTTGCTGGATGAAAATGTCCATGTGTCTCAGAACACCTCTTTTTCGACGGCAGCCAGATTTCCGCTCGCCGTTTAGTGATTGCTGATTGGGCCGGCCTGGCCACGTCATCGGCTACGTCCAGAAATCTGTCGTATCGACATCAGGAATGGCTCCGCTTTTCGCAGGAAATCAGACCGTCGCCCCCGCGAACGCCGCAGTTGCTCACCCCAAAGGCATGAACGGAACACAAACTTGAACACTTTGTGGTATGCAGCGTTGTACACAGAATAAACAGCCGAAATCGTCGATGTCAACGCGCAATCGATAGGGTGTTTACCTGGTGCGGCCGTGGTTCAGGCTGACAAGTGCTTGATTTGCATGGGGATCTACCGTTTTTGGCAGCGTCCGATCCGCCTCGATTCCACGGTTTGGGGAAGCGCCAGGGAATGTCCCATTGACATCCCTGATTTTGAGTCACTACGATGTATGCAACCTAGCACACTTCACCGCATGCAAATATGTGTATCGAACGGATGCACAGTTTCGGAATGGCATTGAGTGGGCATCGGCTCCGCCTTTAGCCATCAGCGGAATGGTCGTCACTGGATTCCTCTTAATCAGGAGTTTTAAATGTTTCGTCGTAATGTTCTGAAGCTCGCAATTCTCTCGGCCTGCGCGACCTTCACCGCAAGCGCCTACTCTCAAGATTCGAACACGGTGAAGATTGGCTTCGCCGGGCCGCTTACGGGCTTCTCGGCCCAGTGGGGCAAGGACGAAGAAAACGCAGTGCGCATCGCCGTCGACGATGCCAACAAAGCGGGAATCGTTATCGGTGGCAAGAAAATTACCTTCGCCGTCGACGCTCAAGATGATGCGGCGGACCCGAAGACCGCCGTGCTGGTAGCCCAAAAATTCGTGGACGACGAAGTTTCCGGCATCGTGGGTCACCACAATTCGGGCTGCTGGAATGCTGCCGCTCCGGTTTACGCGAAGGCTGGCATTCCCTCGGTTTCGCCTTCGGCAAGTTCGCCTCAGGTGACCTCGCAAGGTCTCAAGACTGTGTTCCGCACTATCAACAATGACGACCAGATGGCCAAGCTGGCGGCCGACTATAGCGTCAAGAAGCTCGGTGCGAAACGCATTGCAACCATCGACGACAGCACCGACTACGGTTCGAACTTCGCAACCGAGCTCGGCAAAGCCATCAAGGCAGACGGTGGCAATGTCGTAAGCCGCCAATACACCGACACGAAGTCGGTCGACTTCCGCGGCATTCTGACGCAAATCAAGGGACAGAATCCGGACCTCATCGTGTACATCGGGTCATACGGGCAGGCCGCCGCCCTGGTCAAGCAGGTACGTCAGCTCGGCATCACGGCGAAGTTCATGGGCGAAGGTGGCTTCACGAACGACAGCTTCCTCAAGCTTGCCGGCGATTCGGCGAAGGGAATGTATAGCTGGGAATACGGTCTGCCGCTCTCACGCATGCCGCGTGCTGCAGAGCTCGAGAGCAAGATGAAGGCGAAGTTCGGCACGGGCATCGTTCAGTTCGCGCCGCAGGCTTACGACGCGACGTGGGCAATCATCAACGCCATGAAGAAGGCTGATTCCACCGACCCGAAAAAATATCTGTCGGCGCTGCAGACGAATAGCTTCGACGGCATTATCGGCAAGATTGCGTTCCAGAAGAACGGAGACTTTGCCGTCGCCAACGCATCGCTGTTCCAGGAACAAGGCGGGAAGTGGGCGGTTCTCGACACAGCGGAAGGCGCAAACTCCTACGCTGGCAAGTAACGGACCTTTCTGAAATGGGACGCCCGGGGGCCTTAGGCCACGGGCGTTTATTGCATTTTTGGCGCGTCAATCCGAGCCGGATGCAAGTTCCAGATATTTGCTGCAAAGTGAACCGTCCTCGCAATAAATCTCCAGAAGACAAGCCAGGTAAATTATGAACAAGTCGTTTCACGGAAGGTCTTTGGTCGATGGTTTTGCCAGTGCCGAGGTCCTTTATTCCGACGTTCCGCTCAGCTTCATGGGCGGAGTGGATCCCGCAACGGGCGTGGTCACCGACACTCATCACCCGCTGCAAGGTCTATCCGTCAAAGGGAAAATTCTCGCCATCCCGAGTGGCCGCGGGTCATGTGCCGGCAGCGGTGTTCTCTTTGAACTGCTCCTGGCTGACATGGCGCCAGCAGGCTTCGTGTTCGCGCACGAAGAGACCATCCTGACGCTGGGCACAATCATCGCGGAGGAACTGTTCGGGAAGACGGTTCCCCTTATCAACGTTGGCGACAGCTTCCAGCAACTCTCGAGCGTAGCATTCGCAACCTTGTGCGGAAGTGAGGTTACCATCGGCGCAGACGAAGCCCGCGGTGAGAAAGCCCCCGTTGCCAGGCTGGCCGACCTCTCGACTGGCGACTTCCGGCTCACCCCAAAGGACAAGGAGATGCTTGAAGGCAAACATGGCCCCGCTGCGCGCGCTGCCATGCGCATTGTCCTCCGTGCAGGCATGCTCGAAGGGGCAAGAGACCTCATCGACGTCAGCCAGGCGCATATCGATGGCTGTTTCTACACAGGGCCAGGCAGCCTCGAATTTGTTCGCAAGTTGTGCGAGCTCGATGCGAAAGTGAGCGTCCCTTCTTCCATGAATGCGATTTCTGTCGACCAGCGTTTGTGGCGCAAACAAGGCGTGGACGCGGCCTTTGGTGAGGCCGCAATGGAAGTCGCCGAGTCCTATGCCAAGATGGGCGTGAAACGTACGTTCACCTGCGCACCCTATTTGCTCGACACCGCACCCAGGTTCGGCGAACAGATCGTGTGGGCCGAGTCGAACGCTGTCGTGTATGCAAACAGCGTCATCGGCGCGCGTACGATGAAGTATCCGGATTACCTCGACATCTGCATCGCAATCACGGGGCGCGCACCGAACATGGACTGCCACGTTGAGAAAAACCGTGCAGCCACAGTCGTGTTTAACGTGCCTTCAGACATTTCTCGAATCGATGACTCGTTCTACCCGGCTTTGGGGTACCTGATTGGACACATGGCTCCGAACGACATCCCTCTGATTTGCGGCCTCGAAAATGCGGGCGTCACGCTCGATGATATGAAGGCGTTCGGCGCGGCCTTCGCCACTACGTCCGCAGCACCGATGTTTCATATTCTCGGCGTCACCGCGGAAGCGAAAACGGCGGAGCAGGTGCCAGGTGGAAAGACGCCCTCTCGTGAAGTCAGTCTTTCGATGGGCGACCTGCGCCGGGCCTGGTCCGAGCTGAACTCAGCCACCTCGGAGCAGGTCGACTACGTCGCGTTAGGTAACCCGCACTTTTCATTCACCGAGTGCGGTCGACTCGCCAAGCTCTGCCAGGCGGAAAGCCGCAAGGCGAAGGTGCCGATTACCGTGACGTGCGGTCGGGACGTCTACGCGCGCGCGGCTGAAGCCGGCATCATTGAAAAGTTGCACAACTTCGGAGTTCAGTTCATCAACGACACCTGCTGGTGTCTGATAGGTGAGCCGGTTATTCCGTCAACGGCCGTCAACCTGATGACGAACTCAGCGAAGTACGCTCACTATGGACCGGCTGCAACCGGGAAGGGGCTGCATTTCCGGAGTCTCGCAGATTGCGTCGACGCTGCTTGCACCGGAAAGGCTAAGGCGATGCCGGATTGGCTGTCGTAACCCCGCCTGATTCCAGAGAAGTTTTCGCTATCCCCGGCCTGCCTTAGACGAGGTCGGTTGTCGCATTGTGGAAGAAGGCGAACGGGAGCGCGCCTGTGCTCAATTGCGGCCCCGACCGCATCGCTTACGTTGTCGACAGTATCGCCATCGACTGGGTCATGTTCTGACGCATGTAATCAAGGAAGCGCTTCTGGAACAGCATGGTGTGTTCGTGAGCAAGCTGTTCCGCCGCGTCGGCATCTTTGCGCTCGATGGCAGCAATGAGTTCTTCATGGTCACGACCGAGCTTGCTTGCACCTGGCGAGGTCACTGTGAAGTCGAAATGCAGATGCGACAGACGCTGCCCTTCGCCGAGGAGCCTTTCGTAATATCCGACAAAATAGGGATTGTTCGCCGCCTGTGCGATGGCCATGTGGAAGGCTTTGTTCGTTTCCGACATCTCCTGGAAGTCGCCGCTGGTTACGGCCTTCATATAGACCTTGTCAGCCTGCTTTATCCTGGCCATATCCGCGTCTGACCGATGGGTTGCAGCCAGACGGGAAACCGCCCGCTGAATAAGGTCGAGCGCCGAGATGTATTTGGGGAACTCTTCAATCTCGAAAGGCGTGACCAACGTGGTCCGATTCGGAAGAATCGTGACCAAGCCCTCGCTGATGAGCCGAGCCAAGGCGTCGCGTACAGGGGAGCGCGACAGCCCGAATTGCGCCGCAAGAGAAATCTCATCCAGCTGGGCGCCAGGCTTCAGCTTGAGCGTGAGAATCTGTTTGCGCAGTTCTTCGTAGATGTAACGTCCGCCGTGCCGGCGGACCACCGTTTCCGTTTCAGCCGTCTCTCGGGCCATTTTCTCACCGCTTTCCATTTTGGGCCGCACAACCGCGGACTCGCGCACCTGAGTTTACCATTGTGCGCGACAGGGGTCGCACTGCCCCCCAGACGACGCGGCGCCCGCCGGAGAAGCCCGACGGGCGCCTGATACATCAGCTCGAGAAGGGGTGGAATCAGAATTTGTGACGGATAGCTGCCCGGAAAACCAGCTGATTGGAGGTGGACGAGACGTCAGCGGCACCGGGAACGTACGCCACGTCGAGCACGGTGCCAGTTTTGTCTCCGGCAGCGTGCTGGTAAGCCCCTTGCAGGTAAACGTCGGTCCGCTTCGACAGGTTGTAGTCGACCATCAGGCCCGCCTGGTGCCACGCGGGGTGCGACTGCCCGTTGGTCGCGTTGAAGCTCGCGCGCGTGTACGTGTACATGCCGCCGACATAGAGAGCCGGCGTGAACTGGTACTTCGCATTGACTTCAAAGTTGTTAAACCGCAATGACGACAACGTCGCGCCCCCGACCGGCGTGATAGCGCCAACATATCCCGAGCTCACCGGCTGGGTGATATAAGAATTCGTGTATGCGAAGCCGAGCGTTGCGTTTCCAAGCGTGTAATTCACGCCGGCGCCGAACACCTGCAGCCGATTCGCCACGAAATTCTCGTCGCCACCATTGTTGATTGCTCCCGCCGCGGTCGACGACGGGTTGTTGGCCTGCAAATATGCCGCTGCGAGCAACAGGCTTCCCGTCGCGTACTGCATACCAATGCTGTACTGGCGATTGTTCGCAAAGTTTGCGTCGTTGCTGAAGCTATAGGTTCCGCCGAACTGAAGGCCGGCGAAGGTCGGGCTCGTGTACTTGACGGTGTTGTTCACACGGAACGTGTTGTCCGTGTTGTCGTTGTCATACGGGTGGGAGAACAGGTATCCAGCCCAGTTGCCGTTCGCAGTCGTCTGTGCAAGGTAGTCGACCAGCGAATCGTATTGTCGACCAAGCGTGACCATACCAAAGCGGTCGCTGCTGATGCCCACGTATGCCTGACGTCCAAAACCGAGACCGCCCTGACCAAGGCGTCCGTTGTTGACGTCGAATCCGCTCTCAAGCTGGAACACCGCTTTGAAGCCACCGCCGAGGTCCTCAGTGCCCTTCAGTCCCCATCGGCTACCCTGCGCATCACCGCTTTGCATCTTGTAAGCCTTGCTTCCCTTCGCGTTATTGGTGAAGTCAAGGCCCTCGTCGACGAGGCCGTAGAGCGTCACCGAGTTCTGTGCGAAAGCCGGGAATGTGACTGCTGCAATGCATCCCGCCAGGATGGTCTTTTTCATTAGTAGTCCATATTGCGTTGAAGAAAATTGATTTCGCGTTTTCTGACTGTTCAATCCGGCTCAGCTCGAAGCACCAGGGATTAGGCACGCCGCCCGCGCCTCCCATTGAGATTTCTTAAGATTCGCTTACACACAATTTTGCGTTTCATGTTGTGTGCATCGTTGTGTTCATATTACGAAGCCAAAATTTTCGGTGTCAACCAGGCAGCGACCCTGGTGTTGCATCGTTGCGAAAATTCCCCGCCGGTGCAGGACCGTGAGCATTTGTCGGAATGGTTGAATTGCCCGTCGTACCGAGCCCGTATGGCAGACAAAAAAAACCAACGCATGACGAAATGCGTTGGCGGCAATGTCCCGCGCAACCGGAAGACCTGACTGCGCGAGCCGTGGAGACCCCTAGTGAAAACCGCGAGCGCGAGCCGCGTTCGAATCCTTCGTCCGTCAGCGCGGGCAGCGTTACTTTGCAACGGGCATGGTGAACTCCGCGCCCTTGCCGATGCTGTCTGGCCACCGCTGCATCACGCTCTTGTAGCGCGTGTAGAAACGAATTCCCTCCTCGCCGTATGCGTGGTGGTCGCCGAACAGGGACTTCTTCCAGCCGCCGAACGAGTGCCATGCCATCGGGACCGGAATCGGAACGTTGACGCCCACCATACCGACCTGAATCTGACGCGTGAACGCGCGCGCAACACCGCCGTCCGATGTGTACAGGGAAACGCCGTTGCCAAATTCGTGAGCGTTAATCAGCTTCACCGCACTTGCGAAGTCCGGAACGCGGACGACTGCGAGAACCGGCCCGAAAATCTCTTCCTTGTAGATTTTCATGTCGGTGCGAACATCGTCGAAGAGCGTACCGCCAATGAAGAAGCCGTTCCCACTCGCAACTGCATGAGCACGGCCGTCCACGATGAGCTTCGCGCCCTCGGCCTCACCCGATTCGATATAGCCGGAAACCTTCGCCTTATGCTCGGCAGTCACCAACGGGCCCATCTCGGCGTCGAGGTTCTCGCCGTTCTTGATGACCAGCGATTGAACCCGGGGAATCAGTTTCTCGATGAGCTGGTCACCTGTGTTGCCGACTGCGACCGCCACAGAAATTGCCATGCAACGCTCGCCCGCCGAACCGTAAGCCGCGCCGATGAGTGCATCGACCGCCTGGTCGAGGTCTGCATCGGGCATAACGACGAGGTGATTCTTTGCGCCACCGAGTGCCTGAACGCGCTTGCCTCGCTTCGATGCTTCCGTGTGGATGTACTCGGCAATCGGCGTGGAGCCGACGAACGAGATAGCGGCGACATCCGGGTGTTCGATGAGCGCATCGACGGCAACCTTGTCGCCGTTGACCACGTTGAAAACGCCGTCAGGCAAGCCCGCTTCCTTCAGCAGCTCGGCGAGGCGCAGCGAAGCGGACGGGTCACGCTCGGACGGTTTCAGGATGAACGTGTTACCGCAGGCCAGCGCCACCGGGAACATCCACATCGGAACCATCACCGGGAAGTTGAACGGAGTGATGCCTGCAACGACGCCGAGCGGTTGACGCAGATTCCAGTTGTCGATGCCGCCACCAATCTGGTCTGTGAAATCGGTCTTCAGCAGATTCGGGATGCCGCAGGCGAATTCGACGACTTCAATGCCGCGAACGACTTCACCTTGTGCATCGGTGAACACCTTGCCGTGCTCACGGGTGATGAGCATCGCGAGTTCGTCGTGGTGCTTGTTCAACAGCTCTTTGAACTTGAAAAGGATTCGGGCGCGCTTGAGCGGAGCCATTTCGCTCCAGCTCGGGAAAGCGGCGGCGGCAGCCTGCACCGCGCGGTCGACTTCCTCCAACGAGGCCAGCGCGACTGCGCCAGTCACTTCGCCCGTCGCCGGGTTGAAGACATCCTTGAAACGTTCACTCGACGATGCGACGACCTGACCATTGATGAAGTGGCCTACCTGTTTGACCGACAGGTTCGCGGTTTCGTTTGCTGCGTTCATTCGGAACTCCGAGGTTCAAACCCGACCTTCCAGCCGGGCGATTCAAGTCAGGCCACTTCGCGCAAGGCGTTGCGCACGGTAGCGAAGATCTGGTCGATTTGCTTTTCATCGACAATCAGCGGCGGCGAGAAAGCGAGGATGTCGCCCGTATATCGGACGAGCACGCCCGCTTCGAAGCATTTGAGAAAGACTTCGTAGGCGCGAGCGCCGACGGCACCCGGACGCGACTCCAACTCGACCCCAGCGACCAGGCCCAGATTGCGAATGTCCTTGACGTGCGGCGAGCCCTTCAATTCGTGCACGGCGTCCTCGAATACACCGGACAGCTCTGCGGCGCGCTCAAACAGGCGGTCGCGCCTGTAGATGTCGAGCGTCGCAATTGCGGAAGCTGCAGCCGCGGGATGCGCCGTGTACGTGTAACCGTGGAAGAACTCGATGGCGTTCTCCGCGCCGGCATTGACCACTGTATCGTGGACCGAGCGACTTGCCGCAACGGCTCCCATCGGGATGGCCGCGTTATTAATGGCCTTGGCCATAGTCAGAATGTCAGGCGTGACCTGGAAGAACTCGCTCGCAGTCGGCGCGCCGAGGCGGCCGAACGCCGTAATCACTTCGTCGAAAATCAGCAGGATGCCGTGTTTCGATGTGATTTCGCGCAGGCGGTCCAGATAGCCCTTCGGCGGTACTAGCACGCCGGTCGAACCAGCGAGCGGCTCAACGATAACGGCGGCAATCGTCGATGCATCGTGTAGCGCAATGATGCGCTCAAGGTCGTCAGCCAGATGCGTGCCCCAGGTCGGCTGACCACGGGTGAAGGCCGATTCCGCGATATTGAGCGTATGCGGAAGGTGGTCGACGTGCGGCATCAGGTTGCCGGAGAACGTTTTGCGATTTGCGAGGATGCCGCCGACAGAAATGCCGCCGAAGCCCACGCCGTGATAGCCCCGTTCACGGCCGATGAAGCGCGTGCGTTGACCTTCGCCACGGGCACGGTGGTAGGCAAGTGCCATCTTCAGAGCGGTGTCGACAGACTCCGAGCCGGAGTTCGTGAAAAAAATCCGGTCGAGTCCGGCCGGCATGAAGCCAGCAACCTTCGACGCCGCTTCGAATGCGAGAGGATGTCCCATCTGGAACGTTGGCGCGTAGTCCATCGTATCCAGCTGCTCGCTCACGGCTTGCGTGATTTCAGTCCGGCCGTGACCGGCGTTGACACACCAGAGACCGGCCGTAGCGTCGAGCACCTGACGGTCGTCAACCGTCGTGTAATACATGCCCTTCGCGGCTTTGAACAGCCGCGGCGCCGCCTTGAACTGGCGATTCGCGGTGAAAGGCATCCAGAAGTTTGTCAGGTCGAGGTTTGGTTTGTCCGTGCTCATTGCATCGTCTCCGTGAATGTGGAATCACTTTATCGAGTTCGAATCCCACAATCACTGAACAGCAAAAATCGAGCAGCCAGACCGTATTGATTTTATTTGCTGAACTGTATTGGGTTGTGGCCGTCAATCGCCTTTCGCAGAGAAAAACACTGCGGCCTCCTCGAACACTAGGTGCGCGAGCGTCCTTTCAGATTCTTGAGGAAAGTCCAAAGCTCAGGCACGTCGGATGTCGCTGCATTGAACCTGAACCACTCCGAGGCATGTTCGCCTGGACGGAAATACGAACCTGGGGCCAGCCAGATGCCCTTGGACAGGGCATCTTTCGTGACTGCAATGCTCGCGTCGGGCTCAATCGGTAATCTCGCCCAGAGGAAAAGACCAGCATCCGGTGAGTGGAACACCGTGAGCCCGGCGTCGCGCATCGCCGCCGTCACCTTCGTATGAGCGTTGAAGAGCCGCTCCCGGATATGTGCTGTGTGCCGGTCATAATGCCCCTCGATGAGAACGCTTGCGACCGCTCGTTCCGTGACCTCTGAAGATGTCAGGCCGACCGCCATCTTTGTCATCGCAAGGCGCGACAGGAGTTCGCGGTTTGCCGCGATGTAACCGACTCGCATCGCGGGGGTGATGGTCTTCGAAAAGCCCGAGACATAGATGACACGCTGAAGCCCCTCCATGGCCGCGAGACATGGGGCGCCGGGAGGCGCTAGCTCTCTCGAGATGTCATCCTCAACAATCCACATCCCTTCCCGGTCCGCTGTCTGCAGCAGCCGGAAGGCCGATGCGGCACTCAACGAGGTTCCAGAAGGATTCTGAAGTACCGTGTTGACGAACATGACCTTCGGCTTGTGCGTCCTGATGACTTCTTCGAGTTGTGAGTTGTCGATACCATCCGGCGTGCGCGGCACGCTGACCACGTTCACGAAAGCAACCTTCAAAATCTCAAGCAGATTGCAATAGCACGGGTCTTCCACCAGCACAGTGTCTCCAGGTCTGAGCAGAGTCCGGACAATCAGGTCCAGTGCCTGCGTCACGCCCTGAGTCATCAATACATCGTCGACTCCGACAGACAGCGAATATCTGCGCAGTGAACTTGCTATGTATTCTCGCAGCGTCGAAAGTCCGAACGGGTGGCCATAGCCACCGATTCGCGCGCCGGGTAGACGACTGACCACACGCAGAGCATGCTGCACGCCACTTTCATTTATCCAGTCGTTCGGAATCCATCCACAACCGGCTTTGATTGGCACGGTCTTGTCCGCGAATACGTCGGAAAGCAACCAGGCTCTGTTGAGGCTCGGAGCGTTCCATGTGGATGCAGCGGGAGGTTTGGCGGCAGGAGTAGCTACACGATAACAGGCACCAGCACGCGCGATGACGAGTCCGAGGGACACGAGTCGTTGATATGCCTCGGATACCGTATATGTGCTCAGTTCATGACTCTTCGCAAAAGAGCGTACCGACGGCAACGCAGTACCCGCCGGAAAGGTGCCTTGTCTTAAGTCCTGTTCGATTGCAGCAACAATCTGGTCGACGAGCGTACCTTCGTCTTTCCGGGCGCGCGAAAGGTTGAGCTTAAACATTCGTCAGCGGATGTAGCTGCCGCCATTCACATCGAGCGTGGCGCCGTTGAGCGAAACCTGAGAGGGTCTCAAGACGAACGAAACCAGTTCCGCTACCTCAGAGGGAGAAGCCATCTCACCGATTGGTATATCCGCAACAGCCGCATCCTTCCCGTGTTTGGCAACGAAGTCCCCGGCCATATCGGTCGCCACCCAACCCGGACAGATATTCACTGCTGTGATGCCATCACCTCCGAATGAACGCGCGATGGATTTCGTGATATTCGAAAGCGCTGCCTTCGTTGCTCCGTACGGCATCGCATTTGCCACATAGCCGCGCTGGCCTGCGCGACTGGACATGTTCACAATGCGACCGCCGCCGTTTTCCTTGAAATGCCTGATTGCTTCGCGGCACAGGTCGGCCGCAGCAAACACATTCACCTGGAATTCTTTCAGCCAGGCCATGCGCCACTCTTCGGGGCTCGCATCGATAGTGATTTCTGTGCGGATACCTGCATTGTTCACGAGGCCATGAATGCGCCCCTCCGCCTCAATGGCCCGGTGCCACAATTCGGATGCGCCATCAGGCTCGGATAATCCGCACCGAACCACCACCCCTTTACCGTTGATACGCTTCAGCAACGCTTCGGCCTTAGCGGTGTCGCGACTGTAGTGAATGATTGGCCGGGCGCCGTCTGCCGCGAGTTGCTCAACGATGGAGGCACCGATGCCGCCCGTTGCGCCGGTGACAAGAACTGTTTGCCCCTCAAGAGGTTTGCTCAACATCCTCTCCTAACGTAAAAGATTGACCTGCGGTCCCCACGTATCAGAAAGAGCGAACCCCTGGCCGAACGGGTCGTCGTGCTCGACGCGCAATTCCGTGCGCCCGTATACGTAGCCGCGACCGGTAATACGCGGCAGAACGGCTTTGCGGCCGCCCACTTCGGTCTCGCCGATTGCCTCGGCGAGGAATTCACCGCCTATGATTGAGCGCGACGTACGCGCGTCGCCGACAGACACCAATCCGCGAGCATGCAACGTGGCGAGATTCGCTGAGCTACCGGTGCCGCAAGGTGAACGGTCCACTCGTCCCGGCTGCAACGTCGTGCATGTTCGCACAGCGCCGTCGGGCTCCTTATCACGGAACATCACGTACGCCACTTCGTCGACCCCGGTCAGCGTGGGGTGTTTGACCGAAACCTGCTCGGCAATCAGCCGCTTGAGTTCAATGCCTGCTTCGGCTAACGCACGTGCATTGGACGGTTGAATCAAGAGACCCAACTGTTCGACGTCGACGAGTGCGTAATAGACGCCACCAAAAGCGATGTCTACTTTGACGCGGCCCCACGTAGGCGTATCAATCTCTTTATCCAGACATTCCGCGAAGCACGGAACATTGTCGAGGCTCACCGAGAGACAGCGTCCCCCCTCACATCGCGCATGCGCCACGATAAGACCGGCTGGAGTGTCGAGTCGAACTACGGTCGTGGGCTCCTGCATCGGAACTCGTCCGCTTTCAAGCAGCGCGGTAACGACACAAATGCAATTGCTGCCGGACATGGGGTGCGCGCGGTCCGCCTGCAGCACGATGAAGCCAGCGTCTGCATCAGCCCGCGTTGGCGCGACCAGCAGGTTCACTGACATCGCGACATGCGCGCGCGGCTCGAAGGTGACGAACCGCCGCAAACTGTCATCGACGTTGTTGATGTAATTCATCTTGTCGAGCATGGTTGCACCCGGGATTTCAGGGGCACCATTCACGAGTACATGCCCGAGTTCACCCTGGCAATGAACCAGCAACAATTCCAGTGACTTTTCGAAACGCATGGCACGCGTCCTTATTTGATGTACCAGCCCCAAGGTTCCTCGCTGACAATCTTCGTAATCTGCTTGGTTTCCAGATAGTTGTCGAGCCCCCACCGACCAAGCTCACGACCGATGCCAGACTGCTTGTAACCACCCCACGGAGCTTCCGTGAATGTCGGCTGCGAGCAGTTAATCCAGACGATGCCGGCGCGGAACGCCGCGGCCACACGCTCAGCGCGCGCGTCGTCTTTGGACATCACAGCAGCAGCAAGGCCGAATCGCGAATCGTTGGCGAGTTCGATGGCTTCCTCTTCGGTCGCGAAAGGACGAATGCACACGACCGGGCCAAAGATTTCCTCGACCCACGCGTCGCTGTCGAGCGGCACATTTGTGAGAATGGTCGGGCGCAAGTAGTAGCCTTTGTCGAATCCTTCCGGGCGCATGCCACCAGCGGCCACCGTAGCACCGGCGTCCGTCGCCGCCGCGATTGCGGCAACGACCTGCTCGTGCTGGCGCTTCGAAACGAGAGGGCCTAGCAACACGCCGTCGTCCAGCCCGTTGCCAACCTTGATGCGGTTCGTCTCTTCAATCAGTCGTTCGAGCAGCTTGTCGTAGATGCTTTCCTGCACCAGAACGCGCGACGTAGCCGAGCACACCTGCCCCTGATTCCAGAAGATGCCGAACATAATCCATTCGACGGCCTGCTCGATGTCGGCGTCTTCGAAGACAACGAAAGGCGACTTGCCGCCGAGTTCGAGACTTACACGCTTGATGTCGCGTGCTGCGGCCGCCATGATTTGCGAGCCGATTGGACCCGACCCGGTGAACGCGAGCTTGTCCACGCCCTTGTGGTCGATGATGGCCTGACCGGCGACGGAACCAGAACCCGTCAGGATATTCAACACACCGGCCGGCAGCTCTGCTTCGTGAGCGATAGCGGCCAGTTCGAGTGCTGTCAGAGAAGTCACCTCTGCGGGCTTGAGCACGACCGTGCAACCAGCGGCGAGCGCAGGCGCTACTTTCCAGGCCGCCATCAGCAGCGGGTAATTCCAGGGAATGATTGCGCCGGCGACGCCGATGGGCTCTTTGACCGCCTTGGAAGTGAAGCGACCGTCCGAGAGCTCAATTTTTTCTGCCCGATTGTTGTCGAGCTGCTCCGCGAGTCCTGCGTAGTACTCGAAGCAGCCCGCCGCATCGCCGATGTCCCACATTGCTTCCGGAAACGGCTTGCCGTTATCAATCGTCTCGAGGCGAGCGATTTCTTCCTGACGGTTGCGAATGCCTTTCGCGATTGCGTGGAGGTACTGCGCACGCTGCGAGCCGCTCAGCTTCGGCCAGCCATCGTGGTCGAATGCGCGCCGGGCGGCCTTGACGGCAATATCGACGTCTTCAGCAGAGGCAGCGCTGATGGTCTGGATAACCTCTTCCGTCGCCGGGTTGATTACGCTGCGCGTTTCGCCCTTAACGGGCTTCACCCACTTACCGTCGATGTAGAGTTCGTTTCGCATAATGTTCGCCTTCCAGGCATTGAAATCAGTTAGAACCGGTCGACGCGATAGGGCGTCATGTCCACCGGAGGTTCGACGCCTGTGATGAGGTCGGCCATCAATCTGCCAGTGGTTGCGCCGTATGTAAGTCCGAGGTGTCCGTGGCCCGTCGCGTAGTAAACGTTGCGGCGCCTGGCAGACCGGCCCATGACGGGCACCGTGTCCGGTAGCGCCGGACGATGTCCCATCCACTCGCTGGTCTGCTCAGCCTTGAGTTCAGGCAAAGCCTCCTTCGCTCGCTTCACTAGAATCTTCGCGCGTCGAAAGTCGGGATTGGCGTCGAGGCCTGCCATTTCGACAGTGCCGCCGACCCGAATGCCGCCTGCTGTAGGCGTCACCATGAAAGCTCTGGCGGGCCAGATAATCGAATGCTTCATGGAGATGCCCGGCGCCATAATCTGCGTGTGGTAACCGCGCTCGGTTTCCAGCGGAATATGCTCGCTCAGCATCGAGGAAAGACGACTCGTGAAAGCGCCTGCAGCCAGAACGACCTGGCTTGCCTCCAGGCGACGACCATCTTTCAGCTTGACCGCGGTGACCTCGTCGTCGACCTGTTCGAAGCCGGCAACTTCGCCCTGTTCAATCCGGCCACCAAGCGCGCTGAACTGCTCGGCGAGGGCCACAACAAACTTGTACGGGTCCGCGATGGAACGGTTGTCAGGGAAAAGAACAGCCTTCCCAATCTTGTGCGTCAGCGCTGGCTCGAGGTCACGAAGCGCACTCCCGTCCAGAACCTCGTATCGGAAGCCAAAGCGCTCAAGAATCTCAATGTGTTCGCGGTCGGCGCGAAATTCTGCCTCGTCGGTGTACAAACTTAGACAACCTTCCGAGCTGAGCATGTACTCGAGACCAGTCTTCTTCAGAAGAGCGTTCAGGTCTTCATAGACCCGGCCGCAAAGCACCGCTCCGGCAGCCTCCAGCTCGCGCAGTTTCGATGGCCGACTGGCTGAGAGAAAACGAAAAAACCATGGCAGCAGCTTCGGCATGTACGCGGGGCGGATGCGCACCGGGCCTTCCGGGTCCAGCATCCACTTCGGCATTTGCGCCCAGACACCCGGACGCGATGCAGGCATGAATTCCGTCACTGCGATACTCGCCATGTTGCCGTATGACGCCCCTTTGCCAGGCGCATCCTTGTCGACGATGACGACGTTCTTGCCCCTGCTCTGCAAGTCGTACGCGATGGAAGTACCAATAATTCCAGCCCCGATGACGACGATAGGTGACACAAGTACTCTCCGCGAACGCTTGCAAATGACCGAGTCTCTCGACTCGGTCGCCTAAACCTTACCAGTTCAGGATGGGTTCCATGGCAGCACGGAACGCCTTCTTTTCTTCGTCGGTCAGTTCGCCGAGCGGCGCACGAGCCTTGCCGACCGGCGTGCCCTGAAGTTCGCAGCCATACTTGATTTTCTGGACGAACTTGCCGCTTTCCAGGATGTTCATCGCGCGATAGAGGGTGGCCATCATTTCGCGCGCCTTTTCCAGCTCACCCGAGCGGTACGTGCGGTCGAGGTCGCAACAGGCCTTCGCCATGCAGTTCGCCGGACCGCAAATCCACGTATCCGCACCCCAGAACATGAAGTCGAGCGCCACGTCATCGGAGCCGGAGACCAGGTCGATACGGCCCTTGTAGCGCGAGTAAATGTCGATGGCACGTTGCAGTACGCCCGAGCTCTCCTTGATGCCGAGAACGCGCGGGTCATCGGCGAGCGCATCCATCAGGTCGAACGAGATTTCGATGCCGTCCTTGGGCGGGTAGTTATAGAGAATGAGGTTCACGCCCGTCTCGTCGAGAACCGCACGGTAATGCGCGAGCAATTCTTCCTGCGTCGGCCGCGTGTAAAACGGGGTTGCGAGCAGAACGGTGTCGTATCCGATTTCCTTCGCCTTTGCCGTGTTCTCGATGACCTCACGGGTCGCGGGCGCGTTCGTGCCGGCGATGAGATATTCGTTATCGTTCGCGAAATCCTTCACGAACCGAAGGACTTCTTCGCGTTCCTCGTTCGACATCGAAAAGTACTCGCCAGTCGAACCCAGCGGTACCCAGCCAGTAACTCCCGCTGCGCGCAGGTTGAGCATGTGCTTCTCGAGCGCCTTGAAGTCGACCTTGTTGTTGGCATCGAAGGGCGTCACAAGGGCGGGCATCACTCCAGACAATTTCATTGCTTACTCCGTGAGGGTTATCAATGGCTCCCGCGGTTAAGAATTCACATCCGGGCACCGGCATGAACTGCCGCACCACCAGTGATTCTTCTCCGGCCGAGCCTTGCGAAAAGCGATTTTCCAAAAGTCCACACGCCGACCTGCGCGACCAAGTCCACCGCTCCTGTGTGAGGTGGCCGGCGAAGGCGCTCCACACACGATCTCGAACATGCGGTTGACATCAATCAAAGGTGTATGTTTTTATGTGTGCAGCGATGTATGCATGAAGTGTAAGAACACAAATCGGCTGTGTCAACTAGGCGAATCTCCCTAGACGGCAAGACGGCGAAGGAGACGCACAGCAGCGACTTGCCGGGCACGGCGAAGCCTTGGCAGCACAACTTTGCCTAGTTTTTTCGACTTAAATGCGAGATCTAAATAGTTCTAAAAACTATCCATTCGCCGATAGCATCTCGTAATTCACCAGGTCGGCGCCGTCCGACAGGTCAATCAACTTCTGTTATCGGCTGCGGAGTCAGAGATATGCGCGTCGTCGTTCTGGGCAGTGGGGTCGTTGGCGTTACAAGCGCGTACTATCTCGCGCGGGCAGGTCACGATGTGGTCGTCATCGAACGGGAACAAGGTCCTGCACTTGAAACGAGCTTTGCGAATGCTGGACAGATTTCGCCCGGCTACGCGGCTCCGTGGGCGGCTCCCGGCGTGCCGTTGAAAGCGGTGAAATGGATGTTTCAGAAGCATGCGCCGCTTGCGATCAGACCGGACGATGCGGACAAACAGTTCCAGTTGCAGTGGATGTGGCAGATGCTGCAGAACTGCACGGCAGAGCGCTACGCGATTAACAAGGGTCGGATGGTGCGCCTTGCCGAATACAGCCGCGATTGCCTGCAGGCGTTGCGGGCAGAGACGGGCATCCAGTACGAAGGAAGGACGGGCGGCACGCTGCAGGTCTTCCGGACGCAGCAGCAGTTCGACGGCGCGGCGAAGGATATTGCCGTCCTCAAAGAAGCAAATGTGGCGTATGAACTGCTGAGCGCAAGCGAACTTTCCCGGGCAGAGCCTGCGCTTGCAGCTACCTCACACAAACTGACTGGCGGCCTGCGCTTGCCGGGAGATGAAACGGGTGATTGCCAGTTGTTCACTACTCGCCTGGCTGCGCTTGCCCAGCAAGCGGGAGTGGAGTTCCGCTACAACACGACCGTAGATGGACTTGCGGTGGAAGGCGGCCGCGTCACCGGGGTCCGTCACGGTGCCAAGCTTATTCACGCTGATGCGTTCGTTGTTGCGTTCGGCTCTTACTCGACAAATTTCCTGTCTGGCCTCGTGAAGATTCCGGTGTACCCGCTCAAGGGCTACTCCATCACGGCACCTATCATCGATGAAGCCCGCGCGCCGGTTTCGACTGTCCTCGACGAAACCTACAAAATCGCCATAACACGCTTTGAAAAACGCATTCGTGTGGGCGGTATGGCCGAAATCGTCGGCTTCGATAAGCGCTTGCGCGAAGCTCGCCGCGAAACGCTCGAGATGTGCGTGAACGATTTGTTTCCTGGCGGCGGCGACACTTCAACTGCGACCTTCTGGACTGGTCTGCGCCCGATGACGCCAGACGGAACGCCGATTGTGGGCAACACCGCCGTCCCCAACCTCTACCTGAACACGGGTCACGGAACGTTAGGGTGGACGATGTCATGTGGCTCAGCGCAACTGCTCGCCGACCTCATCTCCGGGCGAAAGCCCGCGATACAGTTCGATGACTTGAACGTGTTCCGATACGCGAAGGAAGCACCCGCCCCTGCGGACTTCGCCCTGAACTAAGTATCAGCGCCTCTTTTGAAAACGCCTTCACGAGCCGTAAAAGCCGCTTCGCGATGGCCCGAGATCATTACCGACTGCCAGAAATCACGCCATGCCTCGCCCGATAAACGCCGTCGTCCATCCCGACGCTATCAAACACAATCTCGAGCTTGTTCGCAGCAAGGCTCCTGAATCCCGAGTATGGGCCGTCGTAAAGGCTAATGCATATGGACACGGAATCGAGCGAATATACCGAGCTCTTGCTGGAGCGGACGGCATCGCGTTGCTTGACCTCGACGAAGCAATTCGCGTACGAGAGTGCGGCTGGAAGAAGCCAGTGTTGCTGCTTGAGGGCGTTTTCACCACCAGCGACGTGAAGGTTGCAGACGAACACGCACTGACAGTCGCCGTGCATTGCGACGAACAGCGCGAACTGATTGTCGCGGCCAAACCCAAAAAGCCAATCGACATCTACCTCAAAATGAACTCGGGCATGAACCGGCTCGGGTTCACTCCTGAGCACTTTCGCGCGGCCTGGCAGCGCTCAAGCGCATCCACTGGCATTGGCGATATAGCGCTCATGAGTCACTTCGCCAATGCCGACGAAGGTGACGTTGACTGGCAACTCGACCAGTTTGACGAAGCAACTCGCGGAATTCCAGGGCCGCGCAGTCTGTCGAATTCGGCAGCTTCGCTGTGGCACCCGCGCGCTCATCGTGACTGGATCCGCCCTGGAATCGTGCTTTACGGTGGGTCGCCGACTGGACAAGCTAAAGACATCCGCGATGTTCCGTTGCGCTCGTCGATGACACTGAGCAGCCAGATTATCGGCGTTCAAACAATGCGCGCCGGCGACACAGTTGGCTACGCTCGCACCTATAAAGCCGATGCCGAGATGCGAATTGGCGTGGTTGCGTGTGGCTATGCTGACGGCTATCCACGTCATGCACCGACGGGCACGCCTATCGCCGTCGACGGAGTAATGACGCGGACGGTCGGCCGCGTGTCGATGGACATGCTCACTGTAGACCTGACGCCGTGCCCGAACGCGGGTATTGGGTCAAAGGTGGAACTCTGGGGCGAACAGGTCAAAATCGATGACGTTGCCTCGTCATCGGGCACGATTGGCTATGAATTGATGTGTGCGCTAGCACGACGAGTTCCTGTAACAGCGTCGCAGTGACCGCGCGTTCGGCTCGCGTTGAGCCACCTTCCTGTCAAGTAGCGAGCAACTGTCTCTGTGAGAACACATGAGGAAGATTGAAACCACACAAGCGCCCGCAGCAATCGGCCCGTTTTCGCAAGCAATAGCAAAGGACAGCTTTCTGTTTGTCACCGGACAACGCCCCCCCGGCCCCCTCGACAGGTGAGATAGTCGGCTAGCGCTGCCCAGCAGATTGAGCAATGTCCAAGGAACATGAGCGCCATTGCTCTAGCCGCCGGAACGACGCGCGACCGGACAGTGAAGACCACGGTCTTGCTGACCGACCCAGGTGAATTCGCAGCTGTCAACGAGGTCTACGGCGCGTTTTTCAATGCGCCGTATCCAGCGCGTGCGTGCTATCAAGTGGTCGCACGACCAAAAAGTGTATGGGTCGAGGTCAAGGCAGTCATTGCACTCAACTGACCGTCGATCTCAGCGAAACCGATTTTGCGGCCATTACCAGGGGCGCGGGCATCTTTAGCATTCGTGTCGAGGACTCGGAGCAGGTGGCCTCTGCACTGAAGACAGCGTTCGCGCACGACGGACCCGCCGCGATCGTTGTCGTGACAGCGAAGCAGGAACTCGCGATGCCGCCCAAGATCGAGCTGGCGCAGGCCAAGGGCTTCAGTCCGTACATGATGCGCGTCATTCTCAACGGGCGCGGCGACGAAATCGTGGAACTCGCGCGGACCAATTTCCGCTGACGCATGCACTGTGCTCCGGCGCGCCGCCATTCGAAGGCTACCGATGGCGGCCGCCGAAGTTCGGCACCGTGCCATTGGCACGCGCACGCTTCAATTCCGCGACCACCTCGGCACGCGTCTTCGGGCGCCCGTTTGAAACAACGGCCATGTGCTTGCGCTGCGCAACGCTGGAAGCCCCGCGCGACTTCACGTGATTCGTTCCGTGCGAAGCAACCTGCCTGCTTCGTACGGTTCTTTCCTGCTTGCCCGCTGCGGCGCGTGCTTCTGTTTCGCGCGTTTCCATCGCGGCGGGAGGCCGGGTGTTGTCGTTCGCTGCGACCGCTAACGGTGGCGCCGCGTGCGCCGCTCTCGCTTCGCGCACACGCAACTCCTGCTGAAGTGCCAGCGCCTGCGGCAAATCGCTGTGAACCGCGAGGACTTCGTCGAGCAGAACCTTGGCGGCCGTCAGATCGTTGCGCTGCAGATTGTCGCTGACTGCCTGAAGGACGAACGCGATATCGGCGTCGGACGTGTCGTCGTGAACCGCGACGGACGGTACATCGTTGATGGGAGATGGCGCATTCTGCGGATCGTCTGTGATCGAAACGTCGTCGTGATGGAATGGCCAGAGGTCGGATAGTGCGTTCGACTCGATATGCAGCACGACTGCCGCGAGCGCCAGACCGCCCATCACGATGCAGCCCGCAAGCGCCCTTTTGTCGAAACGACCATTCATCGTTTCCCTCCTTTACACGATGAAAAGGCGCATACGTGCAATGCCCGTCAGAAGAAGTACGTCCGAAGCGGGACACGCCTCGAGAAAGCGGACCCGGAGCGAAAAGACGAGCAAGAGCGATGCCAGGCGAGTTGAACTAGCGCGACATCGACGTGAATGCGGTTCGATCCGCCGCTGTCGTTTTCCGCCGGTTTCCGGACGCATGAGCGACAACGCCACTCCCTGCATATCAGCAAACTCTAGCCGATGATCTTGCCCGACGTCGCGTGCCCCGCGTCTTGTTCCGCTGCGCATGTTGCGACGTCGAGGTTCCGAAGCCAACTGGCGCCCGATGATTCGACCGGCATATGCCGCCGGGATCCCTGCCGTATTTCGCGGGTTCGCCATGCCATGTCAGGAGTGTGTCAATGAGCCGTTCGCAAGCGCGCGCCGCAAAGCGCCATTCTTCGAGTTCGCGTCTTAAGCTCGAAGACATCACGATCGTTGATCACTCCCTTCTCAAACGTGCTGTCGGCGCGATGGCGCTCGGCAACGCGATGGAATGGTTCGACTTCGGCGTGTACAGCTACATCGCCGTCACCCTCGGCAAGGTGTTCTTCCCGTCGAGCAGCTCTTCGGCGCAGCTGATCGCGACGTTCGGCACGTTCGCCGCCGCGTTCCTCGTGCGCCCGATCGGCGGCATGGTGTTCGGCCCGCTCGGCGACAGGATCGGCCGCCAGCGCGTGCTTGCGATGACGATGATCATGATGGCCGTCGGCACCTTCGCCATCGGCCTGATTCCGAGCTATGGTTCGATCGGCATTCTCGCGCCCGCGCTGCTGCTCGTTGCGCGTCTGGTGCAGGGCTTTTCGACGGGTGGCGAATATGGCGGCGCAGCCACGTTCATCGCCGAGTTCGCGACCGACCGCCGCCGCGGTTTCGCAGGCAGCTTCCTCGAATTCGGCACGCTGGTCGGCTATATCCTCGGCGCGGGCACGGTTGCCGTTCTGACGGCTTCGCTGTCGCAGGAAGCGCTGCTGTCGTGGGGCTGGCGCGTGCCGTTCTTCATCGCGGGTCCGCTGGGTCTCGTGGGCCTGTACATCCGGATGAAGCTCGAAGAAACGCCCGCGTTCAAGAAGGAAGCCGAAACGCGTGAAGCCGACGAGAAGTCGCGCCCCAAACAGAGCTTCATGGAACTGCTCGCGCAGCAATGGAAGCCGCTGCTGCAATGTGTCGGTCTCGTGCTGATCTTCAACGTCACCGACTACATGGCGCTGTCGTATCTGCCGAGCTATCTGTCGGCCACGCTGCACTTCAACGAATCGCACGGCCTGTTCCTCGTGCTGGCCGTGATGGTGCTGATGATGCCGATGACGCTCTACGCAGGCCACCTGTCGGACAAGATCGGCCGCAAGCCCGTCATGCTGCTCGGCTGCGTGGGTCTGTTCGCGCTGTCGATTCCGGCACTGCTGCTGATCCGCACGGGCGCCGTGCTGCCCGTGTTCGGCGGCCTGCTGATTCTCGGCGCGCTGCTGTCGACCTTCACGGGCGTGATGCCGTCGTCGCTGCCCGCCCTCTTCCCGACGAAGATCCGTTACGGCGCGCTGGCGATCGGCTTCAACGTGTCGGTGTCGCTGTTCGGCGGCACGACGCCGCTGGTCGCCGCGTGGCTCGTCGACCGCACGGGCAACCTGATGATGCCCGCGTATTACCTGATGGGCGCGTCGATCATCGGCATCGTGTCGGTGCTCGCGCTACGCGAGACGGCTCGCAAGCCGCTGCTCGGCTCGGGTCCGTGTGTCGCCTCGCATGCTGAAGCGATGAGCCTGATAGGCGGCGCCGAACACGTTCATACTTCGAAGAAGCATCTGGCGCTGGTGCGGGAACGCGCCTAGTCTGGTGGCTCGCCCCGCCCCGTGGCTTCAATACGCGTAGTCGCTGATCACCTGCCTGACTTTCTTCAACGATTCACGCAGCACGTCGAGTTCGACGGAACCCAACGCGAGACGCACGGCGTGCGGCACATGATGTGAAGTCGCATAAGGCTCGGCAGTCGAGACGGAGATGTGTTCGCGCATCAGCGCTGCCGCAACCTGATCGGCGCGAACCTCTTCCGACAACGGCAACCAGACGAAATACGATGCGGGATGGCGCACGCATGGCAGGCCGGCGAGCACTTCGGCAGCCATCGCCTGACGAGCTTTCGCGTCACGGCGTTTCTCTGTTTCCAGCCGCTTCACGGTTCCGTCTTCGAGCCAGGCGCAGGCGATTGCCGTCATCACGCCAGGTGTGTTCCAGGTGGTCGCGCGAATGGACTGTTCGATTGCCTTCATCGATTCCGGCGGTGCGACCACGAAGCCAACACGCAGCCCCGTCGCCACGTTCTTCGACAGCCCCGACACGTAGACGGTCGTCTCGGGCGCGAGCGCGGCCAATGGCGCGGGCGGTTTGTCGACGAGGAACGCGTAAGCCGCGTCTTCGATGATCAACAGACCATGCCGCCGCGCGATTGACACCAGCTGCTTGCGCCGGTGCGCGCTCATTACCCAGCCGAGCGGATTGTGCATCGTCGGCATCACGTACACGGCCTTTACGCGGCGGCTCGCGCACAAACGCTCGAGCGCGTCGAGGTCCGGGCCTTGCGCCGCTGCCGGAATCGGCGCCAGTTCGAGGCGAAAAGCCTCGGCCATGATCTTGAATCCCGGATAGGTCAATGCGTCGACGGCGACCACGTCGCCGGGACGCAGCAGCGCCATGACCGTCGCCGCCAGCCCCGCCTGCGCGCCATTCACGAGCGATACCCGCTCCCAGCCGACATCGAGCCCACGCCACGCCAGATGCCGGGCGACGGCCGCGCGTTCGCGCTGGCGCCCGCCGTGCGGCTGATAACGCAGCAGGCTTTCCAGATCGCCGGACGCCGCGAGCTGACGCAACGCACCACGCAGCAGATCGGCCTGGCCAGGCAGCGCCGGATAATTGAAGTTGAGGTCGACCATGCCCGCCGCCAGCGCGAACTGATCGATGCCCTGCCTCGGCGGCAAAGAAATCTCGCGAACGAACGTGCCGCGTCCCGTCTCGCCGCTCACAAGCCCCATCGCCGCGAGTTCGGCATAGACACGCGTTGCCGTGACGAGCGCGAAGCCGTGCCTGGCAGCAAGCTCGCGATGCGTCGGCAGGCGCGTGCCCGCAGAAAGACGGCCAGAACGGATATCGGCGGCGTATTTATCGACCAGCGCCTTGTACCGGAGTTGAGCCATAAGCAGAGGCAGGCAGATGTATCCATGACAATTATTTGATTGTAATGCTGCCCGCGCCTAGCATGTGTTCACCCCACACACCTCATCACGCGAACCATCATGCATATCGCCATTCTGACGTTCGAAGGGTTTAACGAACTCGATTCGTTCATTGCGCTCGGCATTCTCAACCGCATCAGGAAGCCGGACTGGCGCGTGTCGATTGCCACGCCGCAGAAGCGCGTCACGTCGATGAACGGTGTGCCAGTGGAAGGTCACATTTCCTTGCGTGAAGCGAATGCGGCAGATGCAGTGCTCGTGGGCAGCGGGAAATTGACGCGCGACGTCGTCGCCGATCCGACGCTGATGTCGCAAATGCGGTTCGATGCTTCGCGGCAACTGCTGGGCGCGCAGTGCTCGGGCACGCTCGTACTGGCGAAACTGGGACTGCTTGACGACGTGCCCGCTTGCACCGACCTCACGACGAAACCGTGGGTCGAAGAAGCAGGCGTCGACGTTCTGAACCAGCCGTTCTTTGCGCGCGGCAACCTCGCGACGGCAGGCGGATGCCTCGCTTCGCAGTATCTCGCCGCATGGGTGATTGCGCGCCTCGAAGGTATCGACGCGGCGTCGGAGGCGCTTCATTACGTCGCGCCTGTGGGTGAAAAAGAGGACTACGTTTCGCGTGCGCTGCGCAATATCACGCCATTTCTGCACGAAGCGGGGGCAGCCGCATGACGCATCTTTTCTAATCAACGAAGCACGACTTCATCATCGTAATAGCGACGCGTTTTTCACCTGAAACGACACAAAAAAAGCCGCGAAAAATATTTATCGAATTCATCACCACTTCTGCTCAAGGCGGCCCGATATCAGCCGACAACCAACGTAACTCTCAGCGCACATCGCTTCGTTTTCAGCGCGCAGCGAGACGATATCGGGTTGCAGTTCGACATTGGCAGAGGTCATGGTGAAGCTTACTGGTTCGATCGCATTCAAGTTCAGCGCGGCATCGGGCGCCGCGCTCGCAGTCACGGTTCTTCTACTCACATCCGTCGGCGCGCTGAACGTGCGGCATCAGGCCGTCGACGAGTTCGAGCAGTCCAGTCACGCGCGCATCGTTCAGGCAGACGAATCGCTCGATGTGAACTTCAAGGAGGTCGAGCAGAACCTCACGTACCTCACGCAAACCGCGCAGCTGAAAGCAGCCGATCAGAGCATCACCGACTATCTGAACCACGGCGGCCAGATGACGCCGGACAAGAACGGCGAAATCGAAAAGACAATCTTCGCGTTGCTCAAGGATTTCGGCGACACGCATCCCAACATGCGCTATCTCGACATCGGCACGCGCTGGGGCGGTTACGTACAGTGGCCGATCGAAAGCCTGAACGGCGAGCACTACGATCCGCGCGTAAGACCGTGGTATCAGCTGGCGATGACGGCGCCCGATCGCGTCGTGCGGCCCGCGCCCTATCTCAGCGCGGCAGGTTCGGGCGGCGCGATCATTTCGTTCGCGCGCGTCGTCAAAGACAGCAAGGGCGACATTCTCGGCGTACTCGAAGGCGACATCTCGCTCGACGACTTCGCGCGGCTCACGAGCGGCATTCAGTTCGGCAAAACGGGTTATCTGCTCGTCACGGACAGCAGCGGCAAAGTACTCATCGATCCGCGCGAGAAGAAACACGAATTCAAGGAACTGAAGGGCCTGGGCGGCGGTTATGAGCAGCTGTCGAATGCGGCCGACGGACTCGTGCGCATCCAGATGGACGGCGTCGAATATCAGTCGTTCGTCTATACGTCGCCGAAGAACGGCTGGAAGTACTACGCGCTCGTGCCCGAATCCGAAATGATGGCGGCGGCAAACCGGCTCACATGGACGCTGATCGCGATGGGCTTGCTGGTGCTCGTCGTCGCCGTGCTGATCATGGTTGCGCTGGGTCGCAGAATGACCGATCCCATCCGCAATCTCGCCAGCTCGATGCATGAAATCGCTGCCGGCGACGGCGACATGACGCGCCGCCTGCCGCAGTTGAGCAACGACGAAGTCGGTCATCTCGCGAAGCAGTTCAACGCTTTCGTCGAAAAACTGCACGGCGTGCTGCTGAAAGTGATGACGAACAGCCGTCACCTCGAACTCGCGGCAAGCGAAGTGTCGGCGGGCAATCTGGATCTGTCGTCCCGTACCGAGCAACAGGCGGCCTCGATCCAGCAAACGGCGGCCAGCATGGAAGAACTGGCGGGCACGGTGCGCGGCACCGCCGATCAGGCGAAGAACGCCAACGCCGTCGCCTCGGGTGCGGTGGAAGTGGCGCGGCGCGGCAATGAGGCTGTCTCGGCTGCCGCGAAAACGATGAATACCGCCGTCGAGCAATCGGGCCGGATCGTGGGCATTGTCGGCATGATCGAAGGAATCGCGTTTCAGACCAACATCCTCGCGTTGAATGCCGCTGTCGAATCCGCGCGCGCAGGCGAAAGCGGCCGTGGCTTCGCCGTGGTCGCCGCCGAAGTGCGCAACCTCGCGCAGCGCTCGACAGGCGCGGCCAAAGAGATCAAGGCCTTGCTGGAAGTGTCCGTCGGCAACGTCCAGGCGGGCGCCGAACAGGTCAATCTGGCAGGCAAGACGATCGCCGAGCTGACCGACGCGATTTCCAACGTCGCCAACATTACCAGCGAAATCGCCGATTCCGCGCGCGAGCAAAGCCGGGCGATCGGCGAGGTCAATCAGGCTGTATCGCTGATGGATCAGTCGACCCAGCAGAATGCCGCGCTAGTGGAAGAAATTGCCGCCGCCTCGGAATCGCTCAGCACGCAGGGCAAGGATCTGAACGCGACGGTCGGCTTCTTCAAGCTGGGCGCCTGACGCCGCGGTAACCACCGTTCTCGTTTCGAGAAGTATCAATTGACCTGGCGAGGGATTCTGCCGCAAGCGGCGCGTCCCTAGACTTCGTTCTCAAGTGATCTGGATTCCCCAGTCACCTCAGACCGAAGGACAACGCCATGAAGCTCTACTATCATCCGCTCTCCGGCCACTCGCATCGCGCCCGCCTGTTCCTGTCGCTGCTCGGCATCGAGCATCAGCTGATCGAAGTCGATCTCGCCGCTGCCGGGCATAAATCTGCTGAATTCCTGAAGCTGAACCGGTTCGGCCAGGTGCCCGTGCTGGTCGACGGCGACATCAGCATCGCGGACTCGAACGCGATTCTCGTGTATCTCGCCCGCAAGTCCGGCAAAACCGACTGGCTGCCGCAAACGCCCGCGCTCGAAGCAGCCGTGCAGCGCTGGCTGTCCGTCGCGGCGGGCGAAATCGCTTTCGGCCCGGCCGCCGCGCGACTGATTACCGTGTTCGGCGCAAAATACAACGCCGAAGAACTGATCGCGCGTGCGCATCGCATCCTCAAGCTGATCGACGAAGAACTGGCCGGGCGCGAATACATCGCGCAGCCTCATCCGACGATTGCCGATGTCGCGCTCTACAGCTACATCGCGCGTGCGCCGGAAGGCAACGTCGACCTGTCCTTCTACCCGAACGTCAACGCGTGGCTGCGCCGTATCGAGGCATTGCCCGGTTTTGTCGAGTTCCAGAAGACGCCTGTCGGCCTCGCTGCCTGAGCGCGTCAAGTCAGTCATCGGGAAGCACACAGCGCGGCTTCCCTGTTCACCAGGCTCGGGAGACGGATCATGAACACGGTATCGACGGACAGTGGATCGCCCTGGCACGCAGGCGAAATCGCTTTGCAGGAAAAGGTCGGCGTTGTCGGCAAGATGCAGGAACTCGGACGCCGCGTCGTGCGCAACTACATGCCCGATCAGCATCGCACGTTCTTCAGGCAACTGCCGTTCATTGTCGTCGGCGCGGTGGATGACGACGGCGACGTGTGGGCGACCCTGGTCGCGGGTCAGCCGGGTTTCATGCATGCAACGAGCGACAAGAATCTGCATGTCGATCTATCCGCCGATCCCCACGATCCCGCCACGCCGGGCTTGCACGAAGACGCGGCCATCGGTCTGCTGGGCATCGAGCTGCATACGCGCCGCCGCAATCGCATGAACGGTGCCGTGCGAAACAGAACGGCGCAGAGTTTCGACGTCGATGTCGCGCAAAGCTTCGGCAATTGCCCGCAATACATCCAGGCGCGCGATTTCGCATTCATTCGCGATCCCGCCGTGTTCTCCGGCATCGCGCCCAGGACATTCGACAGCCTGAGCGGCCGCGCCCGCGCGATGATCGAAGCAGCGGACACGTTCTTCGTCGCGTCATACGTCGGCGACGACGCGCGCCGTCAGGTCGATGTGTCGCATCGCGGCGGCAAGGCCGGCTTCGTGCGCATCGGCGACGACGGCAGGCTGACGGTTCCCGACTTCGCGGGCAACCTGTTCTTCGCCACGCTCGGCAACTTCCTCGTCAATCCGCGCGCGGGACTCGTCTTCGCCGACTTCGAAACGGGCGACGTACTGCAATTGACGGGCGACGCGACCGTCGATCTCGACTCGCCGGAAATCGCCGCGTTTCAGGGCGCGGAACGGCTGTGGCATTTCACGCCGCGGCGCATCGTCTATCGCGAAGGCGCGCTGCCGCTGCGCTGGAAATTTCAGGCGAACGGCTGGTCGCCGAACTCGCTGATGACGGGCAGCTGGGACGAAGCGGCCAGCCGCCTGAAGGCCGCCGAACTTGCGAATGCATGGAGGCCGTTCAAGGTGGCGAACGTTATCGACGAAAGCTCGGTGATCCGTTCATTCCATCTCGAACCGGCGGACGGCGCGGGACTGATTGCACACGAAGCGGGTCAGCATCTGCCCATCCGCGTGATGCTGCCCAGTCACGACAAGCCTCTCATCCGTACCTATACGTTGTCGACAGCGCCCGCCGACGGACTCTATCGAATCAGCGTGAAGCGCGATGGATCGGTGTCGTCGCATCTGCACGATACGTTGCAGATCGGCAGCATCGTCGAAGCGCGCGCGCCCGCAGGCCAGTTCACGATCGATGCCCACGCGCGCCGTCCCGCCGTCCTGCTCGCCGCCGGTGTCGGCATCACGCCGATGCTCGCGATGCTCAGGCATATCGTCTACGAAGGGCTGCGCACGCGGCGTGTCCGTCCAACCTGGTTCTTCCATTCGGCGCGTTCGCTGAAAGAGCGTGCGTTCAGCCGCGAAATCGAACGGCTCGCGGCGTCGGCGAATGGCGCGGTTAAAGTGGTGCGCGCGTTGTCCGATATCGACGGCGCACGTGAAGAGAAAGACTTCGACGTCGCAGGCCGGATCGATATCCAGTTGCTGCGCGACACCTTGCCCTTCGACGACTACGACTTCTATCTCTGCGGACCATCGGCATTCATGCAGTCGATGTACGACGGTTTGCGCGATCTCAACGTCGCCGACAACCGCATTCACGCCGAAGCGTTCGGCCCGTCCGGCTTGCAGCGCAGGAAAGACTCCGTTGCCGCGACAGGCCCCGTGCGCGTCGCAGCGGACCGGCCGGTGCCCGTTGCGTTCGTGAAATCGGGCAAGGAAGCGCGCTGGAGTCCGGAGAGCGGTTCGTTGCTGGAGCTTGCGGAAGCGCGCGGATTGAGTCCCGAATTCGGCTGCCGGGGGGGCAGTTGCGGCACGTGCCGAACGCGCATCGTCGAGGGTGCCGTGGCTTACGCGGTTGCGCCGGAGTTTCAGGTGCCAGACAACGAAGCATTGATCTGCTGCGCCGTTCCCGCCGATGCGGAACCGGGCGGCGGCGATCGCCTGCTGCTCGATCTGTGAGTACCGTCGCGCGCGACACGTTGCGAAACGCTGCTATGCTTTTGGCATCTGCGTTCATCTCTTCAGCCATGGACAGGCTTCAGGCAATGACCACTTTCGTGGCCGTGGTCGAGACGGAAGGCTTCGCGTCCGCGGCGCGCAAGCTCAACGTGTCGCCCTCGGTCATCAGCCGCATGATGACGGAACTCGAAGAACATCTGGGCGTGCGCCTGTTGACGCGCACCACGCGTGTCGTGCGGATGACGGATGCAGGCGCAACGTTCTTCGAAGACTGCCGCCGCATCCTCGCGGATGTCGATGCCGCCGAGCTTTCCGCAGCGGGCGCCAACACCACGCCGCGCGGCCAGCTGACGGTGACGGCGCCCGTCCTGTTCGGCAAGATGTACATCACGCCCATCGCTCAGGACTATCTGACGCGTTATCCCGCCGTCAGCCTGAATTGCTGGTTCATGGACCGTATCGTGAACCTCGTCGACGAAGGCGCGGACGTTGCGATCCGCATCGGCGATTTGCCGAGTTCTTCCTTGCAGGCAATCGCCGTGGGCCACGTTCGGCGCGTACTGTGCGCGTCTCCCGCTTATCTGGAAGCGCATGGCGTCCCGCAGCATCCCGACGATCTCGCGTCGCACGTCACGATTCAGGCAACGGGCCTCACGCCTGCGCCGGAATGGCGCTTTCAGGTGGACGGCAAGCCGCTGACCGTGCCGATCCAGCCGCGCCTCGTGACCACCACGAACGACTCGGCGATCGCGGCGGCACTGGCGGGTCTGGGCATCGTGCGCGTGCTGTCGTATCAGATCGCGCAGGAACTCACGAACGGCACGTTGCGCGTCGTGCTCGCCGATTACGAACTCGCGACGCTGCCCGTTCATGTCGTGCATCGCGAGGGCAAGCACGCGAATCAGAAAGTGCGTGCGTTCCTCGATCTCGCCATCGAAACGCTCAGGGCCAAGGCTTCCCTCTGGCGCGGCTAGATCGCGTTATGCGTCCGCGCTTGCGGCGTCCGCGTCGAAGTGGCGGCCGCCCGCCAGCACATCCGTCAGCTGAACAAGGCTGACCGGCTTGATCAGATGCTGATCGAAACCCGCGCTGCCGCTGCGCGCGCGATCTTCCGGCTGGCTCCATCCCGTCAGCGCGATCAGCCGCACGTTCGTGGAGCCACCACGCGTGCGGATCTGCTGCGCGAACTGATAGCCATCCATGCCCGGCATGCCGAGATCGATGAACGCGAGGGTAGGCGCGAAATGATCGAGTGCTTCGAGCGCCCGTGTGCCGTCGTAGAACACCTTGCTCTCGCACCCAAGAACGCGGAGCAGTTCGCCGAGGCTATCCGCGGCATCGCGGTTGTCATCGACGACGAGCACGCGCTGTCCGTCGAACTTCGCGAGTTCCTGTGCAGGCACGATGGGTTCGGCTTGATCGCCCGCTTCGTCGACAGGCAGCGAAACGGCAAAGCAGCTTCCCTTGTCTCTGCCGTCGCTGCTCGCGGAAATGGTGCCGCCATGCAACTCGACCAGTTTCTTCGCGAGCGCGAGTCCGATGCCGAGGCCGTCACCCTGCGTCTGCGGCTGCAAGCGCCCAAAGAGCGTGAACAACAGCGATTGCTCGTCTGTCGAAAAGCCGATCCCGCTGTCCTTGACGCGAATGGTTGCGCGGTCGTTTTGCAGCGTGACGGAAACGGCGATGCCGCCGCCCGGCGGCGTATATTTTGCGGCGTTGTTGATCAGGTTCGAGAAGACCTGCGCGAGCCGCACTTCGTCGCCGTTCACGTAGATGGGACAGGGCGCGGCGTCGACGGTGAGCGTGTGCCCTGCTTTCTCGACCGCCGAACGGCTCAGTTCGACGCCAGCCTGCAAGACGGCCGACAGCTCCGTACGCCGCCGATGCAACTGGATTGCGCCGTTGTTGATCCGCGCCACTTCCATCAGATCGTCCACCAGCCGGACCATGTGATCGAGCTGACGATCGAGCATTTCAAACACGCGGTTCGTGCCCGGCGGCATCTGATTGAGACGCAGAATCTGCAAGCCGTTGCGGATCGGTGCAAGCGGGTTGCGCAACTCGTGTGCGAGCGTCGCGAGAAACTGGTCTTTCATGCGGTCCATATGCTGCAGCCGCGCCTCGCTCTCGCGCAGCAGCGTCTCGGCACGCGCACGTTCGATCAGGCTCGCGGCCTCGCGCGCGAGGATGTCGAGCAAACGGAGTTGCCGCTCGTTCGGCTCATATGCATGTGCCCAGTGTGTGGACAGCATGCCGATCAGCGCGCCTTCGCGCGAATGGAGCGGCGTGGTCTGCACGGCCCGGATGCCCGTCTCGTGATACACCTCCAGATCGACGGTGCCCGCAAACTCGGGACGGGTGTCCACGTCGGATACGATCACGCGCTGCCCCGATGCCATGGCAAAGCCACAACTCGTGGTCGAATCAATGTAGACGTTGCGCCAGTGTTCCGCTGCCGCCAGCGTGAAGCCGCAATGAGCGATCAACTCGAGCTTCTGCTGACCATCCGCGTCGCTGGAAACCATCTGCAAACTGGCGAAGTCGGAATGAAGCAACTGCATCGAGGCCTTCACGATCCGGCCATAGAGCGCCGACGGTTCATGTTCCACCAGCATGTGCAGCGAAAGGTCGTGCAAGGCTCGGCTGTCGGCGAGATCTTCATTCAGCAGCGCGATCAGGCTGGCGGGGCTCGCAGTATCGTCGGCTGAGTCAAGCGGCTGATTGACCAACGGCTTTGCATCACGTTTGCTCATATCGTTCCGTCGCTGTGAATCCGGGCAATGGGCGGCGGACATATTCTAGCGCGGCTGGACTGCTGTTCGAAATGTGTGCGCGCGCATCCATCGATCGATTGTTAGCGTCGGCCGATGAAGCTGAGAATGACAATCGAAATCGAAAGGTCGCGAAGGCGACCTCGGCTCAACCGATCAGAACCGGTAGTTCAGCGACGCGAGCGTGTTCAGTTCGCTTCTGCGTTCGGTGATGGGACTCGCGGCCGCAAAGTGCTGCAAACGCCCCAGCGTCACTGCAACGGAGCCGACCCAGTGCTTCGAGAAGTCGTAGCTCACATAGCCGTTCAGGTGCACGTCGCGAATACCCGCACCCGTGTTGTACGCAGGCAGCCCCGAGGCCGCGCTTTGCTGGCTCGACACGCCAAAGAACGTGCGCGTGTACAGCGCGTCCGCCCAGGTGAAGCCCGGACCGACGGAAAACAGCCAGCCTCCCGCGGGAAGCGACGCGTAGAGATCCGTGACGACCGTCTTGCCCTGACCGTGCCCGGCGATATCCTGATACAGCGCAACCGAGCCGGTGAATGCCCAGACCGTGTAGTCGGCAAACAGCTTGAGCTTCGGGCCGCCGTCGACATTACCCAATCCGTGCAAATGCGGATCGTCCTTTTCCTGACGCGATTGAAAGTCGAAGCTGAGCGATGCGCCGACGTGATAGTTCTCGCTGCGTATCACGTTCAGGCCCAGCACGTCGGGACCTTGCGAGAAGACACGGTCGTCGTAAGAGATGTCGAGCGCCGGATAAGGAAACACACGCAGTTCGCGCGAGCCCGGATACAGCGGCGTAATCACGACGCCCGGCCCGAACGCGATCTTCCACTTGCTGGCGGGTTTCACCGCTGCGCTGCTATCAGGCAAATCGGGCGAAGAAGACGCATCGGGCATATCGCCCGCCCGCGCGCCGATGGGATGAATGGCCAGCGCGAACGCCGCCGCCGCGCACATGCGCCTTGCTGCATTGAAAGTAACGGGCATCGTCATCTGGCGCGTCCTTTGCCCATTGCTGCAAGCTGCCGAAGCCGCCGGGCCAGCGCCTTCGACACGACGGGCTTGCCGCCCGCATCGCCCGTGCGGCTCGTCAACTCGCTTTCGCGCAGAAACAGTGCCGTTTCGCGCGCAACGATCTCGCGCTCGTTGTCGGACGTGATCATGTGATACGAATCGTCGAGCCAGATCGTTCGCAGGAACGTCGAGCCGATCGCCGAAGCGATGAAACGCGGATTGCGCGGGCTCGACGTTTCGTCGTCGATCGCGTGAACGATCAGGCAGTCGTTGCGGATGCCGCGCACCTGCGAACGCACGCATGCCGCGAGGCGGCTTGCTTCGTGCAACGCAGGCAGCGAGATCGTCGACGGGCCGACTTCGCTGAAGTCGTCGCGCTCCATCGCGCGCGCAATCTTCGCACGCAGCGCGTCGTTGCGCAGCCCATAAGGCGCCGACTCGCGATAGCGGTAGCGCGAACGCAGCGGCGAGTAGTACGCCCAGTTCAGCAGGAAGCGATACCAGGGAATCGCCCAGCCGTCGTACGCGAGCGTCAGCGACAGCAGCGCGACTGCCTGCGCCTGCGGCCGCCGGAGCGCGAGCGCGAGTGCGAGCGACGCACCGATCGACAGCCCGCAGATCGACACCCGTTCGTAGCGCGCGGCAAGCGCGTCGAATTCGCGCGTCGCCGCGTCGAGCCATTGCTCCATCGCCTGTTCACGCGAACCGGCCGTATAGCCTTCGAGCACGGGCACACAGGTGGTGAAGCCTTCGTCACTCAGAAAGCGCGCGAGGTAGCGCAATTCCAGCGGCGAACTGGAAAGGCCATGCAGCATCAGCACGGCGTGGCCGTCGCCTTCATTGAAGATCGTTCGGACGGAGGTTTTCATGGGTATCAGTCGCCGATGCGCAGCACGAGGAAATCGCCCGCGTGCGTCGTGAAGCGTTCGCATACGCAGTCGACGAGTTGCGCCGCGCTGTCGTCCGATGCGCCGGACGCGCCCGCCGGCATCCCATGCGCACCCGTGGCGGACGCGCGCATCCGCACACGATGCCGCCCCGGCCACAGCGCTTTCGACAGACGGCGCGCGTCTTCCGGGTGAACGTCGTCGAAGCGGGGACCGGGCGCGATCTCGGCAGGCGGCAATCCAACGGTGCGCGCGACGGTTGCAGCGTCGGCCGCGCCTGCGGCATCAGCGCTTTCGGCCCAGGCCGGCGTGCGCTCGAGTGCCTGGATCAGCACGAAGGAATTGCTGTGCTGGGACAGATGGCGCAGCAGCCGATGCGTTTCATCGACGGCGCGGCGCGCCAGCATCCGGTCGTTGTCGTGACGCAGCAGCATCTCGTAGCGCGACTGCGCCACCGCCGTGACCAGTTCGGCGCGAAACTGCGCGCGCCTCAACCGTTCGATCAGCGTAATGACGACGAGCGCGACAAGCGGATACGAGATGACGAACAGCACGTCGGAGCGATTGATGACGCTTACGACGGCATATGGCGGCACGAACAGGTAGTCGGCAATGCAGAGGCCGGCCAGCATCACGGTCAGCGCCGGTGCAAGCCCAAAGTAATATTCGATCAGGACTGCCGCAATGGCGAACGCCGTGCCCGGCATCACAGGACCGAGCAGCGGGTGCAAAAGAACTCGCACGAAACTCGCGATGCATAGCGCGGCAATCGCGGCGAACCATCGCCGAGGCCCTCGGGGCGCCCAGCGACGGGCATTTTGGACTTGCATGAGACTTTGCGTTGCCGGACAGCCGGCCGTTTTGTACTGCGGCCATTAGGGCCAGGGTGGCGAATGAGGCGCGAGTATCGGGCGCGCGAGGTCCGAACGATATCACATGTAACACGCTGTAATACTTGGACTTTTCCGATTTTTTTCATTAATGCGACGTGAGGGCTGCATTTTATGCGCGCTAACGTTTGCGATATCTAAGGTGCGTGAACGATCATTAAGAGGAACGCGGCAGCCCCCTCCATGCAGAGCGACCAGGCTCGTACGTTGCTACTGCATGATGGGTTTGAGCATCGCAAATTCGGTCTTCGCGCGATGATGCGGGCAGTGCAGCGAGCGGTGGCACAAGAAAACGGAGGCTTACAGAATGAACGACAAGAACCAAGCGGGCACGTCGATGCGCACGTCGCCGTCGGGTATCGGGCGATGGCTCAGCGTTCTGTTTGCCGTCCTGTCCGGTCTGTATCTGCTGATCGGCGGTGTCTGGCTCCTGACGATAGGCGGGTCGCCCTATTACATCGTTGCCGGAATCGTGCTTCTTGTTGTCGGCTGGATGATCTATCGCGGCAATGGGATCGCGTTGCTGCTCTACGCATTGCTGCTGATCGGCACGCTGATATGGGCCGTGTTCGAAGCGGGCTTCGATTTCTGGGCGCTTGCGCCGCGCACGGATGTCCTCGTTCTGTTCGGCATCTGGCTGCTGCTGCCGTTCGTCTACGGGCGGCTCGAGCCATCCGCGCGACGCAGCGGCGCGAGAGCGCTCGCGGTAAGCCTCGTTCTCACGGGCGTTGCGCTCGCGTATGCCGCGTTCAACGATCCACAGGAAATCAGCGGCAAGGTCGCGGACAACGCCGCCGTGTCGCTGCCGCAACCCGACTCGCGCCCCGGCGACTGGACGGCCTATGGCCGCACGCAAGCGGGCACGCGCTATTCGCCTCTCACGCAGATCAACCAGGACAACGTGAAGAATCTGCAGGTGGCGTGGACATTCCAGACGGGCGACAAGAAAGGCCCCAACGATCCCGTCGAAATCACCGACGAAGTGACGCCGCTCAAGGTCGGCGACACGCTCTATCTGTGCTCGCCGCATCAGCTCCTGTTTGCGCTGGACGCCGCCACCGGCAAGGAGAGGTGGCGCTTCGATCCCGGTCTGAAGGCAGATCCAACCTTCCAGCACGTGACCTGCCGCGGCGTGTCGTATCACGAGACAGCGGCGGCCGCTGCCGCGAAAGACGCAGCCGCGCAACGCGCGTTGCCTGCGTGCTCGCGCCGCGTGATCCTGCCCGTCAACAACGGCCACCTGTTCGAACTGGATGCCGCGACGGGTCAGCGTTGCGCCGGCTTCGGGAACAACGGCGACCTCGATCTGCAGCCTCTGCAACCCGTGAAGACCGCGGGTGAATATGAACCGACTTCGCCGCCCATCGTCACGGACAAAATCGTCGTGATGGCGGGATCGGTGACCGACAATTATTCGAACCATGAACCATCGGGCGTGATACGCGGATTCGACGTCGAAACGGGGCGCCTCGTATGGGCCTTCGATCCGGGCTCGGACACACCGAACGCCATTCCCGACGATCAGCACGCGTTCACGCCGAATTCGCCGAACTCGTGGGCGCCCGCCGCCTACGACGCGAAGCTCGATCTCGTGTACCTGCCCATGGGCGTGAAGACGCCCGACATCTGGGGCGGCGATCGCACGCCGCAGTATGAGCGCTACGCGAGCGGCCTGCTCGCGCTGCATGCGTCGACGGGCAAGCTGGCGTGGTTCTATCAGACTGTCCATCACGATCTGTGGGACATGGATCTGCCCGCGCAACCGACCATCGCCGATATCACCGACCGCAACGGCAACGTCGTCCCCGCGATCTACGCGCCCGCGAAAACGGGCAACATCTTCGTGCTGGACCGCCGCACGGGCACACCCATCGTGCCCGCGCCCGAGCAGCCCGTACCGCAAGGCGCGGCCAAAGGCGACCACGTATCGCCGACGCAGCCGTTCTCGCAACTCACCTTCCGCCCCGCGAAGAATCTGACGGGCGCGGACATGTGGGGCGCCACGATGTTCGACCAGCTTGCGTGCCGTGTGATCTTTCACCGGCTGCGCTACGAGGGTCCGTTCACGCCGCCGTCCGAGCAGGGCACGCTGGTTTTCCCCGGCAACCTCGGCATGTTCGAATGGGGTGGACTCGCTGTCGATACCGATCGCCAGCTTGCGATCGCCAATCCCATCGCGCTGCCGTTCGTGTCGAGGCTCGTCGCGCGCGGTCCGGACAATCCAATCGAGCCACCGCAAAACGGTCAGGGCGGCACGGGTACGGAAACAGGCATCCAGCCGCAATACGGCGAGCCCTTCGGCGTGACGCTGAATCCGTTTCTGTCCCCCGTCGGCTTGCCTTGCAAACAGCCGGCATGGGGTTACGTTGCCGCGCTCGATCTGAAGACGAATCAGATCGTGTGGAAGAAGCGCATCGGCACCGTGCGCGACAGCGCGCCCGTGCCGTTGCCGTTCAAGATGGGCATGCCGATGCTCGGCGGCCCGACGACGACGGCGGGACACGTGTTCTTCATCGGCGCGACGGCCGACAATTATCTGCGTGCATACAGCACCGACACAGGCGAAGAGCTATGGCGCGCCCGGCTTCCCGCAGGCGGCCAGGCCACGCCGATGACCTACGAAGCGAACGGCAGGCAGTATGTGGTGATCGCCGCGGGCGGACATGGTTCGTTCGGCACGAAGCTCGGCGACTACGTAATCGCCTATGCGTTGCCGAACCCGTAGCACGTGCGGGGCCGACATAGTGTGCGCGAGGCCGCAGCAGGCTTCCGCCCGTCATCTGTTCGATCGAATGCGCAGCCCAGCCGACGCTTCTCGCGATAGCGAACAACGCGAAGGCCGCGTCTCGTTGCAACTGACAATGCTCGACGAGGGCGGCAAGCGCCACGTCGATGGCGGGCTGCTTGCCCGTCAGATGATCGACGCAGCGGATCAGTTCGCTCGTGGTTTCCGAAGGCTTCAACATCGACAGAAGATACGCCGCTCGCGGATCGCCCTGCGGATACAGCTCATGTCCGAAGCCGGGCAGCGACGCGCTGCCGCCTAGTCTGCTTCGCACCGTCTGCTCGACTCCGTCGCGCTGTGCATCGTCGAGCAGCCCATACACTCTTGCGATTGCATCCCCATGCAACGGCCCGGAAAACGCGGCGAGTCCCGCCAGCATGCACGCACCGAGCGACGCGCCCGTGGACGCGGCCACCCGCGCGGCAAACGACGAACTCGTCAATTCCTGATCCGCGAGCAGCACGAGCGTTTGCCGCAACAACTCTGCGTGCCGCGCGGCGCGCCATGCGCGCGCGATGCGCAGATGCAGCGGTCCCTCATCCGATCGAAGCGCGACGAAACCGCTGGCGAGACGGCCCACGAGTTCAGCCGCTTCCGCATGCATGCCGGCGATATCGGGTGCACTGCCTGAATGGCTGCAAGAAGCCGCCGCCATGCCCATCGACGCATAGACGCGCGCGTTCGCGGGACCGTCGATCTTCAACGGTGCGAACGCGCGAAAGCAAGGCGGTTCGTCCGAACTCCACAGGAGTTGTGCGGCCTCTTCGAGCGTCGCCGCAGCGGCGAGATGAAGCGCGTCTTTTCCACGGTAATAAAGGCGTCCGCGAACGATCGTCGAGATGTGCGTGTTGATGATCGGTTCGCCCCACGCCATCGTGCTTGCCGCAATGTTCTTGCGCGCCCGGCCCAGGTCGCGCTTTTTCGTCAGCATCGAAATATCCGACGCGCGATAGAGCTTGCGGCTCGTGTGATCGGGATCCCAGCGCACTTCGATCTGCCCGCGGCTGACATACGCGTACAGCGTCTGCTTGCGCACGCCGAGCGCCTCGCAAGCCTCCTCCTGCGTCATCCAGTTCTTCACGTTGATCGACTCAATCAAGGTTGACGGTCTTGGGTGCCGCCGGTTTAATGCAGACACAAACACATAGAAGAACCGGACGATACGCGCCGATCAGCGCATCGAAGCACGTCGTTCGCGTTCCCATTCTTGCGACCTGTTCAGAGGCACCAAGGAGGAGATATCGATGGCTTCACACCGAACGACCCAGTATATATCCACCGCGTCCGATCGCATGACGCGCACCCGCTACTCGATCCTCGCGACGATCCTGCTGCTCGCGACGGTCGCCTATGCGGACCGCGCCATTCTGTCGATCGCGGGGCCGGGCATTTCGAAGCAGTTCGGCCTGAATCACGTGCAGCTGGGCTACGTGCTGTCTGCGTTCAGCTGGGCCTATGTGATCGGCCAGATTCCGGGCGGCCTGTTGCTCGACAGGTTTGGCACCAAGAAGATGTATGGCGCGACGCTCATTCTGTGGTCGATCGCGACGATGCTCGTCGGCTTCATCGGCAACGTCACGTCCGATCTCTCCATTGCGCTGGCGCTGCTGTTCGCGCTGCGCTTCGCGCTCGGCCTGATCGAAGCGCCGAGCTTTCCCGCGAACGGCCGGGTTGCGGTCATGTGGTTTCCGAGGGAAGAGCGCGGACTCGCTACTTCTCTGTTCGCATCGGCGTCCTACTTCGCCGTGGCGATCTTCTCGCCCTTCGCTGGCTGGCTCACGGCGAAATTCGGCTGGCCCGCGCCGTTCATCGCGCTCGGGCTCATTGGCATCGCGTCGGCTGGTCTGTGGGCCGCTGTCATGCACGAACCGCGCAATCATCCGCGCGTCTCCGGCGCGGAACTCGATCACATCGTGGCAGGCGGCGCGATGATCGATATCGACTCGAAACATGAATTGCAGGCACGTCCCGCCGTCTCGTGGCCGATGGCGCGCACGCTGCTCGGCAACCGCATGTTGTGGTGCTCGTATATCGGCCAGTACTGCACGATCGCGCTCAGCTATTTCTTCATTACGTGGTTCCCGATCTACCTCGTGCAGGCGCGCGGGATGAACGTGATGCAAGCGGGCTTCGCGACGATGATTCCCGCCGTGGCCGGCTTTCTCGGCGGCATCGCGGGCGGCGCGATCTCCGACATGCTGATCCGTCACGGCTGGAGCGTGTCGTGGGCGCGCAAGACGCCGTATATCGTCGGCATGCTGGTGGGTTGCTGTCTCGTGCTGTCGGCCTTCACGGAAAGCAATGTCGCGATCGTCGGACTCATGACGCTGGCCTTCTTCGGCAAAGGTGCGGCTGCGGGCGCGGGCACGTGGGCCATTGTCAGCGATACGGCGCCGCGCGAAGCCGTGGGGCTGGCGGGCGCAATCTTCAATTGCGTGGGCAACATCGGCGGCATTGTCACGCCGATTGCTTTCGGTTACATCGTTCAGGCAACGGGCGGCTACACGGTCGGACTTTACTTCGTCGCCGCGCATTGCCTCGTCGCAGCCGTCGTCTACCTGCTGTTCATGGGTAACATCCAGCGCGTGAAGATGAGTTGACGCTGACATCGATGCAACACGCCAGGCCCGGCGTGGCGACACATGCGCCGGGCAAATTTTATGGAAACCAGGTTATGCAACAAGCGGACACGCTCAAGCCAGTCATCCTCAACGCAGCCGAATTGCCGGAGCGGACCCACGCAGAACTCCGTGCGCTGTTCGACGTCCTCGATCTGCCGAAAGACTCCGCAACGGCGTCTACGTTTCTCGCTGAACACGGCCATCGCGTACGCGGCATTGCTTTGCGCAAAACGAAGATCGACGCAGCGTTCCTCGACGCACTGCCTGCTTTGGAGATCATCTCCAGCTACAGCGCAGGACTCGACAACCTGGACGTGCAGGCCGCGAAGACGCGCGGCATCCGGATCGAAAACACCTCGCACATTCTTGCCGAAGACGTCGCGAATGCAGCCGTCGGTCTCGCGCTCGCCGTCACGCGCGACTTCATCAACGCCGATGTCTTCGTTCGCTCGGGCGAATGGCCTGCACGCGGGCAATATCCTCTCGGACGATCGATCTCACGGATGAAGATCGGCATCGTCGGACTGGGCACGATCGGCTCGGCGATCGCCCATCGCCTGCAGGCATTCGGCTCGACGCTGGCGTATTTCGGCCCGTCGCGCAAACCCGTCGACCTGCCCTACTACGACGACATCGTCCGCCTCGCGCGCGATTGCGACATGCTGATTCTGACCTGTCCGCTTTCTCCCGCCACGCATCATCTCGTCGATGCGGCCGTGCTCGATGCGCTGGGACCACGCGGGTTCGTCGTGAACATTGCGCGCGGTCCTGTGGTCGACGAGCCCGCACTGATCGCGGCCCTGGCTGAAAACAGAATCGCAGGCGCCGCGCTCGACGTCTTCGAACACGAACCGCTTGTTCCCGAAGCATTGATTCGCGACCGCCGCGTCGTGCTGACGCCGCATATCGGCTCCGCGACGGACGAAACGCGCCGGAGCATGGCGGAGAATGTCGTCGATACGCTCGCGCAGCACTTTGGCATCGAGGGTCCGCGAAGCAAGGCGGAGCAAAGCGAGCGGGCCGGCGTGGCCGTCGAAAGTATCGGCTGAAGGACTCGCGCGACACTCGCAGCAACCGCTTCGGCTTCAGGCATCGCGGATGCTCAGTGCCAATGCGCAATTGACCCCGCGCAATTGACCCGTGCTGTTCACCGAGGAGAGCGAGATGGCTGAAGCCGGCAGCGAACGCAGCAACGACGATCGTATTCGCGAACGTGCATATCAACTTTGGGAGCGTGACGACGATCCGAAGCGACATGCCGACGAGTATTGGGACACGGCCCGGCGTCAGATCGAGGCCGAGGGCATGGACAGTTCGCCCCCGCACATCGAGCAATCGGACAAGCGTCAGATAGAAAGCGAAGTCCCGCAGGAAGCCGGCATTCCACACGCCGATGCGGCAGCCAGGCCGCGCGCGAAACGGACGCGATAAGGCGATGCAGGTTCGATGCTCGAGTTGCCATCGCCGTCGAACCTGCGCGCACTACATACCCCCTTTTAAACCGTTGGATTAGTCGCTACAATTGCGGCCCCTTGCCCAGGTGGCGGAATTGGTAGACGCACTATCTTGAGGGGGTAGCGCTGAAAGGCGTGCGGGTTCGAGTCCCGCCCTGGGCACCAAAGCTTGTTCCGGCCGTATCCGTTGCATTCCAAACAATCCCGCAGGATCAAGCGCTAGCGGGGATTTTCTTCCTTTACGTCCCCGTTCGTCCCTTGGACAACCGCCAGTTCCACCTCGCCAGCGAGCTGGTTATGGAGACCAAAATCGTTGAGAAGCCATGCGGTGTTCCAACCTTGATAGCGCGAGCTGGTTGAAAGTCGGCGCGGTTTCGGTCATGCGCTACTTCTGACCGACCGCTGCCCGATGGCGCGATACGGAAGCCGACGCCCCGTATTGGGCGCTCACACCGACGGCACCGGCGGCTGCCTCCTCCGCCATTCTTGACATTCATACGCTCCTAGCCGAACCACGAAGCCGGTGAGAGGAGATTCGTGAAAGCGCTCGGCTCACTCATTTCACGCTTACGAAAGCGCCTGGACACGGCTTGCGCAGTGTGGCCCTATAACCCGTTCCCGGAAATATGACCGTGCGCCCAGCAGCCGTTCATGGGACCGCAAACGTCATGCGCCGACACCGGCTGTCGCGAATTGATCATTTCGAGCACGCCTTTGAACCATTCGCGACTCGGCGAGCGCGACACCTCAATTTAAAGTGGCGACTCCTATCCACATATCGAAGGAGTTCAACATGACCACGATCGATAAAGTCCTCTTCTCAGGCGATAGCCACGCCACGTTCAATCACGACCTCGATATCCAGCCTGGCGAGCACGGCGTTCTCAACCTCGAACTGTCGGCTTTCGGCGGTGAAAGCCTCGATTTCATCGGCACTGAGTTGCACCCGCGAGCTGAACAGCTGTTTTCGGGCGCGTGGTCGGCCTGTTACATCAGCGCGTTCGAGATCGCGGCCTCGATGAAGAAGGTCACGCTACCTTCGGACTATTCCGTCGACATCCACGTCAGCATCGGCTCGGTCGGTGAAGGCTTTTGCCTCGGCGCGCAATTCACCGTCCACGCACCGGGTCTGGCACCGGAAACCGTCCAATCGCTCGCGCTTCTCGCCCATCAGATCTGCCCTTACTCAAAGGCTGTCCACGGCAACATCGAGGTCGGCCTCAACGTGGTCACGGCGTAATCGTAATTGCCCCGGGTTCGCACAACATCCCCACCGCATTTTCGCTCTCGTATTATTAATCGCATACGATCTTATCGATAGCGATTTATACAAGCCTCACATTCATCGGTAAAAGGAATACGTCATGGAAAAGATCGAGAAAGTCCTCACTTCAGGCAACACGCACGTCACCGTCAATCGCAATCCGGACGCCCAGCGCGGCGAGTTTGGTGTCTATGACCTCAAACTGACGGCGCCCGGTGTCGAAGACCTCCAGTTCGTCGGCACCGAGCCGCACCCACGGGCCGAGCAGTTGTTTGCTGGTGCCTGGTCGGCCTGTTACACCACGGTGTTCGGGATGGCAGCCCAGCTAAAGAAGGTAACGCTGCCGCCCGACTATTCCGTGGACATCAAGGTCAACATCGGGCAGACCGGTCCCGCCTGGTTCCTCGGCGCTCGGTTCACTGTCCGTGTGCCGGGTATCGAGCAGAAAATCGTGGAGTCAATCGCTCACCTGGCCCATCAGATCTGCCCCTACTCGAAGGCGGTGCGCGGCAACATTGAGGTCGTCACGAACATCGTCACGGTGTGATCGGATGAGGGGCGCACTACCCTCGTCGCACACCGCCTGACCGTCAACTCCTCTCCAACGGGGGCCGCCGCGCATTGCCGCTCTTCGTGCGCGTCGGCCACAGCAGCGGACGGGTCGTCGTTTATTTATTCCGCAGGATGGACACAATGTTCAGTCACGTAGTGGTCGGCAACAACGCGATCGGCTTTGCCGGCCAGTCCACTCAGCAGGTCGACCAGTGGCATGCCGCCGGGGTCGCCAATGGCGGAACTTCGGTTGAAGCGCCGCCCGGTGGGGCGTGAGACCGCATACGGCAGCCTCTATCTCGCCTACCTGCGCGATCAGGACGGCAACAGACTTGACGCTCTGTATCGCGAGCCTGACTGAAGCGATTCGCTTTCCGGGTTTATTGTCGTTCGTCAGATGATCTTTCGTAAGGCTTGCAAAACGTCGGCCTTGAGTCCAGGAGGATACAGATGAAACCCACCGATCAACGGGCACCTGGCAATCTCACGCTCTCCGATTTCCTATGCTTTGCGGTCTATTCCGCGAACCTGGCGTTCGGCAAGGCATGCAAGCCGATACTCGATGAGCTTGGGGTGACTTACACGCAATACTTCACGATCATTGCACTGTGGGAGGCAGACAATCAGACCGTCGGTGGACTGGGCGAAACACTTTTCCTCGAATCGAACACGCTTACCCCGATGCTGAAAAAACTTGAGGCGATGGGCTATTTGCGAAGGCAGCGTGATTCCGAAGACGAACGCCAGGTGCGGATCCTCCTGACAAAAAGTGGCCGGCGCTTGTGCGAAAAGGCCATGACGACAAATCTCTCAGAGGCGTCTGGCCTGACACCGGACAAGTTCATTAAAGTGCAAAAGTCTGTCGTCGCGCTGCGGAACGAGCTTATGAGGCTCGTTGGACACGGCGAATGAATGCTGACAGTCGTCTTACCGCGATCAAAAAGGGAGGTCCGATATGCAAGATCAGACCGACTGGCTAACCCGTTTCATGGAGCTTGTGACCATAACGGGAAAAGTGGAGGTTCGCTGTGCAATGCGAGCCCCGTGGGCAATCGAATACGCCCAGGCCGGAGCGCAGGAGATGCCGTACCACGTTGTACTGACCGGCAGAGCCGTATTCGAGAACTCGGATAGCGGGGCAACCTGCGAATTGCGGCCCGGCGACATCGCCTTACTGCCGCACGGTTCCGCGCACGTGTTACGCGACGGCAGCGGCGCCACACCGGGACCGACCAAGGTCCGCAGTTCGGGCAGTCTCCTTGTCAACGAAAGTAGCGGCGATGGCGAAGCATTCGACATGTTGTGCGGGCGATTTGTCGTCGCGCCGCCTCATGATCGACTGATCCGGAGCTACCTCCCGTTGGAACTCGTGGTTCGCACCGAAGATATCGCCGCCGCCACACACAGTCTGCCGCAAGCGGAGCGCTTGAGCCGGTTGGTCGCGCTGATGCGGGCCGAAGCGATGGACGACGAAGTGGGCAGCGGCGCCGTGCTAAACGCGCTGTCGTCCGCCCTATTTGCGTTGACGTTACGGGCGGCCGGTGAGGCTGGTCAAGCACACACGGGTGTGCTCGCGCTGGCCGCCCACCCGAGGCTGGCGCCTGCGGCCGCTGCCATGTTCGGCGACCCGGCTCGAGCATGGACGCTTTCTGAACTGGCCGGACTTTGCAGCATGTCGCGCGCGACATTCAGGCGACATTTCCAGGCCAGCCTCGGCCGCTCCGCGATGGATTTGCTGACCGATATCCGGATGAGCGCAGCGGCAAATGCTCTGCGGAAATCCACTTCGTCCACCGAGGCAGTTGCAGATCTTGTCGGATACCAGTCGGTGTCCGCCTTTCGACGGGTATTCACTCAGCGGATGGGAGCGACGCCTGGCGACTGGCGGCAACTTCACCGAGCGGGCACAGAATGAGCGGCTGGGATACGTACGCTGTTGCCGACCACATCCGGCATCAACATCAGGACGGGGCGAAATCCGCAAGCTTCGTACTGTGATAAAGGTCGAGTGCCTCGGTCGGTCAACGTGAAAGAGCGACCAGGAGATTCCAACTCGTCTCGATGCGACGAATTGACACCCCTGCTTACATGGTTTTGCGCGAATCTGCTGCTGTTTCCATTTCGTGGATGCGCCGATCATCGTCCACGTAAATCAACTGGAGCAGCACCATGGAAATCCTTCGTCTCGTCCGTATCGTTCTGTCAGCCTTCTTTGGCGTGCGCAAGCGCGCATCGCACGAAGCCGACTTCGCGAACATCAACATCGTGGCACTCCCCTTCGTAGCGGTTTTTCTTGCCGCGTGTGTTGGAGGTTGCATTTTTGGCGTCGTGCATTTGATCGCACATTCGACGAGCGCAATGCAGGGCTTCTGATCAGGACCGCCCAAGACATCACTTTCCGGGTGCGAGTCGGAGGCAGATCGCAACAACAACTTCGAGGGCCGCGTCTCCAGTCGGAGCATCAACAGTCTAGCCACTTTGCCAGCGCAGCCGCGGTTGCACCACACGGAACGCCTGCCAGTTCCTCGATAGATGTGCATCGAAATCGAACGAGGACTCAGCAGGAAGGATCGCCACGGGTATCCGGCAGCAGTTGCATGACTGATCGCTCTGAATGCTTCGAACAGCGAGCGGAAGTGGGCAGCGAGGTACCTCTCGCGAGGGAGGCGTCCTCGATGTGTTCAATGCGTCGATTGGAGGCCTGCCTTCCGTCGACACTGCAAACCGGCCACAGTTCGATCGGTGAATCCAGAATGGCAGCACCTCCTTTCGTCGCAATGTCACCGTGGCATGAGCACCTTGTCGACGACCATGATGACGCCGTTGCTCTGCATCACGTCATACGTTGACATGTTGGCCGTGTGTCCCGACTCATCGGCAACCGTGATGTTGTGCGGACCATTCTCCGAGAACATCAACATCTCCCCATTCACGGTCTTCAATTCTGCCCCTCCCCCGCCTGCCTTGAAGCGCACATCACGTCGGATTCAACTCGCCCGAGGCCAGTATCTGGCCTGTGGGCTGGCCCGTTGGCGAGCCGCCCCGCGGTTCAACGACACGGCAAGGATGGCTTTCGTGCCTATCAGCGAAACCATTTGCGGCGACAACGACACCGAGACAGGCGCGTCAGCCGCGAACACGCTTAGCGGAATCGGCTTCGTGCCCGGTGGAATCAGCCAGAGTTCCGGCGAACGGTCTGCGGCGACTTATGGGACCACGGCCGGTACGATCACTAGGCTCGCATGCTTGATGCCGATCGTTGCCGTCCAGTACGCGACCCCGTCGTTGCGCGCAATCCTCGCGACGAGGTGACCGTGCTGAACCACGGCCCTGACAGACTGCTGCACCTCGCGCAGCACGACGAGATTCACCGCTAGCAGCGAAAGCGCGGCGATGCTGGCTCCGATGCCCAGCCAGCGCCACAGACCGAGGCTATCCCACCATCCACCGCGGATGCGGCGCACTGGCGTAAGGACGCACAAGTCGCTCTGGATGCGCGTCCCACGACGACGCTGCATCGCGCGTTTGCGCGTCTCGGCATGATGGGCCTGAACTGCACCTGTGTGGATCAGGACGTCGCTGTACCAGGCCGTGCAAGCAACGGTGCTTCGCCCGTCGGCCGCACGCGCCATGTACATCCCAAGCGGTTTCACGAGGTCAGCGACGCGGCGATGGGCAGCCGCGCCGAATGCGTGAAGCACAACAAAGGTCCATATATGCTGGAACCACTGCGATTCCTCACCGACGTGATCGAGCGGATTGAGGAACACCACCGCAAAAAGATCGTGCGCCTTCGCCACTGTTCAATTGTGGCGCAAGCGTCTTGAGGGAATCTTCAGCGCTTCGATTTCGTCGAGCAGATCGAGCGCGAGTGCAATGCCCGGTGCGTTGATCTGAAGATCGCGAGCCAGCCGAAATGCGGTGTGCGCGCGCCGCAGCGAGGCGCCGCTGAACCGCCATGTCTGCGGCGCGGCGCCTTTCGGCTCGAAGGCGCCCTCAGCAACCCACAGCATGATTTCCTCTTCCGATGCGCCACTCGCTCGACTCAGCTCGAGGAGCGTGAACTCAACGTTTTCATCGACAATCTGAGCCGACAGACAGCTCGCTTCAAATTCTTTCATGATGAACTACCCATAAAATCGCGCACGCGGATCGAAATTGAATGCTTGCCGCATCGTGTCGTATGCTGCTTTAGCCGAATCGGTGTCGGCTGGCGGCAATACGATGTTCAAGATCGCGTACATGTCGCCGGGCGGATTCCCGGGAATTCCCTTGCCCTTGAGCCGCATTCGCGTGCCGCCTGCCGAGCCCTTCGGCACGGTCATTTCGATCCATCCATCGGGCGTCGGCACTGTTACATGCGCGCCAAGCGCCGCTTCCCATGGCGCTACCGGCAAGTCGAGCGAGACATCGGCGCCATCGACGCGAAAGCGCGCATGCTCGCGAAACGCAATTTCCAGGTAGAGATCCCCCGCTGGCCCGTCCCCGATACCCGTTCCTCCCTGGCCGGCAAGCCGCAGGTGCTGCCCGGCCCGTACGCCCTTCGGAATCGACACATTCAAGGTACGTGATTGCAGCGAGACATGACCGTGTGCATCGATAACCGGCAACTGCAGGGAGATCGAGCGTTTTGCTCCGCGATAGGCGTCCTCGATATCGATGAACACCTTCGCGTGGTGATCCTCTCCCATCGCGTGCGAGGGCCTGCGCTGTGCATGCGCCGTTCGCGCACCACCAAACATTGCTTCGAAAAACTCGTTGAGACTTGAATGCGTGGCGTCCTGCTGACCGGCACCACTAAACTCAAAACCTTCATCCCAGTTCGGGGGAGGCTGAAACTCTTCTCCGCTGCGCCAGTGGGTGCCCATGCGGTCGTAGGCGGCGCGCTTTTCCGGGTCCTTGAGTACCTCATAGGCCTCGCCCAGTTCCTTGAAACGATCCTCTGCGTCGGTGTGCTTGCTGACGTCCGGATGGTATTTGCGCGCGAGCTTGCGATAGGCGCGCTTGATGTCCTCCTGAGCAGCCATACGCTCAACGCCCAGGATCGCGTAATAGTCCTTGTATTTCATCTGAACAATATGCCAGTGAGGAATACACGAAAGTGGTCATCCGGCGAGACACAACCGGATTCGCTCTGCGCTTGATACAGATCAACAGTAGCACTGAACTGCGCCGCACATTGGTCGACGGGTGGTGGATGTCTCCATTCCCATACATTCATCTACTCCCTTAGCTCCCTCACCTCGCAGGAGTCGCCGCCATGAGTCCCATTCCCCGGAAAGTCGTCATCATCGGCGCCGGCATTGCCGGCCTGTGCGCTGCTGTTTACGCCCGCAAGTGCGGGTACGCGGTCACCGTGCTCGAGCAGCACGAACGTCCCGGCGGACTCGCCACCAGCTGGCAACGTGGCGCGTATACGTTCGAGGCCTGTCTGCACTGGTTGCTTGGGTCGAATCAGCACGACTCGATGTACACGTTATGGCGAGAGGTGTTCGACATTGACCGCATGCACTTCGTCTATCCCGAAGAATGGATGCGTGTAGAAAGCGAAGACGGCAAGCGTCTGTCCATCTACTCGAATCTCGAACGGCTCGAAGCGGAGCTGCTACGGCATGCCCCCCAGGACGAAGCACACATCCGCCACTTCGTGCATGCCATCCGCAGCCTGAGCGACTGCCCGCTGCCATCGCAGGGTGGCACGTGGCAGCACCGGTTCGCGACCGGGCTGCAATTTCTCCGCCGCGTGCCTCTTCTGCAAAGCCTCTCGCACATCACGTCCGAAGCCTATGGCAAACGATTTAGCGATCCCTTGCTACGGGGCTTCTTCGGCGAAGGAGAGAATGCACAGCTTGCTGTGCTTGCGCTCGTTTTCGCACTTGCGTGGAACACCAACCGGAATGCCGGCTACCCTACGGGCGGCTCGCAAGCGGTGATTGGTCCGATCGCACATAACCTGCAACAGCTCGGCGGTGTGTTGCGCACGGGTGCGAGCGTAAAGGAGATCCTCGTGGAAGACGACACGGCGGTGGGTGTGACGCTTGACGATGGCGAGCGCATCGACGCGGACTGGGTGCTCTCCGCCGCCGACGGGCACACGACGATCTACGATCTGCTCGACGGTCGGTATGTCGGGCCGCGCATGGCCCACGTCTATCGCACGTACAAGACGTTCCCTTCGTTCCTGCAGGTGAGCCTCGGCGTGGCACGCGATCTTTCGCAGCAGTGCGGATACGTTATGAGGCTGCTTGACTCGCCCCTTGAAGTCGATCCGCAAACAGCGCTACATCAGATTGCCTTCCGGCTGTTTCACTATGACCCAACGTTCGCACCCGTCGGCAAGACCGCTGTGACGTGCACCTTGCCGACGCGCAACGTGGAATACTGGTCGCGGTTGAGCGAGCACGACCCACAAGAATATGAAGCGGAAAAGCGGCGCCTGGCGAACAGCGTGATCGCGCTTTTCGATGCGTGGATACCCGGCGTGCGCGACGCGATAGAAATGGTCGACGTGTCGACACCCGCTACCGTTGTCCGTTGCACGCGCAACTGGCAAGGCAGCATGGAAGGCTGGTTGCTCACGCCTCAGACGGGTATAAGACCATTGCCACCCACGCTGCCGGGCCTGCGGAGATTCCTTATGATCGGCCAGTGGGTGATGCCCGGCGGCGGCCTGCCCTCCGGCCTGATCACCGCGCGGCGCGCGGTGCGCCGCATGTGCCGGCAGGACGGCATCGCTTTCGCGCCGGACGAACACGAGAAGACGACGAATGCAGCGGGCGATTTTCCGGCGTGACGCAATTTGCCAGCCATAGCAACGTTGCATGGCCGCGAGGCCACCAGCCATACGGCAGTAAGAACGGCCGACACGCGTCGTCTGGTCAAACCGTCGCGGCTGCCACGGACTTCCTCAAGAAGGCGGTCGTTCGCCGGGCAGAGATGATTTAAGCGAATCTCTGTTTCGGTCGACGACGCGGAAATCGAGTTTTATTTCCGAATGGCCGTTACTAAAGGCAAGTGTGACCTTCGAAGACTGCCCCTGTACACCGGGCAATGTCTCAAGTTGACCGATTGCCGACTATGCCCGCCCAGGCAAGCCGCGATATGTTCGCTCCGCTTCGAAATCACACACAAAGCAACAACCATCGGCATCATGGCTTCACATGCAAGACTGTCTGGCGGTCCTGAGATCAGGTAGGAGGCCTATGTCCTGACATGCGAAAGCAAGAATTTTTCATTCCCGCCGCGGGCACCAGAAGTGATTCCGAATCGCCGTATCAGGCTGATTCCCGGACCGTTGCATCGGCGCGAAGCCTGATCTCTGGACGAAGCGCAGTGCCAAGCCCCGGAAGAACGGGCGCCTGAACCATGCCGCGCTCGATAACGGGAAGTTCGGTGACGAGATCGCGATACCAGGTCGAAAGCGTTGCGCGAACGACCTCCTGGTAGATCGCCGTGGACGCATGCAGCGCGAGATGCAGTCCCGCCATCAGCGTGACAGGGCCGGTGCAGTCGTGAGGCGCCAGCGCGCGCCGGTGCGATTCGGCGATGGCCGCAATCTTTCGTGCTTCCGTCAGTCCGCCACACCATGCAGGGTCGACCATCACAATGTCAACGGCATTGGCGGCCATCAACTCCCGGAATTGCGTACTTCCAGACAACGTTTCGCTGCCGCAAACAGGCACGCGCACGCGTGAACGCAGGTCCGCCAGCGCCTCGACGTCGTGCATCCTGTTGATCGGGTCTTCCACCCAGAACACGCCGAAATCCTCCAGCGCGCGACAGATGCGCTCGGCGGGCAAAGCACCCCACAGGCTGTGCAGTTCGCACATCACTTCGATCTCGTCGCCGACTGCCTGGCGAATCTTCCGGAACGGCTCCAGGCCTTTCTTGAGATCGGCAAGCGACAGGGTTTGTCCGCCTGTCGCCGCCGCGAAGACGTCGAACGGCCAGATCTTCATCGCGCGATACCCCTCTTCCAGCAGGCTCAGCGCGAGACGGCCCGCGTCCTGATTGAACGCGATCTGGTCGTCATATGGACCTTGCGGCGCGTCTTGCCGGGAGATCACTCTTCGCGACGCGTTGTCGCTGTTGTACGAGTAGCCGGCACAGGTGTTATAGGCCTGGATTTCGAGCCGGTTCGCTCCGCCAATGGCTTCGTGGACGGGAATGCCATGACGTTTCCCCTTGATGTCCCACAAGGCGATGTCGACCGCACTCGCGGCCCGTATCTCCGCGCTCGCTCCCTGGAACCCCACGTACGGGTTGAGCAACTGACGGGAAATCGCATCGATGCGGCGCGAGTCCTGCCCGATGATCTGTGACGCGACCTGTTCGTGAATGACGGCTTCCACCGCCTGCGCGCCGCGAAACGTTTCGCCGAGGCCAATCAGTCCTTCGTCGGTTTCGACTTCGACCCAGATGAGATTGGGTCTTTCCGCGATACGCAGGGTGCGAAGCTTCGTGATTGTTGACATGGCACTGAGAGCGTCCCTAGAAGAGTTGTCGCGATACTTGAAGGGCTCTCCGATCGCCGTCGAGGAATCGATCGCGAAAGCCAGTGACAACCCATTCTATGCGATGACGATTGCGGCATCCGGGACCATCCGATAGCGACGGTCGCCGGTTTGCGGCATCACACGAACCCGTACAGCTTCGCCGGGTTGGTGACGAATATCAGATGCTGCCAGTCCGGGCGCCCTATCCAACCCGCGAACGTGTCCAGCAAGCTCGCGTCGTCCGGCTTGTGAGTCTTCTCCGTCGGGTGAGGCCAGTCGCTCCCCCAGAGCATCCGCTCCGGCGCCATGTCGATCAGCGTTTTCGCGACGGGCGCAACGTCTTCATACGCGGGCGCACCCGTCTTGCTGTCGACGTACGGCCCTGACAATGTGATCCACGTTTTGCCTTTTTCAACCAGACGTCGCGCGGTACGCAAAGCGTCTGACGACAGCCCGCCGGGTTGCGGAACATGCGCGATATGGTCGATCACAAGCGCGCAAGGCAGCGCCGACAGGTGACGTTCGAGTTCAGGCAGCCGCGCGCCTTGCACGACCAGTTCGATATGCCACCCGAGATCAGAGATGCGCGCCGCGAGCGGCGCAAGCATGTCGAGCGTCGTCGCACCCGGGTAGCTCAGGTTGAAGCGAATCGCACGAATGCCGCCCCGGTCCAGGCTCCGCAGTTCCGCATCGCTCACCGAACTGTCGATGACGGCAACGCCGCGCGCGTTGCCGCCGAACTGCCTGATGGCTTCGAGCGTGCAGCGGTTATCCGTTCCATACGTCGACGGTGTGACAACTACGTTGCGCTTCAGGCCAAGCCGCGTCTGTAGAAGCCGGTACTGAGCGGCCGTCGCATCCGGCGGACGCAGCGTCGTGCCCGGCGCAACCGGGAACCGGTCGTCGTAGATATGCATGTGACAGTCGATGGCGCCTTCGGGCAGCATGAATGCCGGCCGTTCCGTGCCGCTCGACCACGTTTCTTCGGCACTTGCCACTTTCGGCAGCGCAGCCGACATCAGCGCGGCGCCGGCGAACTGAAGGAATTCGCGTCTCGTAGCGTTGCTCATGCTCAGATGGTCTCCGTCTTGCCAGCGAGACGGTTTGCCGAACCGTTGCGCGTGAGCAGCAACAAAGTCGCGACGCTCACGAGCGTGAGAATGGCGAGCGGCATCAACGCCAGCGCGTAGCTCCCCGTCGCATCCTTCACCCATCCGTAGACGTTCACCATCAATCCGCCGCCGAGCAGATTCGCGATCGCATTGACCGTTGCGAGACCTGCCGCCACGGCGCTGTTCGACAGCATGTCGGTAGCCAGCGCCCAGAACGGGCCCTTGAACGAATAGGCGCCGACGAGCACCGCGCACAGCATGCAGATCGTCGGCAGGAGCGAGCCGCTCAGCGACGTCGCGAACAGGCCCACGCCGATCAGCAGCATCGGCACGACGGTGTGCCAGCGACGTTCACCCAGACGGTCCGAGCGCCGGCCCCAGTAGACCATCAGGACGGAAGCGACTGCGTACGGGACCGAATTCAGCAAACCCGTCTGCATGACGGAAAGTCCAAACGACTTGAGCAGTTGCGGCTGCCACACCGACAGCGTGCTGCCCGCCGCCGACGCACACGTATCGACGAGCGCGAGACACAGCACATAGCGATTGCGGAACAGTTGCGCGAGGGGCAGCGACGGTACCTTCTTCGGCGCGTTGTGCCCGGTGACGAGCGCGTTGACGAGCCATGTGCGCTCGTCGTCGTCGAGCCATTTCGCGTTTTCCGGTTTGTTGGTCAGCATGAACAGACAGGCAACGCCGAGCAGCACCGTCGGAATGCCTTCGAGAATGAATAGCCAGTGCCAGCCGCGCAAACCCCAGAACCCGTCCATCTGCAGGAGCAGCGCCGAAATCGGCGAGCCGATAAAGCTCGCGGCCGGAATCGCAACCATGAACGTCGCGACGATGCGAGCCCGATACGAAGCCGGAATCCAGTACGACAGATACAGCAGCACGCCGGGAAAGAAGCCCGCTTCGGCGGCGCCCAGCAGGAAGCGCAGGATATAGAACGACGTCGCGTTATGCACCAGCGCGGTCGCCGCCGACACGATGCCCCAGGTAATCATGATCCGCGCGATCCAGATCCGCGCGCCGTACTTTTGCAGCGCGAGATTGCTCGGCACTTCACAAAAGAAATAGGAAATGAAGAACAGGCTGCTGCCGAAGCCGAAGACCTTCGCCGACATGCCGAGGTCGTGATTCATCTGAAGGGAGGCCATGCCCACGTTGCCCCGGTCGATAAAGGCAAGCAGGTAGCACACCATCAGGAAGGGAATGAGTCGCCAGACGACCTTTCGTATGGTCCGGCGCTCGATCGCGGACTTGTCCATGAATCCAGTTTGCATTGTTGTCTCCGATTATTGTGCGCCTGCGCGCTGATTCGTGAATCGTTGCCACGCGATGACGGCGATGACGCCGCTGGCAAGCACCACTGCCATGGCTGCGAAGGTGTGTCGTACGCCTAGCGCTTCGGACGCGGTCCCGACGAGCAGATAGCCGAATGGCATCGTGCCGTTGTAGGCCATCCCATACATGCCGACGAGCCCGCCGCGCACGTGTTCCGGGCATTGCCGCTGGATGGTCGCGTTCGTCGAGGTGGCCGCGAACGTGAGGCTGAAGCCGAGTGTGTAAAAGGCGGGTATCGTGGCTGCCGCCTCCGGCGTCGCGGCGAGCAACGCGAGGGCAGCGACGGCCGTCCACGGCGCCCACGCGATGAATCTCCGCGACGCCAACGGGCCGATCGCCGAAGAAAGCAGAATCGCCGCGCTCAACGAACCCGCGCCCGCGCACGCGAAGAACACGCCCGTAAAGCGCGCCGCGTCGTGGAACCCCTGGTCCGCGAGCAGCGGCACGAGCGTCTGGTAACTGCCGGCGAACAGGCCGACGCACGCAAGTACCGGCAGATAGCGCGCGGAGAACGCATCGGACATCACGTAGCCGACCGCGTCGCGCAGGCTGCTGTCCGCGCGCGCGGGCCGCGCCGCCGAGGCCGTTCTGATCGAACGCACGCACGTCGCCATGAAGCAGAGCGCCAACGCGTAAATCGCAAACGATGTTCTGGGTCCGAGCGTCGGATAGACGAAGCCCGCAATCGTCGGGCCGACCATGCGGCCGACGTTATAGACCATCGTGTTCATCGCGACGGCATTCGACGTATGTGTCGAATCCTCCAGGCTCGTAAGCAGCAGAACCTGACGCGCGGGCGTCTCGACTGCACTCGACACGCCGATGGCGAGCGCATGCGCGAGTATCAGTTTCACGCCGAGCACGCCAAGCAGCGACAGCGTGAAGAGACTGCCCGTCAGCACCAGCGATGCCGTCAGCACGCACAGCGTCGCGCGCTTCGCGTTGGCCGAACTGATCCGCGAGCCGGCGATCGGCGCGACGATCAGCTGCGGTCCGTACAGCAAGAAGTTCAGCAGCGCGAGAATCGCCGCGGACCCCGACAGGTGATACACGAGCAGGTTCAGCGTGACGTTCTGCGTCCAGCTTCCGAGCACGGACGCGACCTGCCCGCTCAGATACCGTCGCAGCGATGCCTCGGCAAGCGCTGGAAACAGCTTGCTGACGAAGCCGGTTTGTGCGGCCATCGTCATGACAGCGCCTTGCCGCGCGTTTCGGGCGCGAAGAATACGACGACGGCTGCGGCGACGAAGGCGACGATGGTGGTCGCGAGTCCGAGCACGAATCCCCCCGACGTCGACGCGAGCGCACCGATGATCAACGGCGCGATAAAGCCGCCCAGACGGCCGCCGTTATACGCGAGGCCCATCAGGAATCCACGCGATGCCGTGTTGCCGATAATCTCCGCGAGGAACGGACCCGTCCCCGCGAAAATGCCGTTCACGCTGAAGCCGGTCAGAAAGATCGCGACCATCAGCAGCAGTGCATCCGACGACAGGATGTACACGCCCACGGCCCCCGCCCCGACCAGCAGATAGGCAAGGAACATCGGACGTCGGCCGAGCCGGTCGACGAAGGCCGAAAACAGCAGGAATCCGCTGATCGCGCCGAACTGCAGCGCAAGCACGAACTTCAGGCTATGCACGAAGTCGAGGTGCTTCACCGTGACGAGAAACGTCGGTGTCCACGTGAAGACGCCCCAGTACAGGTACTGCAGGAAGAAGATGAAAGCGAAGGCCGTCAGCAGTCCACGCACATTGAGCTTGTCGCCGCTCGCCGCGTTGGCGCTTTGAACCGACGCCTTTGCGTGCTTGCGCTCCAGCCAGATCGGCGATTCAGGCGTTTTTCTTGCGACCCAGAAAAGAATGAAGAACGGCGACGCTCCGATCAGAAAGAGCAGACGCCAGCTGTTTCCGCCGAGTCCATCGTTCACGCCGCTGACGATGCCTGAGATCGTGATGGCCAGAATCGCGCCGATGGGCAGGCCCATCTGCATCAGCGCGCCGCCCTTGCCGCGCCGGCTCGCGTGCCATGTCTCGGCAATCAGCGCGGCGCCCGCCGTCCAGGTGCCGCCCATGCCCAACGCGCCGAAGAAGCGCAACGTCGCGAACCAGTGCTCGTTCGGCGCGAACGCAATCAGGCCCGAGAACAGCGAATAAATGCCGACACAGAGCAGTGCGGTGCGCACGCGTCCCAACCGGTCCGACACATAACCGAACAGAATGCCGCCGACGATCTGCCCCGCCGCCGTGATGCTCGTGAACAGACCGAGTTGCGCCTTGCTCAAGCCGAACTGAAGGGCGAGCGTCGGCAGAAGAAGCGAAAGCAGAAACGAGTCGTAGCTTTCGAACGTCCAGCCGAGTCCTGCGAGCGAGAGCGAGCGCCACTCTGTACCCGTGATGTTTCTCAATCCCTTTGCTTCGGCGCCGTCCTTGAATTCGGTTGTCGCGACAGTTGCGCTCGTCGTCTTCATGTGTTGTCTCCGGGAATCGCGAGGCGATAAGTGGCCGCCGCAGTCCGGCTGAAGAGCGCGGCTTTTTCATCGGCGGACATCGCGGACGCGAGTCTTTTGAAGGCGTTCCACAGCACGCCGTAACTGAACATCCCTTTGTCGACGGGGAAGTTGCTCTCGAACATGCAGCGATTCGCGCCGAACAGTTCGACGCAGACTTCGAAATACGGCCGCCACGCAAAAGCCAGTTCCCCGGACGAAGGCGGCAGCTCGCGCGCAGCGAAGTCGAAGCCGAACACGTTCATGCCCGCGCCGCCGAGCTTGATGCGCGTGTTGGGCAGGCTCGCGAGGCGCGCGAGTTTCTGCTTCCATTCGGCATGAACGGCCGGGCGCTGACCAGCATGTGGACCGACGCCCAGCGGACCGCCAAAATGATCGATGACGACGCTCACGTGCTCCGCAGCACGTGCGAGGTCATACAGATCGTCGAGCTGCGTGTGATAGACCCACGCGTCGAGCGACAGGCCGAAACGGCCCAGCGCCCTCACACCCTGCCGGAAAACCGGACTCGCCATCCGGTCGCACGGCGGCGTCACGGGGCTCGAACTCACGTCGGGACTCGCATGCCACGCGAGCGGATTGCGGATGCCGCGCAGGCGACCGCCGGATATCTGCAACATTGCTTCGAGCACGGCATCGAGTTCCGCGCCCAGCGTCAGATCCGCGCCGCCGACGATCGCCTCGCAGCAGCGCGCCGGTCCATACGCGCCGCTCGCGAACATCGCGGCGATGCCGTTGGCGAACTCCACTTCGCCAACGGGCTTCATCGCCTCGGGGCCGTCATGTCGCAACATCGAGCGGCATTGCACGTAGACCGTCGACACGACCCGATGCCCGCTGGCCACATCGTTGCCGAACTCATCCGCGAGATACCGCCCGGTCTGGCGGTCCCACAGATGATGATGGGCATCGACGATGGCGAGCGCCGGTTCGAGCACCGGCTCGTCGCGCAGCGCGAGCCACTCGGGACGGACGGGCAAATGAGGCGCGTGGACGATCTGCATGACAATCGCCTCTTAAAACTTCTGGCGCATGCCGATGACCACGCCCGTCTGGTTGTGCCCGGCTGCGACCGTTCCATAACCGTTCACTCCGAGCGCCGAGCCGCCCTTGTTGTGCGCGAAGCCGGCCGTCGCGTAGACATCGGTGCGCTTCGACAGCAGGTAGTCTGCGCAGAGCACGGCGAGCCACGGGTCGGCGCTGGTCGAATGCACGTCCTGGTAGTAGGCCGTTGCCGTCAGAACGAACGCTGGCGTAGCAAAGTACTGCGCACCCGCCCAGTAGAGGTTCGCAGCGCTCGCTTCCGAGCCGTTTGCAACGACAATCGGGTTCACAGGCAGGAACGCATTCGACGCACGCAGATAGCGGTAGCCCGCGAAGCCCTTCACGGGTCCAATCACGTACGAAGCGGCTGCCGTCGCGCGACGTTCAGTGCCCGTGTTGGTCGCGACCGTGTTGCTGTTGCGCTGCTCGTACGACACGCTCGCCGCGAGCGGGCCTTGCGCGAACGTCAACGCGCCGCTGAAGAAGCGCCCGGTGATTTGCGCGCCCGGCACTTCGGCGCCATAGCCCGTGTCGTAGCGCGTGCTGTACATCGCCTGCGCCGTCAGCGGGCCGAATACGCCCGTGTACTTCGCCGAGTTGTCGATCCGCGCGGCCATCGCGTAGTCGAGCGACAGCACCGAGTAGCGCGACGACGCACCCATCGGATCGAACGCAACCGCCTGTTCGTAGAGCAGTGAGTTCTGCCGGCCGAACGTCAGTTGCTGGCCTTTATACGAAAGACCGACCCACGCCTGCCGGCCGAACAGCCGTGCCGTCGTCGTCGCGTTCGCACCCAGACCCCTGGTCGATTGCGCGGTCGTGCCGTCATTGATGTTGAAGCCGTTCTCCAGCTGGAAAATGGCCTTCATGCCGCCGCCAAGGTCTTCGACGCCCTTCAGTCCCCAGCGCGAACCGGACAGGTTGCCCGACACTTCGCGCGTTTGTGCGCCGCCAGCACTCGTATTGTTGATGTGCTCGACGCCAACGTCCGCGATCCCGTACAGCGTGACGCTGCTTTGCGCATGCGCGGCGCCGCACGACAGGCTGACGCCTGCGGCTGCGAGTGCGCCGAACATCAGGCGGGCGTTCGTGTTGACGTTGTAGCTGGCTTTTTTGAACAGCATGGAGTCTCCAGACAGTGTTTATGGATTGGTTTTGAATGCGTGGATCAAACCTTGTGAGCCGAAGGCGCCTCGCCTGCGTCAGCGCCCGGATCACCGAGCCAGGCGATGGTCAGCGCGCCGAGCAGCAGCACGCCCGAGACGGCGAGCAGCGGCACGGTGAATCCGCCCGAGAACTGCTTGAGCGCGCCGATCATCGACGGACCGACAAAGCCGCCGAGATTGCCCACCGACACGATCAGCGCGAGACCGCCGGCAGCGGCTCGCCCGGTGAGGAAGCCGGACGGAATGGCCCAGTACGTCGCCTGGAAAGCGAGAATGCCGCTCACCGTGAAGCAGAGTGCGACCAGCTTGAGCACGGGCATATCGATGAACGTGCTCGCGCACAACGCGACGGCCGCCACGACCAGCGCGCCAGCGACATACGGAATGCGGTTCTGCGAGCGATTCGCGACGCGTGCCCACCAGAGCATCACGACCGCGCCGATTGCATACGGAATCGCCGTGAGCCAGCCGACGACCGCGTGCTCGACGCCGAACTGCTTGATGATTTGCGGCATCCACAGACCGACGCCGAGCGACCCGACGATGCCGCAGAAGTTGATGAACGCGAGCACGAACACACGCCAGTTGGTCATCGCATCGCGCAGATTGCTGCCGTGACGTGCGCCGATATCGCCCTGTTCGAGCGCGAGGCGCTTCGCCAGCGACGACTTCTCTTCGTCGCTCAGCCACTTCGCTTTTTCGGGGCGATCGGCCAGCACGAACAGACAGGCGATGCCGAGTATCACAGCGGGCACGCCCTCGATCAGCAGCAGCCACTGCCAGCTGCGCAGCCCGTGCCAGCCGCCGAGTTCCAGCAGCGAGCCTGAAACGGGCGAGCCGATCATGTTCGCAACGGGAATGCCGACGAGAAACGCGGCCGTGACCTTCGCGCGCCACTTGCCCGGAAACCAGTGCGTGAAATAGAGGTAGATGCCGGGCGTGAAGCCCGCTTCGGCGAGACCGAGCAGGAACCGCGCGGCGGCAAAGCTCTTCGGGCCGACGACGAACGCCGTCGCCATCGAAAAGAGGCCCCACGTAATCATGATGCGTGCGATCCACACGCGCGCCCCGACCTTCTGCATGATCAGGTTGCTCGGAATCTCGAACAGGAAGTAGCCGACGAAGAACAGCCCTGCGCCGAAGCCGAACTGCTCGGCCGTCAAGCCGAGATCCTTGTTCATCGTCAGCGCGGCGAACCCGACGTTGGTCCGGTCGAGATAGCTGATGACGTAGCAGATGAAAATGAACGGCAGGATTCGCCGGAATGCCTTGGCGAGCGTGCGCTCGCTGGCCGCGTAGTCCTCGCTCGCGATGCCGGGGGCGGGCGGCGTCTCTTCGCGCCGCGTGGCGCCGTCGGCGCGCAGCGTTTGCGACATGGTCATGTTTGCTCCTCCATCGCGCTTCTGTCGGCGCAACGTATTAATGTGAAGCGGGCGCTCAGGTCCGCCTGGCCAGCTTGGGAAGCGGTCCGGCAATCGTCATTCCGGCTTTGAGAACCGTTCCCGAAACCGACTCGGTCATGAACAGCGTCTTCATGTCCGCGCCGCCGAAACAGAGATTCGTAAGCGAAGCGCCTTCCGGGCTCGTCAGGATTTCGACGGGTTCGGCGCGATGGTTCAGCACCCACGCGCGACCGAGTCCCGGGTTCGCGACGAAGAGTCGCCCTTGTGTATCGATGGTCAGTCCGTCCGGACCGCTCGGACCGTACGACGTAAAGAACTGCCCGACCTTGCTGACGGAACCATCCGCCTGAAGCGGCACGCGCCACACGCAGTTGCCGCGCGTCATGCCGACAAAGAGAACCTTCTCGTCGGGCGACAGCACGAGTCCGTTAGGACTCGGGCAATTGCCGAGCAGCATGTCGAGCTTGCCGTCCGCCGACAGCCGGTACACACGGCCCGTCGGATCGTGCAGGCCGGTTTGCCCCTGATCGGTGAAGTAGAGATTGCCGTTCGAATCGAACGTCAGGTCGTTCACGCCCCGAAAGCGCTCGGAGTTGCGCCGCTCGAGAAACGGACGCACTTCGCCGCGCGCGATGTCGAGCAGCATCAGGCCGTTGCGATAGTCGGTGATGAGCAGATGCGCATCGTCGAAACGCTTCATCCCGTTCGGCTCGCCGTCGTATTGCACGACGAGTTCCCACTCGCCCGAAGGCGAAATCCGGAAGACGCGGCCATGCGGGATGTCGGTCACGAACAGATAGCCTGCCGGGTCCCACACCGGGCCTTCGAGAAACGAGTCCGTGGCGAGGCCGCCGCGATTGGCGCGCGCCCAGTCGGTCTGGACGTCGGCTTTGCGGAATTTGTCCGGCATACGCGTGAAGACTTCGGCTGTGCGTACTTCGGGCGAGACGAGATAGAACATGATGGACCTTCTCTTGCGTACTTCAGGCTGCGTTGCGGGCGTGTTCTTCGACGACGGCGAGAACATTGGCGGCAGCGCCCTTGCCCATGTTCACGTACGCGGCATCGCTCACGCCGCCGATATGCGGCGACAGGATCGCGTTCGGAATCTGCTGGAACGGATGCGGATTCGTCATCGGTTCGACGTCGAAGCTGTCGAGACCGGCAGAGCGCAACTGGCCACTGGCGAGCGCCCCGGCGAGCGCGGCTTCGTCGATCAGACCGCCGCGTGCGGTGTTGACGAGAATTGCGCCGCGCTTGAACTGCGCGAGCGTGTCGCGGTTAAGCATCTGGCGGTTCTCCGCCGTCAACGGGCAATGCAGCGAGACGATGTCGGACGCGGCGTACAGCTCGTCGAGCGACACCAGCTTCACCCCGGCGGGCGCTTCCTTCGCGTACGGATCGAACGCGAGCACGCTCATGCCGAACGCGGCGCCGATCGCTGCCACGCGTCGGCCGATCGCGCCCAGTCCGACGAGGCCGAGCGTGCGCCCTTCGAGTTCGAGGGACTTATGTGTGGACTTGTCCCAGTGACCTTCGCGCATGCGCGTATCGAGCTGCGGCACGGATTTGGCGCACGCGAGAATCAGCGCCCACGCGTGCTCCGCCACAGCGGCGGCGTTTGCACCGACGGCTGCGCGCACCGCGATACCGCGCGCGGCAGCGGCCGCCTGATCGATCACGTCGATGCCGCTGCCGTGCTTCGAAATCACCTGCAGGTTTTCGGCGGCGTCCATGATGCGGGCGTTGACCTTGCCGTACCGGACGATGATCGCGACAGGCTTGTGCTGCGCACACAGCGCGACGATGTCGTCTTCCGTTGGCTGCTTGCCCGCGAACACGACGTCGAACCGGCTCAGCATGTCGAGCGCTTGCGGCGCGAGGTCGGCAGCCGTCACGAGGACGACGGGTTGATGCGAAGCCGTCTGCATCACAGCGCCTCGCCTTCTGCCAGCATGCCCGCCGCACGCAGTTCTTTCTCGATCCAGCCCGGACGCACATCGCCCTTGTGAATCGCCGCGATGCGCGCCGTTTCCATGTCGAGCTTTTTCTGCGCGAGATCGATGATGCGTGCGACGTCGTTGCGCGGAATCACGACCACGCCGTCCGCGTCGCCGACGACGAGATCGCCCGGGTTGATGGCCGTGTCGCCCGCCGAGATCGGCGCATTCACGAGTCCCGCGACGCTTTTGGTCGGACCGCAGGGATTCAGGCCCGCTGCGAAGACCGGGTAGTCGCCGTTGGCAAGCTCGTGCGCGTCGCGCACGGCGCCGTCGATGATGATCCCCGCGATGCCGCTCGCCTTTGCCTGCGTCGCCATGATTTCGCCGATCAGCGCGCAGGAGAGATCGCCCTTGCCGTCGACGACGATCACGTCGCCCGGCTTCGCGATGGAAAGCGCAGCATGGATGGCGAGGTTGTCACCGGGACGCACTTCGACCGTGACGGCCGGACCCGCGACCTTCATGTTCGGCGACAGCGGCTTGACCCGGCCGTGCAGCGTGCCGCGACGGCCCGCGACGTCGGCGAGGATCGCGGCCTGATAGCGGGCAGCGGCCTCGACCAGCTCAGGCGACACGCGTTCGATATTGCGATTGATGGCGGAAGTACGGACGGACGTAGTGCTCATGGATTTCACCTCAATTCGTGAGTTGTACTCTGTACAACGATGGTGTACGGTGTGAAATCACTATAGCCAGCGAAGACGTGTCGAGCCACTAGCGTTTACCCTTTTACGGTATAAACCATCGTTTTACTGTGTACAATGCAGCGGAACGAATGACGGGAGGCAGAAATGGGAAACGACGGAGTCGTCGCGGTCGAGAAAGCGCTTTCGCTGCTGGACTGCTTCAAGCCAGGAGCCGAGTCGCAGTCGCTCGCGATGCTCTCGCAAGCGTCCGGCATGCACAAGACGACGGTCTACAGATTGATGAACTCGCTGGAGCGAATGGGTTATGTCGTCCGCGCGCAATCGGGCAACTATTCGCTGGGGCATCGCGTGCTGTACCTGGGCAAGCTATACGAGCAGTCGTTCCATCTGTCCACGGTGGTGGAGCCGGCGCTGCACGCGCTGGCCGCGCTGACGAAGGAGAGCGCATCGTACTACGTTCACGACAACGGGCAGCGGCTTTGCCTTTTCCGGGCGGAGCCGTCCGAAGGTCTGCGTGAAACGCGGCTCGCGGGAACGACGCTACCGCTCGACGACACAGCCATCAGCCAGGTGATCCGCTTCTGGGGACTCGGCGAACCGATTTACGACGAGCCGCCTGCACTGCCGATCTTCACGGCGGGCGCGCGCGACGTACATACGGCCGCGTTCGCCGTGCCGATTTTCGGCGCTGGCGACAAGTTCATGGCGGCGCTGACGCTTTCCGGTCCCGCGTCGCGCCTTAGCGCCGCGCATACATCAGGCGAGCTGGATAGACCGCAACTGGACGCGGCCGCTGATCTGTCCCGGAAGCTCGGAGCGAGTGTCGCGTTCTGCGAGAACATCTACGGCACGTGACCGCCGCTTCAGCAAAGGCATGGTCAGGTCGACGAGCCGCTCGTCGCCTGGCTGTAGACGCGCTCGCACAACGCCGCGCTGGCGCCGAGCCGGCGCGACAGATCCATCGCGGCACTGACGTGCCGTGCAATGGACGAACCGTCGGTACGGGCCGCTTCCAGACTCGATGCCGCGCCTGACAACGTCAAGGCGGCCAGGAACTGGTCGCCGGCGCCGAAGACCGGCAGCGCGGATGCGGCCGTATGCACATTGCGCGCACCGGACTTGAAGATCGGAAGCGCCGGAGCGCAATCGAAGACGGGCTCTTCGAGCCCCCAGTAGCGGAGTACGTCGCTGGTGGGCGTGTTGTCGAAATCTCGCACATCGCCGGGGATTCGCGTGATACGCAGCCCCTCCACCGGGTCCACCCTGAACAGACAGAGCCATCTGCCACGCTCGACGACGGAGTAGGACGCGCTTGCGCCCGTCGCCGTCGCAAGATCGCGCAAAGTCGGTTCGACCATGGCCGACAGGCTGAACGACTGCTCGTAGAGCTTGCCAAGATAGTGCAGTCGATGCCCAGGAGAATAGATACCTTCATCTGAGCGGATGACGTAACTCATGCGCTCGAGCGAATTCATTAGCCGATAGACCGTGGTGACGGGTATGCCCGTCGTCTTGGCGAGCGCTGCAAGAGATAACGATTCCTTGCCCGGCTGGAAGCAATCGAGCAGGGACAAGACCTTTTCGACGGCGGCAACGCCCGTGTTGCTCAATGATGCCTCATTGTTTCGGCAGTTCCATGAATGAACTCGCCCAACTTCTCTCACGCATTTGCAGAACGAACAGTTGCGCATTTCGCCATCGCCTGACGCGTCATATGGGTTGAGACTCGCCTTCCCGGGTTTTCCTATGACGCGCATTGCCAGATGCAGCGCACGAGCAAGGATTCCTGGCCGGTCACGCCGCGATCGCCTCACGCGCCCCTCCCGGAATGGCATTCAGCAGCGTGCGTGTGTAGGCATGCCGCGGATACCGCCAGATCTCGCGATGGCCCCCGCTTTCGACGATGCGCCCCCGCTGCATCACATGAACGCGATCCGCGATGTAGCGAACCACGGAAAGATCGTGCGAAATGAACAGCATCGACACGCCGAGTTCCTGCTTCAGATCGACGAGCAGATTGAGTATCTGCGCCTGAATGGAAACGTCGAGCGCCGACACGGGTTCGTCGCAGATCAGCAGATCCGGCTCGAGAACGAGTGCGCGCGCAATGCCGACACGTTGCCGCTGTCCGCCTGAAAACTCGTGAGGATAGCGATCGAGGGCCGTCGACGGCAGACGCACATGTTCGATTACGCCGCGAACGCGCGCCGCCCGCACACGTGCGTCGTTCACGCCATTCGCGACGAGCACCGTATCGAGAATCTGCCCGACGGTACGACGCGGATTCAACGACGCGTACGGGTCCTGAAACACCATCTGCACCTTGCGGCGCAGCGGCCTCAGCGCGCGCTCGTTCAGCGTGACGAGATCGACGCCGTCGAGCAGAATGGTCCCGCTCGCAACGTGCGCCACCCGCATGATCGCGCGCGACAGCGTCGATTTTCCGCAGCCCGATTCGCCGACCAGCCCGACCGACTCGCCTCGCCCGATATCGAACGACACGCCGTCCACGGCGCGCAACGGCGCTTTCTCGTGGCGCTGCGCGTAGTCGACGTGCAGGTCGCGCACCGAGAGCAACGGTTGCGCGCGATACGCGGTTTCATCTTCGTCCACTGCGCGAAACTTACGCGGCACCACCGTGAACACGGCCTCGCCATCGGCGGGCGCAGCGTGTCGTATCTCGGGCAACGTCGATGCGCGATAGTGCAGATCGTCGGCGAGATTCAACGACGCGCCGAGCAGACCGCGCGTATAAGCGTGCCTCGGGTCCGAAAAAATCTCCTCGACACGCGCTTCCTCGACCTTGCGTCCCGCCAGCATGACAGCCACACGATCCGCATGATCGGCCACCACGCCGAGATCGTGCGTGATGAGCAGCAACGCCATCGACAGCTCTTTGCGCAGCGTATTGAGCAAATCGAGTATGTGCGCCTGGATCGTGACGTCGAGCGCGGTCGTCGGCTCGTCGGCAATCAGAAGACGCGGCCGGCACGCAACCGCCATCGCGATCATCACGCGCTGCCGCTGTCCGCCCGACAGTTCGTGCGGGTAATCGGACACGCGGCGCTGCGGTTCAGGAATGCGCACGAGTTCGAGCAATTCGACGGCACGCCTGTGTGCGGCCGCTTTCGACAACCGCTCGTGCTGCTGAAGCGTTTCGACGATCTGCGCGCCAATCGACAGCACGGGATTCAGCGACGTCATCGGCTCCTGAAAGATCATCGCGATGCTGCCGCCGCGCACGTCGCGCATCTGCCGCGCGTTCAAAGCGAGCAGATCCTGTCCGTCGAAGCGCACCGCGCCACTCACGCGCCCCGGCTCGGGAACGAGCCGCATCAGCGACAGCGCCGTCGCCGATTTGCCGCAGCCCGACTCGCCGACCAGCGCGAGCGTCTCACCCGGCGCGATGTCGAAATCGATGCCGCGCACGGCTTCATGCGCACCGAAACTGACGCGCAGATCACGCACTTCAAGCAGATGGCTCACGTCGTATCTCTCAGGTTCGTTGCCGCAGGCGCGGATTCAGCGCGTCGTTCAGGCCGTCGCCCAGCAGGTTCAGCGCCAGCACCGCCAGCACGATCGCCGCGCCCGGCAATGCGGTCAGATACCACGCGGTGCGCAACGAATCGCGCCCGGAGCCGATCATGCCGCCCCAGCTGACGACATTCGGATCGCCCATGCCGAGAAACGACAGCGACGATTCGATCAGGATCGCGCTCGCGACCATCACCGACGCGGTGACGATCACAGGCGGCAGCGCATTCGGCAAGACTTCGCCGAAGATGATCCGCGTGTTGCTGAAGCCCTGCGTGCGCGCGGCCAGCACGAACTCGGAGCGGCGCAGCGTACGAAACTCGGCGCGCACGATGCGCGCAACAGTCGGCCACGAAGCGATGCCAATCGCGAGCGCGATCACCGTGACGTTCGGCCTGCCGATCGCGACGATCACGATGACCAGCAGGAACGACGGCACCGTCTGGAACAACTCGGTGATGCGTACCAGCACGTCGTCGATCAAGCCGCCGAAGTATCCGCCAACCGCCCCGACCAGCGTGCCGATCACGAGCCCCAACGCCGCCGATGCCGCGCCGATCAGCAGCGACACGCGCGTGCCATGTGCGATGCCCGCCGCGACGTCGCGGCCCAGCGAGTCCGTGCCGAGCCAATACTGCGGATCGCTGCCCGGCCACTCGAACGGCGCGCCGACCATGTCGAGCGGATCGCCGGGAAAGAGGCGCGGCGCGAGCAGCGCCAGCGCGACGAATGCGGCCAGCAGCACGAGTCCGGCGCACGCGGACGGATTACGCAGCAGCGCGCGCCACGCGCCCGGCTGTACGCGTGCGCTGTGATTGGCGGCTTCGCCATCCGCCTGACGGCCAAACAGCGCGCCGCCAAGCTGACGCCGCCATGGCGCGGCGCTCGACGATGCATCGGCCGGCGTCGAATGCAGTTTCGGGGAATCGGTACTCATTGCGCGTTCCTCCACAGAAAAGCGTCACGCGACGCGCGGATCGAGCCACGCCTGCAACAGATCGACCACCACGTTCGCCACGATCACGAGCAGCGACGACAGCAGCAGCACGCCGAGCAAGACGCTGAAATCGCGGGCCAGCACGGCGTCGAGTGCGAGACGGCCGAGGCCGGGCCAGCTGAACACCGTCTCCGTCACAGCCGCGCCGCCGAGCAGCGTGCCGAAATGCATGCCGACGATCGTCGTCAGCGGCATCAATGCATTGCGCAGCACATGACGCACGGTGACGCGCCACGGATGCAGTCCCTTCGCATGCGCGGTCCGTACGAAATCCTGGCGCTGCACTTCGAGCATCGCGGCGCGCGTGAGACGCGCATAGATCGCAACGAAGAACGTCGACAGCGTCGCGGCGGGCAGCAGCACGTGCTTCGCCAGATCGGCGAGATATGCGAAGCCATGCAGGTTCGCGCCGATCGTCACGTTGCCGCCGCTCGGCAGCCAGCCGAGCCGCACCGAGAACAGCACGATCGCGAGCAGCCCGATCCAGAAGCCGGGCGTCGAATAGAACAGCAGCGCGAGCACGGACAACACGCGGTCGGGCCATTTCCCGGCCCAATGCGCCATCACCGCGCCGAGCACGACGCCGACGACGAGCGCCAGCGACAGCGCCGAGCCCATCAGCAGCAGCGTGTTCGGCAGACGCGACAGGATCAGCTGCATCACGGGCATGTCGTAGCGCGGCGAATAGCCGAGGCTGAAGTGCGCCAGATGCGACAGATAACTCCACAACTGCTGTAGCAGGGTCTGGTCGAGACCGAACTTCGCGCGCAGCATCGCCATCGTTTCGGCCGTCGCGGAACCGGCTTCGCCTGCGATCACGTCGGCGGCGTCGCCGGGCATCAGCTTCAGCAGGAAGAAGTTGAGAATGACGATGCCGATCACAGTCGGCAACGCCTGCCAGGCGGTGCGACTCGCGATGGTGTGCCAGCGCGCGCGTCGTGTCATGTCGTCTCTCTCCTTCGGCTCAAGCGCTCAGCCAGACATCGGCGAGATTGCCTTCGAGACCTTGTGCCGTCACCGTATGGTCGTGCACGCGGCGATTCGCGAGCGTGATCATGCGCGGCGCGACCAGGTTCAGGATGGGCAGATCGCGATAGACCGCCTGCTGGAACTGCCGGTACAGCGACACGCGGCGGCTCTCGTCGGGTTCCGTCGAAGCCGTCTCCAGCAGCCGGTCGACTTCGGGGTTGCTGTAGTGCGGCGCATTCGAAAACGGCACGCCCGGCCGGATGTTCTTCGACCAGTACAGGCGCTGCACGCCGACGCTCGGATCGAACAGCGTGTTCACGCCGATGCTCGTGAAGTCGAATTGCCGGTCGCTATAGACACGCTTGAGGAACGAAGGCAGATCCTGCGCGCGCACGGTCACGTCGATGCCGACCCGCGCGAGCGCCGACTTCACATAGTCGGCCTGGCGGCGATACATGTCGCCGTACGGCAGGTAGTCGTGCGTCAACTTGAAACGCACGCCGCCCGCGCCGCGCGGATGCCCGGCGGCATCGAGCAGCTTTTCGGCGGCGGCGGGATCGAACGCATACGGCGCGAGCTGCGCGTCGTGATACGGCGACGCAGGCGTGATCGGCGTCGGAGAAAGGTCGGCGTAACCGTAGGCGACGGTTTTCTGCACGACTTGTGCATTGATCGAATGCGCGATCGCCTGGCGCACGCGCACGTCTTTCAGGATCGGATGATCGAGATTGAAGTCGATCTCCGACAATGGTTCGAGAAAACGATAGCCGCGCGTTTCAACGGCAAGCTGCGGCAGTTGCGTGAGCCGCGGCAAATCGGTCAACGGCACCGGGTTCTCGCCGCCGAGATCGAGCGCGCCTGTTTCGAACGCAGCGGAGCGCGCAGCCGGATCGGGAATCACCTTGTAGACGAGCGAATCGATGTACGGCTTGCCCGCGTCCCAGTAATCCGGGTTGCGTTCATAGACGATGTTCGCGCCGCGCGTCCACGACTTGAAGCGGAACGGCCCTGTTCCGACAGGCGCGTTGTTGTGCGGATTCGTCAGCGGATCGCCGCTTGCATACAGATGCTTCGGCACGATCGGCGACTCACCCGCCGACAGCGCCTTGATGAGAAACGGCGCCGGCTTCGTCAATTCGATCGTCACAGTGTTCGCGTTCGTCGCGAGTACTTTCGATACGTTTGCGAACGTGCTGCGCCCGCGCGGATGCACGGACTTCAGCAGTTCGACCGAAAACGCGACGTCATCGGCGGTGAACGGCTTGCCGTCGTGCCAGCGGACGTTCTGGCGCAGCGTGAACGTGTAGCGCAGACCATCGGGACTGATCGACCACGCGGTGGCCAGTTGCGGCTTCGGCTTGAGATCGGAGTCATAGGCAAGCAACCCTTCCAGCACTTTCGAACTGGCGGCCAATGCGGGCCCCGTCGTCTGGAAGATCGACACCAGCACGGGCGGCTCGGGATTGATCAGCACGTTGAGCGTGCCGCCGCGACGCGGCGCGCCCGCGTTCGTCTGCGCGAGCGCGAGGGACGACAGGCCGACGCCCGCCAGGGTGGAACCGGATGCGATCAGAAACTCGCGTCGCGTAAGACGTGCCATTCGAATGCTTTCCTTCGGGTGTGGATGATGTCGTTGATGTGCCTGGCGTTGCGCGATGGCCAGACTCAGCATGCTAGCAATGCACTTTGCAGCAGCGAACGAAGCGTTGGTGCTATCGATATGACGCGCAAGACGCGCCGTGCTATCGATAGAAAAATTGATTCGTTTTGCGAACGCGAGAGACGAATCACCATGTCCCGTCTCATGTCCCCGACAGGATTCCGTTCATGCCACGAATCGATCGCCGTCAATTTCTCGCGCTCGCGGGTACGCTGGCCGCTGCAGCACCGTTACCGTATGGCGTGCCGTATGCGTTCGGTGCGACCCCGCCCGCCCCGCGACGTGGCGGCGTGCTGACACTGCTCGTCGATCCCGAGCCGCCGACCTTGCTCTCCATCGCGAACACGGCAGGCTCAACGGTCAAGACCAGCGCGAAGACCAACGAAGGCCTGCTGAAGTACGGCTTCGATCTGCAACCGCAGCCGCAACTCGCGACGGCATGGCAGGTCAGCAGCGACGGTCTGCAATATCGCTTCACACTGCGGCGCGGCGTCAAATGGCATGACGGGCAGCCGTTCACCTCGGCGGACGTGGCGTTTTCGATCGGATTGCTGAAGGAAGTGCATCCGCGCGGACGCGGCACGTTCGCGAACGTAACGGAAGTGCGCACGCCCGACGACGCGACAGCGATCGTCATATTGTCGAAACCGTCGCCGTATCTGCTGCGCGCATTCGATTCTGCGGAGTCGCCCATCGTGCCGAAGCACCTGTATCGTGATACGGAGCTGCAAAAGATCGCCGCACATCCGAACAACAATGCGCCCATCGGTACGGGGCCGTTCCGTTTCAAGGAATGGGTGCGCGGCTCGCATGTGATCTACGAGCGCAATCCGGACTACTGGGATGCAGGCAAGCCGTACATCGACCGGCTCATCGTCAAGTTCATTCCCGACCCTGCGGCGCGCGCGGCGGCGTTCGAATCGGGCACCGTCGATCTGGGCGGCGAAAGCCCCGTGCCGCTTTCCGACCTGGCGCGTCTGCGCGACAACCCGACGCTGACATTCGATACACGCGGCTACGAGTATTCGATCACGCAGACGCGCATCGAATTCAATCTCGACCACCCGATTCTTGGCAAACTGCCCGTGCGCCAGGCGATCGCCCATGCGCTCGATCGCAAGGTCATCCGCAATACGATCTGGTACGGCTATGCAAACGACTCGCCGACGCCGATCGCGCCGGGGTCGCCGTTTCACGATCCGCGTCCGACGCCGTATCCGTACGATCCGAAGAAAGCGGAAGCGCTGCTCGACGCCGCCGGTTATCCGCGCCGCGCGGACGGCAAGCGCTTTGCGCTCGTGCATGACTTCCTGCCGTACGGCGACGGCTTCAAACGGGTGGCCGATTATCTGAAAACCGCGCTCGCGCGCGTCGGCATCGACGTGACGATCCGCGCGCAGGATTTTCCGACCTATATCCGGCGCGTCTATACGGAGCGCGATTTCGAGTTCACTAACAATTCGATGGGCAATTTCTTCGATCCGACGGCGGGCGTTCAACGGCTCTACTGGTCGCAGAACTTCAAGCGCGGTGTGCCGTTTTCCAATGGTTCGCACTACACGAACGCCGATGTCGACCGCCTGCTCGAAGCGGCGGCTGTCGAATCCGACACGGCGAAGCGCCGCGAACTGTTCGCGCGCTTTCAGCAAATCGTCGAAGACGAACTGCCCGACATCAACCTCGTTTCCTTGAAGCAGGTGACGATCGCGAACAGCCGCGTGCAGGATCACACGACGACGGCCTCGGGACTCAACGGCACGCTCGCCGACGTATGGCTGCGTGCGTAACGGGCAATAGGAAAGCAGAAATGCCTGGTTGGCGATGTCCGGCTGCGCATGCTTAACTTTTTCGCTGGAGCGCGCGATGTCGTTCGGACATTCATCCCGACCGGCTCGCGTCACTGCAATCACACGCGCCGCGCGTCTCCTGCGCCGCGCGCTTTGCTGGAGACATCATCGTGAGCGACATATCGTACGTTGGGCAACGCGGTACGCGCGCGGGCGCAAGCGCCTTCGTAGACGTGCCATCGCCCGCCGGCTTCCCCGACAGCCCCGCATCGCGCGTGCTTGCGCAACCATTGATGCTCGGCCTGTTCCTGCCCATCCAGGCGGGTGGATGGAGCGCATCGACGCTTCCGCGCACCACCGACTGGTCGTTCGACTACAACGCCGACCTTGTGCTCAAGGCGGAGGCGCTTGGCTTTGATCTTGTGTTCGCGTTGTCGCAATGGCTGCCGAAAGGCGGTTATGGCGGCGTGTTCAACGGCCAGGCGCTCGATTCGTTCATGACGCTCGCCGCGTTGACGGCGCGCACCCAGCGCATCATTCTCGTCGCCACGAGCCACGTGCTATACGGCCCGTGGCATCCGCTGCACTTCGCGAAATTCACCGCGACGCTCGATCACATCTCGCGCGGCCGCTGGGGCATCAACGTGGTGACGGGGCATCGCGCCGTCGAGCACGAGATGTTCGGCTGGCATCGTATCGAGCATGACCGGCGCTACGAGATGGCAGCCGAGTTTCTCGATGCCGTCCAGCAACTCTGGGCGCAAACCGACAACTTCACGTTCGAGCCGGAGCTGTCCAGCTGGCGATTGAACGGCGCATTCGTCACACCGAAACCGAAGTATGGGCGGCCGTTGCTGATCAACGCGACAGGCTCGGATGCCGGCATCGATTTCGCATCACGCTATTCGGACGTGGTTTTCATCACAAGCCCGGCGGGCACCGATATCGACAGCGCGCTTGATGCACTGCCCGTTCATGCCGCACGCGTCAAAGCCGCAGCCGCCGCTCGCGGACGCCGGATCCGCACGCTGCTCAATCCCCTCGTGGTCTGCCGCGACACATCTGCCGAAGCGCGCGCATATCGCGACGCGATCGTCGCGCATGCCGACGAAGGCAGCTTCCATCGTTTCGACAGCGATGCACATGCGTGGCGCGGCGGCAACGAACAGCGCTCGCAGGCAGCGGCGCGCGCGGTGGGGGGCAATGTGTCGATCGTCGGCTCGCCGGAGGAAGTGGCAGACTACATCGTGCGTTTGCACAAGGCGGGCATCGACGGCGTGCAGTTGAGCTTCTACGACTTCAAGCCCGATCTCGACTTCTTCGGCGAGCGGGTGTTGCCCTTGCTCCGCGAAGCCGGCCTGCGCTCGTGACGGGCCAGCTTATCCGCGTTCAAGACCTCAACGAGTCGACTTCACCGGGTCGATCTCACTGGGTCGCCGTCTCGCGCAGATAACGCGACACAGGCTGACTCAGACCGAGGTTCTCGCGCAGCGTGCGCCCTTCGTATTCGCTGCGGAACAGGCCGCGCCGCCGCAGTTCGGGCAGCACGAGGCGAATGAAATCATCAAGGCTGTTGGGCAGCAGCGCCGGCATCACGTTGTAGCCGTCGGCGCCATAGTTGACGAAGCGTTCTTCGAGTGCATCGACGATCTGCTCCGCCGTGCCGACCAGTTGCCAGTGGCCGCGCGCGCCCGCAATACGCAGGTACAGCTCGCGTATCGTGAGATTCTCGCGCCGCGCGAGTTCGAGCGTCAGCGACTGCCGGCTCTTGCTTGCGTTGGTTTCCGGCAGTTCCGGAATCGGACCGTCGAGCGGATAGCCGGACAGATCGAAGCCGCCCGTCACCGTCGAGACGAGCGCGAGCCCGACGGCGGGATCGATGAGTTCTTGCAGCGCTTCGAACTTCTCGCGCGCCTCGCTCTCGGTCGCGCCGACGATGGGCATCACGCCGGGCATGATCTTGAGGTCGTCCGGCTCGCGTCCATAAGCCGCCATCCGGCCTTTGACGTCCGCATGGAACGCTACGGCATCGTCGAGCGTCTGTTGCGCGGTGAAGATCACTTCGGCCGTGCGCGCCGCGAGCGCCTTACCTGCTTCCGACGAGCCCGCCTGCACGACGACGGGCCTGCCCTGCGGCGTGCGTTCGACGTTCAACGGCCCGCGTACGTTGAAGAACTGGCCGCGATGATCGAGCGAGTGCCGCTTCGACGGATCGAAGTACACGCCCGACGCCTTGTCGCGCACGAAAGCGTCTTCGTCCCAGCTGTCCCACAGACCTTCGACGACTTCCGCGAACTCGACCGCGCGCTCGTACCGCGTCGCATGCGCGAGATGCTCGTCGAAGTTGAAGTTCTTCGCCTCGTGCGCGCTCGACGATGTGACCAGATTCCAGCCTGCTCGCCCGCCGCTGATGTGATCGAGCGACGCGAATTTGCGCGCGATGTGATACGGCTCGTTGAAAGTCGTCGATGCCGTGCCGACCAGACCGATACGTTCCGTCACGGCCGCGAGCGCCGACAGCAACGTGAGCGGCTCGAACTGCGCAACATAGCTGTGCGCGGTGCGGCTCAGAAAGTCGACGTTGTCGCCGCGTGTACCTGCGCCGTCCGCGAGAAAGATCAGATCGAACTTCGCCGCTTCCGCCGCCTGCGCGAGCCGCACGTAGTGGCGGAAGTCGCGCCCGGCGTCGGCCGTCGAATCGGGATGCCGCCATGCGGCAATGTGATGTCCCGTCGGATACAGAAACGCGCCGAGGCGCAGATGACCTTTGCGTGAAGTCATGATGTGTGTGGACCTACGCGCTCTTGCGCCATAGCTCTGCGTTGTCGGGGCACGCCAGCCCGAGGTGCTCGCGCAGCGTCGTGCCTTCGTATTCAGTGCGGAAAATGCCGCGCTTTTGCAAAATTGGCACGACGCCGTCCACGAAGTCGCTTAGTCCGCCCGGCAACGCATCGGGCATCAGATTGAAGCCGTCGGCGGCACCGCCGTTGAACCAGTGCTCGATATCGTCGGCGACCTGCTCCGGCGTGCCGACGATCACGCGATGCCCCGTCCCGCCCGCCAGCGAGCGGATCAGCTCGCGCACCGTATAGCCGTGACTGCGGCCTTGCGCGATGGTCGCGTGAAAGAACGTATGGTTGCCGTTGCCGCCGCCAGGCAGAGCGATATCGTCGGGCAAGGGCCGATCGAGTTTCAGGCGCTCCACGTCGATTCCGAGCGTGCCTGCCAGTCGATGGAGGCTGTAGCGCCACGGAATCTGGTCGACCAGTTCGTCGCGGCGGCGCAACGCTTGCGCCTCCGTCGCGCCGATGATGGTGGTGAGACCCGCGAGCACCTTCACACCAGCGCGTCCATATGCAGCCGCCCGCGTGTTGAGATCGCGCCGGTAAGCCGCGGACTCTTCAAACGACTGCGACGCAGAGAACACCGCCTCTGCATGACGCGCGGCCAGATCGCGGCCATCGGGCGAGCCGCCCGCCTGCACCACGACGGGATGGCCTTGCGGCGAGCGCGGCAAATTCAGCGGACCTTGCACGTCGAAGTACTGGCCGCGATGCGCGACGGGATGCACTTTCGATACATCGACAAAACGGCCGCCCGCCTTGTCGCCGACGAATGCGTCGTCTTCCCAGCTATCCCACAGCGCCTTCACGAGTTCGGTGAATTCGGCGGCGCGTTCGTAGCGCTGCGCATGATCCGGGACTGCGTCGCGGCCGAAGTTACGCGCCGAAGGCAGATCCGCTGTCGTGACGACGTTCCATCCCGCACGCCCGTTGCTGACGTGATCGAGCGTCGAGAAACGACGTGCGATGTTGTACGGCTCGTTATAGCTCGTCGATGCCGTGCCGATCACACCGATGTGCGACGTCGCCGCCGCAATACTCGCGAGCAGCACCGTCGGCTCGAGCGCAGTGATCGGGCGGAAATCGATCTGGTCGACGATGGCCGCGTTATCCGCGAGAAATACGGCATCCAGCTTTGCCGCCTCCGCGATCTGCGCGACGCGCACATAGTGCTGCACGTCGACGAATGCGCGCGGGTCCGCGTCGGCCAGCCGCCACGCGGAAGGCACGAAGCCGGAATGCAGGATGTTGACGTTCAGATGCAGGCGGCGCTCAACCGCAGGCGCCGTGATACGGCTCATTGTGTTTCTCCGTGATGTCGCGCGCCTGTGCATGCGCACGATGTTTTCAGTCGCACCTCAATGCACTTTCGGGAAGCCGTGCCGCTCGGCCAGCAGATCGAGAATGCGGCGCGTGTCGGTGACGAAGCGGCGCTCGCCGAGCGTCTGCGCATCGGCGGGTGCAGGTTGATCGTCGCCAAAGACCAGCACGGGCAGTCCTTGATGCGCTTCGTCGAGCGCTTCGACAACGGCCTTGCGCGGACGCCCGAACGGAACGTGCCGCACGTCGAGCCGCGCCACCCGCGCCGGGTCGCTCGCCAGCAAGCCTTCGATAGGCGCGCCGTCCGGACAGATGAAACGCTCGCCCGGATACGTCGGGTCCGCAAAACCAGGTTCGAGCAACAGCAGAAGATCACGACTCATCGCGAGCGACCTCATTGAAACGATAACGCGGTTATTGTCGAATGCGGGTTGACGCGCCGCCACGAAGAAATCGGCGTATCGATATGCCGCTGCACGCTATGCGCAATGCTAGAAAACGCGCCCTTCCGTCAGATGCGTGGTCACGCCGTTCAGCTCGTAATCGCCGATCACACGCGCCTTGTGCAGCAGCGGGTTGTGGCTGAAGATCGTACGCAGGTTGCGCCAGTGGCGGTCAAAATTGTGCGCGCGCGAAGTGGCCGATGCGCCGCCCGCTTCGAACATGCGCTCGGCCGCGTACAGCGCCAGCTTGCTCACGACGAGCTGCGTGCGCGCCGTCGCGAGCGCGCCTTCCAGCACGAGCGCTTGCGCATCGGGCGCGCCGTTGCGGATCGCCTGCGACGAGCGCTCCAGCACACGCGCGTTGTCGCGCACGAGCGCGTCGATCGTATGGCTGTGCGCCGTCAGATCGCCGACGACCTGCTGGATGAACGCATCTTCGCGCGCCGACGGCGCGGGGCTGTGCAATGCGGGACGGCCGTGATGCAGTACATAGTGCTTCGCGTCGGCGACGACGTTACGCACGATGCCCGCGCCCACCGCGACGAGATGCAACTGACGCAGCGCGCCGCCGTGACGGCCGACGAGGGTCGTCTGGATGCGTTTCGTCACTTCGTCCGCACGCACCAGCAGGTTGTCGAACTCCAGACTGCCGCTCGCCGTCATTCGCTGCCCCATGCCGTCCCAGTCGTCGAGTACATGAAAGCCCTCGCGCTTGACGGGCACGATCGCGACGACGGGCTCGCCGTTTTCATCCTGCAGATTCAGGCGCGCGAAGTCGGAAAATGCGGTTCCCGTCGCGTAGTATTTGCGGCCGCTCAAGCGGTAGTGCTCGCCGTCGCGCCGCAGTTGCGTCGTGATCTCGCCGGGGCGCGACGTGCCCAGTTCCGTCGACGCGCCGCCGAAAATCGCGCCGTCTGCGACACGCTGGATTTGCAGATCGTTGAACGGCGTGCGTGGCGCGAGCAGCAGCGCTTCCGTCTGGTCGAAATGAATGCGCAACGCGTGCGCGATGTTGCTTTCTGCCGCGCCGAGCGTCGCGATCACATCGAATACGTCTTCGAGCGAGCCGCCGAGGCCGCCCCATTCGACGGGCAAGCGCAAGCGGCCAAGACGCGATTCGCGAAACAGCGCGAAGCCGTCGAACGGCAATTCGCGCCTCGCCTCGCGCGACGCCGCGCCCTCGCCGATTGCTTTCGCGAGCGCGGGCAACCCGGCGAGCGCCGTCTGAAGCCGCTGATGCGCGGCGTGATCCGTTGGAGCCAGAGCAGACATTCTTCGTTTCCTCGTTTCTCGCACGCGAGTGGTCGACCGACAAGCGAGCCAGTATAGGGACGCGTCCTCGAGCGGATAACAACCGATTTGCGCTTACGTTATTCGCGTGCGTGCAATGGCATACGTATATGCACTTTCGTACGACGTGCAGCGAAGCAAATCACGTCGCGATGCTTAACGATCGATCGATTCGTTCTTTGACCGCCGCATTCGCGCTTCACGATAATCGGCATCCCATCTTCACGAACAGGAGCGCGTTCATGCGCAGCATCGCCTTGTTGGCGCGCCTTGCCATGGTTGCCGCTTGTTCGGCGCTCGCGTTATCCGCGAGCGCCGCGCACGCCGCCGACAATCCAGCAGCGAAAACGCAGCCGACGCTGCGCATCGGCTTCGTGCCGGGTCCGTATGCCGATGAATTCCGCCAGGGCGTCGAGCCGCAACTCGTCCGCAAGGGCTACACCGTGCGATACGTCGAGTTCAGCACCGGGCTCGAAGCGAATCAGGCCGTACATAGCGGCGAAATCCTCGCCGATGTCATGCAGCACAGCGTCTATCTGAAGTCGTATAACGATCGCAACGGCACCGATCTCGTGCCTGTCGTGCAGGTGCCGACTCCGCCGATGGGACTGTTTTCGACGAAGCACCGCTCGCTCGCGGAGGTCAAGCGCGGCGCCACCGTTGCCGTGCCGAACGATCCCGTCAACCTGGAACGCGCGCTGAAGATCCTGCAGACCATCGGCTGGATACGCATCAAGCCGAATCCCAACCCTGTCGATGTGACCGAGCGCGACGTGATCGCGAATCCCGCAGGCATCCGCATCGTTCCGCTCGAATCCGCACAGGCGCCGCGTGCGCTCGAAGATGTCGACTATGCGGCGATCCAGGGCAACTTCGCGATCGCGAGCGGCCATCGTCTCGCCGATGCGCTCGCGCTCGAACAGATGACCTCGCCCTATGTGAATCAGGTGGTGGTGAAAGCGGCGAACCGCAATGCGCGTGCAACGGCCGACATCGTCGCGGCCTATCAGTCGGATGAGTTCCGCAACGCGATTCTCGGCAACCGCTTCTACGACGGTTTCCGCATGCCTGACTATTTCCATCGATGAGCCGTCTCTGGTACACACGCTGTCCCGCGCCGACGCCGTTCTTCGGACGTGTCGTGCGACAGGTTCGCCTGATTCCACGCATGCGGCCGCATTCACGCACCGGCGAACGCGTTGATTCGCAGTACTGCCGGGCGGGCTGTGTTGAATACTGCATCCCCTGAGGCGTCGAGCTTGTAGCGGCACATGCACGAACGTCATTCCGTACTGTCGCTCGCGGGAAGGGTATGAGGCGGCCTATCGGCAGGAGGCGTAAAATTTGACTGACGATAGGACGCCGACCGATGACTTGCGATTGCCATCAGCAGAACGCGGACACAGAGACCGAACGCAGAACTCTGCGAATCGCGCTCATCCTCAATGCGACGATGTTCGTCGTAGGGATGGCAGCAGGTCTGTGGGCACAGTCGACCGGTCTGATGGCCGATGCCCTGGACATGCTCACTGATGCAGCCGCATACGCACTAAGCCTCATGGCCGTTACGCGTGGTGCCCGGTTCAAGAGGTACTCGGCCAGGTGGACGAGCGCAACGCTGGTCTTTCTCAGCGTCGGCATATTTGTCGATGTTGTTCGACGGTTTATGTTCGGCAGCGAGCCGCTTGGCGGTGCCATGATTACTTTCTCGTTGCTCTCGCTCGCGGTGAATGTGACCGTGTTGCGGATGCTCTCGAAATACCGTGAAGGCGAAGTGCATCTGCGCGCGAGCTGGATCTGCACACGAGCCGACGTCATTGCCAACTTCGGAGTGTTGGCTTCCGGCCTCGTGGTGCTTGCGACAGGTTGGCGATATGCAGACCTGTTGGCCGGAGTCGGTATCGCAACCTACGTGGCGAAGGAAGCACTCGAAATCTGGCGGCGGACGAGCTACTCCAAAGAAGGTCGCCGCTCTCTCCAGGCGGACCATTGAGCACGAAGCATCCAGTTTCCACAAGCCGTTGATTCAAATCAAAGGCGAACGGGACCTCCCGCGTAGGCTAGTTGTATGACACACCAAAGCCGGGTGTGCTTCAGTCCGCCGGAGGCCTCGTGAAAAAACTTACGCTCGCCATGGCTATCAGCCTGGCACTGTCATCCCCGCTGCTTCAGGCAGCATCCAAAGACACGGCTGCCGCGCAAAGCAGTTCCAAGGCTACAAGCCCGGATACGGCCACATTCGATAAGAGCCTGGCTCAGTTTCAGGAGCAGATGAAAACGATGCAGGCGCAGATGGACCAGATTCGCAAGACCCAGGACCCTCAGGAACGTCAGAAACTCCTGCAACAGCACTGGGCGACAATGCACAGCGCGATGGACACCATGCACCGCATGTGGGGACCTGGAATGATGGGATATGGCGGGATGGGCCCCGGCATGATGGGCGGCCCCGGCATGATGGGCGGCTGGGGGCATATGGGAGGCTATTACTCGCAGTTGACGCCCGAACAACTCCGGAAGCGGCAGTACATGACTGACCAGTATCTGCGCATGCAGCAGGAAATGATGAACAACATGATGTGGCAACAGCAATACTGGACGGCCCCTCCCGCAAGTACGCAATAGCGACACTGCCGTGAAAAGCAGCGATGAAATGACCTTTCGTTCGGTTGGCAACGCGAGGAAGCGGCAAACACATCGTCGTGTAATGAGCGCCTCATAGCGAATCAATGTCTGGCGTTGTGCGACAGTTCCTGCCCAGCCTCGCCATCGACGGCAGCATTCACCTTCCCGGAACACGAAGGGCAAGCAAGAAATTCCTGTCATTCATTCGTTATTTCGACTATCATCGAAATATGGAAACAAATCAGACCATCGCCGCTCTGGCGGCGCTCGCGCACGAGTCCCGGCTCGCAGTCTTTCGTGCCCTGGTGCAGGCAGGCCCAGAAGGCATGCCCGCAGGCCAGATCGCTACGCTGCTGGATGTCGCGCCGTCATCCCTGTCCTTCCACCTGAAGGAACTGTCTCATGCGCAGCTCGTCACCAGTCGGCAGGAAGGCCGGTTCGTCTTCTACTGCGCAAACTTCGAAACGATGAATGGCCTGCTGGCATATCTCACCGAGAACTGCTGTGGCGGCAACCCCTGTTCGCCGGTATCAGCGTGCTCACCCTCACGGAGGAAGCAGTCATGAAGCGCTTTCACATTCACGTCGCCGTCACGGATCTCACAGCGAGCATCCGCTTCTACTCGGCGTTGTTTGCGGCAGAACCGACCGTCGTCAAGAGCGATTACGCAAAGTGGATGCTCGACGACCCGCGCGTCAACTTCGCGATCTCGCAACGCGGCGCCACGCCGGGCCTGGACCATCTGGGCGTGCAGGTCGATAGCGAAGCCGAACTGGCCGTGATGCGCGATCGACTCGAGGACGCGGCGTTGCCGGTCGACGCCCAGATGGGTACCGCCTGCTGCTATGCGAAGTCGAACAAGTACTGGACCGTCGATCCGCAGGGCATCCCATGGGAGTCGTACCACACGCTGAATGACATTCCCGTATTCGGCGAGTCGCGTAAGGCGCAGAACAGCGCGCCTGCTTCCGAAGTCGCGGCGTGCTGCGCTCCATCGTCTGGCAAACCACTCGGTGTTCCCGTCAAGTCTTCGCCGTGCTGCTGAGTCCGGGTGCAATTCAATGAGAAACCTATGACGACCAACGTATTGATCCTGTGCACGCACAACTCGGCGCGCAGCGTGCTCTCCGAAGGCATGTTGAATCACTGGGCCCAGAAGCTCGGCAAGGATGTGCGCGCGTTCAGCGCAGGGAGCGCCCCGAGTGGCCGCATCAATCCATTTGCACTCGAAGCATTGGCGAATGCGGGTATCGATACGGCAGGCTATCGCAGCAAAAGCTGGGACGAGTTCACGCAGGACGATGCGCCGCAAATGCGCATCGTCATCACGGTATGCGACAGCGCAGCCGCCGAGACATGCCCGTTCTGGCCGGGTAGTCCCGTCAAGGTGCACTGGGGCTATGCCGATCCGTCGAACGCGCCGGGCGGCGATGAAGGCAAGCGTCAGGCATTCGAGTTGACTCGCCAGGCCATCGGCTATCGCATGCTGCAGTTGCTCGAGCTTCCCATGGACAGTTTGAGCAATGCCGAGCTTCAGCAGGCGCTCGACAACATCCTGCAAAGCTGAACCCTTTTCCATCGAGTTGTCCCATGAACACCCCCAACGTTGTCGCTCAACAGGCGACGGCTTCGAAACCGGCCATCAGCTTCTTCGAACGATACCTGACCGTCTGGGTCGCGTTGTGCATTGCCGTCGGCATCCTGTTCGGCCAGGTTCTGCCCGGCGTCTTTCAGGCAATTGGCCGGATGGAGTACGCGCAGGTCAATCTCCCCGTCGGCCTGCTGATCTGGGTGATGATCATCCCGATGCTGGTCAAGGTCGATTTTGGTTCGCTGCATGAAGTGCGTCAGCACATCCGGGGTATCGGCGTGACGCTCGTCGTGAACTGGCTGGTCAAACCTTTCACGATGGCGTTCCTCGCCTGGCTGTTCATCAAGCACCTGTTCGCGACGCTGCTGCCCGCGGCGCAGCTTGACAGCTACGTGGCTGGCCTGATCCTGCTGGCCGCAGCGCCCTGCACGGCGATGGTGTTTGTCTGGAGCCGTCTCACGGGCGGCGATCCCCTCTTCACGCTCTCGCAGGTCGCGCTGAACGACAGCATCATGGTGGTCGCATTTGCGCCACTCGTTGGCCTGCTGCTCGGCATTTCGGCCATTACGGTCCCGTGGGCGACGCTGCTTACCTCGGTCGTGCTCTACATTGTCATTCCGGTGATCCTCGCGCAGATCCTGCGCAAGGTGTTGCTCGCCAGGGGCGAAGCGGCATTTGAGGCAGCAATGAAGAAGATCGGTCCCTGGTCGATCACTGCGCTGCTCGCGACGCTGGTGCTGCTGTTCGCCTTCCAGGGCGAAGCGATCCTCAAGCAGCCGCTCGTTATCGTGCTGCTCGCGGTGCCGATCCTGATCCAGGTGTTCTTCAATTCGGCGCTGGCATACTGGCTGAATCGCGCGGTCGGGGAAAAGCACAACATTGCCTGCCCGTCCGCGTTGATCGGCGCGTCAAACTTCTTCGAGCTGGCGGTCGCCACGGCAATCGGTCTGTTCGGTTTCAACTCCGGCGCCGCACTGGCAACCGTCGTGGGCGTGCTGATCGAGGTTCCCGTCATGCTGCTCGTCGTGCGCATCGTGAACCGTTCGAAGAACTGGTACGAGTGCGCCTGAAGGTTACGGAACCGATCGGATGAATGACATCAAGGAAGTGACCATCGATGCGGAGGGCAAACGTGTCTGATCTCAAGACAGAACTGCCGCAGGTTGACCCCGCACTGTTCCGCGTTCCCGACATCGAGCGCCTTCAGCCCGCGAAAGTCTCGCCGCATCCGCCGCGCATCCTGCTGCTCTATGGCTCGCTGCGTGAACGCTCCTTCAGCCGACTGCTGAGCGAAGAAGCCGCGCGTCTCCTCACGGCAATGGGCGCCGAAGTGCGGACGTTTAATCCAAGCGGCCTGCCGCTACCCGACGATGCCCCGGACACGCATCCCAAGGTAGCCGAACTGCGGGATCTGGTGCTGTGGTCGGAAGGCATGGTCTGGTGCTCGCCCGAACGCCACGGCGCAATGACGGGCATCATGAAATCGCAGATCGACTGGATTCCGTTATCGGTCGGCGCGGTCCGGCCGACACAGGGCAAGACACTTGCCGTGATGCAGGTGAGCGGCGGCTCGCAGTCGTTCAACGCGGTGAACCAGATGCGCGTGCTCGGACGCTGGATGCGCATGCTGACCATCCCGAACCAGTCGTCGGTGGCCAAGGCGTTCATGGAGTTCGATGAAGCCGGCCGTATGAAACCTTCCGCTTACTTCGATCGCGTCGTGGACGTGATGGAAGAGCTGGTGAAGTTCACGTTGCTGACCCGCGATATCGGTCCGTATCTGGTGGACCGTTACAGCGAACGAAAGGAAAGCGCCGAGGAACTGATGAAGCGCGTGAACCAGGCCAGGATCTGACCCATGCCGCGATCCGCTTCGGATCTCCAGCGTGGCCAGGCCCTGGTTTCATATCGCATCGCGCTGAGCCGCTTCAGGATTCACGCACGTTCCATCTAAACCGGCATCGTGCCGTCAGTTCCGTCTGGTCCATCCGGTACTCGCTCAGAGACGATCGGCCTGACGACACCAGTAGTCGAACGTGCCCTTCACGATTGATGTCTTCAACAGATAGTCATGCGCCTCGGCGGCAAGGTCGTCCGCGACGGGCGTGACCGGGCCGAACGCGCGCGCCCGCACCTGCATGCGCGCAGCGCGCTCCAGATACAGGGCGAGGCCCCATGCGCGAAGTATCGAATGATGAGCGGTCTGTTGCGGGCAGGCAAGCGTTCAATTTACCCGCCAGACTGGCCTTGCGCGTTCGATCCCGTCATTCGACAAGCTATGTGCCGTGCACGTTTATGCACGTTTACATTCTCGTTCATGCACGTTATGCTGTCGAACATGAACGACGATATTCCCCTCGCCCGACGCGACGAAATCGCCCGGCGTCTCGCGGACGGACGGCCCGTCGTGGCGGCGACGCTCGCTGTCGAATTCAATGTCTCCGAAGACGCGATCCGTCGCGACCTCCGCGCGCTGGCTGCCGAAGGCCGTTGCCGCAGGGTCTACGGCGGCGCGCTGCCCATCACGCCCGCGTCCGCGCCAATGGCGAGCCGCATCGATGTCGCACGCGAACGCAAGTCGGCATTGGCTCGCGCGGCCGTATCGCTGGTCCGGCAAGGCGAGCTCCTGTTCCTCGACAGCGGCAGCAGCAACCTCGCGCTCGTCGATGTGTTGCCGGATGACTTTGAACTCACGGTCGCCACCAACTCCATCGACATCGCCGCCGCCGTGCTTCGCAGACCCGACCTGCAACTCATCATGATGGGCGGCAGTGTCGATCACGCCGTCGGCGGAAGCGTCGATGCGACTGCCGTGCAGAGCGTCGAGCAACTGAATATCGACCGTTGTTTTCTGGGTTCGTGCGCGATATCGCCGAAGGGAGGCATCAGCGCATTCGGCCTCGCCGACGCGACGTTCAAGCGCGCCGTCCTCGCGTCGAGCGCGCACAGCGTCGTGCTCGCGCTTACCGATAAATTCGACGCCCGCGCGCCGCATCGCGTCGCAACGATTAAATCGATCGATTGCGCGATCGTCGAACACGATCTGCCGCGCGCGGAATTTGCAGCCCTCTCCAAAGCGGGTACGTCGGTTCTTAAAGCCGAACCGCCCGCCAGCCTCTAAAAACACGATTCCCTGGAGCCTTGCAGCAATGACGCCCGATCAGCCGGCCGCCCGCCTTGCCACCCGCCTTGCCTTCCTCGTGGCCGGCTTCGGCGTTGCGTGCTGGGCGCCGCTCGTGCCGTTCGCCAAGCAGCGGCTCGGCGTCGACGACGGCGTGCTCGGGATGCTCCTGCTTTGCATTGGCCTCGGGTCGGTCGTCGCGATGGTCGTCACGGGCGCGCTCAGCGCACGATACGGCAGTAAGCCGATCATCGTTGCAGGAGGCTGCGGGCTCGCCGTTATCCTGCCGATGCTGTCGGTGGTCAGCACGCCCTTCACGCTCGGCGTCGCGTTGCTCGCGTTCGGCGCAGCGCTCGGTTCGCTCGATGTCGCGATGAACATTCACGCGGTCGAGGTCGAACGCGCGGCGGGCAAGCCGCTGATGTCGGGCTTTCATGCGCTGTTCAGCGTCGGCGGATTTGCCGGCTCCACGCTGGTGACCTTTCTGCTGTCGATGCACATCGGCACATTCGAAAGCACCTTGCTATGCGCCGCGCTCATGCTCGGCGCAATCGTGATCGCGCGCTCACGCCTGATCGAAACAGCCGAAGCCAACGATGGCCCGCTGTTCGTCGCGCCGCGCGGCATTGTGCTCCTGCTGGCCGCGCTCACGGCGATCACGTTTCTCGTCGAAGGCGCGCTGCTCGACTGGAGCGCGCTGCTCATCACGGGCGCGGGACTCGTCGCGGCCGCTCAGGGCGGATTGGGCTACATGCTGTTCTCGATCGCGATGACGGCAGGCCGCCTGGGCGGCGACGCGGTGACGGCGCGCGTCGGCGATCGCGCTATGGTGTTCTGGGGCGGTGTGGTCGCGACGGCGGGCTTCGCCGTCCTGCTGACCGCGCCGGTCGCGGCCATTGCGATGGCCGGCTTTCTGCTGATCGGGCTGGGCGCGTCGAATGTCGTTCCTGTGCTGTTTCGCCAGGCGGGCTCGCAACGCGCGATGCCGTCGGCGCTCGCCGTCGTGGCGATCACGACGACGGGTTACGCGGGTAATCTCGTCGGCCCGGCGGGCGTGGGCTTCGTCGCCAAGGGCATCGGCCTGCCAGGCGCGTTCTGGCTATTGGCCGTCCTGCTCTGCCTTGTGCCGTGCTGTGCGCGTTTGGTGACCGCGCAGCGCGCCTGAGCAGTTCATCCCAGGAGGCACGGCGAATGCTGCGGCTACATCGGGGTGATCGCGGATATCCCATAGGACGACGACCCGGGCCACCCGTCCAGATCGGCCATCAATATGGCGAGCGCTTTCATGGCTCCCAGACTTACGATAAGAAACCAGGTTGACCGCTCCCGTTGCCGAGGCAAAGGCAGGGGCGAACACGCAGAACGGTCCCGCGGCGCATTTCGATGAGCACTCCGCAAGGGGACGGCACATGAACGTGGTGGATGAAAGGATCAGACGAAACGGTACGAAGCGTTTTGTAGCGTCGAGTCAGGCCAGGCCTGCGCAACCGGGTGCAGGTAATCAGGACGCCGACATCGAGGCCGCACGGCCTGTGCGGAGCAGACATTTTGTCCTTTGGGCTGCGTGGGCAAGTGCATCATTGGCTGCCGGCGTCATGGGTATCGTCGTGCTTGGCGATTGGCTCAACCATGATCAGGCACTCGGGATCACCGGATCCGGGTCCACAGAGCGGCACACGTCATGGTCCGGCGATGTCGCGCCACCAACGTCGGCTCCCGCACGCGGAACGGCCGCTGCTGCTAATCCTGAGCTTGCATCGCCTGTGCTTTCCGCTCCGTCCGATCAACGCGCTGGACCAACGTCGAATTTTGCTGCACCGCAGTCGGCTACGCGCGCGCCCGCGCAGTCGGCTACGCGCGCGCCCGGTCAGGCAAACTATGCCGCCACGCAGGATCGCCGGCATCCGGCATCACACGTCAGACCATTCGCGCGACATGCGCGCGAGATCCCCCGACCCACCTCGCCAACACAGCAAGCGTCTTCGTCCCGTCATGTCGCGAGATCATCGTCGACTCCGGGCCGTGGAATCGCGATTGGCACGGCCGAGCTTCCCCCGCCATCGGATCCCGCCCTGTTGGATCGCCGTGCCGCACCGTCTCCAAATTTTCCTTCAGTGCAGCTGGCTGAAGGACAGCATGCAGGCAGTTACGGCGGGAGGGGTTCGGGTGCTGGGGGTTCGGGTGCTGGGGGTTTAGGTGCTGGGGGTTTAGGTGCTGGGGGTTTAGGTGCTGGGGGTTTAGGTGCTGGCGGTTTAGGTGCTGGCGGTGCAGGTGGTTCGGGTGCGGGTGGTTCGGGTGCAGGTGGTTCGGGTGCAGGTGGCCACGGCGCAGGCGGTCACGGCGGCGGCGGAAACGGCGGCGGTGGAAACGGCGGCGGTGGAAACGGCGGCGGCGGCAACGGCGGCGGTGGAAACGGCGGCGGCGGGAACGGAGGGGGCGGAAACGGCGGCGGCGGCAACGGCGGTGGCGGGAACGGAGGGGCGGGAACGGCGGTGGCGGAAACGGCGGTGGCGGAAACGGCGGCGGCGGAAACGGCGGTGGCGGGAACGGAGGGGGCGGAAACGGCGGCGGCGGAAACGGCGGCGGCGGAAACGGCGGCGGCGGAAATGGCGGTGGCGGGAACGGAGGGGGCTCGAGATAATCGGTCGCCTTTTTCAGCGGCGCTTTCGTACTAGAGACGAAGCTCATGGCGGCTACCCGATGGGTACTCCCGATTACATGGAACACCGAGAGGCGATATCAGGGGCCCCCTTCGCTCAGGCTCCTGGCCGAATCCGGGCGACAGCGACCGCATCGCCACCCCGCGGCACACGACAGCCCGGTCACCCGCGAAGTGCGCGCGGACTGAAGCGACCCTGCTGGCCGGCGCTGCGTGCCGCATCTACCAGATCGGCGCAGGCGGGCGAGTCGGAGCGAGGGACCGCGTAGAAGCGTACAACTGGCAAGGCCGGCAATCCCTCTTTGCGACCCAGCAGGCGCAGGCCTTCGACTCGCTGACTGTCGGCGATGACCGTAACGGCAAAACCCGAACTCGCCGCCGACAGGCAGCCCGCCATGCTGCTGCTCTCGAACGCCAGGCGCCACGCGCGATCTGCCTTGTTAAGCGCGGTGATCGCCGACTCACGATAGATGCAGGGATCCGGAAAGACGGCCAGCGGCAGCGGCTGGTCGAGGGCCAAAGGTTCATTCACTTCCCGCAGCGCGAAGCGCCGGAGGACTTCGCCGATGCCATTATTCAGTTCTACAGATAAGATTGCGTAGAAGTGCCCGGCACACGGAACGGATATCAGATCAACGCACGATGGCCTAGAACGTGTGCTGGATGCCGACTCCGTACGTGCTGCCGGACGGGTAGCCCGTCAGCTTGTCGTACGAATAGACCGCGTACACGTAGGTGCGCTTCGAAAGAATGTAGTCGTAGGCGAGGCTCCCCGTATTGCGTACGTCGCTGCGATCGAGCGGCGCACTATGTTTCGTGCGAGCCCATTCCGCGAGAATCACATTCGACGGCGAAAGCGGAACCGACACGCCTAGCTCGTAGGTGTGGGAGCCCGTTTCCACGTTGTCGTTGCTGGTCATCTGCGCGGCTCCATAAACCTTGACGAATCTTGCGTCGTAGGCGGCGCCGATCAGATACAGATCCTGCCCCGTCGACGGCGCGACGGCCGCGGACCGTACGCGTTGCGCAGAGAATACGGCTGTCAGCGGTCCCTGCACATAGGTCAGATGCACGCCGATATTGTCGCGCCCCTGATGCCCCGCCGTGCTGCTCACCCCATAGATCACGGTGCCCGTCAGACCGCCGAGACTCGGCGATACATACTCGACGGCGTTCTGCCAGACAGTGTCGCCAATCTGCGTATTGTTGTAGCTCGCCGTGTACGACTGCACGATCAGGGGCGAAAACACCACCGACGAACCAAACGGATTCACGAACTGCTGATTGATGTAGGTCGGGTTGGTCTGCTCGCCGAGCTTCACCGTACCGAACGCGCCCGTCAGGCCGACATAGGCGTTCCGCGAGAACAGCCCATCCGTTGCGTTGCGCCCCATTTGCCCCGTGTTCGGCCTGAAGAAGCTTTCGAGCGAGAAGACCACCGCATTGCCGCCGCCGATGTCTTCGCGCCCACGCATGCCCCAGAACGACGTGGTCATTCCGCCGCCGCCCATCTGGACCGTGGCTGCGTGACTCGTACTGAGTTTCGAGCTGTCGATATACATGCCGATCAGCCCATACATCTGCACGCCCGGCGATGTCATCGTCGCCGCGCCCGCCGCGGCCTGGGAGGCGTCCGCAAGTGCGGCGCCCGACGTTGCCGCAAGGCACACCGCCGCGGCACAACGGATACTGAAACGCCAGCCACGTTGCTGGTTGCCCTTTCGAATGGACTTCAACTGCGTCTCCTGTGATTGATATTTTTTGGGCGCGAGCGGCCCCGCTGCGTGTGCCCGGCGCACACGCAGACCGTGATGTTCAGACGTTATGTTGTTGGGCTAGATGCTCATTCCGCGCGACGGCGCAGCATCTCGGCGTTCAGCCGTGAACGGTCGAGTTCGTGTTCCCATGCGGATACGACCAGCGTCGCGACGCCATTGCCGATCGTATTGACGATCGCGAGCCCGGTGCCCATAAAGCGATGGATGCCGAGAATCAGCACCATGCCCGACACAGGGATCAGCGGAAACACCAGCAACGTCGAGGTCAGCATGACGAACGCCGCGCCCGCCACGCCGCTTGCGCCCTTCGATGTCAGCATCGCCACGCCGACCAGCGTCAGTTGCTGTGTCAGGCTGAGTTCGACATTGAATGCCTGGGCGATGAACAGCACGGCCATCGTCAGATAGATGTTCGTGCCGTCCAGATTAAAGGAATAACCCGCCGGAATGACGAGGCCCACGACCGACTTCGAACAGCCGAGGCGCTCGAGCTTTTCGAGCATCTGCGGCAGCGCTGCCTCCGACGAACTCGTGCCGAGCACAATGAGAATTTCCTCGCGGATATAACCCATGAATCGCCAGATACTGAACCCGAGCACGCGCGAAATCGCGCCGAGCACGACTAGCACGAAGATGATGAGCGTCAGATAGAACGCGCCGATCAGCTTGAGCAACGGCAACACCGCACCGATGCCGTACGTGCCGATCGTGAACGCGATCGAGCCGAACGCCCCGATCGCCGCGACCTTCATGATGATGTGGACGATGCCGAACAACGTATGCGCGAAGCCGTCAATCATGGCGGCCAGCGCACGTCCGCGCTCGCCGGCCGCCGCGAGTGCAGCGCCGAACAGCACCGAGACAAGCAGAATCTGCAGCACGTTGCCCGACGTGAACGCTCCTGTAATCGTGTCGGGAATGATGTGCATCAGGAACTCGACCGTATTCTGCTGATGCGCCGCCGTGGTGTAACCAGTCAGCGCATGGGTGTCGATTTTCGCCGGATCCAGATTGAAGCCGCTGCCGGGATGAAACAGATGTCCGGCGACAAGTCCGACCACGAGCGACAGCGTCGACACCAGTTCGAAGTACAGCAGCGCCTTGCCGCCCACACGACCGACCTTTTTCATGTCGCCCATGCCTGCGATGCCCGTGACCACGGTGCAAAAAATGATCGGGCCGATCACCATCTTGATCAGTTTGATGAACGCATCGCCGAGCGGCTTCATCTGCACCGCGAGCGACGGGGCGAAATGGCCCAGCAACACACCGAGCAGGATCGCGACGAACACCTGGAAATAGAGCGCGCGGTAGAAAGGCTTTTTGACTTCCCGCGCGCGCGACGACATCACCGCACCGTTATTCATGACGCCCCTCGTCGGCGGAGGGCGTAGCAAAGCATCTGAAACATCGTGTCTCCTGACCAGAAATGGTTGGCGTAGCGACGGGCAAGGCCGCCGCTCCTTACATCTGCCATCGCACGTGGCAGTTCATGCGAACTTCGAAGACGGGTTCTTCAGAAACCGTAAAGGCGCGCGGGGTTCGTGACCAGCAGCTTCTCGCGCAATCCAGCGTCCGGACAGAAGCGGAACAGCAGATCGACCAGCTCGCCGTCGTTTGGCATGTCCCTGCTGATGTTCGGATGCGGCCAGTCGGTGCCCCACAGCACGCGGTCGGGCGCCGCCTGTATCAGCGTGTGGGCGAACGGAATCGCGTCGTCGAAAGGCCGCCGGCCCGCGGAAACGCGCTCCGCGCCGCAGACCTTAACCCACGCGAGGGGATTGCGCATGAGCTCCAGCAGTTGCCTGAACGGTTCTTGATCGAGCCCCGCCTCGGCATGGACGCGCCCCATATGGTCGATCACGAACGGCACCCTGATGCGCGCGATTCTCCCGGCGTAGTGGAGAATGTCTTGTGCATCCAGATGTAGCACGACATGCCAGCCGAGCCGCTCGATCCACTCCAGCACGGAGTCGAACACATCGAGATCGGGCGCGCCCCCCAGGTGCGCAACGAAATTGAAGCGCACGCCGCGCACGCCCTGCGCATCCAGCTGAGCCAGCTGATTGTCGGTCACATCGCCGTCGACGATCGCGACGCCGCGATAACGGCCGTTGCCGCGCGCGATGGCATCGAGCATCGCCGTATTGTCCGTGCCGTGGCAGCTTGCCTGCACGATCACCCCACGGCTCACGCCGAGGGCATCATGCAAGCCCGCGAGGCGCTCGAACGGTGCGTCGGGCGGCGTATAGCTGCGATCCGGCGCGTAGGGGAAAACGTCGGCGGGGCCAAATACATGACAGTGCGCATCACAAGCTCCTGCAGGCAGCGCATGCGCGGGTCGGACGGGATGGGGATCGGGAGCCAGACAGGATTTCATTGCAAGGTCGTCTCTTCGTCAGTGTTCCGCGTGCGGTGCGGACTCGATTGGGTGAGCGCATTGTGACGATCCCTGCCGACGCCTACAATTGCCATACCGAACTAACTGATATGTGACTTTCACATACCTTCCAATGGAACTGAAGCAACTCGAGGCATTTGTTCAGGTTGCCGAACTCGGCAGCTTTACGCGTGCGGCGATCACGCTGGACACCAACCAGCCCGCCTTGAGCCGGCTGGTGCGGCAACTGGAGGTCGAGTTGCGTCACACGCTGCTCGAACGCAATGGGCGCGGCGTCACGCCGACGCCGGCCGGGCAGCGGATGCTCGAGCATGCGAAAGGGATTCTTCAGCAGGTGCAGCGTGCGTCGCAGGATCTCGACGGCCTTCATGGTGCGCCCGGAGGCCATTTCGGCATCGGCATTACACCGAGCTTTGCGAAGGTGGCCACGCACGAGCTCGTCACGAGTTTTCGAACTACGTTCCCGGGTGCAACCATTTCCGTCGCACAAGGGTTGTCCACTTATCTGATCGAATGGCTGATGATGGGTCGCATCGACGTCGCGGTTCTGTACGACACGTTCGACACGCCGCTAGTCGACAAACGAACCATCTTCACCGAGGAATTGTTTCTGATCGGCCCGGATACGCGCGAAGCGCAAGAAGAGACACCGTTCGCGCCTTCGGCTGCCATCCCGCTGCGGAACATTGCGCGTTATCCGCTTGTGATTCCAGGCCGCATGCATGCGATCAGACGGATGGTCGAATCGGCAGCGGCCGAGCAAGGCGTGCGCTTACGGATCGAACTGGAGGTGGACGCTGTGACGTCGATTCTGGATCTCGTTACCGAGGGCATCGGCTATGCCGTGCTATCGCTGAACGCAACGACCAGCGACGCGCTCAAGCGACGGTTCAACGTCATGCGAATCACCGAACCGACGCTCTTCAGCCGTCTCGCCATAGCGACCAGCAGCAAGCACACGCTGTCGCAACTGGCTGTCCAGGCCATCTCGATGCTCGAGGCGAAAATTCTGCCGTTGTACGGCGACGCCGCCGCATAGCCGTTGCGCGTCCAGGACGATGATGAAGGCGTGCGGACTCTCAGCCATCCGATGATGTATCCGTGCACCGTCCTCTAGCTAAACATTTCCGGCCGCAGGTCGCTTACCTCTATGATCACATCGGCCGGCAGATTAGCCCTGCGTGCGGCGGCACGGATGGCGTCGGCGTTGGGCGCCTCATACAGGCAATAAGTTTTCTTCTTGTCCGCGCTAAGACTGATTTTTCGACTGAGCGAAGAGCGGGGCATGGATGAACCTTGAAGACGCGCCGTGTCACACGTATACACACGGCGCACACGGCGACGCCGATCGATCGAACACGCGTACTGAAGTCGCTCCGCGTAGCACAGGTTGGCTCACGCGACGCACTGCCGACGGTTCCGGCATCACTACCCACCAAACCGCATTGACAATCGCGCATCGACCAACAAATACTGTCAGGAAACTTTGTTGATCAAGGTGAATTTGCAAACGAAGCCGGATCATTGACAACCGCCGGCGGTGCCGGCACGTCCCATGGAGTTGCCGAGATGGAACACGCGATTCGCAAGCGCATCAATCAGATGTTCTCCCGCGACCGGCGCATGGCGCAGATAGCCCTTCTGCTGCTCTGGGTCACGATAGGTTACGTGTATTTCGCCGTCACCTCGCAAACAGACGATTTTCTCGTACGCGTCGCGCTCACTATCGGCGCGAGCACGGTGCTCGTTTTCAACTCAGCGTCGATCCTCGCCATGATCCGCCATTACCAGGAAGACAAGGATCACATCTACGGGCTCGACATCCGTCACCTCGATGAGAATCGTGCCGCGAAGGCCGCACTCGCAGGCAGCGACGGCGAAGCGCTCACCCCAGCCGTCGATTAAACACTCCAGGTCTGTTTCAACCAGCCCGATGTGCTCTCCCGGTGTCCTGCAGGCCCCGGGCTGGTATCGCATTGCACTCGTCCGTTGCAAACCGGAATGCCGTCATCAGAAAGGAGGCCCGCTATGGCAGCCGATTATGTCCCGCCCGTTCAGAAAGGTATAGGCCAGCTTGTCGACAGCATCTTTCTGCTGGTGCTCGTCTACTGCAGCCTGCTCGCGCCGTTATTGCTCAAAACACCCGACAAACCGCCCGAAGCTCAAGCCGCCAGCACGCAAGTGTCATGGCGAGAGCTTGGTCAAACGCCCGCCATGGAAGCGCAATGGCGCAAGCTCGGCTATGACGCGCAGCAGGCGAAGCCGATCATCACCTCCCGCTTCGACTATCAGATCGAACCCGTTTCGCTGATCGTGACGGCGCTCGTGATTGCCGGCTATTTCGTCTTTGTGCTGCGCGTGTCGGACAGGCAATACCGTCAGGTGATTGCCGAAAAATTCGGAGAGACGTCATGAACCTATGGCAATGGCTTAGCAACGCCGCATGGGGCCTTTCAATTCTCATCTTCGCGTGGATTCTGATCGACGCGTTCAGGGTCCATCGCGACTATGACGACGACTTCCTGATGAGTTCCACGGAAGGCAAAGAGTAGTCCGACAGTCATCATGTCAAGGAGCCGCTCATGAGTGACGCAGCAGGCGTGGCACAGCAAGGCGAACGGATCGCGTTGCTGAAAGTGTTGGGACCGATTCACGTGTGGGCGCTCGGCGTCGGCATCGTGCTCGTCGGGGAATTCATGGGCTGGAACTTCTCGGTCGCGAAAGGCGGCGCGTATGGATCGCTGATCGCGTGCTGGATCATCGGCCTGCTCTACACGTGCGTCGCGATGATCGACTCGGAAGTGACATCGACCGTCGCGGCCGCGGGCGGGCAGTACACGCAGGCCAAGCACATCATCGGGCCGTTGATGGCGTTCAACGTGGGCCTCTATCTGGTGATGGCCTACACGATGCTGGAAGCCGCCGACGCGCTGGTGGTCGGCGATCTGATCAAGGCCGTCGCAATCGACTCGGGCTATGCGAATTTCGACTCGCGTCCATTCACGCTGGTCACGATCGCGTTTCTCGCACTGCTGAATTATCGCGGCGTATTCGTAACGCTCACGGTCAACTTCGTGATCACGGCCGTCGCATTCATCGCGATCGTCGTGCTGTTTCTCGGTGTTGCACCGTGGCATCCCGGCCAGACACTCATTCATCACGAACTGCTCACGCAGCTTCCGTATGGATGGCTCGGCGTGGTCGCCGCATTGCAATTCGGCATGTGGTACTACCTCGGCATCGAAGGCACCTGCCAGGCCGCCGAAGAGGTCCGCTCGGCGGGCCGCTCCATTCCACTCGGAACGATGTGCGGGATGATCACGCTGCTCATTGCGGCGGCCATGACCTGGTACGTCGCCACCGGCCTGATGCCGTGGGAATATCTCGGCCAGGCCGTGACACCGCTGTACGACGCCGCCCGCCTGTCCGGCAGCAAGAGCTTGCAGACGCTGCTTTTCGTGGGCACGCTGTTCTCGGCGGTGGCCTCGGCGAACGGCTGCATCAACGATGCATCGCGCGCATGGTTCTCGATGTCGCGCGACCGCTATATGCCGATGTGGTTCGGCGCGGTGCATCCGCGTTACCGCACGCCCTATCGCGCGATCATCTTTCTCGTGCCGATCGCCATTTCGTTCGCATTCACAGGATTGCTCGATCAGGTGATCACGTTCTCGATCCTCTCGGGCCTGCTCGGCTACACGTTCATGTCCATCAATATCATCAAGTTTCGCCGCCAGTGGCCGCTCGGCAGCATCAATCGCGGCTACATCCATCCCTTCCACCCGATTCCCGCGATCGTGCTGGCCACCCTGTGCATCGCGACGTACTTCGCGACGTATCTCGGCTACGGCACGTCGCTGCTGTCGATCATGGCGTTCTACATCATGGCGTCGATCTGGTTCGCGCTGCATCGATACAAATACGTGAAGCGTGGCGACCAGTTCACGATGGACTGGCCGCGTCCGAAGCACTATTGAAGCGAGGCGCCCGACATGCAAGCAGTGGGAATCGTGCTGGCAGTCCTTTTCGTGGCCGCGCTGGTCCTGATGCACCGGCGCGATCGCCATGCACTGAGAACAGAGCGCGGCAAACTGTTCGATGCATGCCATGCCCTGTTCGACTGTCAGCGCATCACTCAGGAATCCGTCGCGTGGCCTGTGCTCGCCGGGACGTATGGCGGATTCGACGTGCACATCGCGCCTCTCGTCGACGATATCGTGTTTCGCAAGGTGCCTTCGCTGTGGTTGCTCGTAACGGTGAAACGCGCACTGCCGATAGCGGGAGCCGTCGACATGCTCGCGCGCGCGCAGAATACCGAGTTCTATTCGCCTGCCGACGGCCTGCCCGTTCGCGTCGCGACGCCACACGAATGGCCGCGCCAGATGACGATCAAGGCCGACAGGCCTGCTGCCGATCTGCCGCTCGCCGCGCTCGATCCTCATGTGCGGACATTCTTTGCCGACCCTCGTGCAAAGGAGATGCTCGTCACGCGCCAGGGCGTGAGGATCGTGTATCAGGCGCAGGCAGCCGAGCGCAGCGAGTATCTCGTGCTGCGACGCGCCGTGTTCCGCGACGCGCGCTTGCCGGCGGCGCTCGTCGGTTCACTGCTCGATCAGGCCGTGCAGGTATGCGCCGCCGTGATGAAAGGAGATGTTCATGGGCACGCTTAAGATGGCTCGGCCGTTGCATCCGTATCTCGTTCTGGTAGCGGCAGTCCTGTTGCCGGGCGCCGGACAGGTGATCAACGGGATGCCGACGCGAGCGCTAATCATGCTGTTTTTCATGCTCTCGCTCGGGTTCGTGACCATGCAACTCGCTCCGCCCGGGCGATCGTTTATCGGAAGCCATGCAGGCGGCGTATTCGTCTATGCGATCGCCGTGATGGACGCGTATATGATCGCCCGCTATCGATGGGAAATGTTCCGCACCCGCGCTGCCGTTCAATGACGGTTTTCGGCTGAACCGCTCGCCCGCGTACTCACGCCCTTACACCTCTGCTGATCGCGGAACCGCATCGAGTCATCCCGCCTGAACCCTGCTTCCCGCCACGCGCGGCGCCGCCCTGCGGCGACCCAACGCTTCACGCAAAGCCGATCGACAGTCGCCACTGCGATCGCGGCCTGCCCCCTTCCCCGTTTCGTCTACCTCATTAGTCGTACCCCGACTAACGGATTGAGCATTTGCCGTCGATAAGAAACGATCTCACCTGTGGAGACAACGACACGCGAATCCGATCATCGACATAACGGAGTGTTCTATGGCAACTTCCTGGCGCATCTCGGCGCTCGCAGACCGTCACCGGGCCTTGGGCTCCAGTCTCGAGGACTGGAACGGCATGGGCACGGCCTGGACCTATTCGACGGACCTCGCCGACCATCACGAGGCTATCCGGACGAAAGCCGGATTGATGGACGTATCCGGCCTGAAGAAAGTCCACTACGTGGGTCCGCACGCCGAAAGCCTGCTCGACTGGGCGACGACGCGCGACATCAGCAAGCTGTATCCCGGCAAGTCGGCTTACGCTGCGATCCTGAACGAGGACGGCAAGTTCATCGACGACTGCATCGTGTATCGCACGGGGCCCAACGCCTTCATGGTCGTGCATGGCGCGGGCACGGGCTACGAGCGCCTCGTGCGCTCCGCGCAGGGCCGCCAGGTCGCCGTACTGTTCGACGACGATCTGCACGACCTGTCGCTGCAGGGACCACGCGCGGTGGATTTTCTTGCGGAGCACGTGCCCGGCATCCGCGATCTGCCTTACTTCCATCACGTGCAAACGCGTCTTTTCGGGCGGCCCGTCATGATCTCGCGCACGGGCTATACGGGTGAACGCGGCTATGAGGTCTTCTGCAAGGCCGCCGACGCGCCGCTCATCTGGGACACCATACTCGCAAAAGGCGCGGGCTTCGGCATCGTGCCATGCGCATTCCTGGCGCTCGACTGGCTGCGCGTAGAGAGCTATCTCCTGTTCTACCCGTACGACAACTCGGAGATGTATCCATTCGCGGACGAAAAGGCGGGCGATACGTTGTGGGAGCTGGGCCTCGATTTCACCGTGTCGCCCGGCAAGACCGAGTTCTGCGGTGCGCGCGAACATTTCCGGCTCGCGGGGAAAGAGCGCTTCAAGATCTACGGCGTGGACATCGCCGCGTCCAGAGCGGCCTGCGCCGGCGACACGCTGTGGCGCGACGGAGAACGGGTCGGCGTCATCACCTGCGGCATGTTCTCGCGGCTGACGGGCCGCTCTCTCGCCATCGCCCGCATGAACGTCGCGCAAGCTCGCGACGGCGTCGCGCTGGAAGTCAAAGGCAGTTTCGATGCGCGAGCAACAGCAGCGGCACTGCCGTTCGACGACCCGGAAAAGAAAAAGCGCACGGCGACCGGCTAGCCATGCCGTCATTCATGGGCGGCACGGGCGGGTCTTACCCACCCCGAGGTATGGTGAGCCGGCGCTTGCGCGTTGCACCATGAAATCATGCCTCGTTCTTCAATATCGACAGATCACGGCCGCGGCGCGTCGCCGGGCACGTGATCGAGGAGACGTAAATTGAGTGCAACCGAAGAGATTCACCGTCTGGAGGGACTGGCCGACGACGGCGTGCGGTCGACCCTCAAACGCTCGCTGACATGGAAAGACGCATTCTGGGTGGCGAGCGGTTCGCCCGCCTTCGTGCTCTTCACGTTGGGCGCGATTGCCGCAACGGTCGGCCAGCCCGCCTGGATCATCTGGATCGCGTCCATTTCCATTGGCTTTATCCAGTGCTTCACGTATGCCGAAATCTCCGGCCTTTTCCCTCACAAATCGGGCGGCGCGTCGATTTATGGCGCCATTGCGTGGGTCCGGTATTCGAAGTTTCTTGCGCCCGTGTCGGTATGGTGCAACTGGTTCGCGTGGTCACCCGTGCTGGCGCTCGGCACGGGCCTCGGCGCAAGCTACATTCTCTCCACGCTGTTTCCCGCCGATGCCGCCATCAACACGTGGTCGTTCACACTCCTGAAACTCGACTTCATCAAGAACGGCCTGAGCCTGCGCATCAACTCGACGTTCATCCTGGGCGCGTCCCTGCTGCTGCTGACATTCTTCGTCCAGCACCACGGCGCCGAGCGTGCCGCGAAGCTGCAGAAGTACATGGGCATCATTGCATTGATTCCGCTGAGCATCTTCGCCCTCGAACCCTTGCTCACGGGCTCCGTCCATATGAGCAACTGGTTTCCCCTGCTGCCGCTCGCGCACGACGCCAAAGGCAACGTGGTCCCCGGAACATGGAATGCAGCCGGCTGGACGCTGATGATGGGCGGACTCTTCGTCGCGGGATGGTCGACCTTCGGATTCGAAACGGCCGTGTGCTACACGCGTGAATTCAAGAATCCGAAAACGGATACCTTCAAGGCGATCTTCTACTCAGGCTTGCTGTGCCTCGCGGTGTACATCCTCGTGCCGCTGTCGTTCCAGGGTGCGATGGGACTCAAAGGGCTGCTCACCCCCGAGATCTACGACGGCACGGGGGTTGCGGCCGCGATGGCGCGGATCATCGGCGGCGGCGCGGCGATCTTCTATCTGATCGTCGTGATGCTCGTCTTCACCTTGCTGCTGTCGGTGATGACCTCGATGATGGGTTCGTCCCGAACGCTGTATCAGGCGTCCGTCGACGGCTGGCTGCCGCGCTACCTGTCGCACGTGAACGAGCACGGCGCGCCGACCCGCGCGATGTGGACCGACCTCTGCTTCAACCTGATCCTGCTGATGATGTCGGATAACGTCGCGGTGCTCGCGATGTCCAACGTCTGCTATTTCGCGTTCGTGTTCCTGAACCTTCAGGCGGGCTGGATTCACCGGCTCGATCGTCCGACCTGGGCGCGTCCGTTCAAATGCCCGAACTGGCTGCTGGCGCTCGGCGCGCTGTGCGGCTTCATCGATCTGGCGTGCATCGGCGCAGGCGCGGACATCTGGGGACCGGGAACCTTGCGCAACGGACTCGTGGCGATTGCGCTGATCATCCCCGTCTTCATCTACCGGCACTACGTGCAGGACAAAGGCCGCTTCCCCGACGCCATGCTCGACGACCTGGAACTTCGCCCGGATAACGGCACGACGCGCCGCCGCGCTGCTGGCTGGCTTCCCTATCTGACACTGGTGGCGACCGTGCTCGTGGTCTGGCTGTCCCATCACTTCGCCGTGTTTCCGGCGTGACGGATGCCTTCCCACATCACGCCCGCGCAAGGAGGCTCGCAAGTGGACAGAACCGCATATCTCGCCAGCATCAAGGCGGCCTACGAAGGCGAGCTATATGGCGAGGCCTGGTTCGCCGCCATGGCACGCGAAGCGCAGGCGCCCGACCGTCAGCGCAAGCTCGCCGCGATGGCGCGGCTCGAAGCGCAGACGGCCATGCGCATGACGCCGCTGGTGAAGCGTCTCGGCATCACGGGCATCGACGAAACGGCGCAGCGTGCAAAGGGCATCCGGCTCGCGCAGCAGCACATCGGGCAGTCGTGGCCCGTGTTTATCGCGTGGTTCATCGACGAGATCGGCCGGTTCGTGACGCTTTACGACGACCTGGCGCGCAGCAGTGCCCCTGAAGACGCGGCGATACTGGCCGAACTCGCCCGCCACGAACGGGCGTTGCTCGAGTTCGCCCGCCTCGAAGCGCAGGGCATGCCGCATCGCTCGCTCGAGCCGGTGCTTGCGCTGCTCGACACGCGCAGCAGCATCGGCGCGTCCTGAAGCGGCGCTCAGGCGCCGCTTGCCGCTTCCCAACCGGATGCCGCCAGCACATGGTCGAGTACGTTCTTCGGATCGCTTTTGCCATGACCGATCGACGCGCAGCCGATGCGCGTCGGCACGCTGAACTCATGCCCTTCGATACGAACGGGCGCTTCGAGCAAACCGTGCAGGTTGTCCTGAAGCTCGCCGAGCACGGCGTCCGGATTCGCCGCCGCACGCTGCGCAAGGCTCTGCGCGTCGTCGCACCACGCGAGCGCATCGGCGCTGAAATCGACGACCATCACCACGAACACATGCGGGTCCAGCAGCGCCGCGCAGTTGAGCTGCCCCTGCGTCGCTTCGAGGCGCCTGCCGAGGTCGATCATCACCCGGTCGGCGTAGTCCTGTCCGAAGCGCGCCGCGACGTGCTCGAGTTCGCCGACGTTGATTGCGAAGATCGCGCACGGCAGCGCCGTCCGCGCCGAGATGGCCGCCGAAAACTCCATCCGGTCGATAAACATCGACGCACTCGCAAGTCCCGTCGAATGTTCGAACGTCAGCCGCCGGCGGGCGTTTTCTTCAACCATCTGCCTGCGCGCCACTTCCACGATGAAGCCTTCGAGGCCCATCAACTCGTCGCGCGCCGAATAGACACCGCAGCCCTGATCCCATACCCACTTGGTCTGCCCCGAGCGGTCCACGATCCGATAGGTCAGTTCGTAGGGCTCGCGCGCGACCACCCGCGCCTGGACCTCGTTCCAGACGAACTCACGATCGTCGGGATGGATCAGCGAACGGAACGCGAGCCGGCTTTCGTCGATCAGTTCGAACGCCTCGTAGCCCGTCAGATCGAAGCATCCTTCGCTGACGAATTCCATCGACCAGTCGCGGTTGTTCTGCCCTCGATAGATCATCGCCCGCAGGTTGGACAACAGCGTGCGCAGACTGCGCCGGCTTGCGCGCAGCGCTTCCTCGTTGCGGCGGCGATTGGAGATGTCCGTCGCGAGACCGACCGCGCCGTCCAGCACACCCTCGTCGTCCGTCACGGCGTGAATGCGCAATTCGACGTGAGCCGTCGTGTTGTCGGCACGGATGAGACGGGCTTCCGTCACCAGTTCGCTCAGGTGCCCGTCGAGCAGCGCCTTCACGCGCGCATTCAGCGTCTCGGCGTCTTCGGGGTGAAAGAACGAAGTAAACGGCTTGAGTTCGGCGTCGCTGCCGACCGCGCGCATGAGGCTGCGCCATGCAGGATTCGAAAAGATCAGACGTAACTCGCGGTCGACGCGAAACAGCGCCTGCGGCAATTGCAGCACGGCGTCCTTGCAGTGCTGCAGCAGTTGAAGCTCGCTGCGCTGCGCGTCGACGCTCGTATGAGGCGCGGGAAATTGCAGCAGCGTCATGCGCGAGCCGCGCGCGCGCAACGCGGTGACGGGGTGCAGGCGAAAGCTGCCGTCGCCATAGGCAATGCGCAGCGACCCCGAGGTGCGCTCCTCGCCGTCGCGCGATTGCGTGAGCAACGCAGTCAGATCGAGCAACGATTGCGGATGCACGAGATTGCTGAACGGCATTCCGACGATCTCATCGGCGTAGGACTCCCAACGCGCGTGCTTGAGAAACGCGCTATTGACGAACACCAGCGCATCGTTATCGAGCAACACGGCGGGCGTGGAAAGATTGGCGGCGAACGCGCCCAGTTCCGGCGACTCGGCCGCGCGAACGATGCGTGGCGCCGTGCGGCGCGCGCCGTATGCCATGCTGAGCAGAAACGTCGCAAGGCACCCTGCCAGCCCGATCGAGACATACAATAGATCATTGTTGTCAGGGCTGTATCCGAGTCTGGGAATCACCAGTGCAGCTACCGCAGCCAGCAACACCGTGGCGAACAGATAAACCGACATGACGTTCTCGCTTCAAAAAACAGGATCACAGATCGCCAACGCCGCGCGAACTCACACGCCCCGCTCATGAACATCGACCAGTCTGCGCGCATTCATCGCTATCCGCTGTACGCGAAAGTCTGTTTGCTGCTTGCCTGTCTCGTCGCACTGATCACCGTGCTTTATCTCGGCGCGTTCATGCAGACAAGCGGAAGCGAAGGCTTCCGGCAGACTCAGTTTTCCCTCGACGAAGCCATGCGGCTGGAGCGCAAGGCGGCGAGCGCGCAACAGGATTCGCCCGACACCGCGCGTGCCTTGAGGGAACTGGCCGACTCGCTTGTTCGCAACGATACGCTACTGACGGACTGGAGGCAACGCGGTGCGCCGACGCCCGAAATCGGCAACGCGCTGGCGGCCGTGCGCGCGCCTGCTGCGCCGGAGCATGCGGGCAAACCGGATGCGAAGCTCGCCGCGCTCGACGCGTTGCGCTCGCAGGTCGCTTACCAGCGCGACGTGCACGCCGCAGTGCTCGGCCTGTTGCAAGCGTGCACCGTGTGTCTGCTGATCTTCGGCATCGTGTCGCTCGCATGGGGCGCGCGGCGCACACTCGTCGCGCGGCCGCGCGCGGCACTGCAGGCGCTCGTCGAGACGGGGCTGAGCGTGCCGCAAGGCCGCGACGAAATCGATCGCCTGCTGAAGATCCAGGCCCAGCTTGCCGTGCAGCTGCGCACGGAGCAGGACGAGTCGGCGCGGCTGAAGCGCATCGTCGAAGACTATATTGCCTTCGCCGACCAGTCGCTCGAACTGCTGCATCACATCTGCGCACAGCTCGCTGAAGAAGAGCCGTCCGGCCGCACGCTCGAAGCGCTGCTGCAACGCCTCGTCGGCGTGCTGCGCGCGCGGCGTATCGCGCTGGTGGTCACGGAATCGACGGCGCAGCTGCTCGACATCGACCCCGTCGTTTCGCCCAATGGCGACGTGCCGTCCATCGTGCGCGCCCGCGTGACGAACGAGCTGATGACGCTTGCCGGCACGCATACGTTCGCGCCGCTCGACGACGGCCAGGCGCCGCCGCCCGTGCTGGCCGCTCCCGTGCGCGTGCCGCTCGCGAGCTACGGCGTGCTGATCGCGGAAGGCGAACCGGATTCGCGCTTCGAGCTGCGCCACCTGTATCTGATGGAGACCATCGCGAGCGTGCTGGCGCATGCAATCTCCAACCTGAGCCGCGACGTGCGCGACCGGCGCATGGCGCTGTTCGAAGAGCGCAATGCCATCGCGCGCGAGCTGCACGACTCGCTCGCGCAATCGCTGTCGTACATGAAGATCCAGCTGGCCCGCCTGCAAGCCGTGCTGCCGCCCGAACTCTCGCAGACGGACATCGCCGAAATTGCGCAGGGCATTCGCGAAGGAATCGACAGCGCGTACCGGCAGCTGCGCGAACTTCTCACCACGTTCCGTTCGCCGATGCACGCACATGGCCTCGCGTCCACGCTCGAAGAACTCGCCGAAGAATTCGGCTCGCGCAGCGAAGTGCAGATTACGATCGATAACCGGGTGCCGCGCATGCGTCTGTCCGTCAACGAAGAAATGCACGTTGCGCAGATCGTGCGCGAGGCGCTGACCAACGTTCTCCGCCACGCGCGAGCGACGACGGCCCAGGTGCAACTGATGTCGGACGGCCACACGATGACCGTCTCGATCGACGACGACGGCCGCGGCATCAATCGCACCGAAGGCGACGAGCATCACTACGGTCTTTCGATCATGCGCGAGCGTGCCCGCAGCCTCGGCGGACGGCTCGAAGTGAAACCGGCCGAACGTGGCTCGCGCGTCATCCTGACCTTCGTTCCCGCCGCGCTCGCCGCGTACAAGGCGCGCGCCACCAGCGGGGCAGGCGTTCGCTAGAACTTGTGCGACATCGCCAGCCGCGCCACGACCTGGTTACCCGACGACGACAGCCCGCTCGATCCGACGATATGCGCGGCATCGAGATCGGTTCCCGTGTTCGCATTGGTGTGCTGCCAGGCGCCCTGCACGTAGACCGAGGTCCGCTTGCTGAGGCTGTAGTTCAGCATCAGCGCGACCTGATGCCAGTTCGGACTGTCGCTTCCCGCGGTGGATTCGAGCTTTCCGTGCGTGAACGTGTAAGCGCCGATCAGCGAAAGATCCGGCATGAAGTAGTACTGTCCGTTGATCTCGACGTTGTCGAATTTCCACGATGTCCACGTTTGCGTTCCGATATCCGGCGCGTAGCCGTTCCCCGTAGGCGACCTGACGTCGACGTGCGAATACGCGAGAGAAACGTTGGCGCTATCTGAAAACGTCCATTTCACGCCCGCGTCGATGTTCTGCTGCCTCGTCGCGACGAACACGGAGTCCGAGGTCACCGCGCCGACCGTTCCGCTGCCCGCGCCGTTCAGATGCAGGTACGCGAGCGCGACGGACAACGGCCCCGTGCTGTACGTCACGCCTGCGCTATAGGCGCGGTTCGACGAAAAGTTCGTCGCGTTGCTGAAGCCGTACACGCCTTCCAGCTGGAAGCCAGCCAGTGTCGGCGACACATACTTCACCGAGTTGTTGAGCCGGAAGTCGAAATCCGCGTTGTCGTTATCGAACGGATGCGCGGCGAGATCGCCGATCGAGCTGCCTGCGGCGGTGAACGGACTCCACATGTCGATCGTTGCGTCGTATTGGCGTCCGAACGTGAGCGTGCCCGCCGGTGCGGACGACAGCCCGACAAAGGCTTGCCGCCCGAACAGCCGGCCGCCTTCGTTGAGCTGGCCGGTGTTCACGTTGACGCCGTTTTCGAGCGTGAAGATCGCGCTCAGTCCGCCGCCGAGATCTTCCGTTCCTTTGAGGCCAAAACTCGTTTCGGCCGTATCGCCGCTCACCATCGCAAAGGCATGGTGGCCACCGGCGTTGCTGGTGTAGTTCAAGCCGTCGTCGAGCACGCCGTAGAGCGTGACGGAGCTTTGCGCATAGCTGGTTCCACACAGGCACAAGGCCATCAGCGCGGCATAGCGAGGGATATCGTTCATCGAAGTCTCGTGGTGTTTGCTGGCAGTGATGTGACGGGACATCGCACAGACCGTCGCGATGCGCGCGTACTCACCGCGCTGCGGGAGCAGCGCGATGAGCGTCTCGATCAGACTCGTGGGAAGAGCGGCAGCGGACTACAGATAGGGCTGGGAAATGGCGGGCAGTTCGCCGGCTACTTCGGCATCCGCCTGCACGCCCATGAACGCGGCGAGGCGCCGCGAAAAATGATCGCGCACGAAGAGTTGCAGTCCGCATCCATTACACGTCACGACGTTCCGTGTCACGGCTTCGTTGAACGCGTGACAGTGAATGCAGTAGACGCGGCGCTGCAGCGTGCCGCTGCGCTGCAACTGGACGGCTTCCGCCGCCAGCGCGTGGTGCTCCGCGATGCGCCGGATCGACCAGATAAACGGCTCGCTGCCGAGCACATAGATGCGCAGGCCGATGGTCGCAACGGTGGGATCGCGCAGCGCTTCGTCGAGTGCCGCAAACAGCGCGGCGTCATCGGCGAACGTGCGCTCTCCCGCCTCGTGGAATGTGACGCCCGCGGCATGCCGCGTGGGATCCTGCACTTCCCACACTTCCATCGGCGAGAGCCCGGCGAGCGCAAGGCTTGCGCGGACGCAATCCTCGGCGCTCGCGCCGTTCGTGATGAACAAGTGACGCGTGCCGTGCAGATCGGGTGCCAGCCGCACGTATTCGGGCCGGCTCTTGTTGGTCGACATCATGGTCGTGTCATCCATTCGAGTCGAGGTTCAGTAGATGGCGAGGCTATGCGTGACCGCCACCACCGCGATACCCGCCGCCACGGTCACATAAGGCAGGATCCCTGCGCGCCGCGCCACGCTTTGCGAGCCGACGAGCTGCATGTCCTCCTTCATCGCATCGGGGAAATGCCCCTTGTCGGTCACGTAGTGGCGGAACAGGAACACGGGCAGGATCAGCGCCGCGAAGCACAGGCCCGAGATCAGCGTGCCGGAGCCCCAGATATCCGCGCCCATGCCGAGCAGCGCGAGATTGACGAACGAAAACAGCGTGCCGAGCGCGAGCAGCCAGTTCGGCGCGCGGAACGGCCGGCTCCAGTCCGGGCGGTCCAGACGGTGAATCCACGCGGAATTCAGGTTCAGGAAGTTGAAGATGATGTAGCCGACATTCGACATCGCCAGCACGAACACGTAGTCCGACATCAGCAGCAACACCAGGTTGAAGCACAGGTCCGTCCACATCGCGCGGGTCGGTGCGCCGTGTTCGTTGACATGCGACAGGTACTTCGGCAGCCAGCCGTCGACGGACGCCTGGTAGAGCGTCCGCGACGAACCCGCCATCGACGTCATGATGGCCAGCACGAGCGCCAGCACCAGCATCACGATCAGCACGCGCTCGACCAGCAGGCCGCCGTGAATCATCGGCGCCATGGCTTTCGCGACGCCCATGCCGCTGTAGATGTCCGGCGACAGCATGCCGTCGTACACGGCGGGCGTGACGATGTTGCCTGCGGCATCCTTGACGGCGGGCGTGACCATGTGGCCGAGACCCAGCACGCCCTGGAACGCCAGCGGCACGATCGTGAACACGAAGATGCACAGAAGCCCGGAATACAGAATGGCCTTGAACGTGTCGACCTTCGGATCGCGGAATTCACGCGTGTAGCAGACGGCCGTTTCGAAACCATACGTCGACCACGCCGCGATGAACAGGCCGCCCGCCATCAGCGTGATACCTGCGCGATCCCACGTGCCGTCGACGATCTGCCCGGCGCTGTCCTTCGCGAACGGCACGAGCGGAAACAGGTTGTGCAACGGCAGATCGCCGCTGAAAAGCGGCACCGTGCCGACGAGAATCAGCGGCACGAGTGCGGCCACGCCGAGTATCGTCTGGATGCGCGCCGCATTCAGAATGCCGCGATGCTGAATGGCAAATGTGATCAGCAACACGACCGCGCCGAGTATGAACGTCGAGTTGATCCGCAGGCTCAGGCCCGAGCGGATCCAGTCGAGGCTCACCAGCGTGACCTGCCATGTGTTGATCGCGGCGTCAGCGGGGAACAGCACGGACAGAATGTAGCCCGCCGCGAGCCCCGATCCGATCGCCAGCACGGGCGACCACGCGAACCAGTTGCACCAGACCGACAGCGGCGCGAACAGCTTCGAATAACGGACCCATGCGATCGCGCCATAGACGGACGCGCCACCCGACTTGTGAGGAAAGAGACCGGCGATCTCGGCATACGAGAACGACTGGATGAAGCCGAGGCCGATCGAGATGATCCACACCGCCCACGACAGCTTGCCGACCGTCGCCGCGATCGAGCCGATCGAAAAGAGCACCAGCGCAGGCACGCCGCTCGCCACCCAGAATGCACCCGTCCAGCTGATCTTTCGATGCAAGGTACCGTCCGCTGCCTCGGCAACGTAGTCTTCGGAAACCGCACTCATAACTGTCGTCCTTTTTTCCGGTGGAATACCGATTGTGGGAATCGTTCCGCGTGAAGTACCCGCCTCGCGCCAGGATGGCGCGAACGCGGGAAGGAAACACTGCAACAGCTTCTAGTTGTCAACGGCGTAGATTGTTAAAGGCGTATGCCCCGCTTCTGCCCCTCTAGGCGAGTTCCACCCCGAGCCGCTCGACTTCGGGATGCGTGCCCTTCGAAAGCGCGCTGCCATCGTCGAGCGGCGCGAGCCATTCGACGGCCGTCTGCCGGTAGCGCGTGATGCCCTTGTAGTCGGCAAGCTCCGGCGGCAGCGTCGACAGCACACGATGCAGGCGCTTGCCCCACTTCGGCACGCGCGCCAGTTCGCCGATACCGATCAGGTAGCAGCGCACGCAAAAGAGAATCGCGTTGCTGCGCGGCAGGCGGAACAGCGTCTGCAATTCGACGCGCAGATGCAGCTTGTCGCCGACGTTCTGCGGTGTCACGCTCGCGCGGTCGCGGCCCCACTCGTGGTAATTCTCCGGCGAGGTATCGAGCCGCGGATTCACCGTCATCGTCCAGTTCAGCCGGCGCACGGGCGCACCGAGTTGCAGGCGCAGCAGATACTTCAGCGCGCGCTCGAAGATGCCTGCCTGATGTGCGAGAGGAACGGGGCCGTGCCACTCCATGAAGTTCATGCCGAGGTCGAAGTCGAGCGACCAGTCGGCCTGGGTCGTGACCATGCCGCCGTCCATGAACAGGTTGTCGTCGCGCTGATCGATCAGCACGTAGTCGCCCTGTGCCTGACGCGTGACGTATTCGAACGGCGAACACGGCAGCGTGCTGGCGTCGCCGAACGTGAACGCCTGTTCGAGACCGAGAGGGCGGTTGATCCACGTCCAACGGTCGCCGTCACGCGTCAGCGAAAAATGCTCGGGGTAATCCTCGGCAAGACTTTCCATGATCAGCTCGAGCGTGTCCCATTGCGCCGGCCCCATGTGGTCCAGCACCTGGCAGCGCAGCGGATCGCGTTCGAGCGTCAGCGCACGGTCGCGGCACTCGGCCACATAGTGCTCGTCGATGTCGAAGGTCGACAGGAAGACGGGCGAGTTGCCTTCCTTCACATGCGGCTCGATATTGATCGAATACATGTACGCGTCTTCGGGGAACGGAAACGGAAAACGCAGGATCGCCTCGTCGCTATTGCGAAACGTATACGTGTCGCGGAAGGTTTCGTCCGCCTTGAAGCCGATTGCCATGGGGTTCCCCTTGCGTTAGATGTTCAGCACGAGGCGTTCGCCGCGCGCGCGCGACACACAGGGCAGCATCTGACGTCCCGTGGCGCGCTCGGATTCGCTGAGGCAGAAGTCACGATGATCCGGCTCGCCTTCGAGCACGTCGAGCGAGCAGGTGCCGCATGCGCCGCCACGGCACATATACGGGGCGTCCACGCCTTCGCGCTCCAGCGCCTCGAGCAGGCTTTCGTCGCTGCGCACCCTGACCGCGCGCCCGCTTTGCGCGAGCACGGCCGTGAAGGGCGCGCCGTGCGAGCCGCCGCCGAAGCTTTCCTGATGGAAATGACTCGCGGGCCAGCCCAGCGCGCGAGCCGTGCTCGCCACGCCGCTCATCAGGCCCTCCGGGCCGCACGTATAGAGATGCGTGCCGGCCGGCTGCGCGGCGAGCATCGCGCCAAAGCGCTCGCTCGCGTCGCACAGGTCGGTGTATATGCCGATGCCGCCCGTCGTGCCCGTCATGCGCCGTGCGATCAGCTCGCTGAACGACGCCTCGTCTTCAGGACGGCAACACAGATGCATCTCGACGCGCGCGCCCGTCTGCGCCAGCTCGGGCAGCATCGACAGGAACGGCGTGAGGCCGATACCGCCCGCGATCATCACGTGCTTCGCGCCGCGGCGCGCGATAGGAAAGAAGTTCGACGGCATCGAGATCTCGAGGTCGCTGCCTTCGCGCACCTCGCTGTGCATGAAGGCCGAACCGCCGCGCGACTGGGGCACGCGCCGCACCATGATCTGCCAGGCGTCGCGCGCACCGGCGGGTGTCGTGAGCGAATAGGCGTTGCGCCAGATGCGCTCCTTGCCGCGCATCGTCACGACGACATGGCTGCCCGCCGAATACGCTGGAAGCCGTCCTCCACTGGCGCATTCGAGCGTAAAGCGTCGCACATCCTGCGTCACCGATTCGACGCGTGCGACTCGTACGGGGATCGTTCTCGTTGCATTCATGCCGTCGACACCTCCATGAGTCTCAGCTGTGGGCGTGAGTGACAGGTGCTGCCTGTCCTTCGCGTCGTTGCATTCATGGGAGTAGCATCGGCCTGCAAAAAACGCTTATCAATGATTCAGTGTGGGTAGTCCCCAGGCAGTAATGGTTGGCGCGCGCAACGCCGCCCGCTGCGTCATCCGGCTCTTCCCGAAAGCCTCGCCCGTGTCGGCGCGAACCGCGCCGGCGTTGGCGCTGCCGCCTCTTTTACCGACGCCTTTCGGCAAACGTACAGTTCCGCTTCGCCACCGGACGCGTTCGATTTCTTCTTGCGACGGCGCAGCCGGAGTACCCGCGCCTACCCACCGGGAGGTAGTGCCACCGGGCGATTGTGGGGCGAAATTGAACGGCAGAGACTTGCGCTCATCGACGCTGGTGCATCCAGTCCGTCCGATATCGCCGCCTTCGCAACACCAGACGCGTGCAGTCATTGCCCAGCAAAGGGTCCTACTTTCGGGAAAACATCATGACAAGGCAATCCATTCTCAACGCCCGTCATCGCGAGCTAGGTTCGAAGCTCGATGGCGACTCCTGGAACGACATGCCGATTCCCTGGTACTACTCGGGCGATCCGTATGACGACGTGGTGGCCGTGCGTACGGCAGCGGGCCTCTACGACATCAGCGCACTCAATATCGTGCGCGTGTCGGGCCCCGACGCGGCAGCCGTGATCGACAGCATCTGCGCCGTCGACGTGAGCCGCATGAAGCCCGGCACCGCGCGGCTCGCAGCCGAAGTCGACGAGCGCGGCGGCGTCTGCGACGACCTGATGGTGATCTACGACGCTCCGCAGCATTTCCGGCTCTCGCATGGCGGCGGCACCACGCAGACGCTGCTCGAACGCGCCGCGCACAAGCGCAACGTGGAATGGCGCCAGGACTTCGATGTCCACATGCTGTCGCTGCAAGGTCCGCGTTCGACCGACATCCTGCAGCCGCACATCGGCATCGAACTGAACAAGCTGCCCTACTTCGCGCACGTCGAGACGCAACTCTTCGGCCGCAAGATCATCGTGTCGCGCGGCGGTTATTCGGGCGAACAGGGCTTCGAAGTGTCGTGCGCCGCCGCCGACGCCGTCGCCCTGTGGGACGGCATTCTGGAAGCGGGCAAGCCGCACGGCGCGGTGCCTGCATCGTGGATGTCGCTGGAAATCGCGCGGATCGAAGCCGCGCTGCTGTTCTACCCGTTCGACATGCCCGAAGGCGACACCACGCCGTGGGAGCTGAATCTCGACTGGATGGTCGACGTCAACAAGGCGGGCGACTACGTCGGCAAGCAGGCGTTGCTCGCGGCGCGCGGCAAGGAACGCGTGAAGCAGGCAGGCGTGGTCGTCAGACACGATGCGGCCGTGAGCGCCGGTTCGCCGATCTACATCGGCGACGAACAGGTCGGCGTCGTGACGAGCGCTATTTTCAGCCGCTATCTGATGCAGTCGCTCGCGATGGTGCATCTGAAGCCGAATCACACGGCGCTCGGCACCAGGGTCGAGATTCGCGACGCGGCCGGCAAGTTCAGCGGCGTCGTCAGCAAGACGCCGTTCTACGACCCGATGCGCCTGCGCACCCGCGTCGCCGCCTGACCCGCGGTCCTCACCGCATTGCCCATGATACGGCGGCGCGCGCAACGCCACGGCGCGCGTGCCGTCACCACGAGAAAGACAAAGGCAGAGCGAAGCACAACAACTGTCCAGGGTTCGGCGGTCCACGACGGCCCCGCCTTTGTCCCCGTAGTCCTTATTAAAGGAGATGTTTCCCATGCCCCGCGATCCCCGTCACGACGTGCTGTTTGAGCCGATCCAGATTGGCCCCAAGACCCTGCGTAACCGTTTCTATCAGGTCCCGCACTGCATCGGCGCAGGCAGCAACCTGCCGGGCTTTCAGGCCGCCCACCGCTCGATGAAAGCCGAAGGCGGCTGGGGTGCGATGAACACCGAGTACTGCTCGATCCATCCCGAGTCGGACGACACGCACCGTCTGTCCGCCCGCATCTGGGACGAAGGCGACGTGCGCAACCTGCGCGCGATGACGGAAGAGGTACACAAATACGGCGCGCTGGCAGGCATCGAAATGTGGTACGGCGGCGCGCACGCGCCGTGCATGGAGAGCCGTGCGACGCCGCGCGGCCCGAGCCAGTACGCCTCCGAGTTCGAGACGCTGACCTACTGCAAGGAAATGGATCTCGACGACATTCGCGACGTGCAGCAGTTCTATGTCGATGCCGCGCTGCGCGCTCGCGACGCGGGTTTCGATATCGTCTATGTGTACGGCGCGCACTCGTATCTGCCGCTGCAGTTCCTGTCGCCGTACTACAACAAGCGCACCGACGGGTACGGCGGCTCGCTTGAAAACCGTGCGCGCTTCTGGCTCGAAACGCTGGAGAAAGTACGGCGCGCCGTCGGCAGCGATTGCGCAATCGCGACACGCTTCGCCGTCGACTCGCTGTACGGCAGCGGCGGCATCGAAGTCGAGAAGGATGGCATGAAGTTCGTCGAGATGGCGGATTCGCTCGTCGATCTGTGGGACGTCGATGTCGGGGACATCGCCGAATGGGGCGAAGACGCGGGCCCGTCGCGCTTCTATCTGCAGGGTCATCAGGTGCCGTGGACGCGCTTCATCAAGGAGGTCTCGAAGAAGCCCGTGCTCGGCGTCGGGCGCTTCACCGATCCCGAGAAGATGACGGAGATCGTCACGAAGGGTATCGCCGACATCATCGGCGCGGCGCGCCCGTCTATCGCCGATCCGTTTCTGCCGAAGAAGATCGACGAAGGCCGCGTCGACGATATTCGCGTCTGCATCGGCTGCAACGTCTGCATCTCGCGCTGGGAGATCGGCGGCCCGCCGATGATCTGCACGCAGAATGCGACGGCCGGCGAAGAATACCGCCGCGGCTGGCACCCGGAAAAGTTCGCCGAATGCGGTTCGAACGACTCGGTGCTCGTGGTCGGCGCGGGCCCGTCGGGATCGGAGTGCGCGCGGGTGCTGATGCAGCGCGGCTACACGGTGCACCTCGTCGACCAGGCCGAGAAGATCGGCGGCCATCTGAATAGCGTGGTCACGTTGCCGGGTCTCGGCGAATGGGGCTATCACCGCGACTATCGCGAGACGCAGATCACGAAGCTGCTGAAGAAGAATCGCCATAGCCAGCTCGCGCTGGGTCAGAAGCCGCTCACGGCCGACGACGTGCTCGACTACGGCGCCGAGAAAGTCGTGATCGCGACGGGTTCGCACTGGGTCGGCGACGGCACCAACTGCCTGACGCACGATCCCATTCCGGGCGCCGACGCATCGCAACCGGACCAGCTGACGCCTGAACAGGTGCTGTCGGGCAAGAAGGCGATCGGCAAGCGCGTCGTGATCCTGAATGCCGACACCTACTTCATGGCGCCGAGCCTCGCGGAAAAGCTCGCGGCGGCCGGTCACGAGGTGACGATCGTCAGCGGCGTGCATCTCGCGAACTACATGCACTTCACGCTCGAGTATCCGAACATGATGCGCCGCCTGCACGAACTGGGCGTGCATGAACTCGGCGATCATTTCGCAAGCCGCATCGAGCCGGGCCGCATCCAGATCTACAACATCTGGGGCGATGGTTCGCGCCGCACGTACAAGGGCGCGGGCCAGTTGCCGCGCGACGAGAACAAGACGCATCGCTGGCTCGAGTTCGATTCGCTCGTGCTCGTCACGGCCCGCCGCTCGAACGATGGCCTGTATCGCGAACTGAAGCAGCGCGAGAGCGAATGGGACGGCAAGGGCATCAAGTCGGTGTATCTGATCGGCGATGCCGAAGCGCCGCGCCTGATCGCCGATGCGACCTTCACGGGCCACCGCCTCGCGCGCGAGATCGAAGAGAAGAACGCGCAGTTCCCGCTGCCGTACCGGCGCGAAGTGGCCGTGTGGGGCACGCCGCACAAGCCCGGCGGCACCTTCGAGATCGTCTACAAGAAGTAACCCGGCCGAAGCAACGGAAGCGGGCAAACGGTCCGCTTCCTCCGCCCTTCTCCGCAGTCAGGACGCCACGCGCATCGCGCCGTTGGGATCGCCGCTCACCCGGTGATCCGTGCAGCCGGTGCCGCGGCGGGGGCCCCTTTTACTCATTCAACGGACGAGCCCATGTCGAGCGCAGCGAACTTCGACCCCGTCAACGTCACCCGGATCCTCTTCGAGGGCTTCCCCACGTTCGCGATCGTACTGTTCTATCTGGCAGGCGTCGGCGCGATGGCCGCGTTCGCGTGGGGTGTCTATATTCAGGTGCGCAAGTACCAGCGCGGCAAGCCCGTGGCGGGCCCGATCGATCTGCGCAAGCGCATCGGCGCGATGGTGCAGGTCGTGCTGAGCCATCGCACGATCGCGCGCCGCGATCCGGCGGCAGGCCGCGCGCACCGCTTCATTTTCTACGGCTTCGCGGTGCTGTTTCTCGGCACGGCGACCGTCACCGTCGACTACGACATCACCGCGCGCTTTCTCGGCTTCCACTTCTGGAACGGCAACTTCTATCTGTTCTTCAAGCTGGCGATGAATCTCGCCGGCCTGTCGCTGGTGGGCGGCCTGATCTACATGATGGTCCGGCGCGGCTGGATCAAACCGCCTAAGCTCGATTACGCGCGCCCCGACCGCAAACCGGGCGACCCCGACTACGACCGCAGCGGCTATCGGCGCGAAGACTGGGCCTTTCTCTGGTCGCTCGTGCTGATCGGCATCACCGGTTTCGTGCTGAGCGGATTGCGCCTCGTGTGGCTGCAGGACCGCGCCGTGGTCTGGGATACGCGCTGGTGGTCGCCCGTCGCCGCGCTGCTCGCCGAAATCATGCGCGGCGCGGGGCTCAGTGCATCGGCCGCGTACGTGCTGCGCACGGGCCTGTGGTGGTTTCACGGCGCGCTCGCGCTGACGTTCATCGCGCTGATTCCGTACACGAAGGTCAAGCACATCTTCACGGCGAGCGGCTCGCTGCTGATGCGCGATCCCCTCGCCGCGCAGCGTCTGCCGAAAGTCGAACCCGACGCGCCGCGTGCCGGCTACAAGACGATCACCGACTTCACGTGGAAACACCTGCTCAATCTCGACGCCTGCACCAAGTGCGGCCGCTGCCATGAGGCGTGCCCCGCCCGCGCAACCGGTGCGCCGCTGTCGCCGCGCGACGTGATCCTGTCGCTGCGCGAATTCGCCAATGAGGCGCTGGAGAAGAACACGCTGCCCGAAGAGGTCAAGCTCGACGTGCACGGCAAGGATATCGGCCAGGTCTTCATGGAAACGGTCTGGTCGTGCCGCACCTGCATGGCGTGCGTGGAAATTTGCCCCGTCGCCGTCGAGCACGTGCCCATCATCGTCCAGCTGCGCCGCAATCTCGTCGAAGACGGACAGATGGAGCCGCAGGTGCAGAAGACCTTGCAGGCCATTCACAAGAACGGCAACTCGTTCAACGAATCGAAGCGCAAACGCGCCGCGTGGACCAAGTCGCTGCCCTTCCCGATCAAGGATGCGCGCAAGGAGCCCGTCGATCTGCTGTGGTTCGTCGGCGACTATGCATCGTTCGATCCGCGCAACCAGCGCGTCACGCAGGCTTTCGCCACACTGCTGCACGATACGGAGGTGGATTTCGGCCTGCTGTTCGAAGGCGAAGCGAACGCGGGCAACGATGTGCGGCGCGTCGGCGAAGAAGGCCTGTATGAAGTGCTCGCGACGCAGAACATCGCGACGCTCGGCTCGTCGCAATTCCGCCGCATCGTCACCACCGACCCGCACTCGTACAACACGATCCGCAACGAGTACCCCGACTTCGGCGGCCACTTCGAGATCGAGCACTACACGAGCCTCGTCGCGCGCATGCTCGCCGAGGGCCGGCTGCGCCCGAAGCGCAAGCTCGGCTATCGCGTGACCTTCCACGATCCGTGTCACCTTGGACGCTTCAACAAGGGCTATGACGCGCCGCGCCAGATCATCGAAGCGCTCGGCTGCGAACTCGTCGACATGAAGCGCTCGCGCGACAACTCGTTCTGCTGCGGCGCGGGCGGCGGCCGCATCTGGATGAACGATCCCGTCGGCCAGGAGAAGCCGTCGCAGAACCGCATGAAGGAGGCGGCCAGCATCGAAGGTCTGGAAGTGTTCGTCGTCTGCTGTCCGAAAGACCTGACGATGTTCGAAGACGCGCTGAAGACGAGTGGCTACGAGGGACGCTTCGTCGTGCGCGAGCTGATCGAGCTGATCGCCGAGAGCCTCGTCGACGTCGATGGCGACGCGCCGCCCGCGGACGATGTGCGTGTGACGGCCGACGCCTGAACGACGCCATCCATAGCAGACCCAAAGCCGCCATGACAACGCCCGCCCGTCACGCCGACAGCCAGCCGCGCGCCGCCGATGCCGCACGCGCGGGCGCGCGGCTGCGCCGTCACTGGCGGGAACTGATGCGGCTCGCCCTCGACGCGCCCGACGCACTCGCGTGCGCGATGCTCTATCCGCACGCGGGCGGCGCGGAACGCAAACGGCTCGAAGCGCGCATGTTCAACGCGCGCAGCGAGCGGCTCGCGCTCGCGGCCTGTCCGCATACGCCGTCTGCCGTGCTTGGGCGGCTCTGCACACTCGCCGCCGCCGACGCGGACGGCACGCTCGCAACGCGTCTCGCCCGCAATGCCGCCACGCCCGCCGACGGCCTGCAAACGCTTGCCGTGTCGCTTGCCGTGTCGCTCGCTGCGTCACTCGAAGCGGCGACGCCGCAGCAGAACGCGCAACGCCTCGCGCAACTGATCGCGCGACACCCGCTTGCGCCGCCTGCATTGCTGGAGAAGATCGCAGCGCACACCGACAGCATCGAAACCTTGCGCTCGCTATGCGAAAACGTCGGCGTGCAGGCCGATTTGCTGGCGCAGCTGGCGGGCCGCGGCATCGCGCCATTGCAACGGCTGCTCGCGATTCACTTCGCAACCGACGCCCGCACGCTGCACCAGCTGTGGCAGAGCACGCGCGAAAGCGCCGTGCGCGCTCAGGTGCTGCGTCATCGCGCCTGCCCGAACGAACTGTTGCGCACGGTGCCCGCCTCGGGCTCGGAGCGGCGCAGCCTCGCGTCGAACGTGCGCACGGCGGGCGAGATCCTGACCGCGCTCGCACGCGACGACGATGCCGTCGTGCGCCGCGCGGCCGCCACCAATCCGGCGACACCCGCAGGCGCGCTGATCCTGCTGTGCTTCGACGCGGACACGCTCGTCAGGCGCGCGGTCGCCGTGCGCGACGATCTTCCCCTCAAGGTCGTCGAGTGGCTCGCCGGAGACAGCGACGTGTGGGTGCGCAGCAGCCTCGCGCGCAACCGCGCCTGCCCGCGCAGCTGGCTCGACCGGCTCGCGCGCGACCGCGAGGCCGACGTGCGCCGCTCCGTCACCCGCCACCCGGCTTGTCCCATGCCGCTCGTCACACTGCTTGCGGGCGATGAGGTCGCGTGGGTCCGCGCGGGCGTCGCGTTGCGCGACGAACTGCCCGGCCCCGTGCTGCACCGGCTGTTGCAGGACACCGATATCGACGTGCTGGCGGGCGTCGCGCGTCATCGCGGCACGCCGCAGGCGACGCTCGCACGCCTCGCGCAGCATCCGTCGCCCGATGTGCGGCGTGCCGTCATCCTCAACCGTCATGCGCAGCGCCGCGTGCTGCTGCCGTTGCGCGACGAGCCGTATCCGCTGCACCGCGTGCTGGTGTTCATGCATCCGGGGCTGACCGACTCGGACCGCTGGCGCATGCGCTTCGAGCCGGACATGGAAGCGCGCGCCCGCATGGTCGGCCATCTCGCCGGCACGCTCGCCGCCGCGCGCGAGCGGGAGCGCCACGAACAGCGCGCCGCTGACGGCGCGGCATCACCTGAAGCGGACACACATCAACTGACCACAACAGTGGAGGAGGCAGGATGAAGATACTCGTCACCATCAAGCAGGTCACGTCGCTCGACGAGGATTTCGAGCTGCGCGACGACGATCGCGATGTCGAAGCGGACTTTCATGTCTTCGACCTCAACGAATGGGATCACTATGCACTCGAAGAAGCGCTGCGCCTGAAGGAAGGCGCGAACGGCGACGGCATCGAAGTGGTTGTCGTCACCGTCGGCCCCGAGCGCGCCGACGAAGAATTGCGCAAGTGCCTCGCCAAAGGCGCCGACCGCGCGATCCGCATCTGGAGCGACGAACTGGAGGACGCCGACCCGGTCGGCGTCGCGCGCGCGCTTGCCGCGCTTGCGCGCCGCGAAGCGCCCGACATGATCTTCGCCGGCGTGCAGGCGTCCGACCATGCGTACGGCGCCACGGGGATGGCGCTCGCGGGTCTGCTCGACTGGCCGCACGCGGCTGTCGTCGCGGGCCTCGAATACGCGCCCGGCGCGGGCACGGCCAGCGCGCGCCGCGAACTGGAAGGCGGCGCCTATGCGAACGTCACCGTGCAATGCCCCGCCGTGCTCACGCTGCAACTGGGCATCAACACGCCGCGTTACGCGTCGCTGCGCGGCATCAAGCAGGCCGCGTCGCGGCCCATCGAGGCCGTGACGCCTGACGCACTCGGCCTGCCCGCGGAGCAAACGGGTGCGCGCGGATCGCTGTCGCGCATCCGGCGCGTCTATGTGCCCGAACTCGGACGCGCGCAGATGATCGACGGCACGCCCGCCGAACAGGCCGCCCGCCTCGCGGGCATCATCAAGGAACTTCGGGGAGAAGCGCAATGAGCGGGATTCTGGTTATTGCTGAACATCGTCAGGGGCAACTGCGTCCCGTGAGCGCCGAACTGATCGGCGCCGCGCGCGAAGCGGGCGGCGAACGCGTGACGGTCGCGGTGCTGGGCGCAACGCCCGCCGCATTCGTCGATGCCCTCAAGCTGGCGGGTGTCGACGAAATCGTCACGGTGCAGACCGCGAGCGATGCGTTCGACCCCGACACCTACCAGGCGGTCGCGCAGGCGCTGATCGAAGCACGCCAGCCTTCGCTCGTGCTGCTGCCGCATACGATCGACACGCTTGGTTACGCCGCGCCGCTCGCGGTCAAGGGCAACTACGGCTTCACCACCGACGCGTTCGGGCTCGCGCGCGACGGCGAAGGCTGGATCGCCACGCGCTCCGGCTATGGGCAAAAGGTCAACATGGAGATCGAGTTTCCCGAGCGCGCGACCGTCGTCGTCACCGTGCGGCCGGGCGCGTTCAAGGCGCCCGACGCGGCCGGCACGCCCGACATCAGCGCCTTCGACGCCCCCGCCGTCACGCCGCGCAGCGCTCACGTGTCGTTCGAAGAACCCGCCGCGAGCGGCGACGTCGACATCGTCGGCGCGGACTTCATCATGTCGATCGGGCGCGGCATCGGCGAGGAAACCAATGTCGAGCAGTTCCGCGAACTCGCCGGCTCGCTTGGCGCGACGCTCGGCTGCTCGCGTCCCATCGCCGACTCCGGCTGGCTGCCGAAGGCGCATCAGGTCGGCCAGTCCGGCAAGACAGCAGCCGCCTGCAAGCTGTATATCGCAATGGGTATTTCAGGGTCGGTGCAGCACATGGCGGGCATGAAGCACGTCGAAAACATCATCGCCGTCAATACCGATCCCGAAGCGTCGATCTTCTCGATTGCGAAGTACGGCATCGTCGGCGACATCTTCGACATCGCGGAAGAACTGCGCGGCCACTTCTGAGCGGACATCATGGAAAACCCGGAACGCACGCGCATTCCGGGTTCAAACTATTTTTTCAAATGTGGTTAATTGTTAAACTCAGCGACGCAACACTTCGGCAACAGAAACAATAAGCCACCGCTCACAGCTTCACGACATCGCCCTGCGCCGCAAGACGCAGTCAAGCCAGCCGGGCCAACGAAGCCCATTGGTCTGGTCAATGAGTCCAGGAAGAGCAGATGGTCCCTCACACAGTACTTCTGATCGACGATCACGCGTTGTTTCGCAAGGGCGTCGCGCAACTGATCCAGATGAACCCGGCGTTCGAGGTCACGGGCGAGGCGACTTCGGGTCAGGACGGCATCGAAATGGCCGTGCGGCTCAAGCCGGACGTCGTCCTGATCGACCTGAACATGCCGCGCATGAACGGCATCGAAACGCTCGAAGGCATGCGCCACGCGGGCGTCGACGCGCGCTTCATCATGTTGACGGTGTCGGACAACGAGCGCGACGTGGTTGCCGCGCTGCGCGCGGGCGCACACGGCTATCTGCTGAAGGACATGGACCCGGAGGATCTGTGCGTGTCGCTGCAGAAGGCGCTCAAGGGGACGGCCGTGCTGAGCGAATCCGTCACGGGCAGTCTGGTTCATGCGCTCTCGGGCGGGCAGCGCATTCCCGCTGCGCAGAACGATCTGACGGCGCGCGAACTCGAGGTGTTCGATTATCTGGTGGCTGGCCTGTGCAACAAGGCGATCGCCCGCAAGCTCGATATCAGCGTGGGCACGGTCAAGGTGCACGTCAAGCACGTGCTGCGCAAGCTCGATCTCCACTCGCGTCTCGAAGCCGTGCTGTGGCAGCAGGAACACGGTTCGCGCTCGCATCACTGACATTGCGGCGCGCATGCGCCGCTTCCTGCCTTCCTCTTCGGTGCCGCGCCATGCATGCGGCGGCGTGCTGCTGCGTGCGCGATGCGCTGGCTCTGGTTAACCTCTACTCCCGGGAGGTAGCCCATCATGGCCGATTGTCACGTGAATTCCGATTGCCAATAATGGGCTTCAACGTGGCGCACCTGTGCGCATGCACGTGCGTCAGCGACTTCTCGGAGATGTTCACATGTCGTCATGCCAGCCGCTCGCGGGACAAGCCAGCCAGGTGGAAACCATCATGCGCACGCGCCCTGGCGGATTCGCACCGAGCGCGCCCGTGGTCCGCTCGTGGACGCGCTGCATCGAAGACTACGGACTCGATCCCGACGTGTGCGTGCCGCCGCCCGTGATGACGAGCGCCGAACTCGCGTTGCGCCGCGAGCAGAACGCCCGTCTGGTCGATTGCGCGAAGCTCGAGATGGCCACGCTCTATCAGCAGCTCGGCGACGCCGAGCTTGCCGTCGTCCTCACGGATAGCGATGGCGTGATCCTGCATCTCGCGTCGTCGCCCGAATTCGCGAGCGAGGTCGAGGACTGGGGACTGTGCGCAGGCGCCGTCTGGAACGAGCGTGAAGCGGGCACGAACGGCATGGGCACCTGCCTCGCGGAAGGCGAAGCAATCGCCGTGCGCCAGCACGAACATTTCTATCATCGCTATACGTCGCTCACCTGCGCGGCGGTGCCCGTATTCGACGAATGCGGATCGATCGCGGGCGTGCTCGACGTCACCAGCCGTTCGCCGCTGTTGCAGCAGCATTCGCTCGTGCTAGTGGGCATGTCGCGGCAGATGATCGAAAACCGTCTGCTCGACGCTCGCCATACGCACGCCTTTCGTATCCAGTTTCACAGCAGGCCCGAGTTCGTGGGCACCTTGCATGCAGGCAAGCTCACGGTCGGCGACGACGGCGCGATCCTGGGCGCGAACCGCAGCGCGCTCGCGCAACTGGGTTTCGTGACGCTCGACGAGATCGCCGGAAAGCCAGTCACCGACATCTTCAATGCGTCGCTGGACGAGATCGTCGCGCGCAGCACGCGCAGTTCGTTCTACCCCGTCGCGATCTACCGCACGCACGCGTCGAGCCGCTTCTTCGTCGTCGCCCAGGCGCCGCGCGACCGCGCCGCACACGACGCCATCGCGCCCGTGCGTGGCGACGCATCGAACGATGACGCGTCGTCGGCGCTCGCGCGGCGTCCCGCTCGCGCGATACGCAGCGCGAGCCCGTTGCGCTCCGGCACGGCGCGCGTCGAATTCGGCGACGCGCAGATCGCCAGTCAGTTCGATCTCGGCGCGCGCGTGATCGATCGCGGCATTGCCGTGCTCGTTCACGGCGAGACGGGCAGCGGCAAGGAAGTGTTCGCCAATGCGCTGCACGCCGCGAGCGAGCGCAGCAGCGGCCCGTTCGTCGCGGTCAACTGCGCTTCGCTGCCCGAACATCTGATCGAGAGCGAACTGTTCGGCTATCGCGCGGGCGCGTTTACGGGCGCGCAGCGCGAGGGACGGCGCGGCAAGATTCTGCAGGCCGACGGCGGCACGCTGTTTCTCGATGAAATCGGCGATATGCCGCTCGCGCTGCAAGCGCGGCTGTTGCGCGTGCTCGAAGAGCGCGAAGTCACGCCGCTCGGTTCGGAAGCCGTCGTCAAGGTCGACTTCCAGCTCGTCAGCGCGAGCCATCGCGACCTGAACGAACTCGTCGAAAGCGGGCAGTTCCGCGAAGACCTCTACTACCGGCTCAATGGCGTCATGCTGGAACTGCCTCCCCTGCGCGCACGCAAGGACAAGCTCGCGCTGATCCGCCATCTGCTGGAGAAGGAGCGCACGCCTGCTCCACGGCTGTCGGCGGACGTGCGGCAGATTCTGCTCGACAGCGACTGGCCGGGCAATATCCGCCAGTTGCGCAACGTGCTGCGCACGGCGACGGCCCTCTGCGACGGCGACGAACTCACCACCGCGCATCTGCCCGCGTGGCTCGTGCAGCGTGAGAAGAACCTGAATCGCCCGCAAACGGCTGCCGCGTCCACGGCGCCCGCCGACACCGACGACTGCGCCGATGCCGAAGAAGCGCCGAATGCGCCCCTCAATGCGATCCTGCAGGCCGAACGCGAGGCGCTGCTCGCGCTGCTCGACAAGCATCGCTGGAACGTGAGCCAGGTTGCGCTTGCGCTCGGCATCACGCGCAATACGCTGTACCGGAAGATGAGGCGCGTCCACATCAAGACGTGACGCGCCTCGGGCGCATTCAGTTCGGCATGGACATGTCCTGGGCCGCGAACGCATGATCGCCGCGTGTCGCGCGATGCCATTTACGCGGCCCGCCGATCAGTTCCGTCAGTTCTCCAATGCTGTCGATCACGCGCATGCACGGCAGTTCGCTCACGGGATGGTCACTGCTGTACCCATAGCTGACGCACACCATCGGCATGCCTGCCGCCTGCGCCGCGAGCGCGTCCGTCACGGAATCGCCGACGAACAGCGTATGCGCGGGGTCCACGCCGAGCGCTTCGCATGCGTGCAGCAGCGGCTCGGGGTCCGGCTTGCGCGGCAGCCGCGCGTTGCCGTCGACGACCATGTCGAACCACGCCTGCAAGCCGAAGCGCCACATCAGCGGATCGACGAAACGCGTCTCCTTGTTGGTGACGAGACCGAGCTTGAGCCCCATGCCGCGCAGGCTGTCGAGCGTCGCTTCGGCGCCCGGATACGGCTGCGTCAACTGGTCGTCGTCGCGGCAGATCTGGTGGTAGCAGGTCTCGTAGCGGCGCAGCACGAGATCGAGCGTCGCGGGCCGCGATTCGACGCCCAGCAGCGTCAGCGCGCGGTCGACGAGAATTTCGGACCCGCCGCCGATCAACGTTTGCGCGACGCCCGGCGCGAGCAGCGGCAGTCCGTTTTCGGCCAGCGCCCGGTTGAGCGCATTGCCGATATCCGGCGACGTATGCAACAACGTGCCGTCGAGATCGAACAGCACGGCATCGATAGGCAGATTGCGCGGCATGACTTGCATGTCTGTGTCTCCTGTTGACGGTGAGGACGTTCGTTCGTGCAGAACGATCAGGCCGCGCGTCTCTGGCGGTCGATCATCTGCAGGATCATGGGTGTGAAGATCAGCTGCATCGCGAGCCCCATCTTGCCGCCCGGCACGACGATCACATTGGGACGGCTCATGAAGGAGTCGTGCAGCATCGTGAGCAGATACGGAAAGTCGATCCCCTTCGGGTTCGTAAAACGGATCACGACAAAACTTTCGTCCGCGCTCGGGATGTCGCGCGCGGTGAACGGATTCGACGTGTCCACGGTCGGCACCCGCTGAAAGTTCACATGCGTGCGGCTGAACTGCGGACAGATGTGATGCGCGTAGTCCGGCATGCGGCGCAGGATCGTGTCCATCACGGCTTCCTGCGAGTAGCCGCGCAGCGTCTTGTCGCGATGCAGCTTCTGGATCCACTCGAGATTGATGATGGGCACGACGCCCACCAGCAGATCCGCGTGCTGCGCCACGTCGATCCCGCGGCCGACGAAGCCGCCGTGCAGCCCTTCGTAGAACAGCAGATCGGTGGGCGGCTCGAGGTCCATCCAGGGCGAGAACATGCCCGGTTCGAGGCCGTACTGCGCGGCCTCCGCTTCATCGTGCAGATACTTGCGCACACGCCCCCGCCCCGTTGCCGCATATTCGGCGAACAGCGCGGCGAGTTCTTCGAGCAGATTCGCCTCGGGCCCGAAGTGACTGAACTGACGCTGGGTTTGCTCCGCTTCTTTCATCGCGGTACGCATCGCCAGCCGGTCGAAGCGATGAAATGCGTCGCCTTCGACGATCTGCGCGTTGAGCTTTTCACGCCGGAAAATGTGCTGGAAGCTGTTCATGACCGTGGTGGTGCCCGCTCCGCTCGAGCCCGTCACCGCGACAATCGGATGTTCGATCGACATGCTATCGCTCCCGCCTACACGCGCGCTTCCGGACGAAACAGCGAGCGCTCGTTGAAGAGCGGCGACGTGAACGGCGTGTCTTCGCCCCGCTCGTGTTCGCGGTGATAACGCTCGATGCGCTCGACCTCGCAGCGCGTACCGACGAACATCGGCGTTGGCGCGTGCATATCGGCGGCGGCGTCGAGAAGCCGCGCGCGTCCCGTGCTGGCGAGCCCGTCCGCCTGCTCGACGAGCCACGCGAGCGCCTGCGCCTGATACAGCAGCGGCAGACGCGCGGCGCGCGGCGCACAGCGGCTTTCACGCGGCAACAGGCACAGGCCGCCGCGCATCACCGTACGGTGCGTATCGGCGACCAGCGATGCAATCCAGCGCGTTTCGAAGTCGCGCTGGCGCACGCCCGCGCTGCCGTCGCGGCACTCACTCACATAACGCTGCACGGGCGGCTCCCAGAAGCGCTCGTTGCCGCCGTTGACGGCGAGCCCGGCGCCCTGCTCGGGAATGCGCATCGCGCGATGCGTGAGCACGAATTCACCGCGCTCGCGGCACAGCGTGAAGCCGTGCGTGCCGCGCCCGACCGTGATCACGAGCAGCGTCGCGGGCCCATACAGCGCGTAGCCGGCCGCAAGCTGCCGCGAGCCCGCGATCACGCAGCCGCCGTCGGCACTGGCTGCGCCCGCGTGGCGTATCGAGAACACCGTGCCGAGTGCAGCATTCGATTCGGCATTCGCCGCGCCGTCGAGCGAATCGGCAAACAGCACGTAGCGGCCCGCCGACGTCGCGCGTGCGGCCGCCATGCCGGGCAAGACGAGACCCGCAATCCCCGCGCTGCCCTCGCACATCGCGATCAGCATGTCCCGTACTGCCGCGCTCAACGCGCTATCGCCCGACCCTGCGTGCGCGTGCTGCGATGCGCCGATCGCGCCCTGCGCGATGCGCGCGGCAATGCGCTTCACCGTGCCCGCGATATCTCCGATCACCGCGCACAGTCCTTCGGCGTCGGCGGCATGCACGACGCCGGGCGCCTGCGCGCGGCGCGGCGCCAGGTGGTCGGCGAGAAAGTCGGACAGCGCGGGTTGAGCGCTCTCCATGTCGATGCAGCGGCCGTTCGCGATGCCGGCGGACTGCGCCTGCTCGCCTGGTTCAATTCGTGCATTCATCGTGACCTCGATCGTCCGTTGCTTGCGTTGACCGCTGGCAAACACAGTAAGCCAGCAGGCTCGAGAGAAAAATTCAGAGATTCTTATTTGGGCTTTAAGCGATGCTTATCTGCCGCTGCATGGAGTACCCGTCATGCTCAACCTGCTTCGCAACCTCACGCTGCGCCAGTTGCAGATCTTCGCGGCCGCCGCGCAATACGAGAGCTTCGCGCGCGCCGCGGAGGTCCTGCATCTGACGCAACCCGCCGTCTCGATGCAGATCAAGCAGCTCGAAGAGGCGACCGGCCTCGCGCTTTTCGAGCGCGTCGGGCGGCGGATCGCGCTCACCGAGGCAGGCGCGATCCTGTCTCATCACGCGAAGCGCATTCTCGGCGACATCAAGGATGCCGACGATGCAATGCGCGCCCTCGCCTCGGCCGACGGCGGCACCGTCTCCATCGGTCTCGTCAGCACGGCCCGCTACTTCGTGCCGCGGCAGATTTCGCGCTATGCGGAGCGGCATCCGAAAGTCGATATCCACTTTTCGATCGGCAAACGCGACACGCTGCTGCGCCAGCTGCAGGACAACGCGATCGATCTCGCCGTGATGGGACGTCCGTCCGTCGAACTCGACGCGCACTGCGAACCGCTCGCGTACAACCCGCACGTGATCGCCGCGAGCACGACCCATCCCTTCGTCGATGCAGCGTGTTTCGACTTGCACGAACTGCGCCATGACACTTTTCTGATGCGCGAGCCGGGCTCCGACACAGCCTCTGTCGCGAACGACATGTTCCGGCAGCATCTCTTCACGCCCGCGCGCACACTCGCGCTCGACAGCCACGAGACTGTCAAGCAGGCCGTGGCGGCGGGCATGGGCGTGAGCCTGCTGCCGCTGCATACGCTGCGGCTCGAACTGCTCGCGCGCGAAGTCGCGATCCTGCACGTGAACGGCACGCCCATCGATCGCGTGTGGCACGTGGTTCATATGAATGCGAAGCAGCTGTCGCCTGCCTGCGCGGCGTTCCGACGGTTTCTGATCGAGAAGACGGGGGCGTGGCTCGAAGGCCAGTTCGCGGACCTCACGCCGCCTGCTCAGGTCGCGAGTCCGTTCGTGCAGACATGAAGCAAAATGTCACCGATTCTGCACAGGGTCCGCCTGCACACTTGCGTCGCCGACCCACGTCCCGCTGAAAAACTTCGCCGCGCGCGCATGGCGCTTCAAAGGCTTCGACGCGCGCGAGCGGCGCGCATGGCATAGCGCTTGCGTTTGATGCCCCGACAACGATCACCCGTCGAGGGATTGGGGAACGCGCCTATGAGCCTGCATGGCACCGCTGAATCGACGAAGCACACCAGCATCGTCACCGTGAACGCACCCGGCCGCTTGCATCTGGGATTCCTCGATCCTGGCGCGTCGCTCGGCCGGCGCTTCGGCAGTCTCGGGCTCGTGATCGACGGCATCAGCACGACGCTCGACGCGCGCCTCGCTTCGAACGACGAAGACCACTACAGCGCCGTGCCGTCGGCGCACGATGAATTGCCGCGCGTGAAGGCGCACATCGACACGCTGCGCAAGCTGACGGGTCACGACGCACCCGTCGATATCCGTCTGCATCGCACCTTGCCGTCGCACGCCGGTCTCGGCTCCGGCACGCAACTCGCGCTGACTGTCGGCCATGCGTTCGCGCGCCTGCACGGTCTCGATCTGAGCGCGGCCCAACTCGCGCCGGCGCTCGCGCGCGGCGCGCGTTCGGGCGTCGGCATCGCCGGGTTCGAGCGCGGCGGACTGATCGTCGACGGCGGTCCGCGCGGGCCCGGCGTGTTGCCGCCCGTGCTGTCGCGCTTTGACTTTCCGTCCGCATGGCGCGTGATGCTCGTGTTCGACGATTCGCGCACGGGTCTCTCCGGTCCGGCCGAGCGCCAGGCGCTCGCCGCGCTGCCGCCGTTTCCGCAATCGCTCGCCGCGCACGCGTGCCACCTGACCTTGATGCAGATTCTCCCGGCCGCCGCAGAACACGAATTCGCGCCTTTCGCGCAGGGCGTGAGCGCGCTGCAAGACGGCATCGGCCGCTACTTCGCGAAGTCGCAAGGCGGCATCTACACGAGTCCCGGCGTCGGGCGCGTGCTCGACTGGATCGGCGCGCGCTATTGCGCGGGCATCGGCCAGAGTTCGTGGGGGCCGACCGGCTTCGCGATCATGGAGTCGCAGGAAGAAGCGGAACACGCGCTGCGTTCGGCGCGCGACGCGCAAACGATCGGCCCCGGACTGCGAGTCGAGATCGTGAGAGGACTCAACGCGGGCGCTACCGTCACCTGGGCGTCGGCCCAGGACTGATTCACCCTGTTCACCGAGGAAACATGGAACGCCAACACATTCTCCATATGTTCACGCCGGGACGGCAGATGAGCCCGTTCGACGTGAACATGGCCGTCGATGCCGGATATCAGGTCGTCGTGCCCTACACGGATGTCGACGTCAAACTGATCGGGCCGCTGACCCAGGACGCGATTTTTTCGCGTGGCCCCAAAGGCGTCGCGCACACGGGCATCTTTATCGGCGGACGCGACGTGATGCTCGCGACCGACATGCTGCGCCTGTCGCGCGAAGCGATGGTGCCGCCGTTCGAAGTGTCCGTGTTCGCCGATCCGAGCGGCTCGTTCACGACGGCGGCCGCACTCGTTGCCTGCGTCGAATGGCAGCTGCGCCACGCATTCGACACGGGACTCGATGGCAAGCGCGTGCTCGTGTTCGGCGGCACGGGGCCCGTCGGACTGATCGCGGGCGTGCTGGCGGCGCAGGCAGGCGCGCGCGTGTCATTGGCGAGCAGCCGCGGGCTCGATGCCGCACGCGACGCGTGCAAGCGCGCCACTGCGCGTTTCGGGGCCGCGCTCGAAGGCGCCGACGCGAGCAGCGCAAACGCGCTGCAAGAAACCTTGAAGTCCGTCGACGTCGTGTTCGCGACGGCGGCTGCCGGCGTCGAAGTGATGAGCGCGCAGCAGGTGAGCGAGGCGGACCGCCTGCTCGTGGCCGCCGACGTGAACGCCGTGCCGCCCGCAGGCATCGCGGGCGTCGGCGTGATGGACAATGGCAAGCGCGTCGGTCCGCATGGCGCGCTCGGCATCGGTGCGCTCGCGATCGGCAACGTCAAGTACGAAGTGCAGCAGCGGCTGTTCATGCAGATGCTCGCGGCGAAGCAGAAGGTCTATCTCGGCTTCGAAGACGCGATGGAGATGGCCCGCCGCGTGGTGGCCGAACGCTCCTCGCTCGCGGCAGCCTGAGGCCGTCATGTTACCGCCCGTCGTCGTCGTTGCCGCGCTGTCCGCCCGCATGCTGGCCGAGTCGGCGCGGCGTGCCGGCTGGCGCGTGATCGTGCTCGATCTGTTCGGCGACACGGACACGCGGCGCGCGTCGGGCATGTGGTATCCGATCGGCGATGCCGCGTCGCTGTCGATCGATCCGCGCCGCGTGCGCGAAGCACTCGATGCGGCGAGCCGCACGCCGAACGTGATCGGCTGGATTGCAGGCAGCGGTTTCGAAGCGCATTGCGATCTGCTCGACGCCAAAGGCATCGCGCTTGCGCCGATCGGCAACACGCGCGACGCATACGACGCCGTGCGCGACCCGGCGCGATTCTTCGCGTTGCTGGACGACGCGGGCATTCCCCATCCCGACACGCAATGGCACGCGCCCGCCGACACAGCCGGCTGGCTCGTCAAGCGCGCGAGCGGCACGGGCGGCATGCATATCCGCGATGCCTCGGTTAGCGCCATAGCGAACCGCGACGACTATTTTCAGCGTCATCAGACAGGCCGTTCGATGTCGGCGCTGTTCATCGCGGATACGCGCCGCGCCGCGATCATCGGATTCAACGAACAGCTGATCGTGTCGCGCGGCACGCGTCCGTTCGTCTATGGCGGCGCGCTGGGTAACGTCGACGTGCCCCCGTCGCTGCACGAACAGATCGCGCGCGCCGCGAATGCCATCGTATCGAGCACGGGACTCCGAGGGCTCAATAGTCTCGACTTCATTGTCGACGGCGGGCGTTGCTTCGTGCTCGAAGTCAACGCGCGACCCTCGGCCACGCTGTCGCTTCACGAGCGCGACGCCACCACGTCGCTGCTGGCGCTGCATACGCGCGTGTGCGCGGGCAAGCCGCTCGATGCCGACATGCCGAAGCTCCTGGACCAGACGGCGCCGATGTGCGGCGAGCTGATCGTCTTCGCCGAACGCGAGCGCACGATATCGCCGGAATTCGTTCAGCGCGCATTGAATCTCGGCTGGTGTCACGACATTCCCGTGACGCGCAGTGTGGTCGCCGCGGGCGCGCCGTTGTGCAGCGTGTCGGCCGCATGCGCGCACGGCACGCCGCCCGCCACGCTGCGCGCAGAGCTCGCCGCCCGCGCGGCAACCATTCTTTCCATCGACACCATCCGGAAATCAGGCCATGCAGACCTCTCCCTCTCTCGCTGACGTTTCGCCGTCGCCTTCGCTTCTGAGCGTCAACACGCTGGTTCGGCCGTTGATCGCGAGCCTGCTCGAACGCCACGCGGAACTCGGCATCGACGCGAAGCGCGACGAGCGCGGCGTCATGATCGTCGATGCGGGCATCGAGTCGCCCGGCAGCGTCGCCGCCGGTATCGCGATCGGCGAAATCTGCATGGGCGGGCTGGGGCGCGTCGCGTTGCGCGCCGCTGCGTCACGCAATGCAACGGAAGAATGGCCGACCTTCGTCGACATCGCCAGCGCGCAGCCGGTGCTGGCCTGCCTCGCGTCGCAATACGCCGGCTGGAGTCTCGCGGCAAGCAAGGAGGAAACGGGCGGCAAGAAGTTCTTCGCGCTCGGCTCGGGACCGGCGCGTTCGCTCGCGTGCAAGGAGCCGCTCTTCGACGAACTCGATTACCGCGACGTCGTGTCGACGGGCTGCCTGGTGCTCGAAGTGGATCGCGCGCCGCCCGCTGTCGTGATCGACAAGATTCTGCGCGACTGCCGGTTGCAGCCGCGCAATCTCACACTGATCCTCACGCCGACAACGAGCCGCGCGGGCACCACGCAAGTCGTCGCGCGCGCGCTCGAAGTCGCGCTGCACAAAGCCCACGAACTCGGCTTCGCGCTCGACGCAATTCACGAAGGCTGCGCGAGCGCGCCGTTGCCGCCGCCCGCGCAGGACGGCGTCGAAGCGATGGGCCGCACCAACGACGCCATCCTGTACGGCGGCCGCGTGCATCTGGGCGTGACGGGCAGCGACGACGACGCGCGCGATCTCGCGCAACGCCTTCCTTCGTCGGCATCGAAAGACTTCGGCCGCGCGTTCGCCGACGTGTTCAGGGAATACGAATACGACTTCTACAAGATCGATCCCGCGCTCTTCGCGCCCGCCGAAGTCTGGGTCAGTAACCTGACCACGGGGCGCACCTTCCACGCGGGCGCGACCCGTTTCGATCTGCTGCGCCCGCTCTGGCTCGACGAGGTGTGAGATGACAGGCACCCCGCTCGCCGTCGCGATCATGACGGACGAAACCGGCTGGCATACATCGCGTCTCAAGCGCGCGCTGCGCGAGCGCGGCGCGCAGGGCCGCTGCATCGATCTCGCCGACTGCCGCTTCGATACCACGCACGCGCCGCACGGACTCGCGATTCCCGGCTACGGACGCGGACTGCCCGATGCCGTTATCGTGCGCGGCATCGCGGGCGGCACCTTCGAGCAGGTCACCGTGCGTCTCGGCATCCTGCACGCGTTACGCGAACTCGGCGTGCCCGTCTACAACGACGCCCGCGCGATCGAGCGCAGTGTCGACAAGTCGATGACCAGCTTTCTGCTGCATCGCGCGGGCATTCCGACGCCGCCGACATGGGTGTCCGAATCCGCCCCGTTCGCGCAGCGCGTGCTGATGCGCGAAGGCGCGAAGGGCCACGAGGTGGTGATCAAGCCGCTGTTCGGTTCGCAAGGCAAAGGCGTGATGCGGATCGGCGCGGGCAGCGAAGGCTGCGAGCCGCTGCCTGCGCTGAAGGCGTATGGACAGCTCGCCTATCTGCAGCGCTTCGTCAGGCCCGCCAGCGAGCCCGGCTATGACTGGCGCGTGATGGTGATCGGCGGCAAGGCGGTGACGGCCATGCGCAGGATCAGCGAACATTGGGTGCACAACGTCGCGCAAGGCGCGCGCTGCGAAGCGGCGGAGCTGAGCGCACCGCTCGCCACGCTCGCTGAACGCGCCAGCGCGGCGCTCGGGCTCGACTACGCAGGCGTCGACCTGATTCCCTGCGACGACAACCCGTTCGGCGCAACCGTGATCGAGGTGAACGGCGTGGCCGCGTGGCGCGGGCTGCAGTCGGTGACGCCGTTCGATATCGCGGGCTGCATCGTCGACGATCTGTTGAGCCGGCGCATGGCGCTTGCGCCGCGCGCCGTCGGCATGAAGGAAGTCGCGTGATGCCCGGCACGCACGCCGATACGATCGCCGACGCCTTCGCGTGGGCGTGCGCGCTCGACGTGCTGTGCGCGAAACCGGGCAACGTCAGCTTCGGCGCGCCGGGGCATCGGATGACGGCCGATCTGTTCGTCGCCAGCGCGCAGGCGGCGTGCCACGCCGTGACCGCGCATGGCGTGAGCGTGGGCGAACGCATCGAGCGGGCGGTGAACCTGTCGATGCAGGCAGCCGGCTGCAATACGAATCTGGGCATCGTGCTGCTGTGCGCGCCGCTCGCGCAGACGTTCGAACACCTGCACGCCGCGCACCGCGCGCCGACCGTACACGAAGCGCATGTGGCCGTGCGCGCGACCCTCTCGAACCTCGATCTGGCCGATGCGTGCGCCGCCTATCGCGCGATCGCGCTGGCCAATCCGGGCGGCCTCGGCGAAGCGCCCAGCCAGAACGTAGGCAGCGCGCCGACCGTCGATCTGCTCAGCGCGATGACGCTGGCAAGAGACCGCGACAGCGTCGCCCGTCAGTATGCGAGCGGCTTCGTCGACGTGCTCGGCTATGGTGTGATCCAGATGCGCGCGGCGTTGGGCGCGGCGCGCCTTCATCCCGGCGATCTGCCGCGTCTGCTGCGAGCGGTGCTGAAAACGTGGCTCGCGTTTCTGTCCCACTGGCCCGACTCGCATATCGCGCGCAAGCATGGTATTGAAGTGGCGCGCAAGGTCACGCTCGAGGCCCGCAAGTGGCACATGCAAAGCGCGCTCGACTTCGAACGACTCGCGGCATGGGATGCGGCAATGAAGCGCGACGGCATCAATCCGGGGACGACGGCGGACCTGACAGTCGCGACGTTGTTCGCGGCCGCGTGCCTCGATCCTTCGCTGCTGCGCGTGCGTTGCATGGAAAGCGCTGCACGCGCGGCTAGCCTGGAGACGGCAGCCGAATATTGAATCGCGCGTGCTTCGTGTGCCTGGTGTGCCTTGAGTGCGCCGGCGATCACGGCCAGCGTACCGTCCGCTCGATCGTCACGCCCACCGCCTTCACATTCGCGAACTTCGCGGGCTTCGCCAGCGACACACGTACCCAGTGCGCGCCGAAGTCGACGATCAGCATCTGCGCAACCGACTCCGCCAGCGCTTCCAGCAATTGCATCCTGTGCGTCGCGAGCAGCGACACGAGCGCTGCATGCACCTTGCTGTAATCGATGGTGTCGCCGATCAGATCGGTATCGCACGCGTGGCTGTGCGGCACGCCCGCCCACAGATCGATCCGCACCGGCTGACGATTCGTCAGCTCGTCCGGGTCGATGCCGATCACCGTATCGCCCTCGAAGCCTTCGATAAAAATCAGATCCATCTCCGATGCGGCGAGATGCGGCCGCTCGAGCACCTTCTTGTCGATCACGTTCATCTGGGTTCCTTATCGTCGATACGGTCGATCCATGATGCGTTCTCATGCAAGAAGCGGCCCAGGCACGAATGTCGCAAGCGCTGGAGACGAACGCTCCCGCGCAGGCCGTGTGCATCGCATGCAGGGTCAAACGCCACCCACACGGCCGATCGCGACGCGTCGCATTGTGTATCGCAAACTGAACAACCTGGCTGCACGCCGACGATGATCCCGACGATGACGACGACCCACACGCACCACCCCGCCAACGACGCCGTCGAAGCCGCGCCGCGCTTTGCCTGGACGATCACGGGCTCCGGGCACGGGCTGGCCGGGTCGCTCGATCTCGCGGCGACGCTGCTGCCCCACGTCGATCTGTTCCTGTCGCGAGCCGCCGAAGAAGTGCTGCCCCTGTACAAGATCGACATCGCGCAACTCAAGGCCCGCTTCCGGGTGTTCCGCGACAACAGCGCGAGCGCGGTGCCCGTCGGCATGCTGTACGACGCGAACCGCTATCACACGGTGGTCGTCGCGCCAGCCACCAGCAACACTGTCGCCAAATGCGCGTTCGGCATCTCGGATACGCTGCCCACCAGCATGTTTGCGCAGGCGGGCAAGCTGGGCATTCCCGGCATCGTATTCGCGTGCGACACGCAGCCCGTCGTCGTCACGAAGAGTCCGCTCGACTGGGTCGAACTGCGTCCGCGCCGCATCGAACTCGATAACGTCGAACGCCTGAAGCGGATCGATCATTGCCGCGTCGTGTGTTCGCTGGCCGAATTGCGCGCGGCGCTCGATGCGCGCAGCGCGGAAACGCGCATGACGTCTTGTGCGAGCGCCTGATGGAACACATCGTCTTCCTCACCGGCCGCCTTGCCCAGCCTGCCCTCGAACGCGTGCTGCACGGTCTCGCGCCCGCGCCGTTCAGCTGGGAGATTCGCGAGATCGGCCTGCAGGTCGCGGCACTCATGACGGCGGATATGATCCGGCGCCGCGTCGCCGCGCCCATTGCCGCCGACCGCCTGATCGTGCCCGGCCGATGCCGCGGCGATCTCGATGCGCTCTCCGCGCACTACGGCATTCCCGTCCAGCGCGGTCCCGAGGAACTCAAGGATTTGCCCGCATGGTTCGACTGCAGCGAGCGCGCCGTCGATCTGACGAAGCACGATATCGCGATCTTCGCGGAGATCGTCGATGCGCCGTATCTCAGCGTCGATGCGATTTGCGCGCGGGCGGCGCAACTCGCAGCCGACGGCGCCGATGTGATCGACATCGGCTGCCTGCCCGCGACGCCGTTTCCGCATCTCGCCGATACGATCCGCGCGTTGAAGTCGCAAGGGCACAAGGTCAGCGTCGATTCGATGGACGTGAAGGAACTGGTGCGCGGCGGCCGCGCGGGCGCGGACTATCTGTTGAGCCTGACGGCCGATACGCTCTGGGTGCTCAATGAAATCGACTCGACGCCCGTGCTGATTCCGCGCCAGCCCGGCGACGAAGCGTCGTTATACGAGGCCATCGATACGATGCAGCAGCAGGGCCGGCCTTTTCTCGCCGATCCGATCCTCGATCCGCTGCCCTTCGGCCTGCTGAAATCGCTCACGCGCTATCAGCGCCTGCGCGAGCGCTATGCCGACGCGCCGATCCTGATGGGCACGGGCAACGTCACGGAACTCACGGAAGCGGACACGAGCGGCATGCACGCGCTGCTGCTCGGCATCGGCGTCGAACTGGGTATCGCGGGCATTCTCACGACGCAGGTGAGCGCTCATGCGCGCTGCGCGATCCGCGAAGCCGATGTCGCGCGCCGCATGATGTACGCGGCCCGCGAATGCCGGACGCTTCCCAAGGGCCTCACCTCCGGGTTGATGACGATGCACGCGAAGCATCCCTTTCCGGATACGCCCGACGAGATCGCCGCCACGGCGGCGGCCATCCGCGATCCGAACTTTCGCGTGCAGGTGTCGACGGACGGCATTCACGTGTACAACCGCGACGGCCATCACCTCGCCGCCGATGCGTTCGCGCTCTGGCCGCATCTGCGGCTGGAGGCGGACGGCGCGCACGCGTTCTACATGGGTGTCGAACTCGCGCGCGCGGAGCTCGCCTGGCGGCTCGGCAAGCGCTACAGCCAGGATCAGCCGCTGGAATGGGGATGCGCGCTCCCGCGCGAAACGGCCGACCTGCTCGTGCAATGCGCGCCCGGCGCGACTCGCAGAAAGGAAGCCTGACCATGATCGTCGAAACCGTCGTCACGACCGTTACGCCCGCGGGCAAGCCGCACATCGCGCCGATGGGCGTGCGCGAGGCGGACGGCGCCTTTCTGCTGATGCCGTTCCTGCCGTCGTCGACTTACGACAACGTGATCTCGACCGGCTGCGCCGTCGTCAATTTCACGACCGACGCGCGCGTGTTCGCCGGTTGTGTCACGGGCCGGCGCGAATGGCCCACGGTCCCCGCCCATCGCGTGCCTTGCGTGCGGCTCGCCGATACGCTCGCGCACGCCGAGCTGCGCCTCGCCTCGGTTCATGACGATGCGCAGCGCCCGACGCTCGTGATGGAGTGCGTCGCCCATTACACGGATGCGCCGTTCACGGGACTCAATCGCGCGCAGGCGGCCGTCATCGAAGGCGCGGTGCTCGTCAGCCGTCTCGCGATGTTGCCGCGCGAGAAGATCGAGGCGGAGGTGGCGTATCTGTCGATCGCCATCGCCAGGACGGCCGGGCCGCGCGAACAGCAGGCGTGGCAATGGCTGATGGACGCCGTGAATGATTTCTTCGCGAGACCGGCTGTGGCCGCTCGTGTTCTGAACGAGGAGGCCTTATGAGCCGGAAGATCCGTATGCTCGCCAGTGTGCGAAATCTCGACGAGGCGCGCGATGCCGCACGCGCCGGCGCCGATCTGATCGATCTCAAGGAGCCCGGTGCGGGTGCGCTCGGGGCCGTCGCCGCGACCCGGATCGCGCACATCGTGCAGTCGCTGCGCGCCGACTATCCGCATCTGCCCATCAGCGCCGCCATCGGCGACCTGCGGCCGGGCGACGACGCGGATCTCGTGTTTCGCGCGTCGCAGGCGGGACGCGGCGGTGTCGACTATGTGAAGGCGGGCGTCCCCGCCGACAGCGGCTCGTTCGATATCGCGTGCCGGACGCTCGCCACGATGCGCGACCTGCACTGGAACATGGCGCCCGTGCTGCTGGTGGACAACGGGCTCGACTTGCGGGTCGTCGAACGCGCATCCGAACTGAGATTCGCCGCCGTGATGGTCGATACGGCCACGAAGAAGCGCGGCAATCTCTTTCACTGCGTGCCGCTGGCCGTGCTCGACAGCATGGTGCAGATCGCGCGCGTACACGATGTGATGGCGGGACTCGCGGGATCGCTGCTCAGTGGACACGTGCCGCTGATCCGTGCGCTCGGCCCCGATATCGCCGGTTTTCGGACGGCCCTGTGCGACGGCTCGCGCACGGGGCGCCTCAACGCCGCGCGGGTGCGCGATCTCCGTGCGCAACTTGCAGGTCCGGCAGGCACGGCACGCGCGGCAACGCGTGCCGTCGAAACGAGCGGCATCGAAGCCGCTGGTCAGCCCGTAGTCGCCTGAAACAGCAGGTCACGCACGCGCGGCGCCTCGTTCCGGCTCAATAAATCCACGGGATACGGCGCGTCGTGCGTGAAGCCTGCGAATGAAGGGTCGACGATGCCGAGCGCCGCGTACTCGTCGATCGATCGTTCGCACTCGATCTCGCACGACTTCACGATCACCAGGCGTTCTGCGTTCAAGCGGTTCGCGAGCCACGCGGCGAGGCTATCCGAGGTGACCTCCCAGCTTGTCAGGCGGTTGGCTTCCTGGAACAGAAGGTCGAGGGGCGCCCACACGGCGACGCGCCCCGCGTGCAGCGCGGCGCGTATCTGCGCGTCCGTCGCGGCTATCACGAGCCGCCGCGACAGGCCCTGCATCATCAACGCGTATTGGGCCATCGCGAGCACGGCCATGTTGTGCGCGGCGATGTCGTCGAAACGCCAGATCGCCTGATGCTCGCGGGCCTGCTCCGCGAAGTCGCCGCCGCCCGGCACGATCACGACCCGGCCGCCGCCGAAGTCGGTCAGTTGCGCGAGCCAGTCTTCGAGCATCGGATCGCGGCTCAGACTGCCGCCAATCTTCACTACCCACATAGACGCCTCAAGTGCGGAGATTGCAGGGAATCAAACGGCCGCCTCGGCCGCGCACCGTTCGTCCGCGCGCAGCAACGCGACGGCGACGGCGGGCGCGCAGACCTGCGTCCAGTGAGCGGCGCAGGCGTCGGCATCAACGAGCGATGCGAAGGAAAGCACGTCGCGCCCGAACTGCGCGGCGAGATCGTCCGCGAGAAACGCCCCGCAGCCCGCCGACACGAGCACGACGTCATGCCCGAGACCGACGCGGCCCAGCACCTGAGCGAGATTCGTCGACAGATGCGCAAGCTGCGCCTTGCGCCATTCGCGGGCGAAACATACCCAGTCGGCCATCGACGCTTCGTGCGCATCGCGGCCGATCATCCGCGCGAGACGCCGGCAGCTGGCGATGCCGTCCTTCGCGCCGCCGTCGGCGGCGGGATGCTGGTCGTGCGGCGGATCGAGTTCGCCCGTCAGCCGGTAGACGTCGGCTGTCGTCGCGAACAGTTCGTTCATCACGTTGTGCGGCTCGCCGCGAAAACGGATGCGCGGCGCGAGCGCGCACAACGGCGTGCGCACGACGCCCTGATACACGAGCTCGCCCGAGCGCAGCCGCGCTGCGTCGTCCGTCCCGCGCGAAACGAGCACACTCTCGCGGATCGCGATGAAATCGGTGGTGGTGCTGCCGATATCGACGAGCACGGCAGCGGGCATGCGCGCCGCGATCAGGGCCGCCGTCGCGTGCCAGTTCGCGGACGCAATGTCGGCCCAGTTGCCCGCGACGGCTTCGTACGGCTGCCATCCCGCGTGCCCGGCATAAAACGAGGCGCGTTCGCCGAAACGGCTCGCCAGCCGTGAAGCCAGCGCGGCGACGCCCGTCTCGCGATCCTCGAAGATGTCGGCCATTTCGCCGCTCATCGTGACCGCGTGCTCCCCTTCGCGATGATCGGGCCAGCGCTGCGCCGCCGCTTCGAATACCGCGTCGAGATGCGCGACGCCTTGCCATAGCGGACAGACCCACTGCATCACGTCGCACACGCGTCCCGCTTCGATCCGCGCCGCCTTCACGTGCGCGCCGCCGATGTCCCAGCCGATCACGAGGTCATGCGGCATGGCGCCTCCCGTTGATCTCGCCGCACGACGCGAAGTGTTCAGCGACCACGCATGCGGCCATGTTGACATCGACCCTGCCCGCCAGCGCCGGATACGCGCACGTCACGCGCGGATTGACTTCGATCACGACAGGCCCACGCCGCGGATGCCACACGAGGTCGATGCCGACGAATCCGGCCAGACCCGGCAGCGCGCGCGCCACGCGAGCGGCAAGCGCGCGGCATGTCGCGGCCCTGTCGTCCGACAGTGGGATGGCGTTGGCCGTCAGACCTTCATAGCGGATCTGTCCGTCGTCGATACCGATATGCTGCCGGTTGATGCCGAGCAGTTGCGCGTCGCCGTGGCGACACAGCAGCGACAGACTGAGCGCGTCTCCGTCGATCCATTCCTCGAGCGTCACTCGCTCCTGCGCGGCAGACCGGCGTCGCAACGCGTACTCCGCCAACCGGTAGTCGTCGAAGCGGCAGGTATCGACGCAGCCCGCGCCGTCATCCGGTTTGACGACCCATGCGCTCGCGTCGCGCGCAACGTCGAGCGGCGCGTCGGCCGACCACGCACGCGGCGTCGCGACGCCCGCCAGCGCGAGATGGCGAGCCGTCGCGCGCTTGCTGCCGGCAATCCGCAGCGTCGCCGCATCGCAGCCTATCCAGCGAGCGGGATCGACGGCATCGCACAGCGCGCCGAGCACGCCTTGCGTTTCGGGCGCGATGACCCAAACGGCGTCGTGACGACGTGCTTCGGCGGCGAGAAAGCGCGTCGGCGGTATCGCAAACGGCGCGAAACACCAGTCGCGCGTGCAGGTCGTGTCCGTCGTGCCGTGCGCTTCGTCGTGACCCGCCACGCACGTGAGCGCAACATCGGCGCAACGCGCGAGATCGCGTGCAACGGCATCGCGCATCGTCCTGCCCTGCATGCGCAAGTCCTCGCACGCAGGTTCATTCGTGTTGCCGTTGGCGCTGAGATATTCGTAGAGCAGGATTTTTTTCATCGCGTGATTCCCGTGCGGATCGTGGCGCATCGCGTCTGCCACATTCATGTTCCATGCCACCGGCCCACGTGCTGCCTGCGCGCGGCATCGCCTGCTCACGACGCGTGACAGTCTGCATCGCGCACGGCGCAAATCACGTCGAACGATGGTGACGGAATCGCGCGGCAGCATGACGCCTCGACTCCCGCAACGGAAGCCACCACGGCGCTTTCACGAAAATGGCATGTGAGTTGCTGAAAGACGCGCATGACCTCGAACACTTCCCCCCTTCGTGGACGTGCCCGTTCTGCCCGCTGTTATGCGATCGTCTTTCGATCGGCACGGACACGGCCTTGACGCTGAGCGGCACCGACTGTCCGCGCGCCGCGCGCGCACTCGCGCAGTTCGGCCCGCATCCCGCCGAGGCGCGGCCGCATCTCAACGGCCAGCCGCTTGGATTCGCCGATGCCACGGGCGTCGCGGCGCAATGGCTCGCGCAGGCGAGGCAGCCGCTGTTCGCGGGCATGGCTACCGACGTTGCGGGCACGCGCGCGCTGTATCGGCTTGCCAACGCGAGCGCCGCGATCATCGACCATGCACATGGCCGCTCGCTGATGCGCAGCCTCACGGCGATGCAGGATCGCGGCGCATTCACGACGACGCTCTCCGAAGTGCGCGCGCGCGCCGACCTGATCGTCTGCTTTGGACCGACGCCATCGACGCGTTACCCGGCGTTTTTCAGCCGCTGCGGTGTCGGTGCGATGCCGCGCGATGCAGCGGGCCCTGCCCGGCGTGAAGTGATCTTCGTCGGCGGCGCAATCGATGCCGGCCTCGAACGCAACGCACACGCGGATACGGTCGTCCAGCGTGCCGTGCCCGTGCAAGACGATCTGTACGAGACGATTGCGCTGCTGAACGCACGTGTCGATCCGCTTCTGCGCGGCAAACCCATGCCGGACGTCGCGCCCGCGATCGAGGCGCTTGCAGCCCGCATGCTGGAAGCGCGTTACGTCACGCTCGTGTGGAATACGGCCGACCTGCCGGGAGAGCACGCGGCGCTGCTCGTCGAAGGGCTCGACCGTCTGACCAAGTCGATCAACCTCACGACCCGCGCGGGGTGTCTCGCGCTTGGCGGCGACGATGGTGCCGCCACCGTCAACCAGACGCTGACGTGGATGTCCGGTCTGCCGCTACGCACGGGTGTTCATCGCAGCGGCCTCGAACACGATCCGCATCGCTACGACACGGCGCATCTGCTCGACGACGAGGCCGTCGATGCGCTCGTCTGGGTCGCGAGCTTCGGCGCCGACCTGCCGCCGCCGCAAGGCGGCGTGCCGGCGATCGTGCTCGGTCATCCCGGCCTCGCCCCGATATGCGCGGATCGGCAAGCGCCGACGCTGTTCATTCCCGTGTCGACGCCCGGCATCGGCTCCCCGGGACACCTGTTTCGCGTGGACGGCGGTATCGTGCTGCCGCTCGTGCCGATCTATGAAGACACGCTGCCCGGCGTCGCGCAGGCGGCCGCACAGATTGAACAGTCGCTCAGGGCGTCACGGACGAATGCAGACCCGGCAACGATGTCCGCTCCGAAGGAGACCGCCCGATGAGCACGTTCCGCTTGCGCGGTGGCCGAGTGTACGATCCCGCTTCACGCATCGACGGGCAGATCTCGGACGTCTGCGTGCGCGACGGCAGGATCGTCGCGCTGCACGAACAGGAGCCCGTCGATTGCGAATACGACGCGTCGGGCATGATCGTGATGGCGGGCGGCATCGACATGCATTCGCATATCGGCGGCGGCAAGGTGAATCTCGCGCGCCTGCTGCTGCCGGAAGATCATCGCAACCGCCCCCCGCCGGAGAATCCGCTCGAACTCGCATCGTGCGGCGACTGCACGCCCGGCACGTTCGCGACGGGCTACCGTTATGCCGAGATGGGCTATACGGCCGCGTTCGAGCCCGCGATGATCGCGTCGAACGCACGTCACACGCACCTCGAAATGGGCGACACGCCGATCATCGATCACGGCGCCTACGTGATGCTCGGCAACGACGAACTGTTTCTGCGCATGCTGGCCGAGCACACCGACTATGAGCGTTTGCGCGATTACGTCGGCTGGTCGATCAACGCGAGCCGCGCGCTCGGCGTGAAGGTGGTGAACCCCGGCGGCATCTCGGCGTTCAAGTTCAACCAGCGCAGCCTTGACGTCGACGAGCATCACACGCACTACGGCATCACGCCGCGCAATGTGCTGCACGTGCTCGCACGCGCGCTGACCGATCTCGGCGTGCCGCATCCGCTGCATATCCATGCGAGCAATCTTGGCGTGCCCGGCAATATCGATTCGACGCTCGCCACCATCGACGCGCTCGAAGGTCTGCCCGGCCACCTCACGCATATCCAGTTCCATAGCTACGGCAACGACGGGCCGAAGAAATTTTCGTCGGCGGCGCATCGCATTGCCGAGGCCGTCAACGCGAACCCGAATATCTCGATCGACGTCGGCCAGATCATGTTCGGCCAGACGGTGACAGCTTCGGGCGACACGATGAAGCAGGTCAGACAGGCCGCATTCGCTTCGCCGCGCAAGTGGATCGCGGGCGATATCGAATGCGACGCGGGCTGCGGCGTGGTGCCGTTCCGTTACCGCGAAACGAGCTATGTCAACGCGCTGCAATGGACGATCGGCCTCGAACTGTTTCTGCTCGTGAAGAACCCGTGGCAGATCACGCTCACCACCGATCATCCGAACGGCGGCCCCTTCACGAGCTACCCGCATCTGATCCGCCTGCTGATGGACAAATCGTTCCGCGACGAACAACTGGCGAAGCTGCATCCCGATGTCGCCGCGCAATCGCCGCTTGCGAGCCTCACGCGCGAACTCGATTTCAACGAGATCGCGATCCTCACGCGTGCCGCGCCCGCTCGCCTGCTGGGACTCGCCGACCGCGGCCGGCTCGATGCGGGCGCCGCCGCCGATATCGCCGTATACCGCGAGCATCCCGACCGCGAAGCGATGTTCCGCACGCCGGCCTGGGTGTTCAAGGACGGCGAGCTGGTCGCACGCGAAGGCCGCATCGTCGCGACGCCTGCGGGCGGCACGCACTATGTCGAGCCGGAGTTCGACCGTTCGATCGAAAAGGTCGTCGAGGACTACGGCGACGCTTACCTCGCGACCAACATGCGGCGCGCGTCCATCAGCCGCGACGAACTCTGTCTGTGCGGCAATGGCGGACGCCTTCTGCCCGCTGCGTGCGGCATCCATCGTCAATCGCATGCGGAGTCCGCGACATGAGTGCGACAACTTCGCCGCGCAGCGTGCGCGGCGTGTCGATCGACGACACCTTCGCCGAAGCCTTCCCGATGAAAGCGACCCGCCTCATCGTCACCGCGCGCGATGCAACGTGGGCGCGTAATGCGGCACTCGCGGCCACGGGTTTTGCGACCTCGGTGATCGCGTGCGGCTGCGAAGCGGGCATCGAGCGCGAGCTGTCGCCCGACGAGACACCCGACGGCAGGCCCGGCGTCGCGCTGCTGCTGTTTTCGATGTCGGGCAAGGAGCTCGCGAAACAGGTCGAGCGCCGCGTCGGACAGTGCGTGCTGACCTGCCCGACGACGGCCGTGTTCGGCGGAATCGGGCATGGCGAGCCGATTGCGCTCGGCAAGAATCTGCGCTTTTTCGGCGACGGCTGGCAGATTGCGAAGATGATCGACGGCAAGCGCTACTGGCGCGTGCCCGTGATGGACGGCGAGTTCGTCGCCGAGGAAACCACCTCGGTCGTCAAGGGCGTGGGCGGCGGCAATCTGCTGTTTCTTGCGCGTGATACCGATGCTGCGCTGCGTGCCGCGCAGACAGCCGTGCGCGCGATGCGCGATGTGCCGAACGTGATCATCCCGTTTCCCGGCGGCGTCGTGCGCTCGGGATCGAAGGTCGGCTCGAAGTACGCGGCCCTGCCCGCCTCGACCAATGACGCATTCTGTCCCGGCCTTGCCGAACTCGCGGCACGCACCGAACTGCACGGCGACGTGCGCAGCGTGCTGGAGATCGTGATAGACGGATTGAGCGAAGCGGATGTGGCCGCGGCGATGCGCGTCGGCATCGACGCCGCGACGGGAGAAGACGCGGGTGTTGCACATGGCCTCATGCGGATTTCGGCGGGCAACTACGGCGGCAAGCTCGGGCCGTTCCATTTCCATCTGCATCAGTTGTGCGATCCATCGAGTGATCGACTGCATGAAGCGCCGGAGGGCCGATGAAGCGCATCACGTTACGTCTGAAACAAGCACCCGCGTTGCGCATCGATGCACGCGAACTGCTGCCCGCGCGGCTCGCGGAACTCGCCGCGCAGGACATCTGCGCGATCGCGCTGTGGCATGGCGCGGAACGGATCAGCGTGGGCGATCTGTTCGCAGTGGAGATCGGCGAAAGCACGCGCGAGGCTCCACAACTCGTGCTCGAAGGCGACATGCAGCGCTTCGACCGGATCGGTGCGCGCATGAACGCGGGTCACATGCTCGTCGACGGCAATGCGGGCGATTTCGCGGGCTTGCAGATGGGCGCGGGAACGCTGCTCGTCGCGGGCGACTGCGGCAGCTTTGCGGGATGCGAGCTGACGGGCGGACGTATCGAGATTCGCGGCAAGACGGGCGACTTTGCGGGCGCCGCGCTGCCGGGCGACATGGACGGCATGCGCGGCGGCACGCTCGTGATTCACGGCGACGCAGGCGCGCGACTCGGCGATCGCATGCGTCGCGGCACGATCGCGGTGTTCGGCTCGGCGGGCGCGTTCGTCGCGTCGCGGATGGTCGCGGGCACCATCGCAATTGCGGGCAAGGCCGGAGAACATCCCGCGTTCGGCATGCGGCGCGGCTCGCTGGTGCTGCTCGATCACACGTGGCCCACGACCCGGCGTTTTGCCGAAAACAGCAGCGATATCGACGTATTCTGGCGGCTGCTCGTACCGACGCTCGCGCGCGAAGGCGGCGCATTCGCGATGCTGTCGCGTGCGCACGCGCCCAAGCGCTTGCGCGGCGACGTGTCGGTGCAGGGCAAGGGCGAAATCCTCTTGCCCGCCTAGGCTTCCATCGCCACCCGCTCGCCCGCCTCGTGTGCGCCGCTCACGAGGCTGTCCCTGAACGCCGACGCCGCCGTCGACAGCTGCTTGCTCTCGCGATGCACGAGATACAGATACCGCACGATGGGGAAATGTTCGACGTCGAGCACCTTGAGCCGCAGCGTTTCGAGTTCGGCCATGACCGTCGCGAGGGGCACGACTGACAGGCCCATGCCTGCCTGCACGGCCCACTTGATCGCCTCGTTGCTGCTCACTTCCATGCCGGGCCGAAAACTGATGCGGTGCTCGGCGAAGAAGCGCTCCATCGCGCGACGCGTGCCGGAACCCGACTCGCGGACGAGAAAGGTCTCTCGCTCCAGCGCTTCGAGTGCGATGCGGCGCTCGCGCACGAGGGCATGATCGGGCGGCGCAATCATCACGAGGGGATTTCTCGCGACGCGCACGGCTGCGAGACCTTGCCCTTCGGGCGGCAGCCCCATGATCGCGAGATCGGTCTCGTTGTTCGCCAGCTCGTTCAGCACGCACTCCCTGTTCCCCACCGAAAGACTCACCCTTACGCCGGGAAACGCTCGCGTGAACTTCGCGATCAGCTGGAGCGCAAGCGGATTGGCCGTGCCGCTCACCACCGACACTTTCAGCTTGCCCTGCTTCATGTCGCGCAACTGGTCGAGCGACGTTTCGAGCACGGACAGCTGCTGCTGAAGCAGACGCGTGTGGCTGTATAGCTCCTTGCCTGCCGCAGTCAGGAAAACGCGCCGCCCGACCTGCTCGAAGAGCGGCATGCCGATGCTCGTTTCGAGCTGCTTCAGTTGCGACGAAACGCCGGGTTGCGTCAGATGAAGCTCTTCCGCAGCGCGCGAAAAACTCAGATGCCGCGCGCTCGCTTCGAACACGCGCAGCTGACGCAAAGTGAGATGCAGCATCTCGCTCCCTATCCTCCCGAATGCAGCCGGAACCGCTCGATTTCACGTCTCAACTCTACCAGCCGGGACTATGCCCGCAATGCCCATGAGGGAGTACTCCGCAGGGCTTTACGCCCGCCCGGCAAGGCTCGCACGCGTGGTTATGGGTCGGATAAGTAACCCGAATGAGTGTTTTGCGCGGCACGCCACTACCATCGTTTCAACAGGAATGCGAAGGGGACGCGCAAACCGTCTGGCCCGTCCCGTCCACTCAAGAGAGGTTCATCCATGTTCAGCTACAAAAACACGCTCGCCGTCACCGACCCGGAACTGCAGCATGCGATCGCGGCAGAAACGCAGCGCCAGCAGGATCACATCGAGCTGATTGCATCGGAAAACTACACGTCGCCGGCCGTGCTCGAAGCGCAGGGATCGCAGCTCACCAACAAGTACGCGGAAGGCTATCCCGGCAAGCGCTACTACGGCGGATGCGAACACGTCGACGTGGTCGAGCAGCTCGCAATCGATCGCGCGAAGCAGCTGTTCAACGCCGAACACGCGAACGTGCAGCCGCACTCGGGATCGCAGGCGAATCAGGCCGTGTATCTGTCGGCGCTCAAGCCGGGCGACACGATTCTCGGCATGTCGCTCGCGCATGGCGGGCACCTCACGCATGGCGCGTCGGTGAACGTGAGCGGCAAGCTGTTCAATGCGGTGTCGTATGGACTCGATGAGAAGACGGAAGAAATCGACTACGACGCAGCCGAGCGGCTCGCGCACGAACACCGGCCGCGCATGATCGTCGCGGGCGCATCCGCGTATTCGCTGGTGATCGACTGGCAGCGCTTCCGAGCGATCGCCGACAGCGTCGGCGCGACGCTCCTCGTCGACGTGGCGCACTACGCCGGTCTCGTCGCGGCAGGTCTCTACCCGAGCCCGGTCGGCATCGCCGACTACGTGACCACCACTACGCACAAGACGCTGCGCGGTCCGCGCGGCGGTCTGATCCTCTCGCGCGCCGACACCGCGAAGGCGATCGATTCGACGATCTTCCCCGGCATCCAGGGCGGCCCGCTGATGCACGTAATTGCGGGCAAGGCAGCGGCGCTGCGCGAAGCGATGACGGACGAGTTCCGCCAGTACCAGCAACAGGTGCTCGTCAACGCACGCACCATCGCGCAGACGCTGCAGCAGCGCGGCTTGCGGATCGTGTCGGGGCGCACCGATTCCCACGTGTTTCTCGTCGACCTGCGCGCGAAGAACGTGACGGGCAAGGAAGCGGAAGCCGCGCTCGGCCGTGCGTTCATCACGGTCAACAAGAACGCGATTCCGAACGATCCGCAAAAGCCCTTCGTCACGAGCGGCGTGCGCATCGGTTCGCCCGCCATCACGACCAGGGGACTACGCGAAGCCGAAGCGGAGCAGCTCGCGCATCTGATCGCCGACGTGCTCGACGCGCCCGCCAACGATCTCGTGATCCGCCGCACCGCCGACGCCGTGCTCGCGCTCACCGCGAAGTTCCCCGTGTATCGCGACGCGCCCGACTCATTGCGCCACGATCCATCCGCAGCGCGCGACGACCGGGCAGCCGCCGGCCGCAGCGCACATTGAACCCTTCGAGCGACTTCTCAAGCCAATCAATCAAGGAGACACACCATGTCGAACACTTCAGGCTCGCGCGTTGCCGGACGCAACATTCTCGCCGTCCCCGGCCCGACGAACATTCCCGATGCCGTGCTGCGCGCGATGGTCGTTTCGATGGAAGACCACCGCTCGACGAAATTCCCCGAACTCGCGCACGGCCTGCTGTCCGACCTGAAAAAGATCTATCGGACGGCGGAAGGGCAGCCGTTCATTTTCCCGTCGTCGGGCACGGGTGCGTGGGAAGCGGCGCTCACCAACACGCTGTCGCCCGGCGACCGCGTGCTGGTGCCGCGCTTCGGGCAGTTCAGCCATCTGTGGGCCGACATGGCGCAGCGGCTCGGCTTCGATGTGGAGATTCTCGATGTCGACTGGGGCGAGGGCGTCCCCGTCGAACGGATCGCGGAGATTCTCGAGGCGGACGGGCAGCACACGATCAAGGGCATTCTCGCCTGCCATAACGAAACGGCGACGGGTGTGACCAGCGATATCGGCGCGCTGCGCCGCGCGATGGACGCAGCGGATCACCCGGCCCTGCTGTTCGTCGACGGCGTGAGTTCGATCGGCTGCATCGATTTCCGCATGGACGAATGGGGCGTCGATCTCGCCGTGACGGGCTCGCAGAAAGGCCTGATGCTGCCCGCGGGTCTCGGCATCCTGTGCGTGAGCCAGAAGGCGCTGAAGGCGATCAGCCACGCGAAATCGCGCCGCTGCTACTTCGACCTCGCCGACATGGTGCGCACCAACGCCACCGGCTACTTCCCGTACACACCCGCGCTGTCGCTGCTCTACGGGCTGCGCGCCGCGCTCGACCTGCTGTTCGAGGAAGGCCTCGAGAACGTCTTCGCGCGGCATCACTATCTCGCCTCGGGCGTGCGCGCCGCCGTCACGGAAGGCTGGGGGCTGTCGCTGTGCGCGAAGGCGCCCAGGTGGCATTCGGATACCGTGTCCGCGATCGTCGTGCCGGAAGGCGTCAATGGCGCGCAGGTGATCGACACCGCGTATCGCCGCTACAACCTCGCGCTCGGCGCGGGACTGTCGAAGGTCGCGGGCAAGGTGTTCCGCATCGGCCATCTCGGCGACCTGAACGAACTGATGCTGATGAGCGCGATCGCAGGCGCGGAAATGGCGATGCTCGATGCCGGTATCGACGTGTGTCCTGGCAGCGGCGTCGGCGCGGCCGGCCAGTACTGGCGCACGCACACGCCGGGCGCGCACGCGGTCCACGCGAACGCGCAGCCGGCCGCCGAACCCGCCCGTCGCCGCGTCGCCGCTGCCTGAGTGCCGAGTCCGGTGCAGGCGCATCGGACCGCACGTTTCCCGCTCACCTCACGGCACCCACGACACCATGCAACACGAAATCGTCTTTCTCGACCGTTCGACGCTGAATGCCGATGTGCGGCGCCCCGCGTTCGATCATCACTGGGTCCAGTATGCGTCGACCTCCGCGCACGAAGTCGAGCAGCGGCTCGACGGCGCCACCATCGCGATCACGAACAAGGTGCCGCTGCGGGCCAACGTGCTCGACCGGCACCCGTCGATCAAAATGATCGCGGTGGCGGCGACGGGCTACGACTGTGTCGATACCGCGTACTGCCGCGAGCGCGGAATCGCCGTCGCGAACATCCGCGGTTACGCGACGCACACGGTGCCCGAGCACACGTTCGCGCTGATGCTCGCGTTGCGGCGGAATCTGCTTGCCTATCGCAGCGACGTGCAGCGCGGACGCTGGCAACAGGCGCGGCAGTTCTGCTTCTTCGATCACCCCATCGCCGATCTGCATGGCGCGACGCTCGGCATCATCGGCGGCGGCGCGCTCGGCCAGGGCACGGCGCAGATCGCGCGCGGCTTCGGCATGCGCGTGATCTTCGCGTCGCACGACTCGCAGCGCACACGCGTGCCCGGCGCCGAATACGCGCCGCTCGACACGCTGCTGCGCACGTCCGACGTGATCTCGCTGCACGCGCCGCTCACCCCGGCGACACGCAACCTGATCGGTCTCGACCAGCTGCGCATGATGAAGCCCACCTGCCTGCTGATCAACACGGCGCGCGGCGGGCTCGTGTGCGAAGCCTCGCTGGCGACGGCGCTGAAGGAAGGCCTCATCGCCGGCGCGGGCTTCGACGTGCTGAGCCAGGAGCCGCCCGTCGCGGGCAATCCGCTGCTCGAACTCGATCTGCCCAACTTCATCCTGACCCCTCACGTCGCGTGGGCGTCCGACGACGCCATGCAATCGCTCGCCGATCAGCTGATCGAAAACATCGAGGCATTCGCACGCGGCGAGCCTCGCAATCTCGTGATCTGACGACGCAGGAATCACACGAAACCTACGCAATCCCAAGGAGACATCGACATGGACATTCACGAGTATCAGGCCAAAGATCTGCTGGCCGGCTTCGGCGTGCCGATCCAGCGCGGCGCGGTCGCCTACACGCCGGATCAGGCGGTGTACTGCGCAACGGAACTCGGCGGCTGGCACTGGGCCGTCAAGGCGCAGATCCACTCGGGCGCGCGCGGCAAGGCGGGCGGCATCAAGCTGTGCGAGACCTATCACGACGTGCACGAAGCAGCGACCTCGCTGTTCGGCAAGCAACTCGTGACGACGCAGACGGGTCCGGAAGGCAAGGTCGTCGAGCGTGTGTACGTGGAGGTCGCTGAGAAGTTCGAGCGCGAAATCTATCTCGGCATCGTGCTGGACCGGAAGGCTGAACGCGTGCGCGTGATCGCATCGGCACAGGGCGGCATGGACATCGAGGACATCGTGCACACGAATCCCGAGGCCGTGCACCAGATCGTGGTCGAACCCGCCGTCGGCCTGCAGCCCTTCCAGGCACGCGAGATCGCCTTCGGTCTCGGCCTGAACATCAAGCAGGTGAGCCGCGCTGTCTCCACGATCATGGGCGCGTACCGCGCGTTCCGCGATCTCGACGCGACGATGGTCGAGATCAATCCCCTCGTCGTGACGACGGACGAACGCGTGATCGCGCTCGACGCGAAGATTTCGTTCGACGACAACGGCCTGTTCCGTCACCCGCACGTGTCCGAAATGCGCGACGCCGCACAGGAAGATCCGCGCGAAGCGGAAGCGGCCCAGTTCGGCCTGAACTACGTGGGGCTCGACGGCGATATCGGCTGCATCATCAATGGCGCCGGTCTCGCGATGGCCACGATGGACACCATCAAGTACGCGGGCGGCGAGCCCGCCAACTTTCTCGATGTGGGCGGCGGCGCCTCGCCCGAGCGCGTGGCGGCCGCGTTCCGGCTCGTGCTGTCGGACCAGAACGTGTCGGCCGTGCTCGTCAATATTTTCGCCGGCATCAACCGCTGCGACTGGGTCGCGGAAGGCGTCGTGCAGGCTGCGCGCGGGCTGAGAGTGCCCCTCGTCGTGCGGCTGGCGGGCACAAACGTCGAAGAAGGACGACGCATCATCAAGGAAAGCGGCCTGCCCATCATCGCGGCGGATTCGCTGCTGGAGGCCGCGCAAAAGGCCGTCGAGGCTTCCAAGGCGCACCGCGCGCGCCAGGCCGGCAACCACCGCTAAGGAGAACGGACATGAGCATCCTGATCGACGAAACCACCCGCGTCATCGTGCAGGGCTTCACGGGCGACAAGGCCTCGTTCCACGCGAAGGAAATGATCGCTTACGGCACCAGCGTGGTGGGCGGCGTGACGCCCGGCAAGGGCGGCAAGCATCACCTCGAGCGTCCCGTGTTCGACACCGTCAAAGACGCCGTGCGCGAAACGGGCGCGACCGCGAGCCTCGTGTTCGTGCCGCCGCCTTACTGCGCCGACGCCATCATGGAAGCCGCCGACGCCGGCCTGAAACTCGTCTGCGTGATCACCGACGGCATTCCGGCTCAGGACATGATGCGCGTCAAGCGCTATCTGCTGCGCTACCCGAAGGAAGCGCGCACGATGGTGGTCGGCCCGAACTGCGCGGGCATCATCAGCGCCGGCCGCGCGATGCTCGGCATCATGCCGGGCCATATCTACCGGCGCGGCAATATCGGCATCGTGTCGCGCTCGGGCACGCTCGGCTACGAAGCCGCCGCGCAACTGAACGCGCTCGGCCTCGGCGTCACGACGAGCGTGGGAATCGGCGGCGATCCCATCAACGGCAGCTCGTTCCTCGATCATCTGAAGCTGTTCGGGCAAGACCCCGAAACGGAAGCCGTCGTGATGATCGGCGAGATCGGCGGCCCGCAGGAAGCGGAAGCCGCGAAGTGGGTCAGCGAGCACATGACGAAGCCCGTCGTCGGCTACGTCGCGGGTCTCACTGCGCCGAAGGGACGGCGCATGGGACATGCGGGCGCCATCATCTCGGCGGCGGGAGACAGCGCGGCCGAGAAAGCGCAGATCATGCAGTCCTACGGTCTCGCCGTCGCACCCAGCGCGTCCGAGCTGGGTTCCACTGTTGCCTCTGTGCTCGAAAGCCATGTCACGCGCCGCGTTGCCTGACTGGGGCTACGGCATCGACACACAGCCCGACTCGCCGCGCGTCGAGGCTGTGCGCCCCCTTCATGCGGACAGGCACGCCGCCGTCGACGGGCTGCACAAGCTCGCGGCCGCGTCGGCGTCCCTGCCCGCGCTCAGTGCGGACGAATACGAACACGCTGTCATCGATCTGCTGTCGGAACTGCTGCGCGACATCGCGCGCGTCCGTCAGCCGGAAGTGGAACGCACGCTGCGCGGCGAGTCCGCGCACGAATCGATGAGCGAGCTGATGCGCGAGCGGATGGACGACCGCACCTCGCGCGTCGTGCTGCGGCGCATGCTGCAGGCACAGGGCATGTGGTTCCAGCTGCTCAGCATCGCGGAACAGAGCACCGCGATGCGCCGGCGCCGCGAGATCGAGATCGAAGGCGGCTATGACAGGCTGCCCGATTCGTTCGCGCGCGTGATTGCCGAAGTCGCGCAAGCGGGCGTTCCCGCCAGCGAAGTGCGCGACGTGCTGGGTCATATGAAAGTGCGGCCCGTGCTGACCGCGCATCCGACGGAAGCCAAGCGCGTCACGGTGCTCGAAATCCACCGGCGCATCTACCGGCGTCTGATGGAGCTCGAATCGCCGCGCTGGACGCCGCGCGAACGCTACACGCTCGTGCTCGCGCTGAGAAACGATATCGAGCTGTTGTGGATGAGCGGCGAACTGCGGCTCGAAAAGCCCACGGTCGCACAGGAAGTCGCGTGGGGTCTGCACTTTTTCGGCGAGACGCTGTTCGAAGCCGTGCCGCTGCTGTTCGCCAAGCTGGAGAGCGCGCTCGAGCGCCACTATCCGGGCGAACGCTTCGACATGCCGCGCTTTTTCCAGTTCGGTTCGTGGATAGGCGGCGACCGCGATGGCAATCCTTTCGTCGACGACAGCGTCACGCGCGCGACGCTGCATGAGAACAGACTCGCGTGCCTGAAGCGCTACCGGCTGCGTCTCGTCGAACTGGCGCAGACGCTGAGCATCACATCGGAGGCGCTGCCCGCACCGGACAGTTTCCACGAAGCGCTCGCGCGTGCGCTGATGGCGAGCGGCGAACCGACGTCGATCGCGTCGCGCAATCCAGGCGAACTGTTCCGTCAATATCTGACGTGCATCCTGCGCAGGCTCGATGCGTCGCTCGCCAACGCGAGCCGCCCCGCCGACAGCGCGCCCGTGCAGGGCGGCTACACCAGCGCCGACGAACTGGCCGCCGACCTGCTCGTGATCGAGCAGACGCTGCTTGCGACGGAAAGCGGCCAGCTGGCGCGCATGTTGATCCGCCCGTTGCGTCACGAAGTGGAGACGTTCCGCTTCAGCACCGTGCAGCTCGATCTGCGTCAGAACACGACCGTGATCGAACAGGCGCTGCACGGCCTGTGGCGCGCGACCTGCGGCGCGTCGGGCGAGCCGCCCGCGAGCGATTCGCCCGAATGGAAGGCGTGGCTTTTGAGCGAACTGGCCCAGCCTTCGGACAGCGAAGCCGACCGCGAGCGCCGCTTCCAGTCGCTGCCGCCCGACGAGGCCCAGACGCTGCAGATTTTCCGCACGGTTCGGGAGATGCGTCAGCAGGTGGATCGCAACGCATTCGGCGCGTTCATTCTCAGCATGACGCATCGCGCGAGCGACGTGCTCGGCGTCTATCTGCTCGCGAAGGAAGCCGGTCTTTTCTCCGACGCGGCGGGCACCGAAAGCTGCACGCTGCCCGTCGTGCCGCTGCTCGAAACCATCGACGACCTGCGCCGCGCGCCTGAAATCCTGCGCGAACTGCTGGCCGTGCCGATGGTCCGGCGCAGCATCCGCGCACAAGGCGGCGTGCAGGAAATCATGATCGGCTATTCCGATTCGAACAAGGACGGCGGCTTCTTCGCGAGCAACTGGGAGCTGTCGAAGGCGCAGACAAAGATCAGGCGCCTCGGCCGCGAGCTGGGCATCGCGATCGCGTTCTTCCATGGCCGCGGCGGTTCCGTGAGCCGGGGCGGCATCGCGGCAGGCCGCGCGATTGCCGCGTTGCCCGCCGGCTCGGTCGACGGACGCTTTCGCGTCACCGAACAGGGCGAAGTGGTGTCGTTCAAGTACGCGAATCGCGGCACGGCGCAGTATCACGTCGAGTTGCTGGCGTCGAGCGTGCTCGAACATACGCTGAAGTCGGAGCGCGAAGACGCGTTGCTGCCCAAGGGCGAATTCGACGAAGCGATGGAGGCGCTCTCGGGCGCGTCGCGGGCCGCGTACGCGAAGTTCATCGAGCAACCCGGCATGCTCGCGTATTTCCAGGCGGCGAGCCCGCTCGAAGAACTGTCGATGCTCAACATGGGCTCGCGCCCCGCACGCCGATTCGGTGCGAAGAGTCTGCAGGATCTGCGCGCGATTCCCTGGGTGTTCGCATGGGCCCAGAACCGTCACGCGCTGACGGGCTGGTATGGCGTGGGCAGCGCGATCGACGGCTTTCTCTCCGTGCGGCAGGAGCGCGGACTCGATCTGCTGCGGCGCATGTTCAACGAATCGCGGCTCTTCAGGCTTGTCATCGACGAAGTCGAAAAAACGCTCGCGCAGGTCAACCTGGAGATTGCGCGCGAATACGCGAGCCTCGTTCCCGATGAGCAGATTCGCGACTCGATCTTTACGCAGATCGAAGCCGAATACCAGTTGACGGTGAAGTTGATGCAGACCGTCACAGGTTCGTCGGGGCTGGGCACGCGCTTTCCGAAGTTCAGTGCCCGCCTGCAGCGCCGGCTGCCCGCCATCGACCTGATCAGCCGGCAGCAGATCGAGCTGCTTCGCCTCTACCGTTCGGCGCAGACGGAGCGGCAGCGGCGCGCGTATCAGGTGCCGCTGCTGCTGTCCATCAACTGCATTGCATCGGGATTCGGTGCGACGGGCTGAGCGCCCGCGCCCGAACCCTCAACGATTGCCTACAGGAGAACGTCCATGAGCTTCACTGTCATCGAGCCGGCCAAGGCGCGGCTGCACCGTTCGGAACTGGCCGTCCCCGGCTCGAATACCGCGATGTTCGAGAAGGCCGCGCGCTCGGCCGCTGATATCATCTTTCTCGATTGCGAAGACGCCGTCGCGCCGGACGACAAGGAGCAGGCGCGCAAGAATATCGTCGAAGGGCTTAACGAGATCGACTGGGGCACCAAGACGATGATGGTGCGCATCAACGGGCTCGATACGCATTACATGTATCGCGACGTCGTCGATATCGTCGAAGCGTGCCCGCGTCTCGACATGATCCTGATTCCGAAGGTCGGCGTGGCCGCCGACGTCTATGCCGTCGACATGCTCGTCACGCAGATCGAGGCCGCGCGCCGCCGTACGAAAAGGATCGGCTTCGAAGTGCTGATCGAAACCGCGCTTGGCATGGCGAACGTGGAGAGCATCGCGCAATCGAGCCGCCGGCTGGAGGCGATGTCGTTCGGCGTCGCGGACTACGCGGCGTCGACGCGTGCGCGCACGACGGTGATCGGCGGCGTGAATCGCGACTACGGCGTGCTCACCGACAAGAACGAGCGCGGCGAGCGCGACTACTTCTGGGGCGACCAGTGGCATGCCGCGCAAACGCGGATGATGGTGGCGTGCCGCGCGTATGGGCTGCGTCCCATCGACGGCCCGTTCGGCGATTTCAGCGACCCCGACGGCTACGATGCGGCCGCGCGCCGCGCTGCCGTGCTGGGCTATGAAGGCAAGTGGGCGATCCATCCGTCGCAGATCGAACTCGCCAATCGCGTGTTCACGCCCGCCGAAGCTGAAGTCACGAAGGCACGCCGCATCATGGACGCGATGGCGCAGGCCGCGAAGGAAGGCAAAGGCGCCGTTTCGCTGGATGGCCGTCTGATCGACGCCGCGAGCATCCGCATGGCCGAGGCGTTGCTCGCGACGGCGGATGCGATTGGGAATAGCAGGTAGTGGGAATGTGAAGGGCGGCCTGCGGGCCGCTACCTGCCTTTTTCAATTTGGCTCTGGGATTTCCAGCCCCTGGTCTTCAACCGTTGCAGTCTGACATGCAACCGATGAGCAACCACACTCTGTCTTGCGTCCGTGCAATGCGACGCGTTCGCCGCCTATCGTGAGTGTCGGGTGTGCCTCGATGACCTTGTTGATCCCGTGCGATGGCCCATCAGGATACGTATCCGACATATATTCTGTGGCTACGAGATTTATCGAGGTTTCACCAGATCGTGGTCAATCGCTCTCCTGTTCGGAGTCGTCGTTCGGGTAGGATGGATAGGTCGTTGCTATCTTGCCTTTGATGTACTGAACGCGTGCGCGATATGCATTCAGCAAGCACGCATTGTCGGTGCAAACGTTGCGCACCTTCCGAATCCAGTTGAGCTGGTCGAGACGAACCGGATCCTGATACGAAATCTCTTTTGAATCGGTCAGCAGCATCGCGACGTAGCCCCGATTGACCGTCGCGTCCAGATTCACCAACTCCCGATTGTTGCAGATCAGGTGCTCGACGTTTGTGACGGCCTTCGTGCAATCAAAACTCTGTTCGGCGTTCGTGGGCGCCTGCGTCTGGTGCTCGAACAGATACGCCCAAGAGCCGTCGACCAGCAGCATTTCATCCGGCGACTTGTAGATAGTGGCGTAATGCAGCCCCGAACAGAGAGGTGCGTCGGCGCCGCCGAGAAGGTAAGTATCGGTCTGCGCGCGACCTTTTGAATGGAATCTGCTGCTCAGGAACGCCTTGAAGGCGTCCAGGGACCCGAAGTCGTGCGAGATGGTAGGGTCGACGTAAAAGCTCATTCGCTTGTTGATTTTGACGCCGCATTTTGTGCCGGTCTCGTGGTATGTAAATGCCTTGCCGTCGAATGTGAGGTATCCAGCCATCACTGGATTGACCGGAAATGATAGACGGTGAAAATCGCTCCCCTGCTCGAATTGTGCGGCACCTGTCATTCGATAAACGTCTTGAGCTGCTGCATAACTCGACGGCAGGAGCGTCGATATCAGAATGACCAACCACTGTGAGAGTACTTTGATTATGGAAATAGACATTGTTCGTTCAGTGGTTGGAGTTGTAAACATTCAAGAACAACATGTCACACAATGTTCAACTCATCTCTAGACATATAAATTCGGTGAGTCGGCACACGACTGGCAGTCATTTCGCGCGTTCAGGTTGTAGTCGATCACATTCGGCATCGCACCCGGACGTTTCTCGCAAGACCTTGTCATGGGCCGATTTCGGCAGCGCGGTCATCTGCTATGAGCACTGCACCGCGGGACGTTTTCGTGCCGTCACCCACGAGCGCCGTCCCGTTCATTGAAGGCTTCGTTACCTTCAACAATCAAGGACTCACCGTTACACCGTCAGCAGGACACACGATATCCGCGCCGCGTTATCGTGCGCCCGTTAAGGTCCGCCCCCTCATCCGCCAAGCACTGTCCCGCCATTCCGTTCAGCATAAAAATGCCTTATTGTTCGAATTTCACGCTTTTCAAAAGTTCAATGACTTCCTTCTCGGTGCTGCTGGAAGGATTGAATGGAGGATAGTTGACGATGCCACCACCAAAGATCGAGACGCCATTATGTGCGGAAAGGCAATAACCCAGATAACGGTGCCGGTATTGCATAGCTCCGCTCGTATCGGTGCTCACGTACAATGCGCCCCGCGTTCCCCCTCGGTCTAACGTGACCACTATTGGATTCGAACTCAGCCGCGTGTGGCGATCGACGTCATGTGGCAAATCAACAGGTTTCCATTTATTGCGAGCGTATTCCAGATTAGCAAACTTCTTGCAAGCCTGTTCAAGACTTATTTTTTCGCATTTGAAGCTAAGCGAAATGTCGTTCGATCCGCGCCTGGCGCTGGTCTCTTTGTAATACGTTGCGTAGGCTTCGTTGAATGTATTCAGATCTGACGAATCATCCTTGCGGCTATTATCATTCAAATTTCCGCCATATTTGTCGTAGATCGAAACATGACATTCTCCCGAAAATACTGTCTTTCGGCCGATCGAGTGTAAGCCGCCCACAAGTGGATCAGCAATTGTAATTGCGGGCAAAGTAATTGCAAAAATCAAACCCAGGTTCGCTACAAACCGTATCATCACAGTCGTCTCAATTCAAAAAAATCAGGGACATCCGAAAGCGGGCGCGTTGAGTCCGTCGAAGGGAAAAGGGGGATGTCTGTAAAGACCACGAGTGCGTTCGTGTAACAAGAATAACGCTCCTGCTCACCATTTACTTTCGGATGTTCTGTCTTTGAGCCCTTCTTCATTCCGTAGATGTAGCCTGGTGCGTTGACGTATGATGCAACGCGTCGGTTTGTTTCATTCTCGTAGTACCCATGACTCCCAACGGCAATTCGTTTGTTTTCATTTGGAGTATCTGCGAAGTAAGCCGCCTTTTCCGACAAGTGCGCGTCTCCCGAAAATTGCCCAAGAATCCAATAGAATCCGGCACTCTGAGTTGCATCATCTGGAATCGTGCCTACATCCTCACGCTTCTTCGCGACGGATCGGTTTGTGACTGGTTCCTCATGCGCTGGCCCCCTTACCGCGGCGAATGAGGGCAGCGGCACCCGATGTCGTCTCGTGACCCTCACTGGTTCTCATCTTTTTTGATGTCCTGGTTGATCAGCAATTGCAACGTACATTAGCCGTAAATTGAACGACAAGGCGCGGGCGAAAAGCTATCAGAAAAGTTCTAAATTCTCATTCTTTGATTCGTTATGCAAAATGAATGCTAGCTATACATCATAGAAAGGCCGCAGAATCGATAGCCGCGCACGACGATTGATCGGTGTCTTGACCTTACGCGGCCGCACCGTTAACGGCGTTTATCAGGGAATCTGTAGCCCTGTGATTCTCTATGATGTGGGCCGGGTCACTCCCGCATACGCAAAACTGTCCGCGTGTCTGCGCGCGCTTGCGTGAACGGCTGAAATCGCCGCCCAATAAAAAACGACCCGGTCGCGCATGCAACCGGGTCGTCAAATCCTGACCTTCACGTCACTACGTTCCGTACCTCGGAAAAAACCACAACTGAACAGCATTGGCCCGAGGATCGCCCTTTTCCGCTTTCACCTGACGAAGCAATCACCCAAACGCCAGCGCCATCGCCTCGCGTTCCTGACACAGATAGTCGCCATGAACCCGATCCCATACCGACAGGATCGCATCGGCCGCGCAGTCCGCATCATGCTCCGTCGTCGCCCATGAAATGACCGACAGACGCATCACCTTGCGTCCCTGCCAGACTGCCTCGCGCACATCGCACACGCCCTGCGCCCGAATGCGTTCGACCGTGCGCAACGTCAGCTCGTCGGCGAGCGTGCCGTCGTAAGCCGAGCCGAAACGCACGATCAGCTGGTTCAGCTCGACTTCGTTGAGCAGCGCGACGCCCGGCCCGCGCGCAAGCCGGCGCGCCATGCGGCACGCGAGCGCGCAATGACGCGCGATCATCGCCGCGATCCCCTCGCGTCCGAACGTACGCACCAGCGCCCACAGCGCAAAACCGTGCGCGCGCCGGGAAAGCTCCGGCGTGTAGTGCGCGGGGTCGCGCACGCCATCGTCCGCTTGCGGCAAATAGCTCGCCTGGATCGACATCGCGCGCCGGTGCGCGTCGGCGTCGCGCACGAATGCGCAGCCCGTTTCGTACGGCGCCTGCAGCCATTTATGAGCGTCGGCCGCCCACGAGTCGGCGTGCTCGATGCCTGCCGCCAGATGCATGCGCTCGGGGCACGCTCTCGCCCACAGCCCGAGCGCAGCATCGACGTGAACCCAGCCGCCGTGCTCGTGCGCGCACGCGGCGATCTCGCCGACGGGATCGAATGCGCCCGTCATCATGTGCCCCGCCTGAGCAATGACGATCAGCGGTCCTTCGTGCTGCGCGAGCGCCTCGCGCAACGCTGACGGCTGCATGCGCCCTGCTTCGTCGGCGGCAACCTCGATCACGGACCGCTCGCCGATGCCCAGATAGCGCAATGCGGCGCGCACACTCACATGCGCGCCTTCGCCGAGATAGACGGCAATGCGCGGCGCGCCGCAGAGACCATCGGCTTCGACGTCCCAGCCCGCGCGGCGCAGCACGGCATCGCGAGCGGCGGCGAGACAGACGAAGTTGCTCATGGTCGCGCCCGTCGTGAAACCGACCGAGCAGGCGCGCGGCAGATCGAGCAGGTCGAGCAGCCATTGCGCCACCACCTGTTCGGCGACAGCGGCGGCGGGCGCGCCGTGCCAGGTGGCGGCATTCTGCCCCCACACGCTCGTGAGCCAGTCCGCCGCAACGCCCGCCGGATGCGAGCCGCCCGCGACCCAGCCGAAGAAGCGCGGCCCCGCCGTGCCCAGCAGGCCGGGCTGCGCGATGGCCGCGAGCCGCGCGATGACGGCATCGGCGGGTTCGCCTCGTTCGGGTGTCGGGCCGCCGAAGGCCGCGCGCAGTTCGCCGAAGCTCGCGGCCGGCCCCGTCGGACGCAACCCGCGCGCGTCATGGAACGCCAGCGCGAGCTGCGCGGCCGTCTCGAGTGCGTTGCGTGTATCGTCAGCCATCGAAGGTCTCCTGCAACGATGCATGCCCTAGCCTGCCGGCACCTGCCAGAAAGGCTGCGGCGGATGAAACGCTTCCCCGTTCGCAAAGCGCTCGGCGGAGCGCAGTGTGTTCTCGATCAGCATCGTAACCGTCATCGGTCCGACGCCGCCGGGCACGGGCGTGATCCACGACGCCCGCTCGCGCACGGGCTCGAAATCCACATCGCCGACGATGCGCCCATCTGCCATGCGATTGATCCCGACGTCGATCACGATCGCGCCTTCCTTGACCATCTCCGCCTTGATGAGCCCCGGCTTGCCTGCCGCCACAACGAGAATGTCAGCATGAATCGTATGCTGCGCGAGGTCGCGCGTCTTCACGTGACACACAGTGACGGTCGCTTCCCGCTGCAGCAGCATCAGCGCCATCGGCTTGCCGACGATATTGCTCGCGCCGACCACCACGACGTTCTTGCCCGCCACGTCGATGCCCGTCGTTTCCAGCAGAAGCTGAACGCCATACGGCGTGCAAGGCGGAAAGATCGAATTGCCGACTACCAGCGCGCCGACGTTGTACAGATGGAAACCATCGACGTCCTTGTCGACGACGATGCTCTCCAGCACGCGCCGCACATTGATCTGCGGCGGCAACGGCAATTGCACCAGAATGCCGTGCGTGCCGCGCTCGACGTTGAGCGCCGCGATGCGGTCGAGCAGTTCCGTCTCGCGGCAGTCCGCATGAAAGCGATGCATGAACGAGCGCACGCCGCTGTCCGCGCAAGCTTTCACCTTGTTCGCAACATACAGCTCGGAAGCGGGATTGTCGCCGACCAGCACCACGGCGAGACCCGGCACGACACCGCGCGCGGACAGCGCTGCGACGCGCTCGCGAAAGCGCGCGCGCAGACGCCGGGCGAGATGCCGGCCATCGATCATTTGCGCTGTCATCGTGCGCCGTTCAGGCCAGGAATCCAGTTGGTCCCGGCCAGCGGCACGCGCGCCATCGCCGCCGCTTCGACCGTGAGCGCCACGAGGTCTTCCGGCTCCAGATGGTGGACGTTCTGCTTGCCGCACGCGCGCGCAATCGTCGTCAGCTCCATGTTCACCGTCTTCAGATAGTTCTTCAGACGCTTCGCGCCGACCTCGGGCTTCAGGCGTTCCTGCAGCACCGCGTCCTGCGTCGTGATGCCGACAGGGCACTTGCCCGTGTGGCAGTGGTGACAGAAACCCGGCGCGGTGCCGAGGCGTGCGTAGTCGTCGAGCGCGGGCACGTGCTGGCCATTCTCGATGTACGAGCCGCTATTGCAGCCCAGCGACACCAGCACGCCCTGGCCGATGGCCACGGCGTCCGCGCCCATCGCCAGCGCCTTCGCGACGTCGGCGCCGCTGCGAATGCCGCCAGAGATGATCAGCTGCACCTCGCCTTTCATGTTCAGGTCTTCGAGCGCATCGACGGCCTGGCGCAGCGCAGCGAGCGTCGGAATGCCGACGTTCTCGATGAAGCAGGTCTGCGTCGCCGCCGTGCCGCCCTGCATGCCGTCGACGACGATCACATCCGCGCCCGCATGCACCGCGAGCTTGACGTCGTTGAACGTGCGGGTTGCGCCAACCTTCACGTAGATCGGCGTCTGCCAGTCGGTCATCTCGCGCAATTCGAGGATCTTGATATGCAGATCGTCGGGGCCCGTCCAGTCGGGATGGCGGGACGCCGAACGCTGGTCGATGCCTTCCGGCAGCGTGCGCATCTTCGCCACGCGCGGCGAGATCTTCTGGCCGAGCAGCATGCCGCCGCCGCCCGGCTTCGCGCCCTGTCCGATCACGACTTCGATCGCGTCGGCCTTGCGCACGTCATCGGGATTGAAGCCGTAGCGCGACGGCAGGCACTGATAGACGAGCGTCTTCGACGAAAGCCGCTCTTCGGGCGTCATGCCGCCGTCGCCCGTCGTGGTCGACGTGCCGAGTTCCGTGGCCGCGCGGCCCAGCGCCTCCTTCACGTTCGCCGACAGCGCGCCGAAGCTCATGCCCGCGACGGTGATGGGAATGGCAAGCTCGATCGGCTTCTTCGCGAAGCGTGTGCCGAGCACGGTTTTGGTCACGCATTTCTCGCGATAGCCTTCGAGCGGATAGCGCGACAGCGACGCGCCGAGAAATAGCAGGTCGTCGAAGTGCGGCACGCGCCGCTTCGCGCCGAGGCCGCGGATCTCGTACAGTCCGTGTGCCGCGGCGTTCTGGATATAGTCGATCGTCTTGCGGTCGAAGCCCCAGGACTCTTCGGTGGCGATGTGTTTCATGTGTACGGGCTTGATTTCCATGGCGGGGTTCCCGGTTCAATATTCCTGATTCGCGTCGGCATTCCAGTGATACAGCGAGCGGGCGGATGCAACGCGTCTGAATTCCTTGGGATCGATCTCCGCGAAGGCGGGCCCCGCGGCGCGCAGCAACTGCGCAACGGCTTCCACATCCGCGGGCTGCATCGGCTCTTCGCGCGCGTCGGCGCCGAGCGACTTGACGCTGCCGCGCACATAGATCACGGCCTCGTACAGCGAGTCGCCGAGCGCATCGCCCGCATCGCCGCAGATCACGATCCGGCCCGCCTGCGCCATGAACGCCGAGAAGCTCCCGACCGATCCCTTCACGACGATGTCCGCGCCCTTGAGCGAGATGCCGCAGCGCAGACCCGCATCGCCTTCGATGACGAGCAGCCCGCCGTGCGCCGACGCGCCCGCCGCGTTGGACGCGAAGCCTTTCACGTGAACGCGGCCGCTCATCATGTTCTCGGCCACGCCCGTGCTGGCGCTGCCCGAGATCGTCACCTTCGCTTCCTTGTTCATGCCGGCGGCGTAGTAGCCTGCGTGGCCGTCGATCTCGACTTCGATGGGCAGATCGAGCCCGACGGCGATGTTGTGCGCGCCATCGGGATTCGAGATCAGCACGCGGCGCGTGCCCGCTTTCGCGGCCTCGCGGTGCAGGAAGCCGTTCACGTCCGTCACCGAGGCGGACGCCAGGTCGAAGTTCACACTGTCCATACGTACATCTCCTCAGGTGCCGGTTCGAAAACACGCGCGTGCTTGATATCGGGCAGATGCGCGAGCGAGCGAAACTCGGATGCGATCGCGACGAGATCGTCCGTCTCGGCCACGACGGCCGGCTTGCAGGCGAACGGATCGCGGATCAGCGCGAGCTTGTCGGGCGTGCCCATCAGGAACGTGTAGAAGCCGTCGAGCTGCTCGAAGCCCTTTTGCAGCGCGACTTCGAGATCGTCGCCTTCGCGCAGCCGGTATTCGAGGAAGCGACATGCGGCTTCCGTGTCGTTGTCGGTATCGAAGTGGATGCCGTGCGGCTCCAGCATGCGCCGCACGCCGTTCGGATTCGACAGCGAGCCGTTGTGCACGAGGCAGAAATCTTCGCCCGCCGTGAACGGGTGCGCGCGGTCGGGCGTCACGGCGGACTCCGTCGCCATTCGCGTGTGGCCGACCAGGTGCGTGCCCGTCAGGCCGCTGAACGCGTAACGGTCCGCGACCTGGCCGGGCGTGCCCGTATCCTTGTAGAGGTCGATCATGCGCCCCGTCGACAGCACATGCAGCCCCGGATGCGTTTCGCGAATCCAGTGCTTGACGGTCTCGGCGTCGATGGCCACGCTCAGCACGGCGTGATTGTCCTTGACCTGCACCGACGCCTTCGCGCCGAGATGCTGGTTCAGTTCATGCACGAGGCCCTGCCAGTTGAAGTCCGCGCCCTCTTCGGTCAGACCCGAGTAGAGGCTGATCTTGCGCATGCCGTCGGCGACGGGTTCCGTGAACACCGCAAGGCCGGCCGAATCGGGGCCGCGCTCCGTCATGCCCAGCAGCATGGGCACCATCAATTCGCCGAGCCGTTCACGCAACGCCGGCTTCTTGACGAGTAGTCCGACAATTCCACACATCGTTATCTCCTCGCGCTCGTATTCAAGCGGAAAGCTGTTCAGTTTTTCGATCAGAAAAATTCGAGGTAGGTCTTCTGTTCCCAGTCCGACACATGGCGCATGTACTCGATCCACTCCATGTGCTTCAGACGCAGGAATTCGCCGCCCGCCGGTCCGAGCGCCTCGAGCATCACCTCGTCGCGCTCCAGCGCGCGCAACGCGGCTTCCAGGTTCTGCGGCAGGATGCTGATGCCGTTTTCCTTGAGCTGTTCGGGCGACATCTCGTAGAGATTGGCGTTACACGGCTTGCCGGGCTCCAGCCGGTTCTCGACGCCGTCGAGCCCCGCCGCGATCACGGCCGCCGTCGCGAGGTATGCGTTGCATGCGGCGTCGGGTAGGCGCAGCTCGATCCGTCCGCCCGGAATGCGCACCATCGACGAGCGGTTGTTGTCGCCGTAGCTGACATACGCGGGCGCCCACGTCGCCCCCGTCAGCGAACGCCCGACCACGAGCCGCTTGTACGAATTGACCGTCGGCGCGCAGATGGCCGTGAGCGCGGCCGCGTGCTTGAGAATGCCCGCCGTCCAGTGATACGCGAGCTTCGACAGGCCGAGGCCGTTCTCGTCGTGATCGTCGGCGAACAGGTTCTTCTTGCCGTCGGAAATCGACATGTGCATGTGCATGCCGTTGCCGGGACGATTCGCGAAAGGCTTCGGCATGAACGAGCAGATGAGGCCCAGTTCGTTCGCGATCTCCGCCGCGGCCATCTTGAAGAACACATAGTGATCGCAGGACTTCAGGCAATCGGTGTACGTGTAGTTGATTTCGAACTGGCCGTTCGCGTCTTCGTGATCGATCTGATAGACGTCGATACCCGCCTTGATCAGCGCATCCGTCAGCCGCTCCAGGAACTCGCGCGAACGCGACAGCCCCTTGTAGTCGTAGCACGGCTTGGGCAGTGCATCGGTGTGATCGCACGGCACGATCGCGCCGTCGGCGCCCTTGCGCAGCAGCGAGAATTCCGGCTCGAGCCCCGTATTCAGGATCCAGCCGCGATCTTCGAGGCGGCCGACCTGCTTCTTCAGCGTCACCCGGCTTTCGAACGGCCAGGGCTCGCGCTTCACATGCCCGTCGCAGACGACGCGCGCATAGCCTGGCTGCCAGGGCACCAGCTGCAAGGTATTGATATCGCCGACGGCCATGAAGTCGGGCCCTTGCGGATCGATACCGAGCCCCCACACGGCGAAGCCCGCGAAACCGGCGCCTGCAGTGAGAATGCTGTCGAGGTGCGCGGCAGGCACGGACTTCGTTTTCGCGACTCCGTGAATGTCGACGAACTGCGCAAGGATGTACTTCACCTCATTGTCTTTGAGAAACTTCCGGGCGTCTTCGGGGTCATGTGCATGTCCTCAAACGTGATAAGTCCAGGGTTTCGAAAAACGCCGGCCCGTCATCGCGCCCGCGTCGACTACTTGCTCGCTGCCGGATGCCGGCTAGTCGATCTCCGTGATCGCGGCGACCCCGACAGGGCCGCCACCCAGCTCGCGAGCGATACCGGCGAGGCTTTCCCACAGATACAGACCGTATGTGCCGTCGGCCCATATCCGGTAGTAAGGCCTGCCCGCCCGGACGCCCGGCATGACGGTGACGGCGACGCCCGCCATCGAAGTCAGCACGACTGGCCGGGCCGCCGGATCGAGGGCGGCGAAATTGACATTGCAGGTTTGCAGCAGCAATTCGTGCACGGCGTCGCCGCACAACACGAGCGCGACGTCCTGATGCAGCACGGGATAGACATGCACGGGCGTATCGAGGTGAGCCATCCTTGCCGAGCTGCCTTGCGTGAGCCCGTCTTCGATCAGATACTCGGAGACGCCGAGCCGCAGGACCACGCCGCCGCCCGCCAGCGGCGCCCAGCTGTTCGGCTGCGCCGGCACGTGGATGCCCTGCGCTTGCAGCCACGCTGCCGCGCCCTTGCCCTTGAAGCCGGTGCGAGGCAGGAACGACACGTCGGCGATGCCGAGCGTCGCCGCGCGCATGCTGTCGGCGGCATCGATCTGTTCCTCGACGCGCATGCCTTCGCGCACATCCGAGCGCAGGCTGGGTGCTTTCCATGCATCGCACACCGGGCTCATTCGAAGTGGCGCGTTCATGCTGTCTCCTTCCTCGGCGCAGCCGCCTGTATCGTGACGGCGTCTTTCTGACGCTCGCTCTCAGGGTCGTAGAACGGTGTCGGCACGACGGTCGCGGATACCATGCGGCCGCCTCCCGAGCGGAATGTGATGCGGGTGCCGGGCTCCGCCTGCGCGGGCCGCACGAATGCGAGTCCGATCGTCTTTTGCAGCGTCGCGCTCCACGCGACGCTCGTGACGCGTCCCGCAATTTCGCCGCCTTCGATCACGAGATGACACTCGCGCAGGCTACTGTCGCGCACGCCTGCATCGAGCGCGAAGCCGACGAGACACTGTTTGGCGGACGTCTTGTCGATGATCTGCAGGCTGCGCTTGCCGACGAAGAACGGCTTGTCCATCTTCACGGCCCATGCCATGCCGGCGTCGCGCGGCGTCGTCAGTCCGTCGGTGTCCTGGCTCACGATCACGTGACCTTTCTCGAGCCGCAGCAGACGCTGCGCTTCGACGCCGAACGGACGCACGCCGTATTCCTTGCCCGTTTCGAGCAGCGCGCGCCAGAGCGCCGCGCCATACTCGGCGGGAATATGAATCTCGTAGCCCCATTCGCCGACGAAACCCACTCGCATCAGCCGCGCAGGCACGCGGTTCTGACCGAGCGCGACGCCCGTCACGCGCACGCCGAGATACGGAAAGGCTGCCGACGACAGATCGAGATCGACCAGCTTGCCGAGCACCGCGCGCGATGCCGGCCCTGCCAGATTCACGGCAGCGAACGCACCCGTCACGTTGACGATGCCGCAGTCGAGTTGCCAGATCGTGTTGAGGCGCGACAGCTCGCGATAGATGGCGGCCGCACCCGATGTCGTGGTCGTGAAATAAAAGTGGTCGTCTGCGAGGCGGGCGATCACACCGTCGTCGATCACGACACCGGACTCGTCGCACATCACCGCGTAGCGCGTCATGCCCGCCTTCAGCCCCGCGTACTTCGACACGTACACCCGCTCGAGAAATTCGGCGGCCTGCGGTCCGCGCACTTCGATCTTGCCGAGCGTGCCCACGTCGATGATGCCCACGCCGTTGCGCACGGCGAGCGCTTCTTCTTCGATGCACGTCGCGCGCGCCTTGCCCGCGACCGCGTAATACTCGGGACGCTGCCAGACGCCGGCCGGCATCCACACTGCGCCCAGCAACTGATGCTGTGCATAGAGCGGAGTGCGCCGTTCCGGGTTGAAGCCGCGCCCGGCGAGATGCGACATCGGCACGGGATGGAAGAACGGCCGCGCCGTCGTCGTGCCGACCTGCTGCGGCTCCTTGCCCGTCAGCCGAGCGAGTATGCGCAAGCCGTTCATGTTCGAATGCTTGCCCTGGCTCGGGCCCATGCCGTTCGTCGAAAAACGCTTCAGCAGTTCGATGTTGTCGAAGCCTTCCTGGACGGCGTTTTCGAAATCCTTCAGTTGCAGGTCCTCGTCGAAATCGACGAAGTTCTTGCCCGACGTGTGACCGACGATCGGCCACGGATGCGACGGCGATTCGCGTTCGGCGATACGCGTCTGCATCGCGCCCGCCGCGTTTCCGTCCGTGTCGCCCTTGCTCAGGCCGCAGTGGGCCGCGGCCTGCCTGCCCGCGCGCTCGCCATCCTGCAACTTGTGGCCGAGCGTGTACACGCCGTTGACGCGGCCGCAGGCGAACACGCCGGGCGGCAACTGCTCGGGCACGAACTGTTCGACGTCGTGGTCGAAGTGCATCTTCGTGCCCGCCTGATACAGCAGATTCGCGGCGGGCGCCCAGCCGACGCTCATCAGCAGCGTGTCGCATTCGATCAGCCGCGTGTTCGCCGTCGATACGCGCAAACCGCTCTGCATCGAGAACGCGCCGACGCGCACGCCCGCGAGCCGCCCGCCCGTTTTGTCCGCCACGGCCTCGACGACGCAGCTCGACGCCAGCACGTCGACGCCCTTCGCCCTGACGTCGCGTTCGAGATCGCCGCTGCCGTGCGATGCGCGCAGATCCACCACGGCCACGACTTCGATGCCGCGCGCGAGCATGTCGAGCGCCGCGCGATAGCCGTCGGCATTCGCGGCCAGCACCACGGCGCGCTTGCCGGGCGCGACGGCATAGCGGTAAGCGAGCCGTTGCGCCGCCGACGCCAGCATCACGCCGGGCAGATCGTTGTTGCGAAACACGGCGGGCTGCTCGAACGCGCCGCTCGCGACGATCACCGCTTTCGCGCGCATCTTCGTGATGCGCTTCGCGTCGACCAGCGGCACCCACAGATCGGCGTAATAGGCTGCCGCGAGCGTGTTCGTCATCACACGGATGCGCGGATGCGTCAGCACGCGCGTTTCCAGAGTACGGCTCGTATCGAAGCGCTGCTCGTCGCCGCCCAGCTGATAGCCGCCGCTGCCGCCGATGCGCGCGTTCTCGTCGGCGACGATGACATCCGCGCCCGCTTCCGCGGCCGCCAGCGCTGCCGACAGGCCCGATGGCCCCGCGCCGATCACGAGCACGTCGCAGAAACCGTAACGCTTCGGCGTGCGGATATGCGGCGCGTTGAAATCGACCGTGCCGAGGCCCGTCATCGCGCGGAACATGCGTTCCCAACGCGGGAACCAGCGCTTGCTGTAAAACGCCTTGTAGTAGAAGCCGACGGGCAGGAACGCCGAGAGCTTCCCGACGATCCGCGCGCGATCCGCTTCGACGCCGCCGAACGTATTCACGGAATGCCAGTTGCCGCCCGGCGTCAGCGCCGTCACGTCGGCGCGCACGTTCAGGCGCACGCCGTCCTGAAGCATCACGTTGACATCGTGATTGGCAAGCGAGAGCACGCCGCGCGGCCGGTGATACTTGAAGCTGCGGCCGAGCACGCGCACGTCCGACGCCCACAGTGCGCTGGTGATCGTGTCGCCCGCAAGGCCCGCGTATTGCCTGCCTTCGTATGAGAAGTCGACGCGCGTGTTGCGCTCGATCCATTCGCCGCGATGAGGTGTGAGACGCATTCAGGCCTCCCCGCTCGCGAGCCACGTGCGCAGCACGAGATCTTTCGCGGTATCGCGCTCGGCGATGAACCACGTGTTGCTCGGCGTATGGCACCACCATTCCTGCTTGACGCCCGCTGCGCCGTTGCGGCAGAACACGTAGTCGGCCCATTGCGCGTCGCTGGCCGTCGCCGGGTCGGGCATCGGGCGGAGCTCGCCCCAGTACACGAATTCCGACACCGGGCGCGCGCCGTTCACCGGACAGGTCATGATCTTCATCGTGATTCTCCAGGTCAGTGGCCGACGGATGCCGCGCCCTTCTCGCCCGTGAGCGAGAACTGACGGAAACGGTCGAGCGAGAAGCCCTCGATCAGCGGATGCGTGGCGTCGTTCGCGACCGTATGGGACATGGTCTTGCCGCACACGGGTGTGGCCTTGAAGCCCCACGTGCCCCAGCCCGCGTCCAGATAGAAGCCTTCGACAGGCGTCTTGCCCATGATCGGCGCGAAGTCCGGCGTCATGTCGGCCATCCCGGCCCATTGCCGCATCACTTTCGCCTGCGACAGGAACGGGAACATCTCGAGCATGTGCGCCGTGAGCCCTTCGACGAAATCGAGCGTCGAGCGGGTCGAATGCAGTTCGTACGGATCGAGCGATGCGCCCATCACGAGTTCGCCGCGCGCCGACTGGCTGATGTACACGTGCAGGCTGCCCGACACGAGAATGGGATCGAGCCACGGCTTGAGCGGCTCGCTCACCATCGCCTGCAGCGGATGAATGAAGATGGGCGTGCGCACTCCGACCATGTCCGTCACGCGCGGCGTCGAGCCCGCCACGGCGCACAGCACCTTATTGGTCGAGATATAGCCGCGCGACGTCTTCACACCCTTGACCTTGCCGCCCACGACATCGATGCCGAGCACTTCCGTCTGCTGATGGATCTCGACGCCGCGCTGGTCCGCGCCGCGACCGTAACCCCAGGCGACGGCGTCGTGCCGTGCGACGGCGCCCGGCGCGTGATACAGCGCGCCCATGATGGGTGCCACGCCGCCACACGAGATGTCGATCATCGGTGCCGCCTTCTTTACCTCGTTCGGACCCACCACTTCCGAGTCCACCCCGTAGTGCTTGTTGACCTCGGCGCGCCAGCGCATCGTACGCATCGCCGAATCGGTGTGGGCGAGCGTGTAGTGGCCGCGCGTCGAATAGAACAGATTGAGATCGAAGTCCTGCGACAGGTCCTGCCACAGCTTCACCGACTCGTCGTAGAACTGCACGCCTTCGGGCGTCAGATAGTTCGAGCGGATGATGGTGGTGTTACGCCCGGTATTACCTCCTCCGATATACCCCTTCTCCAGCACGGCGACGTTCGTAATGCCATGCTCCTTCGCGAGATAGTAGGCGGACGCAAGACCGTGGCCGCCCGCGCCGATGATCACAACGTCATATGAACGACGCAAAGTGTCGTGTCTCGTGAACATCCTCGGTTCCGGATGTTTCTTCGAGAGAGCGAAGCGGACGAGACGCCAAGGCATAAAACGCTCCTTTATGCCGCCCCGCGCGGGGCGGCTGTGCGACGTGTTCGGTTGGGGAAGCGGCTCGCGTGTTCAGCGCAGCACGATGGTCTTGTTGCCGTGAATCAGCACGCGGTCCTCGATGTGATAACGCAAGCCTCTTGCCAACACGGTCTTCTCGATGTCGCGGCCAAGGCGCACGAGATCGTCGGGCCGGTCCGAGTGACTCACGCGAATCACGTCCTGCTCGATGATGGGCCCCTGATCGAGTTCTTCCGTCACGTAGTGACAGGTGGCGCCCGTCAGCTTCACGCCCCGGCCATAGGCCTGGTGATACGGCTTCGCGCCGACGAAGCTCGGCAGGAACGAGTGATGGATGTTGATGATCCGGCCGGGATAGGCCGCGCACAGCTTCGGCGACAGCACCTGCATGTAGCGCGCGAGCACCATCGTGTCGGCGCGCGGGTCTTCGAACAGGCGCTGCACTTCGTCATAGGCCTGCGCCTTGTTGTCGGGCGTGACAGGCACGTAATGGAACGGAATGCCGTGCCACTCGACAAAGCTGCGCCATGTTTCGTGGTTCGAGATCACACACGGAATCTCGATGTCCAGCTCGCCCGCCTTCCAGCGCGCCAGCAGATCGTAGAGACAGTGCTCGAGCTTCGACACGAGGATCACGACACGCTTCTTCACCGAGTTGTCGGAGATCTTCCAGTCCATCGCGAACTCCTTCGCGATGTGAGCGAAGCGCTCGCGAAAGCCGCCGATGCCGAACGGCAACGACTCGGCCACGATCTCGTGGCGCATGAAGAAGCGCTTCTCGACTTCGTCTGCGTGATGGGTGGCCTCGGTGATCCACCCGCGATGCTCGGCAAGGAACGTGCTTACAGCTGACACGATGCCAATGCGGTCGGGACAGGACAGAGTCAGCGTGAAGCGATGCGTATTGGAGGACATGGTGTAGTCGATTCGAAGAGGAATCATTGAGCACAACAGTAGCCAGGCCAAATCTGAGTGTCAATGTGAATCAACTTTTTTTCCTGTCAGGAAACACCCGTACGACTTTTGTGTTTCCCAAACTACCCACGGGGGAGTATCGCCAGACGCGTACATCCAGGCGCATCGGCGCATCGGCGCATCGGCGGATTGGCGGATTGGCGGATGGAAGGGCGAACGAAGGCGCGCAGCGTGCGTTCCGGCGGAACGGCTGGCGAATCGGAGGACGGGGAAACAGATGGCGCCCGTCAGCGTGACGGGCGCATGGCGTTCGTTCAGGTGTCCAGTTCGGGCGACTGGCCGTACATGATGATGGTGATGAAGCGGATGGGAAGCTTGATCAGACGCTCGGGACCGTGCGCGACCGAACCGCGGAAGGTCAGCGCATCGCCCGGCTGCAGCAGATAGCTGCGATTGCCATGCCGGTACTCCATCTTGCCCTGGAGCATATAGATGAACTCCGTGCCGGGATGTTCGAAGGTGGGGAACACTTCGGCCTCGTCGTCCATCGTGATGAGGAACGGCTCGAACAGCTTGACGGGCCCCTGGTCGTACGCGAGCAGATGATAGGTATGCCCCTTGGTGGTTCCGCGCCGTACCACCTCCATGCCCTTGCCGGCCTTCACGTGCTGCGCGTTGCCTTCGCGGTGCTCGAAGTTCTTGAACAGCGCGGAGATGGAAATGCCCAGTGCGCGCGCAAGGCTCACGATCGAATCGAGACTGGTCGACACCTGACCGTTCTCGATCTTCGACACCATGCTGCGCGACAAGCCGCTTTGCTCGGCGAGGTCGGCGATCGTCAGCCCCTGGTTCGTGCGGTGCTCCTTGACGACCTTGCCAAGGAACGACTCAATCGATCTTCCGTCGCCCGTTTCTTCCAGCTGGGTGGTCAGATCGGGCTCTTTCTCGCTCTTCATCGCTTGACTCTACACTTGGCTATCGGCAATTGAATGACGGGTGCCGCCGCTTTGCGCGGCATACCGTAGAGCGAATAGTACCAGTGGCTAATCGGGAAGAGGACGCGTAGGTCCAATGCGGCAGCCGTGCACGCTCACGCACCCGGCGAATTGCGGCGCGCGAGATGCTCGTGATGCCACACGACGGCTTCGACCCTCGAATGCAGATCGAGCTTGTGCAGCAGATGCTTGACGTGCACCTTGACGGTTCCGACGCTGATGTCGAGCTTGCGGGCAATCTCCTTGTTGCACATCCCTTCGACCAGATAGTCCAGCACCTCCTGCTCGCGCGCGGAAAGGTTCGACTGGTTGGCGGGCAGCGGCTGCCCGGCCGATAGCGCGTGAAAGAGCTTGCCCGTCACCGCCTCGCTGAGCACGGCCGTGCCCTGCAGCGCCTTTTGCAGATTGAGGCACAGTTCTTCCGGCTCCATGTCCTTCAACAGATAGCCGCTCGCGCCGGCACGCAGCGCCGCGACCACGTCGCGTTCGTTGTCCGACACCGTCAGCATCAGGAAGCGGGCCTCGACGCCGTGTTCGCGCATCATTTCGAGCGTTTCGATGCCGTTCATTTCCGGCATGTTCAGGTCGATCAGCACGACGTCCGGCTTGAGCCGGACCGCGAGATCGACCCCCACGCGCCCCGACGAGGCCTCTCCCACGACGCGAAACTCCGGGTTCATCTGAATCAGCTGCGCGACGCCCTTGCGGAACAGCGCGTGATCGTCGATGAGCAGTACGGTATTGACAGGCTCCACGTCCGAATCCTCATACCTGTATCGACGGGCAGACGACCGCCGATGCTTTCATCATAGGCCAATCCCGCGGCGCTGTACCCGTCATGCGGCTTTCGGATAAGCCATCGCCGGGCGCTCGCGGTCGGGCGGAAACACTCGCCAGACGCCGTCGCCATGCCGGAAGAACACAATGGCGACGGGACACGCGGGACGCGCCACTTCCACGCACACGTAGCGCCGGTTGCTGTCGCGCGTGCGGCTGAAGCGGGTCACGCGAACGGGCGTTGCCGGCGTCGGCGACAGCCACTTCTCGATGAGTTGGCGCAACGTCTGCTGATGGCTGTTCATGATCGTCCCCTCACACGCCCGTTTCTGAAACACGTCGAATGCAACTACATGCGGCCATCACGCTGCCGCCTTCACCAGCTCTGCTGACAGCGCAAACTGCCGCGCGATCGAATGAAGCCGCTCGCGCCATTCCCACTTGCCGAACACGTCGTGCACGTTCTGCAGACAGCTGAGCAAGTCGATCGTCGTGGGATCGTAGACGTTGATATTGGCGCGCAGCAGCGCCTTTCTGAGTGCCGCAATACCAACGTCCATATATGCGGGTATCGCGTCGGACGCGTTGTTGCCGATGTAGCGTACGGGCACGCCTTCCATCGCCGTCATGTAGTCGCGCGCCTGAATGAAGCTGCCGACAGGACACCCGCCGCAATAGCCGCGATAGGCGCCGCCTCCGTGCGGAAGCAGCGCGGCGCGGCCCTGCCCGAAAAGATGCTCGACGGCGTGGTCGAAAATCTGCTGATGGGTCAGGAAATTCCGGCTTTTCATGATGCTGCTCCGCTGCAAGGCATTGACGATTCGTGACTCCAGTATGGTCGGTCGGCGATGCCTTGCAATCCGCCAGAGGGAGCTCCCTCTTTGGGGGTAGCAGGCGCCGTGCGTGACGATGGGTTAGCCGGGTGAACCGGTCGATCCGCCGGCACAGCGAAGCCTGCCGGCCACGGCGCGCGCCACGGACTACCCACGAGGTGGTATCTCCCCGTGCGCATTGCCATATTCGCGGCCTGAACGGACACTGTGTCACGAAGTATTGACAGGCTCATTCACCATAGCGGCCATTCAAGATGAGACGATCCGAAACGCGAGGCCTGAACGCGAGTGTTCGCACGAAGCGCGATCCAACGGCGGCACTGGCGCTGTATGACCGCAGCATCCGGCACGGACACCGGCACGTTGCTCTGCTGCGCTACATGGATGCGCGAGACCTGGCGGCACCGCTTACGCAAGCCCATCATGAATATGCGGAGAAGATTGCTTCGTCTCTGAGTGCGACGGACATCGAGCGCATTCTCGGCCAGGCGGTGGACCGCAGCAGGCAACGGCAACGTGCGGCCTCGAATATCCATGCCGATGAAGCTGCGTAAATACGCCTGAAACTGCCGTGTGACGACTGGGAAATGCCGGCGGGTTCGTCGGAAGCCAAGGGTCATCGTCATCAACCGTTGGAGATGGGCTGTCTCCGCAACGGTCGGTCAGGGTGGCGATGTTGATAGCCTCGACTTGTTCAGGAAGTCGAGGCTTTTTTTTCGTCGATAACGGGGTCTGCTCTTCTCATATCGCAAGGAGATCAGGTCTCAATGAAAGTACCTGACATGCTCCAGTGTGTGGCTCCGAACACTGGCGCCCGGGAATACTCAGCACCTGCATGTTGATCACTGTGCAGCGCATGCCGCCTTATCACGATGTAGTTTTCATGCGGCCTAACGCCCGACGGTGCGCGCTCCCCTTCCACGGGCCGCTCTGCACCTCCGCTCGTCTGACAAATTTCAAGAATGTAAGCTACCTGTAGATCGGCGTAAGGCCGCGAACCCAGGAACATCCCCTAGCTGAATTCGATTGACGATCACGATGTCGTCTGACAACAATACCGTCAGTGATCGAGCCAACCGCTCCCGATCGATCTCTTCGCTGCACCCGTGCATCTTCCCTTCGCACCCGCGTCGCCAGACGGTCCCATGGTCGTTGAGGTTCATTCACCGTTCTGGTCACATTACACAGGAGAACGAATCACATGACAGCGCATGACCAGGACGATCCCCTGCACTCCGTAACCCGCAACAATGCGCCTGCCTCACGCGGCCGACGCGCGTTCATGGCCCTCGCCGGCGCGTCTGCAGGAGCAGGCCTGCTCGCGGCCAGCCGCGGGGCAGCGGCAGCAGACTCGATGTTTCCAGCGCCTTCCGCTGCCGGTGGTCGACCTCCGGCGCATCCCGGCCACCCCGCCGGCGATCCGATCTGGGGCCCGGATGGCCAGGCCACGGTCATTCTCAGGCGGCTCGCCCATGTCGACCGCTCGTTGTTCTCCCACGCCCAGTTTCACGTGACGAGCTACGGTGCGCGCACGCTCCCCGCCTCTGCGTTGATCACCTCGACGGCCTGGCCGGGCGGCAAGATTCCCTGGGTGACGGGCGGGACGGAACAGACCGCGCATCCCGCCAGCGATCTGCAAAGCCCGGGTTCGGGCGTGATGGTGCCGTGCGACTACACGGGCACGCAGTACGACTCGTGCGCCGCGTTCAATGCCGCGATCGTCGATGCAAGCCGCGCCGGTGGCGGCCGCGTCGTCGTGCCGGCCGGCAACTGGTATTGCGGCGGGCCCATCGTGCTCTTGAGCCACGTGAATCTCCATCTGGAATCGGGCTGCACGATCTATTTCAGCCCGAACCCGGCCGATTATGCGAAAAACGGCCCCTACAAGACGGCGAACGGCAATCTGTATCACACGCGCTGGCAGGCAAACGACTGCCTGAATTTCGGCTCGCCAATCTACGCGTTCCGCCAGACCAACATTGCCGTGACCGCCGACGACAACACCTGCGTGCTCAATGGCCAGGCCATGACACCCATGCAACTGAGCAGCCAGCCGCCGACCTCCTGCTGGTGGACCTACAAGGGAAGCAGCAACGCTTACGGTTGCACCGGTTCCTCGACGCCTTCGCAGGCTTACGCGAATCCGAACAACGTCCCGCTCACCAGCCTCCCTGCTTCCCAGATCCAGAACCCACAGGCCAACGTTTCGTTCACGAACCAGTACGGCGCGACGACTACGCTGATGGACCTGCTCGGTGGCGCGGGCTGGAACCAGGACCAGAACTATCTGCCCGCGCTTTCCGAACTGCGCGTGCCGTTCGAGAACCGCATCTTCGGCAACGGACATTTTCTGCGTCCGTGCATGATCGAGTTCATCGGTTGCACGAACGTGCTCCTGCAGAACTACCACACGCAAAACACGCCGTTCTGGCAACACCATCCCACCGACTGCACGAACGTGGTGATCGACGGCGTGTTCGCCGATAGCGTCGGACCGAACAACGACGGCTTCGATCCTGACGCGTGCAACCACGTGCTGGTGCAAAACGTTCAGTTCAACACCGGCGACGACTGCATTGCGATCAAGTCCGGCAAGTACCTCGACACCGGGTACGGCCCGATGCAGAACATCGTCGTGCAGAACTGCACGATGCAAAGCGGCCACGGCGGGCTGACCATCGGCAGCGAAATGAGCGCGGGCGTGCGCAATGTCTACGCACGCAATCTGACGATGCAAAACGAGAACTGGGCGAGCAATCCGCTGAACATCGCGCTGCGGTTCAAGAGCAACATGAACCGCGGCGGGTACATCAACAATGTATGGATCAACGGCGTGACGCTGGCCAACGGCGTCAATCTGGCCGGCAAGTATGGCGGCGGCTCGCTGGGCGCCGCGATCAGCAAGATCACGGGTACGGGCACGGCCGGTCTCGCGACCAGCCCCTCCACGGGCCAGGGCGGCCTCATCACGTTCGACTGCGACTACAGCCCGTCCGGCGACGCGGTGCGCTGGAGCCCTTCGGTGATCAGCAACATCAACATCACGAACGTGAATGCGAGCAACGTGTCGGGAGCGGTGTCGTACTCGATGCCTGCGGGCTTCGTCGCCGGTACGAACTCGTGCTTTCAGGCACTCGTCATGCAGGGCCCCGAGGCGGTCGATTACAACGGCGCGCTGCCGGTGCCGATCGTGAGTCCCATCAGCGGCGTGACGATTTCGAACTGCAATCTTGGCAACCCGGTGTGCACAGGCGCAGTGCCGACAACGCCTTCGACGTCCGCGTCGGCGGCGCCCGGTCCCGTCTTCGTGAGTAACGTCAGCGGCATTACGCTGACCAATGTGGTGATCGCGGGCACCACGTACAACACGTCGCTGAGCGCACCGTCGACCTGATTCCGGCGTACGTGGACGCGAGCAGATTGCGTCCACGCGTCGTGCCTCGGAAACCGGTCACGCGTCGCCCATCATTGGCGCGCAATCGTAAATTCTCGCGGAAGCGGGTCACGAAGCGGTGGCCTCGCCACCCACATCATCAAACTGAAGCGACGCGACTGTCGCCAGCCATAACCTGCGAAATATCGCCCTTCAGTTGATCGCGTGACATCGGGCGTTGCCCGAACTGGCATAAATGCGATCCTTACACTTAAATTACATCTGCGACGCCGTCACGATATGACGAACGCGCGCTTCCGACGAAAGCGTTCACGGCCACGAACAGGACAAATCGGCCATGAAGACGAAGATCCGCACATCCGCCCGCGTCGCCATCCTGGCGATGCCGGAGACCTCGGCTTCCGCGGTGAACGGCATGTACGACATGTTTATGTCGGCGGGAAGGGATTGGAGCCTGATCGTCGAAGGGGCACCTGGCATCGTGCCGTTTGCGCCGCGGGTCGGGTCGCGTCACGGCGCTTCGTTCGTCGCCGCGGACAACGTTCGCCTCACGCCCGACCCGACGCTCGACGCCTGCGCAACGGCCGACGTCGTCTGCGTGCGCGAACTGACGGTGCCTCCGGGTGAAGGGCTCGAAGGGCGATTTACCGGGGAAATCGACTGCCTGCGCCCTTGCTACGAGGACCACGGCCGGGCAATGCTGGTGAACGTGGAGTCACTGCCTCACCCATACTGATGAACTTGCGGCGCACGAGAGGTGCAGTCATGAGATTGAATTTTCGCGTTGTCGAGAAGGTGGCGTTTTCCGTTGTCGTGTTGTCCGCGTTCTCTTGCCTTGGATTCATCATTCGCGAGAAATTCCCAGGCATTCTGGATTTGCTGCCGCGAGGTCAGGGCGTATCTCTTCATGAATTCACGCTCGCCTGCCTGTTTCCGAGCGACTGTGAGCAACTGCTTGGCCTCTTGAAGACGGCTGATGAGCGCAGTGCCGCGGTGCTCGTCTCAGAGCGGCCGGAATAGACCGCTTCCCGTTCGCCCGATTTCGGCCGTTTGTGGTGACATCACGACCGTCTTTTCGTGGCGGACAATTACTTGATGCGATCGGCTCGGCGCACGTACGCTGATTCAACCGCTGCAAACCGCCCGCCTGTTCCAGCGCCGGCGTTACTCGTTCCCCGCATCAGGGTTGGCGTTTGCCGCGGCCAGCGGCGGGTTTGCCAGCCGGCTTGCGTGAACCCGCAACTGGCTTGCTGGCTGGCTTGCTGGCGGGTTTGCTGCGCGGTTTTTGTGAGCTGAACGGGTTACGGCTGGACAAGCCTGTACCTTTACCCGCTTCCGCGGCGCGTTCCGCCGCGGGCTTGCGTTTGCTCTCGCCACTTCGTGGGCGCGGCTTCTCGCTGAGCACCTGCATGCCACCCGCCGCAGCTTGCGGCACCTTGGGCTTCTTGGGCTTTTTGGGTTTCTTGATGATCTGGCCCGTCGCGCTGGTTTGCGGCACACGATGTTCGGCTTCAAATCCCGGCTCTTCTTCACGCGGCAGCGTTTGCCGGATCAGCGCTTCAATCGCGGCCAGTTGCGGCGCTTCATCAGCGCATACAAGCGACACCGCCACGCCGCTGGCGCCTGCGCGGCCGGTACGGCCAATACGGTGCACATAGTCTTGCGCGACGATGGGCAGATCAACGTTGATCACCAGCGGCAGGTCGTCGATATCGAGTCCGCGCGCCGCCACGTCGGTGGCTACCAGCATTTGTACTTCGCGCGTCTTGAAGCGCTCCAGTGCGCGCAGGCGCGCGGGTTGCGGTTTGTCGCCGTGAATGGTGTCGACCGCATAGCCTGCTTCATCCAGCATTGCCGCGAGGTAGTCCACGCCATTGCGGGTTTTGACGAACACCAGCGCGTGCTCCCACTTGTTCCCGGCTACCAGGTGCATGAAGAGGTCAGGCTTGTTCCTCTTATCCACCGTCACCACCCACTGCCTGATCTTGCTGGCCGTGGCATTGGGCGGGCTGACGCTGATATTGACCGGGTCGCGCAGAATGCCCGCCGCCATGGCCCGGATATCATCGGTAAAAGTGGCAGAGAACAGCAGGGTCTGGCGCCGGACGGGCAAGGCAGCAAAGACGGCGTTGAGTTCGCGCGCAAAGCCGAGATCCAGCATGCGGTCGGCTTCATCCAGCACCAGCGTTTGCACCTGGTCGAACTGCACGGCGTTCTGGCGGTTGAGATCGAGCAAACGGCCGGGCGTGGCAACGAGTACATCCACGCCTTTGCGCAACTTCATCATCTGCGGGTTGATACTCACACCGCCGTAGGCGGCGAGAAATCGTAAGTCGAGACCCTTTCCATACTCGATAAAGCTTTGCAGCACTTGTTCGGCCAGTTCGCGCGTGGGCACCAGCACCAGAACACGTGCGCGGTTGCTGGATACCGCAGGGCCGTGTTGCACCAGCCGTTGCAACAGCGGCAGCGCAAAACCCGCGGTTTTGCCCGTGCCGGTCTGTGCCGCAGCCATGACGTCCTTGCCACCGAGCACAGCAGGAATCGCCTTGGCCTGCACCGGCGTAGGCGTCTGGTAATTGCGGTCCTGCAGATTCTGCAGCAAGGGATCGATCAGGCCAAGCGAGGCAAAAGACATCGGCGTATTCCGGGCTCTAAAGCCGCAATTCTAGCCGTTACCGCCTGATTGCACTGCGTGGACCGATGGTCCCAAAGATCTACGTCGATCGCCGCTGAGGAATGCAGCGGTGCCGGGCGCCACGCCGGCAAGTTCGTACTGCGAGAGATGAAGCATCGTCGGAACAGATCCCGGCCACCCTACCCCACATCGCAAAGACACGAAACACACGGTAAGCCAGCCCCAAAAACCTTGTGGCGAGAAGTCTGTCTGAATGACCGACACAACTTCAGCCATTCAATATGCGGGCTTCAATCTTCTGCCTGGTTTTCGCCATCTTCGTATGCGGGTTTGCGGTGACGTCGTGTGACGACAGCGTCGATGACGCCGCCGACAGCGAAGGATGCGACTATGTTGCGCCAGCCACCTGCATGGAGCGCCTTTACTATCCGCTCGGTCTGCGCACAATCGCACTCGCGGACTTCTGCTACGGCGCGGGTGGCCTGCAGGTACTGCACGACCACTACCGCTTCAGCTATGGCGACATGATCGACGCAGGCACGACCCTGCCAATGGAAAATCTCGCGCTCGGCCAGACACACGGCGGCTCACGCGACGACAAACGGGAGCATTAACGCAAACGAAATGCGCCCACCATCTCCCGCAAGCGTCCCGCCTGTTCATCGAGCGACGTCGCAGCCGCTGCAGCCTGCTCCACGAGTGCGGCGTTCTGTTGCGTCACCTCGTCCATTTGTGACACGGCGCGATTGACCTCTTCGATACCCGTGCTCTGCTCGACGGACGCTGCCGCAATCTCATTCATGATGTTGCTGACCCGCTGAATCGATTGCACGATCTCATGCATACGTTGTCCGGCAACCGTGACCTGTGTCGTGCCTTCATCGACCCGCACTGCGGACGATTGAATCAGCGCCTTCACTTCCTTGGCGGCCGTTGCACTACGTTGCGCGAGCGCGCGGACTTCTCCCGCGACCACGGCAAAACCGCGCCCTTCTTCGCCGGCCCGCGCCGCTTCCACTGCCGCATTCAATGCAAGGATATTCGTCTGGAATGCAATCCCCTCGATAACGGCGATGATTTCGCCGATCTTGTTCGAGCCGTCGGCGATGCCCTGCATCATCGCGATGACTTCTTCGACAGCCTGACCGCCACGGCGCGTCGCCTCCGTCGCAAGCACGGCGAGCTGGCTCGCCTGCTGCGCATTGTCGGCATTCTGCTTGACCGTTGCAGTCAGCTCCTCCATGCTCGCGGCCGTCTCCTGCAACGATGCGGCCTGCTCCTCCGTGCGTTGCGACAGGTCGATGTTGCCTTGCGCAATCTCTCCCGCACCGGTTGCAATCGATTCGCTCGTCCCGTGAATGCCCTGCACCAGATCGATCAGCCTGGTCCGCATCTCGCCCAATGCGAACAGCAAGCTCGACCGATCCGACGTTGCAAGCCTGAGATTCGCCGTCAGGTCGCCCGACGCGATGTACGCAGCAAAAGCCGCGGCCTCTGCCGGCTCCCCACCCAGTTCCCGCTTGAGACTGCGCGTCATCACCCACGCCATGCCGCCGACCGCGATGAAGATCACAAGCGAGATCGCAATCAGCGTTCTCGCGAGCGTCCAGTATGTCGCGTTGATGTCGTCGTAGAAAAAGCCCGTTCCGATCCACCATTGCCAACCCGGAATCTCGACGACGCCTTGCAGTTTCGCCTCGAGCGGGCCGTCCGATGAGCGCTTGATCAGCACATCCACCATTGCGAAATGATCTCGCGAGAGGCCCTGTCGGTACGCTTGCGTGTCCGTGAGATCGCCCGATCTCGTCTTGTTGCCGCCCGCTTTCGTGCCGATGAGCTTCGGATTGGGATGGACGATATTGATACTGTCGGTATTCGTCACCCAGTAGTAGCTCTGGCTATTCGCGTTCAATTGAGTGAGCGCCGTTTTGGCGGCCGCTTGCGCATCTTCGCGACTGAACTTGCCGCTCGCCTCGAGCCCCTGGTAATAGAGCACGAGATGTTCTGCTTTGGTCAGCAGCGTCTTGATCTGTGCCGTGCGGCTCTCTGTCAGCGCGTGGTCCAGCTGAATCAACGACACCACCGCGATGGCTACGACCCCGGCGAGCGCCGTGCCGACAATCAACATCAGTTTGATCGCAACTTTCATCGAATGAAATTTTTTTAAATGCGTTCCGAAATGAACTTTGCCTGGTTCCGGTCTTTTGCTTCCCCGCGCAACCGGATTCAGGATGACCTCGACACACGGTCGCGGCGTAGCTTACGAGCGGCGCATCGCGCGCCACAAGGAGGCAAACGTGTGCCTGCGCGATCATCGAACGCTTGCGTCCGTTCAGCGCACCATATGCGGGTTTTCGATGGGCGATACGCCTCCCCGTCGGCGGCATTCAGTTGGAAAGATGCGACAAGACAGCCGTAACCCTTTGCGGGTAATGCGCGTCGTACACTTGCGCGATCAAAACGAAGCGAGATCGGCTCCGCATGCGTCGCGCCGTTGCCGTCGCTGGCCAAAAATCTGGCCCATCAGATTCTGAAGCGTGGATTGAATCTGTCGCTGGACGCATTGCTGCCGAAAGGTCACTACTACTTCCCCGCGTTCACGGTGCTGCCGATGCGTTCACGCAGGACGGCTGTCGTCGTGCATGATCTCGCGCACCTCGATGTTCCTCACTGCGTCGAAGCCGGCAATGTCGAACTGCTCCGCTACGCACTGCCGCGTTCGATCCGGCAGGCGCAATCGATCATTGCGGTGTCCGGGTACACGAAACAGCGAATCGTTCATCATCTCAAGATCGATCCTTCCGTGATTCACGTTGCGCCCCGTTCTGTCGAGCCGGGTGGCGTCGGTGCCGGAAGCCGCGGGAGACATCGCCTGTTATGTCGATGATCCCACGGACGTTGCTGCGATAAGGCGCGGATTGAAAGAACTGCTGTCTATCGATGAGCAACAGCGGCAGAAGATGGAGCCGCCAATGAACCGGCATCTCGACGGATTCGAATGGGTGCGCAGCGCGGCGCTGACAGTCAGCGCGCTGACAGGAATTCCCGTTTCCGAACTGATGTGATCTGTGATCGACGCTTTCGCTAGCGCCGGGCGGCATACGTCTCACATATACGCGTCGATATGCCGGTCGCGGTACAGAACCGCTTCTTCGTACGATGGCGCTTCGTGGATTACCTTGCCCTCGTATAGAACCTTGCATCCATCTACCGTCAGCGGAGTAACCACGTCGCGCCGTGGATCATCGATATCCGCTTGTTCGCGATGAAAGCGATTTCTCGTTAGCAGCAGCAACAGATCAAGCAAAGCGGATTTCATGTCAGGCAGAGGCCGATGCGATAGACAGGTTTCATTTGTCCTGTTGCGCATCATAGAGACACAAATATCCGTTAGCCGCTCAGGAAACAAACGGCAAGCTATGTTGAGAGAAGAAGATAAGGAATGGAAAGTTACGAGGGAAATTTTCCGCTAGCAATCCATATTGATCGGGCATATTGATGCTGTACCATGCGCACCGAGACCAGTTTTCAATTCCATGTCGAACGGTGCAGCGCGGCATTAGCAACCGATTGAACGCAATGCGTGCTGTTCGCAGATCACTATAAATCTAACGCCGCGGGGTTCGCGATGGCCAAGCACGCAGCGCATCTGCTTGCCTGTTTAATTGGATTGACGGGTACAGCGCACGTCAATGCAGAGCTTGGAGGCTCTCCTGCCTATCAGCCGAATGGCGACGCGAAACTGACTGTCGCGCACTCCTATCGTACGCGCTCGAATGTGCCGTACACGCTCTATGTGACAACGTGGGACGCAGGCGTAACGGTCAAGGAATACGAGTCGCAATCGGGCAACGTTTTTGCCGTTGCATGGGACGAACAAAAGCCGCAAGCGGCGCCTGTGGATCGTTTGCTAGGGGCATACGTCGCCTGCTATCAACAGGCCGTCGATGCAGCCGGCAAGCAAAGCAGCACACTTGCGGACGTTCTGAACATTGAACAGAGCGGCCTTTCCATTCGTGTTGGGCATAGTAAGGGTCACACATCCGGGCGCGTGTACTTGCGTCAGGCGCTGCCCGCCGGTCTGGACGAAGCTGCGATCAACTAATGCGCTCAAGCAGGAAGCGTGTCATGCACGGTGGCAACCCCGCTCGGCTTCCACCGTGCACATCGCCCATGCTCAGCGAGCCTTGTGTGCGAATGCCGCCGTCGCAATCTCCTCCGTCACTGCAAGGAACCTTGTCACGTCGGCCGGTCCGTGGCAATGCAATGGAGAAACGCGCACGGCACCGTCGAGATTGAACGATTTCAACATACGCCCAGAGTACAGGCTCGTCGCAATGCGCTCATAGACGATCACGCCGCGCTCCTCGTATGCGCGCACGGCGGCCGTCGGGTCAAGACCATCGAAGCCTATGCCCGCGATCAGGTCGCGTTGCGTCAGATCGTCGTGATCCCAGAACACGCGTACGCCTTCGATAGCTCGCAGACCACGTTGTCCTTCAACACCATCGAGCAACAGCGAAAGCAGCGCGCGCTCGTGCTCCTCGATGCGCTGCATACCCCGCACGAACAGCTCGCGCCGGTCTTCGGCGTCGCTGAATTGCGCACCGATCCACGCGACGTAATCGACGATCGCGCTCACCACCGCGAACTGCGCAGGCGCTGGACTGCCGAGTTCCCAGACGCCCTTTGCTTTGGCATCGAGCCGGTGATGCGGCAACTCCGCGAGACGTTCCGACAGCCAGGCGACGCCCGCCCCTCTACAGCCGAAGAGCTTGTACGGCGCGAAATTGATGCCGTCGACCGGCGTCTTCTGCAGATCGATGACCGCATGCGGCGCGTGCTGAACGGCATCCACGATGATGAAAAGGCCCGGCTTTTTCGCACGCGCGCGTTCGACGATCGTCTGGATATCCAGCTTCGCACCCGAGATGTTCGACGCATACATGACGCTCAGCAGCGCCGTGTCGTCGTCGATCAAGGAAACGATCGCGTCGGCATCGACGCCACCCGTTTCGGCGTTGCTCGGTGCGACGCGCAATGTCTTACCTGTGCACTCGCAGTACAACTTCATCGCATCGAACGACGACGGATGTTCGAGTATGGTTGTCACGGCGTTCGTGCCCGGCACGTTCTCCATTACCGCGCGCACCATTTCGAACATCGCGGCAGAGGCAGTCAGCGAAAGGTATACGCTGCCGTCGCGCGCGTTGAGAATGCGGCGAATGTCCGCTTCGCCTTGCGTCTGAATGTCCTGCAGATACAGCGCGCGCTCGTGAATACGCTCGGGACAATCCGGCAACGCATCGATGCGGGAAAATGCTTCCAGCGCCGCCTTCAGTCTGAACGAACCACCTGCATTGTCGAAGAAAAGACGCGCACTTCCGTCGACATCGTGATCGACGTAATGAAAGCGGCGCTTGATCTGCTCCATGAGAGATGCGGAAAACAACTGCCCCTGATTGCTGCTCATTTCACCTGTTCCTTGTTCCATGATTTCCACTTCTGTCTCGACGGGCGCTCACGCGTCTAGTGACGCGACATAGGCCTTGCCCTTCTCCGCGTCGTACTGGCCTTCCCATTTGGCGATGACGAGCGGCGCGAGCGCATTGCCGACCACGTTTAGCGCCGTGCGGCCCATGTCCATGATCCGGTCGACACCCGCGATGAATGCGAGGCCTTCGAGCGGTAGGCCTGCGCTCGCGAGCGTCGTCAGCAGAATGACGAACATGAAGCCAGGCACGCCTGCCGCGCCCTTGGACGTAACGACCATGGTCAGCACGAGTACGATCTGCTCTTGCAAGCCGAGGTGCACACTGTAGAGCTGCGCGACGAACAGCGTGCCGATGCCAAGGTAGATCGATGCACCATCGAGGTTGAACGTGTAGCCCGTGGGCACCACGAACGTCGTGATGCTTTTGGGCACGCCGAAGTCCTCCATCTTCTTCATCAGTTGCGGCAGCACCGTCGCCGAGCTGCAAGTCGAGAACGCGATGATGAGTTCGTCCTTGATGACGCGGAACAGCGTGAAGATACTGAAACCGAACAGACGTGCCGTGACGCCGAGCACCAGCACCGCAAACAGGATGATCGCGAGATACGTCACCGCGACGAGCTTGATGAGCGGCAGCAACGAACCGAAGCCGAAGCTCGCAACGGTCACTGCGATCAACGCGCACACACCGAACGGCGCATAGCACATGACCATGCCCGTGACCTTGAACATCGCATCGCTAATGCCTTTGAATGTTGCGAGCACGGGCTTGCGATATTCGGCGGGCACAGATTGCAGGCCAAGTCCGAACAGCACGGAGAAGAAGATCACCGGCAACAGATCTCCGCGCCCCATCGCCATGACGATGTTGTCGGGAATGATGCTCAGCAACAGCGCCATGAAGCCGTGGTGTCCCTGAGTCTGCTGCGTCGTCTGCTGATAGCGCGAAATGTCCGTGTGGCCGAGCTGGGACAGGTCGGTGCCGAGGCCGGGATGCAACACGTTGCCCAATACCAGGCCCAGCACGATGGCGATCGTCGTGACGATTTCAAAGTACACCAGCGTTTTCAGGCCGATGCGCCCGAGCGAACGCCCGTCGCCGACGCCTGCAATTCCCATCACCATGCTCGTGAAAACGATCGGCACCACGACCATCTTGATCAGACGGATGAAGATGTCGCCCGCGGGCTGCAGAAAGCCGTTAATCGCCGATTCGCGCAACGCCGGGAAATGGTTGAGCACCATGCCCACCGCAATGCCGACGACGAGGCCGATCAGGATTTGCCACGCGAGGCCGATGCGCGGCTTGCGTTCCACGCGCTCGGTTTGAGGTGTTTCCATGACGGATTCCATGCGTTCTCCAGACACTTACCGGTTGATATGAATGGGTCGCTGCTCGTGAGCGAACCCTGTCGAGCCTCGGTGCGGGCTCGTTATGCAAAAAGTAATCGGCCAAAATAAGCGAAAAAAGCGATTTTTTTCTATGAGAAACTATCGTTTTAATTCATGTGAAAGAGCGCGTTCATGCTGACGTTCAAACAGATGGAGGCGTTGTACTGGATCGTTCAGCTTGGCTCGTTCGAGGCCGCGGCGACACGCCTGAACACGACGCAATCGGCGATATCCAAGCGCGTGCAGGAGCTGGAGCGTGCGTTCGACGTCGCGGTGTTCGACCGCGCGAACCGCAGTGCGCGGCTTACGGAGAAAGGCACGGAATTCTTCGAGCATGCGAAGGAGTTGCTCGAACGGCGCGATCAGATCGTGGAGCGCATGAGCTCGAAGGAAGCGCTGGTACGTCAGATTCGCATCGGCGTCACGGAACTCACGGCGCTGACATGGCTACCGCGTCTCATCGCTGCGATTCAGGCCGAGTATCCGAAGGTCAAGGTCGAAGCCGAAGTCGATCTCAATGCGACATTGCGCGAGCGGCTCGCCGCCGCGACGGTCGACGTGATCATCGTGCCGCAGACGCACGAGACCGAGGGATTTGCGGCGACGCCCGTTGGTCAGGTCGAGAATGCATGGATGTGCGCGGCCAGCCTCGCACCGGGCAAGCGTGCAATCCCGCTGACGGAGATCGCGAAGTTTCCGCTCATTCTGCAGGGCGGGTTGTCGGGAACGGGCTACGTGTACAGCCGGTTTCTGGAGGAGCAAGGCGTGGCCCTGCAGAAGGTGCTGGCGAGCAACAGCCTCATTGCGCAAATCGGGCTGACACTTTCCGGGCTTGGCGTCAGCTACTTACCTAAGGCCTGCCTCGCGCGCATGGTCGAGCGGCGCGCGCTCGTCGTCGTGCCGACGCGGCCCGCGCTGCCTCCTGTGCGATACATCGCCATGCATCGGGCGGAACAGTCGCATTCGCTAAGTGCTGCCGTCGCGCGGCTGGCCGCGCAATCGTGCGATTTCTCCTCAAACCTCCTTGATCCGGGAGGCTAGGGTGCTGATCGAGAAACAAACGGTAAGCCAGTTCTCATGACGCTATGCGGCTGTCCGAGCAGTTCTGTCCGGAAGAAGCCGCTGAGTTCGACGAAGGCGTCGTTGCAGTAGGTGATGATTCCCGTCGTATCGGTGGCCGACACGAGCATTTTCTCTACGTGAGAGAGACCTGTGCCCTGGCTTGTCGATTCATTGCTCACTTCGTTGCCCCCTCCCGGATTGCTATTCGTTGTCGGTGTATTTGATAGCGCTGCATGCCGAACCGCTATATCGACGCGCGATCGTCAACCTGAAGGGACGGTGCAGTCCGATAAGCATGTAGCAACGCATCGGCGGTGAACTCGCATAACGCACCGCTCATGCTTGCATGCGATGACCGGGCAAGAAGAAGCCGGAAGTCGAGATGTCGGGATAGGTAACGTAAGGGACCATGCCTTAACGGCTCTTGCCCAACGAATTGCCCCGCACTATGATCGCGTCAACCTGTGACAAAGTGTAAATTTTGTATCAGACACCTCTCCGACGATTCTGGAGAGGGACGCGCAAAAAAACATGGCACGGCGAAAATGCCGGCATCACCACGGGGTTTTTCGGTTCACGGGAAACCATGACGACGAGCAGCGAAGTACTGAATTCGATTCACGAAATTAATCTGTCGTACCTGATCCTCGCGCAGAAGATACTGCGTGAGGACAAGTCCGTCGCCATGTTTCGTCTTGGCGTATCCGCCGAACTCGCAGCCATTCTGTCCGAGTTCACTGTCGCGCAGATCACCCGGCTCGCGATGACGGATCAACTGCTGTGCGCGTTCCGATTTTCCGGGCACGAACAGCTGGCCGCATTGGCCCGGCCGACGCGGCACGAGGACGTGAAAGCGACACATGCCGCGATCCTGCTGGCTGGCCAGAGCGTGGAGCAGTTCGTATGACATTGAATGCCACGCCGGGCAAAAGCGTCAGCGAGGACGCCCGGGAAATCTTTCGCGCTATCGAACTCATCGAACTCGGGGCACGCATGCAGTTGCTCGAGAGCGAGTTGAAGCTCTCTCGCGACCGCATGATACGTCTTTACCGGGAGCTGAAAGGCGTCTCGCCTCCGAAGGGCATGTTGCCGTTTTCAGCGGACTGGTACTTGACGTGGATGCCCAACATTCACTCGTCGCTTTTCTTCAATATCTATCGTTTTCTGAGGGAACAGGCGGGCTGTGAGCGGCTCGACGCGATCACCAAAGCGTATCGGCTTTATCTCGAGCATTGCGCGGGCAACCGGCTCGAGGTGGTGGTGAGCCTGACGCGGGCGTGGACCATGGTGCGCTTCTTCGACGCAAACATGTTGCACATGACCCGGTGTTGCCGGTGCACGGGCATGTTCGTCGCGCATACGCTCGACCTGCAGACAACGCGTCTGTGCGGCGTATGTCACCCACCGTCGCGAGCGGGAAAGACGAAAGAGGCGGGAGTACCGCGCGACATGCCCGTTGTGCGAGGTGAATCCCGGCGGTTCGAAACGGTGGAGTGCGTCGGTTAGCGGAATGCTGAACCTGTCGAAGGCGTGACCCAGAAGTCGACGCCTCTTCCGTGAAGAAAAGCGAGCCGTCGTTCCAGCATCGACGCGCGCAGACACCTCGTATGTAGGGCACCGAGCTACCCGATCGAATCCGGCAAAGCAGGACGCACGCCATAGGTCTTCATGGCCGATTCGATCTGTTGCGACTCTCTCGTATCCGGATACAGCCGGTAGCTCGGTGCAACGACAGGCTCGATTGACACGATGTCGATAACGAATATCGACGCGAACGGAAATCGTGGGCCCGCCAGCCTGACCAAAGGACTCGCAAGCGATTCAAAACCCTCGTCGCAGTTCGTCGCAAGCCGGGCTTTACCTTTGATCTTGAATCCCTTCTGTACGAATGGATCAACGAAGCTCACGCACACCGCAGGATTCGAGGCGATGTTTCCCGCACTGCCTGGGGAAGCGATATTAGCGACGAGCAGTCTATCGGCTCCGTAAGCGCAGAAGATTTCCTTCGGCGAGACATTGGGGCAGCCGTCCGCGTCCACAGTCGCGAGCCAGCACAAGACGCTTCTCTTCATTGCCGACAGAACGGCTTCGTCCATCATCATCGAAGTTCCCTGGTTAGCGTTGATCGTGGTCTACGCACCGAATCGATAAAAAGCCGCCGCGAGTCTTGTGAACTCGCGGCGGCTTTCTGGCGATCACCAGTGCATTCGATACGGCGACCGTTGATAGCCGAGTATCGATCAATAGTCCCACAACACCGGCACGAAACGGAAGCTTTCTCCGTTCTTCGCAATATGACCGATGGACGGGAAAGCGACATGCGCCGCGGCCAGCAGAGCGCCCGTTTCGGCGGCTTCGTTGAGCAGCGCGATACGCACGTCCACGGCCACTTCGGGATCATGCTCGAAACCCGTCGGCGATGTGATTTTTGAAGTCGGCTTCGACAATCCCAAATGGCAAAATGGACCGTAACCGGCTGCACATTGCGGGTTGTTTCGCTCATCATCGATAGTCCTGTTCGTTAAGTGGGGGAAACCGCACTGGTCGGCGCAGTTCACGAGCACGACTACGAATTTCACGCGCTTCGGCTTGCTCGCGTCCCGTCCGACCGTGTGACGGATTGTAGTAACCGGGGACGAACGCCAGTAGCATCGCGAATGCGTTCAGCATGTTGTCCGGGCGACAACAATCGACGATGAACAAGAAATGAGAAGTGGAGCGAGTGAAAGGCTTATTGATCAGCGGTTCCTCAGGAACGCCTTCATTCAGTTCAAGCTGTAACGGCGCAGATATCAACCCGTTTGCAGGGGATCATCTTCCTGGCCTCAGGCCATCAACCATCAGGTCGCAACGATCCCGTCGAAATCCTGGCCTTCATTGCGCGCGGCCACCAGATCGATGAGTACAGAAGGATCGGCCGGCTTCACGAGATAGTGATCGACGCCTGCCTCCATCGCCTGACGCACATGCTCCTCCTGGCCATAACCGCTAAGCGCGATCATGAGCGCTTTGGGACACGCGTCCCCCTGCCGCAAGTGCCTCGCGAGCTCATAGCCCGTCATATCCGGCAAACCAATGTCGAGCACGACCACATCCGGCCTCGTCTCCGCGGCGACGTTCAGCGCCGATTCTCCGTCCATCGCACATCGGACGACATAACCGTGAATCGTCAGCAGCGCTTCCAGACTCTGCGCTGACGCAACGAGATCGTCGACGACCAGCACACGCGTCGCCGCTCTCCGGTTCAGGTGCACGACGGGAGCAAGCGCAGGCGTATTGCGTTCAGTCACCGTACCGGGCAACCGCACGGCAAACTCCGCGCCTTTGCCCAGGCCGTCGCTCTTGCACTGTACCGACCCGCCATGCAATTCGGTCAGATGCCTGACGAGCGTGAGACCGATTCCGAGCCCACCGAGCGACCGGTGCAGAGACGCATCGGCCTGTGCGAACAGTTCGAATACATGTGGAAGAAACGCTGCGTCGATACCCTGTCCGTCGTCTGCCACGGTGATGGTGGCCGTGCCATCCGCGAAGCGCGTGGTCAACGAGATATGACCGCCCTGCGGCGTAAACTTCGACGAATTGTTGAGGAGGTTCGCGACGATCTGCGCGAGCCGGACGACATCGCCGTCGACCACGATGTCGACGGCCTCTTCATCGCACGTCAACGTCTGCGAACGGCGGATCAGATGCGGGCGGCTCGTCTCGACGGCGCGGCCAATCACAATCGAAAGCGGCACAGGCTCCTTGCGCAGCGCAACCGTCCCTCTCGCGATACGCGAAACATCGAGCAGATCCTCGACAATGCGCACCATGTGTTCGACCTGAGTGCCGACGATCTCGCTTGCCCAGCGCATCACCTCCGCATCGCCCTTCTTGGCGCTTCGCATCACCGCCGCCGCGTTCGCAATAGGCGCAAGCGGATTGCGCAGTTCATGCGCGAGCATTGCGAGAAATTCGTTTTTGCGCCTGTCGCCATCGCGGATCGCCGAAAACAGCAACGCATTCTGAAGCGCAATCGCGGCGCGGCTGACGAACTCCTGGCGCAACGTCGCCTGCTCGGCGGGCACAGTCGCTTGCGACGAGCCGAGCACGATCACGCCTCGTTGACTCCCCGTCAACAGTGGAAAGGCGCTGACGTGCCGAAGGTCCTCTACGGCGGATGCCTCTCCAATGGCCTCGCTCACGCAATCGACTTCCGCGGAATCGACATCCAGCGTGTCTTCGTTCAGCAAGCGATGCACGAAGCGGTTCACGCCGGGAAAGATGCGCGCAAGCGTACCGGACTGAAATGCAGCGAAATCCGGCTCGTCAGGAAGATTCCGTCTTGCCGATCGAACCACAAAGTCAGTAGTGAATTCTCCAATGCCCCTGACGCCCACATACGCCAGATCGGCAAGTTCGCTAACAGCCAGTTCTGCAATGCGCTGCAAGGTCGTTTCGATTTCAAGCGAACGCGTCAGTACATGGCTCGCCGTCGCCAGAAAATCCGCGCGCTGCCGCGCCTGCTCAGCGGCAGCACGGCCCGCCTCCGCGCGCACGAATGCCTCGCGTTCCTCTGCACGCAGAAGAAGCTCGTGATGCATACGGTGCATTTCGACGAAGACCTTGACCTTGGAACGCAGAATCTCGGGAACGACGGGTGCGGAAATGTAGTCCACCGCGCCAAGGGCATAACCGCGTTTCATCTCCGATTCGTCGATATACGCGGTGACGAAGATGATCGGCGTACTCGCCGTGCGGCGATACGTACGCAACAGCGATGCCGTTTCCAGCCCGTCCATGCCGGGCATGTTCACGTCGAGCAGAATCACCGCGAACGGCCTCTCGAGTACCGCCTTCAACGCTTCGCGGCCCGATCCGACGGTAATCACGTTCTCGCCGAGATCTTCCAGGATCGTCCGCATCACGACCTGTTGCTGCGGCATATCATCCACGACGAGGATGTTGACTGGCTGCCGCGGAAGTCCATCGGACTGTTCCATTACATCACCCCTTAGCGGTGCAGCCACGCATGAAGCACCGCGAGCAGATCTTCGCGGTTGACAGGCTTCGATAGATAATCCCACGCGCCCGCCTCGATGCACCGCTCGCGATCGCCCTTCATCGCCTTCGCAGTCACGGCAATAATGGGCAGCGTGCGTCCCACCGGGCGTTTGCGGATCTCGCTTGTCGTCACGAGTCCATCCATTTCCGGCATCATGATGTCCATCAGCACAATGTCGATCTCGGTGTCCGTCTCGACGAGCCTGATTGCATCTCTTCCGTTGTCGGCCCAGACATGGCGCATCCCATGATCTTCGAGCACGGTCGCGAGCGCAAAGATATTACGCATGTCGTCGTCCACGATCAGCGCTTTGCGTCCGACGAGATCCGCCGTCGATCCACGCAGGCTGTCGATGATCTCGCACGCCTGATGAGGCAGCCACTTGCGATCGAAGTGCAGCAATCCCACGGCGAGGTCGAGCGCGCGGCTCATGTCTGGAGCAACCAGTGGAATGAAGCATTCGCTGTCCGCCGCCGGCAGCGCGGCCGTTTGATCCGGCGCAAACACGACCACGGGCAACGGTGAGAAAGGCCCGCGGTTCGCCAGCGCACGCTTCATATCGTCGATTGCCGTCTGGAAAACATCCGCACCCATCACGACGCCGCACAGATCCGTGTCGGCGATTGCGCCGAGCAACTGCTCGACGTTATCCGCGATCGACAATGAGATCTTCTCGTTGGCCAGAAGCGCGATGAACTGCGCACGCCCGGCGGAATCGGGCAACGCGACGAGCAGCTTGCGCGGCGTCGTGTCGACATACCTCGTCAATACGCCCAATGCTTCGTCGAGTACTTCGCGCGACGGGATCGGCTTCGCGAGAAACGCAAACGCACCCGCCCGCAACGCACGCTCGCGAGACTCGTCGGTCGAAATCACGCAGACGGGGATGTGGCGCGTGGACGGATCGTTCTTGAGGCGGCCTAAGACCCGCCAGCCATCCATATCCGGCAGGAACAGATCGAGCGTGACGACGTCCGGATTGAACTGATTGGCAAGCGTCATTGCCGGTGCGCCCAGCGGCGTAACGAGGCCCTTGAATCCCTGCTCTCGCGCGGCATCGAGCAGGAAATGCGCAAACGCCAGATCGTTTTCGACGATCAGCACGACGTGGTCGCCGGCCATGATCTGGTCGCGATCGTCTTCGATTGCAGGGTCCGCCAGCTCGCGCGTCTCGTTGAGAACGGTATCGACGAACGCATGTGCCGCAACCGCATCGGCCTCGCTCACACCGTCGAGATTGACCACCACTGCCGATGCTTCGTCGCCGGGCGTCGCGACGCTCCGGCGTGCGCCGCGACCCGCCTCGCTCGACATCGGAAGATAGAGTGTGAACGTACTGCCCTTGTTGGGCGAACTGACGAGCCGGATTTCTCCGCCCAGCAATTTCGACAGTTCGCGGCTGATTGCAAGACCGAGCCCCGTGCCGCCGTATTTGCGGCTCGTGCTGCCGTCGGCTTGCTGGAATGCTTCGAAGATGATCTGCTGCTTGTCGGCCGAAATGCCGATGCCTGTGTCGGACACGGAAAACGCAATGCACGCGTGAGCGAGATTGAGTTTCTCGTTGTCCGCGCTCCAGCCGCCCGACACGGCATCGACAGACAGCGTGACGTGGCCTTGATGCGTGAACTTGAAAGCGTTCGACAACAGGTTCTTGAGGATCTGCTGGAGCCGCTTGATATCGGTACGGATCGACGCGGGCAGATGCGCGCCGAGGTCGATCACCAGGCCTACGTTGCGTGCTTCGGCGACATGCCGGAATGTCCGCTCGATATACGACGTCAAATCGGCAAGACGATGTTCGGTAAAGTCGAGCACAACCGTACCCGACTCGATCTTCGACAGGTCGAGAATATCGTTGATCAGCATCAGCAATTCATTTCCCGACGAATGGATCGTCCTCGAGAACTCGATCTGTTTCGTCGACAGATTGCCCTCGGCGTTCTTGCACAACTGATCGGAAAGAATCAGCAGGCTGTTGAGCGGCGTGCGCAATTCGTGGGACATGTTGGCCAGGAACTCGGACTTGTATTTCGACGTCAAGGCAAGCTGCTTGGCCTTTTCTTCGAGCGCCTGACGTGCCTGTTCGACCTCGGCATTCTTCCGTTCCACTTCCTGGTTCTGATGCGCGAGCAGGCGCGCTTTCTCCTGCAGTTCTTCGTTGGTCGTCTGCAGTTCCTCCTGACGGCTCTGCAGTTCATGCGCGAGCGACTGCGACTGCTTGAGCAGGTCTTCCGTCCGCGTGTTGGCTTCGATCGTGTTGATGACGATCCCGATACTTTCCGTCAGCTGATCGAGGAACGCGAGATGAATCGGATTGAAGCGTTCGGACGAAGCCAGCTCGATGACGCCCTTGACCTGCCCTTCGAAGACGACAGGCAACACCAGAACGTTGTGCGGCACGATGCTCATCAGACCCGACGTGATGCGGATAGGCTCGTCGGCCGACGGCTCGAGCAGGATCTTGCGGCGCTCGACCGCGCATTGACCCACGAGCCCTTCGCCCAGTTGCACGCGCTTGCCGTGCGAAAGATGCCCCTTCGACGCATACGAAGCCATCAGCCGCAGCGACGCTGCATGCTCGGACGAATCGAGGACGAAGAATTCCGCTTGCTGTACGCCGACGACAGGCGCGAGTTCCGACAGAATCAGGTGACCGACGGCGACGAGGTTCTTCTGGCCTTGCAGCATCCGGCTGAACTTCGCGAGGTTGGTCTTGAGCCAGTCCTGCTCGGTATTGACCTGGGTCGTGTCCCGCAGGTTGCGGATCATCTCGTTGATCGTATCTTTCAGCGCCGCGACTTCGCCGAGCGCTTCCACGGTAATCGAGCGCGTGAGGTCGCCTTGCGTGACGGCCGTGGCCACTTCCGCGATTGCCCGCACCTGGGTCGTCAGGTTGGCTGCGAGCTGGTTGACGTTCTCCGTCAGGCCTTTCCATGTCCCGGACGCACCAGGCACTTTGGCCTGCCCGCCCAGCTTGCCTTCGACTCCGACCTCGCGCGCAACGGTCGTCACCTGATCCGCGAAGGTCGCGAGCGTTTCGGTCATGCTGTTGATCGTGTCCGCAAGCGCCGCGATCTCGCCCTTTGCCTCGAGCGTCAGCTTGCGTGCGAGGTCGCCGTCCGCAACCGCCGTCACCACCTTCGCAATGCCTCGCACCTGGCTGGTCAGATTGCCCGCCATGAAATTGACGTTGTCGGTGAGATCCTTCCACGTCCCGGCCACGCCTTGCACGTAGGCCTGACCGCCCAGCTTCCCTTCCGTGCCGACCTCGCGCGCCACACGCGTCACTTCGGAGGCGAACGAGCGCAACTGATCCACCATCGTGTTGATGGTGTTCTTCAGTTCGAGGATTTCACCCTTCACGTCGACGGTGATCTTTTTCGACAGGTCGCCTGCCGCCACGGCCTTCGTCACGTCGGCGATATTGCGCACCTGGCTCGTGAGATTGCCTGCCATGAAGTTGACGTTGTCGGTCAGATCCTTCCATGTGCCCGCCACGCCCTGCACATCCGCCTGGCCGCCAAGCCTGCCTTCCGTGCCGACCTCGCGGGCCACACGCGTCACTTCGGATGCGAAGGAACTAAGCTGGTCCACCATCGTATTGATGGTGTTCTTCAATTCGAGGATTTCGCCCTTCACATCGACGGTGATCTTTTTCGACAGGTCGCCTGCCGCCACGGCCTTCGTCACGTCGGCGATATTGCGCACCTGGCTCGTGAGATTGCCCGCCATGAAGTTGACGTTGTCGGTCAGATCCTTCCACGTGCCCGCCACGCCCTGCACATCCGCCTGGCCGCCGAGCTTGCCTTCCGTGCCCACTTCGCGCGCCACACGCGTCACCTCTGAAGCAAACGAGCGCAACTGATCCACCATCGTATTGATGGTGTTCTTCAGTTCGAGAATTTCGCCCTTCACATCGACGGTGATCTTTTTCGACAGGTCGCCTGCCGCCACGGCTTTTGTCACTTCGGCGATATTGCGTACCTGACTCGTCAGGTTGCCCGCCATCGAATTGACCGAGTCGGTCAGGTCCTTCCACGTGCCCGCCACGCCCTGCACATCGGCCTGTCCGCCGAGCTTGCCTTCCGTGCCCACCTCGCGTGCCACGCGCGTGACTTCGGACGCGAACGAACCGAGTTGATCGACCATCGTGTTGATCGTGTTCTTCAGTTCGAGAATCTCGCCCTTCACATCGACGGTGATCTTCCTGGACAGATCGCCCGCCGCCACGGCCGTCGTCACGTCGGCGATATTGCGCACCTGCGCAGTCAGGTTGCCCGCCATCGAATTGACCGAGTCGGTCAGATCCTTCCAGGTGCCTGCCACGCCTTGCACATCCGCCTGGCCGCCAAGCTTGCCTTCCGTGCCCACCTCGCGCGCTACACGCGTCACCTCCGAAGCGAACGAGCGCAACTGGTCCACCATCGTGTTGATGGTGTTCTTGAGTTCGAGGATTTCGCCCTTCACATCGACGGTAATCTTCTTCGACAGGTCGCCTGCGGCCACGGCTGTCGTCACGTCGGCGATATTGCGCACCTGGGCAGTCAGGTTGCTGCCCATCGAGTTGACGGAGTCGGTCAGATCTTTCCAGGTGCCCGCCACGCCCTGCACATCCGCCTGGCCACCGAGCTTGCCTTCCGTACCGACCTCGCGGGCTACACGCGTGACTTCGGAAGCGAACGAGCGCAACTGATCCACCATCGTGTTGATCGTGTTCTTCAGTTCGAGGATTTCGCCCTTCACATCGACGGTGATCTTCTTCGACAGATCGCCTGCCGCCACGGCCTTCGTCACTTCCGCGATGTTGCGCACCTGGCTCGTCAGATTGCCCGCCATGAAGTTGACGTTGTCGGTCAGATCCTTCCACGTGCCCGCCACACCCTCGACCTCAGCCTGCCCGCCGAGCTTGCCTTCCGTGCCCACTTCGCGCGCCACACGCGTCACCTCTGAAGCAAACGAGCGCAACTGATCCACCATCGTATTGATGGTGTTTTTCAGTTCGAGGATTTCGCCCTTCACGTCGACGGTGATCTTTTTCGACAGGTCGCCCGCCGCGACGGCTTTCGTCACTTCGGCGATGTTGCGCACCTGACTCGTCAGGTTGCCCGCCATCGAATTGACCGAGTCGGTCAGATCCTTCCACGTGCCCGCCACGCCCTGCACATCCGCCTGGCCGCCGAGCTTGCCTTCCGTGCCCACTTCGCGCGCTACACGCGTCACTTCGACTGCGAACGTGCCGAGCTGCTCGACCATCGTGTTGATGGTTTTGGCCGTACGAAGAAACTCGCCCTGCAATGGACGTCCATCTGCCTCGAGCGCCATGCTCTTCGAAAGATCGCCCTGCGCCACTGCGCCGATCACGCGTGCCACCTCGCTTGTCGGATGGACGAGATCTGCGATCAACGAGTTCACGGAGTCGATCGCGTCGCCCCAGAATCCGCGCGCATACGGAAGTGCGGCGCGCTCGTTCAGCCTCCCCTCCTTGCCGACGACTTTGCTCAGCCGGCCGAGTTCTTCCGAAATGCGCACGTTTTGTTCGACGACGTCGTTGAACACGTGCGCGACCTTGCCATGCACGCCTGTCCACTCAGCAGGCAATGAAGCGGCTTCGCCTTTTTGCAGGGAGGTCAGCGCGGCGAGCACGGTCTTCGTGCAGTCATGGGCCGTATTGACGCTATCGAACAGCAGATTGACGTGCGACGCGCTGTCGAGCCAGATACCCGTAAGCGTCTCGCTGTCGATCGCGACGTCATGGTTGCGCATGCCGTGACCGGACAACTGTCTCGACATCTTGCCGAGATCCTGCCCGATACGTCTCGTTTGAGAGGCCAGCATATTGAATTCGGTTGCGACATTCGCGGCATCACCCGTCCAGTTTTCAGGCAGACGAAATGACGTGTCGCCGCGTCGCAACGCACTCAGTGCCGCAGCGATAAGCGCCAATTGGCCATCGGATTGAAGCGGTGACTCGACTTCGAACGTTTCCATGCGTTCCTCACGTGTCACGAACAAGCGTCGCGTTATGGTTCGGGTTCTTTCGCGAATTTCATGGGGCGTGCCTGCGCGCCGTAGCGGGTACGGTTTCGGCCTGTTTGCCGCAGCGTCTTTGACTGTGCCGTTGAATAATACAAGGAGAAATAGGTGGATTTACCACACTGCGCGCAGTGCGCCGCAAACAACCGGTTTTGTCGACAAATCTGACTGTGGTGTCAGGTAATTTATGCCGGGAAAGCGAGCGATGATGTATTTCTTTCTTTAAACCGCCAACAAATAGATCACCAGAGTTCATGCCGTTCGGGATTGATCGCACCAGGGGCAAGCGTTATTAGCCCTGGCGCGCAACGCCTCACTTCCCCGGAGATCCCGTCTTCCCTGCGTTGTTTCATGCTTTTCCATCAGGAATGCATATCGATGGAGCGGCGTACCGAGAGAATCACTCCGCGAACTGTTGCCGCAGATAGGCAGCCGTGCGGCTGCCTGTCTCGCGGGCAACTTCGGACGGCGCGCCGCTCGCCACGATCGTCCCGCCGGCGTCGCCGGCTCCCGGTCCAACGTCGATTACCCAGTCGCTTTGCGCGGCCACCCGCATGTCATGTTCGACCACCACGACCGTATTGCCTGCGTCGACGAGTCCTTGCAGTTGCACCATTAGCCGGTCGACATCGGCGGGATGGAGCCCCGTTGTCGGTTCGTCGAGGATGTATAGCGTGTTGCCGTGCTGCGCACGCTGCAATTCAGTGGCGAGCTTGATACGCTGCGCTTCGCCGCCCGACAGTTCCGTTGCCGGTTGACCCAGGCGCAGATAGCCAAGCCCGATGTCGCGCAGTGCTTTCAGCGAACGCATCACGCCTGCCTCTTCGGCGAAGAAACTGCACGCGGCGTCGACGGTCAGGCCGAGCACTTCGGCAATGTTCTTGTCCCGCCAGGTGATCTCCAGCGTCGAGGTGTTGTAACGCGTGCCGTGGCACGTGGTACAGGGCGCATACACGCTCGGCAGGAAAAGCAGTTCGACGCTGACGAATCCTTCGCCTTCGCATGTCGGGCAACGTCCCTGCGCGACGTTGAACGAGAAGCGCCCCGCACCATAGCGACGCCTGCGGGCTGCGGGTGTATCCGCAAACAGCTTGCGGACGTGATCGAACAGGCCCGTGTAGGTGGCAAGATTCGAACGCGGCGTGCGTCCGATCGGTTTCTGATCGACGCGCACGAGCCGCCGGACCGCCTCCATCCCGTCGGCGATATGGCCGCTCGCAGGCGCCGTCGCCGTTGCGAGCAGCGGATCCTGTTCGTCTTCGTCCTGGCTTTCGATGATCCTGCCCAACCGGCCCGCAACCAGTTCCGGCAGCGCCTGACTCACGAGGCTCGACTTGCCCGAACCCGAAACGCCCGTGACCGTCGTCAGGCAGCCCAGCGGAAATGCAACGCTCAGCCCATGCAGATTGTTGCGGCTGATATTCGCGAGCCGCAGCCAGCCTGCCGCGTCGCGGGGCGTGTGATCCGCATGCGCGGGCGGTGCGAACAGATGACGGCGCGTCTGCGATGCTTCGACGGCAGCAAGGCCTTCAGGCGGACCGCTATAGACCACATGACCGCCCGCCTCGCCGGCCGCCGGACCCACGTCGACCAGCCAGTCGGCGCGACGCATCATCTGCAGATCGTGTTCGACGACGAACAGCGAATTGCCCGCTGCTTTCAGTGTCTGCAATGCGCTGTACAGCGCCTCGCCATCGGCGGGATGCAGACCGGCCGATGGCTCGTCGAGTACATAGACGACGCCGAAGAGTTGCGACGACAATTGCGTGGCCAGTCGCAAACGCTGCAATTCACCGGACGACAGCGTCGGCGTGCTGCGATCGAGCGCGAGATAGCCCAGACCCAGGTCGATCAGCGTCGTCAGGCGCTCCAGCAGCTCGTCTGCGATGCGCTGCGCGGCGAGGCGCTTTTCTTCCGACTGGTTCGGCGTGCGCCTCACGTCCGGCGAAGCTTTGTGCATCGAGCCGCCCGCAGCGACGCGCTTGTCGACGGCATCGCGCATTGCGCTCTTGCTGAGCACGCTGGCTTTGCCCAACGCTGTCGCCTCCGCCCATTCGCCGCGTGCAACCGGTTCGAGAATCGATGCGAGTTCGGAAAGCGGCAACTGCGAAAACTCGCCGATGTCGAGACCCGCGAATTTCACCGACAACGCTTCTTTCTTGAGCCGCTTGCCGTCGCAAGCCGCGCACGCGCTGCCGACCATGTATTGCGACACGCGCTTTTTCATCAACGCGCTTTGGGTGTTGGCGAAGGTATGCAATACGTAGCGGCGCGCGCCCGTAAATGTGCCCTGATAGCTGGGTTCGTCTTTGCGCCTGAGTGCGGCGCGCGTCTCTTTGGGCGTGAGGCCCGCGTAGACAGGCACAGTGGGCTGCTCGTCGGTGAAGAGAATCCAGTCGCGATCTTTCTTCGGCAGATCGCGCCACGGCGTGTCGACGTCATACCCGAGCGTCACCAGGATGTCGCGCAGATTCTGTCCGTGCCACGCCGGCGGCCACGCGGCAATGGCGCGTTCGCGGATGGTCAGTGTGTCGTCGGGCACCATCGACTGTTCGGTGACCTCGTACACGCGTCCCAAACCATGACAGACGGGACAGGCGCCCTGCACCGTATTCGGCGAGAAGTCCTCGGCGAACAGCATCGGCTGCTTCGGCGGATAAGTGCCCGTGCGCGAATACAGCATCCGCACGAGGCTCGACAGCGTCGTGACGCTGCCCACCGAGGAGCGCGCGCTCGGCGCGCCACGCTGCTGTTGCAGGGCAACTGCGGGCGGCAGACCGTCGATCGCATCGACTTCGGGCACGCCGACCTGCTCGATCAGGCGTCTCGCATACGGCGCCACCGATTCGAAGTATCTGCGCTGCGCCTCCGCGTACAGCGTGCCGAATGCGAGCGACGATTTGCCCGAGCCCGACACGCCCGTGAAGACGACGAGTGCATCGCGGGGAATCTGAACATCGACGTTCTTCAGATTGTGCTCACGGGCGCCGCGCACGCGTACGAAACCCGTGGCGGCGTCGGAGGAAGCGGTAGTCGAACCTGATTTGCTGCGGCGGACGTCCATGTCGATTGCTAGCAGATGAGTGCGGATGACGGGCAACGGCGTGGCACATGCGTGGAACATGGGTTGGCACACGCGCGCGTTTGAGCACAGGCGAATGCATTATCGCAAAGTCGTGCTGCCCGCTACGCGCGCGCATGCCGGGCACAACACTCATGCGTGCATGCTCCCCGAGCGGTGCTCGCGGCGCAGCAGAACATCGCGATAAATGCCGGGCCGTTCGGCCAGCACCTCTGGCGCGCCATCGTCGACGAGCCTGCCGTGCTGAATGACGACGATCCGGTCGAAGTTCTGCAACGTCGACAGACGGTGCGCGATCGCCACCACCGTGCGCCCCTTCATCAAGCGGTCGAGTGCATCCTGGATCTTCGCCTCCGATTCCGTGTCGAGCGCGGATGTCGCCTCGTCGAGCAGAAGGATCGGTGCATCCTTCAAGAAGGCTCGCGCGATGGCGATGCGCTGCCTCTGCCCCCCGACAGCCGCGCGCCCCGCTCGCCGACGACGGTCTGCAGGCCATCAGGCAGCGAGCGGATCAGACCGGCGCAATTGGCGTGCTCGCAGGCCTTTAGCACGTCGGCTTCCGTCGCGTCTGGCCGGCCATAGCGCAGGTTATCGAGCAGCGATCGATTGAACAGCGAAATGTCTTGCGGCACGACAGCCACGGCGTCGTGCAGACTGCCCAGACTGACGTCGCACAGGCGCTGCCCCGAGATGCACACGGCGCCCGCACCGGTGGGTGGATCGAAGGCCCGTTGCAACAACGCGAGTACTGTGCTTTTGCCCGCCCCCGAAGGTCCGACCAGCCCCACGCGTTGTCCGGCGTCGATGTGAAGGCTGAAGTGATCCAGCACGCGCCGCCGCCCCGCATACGAGAACGTCACATTCTCGAAGTCGATGTTGGCGTCGCGAATCTGCAAGGGCGGCACGTCGATCGACTCTTCCATCTCGCGCGGCACGAGAAGCGCCTGCGCCGCATCCGCAAGCCGTGCGACATGCTGCACCATGTCCACGAGCGCAACCGCGAGGTCGCGCGTGCCGTGCAGAATCGCGAAGCCCAGCGAGCCGACCAGCACCACGTCGCCCGTCGTCGCGCGCTCCTGCGTCCATAGCCAGAGCACCCAGCTCAGCAGACCGCACGACAACGACGCTGTCGCGACAGCATGCAGCAGGCGGAGTTTTTCGAGGTGCCGCAAGCTCGCCTGGCGCGACGCCATTTCCTGTTCGAGAATGCCGCCGAACCGCAAACACTCGCGTGCCGTCGCGACAAAGGCGCGCACGGTCGGCATGTTGCCGATCACATCCACCAGTTCGCCGTCGACGGACGCTGCCCGCGAAGCGAAGGCCAGATGCCTCGCCCCGCCCCGTTTCGCGAGCAGGAACAGGCACACCGTCATGAGCACCGCAATGCCGACGAGCGCAAGCGCCATCCACACGCTGACCCATCCGATGAGCACGACCGATCCGATGACGGAGAGAAGCGGCGGCAGCGCATTCCAGGCCGACAGGTTCTCGATGGTGAAAACGGCATTGGCGGTCGCCGAAATGCGGCTCGCGAGCGTGCCGGGCTGCACGTTCGAAAAATACCCCGGCGAGTGGCCCGTCAGATAGCCGAACAGTTCGCGGCGCACGTCGCCCGTGACGGCCACGAAAGTCCGCACGCTCGTCCAGCCGGCGAGGCGCCAGAACAGATTGTCGGCGAACAGCAGACCCACGACGACAAGAAACGCATTGACGACGTGTGCCGGATGTTCGCGGCCGCCAGGCAGCGCGTCGATCAGATTGCGGATGGCAAATTGCGACCCGAGCGTGCAGCCGACGGCGGCGACAATGCCCAGCGCCACGAGCGCATGCTCGACGGGATGCTGGCCGATATAGCGAAACAGCAGACGCACGGGCTTGCTCGCGTAACCAGCAAGCGCTTTCGCGCGCCGGCCGCGCGTCCGTATCGGGCGTGCGGCGCGCGGCGTCCGTGGAAATGGCGTGACCATATTGAACCGCTCCGAGCCCGATCGAAAGAAAGCGCCCGCCGCGCAGACGTCAGGCGACGACGCGTCGATGCGCGGCCAAAGCCGCGCATACCGTGTTCCCGCTCGCGCGATGGCGGCCGCGTTCTGCAATTGCTTATTTAATGGCTTAATCCAGGCGAGAGAACATCGGCAATTGACATTCGCTGCGCGCAAGATTTTCCGTAATTAGGGCATTGAGCGGCATCTATTTCATATACTGCCCGTATCAGCAGTCCATGTTGGCAGCTAGCGCAACGTCTCGTTGTCTACCTTGAGCGGAGGCCATATGAGCACGATCACGCCAGCCGGACGCGCGGACTCCGAACAGCGCAAACCCGTTCTCAATACCGTCGACCGAGTCTGCGAAATTTGCTTTGGCCTGTTCATGGCCCTGACATTCGTCGGCGCCGTCAAGGCAGTCACCGCGGGTGAAGACGAAGGGTACAAGATGTTCTTCGCCGCACTCGGATGCAATCTCGCATGGGGCCTTGCCGATGCCGTCATGTATCTCGTACGCACGCTTGCGGATCGAGGTCAGCGGCTGAAACTCGCACTGACCGTGCAACGGGAACAGGACCACGCCATAGCCGTGCGCACGTTGCGCGACGCGTTGCCAGCGACGATGGAACCGCTCGTCGACGACGCCGACCTGGAGAGAATCCGCGCACGCCTCGCGACCGCGTCGACGCTGCCGCCGCGAGCGAATTTCGTGAGTAGTGACTTCGTCGGCGCGCTGGGCATCTTCCTGCTTGTTGTCCTCGGAACATTTCCAGTCGCACTGCCGTTTCTTGTCATCAAGGATCTGACAGCGGCACTCGTCGCGTCCCGGGTCCTGACGCTCGCGATGCTTTTCATCGCGGGCTTCGCGCTCGGACGCTACACCGGCGCGGGAGCCATGAAAGCCGGCATCGCGATGATCACGCTCGGCATTCTGCTGACAATCGCAATCATCAAGCTGGGCGGCTGATTCGTCCCTGCACGGGTCCTTCCCGGCGTAGCCGGCCAGCGTTCAATATCCGGCGGCGAGACATGGCCGCCCCGGCGTCCCGTGGCATCCGTCATTGGCGAGCTGCCGGATTCTTTCTTCGACTCATTCCAGCGCGAACGCCCTGCGCAGTCTTCCCCGTTCATTCGATCACAGAACACCTCCGCGATCAGTGGAGATGATAAGTACAAAGCGTTCTCCGACGCGTTCTGCCCGTCATTCTCATTCTCGATTGCTCACGTATGGAAGCCTTCACTGCGGCATGTCGGTTGCTGTGCAACGCATGCACCGCCGCAGAAGAGATCTCGCGATCCTGACTTGCTGCGAGTATCTGAACGCCGGTGCATGTTCGAAAGCAGAAGATGGGTAGGTTGGGAAATCAAGGGAGGAAAACCATGAAAAGGATTCTCGTCGCGCTAACATCCGTATTGCTCGTTTCTACAGCGCATCCACAAACTGCGACGCACTCGGAAGCGGAAAAAGCACAGTTAAAGGCAAACAGCGAGAAAAGCGAAGCGCAGGCAACCGCCAACAAGAAGAAGGCGGAAGCCCAGAGCGATGCCGACAAGGCTCAGGCGTCGGCGAATGAAGACAAGGCTTCGGCCCAGGCAGACGCCGACAAGAACGCGGCAAAGATGCAGAAGGCGACGACGCCGAAAGAGGCGTCCGACGCCCGCGCAGATGCAGCCCGGGCACAAGCCAAGGCCGACAAGAAGAAGCGCGATGCGCAGGCCAAGGCAGACCGCAAGAAACACGATGCCGCCAACGACGCCAATGTCGCTCAGGCAAAAGCCAACAAGGAAGCAGTCGAAGCGCAAAACGATGCAAACAAGAAAGCGGCCGATCAAAAGGTCGACGCCGCCAAAAAGCAGTAGATCTGAATCGCGCAGATTGTCCGCGCGAAGGGGGCGAGCCATGCTCGCCCCGGTCTGTCGGAACCTGAGGGCCGGGACACATCGTAACAAGCATCGTAACAAGCGCTGTGTCCCGCTGTGCCCTCACCTCTCGCGTCAATGATCCGTCAAGACGACATGCCCGTCACCTCTCAGAGACTCGTGACGCGTTCCCACCCATGCCGTACCGCGATTTTGAATCGTTCCCACCCGCTTTCGGGATAACGCGATTCCCAGTTCTCGCGGGCATTCGGCTCGACGCGCTGCCAGTCCTGCCCTCGATATCGCTCGTCCTGTCCGAGTGCGGCGCCATGCGTATAAGCGCGCCGATATTCGTCGTATGAAGCCCCCGAACTCGCGTAATGAGCGTCATAGTCCCTGCGATAATCATCCTCGGGATCATCGTCAAGCGGAGTGCCCATGACGGGATCACCCACGAGGCCGGTCGCCGACGTCGGCTGCGCTTTTGCGGCGCTCATACCGTCGTCGGGACGGAGCACTGCGCGCGACCTGACATCACCGTCCACATCCGCCGATGTCCGCGCGAGCCCGTAGTCGGGTACATCCCGCGCGTATTGCTTCTGCTCCATGGCCGCGTGTGAACCGTCCCGGTCCGCACGTGTGGTCACCTGCTGCATCCCGCTCACCATACTGGGCTCGGACGTATTCCGCCTTTCGAGGCGCGTGACGTCCGCAGCATCGCCCGCCGTTTCTGACGGCGGCACATGTGCGGGCGTTACATGTGAGGGCGCTACATGTGCGGGCGCCAAGTCGCCATAAATGGCCGGCTCCGGTGTGCTCGCCGTCGAAGACGCCGCGCCCTGTCCGTTTCGCCAGGCATTGGCGCGCTCGCCGATGTCGGCCGCGCCCGCACGGCGCATCACATCACACACCAGATCGGCCTGCATCCCGGTCGCGTCAACGCTGACCAGCGTTCCGCCTCGCCGGATGAATTCCCTGTAGTCCTCCGCTTCGGGCGGATACTCGCCCGGCCTGAAAAGCCGCGCGAACAATAGCTCGAGCTGGTCGAGGACCGCCCTGTGATGGCGCGCATCGCTACCATCGGGCCCATATACACGCGGCCCTTTTTCCACGGGAGTGCTCGCCGACATCGAGTACATGGCCATATCGGGCCGCGCAACACCCGCTTCGCCTAGCGCTCGCTGCGCCGAACACGCATCGGCGTAACTGTCGTACACGCCCAGCACGGTCTGTCTCATGATCGTCTCCTGTCAATCGCAGTGCGGAATGCCCATCACCGTACGGACGATATGCGCAACGAGTGTGCCCACTCGGCAAACCGGTGGAGAACGCTTCTGCAAGGGGGAGACGCAAGGGCAGCGACTTTATTTTTTAAACGACACGCTCAAAAGAACAGCAACGACCGCAATTCGATGCTGCGCCGCGCGCGAGCATCGGGCGGCGACGACGGATCGTCGAATGCCGTGTGCGCCGTCAGACGTGCAATATCGTCTCCCGCCGAATCGTAGATCTTCAGCAGCAATACTTCTTCCGGCGTCATCAGCGGAAAGTAGTACCAGCGGTGCCGTGGATTGAACACGAACGCGTAAGTCTCGCCGACCTTGTCGGGATAGATCAGATCCGACGGCACCAGATCGTTGAGCGCGATACTGCGCGAGTCGCACATCGCGAGCGGAGAAGATTCGACTGTCCAGCCGATCGGCCGCCACAGGTTGACGATCGCCACCCTGCCCTTGAGCCATGCTTGCGCTTCGTGCGGCGGCAGATGATCTCGCACACGGCGCGGGCCGGACACGAACGTCTGGTCGTTGTGAATGAACTTGACGGGTTCGCGCACGCCCCGAGCACGCGACGGCGCTTCGCCATCGCGTAACGTGTGGTCGAAAATGACGACGCGCTTCGCGCCTGTCCAGCGCTTGAGCAGCGCCTCCGATTCGCGATAGTAGATGTGCTCGATGGCCGCACGATCCGAGAAGTCCGTGAGCGCGCTCGGATGATGGTGCAATTCGAACCCGTTGCGATCCAGCGACAACCCGCCGGGCGGCGGCGCGACGCGCGCATTGGCGACGGGCACGCGATGCGTCCGATAAACGCCGCTGCGCAACGGCACGCCTCGCGGCGGATCGCAGGCGTAGGTCGCGGGCTTTTCGCCATTCGCGACGAGATAATTCAGTTCGGCTTCGACGACAGCCGGCTGCTCGATGATGAGAACATCGCTCATTGCCAGTGCTCCATGTGTGCTGCGAAACAGGCTGTAGATCACTCCGGCGCGACTTCGCCGATCACATGAAACATCTCGAGCGTATAGCCCATGTTGAAGTACCCGGCGCGGGCGTAGACGGCGATTCGTTCGAGCCGTTCGGCGTCGTCGCGCGCGTGCTCATCCTTCGCGGGCGACGTCGCAGGTTTCCGGCTGGCATGCAGGCTTTGCCGGAGCGTATCGAACGGCCTTAACAACGATGCGAGGCTCATCGACATGATGTGCCCTCCTGCTGATGGCGGTATGCATCGAATCTAGTCAGCGGCGCGCTTATCCGCAAACAAGCATTTCTGCAATGCTTTGCAACGCGCGCCACATGCGCCCGGCGTGCGGTTGCCGACAAACGGTCACGGCGAGCAGCGCACACGCGAAGTCGCAATGCATTAGCCGATGCAGGTGCGTTGTAAATCAGTTTTCAGGCAAATAACAAAGTAGAAATCGTTGCTTCGTTTTCACTGCTTGCACTCATAGCATCGGGTTCCTTTTCCATTCGTTCTACAAAAAGGGAGTCCGATGAAACACGTTGTTCTTGCCGGCGCGGCCGGTCTGGCCGCCATGACGCCGGCACTCGCAAGCGCACAGAGCGCGGTCACGCTCTATGGCCTCGTCGATGCGGGCATCACCTATACCAACAATCAGAAGGGCGCGAGCAACGTCCAGCAGACAAGCGGCAAGCTGAGCGGCAGCCGCTGGGGGCTGCGCGGTGTCGAAGATCTCGGCGACGGACTGAATGCACTCTTCACGCTCGAAAGCGGCTTTCGACCCAACGACGGCACATCCGCGCAAGGCGGCCGCCTGTTCGGCCGGCAGGCGTTCGTCGGCGTGCAGAAGAAAGGCATCGGCACGCTCACGCTCGGCCGGCAATATGAGCCCGTGACCGATCTCGTCTCGCAGTATGCGGGCCCCGGGTTCTGGTCACCCTCGACCCATATCGGCGACAACGACAATCTGAACCAGACGTTCCGCGTGAACAACGCCGTCAAGTTTCGCAGCGACTCGATTGCAGGACTGACCGTCGACGGTCTCTATGCGTTCAGCAATCAGGCCAACAGCGGTAATGGCGCGGGCTTCAGCAACAATCGCGCGTGGGGCGTGGCCGCGAACTACGTGAACGGACCGTTCTCGATCGGCGGCGGTTACAACGTGTTGAATCATCCAAATGCGGCGTCAAACACGAGCGGCGCGATCGGCGGTACGTCGACGACATCCGGCGACGACTATAGCGGCGCGTTCTTCTATGGATTGAATGGCGGCGTCGTGCGGCAGCAGATTGCCGCCGCGGGCACGAACTACGCGATCGGCGCGGCGACGCTCGGCTTCGCATGGAGCCACACGCAACTCGACTATAGCGACGGCTCGTCGCGCAAGTTCAACAACTACGATCTGAACGCACGCTATCTGTTCACGCCCGCTGTCACGCTGATCGGCGTCTACACCTACACCGATGGACGCGCAACGAATCTGCCCGGCACGAACGGCGCGAATCTGAAGCCGCGCTGGCATCAGTTCACGCTGGGCGTCGACTATGCATTGTCCAAGCGCACCGATGTGTATCTGTCGGCGGCTTATCAGCTTGCGGCGGGCGACGCTTCGACACGCGTCGGCAGCGGTTATCAGAAGATCGCAGCAATCGCCGACGCAGGCACGGCATCATCGACCAACCGGCAAGTGGCCGTTTTCTCGGGCCTGCGCGTGAAGTTCTGACGCAGCCCGACGATGGCGATCGTCATTGCACGAAGTCGATGGCAACGGGAGTCGGCATGTTGGCCGACTCGCCCGTATCCGACAGCCTGCCGGATGCGGGGTCGATGGCGAACACATTCACTTTGCCGCTGTGCTGGTTGGCAACCAGCATCCACTTTCCCGAAGGATGAATCGCAAAACCCCACGGCTTTTCACCGCCCGACGACGTGCGCTGAATCAGCGAAAGCATGCCCGACTCGCCGTTCACCCGATAAACCACCAGTTCATTCTCCGCGCTGTTCTCGACATAAACGAAACGTCCGTCGCGGCTCACGGCAATTTCCGCTCCGCTTTTCACGCCCGTGAATGCATTGCTGGTGACGGGCAATGTTTGCACGAGGCTCAGACGTCCCTGTGCTTGATCCCAGCGCAACACCATCAGCTCCGCCGACAACTCCGTAAGGAGATAAACGAACTGGCCGCTCGCCCCGAACGCGAAGGCGCGAGGGGAACGATAGGCGAGGAAGGCGCGCGCGTCCCTGGATAAAAGTGATGTTTAGTGGGACTTTTGTGAGGTGATACGAAACGCATGAAGCAGATCGACCTGCTTCATGCGTGGCGCCCATTGCGCGAAATGGACGCTGCCCGATGTCAGAACTTGTGACGGATGCCGACGCGCAGCGATACCTGCTTGTCGTTCGTCGACGGTGTCAGGCCGGTGATTTGCGCCACCGCGCTTTGTCCGAGCGAGTCGGTTCCGCTCGTCTTTTCATAGACCGCGATGGTGTAGACGTCGGTACGCTTCGACAGGAAATAATCGACGCCTGCACTAAAGAGGTTGTAGTTCGCGCCGCCCTTGCCCCCAGCGCCGCCGTTGCGCGTGTAATCGTACGCAACGCCTGCGAGCAGCGCGGGCGTGAACTGATACTTCGCGTTGATTTCCGCGTTGTTGAAAGCCGCCGTGCCTCGGTAGCGCAGCGGGTTCGGCCCCGAGGACGAACCCATATCCTCGAAGCGCGTATTCGAGTAGGCCAGATTCACGTTGAGCGAACCAAGCGTCACGCCTGCTCCAACGCCCGCGATTTCAAGCCGGTTCGCCGATGCATATCCGGCGAACACCGGATTGCTTTCGGGACTTGTCGCGCTGCCGAAGCTGCCGAGGTTGTTCGTCGTCGCCGGGCCCGCATTAGGATTCGCGCCAAAGAACGATGTGTTCGGATTGCGGATGTTCAGGTAGCCCGCGCCGATCGAAAACGGGCCGTTTGCGTAGGCGGCGCCGGCGCCCCAGATCCAGTTGCTCGAGAACGATCCTGGTGTGCCGCCGAGATTCATCATCGCCTCGACCGTCAGGCCGCGGTAATTCGCGCTGCGGAACTTGATCGAGTTGTTGATGCGGCGCGAGTTCAGCGCGTTGTCGAGGTCGCCCGGATGCGAACTCATGTAGCCGCCCCACTGCGGCGCGGCAAGAAACGGGCCGTACAGATCGACGACCGGATCGTACTGGCGGCCCAACGTCACGGTTCCAATGGGATTGCTGAGGCCGACATAGGCTTGCCGACCGAACAGCGCGCCGCCCTGGTTCATCACCCCGTTGTTGCTATAAAAGCCGCTTTCCAGCACGAAGATCGCCTTGAGACCGCCGCCCAGATCTTCGCTGCCGCGCAGGCCCCAGCGGCTCCCCTGCAAGCCCGCTGAGCCGCCTTCGATCATCGCAATCTGATGTCCGCCCGTGAGCCCCGTTGCAGTCTTTGCCGTCTGGACGTTGTTCGTGTAGTTCACGCCGCTGTCGATGATGCCGTATAGCGTGACATTGCTTTGCGCATACGCGGATACGATCGTTACGCTTAGTATGACTAATGGTATTGCCGACTTCTTCATCGTAAAGATCTCCTCAAGAAAGTAGATGTTCTTTTGCGCCTGTGTTTGTGGCAGTGTTTAACGCGCGTCCGGCAAGTCGCCAGACGTCTTCATGCGCGGCCAGGTTTTAGTGGCTTTGATTGGCGGCGGCGGCGTGTGCGTCGGCTGCACGCTGTTCGTTGATGCGGATAAAGTACGTCATCAGGAACGACGCGACCAGCAATGCGGCGAGAAACAGCAGACCGGGCGTCGCGCTTTGCCCCGTTCCCTTGATATAGCCAATCGCGAATGGTCCGACAAAGCCGCCCAGATTGCCGACGGAATTGATGACGGCAATCGACACAGCCGCCGTCGAGCGTGTAAGAAAGAGCGTCGGCAACGCCCAGAACGGCGACTTGAACGCGTACAGGCCAGCGAGACTCAGGCTGATCATCGTGATCGACACATACGGGTTGGTCGCGAGTCCCGCGCCGAGCAATGCGAGCGCTGCAACTGCGAGCGGAATCGCCGAATGCAAACGCCGCTCGCTGTGACGATCCGAACTGCGCGACCACGCCACCATCACGATCGTCGCGAACACATACGGAATCATCGCGATGAGACCGACCTGCGTGTGGCTCAGCGTCTTCGAAAAGCCCTTGATGATCTGCGGCATCCAGTAGCCGACGCCAAGACTGCCGCACTGATACACGAAGTAGATGAACGACAGGTACAGCACTTTCGGATTCGCCATCACCTTGAACGCACCCAGATGTTTGGCATTCGGGTGGGCCTTCCGGTCGTTGGCCAGCTCGTTCAGCAGCCACTCGCGCTCTTCGGGCTTGAGCCACTTCGCATCGGCGGGCTTGTCGGTCAGATAGACGAAGCACAGAATGCCGCCGATCAGCGCCGGCGCACCTTCCAGCACCAGCATCCAGCGCCAGCCGCTCCAGTCGAGCCAGTGGACGCTGTCCATGATCCACGTGCTCAACGGCGCGCCGATGATGTACGACACGGGAATCGCCGCAGTGAAAAGCGCGACCGTCGTCGCGAGTTCCTTCGCGCGAAACCAGTAAGTCAGATAGACGATGATGCCCGGAAAGAAGCCCGCTTCCGCGACGCCCAGCAGAAAGCGCAGCACGTACAGTTGCGTCGCGTTCTGCGCGAACGCCGAGATGACGGAGACGATGCCCCACGTCACGAGAATGCGCGCAATCCACACACGCGCGCCGTACTTGTTGAGCATCACGTTGCTGGGCACTTCAAACAGGAAATACCCAATGAAGAAGATGCCCGACGCGAAACCGAACGCTTCGCTGCTCAGCGCGAGATCGCGGTTCATCTGCAATGCGGCATAGCCGATGTTCGCGCGATCCAGATACGAAATGATGTAGAGAATGAAAACGAATGGAATGATCCGCCAGGCGATCTTGCGGACGAGCGCGCGCTCGTCGATGGCCTGCGTGGCTGGCTTGGCTTGCATGTGTGTCTCCACTGGCGGGTGCGCCCGCCAGGTTCCTTGAAATCCGTATTGCGGGTTACGCGTGATGTTGCGAGAACATCATGCAGACAGGGCTGCCCGACTGGGTGGAAAAGCCCGTCGGTTTGAGTTGTCCTGTCGTCGGGTTCACGGAGAATGCGACGATCGTGTCGCTGTCTTCGTTGAGCGCGTACATGAAGCGCCCGTCGGGCGTCGCCGTCATGAAGCGCGGCGTGCGGCCCAGCGTCGGCTCGGCGTCGACGAAAGCGAGGTGGCCCGTCGCCTGGTCGATGCGAAACACCGCGATGCTGTCGAAACCGCGATTCGATGCGTAGACGAAGCGCCCCGTGCGGTCCACTTCGATCTCCGATGCGCGGCTATTGCCCGTGAACGTATCGGGCAACGACGACACTATCTGCACGGGCGTCAACTCGCCGTTGCTCGCCGTATAGCGATACGTCGTCACGGTCGAGTCGAGTTCGTTGACGACATACGCATGCGTGCCCTTCGGATGAAACGCGACGTGACGCGGCCCCGATGTCTCGCGCGATACGACGAACGCGGGCGCAGCGGGCGTCAGTTGCCCGTCCTTGAAACGGAAGGTGAAAACGCGGTCGAGTCCCTTGTCCGGCACGATGACGAATTCGCCCGTCGGGTCGAACGGATTGAAGTGCGGCTTGGCCTGCTTCTGTTCGACGCGATGCGGGCCGACCGGACCTTCGAGGCGCACCAGCTGCGTCAGCTCCTGAAGCGAGCCGTCTTCGGCGATGGGCAGCACAGCAAGGCTCGCGCCGATGTGGTTCGACACGACGACATGGCGGCCCGTCGGATCGATCGCGAGGTGCACGGGATTCTTGCCCTGCGTGCTTTGCCGATTCAGGAACGTGAGCTTGCCGGTTGCCTTGTCGACCTTGAAGGCGCTGATGTCGCTGACGTCGCCATGCACGGTATAGAGATGCTCGCCGTTGCTGCTCAACGCGAGGAATGACGGATTGACGAGGTCTTTCACGAGTTGCACGAGTTCGAGCGCGCCCGTTTCCGTGTCGACCTGATAGACGCTGATGCCCTCGCCGTGGGCGTTCCGTTCGCGGGTGGTCCGCGATCCGACATAAGCAAACATGAGGTTCTTTCCTTTGAGATCTGTCTGGCGCAACGGCTGTTCCTCCGCGAAAACCGACCGTGCGGCGGGCCCGATGGCAGCCAGCACGCCGAGCGCCGCGGCGCCCTGAACGATGCGCCGCCGGGCTCCGTCGAGGGCCGCTTCGGCCGGCGAAACCCGCCTGTCATGGCCGGTTTTCTTCACGTGATGTCTCCGCATTGTTGTATCTGGGGTTTGCACTAGATTGCATTTTTACCTGGTAAAGTGCAAAAATACAGTCATGGAAAACACTTACTCCCCCACTGAAGCCCGCTTGAGCGTCGACGGCATGTCGTATCGCTTCGTCGATCTGCCCGGGTTGTTCGGCGACAGGCTGCGTGCATTGCCCGTCGTGATGCGGCTGCTGCTCGAAAACGTCGTCCGCAACATGGAAGGCGAAGAGCGGCGGCAAGCCGTCGAAGCCACCCTCGCGTGGACGGCACGCGCGACCAGCGAAGCCGAGATCGCGTTCCAGCCCAACCGCGTGCTGATGCACGACACGACGAGCACGCCCGCACTGGTCGACATTGCGGGGATGCGCGACGCGCTCGCGGAAGCTGGCGCGGACCCGGCGTCGCTCAATCCTGTGCTGCCCGTCGATTCATCCGTCGATCATTCGCTGGCCGTCGAGTCCTTCGCGCAGAAGGACGCGGCGCCTGAGAATCTCGCGCTCGAATTGCGCCGCAACGCGGAGCGCTACCGTTTCCTGCGCTGGGCGTCGAAGGCGCTGAAGGGCGTGCGCATTCATCCGCCGGGCACCGGGATCATGCATACGATCAACCTGGAGCAACTGGCGACCGTCGTCACGACAGTCGAGCGCGACGGCGAGCAATGGGCCGTGCCCGATACGCTGATCGGCACCGACAGCCACACGCCGATGATCAACGGCATCGGCGTGCTGGGCTGGGGCGTGGGCGGACTCGAAGCGCAGACGGTGATGTTCGGCATGCCCGTGATGCAGCGCATTCCCGATGTGATCGGCGTGCGGCTGACGGGCGCGATGCGGCCGGGCGTGCTCGCCACCGATCTCGCGCTGAAGGTGACACAGCGGCTGCGCGCCATCGGCGTGTCGGGCGAGTTCGTCGAGTACTTCGGTCCCGGTGTCGCGACGCTGAGCGCTGGCGACCGCGCCGTCGTCGCGAACATGGCGCCGGAATACGGCGCATCGACGGGCTTTTTCCCCGTCGATCAGCACACGCTCGACTATCTGCGCGCGACGTTCCGTTCCGAGGCGTCCATCAGGCTCGTCGAAGCGTTCACGCGGCACGCGGGCCTCTGGTTCGATCCGCAAGCCGAGCCGCGCTTCACGCGCACGATCGAGATCGATCTCGGCAGCGTCGGCATGCATATCGCCGGGCCGCGCCGTCCGCAGGATCTGCTCGATTACTCGCAAACGGCGGCGACGCTCGCCAGGCTTGCCTTCGAGCCTGTGCAACGTCATCCGACGATGCCGAAGCATCCCGTCGCGATTGCCGCGATCACGAGTTGCACGAATACATCCGATCCCGCGTTGCTGATGGCCGCTGGTCTGCTTGCCCGTAAAGCACGCGCGTTGGGCCTGAAGGTGCCGTCGTGGGTCAAGACGTCGCTTGGACCTGGCTCGCCCGCCGCCGCCGCGTATCTCGAACGCGCGAAGCTGATTGATGACTTGTCGGCTGTCGGCTTCGATATCGTCGGCTACGGCTGCACGACCTGCATCGGCAACTCGGGACCGTTGACGTCGCCGATCCGCGAAGCGCTCGCGCAGAAAAGCATCTATCCCGTCGCGATGCTGTCGGGCAACCGCAATTTCCCCGGCCGCATTCATCCCGATCTCGATCTCGGCTTCATCATGTCGCCGCCGCTCGTCATTGCCTTCGCGCTTGCGGGCGACGCCGAACGCGACCTGAGCGTCGAGCCGATCCAGCAGACAGCTGATGGCAAGCCCGTCTATCTGCGCGATCTCTGGCCGACGCGCGAAGAAGTCTCCGACGTCGTCAAAGCAGCCGCCGATCCGCGCGACTATCCGCGCGCCTTCGCGCTCGCGAGCCGCAATCCGGCGTGGCACGACCTCGATGCGCCCGACAGCGCGCGCTTCCCGTGGAATCCGGCATCGACGGCGTTGCGCCGCCCGCCGTTCGCGTCGGCGACACAGGGCAGCCAGCTCGGCCGCTACAGCGCGTATCCGTTGCTCGTGCTCGGCGACGACGTGACCACCGATCACATCTCGCCCGCCAGCGCGATTCCGAAGAACAGCTACGTCGCCGATTTCCTCGTGGCGCGCGGCGACGATCGCGACGACCTCAACGTGTTCGCCTCGCGGCGCGGCAACTGGGAAGTGATGGTGCGCGCCGCCTTCTACAACCGGACGCTCGTCAACCGGCTGCGCCCCGGCACGCCCGTCGCGCACACGCTGCACGTGCCGAGCGGCGACGTGCTGCCGATCTTCGAAGCCGCGCAGCGCTATCAGCAGAACGGCGACGCGGTCGTGCTTGTCGCGGGCGAGCGCTACGGCACGGGTTCGTCGCGCGACTGGGCAGCCAAGGGTCAACGGCTGCTCGGCATTCGCGCGGTGCTGGCCGTCAGTTTCGAGCGCATCCATCGGTCGAATCTGATCGGCATGGGCATACTGCCGCTGCGCCTGGCTCCGGGCGTCCATCCCGACACACTCGATCTCCAGCCGGGTGATAAGCTCGAAGTCGACGCTGCGGGTGATACGCTGTCGCCTCGTTGCAGGGTGCCCGTGCGCGTGGTTCGCGCGAACGGCAGCGTGCAGCCCATCGAGGCGACGGCGGCCGTCGAAACGCAACTCGAATGCACGCTGCTGCGTTCGGGCGGCGTGATCCCGCTGATATTGCAGAAAAGTTTGCTGACGCAGGAGGCTTGAGACCGGCCGCCGCTGCGTTCAAGCGATAAGCCGAAGGCAGAAGGCACGACTCACATGATCGACAGATCCATTGCGACCCAGATTGTTGAACTGATCAAGACGGAAGGACTCGACGCCGGCGCGCATCTGCCCGCACAGATGCTCGCCGACCGTCTGCGCGTGTCGCGCTCGCCCGTCAACGAGGCGCTGGCCTTGCTCCATGAGAAAGGCATCCTGACGCGCGAGAAGAATCGCGGGTTCTTCGTCGCCAAGCCTGTCGTCGAGCCGCTTGCGGACGTCGTGGATGAATTGGGCCTCGCGGAAACGGATATCGTGACGAGCGTGTATTTCCAGATCGCGGACGACCGTCTGAAAGGCCAGTTACCCGATGAGTTCTCGGAACAGCTGATCCGGACGCGTTATGGCTTGACGAACGCGCAGTTGACGGCCGTGATGGGACGCATCGCGCAGGAAGGCTGGGCCGAGCGCAAGCCGGGCTACGGCTGGCAGTTCTCGCCGATGCTGACCACACCCGACAGTCTGCTGAAGTCGTACCGGCTGCGTCTTGCGCTCGAACCTGCGGCGCTGCTGGAGCCGGGATACCGGCTCGAACGCAAGGTGCTGGAGCGCTGCCGCGATGTCGAGAAACATCTGCTGGCAGGCGGCATCGAAACGGATACAGCCGACCAGTTGCACGATCGCGGCGTGCGGTTTCACGAGTCGCTGGTCGAGGCATCGGGCAACAGCTTTTTTATCGACACGATCAAACGGGTCAACCGCGTGCGCCGTCTGCTGTCGTATCGTTCGATGCAGCATCGCGAACGCTACGTCGAACACGCGAAGCAGCATTTGCATCTGCTGGAACTGCTCGAACACGAGCGTAATGAAGAAGCGTCGGAAGCGATGCGCGAACATCTGCTGCATACGCTCGACGCACTCTCGCGCATCAGCGAGATCCTGGAACCCTGAGACCGCGACCTCACAGCGCGGCCGCAACGAGAGCCTCCATGACCATCGATCCATCCGTTGTCACTGCGTTCACACCGACGGGCAAATTGCGCGCGTCGATCAATCTCGGCAATCCGATTCTCGCTAACAAACACCCCGAGACGGGCGAGCCGTTCGGTGTATCGGTCGATCTCGCGCGTGCGTTCGCCGCGAAGCTCGGTGTCGAACTGGAACTGGTCGTGTTCGACGCGGCGGGCAAGTCGGTGCAGGCTGTCAGTGAGGAGCGCGCAGACTTCGGCTTCTTCGCCGTCGATCCGCTGCGGGGCGAGACGATCGCATTCACGGCGCCGTATGTGTTGATCGAAGGCTTCTATCTCGTTCGCGACGACTCGCCCGTGCGGACCAATGCGGATGTCGATCAGCCGCATAATCGCGTCGCCGTCGGCAAAGGCAGCGCGTACGACCTGTTTCTGACGCGCGAACTGAAAGCTGCGCAGATCGTGCGTGCGCCGACTTCGCCTGCCGTCGTGGAGACCTTCGTCGAGCAGAAGCTCGAAGTCGCGGCGGGCGTGAAGCAGCAGCTCGAAGCCGATGCCGCCAGGACCACGGGGCTTCGGCTGCTCGACGAACGGTTCATGGTCATCCAGCAGGCGATGGGCACGCCGAAGAGCCGTGGCCCGGCGGCTGCGGCCGCACTCCACGCGTTTGTCGAAGAGATGAAGGCGTCAGGCTTCGTTGCCGACGCGCTGGCGCGTCATGGGATCGCGGGAGCGTCGGTGGCGCCGAAGGCTTAGCGCTGTATCACCGCTACACGACCCGTTACGGCAACCCGTTCTCTCCCGCAGCATGCGCATCGATCCGTACAGTCTGGAGCTGTTCATTTCCGTCGTGCAGGAAGGCTCCATCGCGCGGGCGGCGAGCCGCAATCACATCGCGCCATCCGCATTGAGCCGGCGCCTCGCCGACCTCGAAGCGGCCATGGGACTTCCGTTGCTGATCCGCTCGCCATCCGGCGTCGAGTTGACGGAAGCAGGCCGTCACGCGTTCGCGCGCGCGGTTTCCGTTCATGACCAGTTGCAGTCGCTGGCGCGCGAGGTTCAGTCGCTCAGCGGCCAGGTCGCGGGCGTCGTGCGTCTGTATGCGAACGCGTCGGCGATCGTCGGTTTCCTGCCCGAGCGCCTGAAGGCTTTCCAGGCTCGTTATCCGCTCGTGCAGATTGCGTTGACAGAACAGATCAGCGACGAGGTGATCCGCGCCTGCGTGGACGATCGCGCGGACGTGGGCATCTCCGCGAGCAGCGAGATACCGGGCGGCCTGGACTCATGGCACTTTGCCGACGATCCGCTGATGGTCGTCGTGCCGCCCGGCCACGAACTCGCCGCACTTGAAGCGCCGTCGTTCAACGACGTCATCCGCTTCCCGCTCGTCGCACTGCAGGCGGGCGGATCGCTCGATCAGATCCTGAAGGAACGCGCCGACGCCGCCCGCACGCCGCTCGATCTGTCCGTGACGGTCAACAGTTTCGATGCGCAATGCCGGATGGTCGAAGCAGGCCTTGGCATCGGCATCGTGCCCACCAGCGCGGCGTCCGCGTTCGCGGGATCGCATGGTTTCGTGCGCCGGCCGCTCGACGAGCCATGGGCGCGCGCCCGCGTCCTGCGGGTTCACGCGCTCCGCAAATCGTCGCGTCTGAAGGCCGTGCAGGCGCTGATCGAATCGCTTGCCATGCACGAGGGTTAACGAGGACATCGCGATTTGCGATGCCCCCTTTGCCAATCGAGCACTTCGTTGCCGCCGCCGTCGCCGTCTAGATTTCCGTTGAAGGAGAAATCAGATGGCGACACTGGAATTGACGGGCCGGATCCTGTTTCTTTGCGACGATCCCGAACAGGTTGAACGCCAGCTCGGCGGCGTCGATCTGACGGAGGCAACGGCGGGCACGCTGCGCGACGACGTCTCGACGGACGAGATCACGCCGATGAGCGTGCTCACTCGCTTCGACGAGCGGCTCGGGCGCTTTCCGTATCTCGGCTTTCGCACGCGCGGCCGCAATCCCATCGCCCCCGACGCGATCCGCGCGGGCGGCTTCTGCGTGACGGTGGCGGGCAACCGTTATGGCAAGGGTTCGTCGCGCGAACACAGCCCGCTTGCGGAATATCACGCGGGCATCCGGCTCGTGATCGCGAAGAGCTTCGAGCGGATCTACCGGCAGAATGCCGATAATCTGGGTCTCTTCACGTCGACGGACTTCGGGTTGATCGAACGCATCCGGCGCGGCGAGCCGATCGATATCGACGAACTCGTTGCGTCGCGCGACAGTCTCTCCGCTTCGATCCTGCGCAGCGGCGGTCTGCTGCGCTATGGCGCGCGGCACATGCGAAAAATCGAAACGGCAAAAAGCCCCGCCGATCACGCGCCGCGCACGCTTGCGCAAAAAATTCTGGAACGTCACGCGCTGCGCACGGAAGGCACGGGCGCATCGCTCGCACCAGGCGCCGGCGTTTTCGTGCGCGCCGACTGGCGCTTCATCCACGAGTACTACACGGGCATGGCGACGCACATGCTGCACGCGACGTTCGGCAAGCCGCTGTCGCTGCATCAGCCCGACAGTATTCTCGCTTTCGAAGACCATCTGTCGTATTCGCACAAGAGCGAACTGCACATCCGGAACGGCTTGCTGCCCGACGTGCGCGAATTGTCGGCGGCACACCGGCAGTTCGCGCAAGACTATGCATTGACGAACCACGGCTATCTGTCCGAAACGGGCAGCGGCAACGACGAAGGCTCGGAAGGCATCTCGCACGCGATGATGGCGGAGCGCTACGCGTTGCCGGGCCAGTTGATCGTCGGCACGGATTCGCACACGCCGCATAGCGGCGCGCTCGGATGCGTGGCGTTCGGCGTCGGCACCACGGACATGGCGAACGCGTTCGTCACGGGCGCAGTGCGGATGACCGTGCCGCAATCACTGCGCGTCGATTTCAACGGATCGATTCCACCCGGCGTGACGGCAAAGGATCTCGTCCTGCATCTGCTCGCCGAGCCCGCGATTCGTGCCGGCGCGGGCGTGGGCAAGGTGTTCGAGTTCGCGGGCTCAGCCATGCCGCTACTGACGACTGACGAGCGCACGACCCTCACGAACATGACGGCGGAACTCGGCGGCTTCACGGGCATCGTCGCGCCCGATGCGCAGACCGTGCGCTTCCTCAAGGAACGCCGCGGCATCGACTTCGTCATCGAACCGTGGATGCGCAGCGACGCGGGCGCGACCTATGCCGACGTGATCGAGATCGACTGCACGCGCATCACGCCGATGCTCGCCGCGCCCGGCGATCCCGGCAACGGCGTCGCGCTGCGCGATCTGGCGGAGCGTCCGCACGTCGATATCGCGTATGGCGGCTCGTGCACGGCGGGCAAGCGCGAAGACTTCGACCACTATCACGAAGTGCTGGCCTGGGCGGCAGCGCGCGGCATGCGTGTGCCTGCGGATGTGAAGCTGTATCTGCAGTTCGGCACGTCCGACGTCAGGGACTACTGCGCGGAGCGCGGCTACCTCGATGCATTCGAGCGGGTCGGCGCGATCCTGCTGCAACCGTCGTGCGGCGCATGCGCGAACTGCGGACCGGGTTCGTCGACGGATGCGGGCGACGTGACGATCAGCGCAATCAACCGCAATTTCCCGGGCCGCTCGGGTCCAGGCCAGGTGTGGCTTGCGAGCCCGCCGACCGTCGCGGCGAGCGCGCTCGCTGGCCATATTGCTTCGTTCGCTGAATTGCAGGCGCAGTACGCGTGAAGCACCGGTTGACTGAATCCCCTGGACCGGCCGCTTCGTGAAGTTGTTGAACATCCAAAACTACGAGACTGGAGACACACATGACCACCCTGGAGGGCGCCTCTGATCTACGCGCCGCCGATCATCCCGCGCGCGCCGACACATCCCAGGCGGCCGGAACGGGCGAGATTTCCGCGCGACTCGACCGGCTTCCCGCGACCCGCGCAGTCTGGAAGCTGATTCTGCTGCTGAGCCTCGGATTCTTCTTCGAACTCTACGATCTGCTCTACACCGGCTACGTCGCGCCAGGCCTCGTCAAGAGCGGCATTCTCACGCCGACCACCACGGGCCTGTTCGGCACGTCGGGCGTCGCGAGCTTCATTGCCGCGCTCTTCTGCGGGCTGTTCATCGGCACTGTCGCGTGCGGATTTCTCGCCGACCGTTTCGGCCGCCGCGCGATCTTCACGTGGTCGCTGCTCTGGTACGTCGCGGCCAACACGGTGATGGCGTTCCAGGACACCGCGAGCGGTCTGAACCTGTGGCGCTTCATCTCGGGAATGGGCATCGGCGTCGAGCTGATCACGATCGGCACATATATGTCCGAACTCGCACCGAAGCATCTGCGCGGCAGGGCCTTTGCGATCTGCCAGACGATCGGCTTTTCGGCCGTGCCTGTCGTCGCGTTTCTTTCTTATCTGCTGGTGCCCGCCGCGCCGTTCGGCGTGGACGGCTGGCGCTGGGTCGTGCTGCTCGGCGGCATCAGCGCGCTCTTCGTCTGGTACTTCCGGCGCAATCTGCCCGAAAGCCCGCGCTGGCTCGCGAGCAAAGGACGCATCCGCGAAGCGAATGAAGTGCTCGCGCGTCTCGAAGCGCAGGTCGAGCGGCAATACGGGCAGCCGCTGCCCGAACCGGGCACGCCCGATCCCGCTCCGCGCAAGGCCGGTTTCGCGGATATGTGGAAGCCGCCGTATCGCAAGCGCACGCTGATGCTGATCGCCTTTCACATTTTCCAGACGATCGGCTTCTACGGCTTCGCGAACTGGGTGCCGACCTTGCTGGTCAAGCAAGGCATCACGGTGACGTCGAGCCTGCTGTACACGACGGTCATCGGTCTCGCTGCGCCGCTCGGGCCGTTGCTCGGCTACTGGATCGCCGACCGCTTCGAGCGCAAGCATGTGATCGTCTGCATGGCGGCGCTCAATATCGTCAGCGGCCTGCTGTTCAGCCAGGCGGCATCGGCCGTCGCGATCGTGATGCTGGGCGTGCTGCTGACGCTGGCGGGCAATATCATCTCGTTCACCTATCACGCGTATCAGCAGGAGCTGTATCCGACGGCGATACGCGCACGCGCAGTGGGCTTCGTCTATTCGTGGAGCCGGTTGTCGGCGGTGTTCAGCTCGTTCGTGATCGCGTTCACGCTGAAGGAATTCGGCGTCACGGGCGTGTTCGTTTTCATTGCAGGAGCGATGGCGCTCGTCATTGTCGCGATCGGGCTGATGGGGCCGCGCACGCTCGGCAAGTCGCTCGAAAGCATTTCGCACTAAGGGGTTCGATGTGGGCCAGCGGCCGTTCGACCGGCCGCTGCCTTCAGGTGCCGCATGCGTGGATCAGAAACTGCTGTAACGCCGTCGCCGGGCCGCTGAGCTGCGCGCCTTTCTGCCAGATCATGCCCGCATCCATCTGCGGCACGGCGTCGAGAACGGGCCGCGCTTCGATACGATTGCCTTCGAGCGACCACGGACGAAACACCATATCCGACAGCACGGTCACACCGAAGCCGTGCGCCACGAGCCCGCGGAGCGCTTCCATCGAACTGGTGCGAAACGCGATATTCGGCACCAGCCCCTTCTTTTTCCAGTAACGCAGCGTCGACTGTTCGCCTTCGTCCACGGTGATCAGGATGTACGGATGCGCCGCGATGTCCTTGAGCGACGGCGCGTCGACTTGCGCCAGAGGATGCGTCGGCGCGACCCACAATTGGCGCCGCGAACGGATCAGCACCTGGCTGCTGAACCGGCTCAACTTCTCGATGTTCGACAGCAGCACCACGCCGATATCAACGTCGCCATCGAGCACGGCGCGCTCGATATCCACGCGCTCCATGTCGCGCAGATCGAACTCGATGAACGGATACGTCGCGCGAAAACGCGCCAGCAGTTCGGGCAGGAAGTAACCCAGCACCGTGTACGACGCGGCGATGCGCACAGTGCCGCGCATGTCGTGCGAGCGGAACGGCGGCTTGTGGACGGCGTCGCGCGCGGCGTCCAGCACGCGCCGCGCGTGGTTGTAGAAGTCCTGGCCGTCGGGCGTCAGCGTCACGCCCTGCGGCAGCCGCTCGAAGAGCCGTGTGCCGAGCCCGTTCTCCAGCGCGAGCACGGCATTGGTGATCGCCGATTGAGACACGTGTTCGTTCGCGGCCGCCATCGAAAACTGGCCCGTTTGCGCCGCCGCCGCGAAGTAGCGCAACTGCCGGAGTGTGAGATCGAACGCCATCTGATTTTCGAATACCAGAATTGTCTATTTGTGATTTTACGATAGCAATTCGGCTTTCTATACTCGGCGAAAAATCACGATTCCCCGGAGACAGCCCTGCCATGAATGCGCCCGATCGAGCCGCGACGTCTGAACAATCCGAACTATCCGAGCTATCCAGCGTCACGCTGGAAGACAAATACACGCTGGAAAAAGGCCGCGTGTACATCAGCGGCACGCAGGCGCTGGTGCGTCTGCCGATGCTGCAAAAGGCGCGCGATCTCAAAGCGGGTTTGAACACGGCGGGCTTCATCTCCGGCTATCGCGGATCGCCGCTCGGCGCGCTCGATCAGTCGCTGTGGAAAGCGAAAAAGCATCTGCAGGCCAACGACATCGTCTTCCAGCCGGGTGTCAACGAAGACCTTGCCGCGACGGCCGTCTGGGGCACGCAGCAGATCAACCTGTGGCCGGGCGCGACGCGCGACGGCGTGTTCGGCATGTGGTACGGCAAAGGCCCGGGCGTCGACCGGACGGGTGACGTCTTCAAGCATGCGAATTCCGCGGGCAGCGACGCGCGCGGCGGCGTACTCGTGCTGGCGGGCGACGACCACGCGGCGAAGTCGTCTTCCGTCGCGCATCAGTCGGAGCATGCGTTCATCGCGGCGGGCATTCCCGTGCTGTATCCCGCGAACGTGCAGGAGTATCTGGACTACGGCCTGCACGGCTGGGCGATGAGCCGCTACTCGGGCCTGTGGGTCGCGATGAAGTGCGTGACGGACGTGATCGAATCGACGGCTTCGATCGATCTCGATCCGGAGCGCGTGGAGATCGTCACGCCGACCGGTTACGCGATGCCCCAAGGCGGCCTGAACATCCGCTGGCCCGATGCGCCGCTCGCGCAAGAGGCGCGGCTGCTCGACGAGAAGTGGTACGCGGCGCTCGCCTATATCCGCGCGAACAAGCTGAACCGCGTCGTGATCGATTCCGACAAGCCGCGCTTTGGCATCATCACGGCGGGCAAGGCGTATCTCGACGTGCGTCAGGCACTGAGCGATCTCGGTCTCGACGACGATACCTGCGCGAAGATCGGTTTGCGCGTGCTTAAAGTGGGCTGCGTGTGGCCTCTCGATGCGCAGGACGCGCGCGCGTTCGCGACGGGTCTGGAAGAGATTCTCGTCGTCGAAGAAAAGCGCCAGATTCTCGAATACGCGCTCAAGGAAGAGCTATATAACTGGCGCGAGGACGTGCGCCCGAAGATCTACGGCAAGTTCGACGAACGCGACAATGAAGGCGGCGAATGGTCGGTGCCGCGCGGCGACTGGCTGTTGCCTGCGCATTACGAACTGTCGCCCGCGCTGATCGCGAAGGCGATTGCGCGCCGCCTCGCTCGCGCGGATCTGCCGGAAGACGTGCGCGCACGCATGCTCGCGCGTGTCGCGATCATCGAAGCAAAAGAGCGCGAGGCCGCGAAGCCGCGCGTCGCCGTCGAGCGCAAGCCGTGGTTCTGCTCGGGCTGTCCGCACAACACGTCGACGAATGTGCCGGAAGGCTCGCGTGCGCTCGCGGGCATCGGCTGCCATTACATGTCGATGTGGATGGACCGGAAGACGGAGACGTTCAGTCAGATGGGCGGCGAAGGCGTCGCGTGGATCGGCCAGATGCATTTCTCCGGCGACAAACACGTGTTCGTGAATCTCGGCGACGGCACTTATTTCCACTCGGGTCTGCTCGCGATTCGCGCCGCGATCGCGGCGAACGCGAACATCACGTACAAGGTGCTCTACAACGATGCCGTCGCGATGACGGGCGGCCAGCCCGTCGACGGCGTGCTGACCGTGCCGCAGATCGCGCATCAGGTGCACGCCGAAGGCGCGAAGCGAATCGTCATCGTCACCGACGAACCGGAGAAGTATCACTCGGGCATCGCGCTGCCTGCAGGCGTCGACGTGCATCATCGCGATCAGCTGGACACCGTTCAGCGCGCGCTGCGCGACGTGTCGGGCACGACGGTGCTGATCTACGATCAGACCTGCGCAACGGAGAAGCGCCGCCGCCGCAAGCGCGGCACGTATCCCGATCCCGCGCGCCGCGCGTTCATCAACGACGCCGTGTGCGAAGGCTGCGGCGATTGCTCGGTGCAATCGAACTGCCTGTCCGTCGAGCCGCTCGATACGCCGCTCGGCACGAAGCGCAAGATCAATCAGTCGTCGTGCAACAAGGACTTTTCGTGCGTGAAGGGCTTCTGCCCGAGCTTCGTCACGGCGGAAGGCGCGCAGCTTCGCAAACCTCGGGCAGCGGGCGGCGACAAGAGCACTGGCAAGATCGACTTCGACGCGCTCCCGGCGCCGTCGCTGCCGGCGCTCGCGCGGCCGTACGGCATTCTCGTGACGGGTGTCGGCGGCACGGGCGTCGTGACGATCGGCGGGCTGATCGGCATGGCCGCGCATATCGAACGCAAGGGCGTCACCGTGCTCGACATGGCGGGCCTCGCGCAAAAAGGCGGCGCCGTGCTGAGCCATGTGCAGCTCGCATCCGCGCCCGACGCGCTGCACGCGACGCGCATCGCCACGGGCGAGGCGCGGCTCGTGATCGGCTGCGACGCGATCGTGTCGGCTTCCAACGATGTGCTGTCGCGCACGCAGCACGGCGTGACGGTTGCTGCCATCAACAGCGGCGCGACGCCGACGGCCGAGTTCGTCAAGAACCCGAAGTGGACGTTCCCGGGCACGCAGACGGAAGCGGAACTGCGCGACAGCATCGGCGAAGGATGTGCGTTCATCGATGCCAACGCGCTCGCGCTGACGCTGCTCGGCGACACGATTTATAGCAACCCGCTGCTGCTCGGCTATACGTGGCAGAAGGGCTGGCTGCCGCTGCAACTGTCGAGTCTGCTGCGCGCGATCGAACTCAATGGCGTCGCCGTCGAGAAGAATCAACAGGCGTTCAACTGGGGCCGCTATATCGCGCAACATGGCGACGCCGCCGTTCGCGCGCTCGTCAAACCGGCTGCCGCGCCGCAAGCAGTTGTCATGCAGATGCCCGAATCGCTCGACAAGCTGATCGCCTCGCGCGAGGCGTTGTTGAGGGCTTACCAGAATGATGCGTATGCGCGGCGGTATCGGCTGGTGGTCGACGGCATTCGCGCGAAGGAAGTGGAAATCGCCGGGCATTCGAAGCTGCCGCTGACGCGCGCCGTCGCGACGAATCTGGCGAAGCTCATGACCTACAAGGATGAATACGAGGTCGCGCGCCTTTACGCCGATCCTGCTTATCTGGAGAAATTGCGCCAGCAGTTCGAGGGCGAGCCAGGACGCGACTACAAGCTCAGCTTTTATCTCGCTCCGCCGCTGCTCGCGAAGCGCGACGAACGCGGACATCTGCAGAAGAAGCGCTTTGGTCCATGGATCCTGCCCGCGTTCCGTGTTCTCGCGCGTATGAAGGGACTGCGCGGCACGGCGCTCGACGTGTTCGGCAAAACGGCCGAGCGGCGCTCGGAGCGGCAGCTGATCGCCGACTATGTCGCACTCGTCGACGAGTTCCGCGCGACACTCACTTTCGAACGCCTGCCCGTGGCGCTGCAACTGGCCAGCCTGCCCGACGATATCCGCGGCTTCGGTCATGTGAAGGAGCGCAATCTCGAGGCAGCGGCGAAGAAGCGGCAGCGATTGCTCGACGACTACAGGACGCCCGAGCGTTTGACAGCGAGCGCGTGAGATGGGTTGAATGACTTCCGGCTGCTGAAGTCGAACGGGAGTGGATTGCTCGAGGGCAGCCGCTCCCGTTTTCGCGCTTATAGACGCTTCGCGAGGTGCAGCATGGTTACGTTCTTCTTCCGCCGCACATTCGCGCGATTGGGCCTGATCGGCTTGACCGGCCTGATCGGCCTGATCGGCTTGCTCGCGTGCATGATCGTCGGCTGCTCGGCATCAGCGCCGCCGCAAACGGCAAGTCGCGCAGAGACGCCTTCGTGCAGCGCGCCAGGTCACTTCTGCGAGACGTTCTTCGGCCCGTGAGCCAGGGTGTTTCGCAAATACCGCGGGGACAAAAAGAAAAGCCCACCAGGCTGGTGGGCTGAATCCATATCAGGAGGAGACATGGAGGAGACAGTCCTAAGTATAAACCCGTATCTCAATAATGCAAGCGCGATGTGTCGCAACAGCGACATCCGCTGTGTCACGTCCGTTCGCCTGCGCTGCCGTGCCGCTGACGATGGGTCTCGCCGGTTGCGTGGTTGATCGCGTCCTTCATCGCGGGCTTGCATCGCATGTCGGCGCAAGGCCGCGACGAACGGAAACACGACGAAGCTGGCCATCAGCTTCGTGATGACGATGGAAAGCGTCGTGGCAGGATGTCCGGCCGCAACGCCGGGACCGGCGGCCGCGATGACGGCGACGGGTGCCGCGCATCGGCTGAAGCGCGGCCACAACGGCGCGGCGCGCCCCCGCTGATCCGCCGATCCATACGGCAAGCCCTGCTCGGGCAGATACACGCTGCGCGCGGGCATCATCGCCCCGTCGACCCACGTCTCGACGCCCGTGAGCCACACGCCCGCCCCGATTGCACGATCCACGATGCCGAGGTCGTCGAAGATCTCCAGTGTGCGGGGCGTGATGCCGCGCGCCTCGCAGAAGAAGCCGCGCGCCGGCATCCCGTCGATCACGCATACGCCGATGCCATCGCGCTGCAATCCGGTTCCGGGCAGCAGCCCCACCGGACGGGCGCCGACCACGAGCACATCCACGCCTTCCATGTTTTGCTCCTCGCGGGACATTGCGTATCCGGAATCGATCGAAACGATGCGCCACACAAACTCAAAAAGCATAGGCGATCCGACACTGCACAGCAGCAGAATGCGGCCGTGAACGCGCCGCGCGGCTATAGCGGCGGGCTATTGGCGACATTGCCGCATTCGAATTCAGTTGCCCTGCGCTGTCGCATATAGTGAATTTGAACAGTTGCGCCGACTCGCCGCTATATACCAAACGGCCAGGTGGTTTGCGTTGTATCGGGCCGGTACGCTGTCACGGAAGCCTCACACCATCGCAGAACACAGAGTGGAGAGATCCTCCAAGGAGACGACGCATGTCAAACGATGCAAAGTGCCCGTTCATTCATGCCGCCGGCGGCGGAACGACCAATCGCGACTGGTGGCCGAAGCAGCTTCGGCTGGACCTGCTCAGCCAGCATTCGAACAAGTCCAATCCGTTGGACAAGGATTTCAATTACGCCGAGGCCTTCAAGAGCCTCGATCTCGCAGCCGTGAAGAAAGACCTCGCGGCGCTGATGACCGATTCTCAGGACTGGTGGCCAGCCGACTTCGGCCACTACGGTCCGCTCTTCATCCGTATGGCGTGGCATAGCGCCGGCACCTATCGTACGGGCGACGGACGCGGAGGCGGCGGACGCGGCCAGCAACGTTTCGCGCCCCTCAACAGTTGGCCGGACAACGTCAGTCTCGACAAAGCCCGCCGACTGCTATGGCCCGTCAAGCAGAAATACGGCCAGAAGATTTCGTGGGCCGATCTGCTGATCCTGTCCGGCAACGTCGCGCTCGAAACGATGGGCTTCAAGACTTTCGGCTTCGCGGGCGGCCGCGAAGACACGTGGGAGCCGGACCAGGACGTCTACTGGGGCGATGAAAAAACCTGGCTGGGCGGCGACGTCCGCTATGGCAAGGGCGCCGCGCCGCGCGACGAGAGCGATGAAGGCGTGCTCGTCGCGGACCAGCAAATGCATGGCGAGGAAGCCAGCCGCACGGATAGCGGGCGCAATCTGGAGAACCCGCTCGGCGCCGTGCAGATGGGCCTGATCTACGTGAACCCTGAAGGCCCGGATGGCAATCCCGATCCGCTCGCGGCCGCGCACGACATCCGCGAAACCTTCGGCCGCATGGCGATGAACGACGAGGAAACCGTCGCGCTGATCGCGGGCGGCCACACGTTCGGCAAGACGCACGGCGCCGGTACCGCCGATCACGTCGGTGCCGAACCCGAAGCCGCCGAACTCGAAAACCAGGGGCTCGGCTGGAAGAGCAGCTTCGGCACCGGCCGGGGTGGCGACACGATCACGAGCGGCCTCGAAGTCACGTGGACCAGCACGCCGACGCAGTGGGGCATGGGTTTCTTCCAGAACCTGTTCGGGAACGAATGGGAACTGACGAAGAGTCCCGCGGGTGCCAACCAGTGGGTCGCCAAGGGTGCGCAGGCAACGATTCCGCATGCACACGATCCGTCGAAAAAGCTGCTGCCGACGATGCTCACCACCGATCTCTCGCTGCGCTTCGATCCCACGTACGAGAAGATCTCGCGGCGCTTCATGCAGAATCCCGACGAATTCGCCGACGCCTTCGCGCGCGCGTGGTTCAAGCTGACGCATCGCGATATGGGTCCGCGCGCCCGCTATCTCGGCCCGGAAGTGCCTGCCGAAGAACTCGTGTGGCAGGACCCGATTCCCGCTGTGAATCATCCGCTCGTCGACGAAAACGACATCGCAACACTGAAGCAGAAGATCCTGGCGTCGGGGCTTTCCGTCTCGCAACTGGTGTCGACGGCATGGGCGTCGGCGTCGACGTTTCGTGGCTCGGACAAGCGCGGCGGCGCGAACGGCGCGCGCATCCGGCTCGCGCCACAGAAGGATTGGGCCGCCAATCAGCCCGATCAACTCGCGAAAGTGCTGAGCACGCTGGAAGGCATTCAGGGCGAGTTCAATGGCGCGGCGTCGGGCGGCAAGAAAATCTCACTGGCCGATCTGATCGTGCTGGCGGGCGGCGCCGCAATCGAGCAGGCGGCAAAGAGCGCCGGCCATCTGGTCAGCGTGCCGTTCACGCTGGGTCGCATGGACGCGTCGCAGGAACAGACCGACGTGCAATCCGTCAGCGCGCTCGAACCCGTCGCCGATGGCTTCCGCAACTTCCTCAAGGGCAAGTTCCGCGTGCCCGCCGAAGTCCTGCTCATCGACAAGGCGCAACTGCTGACGCTGACGGCGCCGGAAATGACGGTGCTGATCGGCGGCTTGCGTGTGCTCGACGTGCACACGGGAGCCGATGCGCACGGTGTCTTCACGAAGCGCCCTGAAACGCTGACCAACGACTTCTTCGTCAATCTGCTCGACATGGGCACGGAATGGACTCCGACGTCGCCCGGACGCGAAGTGTTCGAAGGCGCGGACCGCAGAACAGGCGAAATAAAGTGGACAGGCACGCGTGTCGACCTGGTCTTCGGTTCGCATGCGCAGCTGCGTGCGTTGTGTGAAGTCTATGCAAGCGAGGATGCACAGCAAAAATTTGTCCGCGATTTCGTCGCTGCGTGGGTGAAGGTGATGAATCTCGACCGTTTCGATCTCGCCTGAAGCAGGCGCGCGGCAGCGTGAGGGTTGCGTTGCCGCGCTATTGGTTCAATCGCTCAATGTCGCTCAATACGCGCGGGGAATGACAGGCCCCGCATCGATTACGTCATGTTGTGACATTTACCGGGACATTGCTCGCATCGCGATGCGGATAAGCCATTCAAGCCGTCGCCGAAACCGCTCGCCCGAAACCGTGCGGTGTCGCAGGGAATCGACGCTCAGCAAGACGAGACCGTCCGGCACGTCCCGCACAGCCGTCGAACCCAGCCATCGCGGCCCTATGCCTTGGAGCGGCCCGGCGGCGGATGTGACGATCGTCAGACGCAATGCTCGTCGATCCACTCCTTGGCCCATTCCGTCGCGAAGGTGATCGCTTCTTTGCCATCGACGAAGTTACCGGGTACCTGAAACTCGTACGTCTCTGCGGAAATATCTTCGGCGCCCGGCCGATAGATGCGCACATTCGCGACCACGTTACCGTCCGCGACGCCAGCCGTTACGCCGAGGGTGCAAGACGAATAGGTTATCTCCATGCTGCTGCTCCCCTGGTTCGCCAGTGATGTTCTCATGCGGGTGCATTGAACCTCTGTGCGAGGCTCCAGCAATCGACATGCCCCGCATGATGGCACCGCATCCACAAGCGACGCGTAACAGACATCCCGCCGTAGCGGCAGGAAAGATCGGACCAGAAGAGTGGTCATCAGGCAACGCGTCCGCGCAAAACCGCCGCATCGCTTGCACATGCATTTTTGCGCCGCTACCATAAAACCATATATACGGTTTTCGATTTCGCGGATGCGCGCGGAACAGGCCGGTCAGAGACTAAACCGCATCACATCGCTCAAGCTGCGCGGCAAAGGGGGCGCATCATGTCCGACAAGCATCTCTCAAGTCAATTCGACGCCGCGCTCAACACGCTGTCCACCCATCTGCTGGCAATGGGCGGCATGGTCGAAAGACAGACCACTCGCTGTCTGACGCTGATCGACGACTACGATCCCGCACTCGTGCAGGAAATCCGCGACAGCGAGCGCGAGCTCAACGCGCTCGAAATAGAAATCGACGAAGAGATACATCGCGTCATTGCGCGCCGGCAGCCCGCTGCACGCGACCTGCGTCTGCTGATGGCCATGTCGAAGTGCGTGACCAATCTCGAACGGATGGGCGACGAAGCACGCAAGATCTCCAAGCGCATGCGGCGCATTGACGAGAACGGCGGAATCTCGAGTATTCCGCTGACCGAGTTGCGCAGTTCGGGGGAAATGGCGGCGTCCATCCTGCATCGTGTGCTCGACGCGTTCGCGCGCATGGATGCCGTCGCCGCTGCGCAGATCGTGCGCGACGACCAGGCCATCGACGACGCCTTCCGCGCGTTCGTTCGCAGACTCGTGACGCAGATGAGCGAGCGGCCCCAAACCGTTTCCGTCGCGCTCGAGTATCTGTTCATTGCCAAAGCGCTCGAACGAATCGGCGATCATGCGAAAAATATCGCCGAATTCGTCGTGTTCGTCGTCAAAGGCCGCGATGTACGGCACATTCCACTGGGCGAACTCGAGCGCGAAGCGCTGACCACCTGAAAGACGCGCCCGAGCATTTCCCGTACCGCGTGGTTATCGCGCGGACACGCGGCATCTTTTGCCTGTAAAGCGTACAAATTGCCGCTAGCCGCTACAGGGCTCGCACGGCGGCAGTGGCTTCAACAGGGGCTAGAGCGACTCAAGGCCGGGAATACGCGATGCAAGTAGCCATTCATCGAATACAGGAACAGTTCGATGAGCCGCGTATTACTGGTCGACGACGATGCAAACGTGCGCGATGCGCTCAGCGCCGTGCTCGACGGCGCGGGGCACGACGTTATCACGGCGCGTGACGGCGCCGAAGCGGTGCAGCTCATGCCCGTCGCTCATCCGCAGGTCATCGTGTCCGACGTGATGATGCCCACGATGGACGGCCCCGATATGGTGCGTACGATCCGATCGATGCCCGCATTCCAGCGCGTGCCCGTCATCCTCATGTCCGCGCTGGTGACGACGCCATCTGTCCCCGTCGCCGCGATGCTTCGAAAGCCGTTCCCGCCCGGGAAACTGCTGGAATTGCTCGACCGCTTCGACGACACGCGGAAACAGGTGCCGCACGGCGAAAACGAAAGCGCGCGTTCTGCCGGTTCGTGTCGCGCTCATATACGCAGAGGCATCGAACTGGCCGATGCCCAGGAAAAGCGCGTGTACAGACTTCAGCGCCTCGGCTTCGATACGCGCCTCGCAGAGGACTTGCATAACTCCTTGAAGGGCAGTGTCGCCGCACTCGTCCAGTTCAGGCGAACCTGCGAGTGCGGCGGGCCGATACGCTGGTAGCCGACGGTGCCGGGCATGCTTCCGCGAACAGCGAATCGCCACTCCCGGCGTCCTCGTCATTCATTCGTGCGTCGATCCATCCACGATAGCGAACGTGCCGCACGCGGGTCTCGCAGGAAAGCACCGTGACGCATATGAATAGCTCGAATGCTTTCTTGTCCTGACGTATTGCGTCGACAAGAATGAGCGCTCAACCACGTCACCCAGCTCATTCCCATGTCGAAAGCACCCAGCCTGCAACTCGATTCCGCCACGCTCGCCGACGAATACGATCGCCTCGGCATTCGCCAGTTCAATCACGGTCTGCAACTGCTCGACGCGCTCGGCCTGCAAGAAGGCGAACGCGTGCTCGATATCGGCTGCGGGACGGGCCGCTTGACGGAATCCGCCGCGCAGCGCGTCGGCGCGCAAGGCGAAGTGCTTGGCATCGATCCGTTGCCGTTACGCGTCGAACGCGCGCTGCAACGCGCGCAAGAGCGCTTCGCGGCGCGTGTCGGCCGGGCAGAAGCACTCGCGGATATCGGCGGTTCGCACTACGACGTCGTGTACCTGAACAGCGTGATCCACTGGATACCCGACCAGCCCAAAGCCTTGCGCGAAGCATGGCGCGTGCTCAAACCGGGCGGCCGTCTCGGCTTCACGACGATGCCCGCCGACGCGCCACACGATCTGCATGGCGTGCTGCACAAGCTGATCGCCGCCGACCCGCAATCGCGACGCGCGGAAATCGGCGCACCGAACAAGCTCACGCGCGAGAGCGCGGCAAGTTTGCTGTCGTCGTTGGGCTTCGAGGTGACGCTCAACGAAATCCGCGAGTTCGACGATGCCTTCGATAACGTCGACGACGTGCTGACGTTCAGCCGCGCGAGTTCGTTCGGCAATTTCCTGTCGTCACTGGCCGAGCCGCAAATCACGCAATTACGCGAGCGCCTCGCCGCTGCGCTCGAAGCGCATCGCGGTCCGCGTGGTCTGCATCTCGCGCGCCGCATGATCTTCGTGACCGCACGCAAGCCGCTTGCGCACTGAGATCGCACTGAGATTCCGCGCGGCGCTTCCGCTCTCGCCTTCCACCACTTCTGACCTCACTCCGCACCCGATCAATGAACAACCGAATCCGACGAACCTTCACGCTCGTGAAGTCCGTTCTGCTTGCGACCGCGCTCGCTTTTACCGTGCCGCAAGCGCATGCCGACAAACCCGCCGTGATCCGCATCGGCGTCGCCCAACAAGGCGCCGGCGATCCGCCTACGTTCGGCGGTTCGCCCGCTGCGACCGTGCAGCAGTTGCAGCTGGTCGAAAAGGAATTCGCCGCCGACGGCATCAAGGTCGAATGGCTCTTCTTCAAGGGCGCGGGCCCCGCCGTCAACGAAGCGATCGCCGACAAATCACTCGACTTCGCGTTTCAGGGCGATTTGCCTTCCGTGCTCGGCCGCGCCAACGGGCTCAAGACGCGCATCCTGCTCGAATCGGGCGTGCGCGTCGGCGTGAAAATCGCCGTGCCGCCGGACTCGCCCGTGCAGTCGGTGAAAGATCTCAAGGGCAAGCGCGTGTCGATCTTTCGCGGCACCAATCTGCAACTCGTCGCGGACAACGTGCTCGCCGCCAATCAACTCGACGAACGCGACCTGCGCGTGATCAATCTCGACTCGGCGAGTTCGCTGGCCGCGTTGTCGTCGAAGGGCATCGATGCGTCCGTCAACGACTATCACCTCTACAAGCTGCGCGATCAGGGTCTCGCGAAGATCATCTACGAATCGCAGACGGACGGGCCGCAATTCACGCGCCAGTCGCATCTGCTCGTGCTCGACGACTTCGACCGCGCGCATCCCGACATCGTGCAGCGCGTGGTGAATGTGTTCGTCAAAGGCGCGCAGTGGTCGTCCGACGAAGCGAATCGCGACGCGCTCTTCAAGCTGTGGGCCAAGAGCGGCGTGACCTATGCGTCGTGGCAGGCCGAGTTCGCCAATCAGCCGTTGAAGTCGCGTAACTCGCCGCTCGTCGATCCGTTCATCGTCGCGCGCTATAAGGCCGTGGCGAACGACGCGCTCAAGCTCAAGCTGATTCGCCAGCCCGTCGAGGTGGACGGCTGGTTCGAGACACGCTATCTCGACAATGCGCTGCGCGCGCAGACGCTCGAACACTACTGGACGCGTTACGACGCGCAAGGCAAACCACTCAGCTGACGGAGTCCGCCATGAGCAAGGCGATAGACCAGTGGCAGCCGCTTTCGAAGCGCGCCACGCGGAACACCGCAAGCGAAGTATCGGAGCACACGCAACGGCGCGCGCGGGCCGTCGCGTGGCATCTCGCGCCCTGGCTGCTGCCCGCCGCGCTGTTCACGCTGTGGAGCATCGGCTGCGCGCGCGGCTGGATCGCGCCGCAGATTCTTCCGCCGCCGCAGCAGGTGTTCGACACGCTGCGCGATCTCGCGGCGAGCGGCGACCTCGCGCATCACACGCTGGTCAGCCTGCAACGGGTGCTCGTCGGCTTCGGTGTCGGCACGCTCGCCGGGCTGCTGATCGGCGCGGCACTGGGCCTGTCGCGCACCGTAGAAGCCTACGTGCTGCCCGCGTTCAATGCGCTCGTGCAGATTCCCGTGCTGGGCTGGCTGTCGTTTCTGCTGCTGCTCGTCGGTGTCGGCGAGCCGCTCAAGTACATTCTGATCGCACATGCCGCGCTCGTGCCCGTCACGTTGAGCACGATGCAAGGCGTGCGCAACACGCCAGCGCCGCTCGATGAAGCCGCGCGCGTGTTCGGCTACAGCCGCTGGCAGCGCGTCGCGCATGTCGTGTTCCCGGCCGCCGTGCCGACGCTCGCCACGGGCGTGCGGCTCGCGTTCACGAAGGCGTGGCTGGCGCTCGTCGTGGTCGAGCTGGTCGCCTCGTCGGAGGGGCTGGGTTATCTGATCGTCTACGGACGCCAGCTCTTTCAACTCGATCTGGTGATGGCGTCCGTCGTGATCGTCGGCGCCATCGGCTTTGCGATCAACCGTCTGCTCGACGCGCTCGAAGCGCGGCTGCGGCGCGGTCAACCGTCCGCGTTCCGCGAGTAACTTTTCCGATCGGGGAGCACGTCATGTCTTTCACGCGTTCGTTGTCGCCGTCACGCCTCTTCGCGCCGCGCAAAGCGAGCAGGCCGCCGCCATGCAGTTGCGACGCTTCGGTCTCGCCACCACGCACGTCCGCATTCAAACGACGCCTGGCTTCATTCAACTGGCGCGGCCTCGTGTTGCCACTCGCCGCGTTTGTGTCGTGGTGGATCGTGTCGGCATTGCATGTCATCAAGAGCGGCTTGCTCGTCAGCCCCGTCGATGTCGCGCATACCGCGTGGCAGCAGATTCAAAGCGGCGCGCTGTTGCGCGCGCTGTCCGCGTCGCTGGCGCGCGAAGCCAGCGGGTTCGTGATCGGCACAGCGAGCGGCCTGCTGCTCGGCGCCGCGCTTGGCTTCTCGCGCATCGCCACGCGCCTGATCGGTCCGACCTTCGACACGTTCAAGCAGATCTCGCTGTTCGCGTGGATACCGCTGATCTCCGTCTGGTTCGGCCTCGGCGATATGGCGAAGGTCGTGTTCCTGTCGCTCGCCGCGCTGCTGCCCGTCGCGGCGCATACGTGCGACGGCATTCATGCCGTTCCGCCGCGCTATGTCGAAGTGGCGCGCGCGTTCCGCTATTCACGCTTGCAGATGGCGCGCTTCGTGATCCTCCCCGCCGCGCTGCCTTCGATTTTCACGGGCATCTATCTCGCGTTGATCTACTCGTGGCTCGCGACGCTCGGCGCCGAATATCTGCTGGTCGCGGGCAGCGGGATCGGCAACACGCTGATCGACGGCAGCGAGCAGTTCAGGATGGATCTCGTGCTGTTCGGGATCATCGTCGTGGGCCTGACGGGCTGGGCGCTCAATGCGCTCGCACGCGGCATCGAGCGACGCGTGTTCGCGCGGCATACCCGTTCATCGGGCGAACGCGCCGCTGCATGACACCCACAACATCACAGGTAACGCACATGACGACCACAGTTTTCGAAGGCATCCGCATACGCGGCGTCAGCAAACGCTACGCGCAACAGGGCGAAGCAGACGGCGCGCTGCTCGTGCTCGACGATATTTCACTCGATATCGCACAAGGCGAATTCATCAGCGTGGTCGGCGCGAGCGGCTGCGGCAAGTCGACGCTGCTGCGGCTGATCGCGGGACTCGACAGCGACTATCGCGGCGAAATCAGCGTCGACGGCGATCGCGTACGCGACACGTCGCTCGAACGCGGCATCGTGTTTCAGGATCACCGGCTGTTTCCGTGGCTGACCGCGTCGCAGAACGTTCTGGCCGCGTTGCGTAATGCGCCGCTTTCGCAGCAGCAGAAACGCGAGGCCGTCGCCGAGCATGTCGCGCTCGTCGGGCTCGAAGGTTTCGAGCATGCGTATCCGCATCAGTTGTCGGGCGGGATGGCGCAGCGCGTCGCGATCGCCCGTGGGCTCGTCAACCGGCCACGGGTGCTGTTGCTCGACGAACCGTTTGGCGCACTCGATGCGCTCACACGCGCCCGTCTGCAGAACGAGCTGCAACGCATCTGGCAGCACGAGCGGATCACGATGATTCTCGTCACGCACGACGTCGACGAAGCGATCTACCTCGGCGACCGCGTCGTGACAATGGCGCCGCGTCCAGGCCGTGTGAAGCGTATCGCACAAGTCGACCTGCCGCGTCCGCGCGAGCGAAGCGACGCGCGTTTCGTCCAATTACGCAACGCGATACTCGCCGACTTCAGCGAACAGCCTGCATCCGATGCCGATGAAACGCCGGGAGACGGTCATCGCGTGGCCGTGCATGAACCGCGCATCGGCGAATGGCGCCTTGCGTGGTGAAGCCCGAATGAAGCCCGATTTCTTACGACATCGATCAAGGAAACGATAGTGAGCGAAGCACGACCACACCAACGACAGATCAGCCTCGGTGCGTTCCTGATGGAAACGGGACACCACATCGCCGCCTGGCGTCATCCCGACACGCACGCGGCAGGCGGCCTCGATTTCGCGCACTACGCGGAACTCGCGCAGATCGCGGAGCGCGCGAAGTTCGACGCGATCTTTTTCGCCGATAGCGTCAGCGTGCGCGACACGAACCTGCCTTCGCTGTCGCGCACGGCGCGCGCCGATCACTTCGAGCCGCTCACGCTATTGTGCGCGCTCTCCGTCGTCACACAGCACATCGGCCTCGTTGCCACCGTATCCACGACGTTCAACGAGCCTTACAACGTCGCGCGCAAGTTCGCGTCGCTCGATCATCTGAGCGGCGGCCGCTCGGGCTGGAACCTCGTCACGTCGAGCACGGAAACGGAAGCGCACAACTTCGGCTTCGACCAGCATCCCGACCACGCGCTGCGCTACGAGCGCGCGAAAGAGTTTCATGACGTGGTGACGGGCTTGTGGGACAGCTGGGACGACGACGCCTTCGTCCGCGACAAGGCGAGCGGCGTCTACTTCGACGCAAGCAAGCTGCATGTGCTCGAACATCGCGGCAGGCACTTCAAGGTGCGCGGGCCGTTGAACGTCGCGCGTTCGCCGCAGGGACGGCCCGTCGTGATTCAGGCGGGTGCGTCCGATGCGGGCAAGGAACTCGCCGCGCAAACGGCGGAGGTGATCTTCGTCGCGCATCAGACGCTGGATGAAGCAAAGGCCTTCTATCGCGACGTGAAAGGACGGCTCGCACGCTATCGCCGCCGCCCCGAGCATCTGAAGATCATGCCCGGCATCTTTCCCGTGATCGGCAAGACGCAGCAGGAAGCGCGCGACAAGTTCGACGAATTGCAGAACCTGATTCATCCGACTGTCGGCCTGGCGCTGCTGTCGAACATGTCGGGCGGCATCGATCTGTCGAAGTATCCCGTCGACGGCCCTGTGCCCGAACTGCCCGAAACCAATGGCGGCAAGAGCCGGCAGCGGCTTCTGCTCGATCTCGCACGGCGCGACAATCTGACGATACGCCAGCTGTATCTGCGCATTGCGGGCGCGCGCGGACACCAGCAGGTGATCGGCACGCCGCAGAGCATCGCGGATCAGCTGCAGCAGTGGTTCGAGGAAGAAGGCGCCGATGGCTTCAACATCATGTCGCCGTGGCTGCCTGGCGGACTGAGCGAATTCGCCGAACTCGTCGTGCCGGAGTTGCAGCGCCGCGGCCTGTTCCGCACTGAATATTCGGGCAAGACGCTGCGCGATCATCTGGGGTTGCCGCGACCCGTCAATCAGTTTTGGGCGCAACAGCAAGTCGCGCAGACGGCCTGATTCGACTTGTCCAGTTGCGACGAAGGGCGACCTCTGTCGCCCTTCTTTGCGATGAAAGCAAGCGCTTCTAAAGCCGTCCCGGACGCGGATCGGAAACGAACCCGTCGCGATTCGGCATGCGGACGGCTGCCAGCGAGTGCGCATCGAGACGCGCATCGTCGGGCACGATGCCGTTCTGATTCAGGATCCACGCGCTGACGGCATACACCTCGTCGGCACTGAGCGATTGCGGCGCGTTGTACGGCATCGCGCGGCGGATATAGTCGAAGAGTGTCGTTGCATACGGCCAGTAGCTGCCCACCGTGCGCTTCGGACTCGCGCTCGCGAGCGTGCCGCGTCCGCCTGCCAGCTGATCGCCGATCTGCCCTTCCCCTTTCGCGCCATGACACGCCGCGCATTTGGCGGCGAAGACCCTGCCGCCCATCGCGACATCGCCGCTGCCTGCGGGCAGCCCGCGGCCATCGGGCGCAACGTCGATATTCCATGCGGCGAGGTCGGTTTCGCTGACGGGTGTGCCGATCGCATCGGCGGACTTGCGCAGCGATTCATCGAGTGCCCGTGGCTTCGACGCCGTCAACGAGGCCGAGCAGGCTGCAAGCAATGCCGCCGACAGCAACGCGCACACGGCGCGTCGGATCGGCCGCGATGCACGGAAAACGGGCTTATGCATTTTTCACGCTTCCATCGGCGCCGACGCGCCATTGGTGAATGCCGTTGTAGTGGTAGTTCGAGTTGAGGCCGCGCGCCTGCACGAGAGCCTCGCGCGTCGGCTGCACGTAGCCGGTCGAATCCGTCGCGCGCGACAAAATCACAGTCGGCTCGCCGTTCCAGACCCAACCCGATTGAAAGCGCGTCAACGCGCGATCGCGCGGTAGTTCGTCGAGCGTCGCGTCCTGCCACGTCTTGCCGCCATCCGTCGACACTTCGACCCGGCGGATCGCGCCGCGCCCCGACCAGGCGAGACCGACGACGGGATAGAACCCATGCACCGTCAGCCGATGCCCCGCCGAAGGCCGCGTGATCACCGACTTCGCATCCATCTCGAACACGAACTGGCGCGCGCGGCCGTCAGGCAACAGTCCCGTGTATTTCGAGGTTTCCTCGCGCGTCTCCAGCGGCGCGTCGACGAGCTTCAAACGGCGCAGCCACTTCACGTTCGTATTGCCTTCGAAGCCGGGCACGATCAAGCGCAACGGATAACCGTTTTCCGGCCGCAAGCGCTCGCCATTCTGCGCGTAGACGACGAGCGCGCGGTCGAGAATGCGGTCGAGCGGCAAACTGCGCGTCATCGCCGACGCATCGGCGCCTTCGGCAAGCAGCCATGTCGGCGCGCGCCCATCCGTCGATCCCGCGAGTCCGCCCGTCGCTTCGAGCAAGGTCGAAAGACGTACGCCCGTCCATTCGCAACACGACAGCAGTCCGTGCGTGATCTGCACGGGCAGACCGCTCGGCCCTTTCCACTCGCTCGCGGTGTTGCCCGAGCATTCGAGAAAGTGAATGCGCGACTCGGACGGCAAACGCAGCAGATCGTCCATTGTGAACAGCTTCGGTTCGCGCACGCCTCCATGCACGGCGAGCCGGTGCTGATCGGGATCGATGTCGGGCACGCCCGCATGATGGCGCTCGTAGACGAGCCCGTTCGGCGTGATCGTGCCGTGCAGGTCCGCCAGCGGCGTGAGCGACGAAGCTGCGCCCGGCATCGGCCACGCGCGCGCCGCCCGCCTGACGACGTTTGCCTCGCGCGCTGAAGGCTGTCCGTAGGGATGATCGAGAATCGGCGCACCGGGCGTCTGCGTCCACGGATCGACGCCCAGCGGGCGCAACAGCGTTGCTGCCTTCACGTTCGGCGCGACGAGCGCGGAGAGCGCCAGCCCGCCGAGCATTCTGCGGCGCGGCGAAGCAGGAGCAGTCTTTGAATCAGGAATCGGCGGATTGGACATGAGAGAACCGGTTGATTCGCGCGCGAGCGCCGGACGTATCGCGATGCCGCCCGCCATCGAGCAGCCGCGTCGCGAGAAACTGCAGTGCGGAGCACAGCAGCAGATAAACCAGACCGATGAACAGGAATATCTGCACGGGATACACCATCAGCCGGTTGTTGACCTGGTTGGCGAGAAACGTGAACTCGGGCACGCCGACGTATCGCTTGATCAGCGACACCCACTGGTTCACGAACGACGGCGTCATGATCCGCACGGCCTGCGGCAGCAGCACGTAGCGCAGCGCCTGCCAGCGGGTCAGCCCGAGCGAAGCGGCCGCCTGTCCTTGCCCCGCGCCGACGGCAGCGATGCCCGCCTGCACCGAATGCGACAGATACGCGCCGCCGATCAGCGCCAGTGCGCAGACGACAGTCGCGAGTCCCGGCACGTCGATATGCAGCAGCATCGGCATCAGGAAGAACGTCCTGGCCAGCGACGAACTCGAACGGCGGCCATGCGACCGTAAACGCGCCGGGCGACAGCGCATGCGGCGTGTTGAGCCATTCCATCCAGCTTTGCGGAAGCAGCGTCGCTACACCGAAGTACCAGAACAGAAGTTGCACGAGCAGCGGCGAATTGCGGAACGCCAGCACGTAGAGCGATGCAGCGCGAGACACCGCGCCGCCGCGTGGATTGCGCGCCAGCGCGAGCAAAAAGCCCAGCAGCGTCGCCGTGACCGCCAGCAAAGCGGATTTTCATGCTCTGGACCTTCTGATGGTTATGCGTGTAGCGAGTTGCCGCGACTTTAGCAACGCGCTTGCGCGCGACGAACCAATAATTCGTCACGAGCAAAGCGGTACACGTCATATGCGCCGTCTGTGCAGCGCTTTACTTCCCGGAAGATTCCGCCGTCGTTACCTTGCCGTCCCAGCCGCCGCCCAGCGCTTTCACCAGCATGACGGCGTTTTGCACAGCCGTGCTGCTGTAATCGAGCGCGATCTTGCGGTCCTGCACCTGGGTCAGTTGCGTATCTAGCATGTCGATGCGGCTCGATGTGCCCGCCGCGAAATTGCGCTGCTGGCTCGCGGTGAGTTCGCCGCTGCGTTGCGCCACATCGTTCGACGCCGCCGCCTGGCGCGACGTAATCTGCACCGCGCTCAAATAGTCTTCGACGTCCTGAAACGCGCCCAGCACCGTTTGGCGGTACGCGGCCACTTCCTGATCGTAGTTGGCCTCCGCGGCGCGCACGGAGGCGCTCGTCGCGCCCGCGTCGAACACGGTCTGCGCGACGTCGAGTCCGAGCGACCAGAAGCGCGTCGGCAGCGACACGAGATGCGCGAGCGACGTGCCGCTCCAGCCGCCCTCGGCCGAAAGCGTGATGGTCGGGAAATAGCCAGCCTTGGCGACGCCGATCTTCGCGTTGTACTGCGCGACCGTGCGCTCGGCCTGCACGACGTCGGGGCGCCGTTGCAGCAGGGTGGACGGCAACGCCGCGGGCAGTGCCGGCAGGTCAAAGCGATAGTCGGCCTGAACGGGCAGCGAAAACGCAGCGGGCGCTTCGCCGACCAGCACGGCGAGCGCATGCTCGTATTGGCGCCGCGTGAGTTGCGCGGTCGCAATGCTTTCGTCGATGGTTTGCAGCGTGTTGTGTGCGGTGCGCACATCGTCATACGACGACACGCCCTGCTTGTACTTCGCTTCCGTCAGCGCGAGCAGTTCCGCGTCGATGCGGCGCTCTTCCGCGAGCAGCGCGAGATCGGCGTCGGCGGCCCGCACGGTGAAGTAATCGACGGCAAGCGTGGCAATCACGCTCAGGCGTTCGCCCGCCAGCTGCGCGTCGGAGGCCTGCGCGCCCGCTTCGCTCGCTTCGACGGAGCGCCGCACGCTGCCCCACAGGTCGGGCTCCCAGCTCGCTTCGAGTTGCGCCGACACGCTCTTCGACGCATAGCTGCTCACGCTGCCGCTCGACGACACCTGCGTCGTGCTGCCGCTGCCCGAGCGCGTGCCCGAACCGGCAAACGACACCGTCGGAAACAGGCTCGCGCGCGCCGACGCAACCTGCGCGCGCGCCGCGCGATACGCGGCTTCGTATTGCGCGAGCGTCTGGTTCGCTTTCAGCGCGCGGTCGCACAGTGCGTTCAGCGTGTCGTCGCCGAACATTGTCCACCAGCGGCTGTCGAGCGATGCAGCAGGATCGGGTTGCGCCTGTTGCCACAAGCCGCTCGCGTCGGGACTGTTCATTTCCTTGAACGTTGCGGGCACGGCGACGTCGGGGCGCTTGTAGTCAGGGCCGACCGCGCAGCCCGCGCACAGCGCTGCAATCGCCGCAGCCACGATCGTTCGATGCAGACGCCGCATCGTGCGCGCTGGTGTGTCCATCATGTCGAGGTTCCGTTACGTGAGGCGCGCCGCAGTTTGAATGTGAAGCGGTCGAGCCAGAGATAGATCACGGGTGTCGTGAAGAGCGTCAGCGCCTGGCTGACCATCAATCCGCCGAGAATCGAGACGCCGAGCGGATGCCGGAACTCATGCCCGTAACCCGAGCTGACGCTCAGCGGCACCGCGCCGAGCAGGGCGGCGAGCGTCGTCATCATGATCGGCCGGAAACGCGTGAGACACGCCTGATAGATCGATTCCTCCGCGCTCGCCGCGTGTTCGCGTTCGTAGGTGACGGCGAAATCGACCATCATGATCGCGTTCTTCTTCACGATGCCGATCAGCAGCACGATGCCGATCAACGCGATGATCGACAGCTCGTAGCCGCAGACATACAGCGCGATCAGCGCGCCGAGACCGGCTGAAGGCAACGTCGAGAGGATCGTCAGCGGATGCACGAGGTTCTCGTACAGAATGCCGAGCGCGATATAGACGGCCACCAGCGCGCCGATGATGAGCAACAGTTCGCTGCCGCCCGATTGCTGCATCTGCGCGCCTTGTCCTGCGAACGAAGGCAACACCGTATTCGGCAGATTCAGTGAAGCAACAGCGGCTTTGATCGCCGCGTTCGCGTCGCTCATCGACACGCCTTCGCGCAGGTTGTACGACAGCGTCACAGCGGGAAACTGGTTGTCGTGCGCGATCGTGACGGGCGCATGCGACAGCGTGCGCGTAGCGAGTGCGGAAAGCGGGACAAGCGTGGTGCTCGGCGTGCTCGCAGTGCTCGTCACAGTGCTTGTGCTCGTGCTCGTACTGCTCGAAGACGACGCACTGCTGCCGGAACTGCCTGCATTCGTTGCAGGCACGTACAGCGTGTCCAGCGTCTTCGGATCCTGCCAGTATTGCGGCGCGACTTCCATCACCACGTGATACTGATTCGCCTGTCCGTAGATCGTCGCGATCTGCCGCTGGCTGAACGCGTCGTTCAAGGTATCGTCGATCGATTCGAACGGCACGCCCATGCGCGCCGCCGCATCGCGATTCACCTGCAGCATCATCGACAGACTCGCGCTTTGCACGTCGGCATTCACGTCGCGCAGTTGCGGCAACGCGCGCAGCTTCGCTTCGATACGCGGCAGCCATGCGTCCAGTTCGCTCTGATTTTCCGCCGTCACGGTGTACTGGAACTGCGCCGCGCTCTGCCGTGCTCCGAACATCAGATCCTGCGCGGATTGCAGCAACAGGCGCACGCCGGGCAGATCGGCGGTGCGACGGCTCAAGTCCGCGATCACCTGATCGGCGCTCTGCGTGCGCCCGGACAACGGTTTGAGCGTGACGAACATCATGCTGTTGCTGACGGCATTGCGTCCGCCGACATAGCCCGACACCGATTGCACGTTCGGGTTTTGCAGCATGCGTCGATTGATCTCGTCGAACTTCTGCTTCATCGCCTGAAACGAAATGCTCTGCGACGCCTGGATCATGCCCATCAGCCGGCCCGTATCCTCGATCGGAAAGAAGCCCTTCGGCATCACGGCGACCATGCCGACGTTCGCAAACAGCAGCAGCACGGTGACGGCGAGCATCGTCTTCGGATGGCGCAGCGCCCAGCGCAGGCTCTTGCCATACGCGCGTTCGACGCGCTGCCCGAATGCCGCCTCGCCATGCTTCGACGGCGCATGACGCAGCAACAAACGGCCGAGCGTGGGCGCGAGCGTCAAAGAGATCACCATCGAAATCATGATCGCGATCGCGAGCGACACGGAGAATTCGCGGAACAGCCTTCCGACGATGCCGCTCATCATGATCAGCGGCAGAAATACGACAACGAGCGACACGCTGATCGTCAGCACCGTAAAGCCGACTTCGCGCGTGCCGTCGAGCGCGGCAGCAAGCGGCGTCTTGCCCTGATCCAGATGCCGCATGATGTTTTCGACGACGACGATCGCATCGTCGACCACGAAGCCCGTTGAAATCGTCAACGCCATCAGCGACAGGTTGTTCAGGCTGTAGCCGAGGAAGTACATCGCCGTGAACGTGCCCGCCAGCGCGAGCGGCACGGTGATCGCGGGAATCAGCGTGCTGCGCCAGTCGCGAAAGAATGCATACGATACGGCCGTCACCAGCAGCACCGCCGCGAGCAGCGAGATTTCCACGTCGAGCACCGAAGAGCGAATGGTCTGCGTGCCGTCTAGCACGACGCCGAGCTTCACCGTCGAAGGCAGGCTCGCCGAGAGTTGCGGCAACGCGGCGCGGATCGCATCGACGGTCTTGATGACGTTCGCGTTCGGCTGCTTCGACACGATCAGCAGCACGGCAGGCTTGCCGTTCGCGAGGCCGTAGTTGCGCAGATCCTCCGTCGACTTCACCACTTGCGCCACATCGGACACATGCACCACCGTGCCGTCATGCGTGCGGATCACGAGCGGCTTGTAGTCGTCGGGGTTCGGCAACTGATCGTTCGCCGCGACCACGTAGTGCTCGCCGTTCACGCTGACGGCGCCCTTAGGCAGATCGACGCTCGCATTCGCCAGCGCCGTGCGCACGGTATCGAGCGCGATGCCGTAGTGGCTCAGCTGATCGGGATTCAGTTCGACGCGCACGGCCGGCAGCGCGCCGCCGCCGACCGTTACATCGCCGACTCCCGGCACTTGCAGCAGCTTCTGTTGCAGCACCGACGACGCATAGTCGTACATCTGCCCGACGCCGACGGTATCCGACGTAAGACCTACGATCATCACGGGCGCCGCAGCGGGATTCATCTTGCGATAGGTCGGCGTTTGCGTGAGCGTGGTCGGCAGATTGCTGCGCGCCGCGTTGATCGCGGCCTGCACGTCGCGCGCGGCGCCGTCGATATCGCGATTCAGATCGAACTGCAACACGATCTGCGACGAGCCCGACGAGCTTTGCGACGTCATCTGCGACAGACCCGCAATCGAGCCGAACGCGCGTTCGAGCGGCGCCGTCACGGTCTTCGCCACCGTGTCGGGGTTCGCGCCCGACAGCGTCGCGCTGACCATCACGACGGGAAAATCCACCGACGGCAGCGCGGCGACAGGCAGCAGCCGGAATGCGACGATGCCGAACAGCGCGAGGCCGATCGCGAGCAGCATCGTGCCGATCGGGCGGCGGATGAACGGAGCGGACAGGTTCATCGTGCGTCCTTAGCTCGCGTTTGCATCGTCGGACGGTGCGATCGCGGCGCGCGGCGCGAAGCGATGCAGCGCGAGGAAGATCACGGGCGTCGAGAACAGCGTGAGCAACTGGCTCACCACCAGCCCGCCGACGATCGCGATGCCAAGCGGCTGCCGCAATTCGTGGCCCATGCCCGTGCCGAGCGCGAGCGGCAATGCGCCGAACAGCGATGCACAGGTCGTCATCAGAATCGGGCGGAAGCGCAGTTCGCACGCGCGGCGCATCGCGTCGCGCGCGGCGAGACCGAGCGTGCGCTCCTGTTCGAGCGCGAAGTCGACCATCATGATCGCGTTCTTCATCACGATGCCGACCAGCAGCACGATACCGATCAAGCCGATGATGTCGAGTTCGCCGCCGCACAGCAGCAACGCTGCGAGCGCGCCGCAAGCTGCGGATGGCAGTGTCGAGAGAATGGTCAGAGGATGCACGAGGCTCTCGTACAGCATGCCGAGCAGGATGTACACGGCCACCAGCGCGCCGGCCAGCAGCAACGCTTCGTTGCCGAGCGACGCGCTGTAAAGCTGCGCCGCGCCTTCGAGATTCATCTGCACGCTCGCGGGGGCGTTCAACTTTGCTTCGATGGCTTCGATGCGGTCGATGGCCGTGCCGAGCGTCACGCCTTGCGCGAGATTGAACGACACGTCGGCGTACGGAAACTGCGCCTGGCGCTGGATCGTCAAAGGCCCGGAGCCGACCGATGCGCTCGCGATACTCGACAGCGGCGCAAGCGTAGACGACGTCGTCGTAGTCGAGGCGGAAGACGACGACGAAGAAGACGAACTGCTCGACGTCCCCACATACATGCCATCGAGCAACGCGAGCGGCGATTCGCCGACCAGCCGCACATCGGCGCCCAACGTCACGTGATACTGATTCACGTGCGTATAGATGGTCGAAATCTGCCGGTCGCCAAAAGCGTCGTAAAGCGCGTTGTCGATGTCCTGCGCCGACAGGCCGAGACGCGATGCCGTCGCACGGTCGAAGTCGAACTTCAGCACGTTGCCTTGCTGCTGCGCCTGGCTTTGCACGTCGGTGAAGAGGGGATCGGCGCGCAACGCAGCAAGCAAACGTTGCGTCCATTCGGCGAGTTCGGTGCGATCGGTCGCCTGCACACCGACGCGGTAACTGTTCGCGTTGATCTGGTCGTCGAGCGTCAGATCCTGCACGGGATGCAAGTAAAGCTTGAGGTCCGCGCGCTGCGCCGCATCGCGCGTGAGCCGGTCGATCACCTCGCGGCTCGACGCGGCGCCGCTGTCTTTCAGGCTGATCAACATGCGCCCCTGATTGATGGTCGGATTGTTCTGGTCGATACCGACGAACGACGACACGCTCGCCACCGCGCTGTCGCCGGCGACGCGGCCAGCCAGCGTGCGCGTCGACACCGCCATCCGTTCGAACGACGCACGCGGCGAGCCGAGCGAAATTCCTTCGATCAAGCCAGTGTCCTGCTCGGGAAACAAGCCCTTCGGCAGCAGCACGAACAGCACGGCCGTCAGCAGCGTCGCAATTGCCACGAGCGCGAGCACGGTCAACCGATGCGCAAGCGCCCAGTCGAGTGCGCGCAGATAGCCGCGATTCAGCCGCGCGAGCCAGTCGTTCGCGCTGGCGTCGCTGTCGCTTGCGGCGTGATCGGCGCGCAGCATGCGGGCGGCCATCATCGGCGTGAGCGTCAGCGACACCCACGCGGAAATCACGATCGCAATCGCCAGCGTCAGCGCGAATTCGCGGAACAGTCTTCCGATCACGTCCGGCATGAAGAACAGCGGAATCAGCACGGCGACGAGCGCGACCGAAATCGACAGAATCGTGAAGCCGATCTGCCGTGCGCCCTTCAAGGCGGCATCGAGCGGCGTCTCGCCGTTTTCGATGTGACGCATCACGTTTTCGAGCATCACGATCGCATCGTCGACCACGAAGCCGGTCGCGACCGTCAGCGCCATCAGCGTGAGGTTGTTGACGGAAAAGCCCAACAGGTAGATGCCCGCGACCGTGCCGACGAGTGCGAACGGCACTGTCACGGCGGGAATCAGCGTGAATTCGAGCCGCCGCAGAAACACGAACACGACCATCACGACGAGCGCAATCGTCGCGGCCAGCTCCATCTTCACGTCGTGCACCGACGCGCGGATCGTCTGCGTGCGGTCGCTGAGCACGCTGATTTTCACGGTCGCGGGCAGCGACGCGCGCAGTTGCGGCAACAGCGCTTCGATCCCGTCCACGACCTCGATCACGTTTGCGCCCGGCTGACGCTGCACGTTGATAATGATCGCGGGCGTCGCGCCGCTCCATGCAGCCTGACGCGGGTTCTCCGCCGTCTCCGAGAGCTTCGCGACATCCGACAGCCGCACGGGCGCGCCGTTGCGATACGAGAGCACGAGGTCCGCGTAATCGGCGGCGGACGTGAGCTGATCGTTCGCGTCGATCGTGAAGGCCTGCAGCGGCCCATCGATCGTGCCTTTCGCGCTGTTCACGTTGGCGTCGCCGACAGCCGTGCGCACGTCTTCGAGCGACAGGCCCATCGCGTTCAACGCACGCGTGTCGGTCTGCACGCGCACGGCGGGCCGCATGCCGCCCGACAGCGTGACGAGCCCGACGCCCGACACCTGCGAGAGCTTCTGCGCAATGCGCGTGTCCGTCAGGTCTTCGACACGCGTCAGCGGAAGCGCGTCCGACGTCACGGCGAGCGTGAGCACGGCCGTATCGGCGGGATTGACCTTGCTGTAGACAGGCGGATACGGGAGATTCGACGGCAGCGTGCTGTTTGCGCTGTTGATCGCGGCCTGCACTTCCTGCTCGGCTTCGTCGAGATTCGTCGAAGTCTGAAACTGCAACGTCACGAGCGACACGCCGAGCGAACTCGTCGAGTTCATCCGCTTGAGGCCCGCCATCTGCCCGAACTGCTTTTCGAGCGGCGCGGTAACGGACGTGCCGATCACATCGGGCGAAGCGCCTGGATACTGCGTGTAGACCTGGATCGTCGGATAGTCGATTTCGGGCAGCGCGGACACGGGCATCAGCCGGTACGCAATCAGACCGATCAGCAGCAAGGCGAGCGTCATCAGGCCCGTCGCAACGGGACGGCGGATGAACGGGCGGGAAATATCCATCGGGTTCTATTCGAAATGCGTGCGTCAGTTGCGAACGATCTTCACGCCGCTGCCGTCGTCGAGCTTGTCTGCGCCGTCGAGCACGATCGCATCGCCCGCTTTCAGGTCGCCCTGCTCGATCACGGTGGCGTCGTTGTACGAGACGCCCGCCGTCACGCGGCGCAGCGCGACCTTGCCTGCGCCTTTGGTGACGTCGGTGTTGGCCAGCGTCAGCACGAAGTCGCCGGAAGCGCCGTGCTGGATCGCCACTGTGGGCACCGTCAACGCGTCATGCAACGTCCCGACCGTCATCCGCACATTGACGAAGCGGTTCGGAAACAGCCTGCCGTTAGCGTTCGGCGCGCTCGCCTTGAGCTTGACCGTGCCCGTCGTCGTGTCGGCCTGGTTGTCGATCGCGGCGAGCGTCGCGTGATCGAGCACCGTGCGCTTGTCGCGCGCGAAAATGTCGACGGGCAACGCGCCCTTGTCGCGGAATGCGTCGACGACATCGCCCATCCTGTCTTCGGGCAACGCATAGACAACCGTGGTCGGCGAGTCGCTGGTGATGGTCGCGATGCCCGTCGTGTCGCTCGTCGTCACGTAGTTGCCGGCGTCGGTGGAAAGCAGGCCGATCGCGCCGTCCATCGGCGCGGCGATGTCGCAATAACTCACCTGCACACGCAGATTCGCCACACTGCCCTGATCCGCCTTCACCGTGCCCTGATACTGGCGCAAGGTCGCGCGCTGCGTATCGAGCGTCTGACGCGAAATCGAACCGCCGTCGATCAGCGTTTCATAGCGCTTCAGATCGGCTCGCGCGTTCGCGAGCAATGCTTCGTCGTGTTCGAGCGTGCCTTGCGCTTCGAGCAGCTGCGCACGCAGCGCGCGCGAATCGATCCGCGCGATCGGCTGCCCTGCTTTGACGCGCTGGCCTTCCTTCACGAGCACGGCTTCGAGCGTGCCGCTGACCTGCGTTTTCACGGTGACGGTCGCGCGCGGCGTCACGGTGCCGAGTGCGTCGAGTTGCAGCGGCACGTCGGCGCGCTTGACCGTGCCGATCGTAACGGGCGTTTCCTGCACAGGAGGATGCGCCGGCTTGTGGAACGCGGCGAACGCCTGCCACACGAGGACGCCGACAGCGGCAACGCCAGCAACAAGCAGAAGACGACGGGATGGACGATTGAATTTCACGCGATGTTTTATCGGCGCTCGGGCGCTGAACGGGAAGCGGAAGGAAATAAAAGGACGACGCCGCGAGGGCGTCGCCGGAAACGGCACTGCGCCCGTCGGAGAGATGGGCGAGTGCCGCGCAGGTGAGGGGAATGTAGCAACGCGAAAGCGCGCCCAGGTTTAGCGCGCTTAGTAGATGTTTCGGCGCGTTACGGCTGGGAAGCGACGTGTGTGCTTTGTTCGGTCTGCTGCGCGTAGGGCGCATCGGCGGCACGCGGGGTATCGCCCGAATGCTCGATCCAGCCGCCGCCCAGGTACTGATACAGATCGACAAGATTCGTGAGGCGATTCAGCGATGCCGTAATCAGCGACTGTTGCGCGGAATACAGATCGGTCTGCGCCGTCAGCACGTTCAGATAGCTGTCGACGCCATTGCGATAGCGCAGATCCGACAGGTCATAGCGACGCTGCTGCGACTCGACGTTCTCCTGCAACGCCTTGATCTGCCCGTCATACGTACCGCGCGCGGCAAGGCCGTCGGCGACTTCGCGGAACGCCGTCTGGATCGCCTTTTCGTACTGCGCGACAGCGACGTTCTTTTCGAGCTTCGCGAGATCGAGATTCGCGCGATTCTCGCCGCCCTTGAAGATCGGCACGGAAATGGTCGGCCCGAAACTCCACGCGAGCTGACCCGGCTTGAAGAGCGTGCCGAGGCTCGCGCTCGCGGTACCGAAGTCGCCCGTCAGCGAGATGCTCGGGAAGAACGCCGCGCGCGCCGCCCCAATGTTCGCGTTCGCGCCGATCAGCGTTGCTTCCGCTTCCATGATGTCGGGACGGCGCGTCAGCAGATCGGACGGCAGACCCGCCGGAATATCCGCGAGCAGTTGCTGGCTCGCGAGCGGCAAGCCTTGCGGCAGATCGGCGGGCAACGGCGCGCCCACCAGCAGCACGAGCGCGTTCTCGGCCTGCGCGCGCGAGCGCTGCTGGCTTTCGTAGTTCGCCTGCGCCTGCTGCATCGTGCCCGCCGCTTCGCGCAGATCGAGTTCGGAGCCGGTGCCCGTGTCGTACTGGAGCTTCGTCAGCTCATACGAGCGACGTGCGGTGTCGTAGGTGTTCTTCGTGCTCTGAAGCATTTCGTCGTAAGCGACGAGCGTCAGGTACTGATCCGCGACCTGCGACACCAGCAGGATTTCTTCGGCCTTGCGTGCCTGCGCCGTCGAGAAATACGTCTGGAGTGCCTGTTGCGTGAGACTGCGCACCTTGCCGAAGAAGTCGAGTTCCCACGATGCGCTCGCCGCGACCTGATAGTCGCTGCCGACCGTCGCGCGGCCGGAATACGACAGGTCCTTCGGAGTGCGAGTCCGCGTGCCCGTACCGTCGACGGACAGCGACGGCATCAGGTCGGCGCGCTGGATGCGGTATTGCGCGCGCGCTTCGTCGACCTTCAACGCCGACACGCGCAGATCGCGGTTGTTCTGCAACGCGAGTTCGATCAGGCGCTGCAGGCGCGGATCGACGAAGAATTCGCGCCAGCCGATATCGGTAGCGGCCTGATCGCTGGCGGTCCGCGTGGCCGCGCCTTTCGCGGGCTGGTTATCGTAGACGCCGCCCTTCGGATACGTCGCCGCGACGGGCGCGGCCGGGCGTTCATAAGTCGGCGCGAGCGTGCATCCGCTCGCGAAAAGCGCGGCGGCGAGCGCCGTCAATATCGTTCTGTTCATTTGCATATCCTTACTGAGCCGTTTCCTCTTCGACGTCCGGCTCCGTGCTGCTGGGTGCCGCGTCGTCGCGCGAGAACTTCGAGCGGATCACGACGTAGAACATCGGGATCATGAAAACGGCGAGGAACGTGGCCGTCAGCATCCCGCCGATCACACCCGTGCCGATCGCGTGCTGGCTCGACGAACCGGCGCCGTTGCTGATCGCGAGCGGCAGCACGCCGAGCACAAACGCAAGCGACGTCATCAGGATCGGGCGCAGCCGCAGACGCGCTGCTTCGAGTGCGGCCTGCACAGCCGTCATGCCTTCGGTGATCTGAAGCTCGCGCGCAAACTCGACGATCAGAATGGCGTTCTTCGCGGACAGGCCCACCGTGGTCAGCAGGCCGACCTGGAAGAACACGTCGTTTTCGAGCCCGCGCATCGTCACGGCGAGCAACGCGCCGATCACGCCGAGCGGCACAACGAGAATCACCGCAAACGGAATCGACCAGCTTTCATACAGCGCGGCGAGACACAGGAACACGACGAGAATCGAAATGCCGTACAGAATCGGCGCCTGCGAACCGGACTGGCGCTCCTGGAACGACAGCCCTGTCCATTCGTAGCCGATGCCTTGCGGCAGCTTCGCGGCGAGCGCTTCCATGGCACTCATTGCCTGGCCCGTGCTCTTGCCTTGCGCCGCCTGCCCCTGGATTTCGACCGACGAGATGCCGTTGTAGCGTTCGAGCTTCGGCGAACCATAGATCCAGTGTCCCGACGCCACCGAGGTCAACGGCATCATCGTTCCCGAACTGCCGCGCACGTACCACTTGCTCATGTCCTCGGGGTTCATGCGGAACTGCGAATCGCCTTGCAGATAGACCTTCTTGATCCGGCCATCGGTGTCGAGGAAGTTGTTCACATACGCCGATGCCCACGCAATCGAGAACGTCTGGTCGATGTCCGACACGGTGACGCCGAGCGCCTGAGCCTTCTCGCGATCGATATCGACCTTGAACTGCGGTGTATCCGACAAGCCGTTCGGACGCACGAGCGCGAGCGACGGATCTTTCGCGGCCATGCCGAGCAGCTGGTTGCGCGCCGCCATCAGCGCTTCGTGACCGAGCGCTGCGTTGTCCGTCAGTTCGAAGTCGAAGCCCGACGCCGTGCCCAGTTCGGGAATGGACGGCGGATTCACGGCGATCACCGTTGCATCCTTGTACGACGCGTAATGACCGAACACGCGGCCCACCAGCGCCTGCACCTTCTGGTTCGCGTGCTGACGAACCGAGTAATCCTTCATCCGCACGAACGCGATACCCGCGTTCTGTCCGCGGCCCGCAAAGCTGAAGCCGTTCACGGTGAACACGGATTCGACGATGTCTTTTTCGTCGTTGAGCAGGTAGTCGGTGACGTTCTTCAGCGTGCGCGCCGTGGTTTCCTGCGTCGAGCCGGGCGGCGTCTGCACCAGCACGAACATCGTGCCCTGATCTTCATCGGGCAGGAACGACTTCGGCAGACGCATGAATAGGAAGCCCACGGCGACGATCACGACGAGATACAGCACGAGCCAGCGGCCCGAGCGGCGGATCACATGCTGCACGCCGCTGTGATAGCGGTCGCGGCCGTTGTCGAACGTACGGTTGAACCAGCCGAAGAAGCCCGTCTTCGCACCGTGATGACCCTTCGGAACCGGCTTGAGGATGGTCGCGCACAGGGCGGGCGTAAGGACGAGCGCGACCAGCACGGACAACACCATCGCGGCGACGATCGTCAGCGAGAACTGACGATAGATCGCGCCCACCGAACCGCCCGAAAACGCCACGGGCACGAACACGGCAGACAGCACCAGCGCCACGCCGACCAATGCGCCCGTGATCTGCCCCATCGCCTTGCGCGTCGCTTCTCTCGGCGACAGCCCTTCCTCGGACATGACGCGTTCCACGTTTTCGACCACCACGATCGCATCGTCGACCAATAGACCGATGGCGAGCACCAGACCGAACATCGACAGCGTGTTGATGGAGAAACCGGCCGCGCTCATGATCGCGAACGTGCCGAGCAGCACCACGGGGACGGCAATCGTCGGAATCAGCGTGGCGCGCAGGTTCTGCAAAAACAGGTACATCACGAGGAACACGAGCACGATGCCTTCGAGCAGCGTCTTCACCACTTCCTCGATCGACATCTTCACGAACGGCGTCGTGTCGTACGGGTACTTGACGACGAGACCGTGCGGAAAGTTCTTCGACAACTGATCGATCTTCGCGCGCACCAGCTTCGCCGTTTCGAGCGCGTTCGCGCCCGTCGCGAGCTGAATGCCGAAGCCGGCAGTCGGCTGGCCGTTGTACCTGGTGTCGAAGTTGTAGTTTTCGCCGCCGAGATCGATACGCGCCACGTCCTTCACGCGCACCTGCGAGCCGTCCTGGTTCACCTTCAGCAGCACGTTGCCGAACTGCTCGGGCGTTTGCAGCAGCGTGGCTTGCGTGATGGTTGCCTGCAACACCTGGCCGGGCACGGCAGGCGTGCCGCCGAGCGAGCCCGCCGCGACCTGCACGTTCTGGTTCGTCAACGCCGTCTCGACATCGACGGGCGTGAGGCTGTACTGGTTCAGCTTGTTCGCGTCGAGCCAGACGCGCATCGCGAACTGCGAGCCGAACAGCTGCACGGTGCCGACGCCGTTGACGCGGCTCACGGGATCTTCCACGTGCGAGGCGACGTAGTTCGCGAGGTCGTAGCGGTCCATGCTGCCGTCCGTCGAGACGAACGCCATCACGAGCAGGAAGCTGCTGCTCGACTTCGTCACCTTCGTGCCCTGCTGCTGCACCGATTCGGGCAGCAGCGGCGTCGCGAGCTGCAGCTTGTTCTGCACCTGCACCTGCGCGATGTCCGGGTTCGTGCCCGCCGCGAAGGTCAGCGTGATCGTCGCGTTGCCGGAGTCGTCGCTCGACGAAGAGATGTAGAGCAGATGATCGAGACCGCTCATCTGCTGTTCGATCACCTGCGTGACGGTGTTTTCAACCGTTGTCGCCGATGCGCCCGGATAGGTCGCGCTGATCTGCACGGCAGGCGGCGCGATTGTCGGATACTGCGCGACAGGCAGATTGAAGATCGAGGCGATGCCCGCGAGCATCAGGATGATTGCGATGACCCACGCAAAGATGGGCCGGTCGATAAAGAACTTTGCCATTGCGCGCGTCCTCGTTACTGCGCGCTATGCGCGTCGGACGCGGGCGCTGCTGCGGCTTGCGTAGCCGTCGTGTCGGCGCCCGGCAGCTGTGCCGCCACCGTCTTCACGCTCATGCCCGGACGCACCTTGTCGACGCCTTGCACGATCACGCGATCGCCCGTTTGCAGGCCGCTTTCGACGACCCAGTTCGCGCCATACGTGCCCGACGTCACCAGTTGCCGCGTGACGACCTTGCCGTCCGCGCCGACGACCAGCGCCGTCGGATCGCCCTTCTGGTCATGCGTGATGCCCTGTTGCGGCACGACGAACGCCTGTTCGTTGACGCCCTCTTCGATCTTCGCGCGCACATACATGCCCGGCAGCAACACGCGCTGCGCGTTGTCGAACAGCGCGCGCACGGTGACGGAGCCCGTCGTCTGGTCGACGGTCACGTCGGAGAATTCGAGCTTGCCCGTGCCGCCATACGGACGGCCGTCTTCGAGAATCAGGGTGACTTTCGCCGCGTTCGGGCCGCTCGTCTTCAGACGCCCTTCCTGCGCGTCGCGGCGCAGCTTGAGGCCGACGAGGCTCGATTGCGTGAGGTCGACGTAGACGGGATCGAGTTGCTGCACGGTGGCGAGCAGCGTGGCCGCGCTCGACTGCACGTACGCGCCTTCCGTCACCGACGACTTGCCGATGCGCCCCGAAATCGGCGACGTCACATCCGTATAGCCGACATTGATCTGCGCCGTGTCGACGGCGGCCTTACCAGCGGCGACATCGGCGGCGGCCTGGCCTTCGGAGGCCACGGCGTTGTCGTAGTCCTGCTTGCTGATCGCGTTCGCTGCGACCAGCACCTTGTAGCGCTCTGCCTCGGCATGCGCGGACACGAGCGTCGCCTGCGCCTTTGCGAGCGTCGCCTTCGCGCTGTTCAACGACGCGATGTACGGCGCGGGATCGATCTTGTAGAGCGTCTGGCCCGCCTTGACTTCGCTGCCTTCGGTATAGAGGCGCTTTTGCACGATGCCGTCGGCGCGCGCGCGCACTTCGGCGACGAGATGCGCGCTCACGCGGCCCGGCAGTTCGACGGTAACGGGGACGGCAGACGGCTGGACGGTGACGACGCCGACTTCGGGCGTCTGTTGCGGCGGCGCTGCGTGCTGGTCGCCGCATGCGGCGAGCAGCGGCAGCACGGCGGAGATCGCAGCAGTGGCCGCGAGCATTCGAAAGTTACGGTTCTTTAATAGCGCAGGCATCGTACAACCTTGTTTGTATTGAACGGGGCCGGCGCGCAACGAGCGTTGATCCAACACGCACCGACACGATAAGTGCGTGAAGATAGGCGTTGTTCGCCTTTCGCGGGTTACAGCCGCCAGGCTGCCGTAAGACTTGTTAATCCAATGCGCTGCCGCGCCGACTACGATGGCCGCGAGATTCTTGAGAGGCACCCGGCATGGGACGAACCAGGCAACAGGCGCTCGACACGCGGGCGAAGATCATCGAAGCCGCCGAGCGCGTGTTCTTCGTGCGCGGCTTTGCGCGCGCGTCGCTGGAAGACATTGCGTCGGAGGCGGGCGTCACGCGCGGCGCCGTATACGGGCACTTCAGGAACAAGGAGGCCGTGTTCCAGGCGATCTACGAATGCGCGGACATGCCGCTCGATCCGTTCGTCGTGCAAGCGTGCGAACAGGACGCCGACCCGTTGCAGCATCTGCATGCACAGTTGCGGCAGCGTCTGCGCGACGCGCTGCATCTGCGCCGCGCACGGCGTCTGTACAGCATCGCGTTGACGAAATGCGAGGTGACGGCGGAGACGGCGGCGTTTTACGAGCGCGTGTCGATGGCGGCATTGCGCGCAGAGGCGCAGATCGACGCGGCGTTACGCGCCGCATCCGAACGCGGACAATTGCCGCCCGGCGTCGACACGCGCGCCGCCGCCGGCTTCATTCATGCCGCTTTAACGGGGTTTCTGCATAAGCGGCTGTTGATGTCGGCCGAGTCGCGCGGCGATCTGGAGGCAGACCAGACGCTCGCGTCCGCATTGAGATGTGTTGGCGGCGATACGGTCGCCCAGGCTGTTTCTGCTCACGGCGCACAGCAGCGCTAGAGGCTGCAAGATCCGCGCGGCCGACGACGTGCGGTCAAACTCTCCTAAGAATCAGTAAGAATTGAAGAGGCGCAGTGCGCCATTAAAACATCTATCTGAATGTTTTTTGGTATTTTAGATAACGGAATATTCCGAGTTAATCCGAATACATCCGACAGGGTAAATACGAATAAAATAAATAATATCCCAAAATAAATACTCGAATAAACTAATTTCACATCTCATCCCGAGGTGTCCAGAAATCAGATAACGAGGCTCCAAATGAAGAATCGAAAGAAAAACGCTGAATATCTCGGCACGCTGCTTGGCTAAGCCGGCAATCAGGTAGGTGAAGCACGGGTTCTGCTCGTCGAGGCATGCATCGGCCGGGCAGAATTCTCCTTTGTGCAACCAATCAGATTCGATATGGCAATCGTCACTATAGACCCCTCCCGTATTCGCGCCTTTGGCCCAGCGACAGATACGCATTTCATGGTCGTCACCAATCGATCATTGATCGACAATCTATTGATTGAGGAAAATGGCGGATATTCGAGTTATTGCAAAATACTGTTTGAAACGGGCCAGTCATTTGCGAGTCTGCTCCAGGAGCAGATTCCACCGCGTGCGCATGTGCTCGTCGTTTCCCCAGACGTATTCTTCCAGTCGCCGTCACAAGAACTGATCGGCGCACATCGGAAGCTCCTCGCAATGGCATGCAATTCGACTCCGACCGATATCGACGCAATCAGTCATTTTCTCCAGATAATCGAGAACACGGATCCGGCGAAACAACAACGGCACATCGACCGCTTTTTTCAGCTTGGCGAGCAGGCGGCGTATCTTGAGTTTGTCGACGAACAGAACGGCGCTGTCGCCCGATTCGATCATCTCGATGAAAGCTATTTATGGAGCGAGCAGGCCGGAACGTTGAACGACGGCGAACAACAGCTGGCGCCGTCAGGCGAAATCAGCGTTCTGCCGCTGCGCATTCAGGACTTCGATGAGAACTTGCGCCTCGATTTCAACGGCACGATTGCGTTGAAAGGTACGCCGATCCTGCACAATGGCACGCCCAGCTTTTTGCGCAGCGATCAGGCGCGATTGCACGGCTCGCTGGCCTCGATGGAGAGCGAGCCTGTGCTTGCCACGGTCGAGAACGGCGTGATCACCGCAATCAGCGCGACCCGCGGCTCCGGCAACCCGGCCCTTGCGGCGTTGCAAGCGTTGTTCGATGTGGATTCGCGCTACCGGATTCTTTGGGAAATCGGCTTCGGAATCAACACCGAAAACCGGATTCTTCCCGGCAATCACGCGATGAATGAGACTTACGGCGGTTCAGCGGGAGCGATTCATTTCGGGATCGGCCTGACTCCCTATACCCAATACCATCTGGACATCATCTGTCCGAACACCGTGGTGAAAACGAACGGCGGGGACTATCTGATCGGCAGCAAGACACCATCGATATCGCGAACACGCACGTCTGGATGCGCGTGTCTCGAATAACACCTGTACACGTCCATGAAATCGACCATTTTTCGCGTGCTTCCTGTCGGCCTTGCATTGGCGCCCGTCGGCTTTCTGTTCGGTGTACTGGCTGCACAAGCCCATTGGAGCACGACGGGTGTCCTGTTACTCAGCAGCATTGGCTTTACGGGAAGCGGTCAATTTGCGTACCTTGCGCTCTCGCAACAAGGCATCGCATCGACCGGCATATTTGCTGTTTTCCTCGTCATTCTCAGCATGAATCTGCGCTATATCCCCATGTCGCTTTCTGCCTCTCAGCCGCTGAAGCTATCCGTGCCATGGAAATTCGTCCTCGCCCACTGTCTCGCCGACGAGTCATATGCGACGGAGAGAGGCAGCGACAGCATCAGATCGCGCGTCATCATACGCATCGGCATTTTTCTCTTCTGGGTTGCCTCTACCGTCGCGGGCTGCGCGTTGGCGGCCTGGCTGCCGGACTCGCTAAGCCGGACGCTTTCCGGTTTGACGTTCCCCGTTAGCGCCATTCTCTTTGCACTGAGCTTCGGCAATGTCATGCAATACGTCCTCAACGGAACCCGTTCCGGCGGCGGAGCGGGGATTCGTCCGTTGGGCGTTCTGTTCGCCTGTGTTTTGACTTCGGTTTCTCTCGTTTTTCTACTCGGCGCGAAATACTTCTGGATACCCAGCATTCTGTCGTGCTACCTGATCCTCACAAAATATGGGAAGCAAGGTTTCGATGAATGAGATCCTGTTTTTGGGCGTAGCAATTCTTTTTGCGGTGAGTGTCGTCGTCCGCATTGCACCGACGTTCTCGAACCTGAATTTGTCCGCACGAGCCAGTTTCGATATCAAGAACATTTTGCCCGTCGCCGTGTTGGTCAACCTGCTTGTCTATTGCGTCGTGAGCGAGCTTCAACATGACCGCGTTGCAGCGGCAGCGGGATTTCTCGTGCTTGGTTTGATGCTTCTCCTGAGGAAACTCAATCTGCTCGTGATGGTGATGCTTGCATCCGCTACTTACGTGGCGGTGGCGAAGACTTTCCACGGTTGATAACTACCGTTTGACGGGTCGCATCCGCGGCCTGCCCGACGCCATCCGGTGCGGTTCGTAAGACTTGCTAAGCCCCCAGAACCGGGGCTGCACCGCGTTGCGCTATAGTCATACGCAGATCCGATACCCGGCGGCGAGGGCGCTGCCCGCCCCACGCGGCACAGCCCGGCGCAGCCTGCTCACACCATGCCCGACACGCCCATTCAGGTGCTGCTCGTCGACGACGACGCCGACCTGCGCGACCTGCTTCGCAATTTCTTCCAGCAACGCGGCATCGAATTCTCGGTGCTGCACGACGCTACGCATCTCGCGCGCAGACTCGAGCGCGAACGCCCGTCGATCATCGTGCTCGATCTGATGATGCCCGGTGTCGATGGCCTCACGGCGCTCAAGCAACTGCGCGCGAGCGGCGACTCCATTCCCGTGATCATGCTGACGGCGCGCGCCGATGGCGTCGATCGCGTGATCGGCCTGGAACTCGGCGCGGACGATTATCTCGGCAAGCCCTTCATGCCGCAGGAATTGCTTGCGCGCATTCATGCCGTGTTGCGACGCCATGCGTTGCATCCTGAAGCGCCGCCCGCCGAGCATCGCGAGGCGCTCGTGTTCGGACGATTCCGGCTCGACTTTGCGTCGCGCACGCTCTTTCGCGACAACGAGCCGATCAAGCTGACGGGCAGCGAATACGCACTGCTCGAAGTGTTCGCGCAGCATCCGATGGAAACGCTGTCGCGCACGCGTATCGTCGATCTGCTGCATGGTCCCGATTCCGAAGTGACCGAGCGCGGCATCGACGTGCCCGTGTGGCGGCTGCGGCGGCTGCTCGAAGACGATCCCGCCGCCCCGCGCCGCATTCAGACGATGCGCGGCATCGGCTATATGTTCGTGCCGGGCGAAACGGGCGAAGGCAGTGAAAGCGGTGACAGCGACGCGGACGGTGGTGACGCATCGCAATGAAGAATCCGTTCAATACGCTGTTCGGCCGTCTCGCGACGATGACGGTCGGCCTGATCGTGGCCGTGCACGTGACGTCGCTGTTCGTCGTGGATCGCGAGCGCGGCCAGATCGATGCCGAGCATGCGCGCCGCGACGTGATGCTTGCCGTGCAGGCGCAGCACGATGGCGAGGCGAGCGCGCGGCACGTCGCGCGGACGCTCGGCATCGAATATATCGCCGATGCGGATGTGCTCAGCTCCGGCTGTCCCGCGCCGTGCACGGGCACGAATGCGCCATTCGAGCATGATCTGCTGCCGCGTCTGCCTGCGGGCAGCCGCGTCGTGTTCGATCCGCGCACGGGGTCGCTGTGGATACGTTATGGAAGCGAGCCGTATTGGCTCTACATGCGCAACGCGAATCTGCCTGGCATGCGCTTTCTCGGTTCGTCGCTGGTGATGCTGGTGCTGGCCGTGTGCGCGGCGCTGCTCGCCGCATGGCAGTTTCAGCGTCCGTTGCACCGGCTCGCCGGTGCGGCTCGCGAATTCAGAATTGGACGGCGCGTGCCGCCCGTGCCGGAAAGCGGTCCCGCCGAGATGCGCTCGCTGATCGGCGACTTCAACCAGATGATGAGCGAACTCGGCAAGGCCGAGCAGGAGCGCGCGGTGATGCTGGCGGGCGTCGCGCACGATCTGCGCGCGCCGATCACGCGCATGCAGGTGCGCGCGGACCTGTTGCCGGATGCAGCCAACCGCAGCGGCTTCCTGCGCGATGCCGAGTCGCTGTCGCGCATCGTCACGCAGTTTCTCGACTATGCGCGCGATACGGCCGATCCTTCGCCGCACGCGAACGTCGATGCGCATTGCCGGCGTCATTATGGCGACGGGCTCGACGACGAAGCGCTCGTGCGCCTGCATCTGAATGCGGGCGACGGCTTCAATCTGCCGCTCGTGGATCTCGACCGGATACTGTCGAACCTGATCGAAAACGCGATGAACTACGGCGAGCCGCCCGTCGAGATCGCGACGTCCGCGCATAACGGCGTCTATACGCTCACTGTGCGCGATCACGGCGTCGGCATTCCGCACGAGCAGCTCGAACGCGCGCTGCAGCCGTTCACGCGGCTCGATCCGGCGCGCGGCGGCGACGCGCATTGCGGCCTGGGTCTTGCGATCGTACGACGGCTCACGCGTTATAACGGTGGACAGTTCGAATGCGATAACGCGCATGAAGGCGGGTTTCGCGTGACGCTGACGTTTCACCGCGAGAGCTAGCGGGTTTTGTTGTCGAAGCGCGTTGCTGGAGACGTTCGAAAATGCCGCCCTTCACGGGCGGCATTTTTCATCAGCGATGCGGCGCAAGCAGGATGCTCGCGATCACGCCCGTCGCGATCGCGGCAAGCACGAAGTCGCCATTGACCTGCACCCACTGATAACCCGACGGCGGCGGCTGGAGATCATGCGCGCGCCAGTCGTCGACGACATATTGCGAACGACGGTAGTCGGGCGGCAAGCGGTCGCCGCGATGCCAGTCGCGATGCGGCACAGGGCGATGCGCGTCGGGACCTTGCGGGCCTCGGGGACCGCCGGGGCCATCGGGGGCGCCGCGCTCGTCGGCAACGGGATGACGCCCCGGCCCGCCATCATCGCCGGGCGCATATTGCGCAAATGCCTGGCTCTGGGCGACCACACACGAAACAGCAAACAGCAATACAGGTACAGCTTTTTTCATCGAACACTCCCCAAACAAGGTGAGAGTGTTTTTGCGCGCAACGATTCAAACGGGGTTCTTACTGTGCCTTACGGGCGCTTCACCCCCTCCTCATTCTTCTCTAATTCCCCGCCGCTACGATGCACCTCATCCGCTGGTACACATTCTGTCTGAAGGAGGTCATCATGCCGCTCGCAGCCATCATTCAAGGCACGCCAATCTGGGTTTGGGTGCTGCTCGTCTACCTGCTCTCGCGCGGGTTCAAGGCCATGAACAGCGGCACCGCACCGCTTTCAAAACTCGCCATCGTGCCGCTCGTCTTCACGGCGTGGGGCATTCTGCATCTGATTACCGATCCGCTGGCGGGCTGGTCTTCTGTGCTCGTCTGGGTGGTCGGCGCACTGGCGGGCATCGCGGCTGGCGTTTTCATCGCGAGCCGGACGCGCTTCATCGTCGATCCCGTTGCGAACACCGTCATGCTGCCGGGCTCCATGTTGCCGCTGGTGCTGATCGTCATCACGTTCGCGGCCAAATTCTGGCTCGGGGTCGAACTGGCGACTGCAACGAGCCTCGCGGCGCTCGGGGGGTACGTGCTGCTGAGCGCAGCGGTGTCGGGTGTCGTGGCTGGTGTTTTCGCTGGACGCTTCCTCACGTACTGGAAAGCAATGAACGCACGCCGCGTCATTCAGGCGTGCTCGCAACACGCATAAACGCCGGATGCGAAGCGGGACGGTGCCGGCATCCATCAGGCACGCCCGTTGCGGCCGGCGACTCCGATGAAATGTCGCCAGACTTGTTACTCCCGGCGAGCCCTTGTTCCGGTCCACACTGTCTCTCGACAATCAACAAGCGATAAAGCCGCGCCCCATTCACGGGGCGCGGCAGCTTGTTCAAATCAGGAGGTCGCACGAGCCATGTCACCATCAGACCAGAACGGAACGAAGCGCGAACAGCCTGCGATGCACACGCCGCCCGTCGTATCGCCGCAAGATTGGGAGGCAGCGCGTCAAGAATTGCTCGTCAAGGAAAAAGCCCACACCCGCGCCCGCGATGCGCTCGCCGCCGAGCGCCGCCGCATGCCGTGGGTGGCCGTCGACAAGTCCTACGTTTTCGAAGGACCAGCAGGCAAGCTGAGTTTGCCCGACCTGTTCAACGGCAGGCGTCAGTTGATCGTCTATCGCGCGTTCTTCGAGCCCGGCGTGTTCGGATGGCCCGAGCACGCGTGCCGGGGCTGCTCGATGGTAGCCGACCAGGTCGCTCATCTTTCGCATCTCAACGCACGCGACACGACGCTCGTTTTCGTCTCGCGCGCGCCGCAGGCGGACATTGCGCGGCTGAAAAGGGACATGGGCTGGCAGATGCCATGGTTCACGATCACGGACAGCTTCGACGCCGATTTCGGCGTCGGCGAATGGCACGGCACGAACGTTTTCTACCGCGACGGCGACCGCGTGTTCCGCACTTACTTCATCAATAATCGCGGCGACGAGCAGATGGGCGGCACGTGGAATTATCTCGACGTCACGCCGTTAGGACGGCAAGAGGTCTGGGAAGACTCGCCCGAAGGCTATCCGCAGACGCCGACGTACAAATGGTGGAACTGGCACGACAGCTATGTCGACGACGCGCCGCCGGACCGGAAATGGGTCGAGGTATCGGACGCGGGCGAGGCGGCGTTCAGGAACCAACAGAACCCCTAAGACGTCCTGAATTCAGGCTGCGAACGTCACCTGCCGATCTGCTTCGCCGTCACCACCTCCGGCGTGCCGCCCGCTTCGCCGCTGCGCAGCTTCACGCGCCAGCTGCCGTAACCGGTAAAAGGAAACTGCGCGAACGCGCTTTTGACGAGCCACGGAATCGGATGCAGCGTATCCGCATTGCGATCGAGGCTCGTCGCCGTGACTTTATACACTTCCTTGCCCGTCGCCGATTCGAACAGCCGCAGCGTCATCGAATGCCGGTACTCGCGCCCGAACGGCGCAAAGCCCGGCTTCGTACCGCCCCCGCACGCGGCGTCCGCGCAGCCGTCGACGCTCACGCCGACGGCTGCCGGCCGCGTGTCGTAGGCCAGCGAGAGCATGTAGCTCGCGCGATCCGCCGCCCGATCGACCAGCCCGTAGTTGCCAAGCTCACTGTGAATCAGCGCCACGTATTGCTCGCGCGCGGCGCCCGTTTCCTGCGACGGCGTCGGCACGATCGCGTAGGTGCGCTCGCCTTGCAGCACCAGCGCCGTGCCCGACACCTGAACATCCGTCGTCACGCCCGCGCATCCCGCGAGCCCCGCCACGCTCGCGACGACGACGGCAGCACCACCCAGCATTTTCTTCACGTTCTTCTCGCTTCGGTCGAATACAGTTCGTTCACGCCGATTCATCGAGCCCCGGCAGCGTGATCGTCAGGGCCGTTCCTTTGCCCCGCGCGCTCTCCACGTGCACGTCGCCGCCATGCCGCGTCACCACGGCTTTCACGAATGCCATGCCGAGCCCCGTGCCCGTGGCTTCGGGCCGCTCGGCTTCGTGAAAGCGCTGAAAGCGCTCGAAAAGATGCGCCTGGTTTTCGGCGGACATCCCATAGCCCTCGTCGCGTACCGTGCAGCGCACGCGAGGCGGCCCTTCACCCGTCGCACGGTTTTCGCGCTCGACGCCGCAGGTAATACGCGTGTGGGGCGGACTATATTTCACCGCATTGTTCAGCACGTTGACGAGCGCGCGCGTCATCAACGAGCGGTCCGCGTTGATCCAGTGGCCGTCGCCCTGTTCGTCATAGGTCGCTTCGAGACGGATATGCCGCGCCTGCGCCTGCGGCCACACTTCGTCGCTTGCGTCGATCATCAGTTCGACGAGACTCACGGGTTCGAGCGAATAGGCCTGCGACTCGGCGCGCGCCAGTTGCACGAAGTCGTCGGCAAGCATCAGCGCGCGCTGCGCATAACGTTCGACGCGGTCCAGCAGATCGGCCATCCGTTCGGAATCCGGCGCGCGTGCGCGCTCCAGTTCGACGAGCGCAAGAATCGATGCCTGCGGCGAACGCATGTCGTGCGACAGCAGACGCAGCGCATCTTCGCGCAGACGTTCGGCGGCATGCACAGCCGTCACGTCGACGAGGCCCGCAATCCAGCCGATCACCGCGCCTTGCGCATCGGTGCACTTCGCGTAGCGCAACAGATGATCGCGCTGGTTGCGGTCGCGCACCTCGATGCCCTGCTCCATCATGTCGGCGAACGCGATCCGGCCGGGATCGAGTACGGCGGGCCAATGCGTGCGTCCGAATGCATCGGCCTCCGCGCTGGAGCCAATCGACTTCACGAAGCCGAGTTCGCCGAGCACATGGCGCATCTGCCTGCCTTCGAGCGCCGCCGCGCCGAGCCGTTCGAAATAGCGCTTCGCCGCGTGATTCGCGATCAGCACGTCGCCGCGCACGTCGCTGACGAGAATCGGCTCCGGCACGCTATCGAGGCTGTTCCACACGAAGCGCTTCATGTCCTGCACTCGCCGCGCCGCCTGCGCCATCAGCGCCATCTGCTGCGCGAGCGCGTCGCCGCGAAATTCGCGGGTGCGTTGCGGCGCTTCGGGCAACAGATACGGTTCGTCGGCGAGGCGCTGCAATTCCTTGCGCAGATACGACATCGTCATTTCGAGCCGCCGCCAGTTCCAGATCGGATATACCGCAGCGAGTCCGACGACGGCGGGCACGGGCGACATCCACAGCCGCATGCCATAGAGCAGCGCGGCGCTGACGGCGAGCATCGTCGCGCAGAGCACGGTCGTCATCAGCAGCGAACGCAGCGGCGACAGCACGAGCAGGCCCGCAAGCAGCACGGCGAGCGGCACCAGCGACACGGCGCACACCCACATGCCGCTCACGGGATTGATCGCGCGCCCCGTCACCAGCGTATCGAGCACGTTCGCATGAATGTAGACGCCAGGCAGCGGACCGAGCCGGCCGGACACGGGCGTCGAGAAGCGGTCGTACAGCCCCGATGCCGTCACGCCGATCACGACGATCTTGCCGCGCAGCATGCCGGGCGGCACATCGCCCGCCAGAACGCTGGCAAACGAGACTTTCGGATAGGTCTGCGCAAGCGGACTGAACGGAATCAGCACGCGCGCTTCGCCGGTGTCTGCGGTTCCATCCTGCCCAGCCATCGCCGCACTCGCGCCATGCGCGAGCTTCGCCTCGCCCTGCAGGATCGCGCGCCATACGGGCACCGTCAGTTGAGGCCATCGCATGTGCGCATCGCCTTCGTACAGCGCGACGCTGCGCACAATGCCGTCCGCATCCACTTCGAGGTTGATGTGACCGAGCCCTGCCGCCGCACTCGCTAGCGGCTCGACGGGCTTGATCGCGACACGCTCGCCGTTCGCGGCTTCGGGCGACAGCAGAATCGGCAGATAAGTGGGCGTCGCGGCGATGGCGCGCGCCAGTTGGGCGTCGTCCGGTGCGGGCTCGGTGAAGAGCACGTCGTAGACCACGGCCGCCGGACTCGCTTTCGCGATCTGTTCGAGCAGCCGCGCATGCACGGCGCGCGGCCACGGCCAGCGGCCGAGTTGCGCAATGCTCGCATTGTCGATCTCGACGACGGCGATATCGGGCAGCACAGGATGCGCGTGAAAGCGCAGCAAGGCGTCGTAGACGAGATGATCGACGCTCGCGGTCAGCCGGGCGAGTGAGCCTGCCAGAATCACCGCGATGCCGAGGCAGCCGATGCACAGCCATTCGAACAGGAAGCGGCGCCCAACGGGCCGCCCGAGCCGGATGCGCGGATCGAAACTCATGCGCGGGTCGCGGGTGGTCATCACCGGGCCAGCGTGAACGAGCGGATGGAACTGCCTTTCTGGTAGAGCTTGCCATTGTCGAACTGCTCGGCGATCACGGTCCAGTAGTAGACGCCGGGCGGCAGATCCGACACGACGATCTGTCCCGCCGCAACGTCCGTCCGATCGACGAGCGGCTCGCGCAGATCGGCGGCCGTGGCGAGCACGAAGCGAAAGCGCGTCTCGACGCCCGTGCGGCTCGCGAGCCAGCGGAACTCGAAATCCCGGCTGCCGGCGCGCGGCCCCGCCGACACGTCGAGCGCGAACCGGCGGCGCTCGAACGCATAGGTCTGCGGCAAGCCTTCCAGACCGAGGCCGTCAATCGACACAATGCGCACGAAGTAGTTGCCGTCGGGCAAATCGCCGAACGACGCGTGCGGCGCGCTCACGCGCTGGTCGCGGATCAGGTCGAACAGATCGGCGTCGCGTGCAATCTGCACGCGATACGCGCGTGCGTTCGCGTCGGGCACGAGATCGAAGGCGATCTCCTTCTCGTCCTGCACCTTGCCCGGATCGGCGAGCACGGGCGCGGGCAGCAGCGCCACGGGAGCGCCGACGACGCCCGTCGAACGTGTCACGCTGCCGTAACGCGCGCCGATGAGTTGCGTCGATGCCTGCAGCGGCACGCCCGGCGCACGCGGCCGCATGCGTGCCGCATCGACACCGACCGCGCCGTCGAGCACGCCAACGGCCGTCGATTGCTCGTCGCCGTCATAGCTCACGCGAAAGCGCGTGCCGCGCACGCCCGCGACGACGGACGGCGAGCGGATCTGGAAGCGATCGTCTTTCTTCGTCGCGTGGTTGACCTCGCTGTCGACTTCGCCCTGCTTCAGCTCGATCACGCGATCCTTCGAGCCCGTCAGCACGGTCTGCCGCAACCTGCCGATTTCGATCGTGCTGTCCTGCGGCACGGACACATGCGACCCGTCGTCGAGTTCCAGCGTGACAAAGCCGTTGTGCCCCGTGCGCACGCGGTCGCCTTCGACGAGCACCATGCCGGCGTCGACGGGCGCAAACGGATTCTGTCTGAACGCATGCGCGGCCGGTCCGCTCACCGCGACGACTCGCGCCGCGCGCGGCTCCTGCTTCAGCAGTGCAATGGGCAAGCGCAACTGCACGCCAGGCTGCAGATGCAGCGGATCGGCGACATGATTGAGCGTGCGCAGCACCGTCCAGTCGTGCGGATCGCGCAGATAACGATCGGCGACGTCGTACAGCGTGTCGCCTGTCCGGGTCGTGTAGGTGGCGATTGCACCCGATGCATGCGGATTGGATGTCTGCGCGTTGGAAGTCGTTGAAAGCAGACCCAGTGCTGCAAAAAGAAATGGAATGGTGCGCTGAAACCTTCCGCGCGGTACAACCCCCGTCACGCATCCCCCTTTTCGAGCCGCTCTAGCCGATATCCGTAGCCGTAGATCGGCGTCAACCGATAGCCGTGTTCCGGGCGAAGCCCGAGTTTGGCGCGCAGCATCGACACGTGCGTGTCCATCGTGCGCGACGGAATGTCGACGTCCTGCCGCCAGATGGCTTCGAGAATATGCGCACGCGACAGCGGCTGACTCAGATGCCGGAACAGCAGCAATGCCAGTTCGAATTCCTTTTGCGTGAGCGTCACGGCTGTGCCGCGCGCGACGACCTGCTTCGATCCCAGTTCGAACTCGAATTCGCCGAAGCTTTCTTTCGTGGCCGCCTGATTGAGCTGATACGCGCGACGCAGCAACGATCTGACGCGCGCGAGCAGCACGCTCGTCGCGACGGGTTTCACGACGTAATCGTCGGCGCCCTTGTTCAGCATCGACGCGATGTCCGTCTCGCGGCTGCGGCTCGTCATGAACAGCACGGGCAGACGGTCGGAGAGGCTCCGACGCACCCAGCTCAGCACCTCTTCGCCCGACATGTCGGGCACGTTCCAGTCGAGCACCAGCAGATCGAATGTCTGACGGCGCAACTGCTTCACGAGCGCGGTGCCTTCCGCGAACGCATGGCAATCGTGTCCGTCGACCGCCAGCGATTGACAGACCAGATCGGCTTGCGCCACATCATCGTCCAGGACTGCAATTCTCATAGAACCCCGCACGCGAAAACGTTCTTCATGCCAATGGCGCGCAGGATAAAACAACGACGATTCAGATCCTCTACGCCGACTTACCCCGTTTGCCCGCGAATCGTCATCCGGCACCCGCCTGTTTTCACAATCGAAGGGACAGTATAAAAAGAGGGCGCAATAAAATCATTTAAAGATTGTCAGATCGTGCCGTGCGCGTCGTCTCGACATCGGGTGGTCCCCTCGGCGCTGACATATGACTGTCGTATATCGCCCCGTGCGATCGCATGAATTGGCAGGAAAGCTTTTGTAAGCTCTGCGCCTCGCTCATTCACAAAGCAATGCGCAATAGCGGTTTCTCCCTGATTCTGCCTTTTTGATTTGCGGCCAGGTTTCGTTTAGAAACCGTGCCGGTACTATATGTGATTCATCGCTTGAAATCTTTTAGCAATTGTCAAGTGATGGAAACACCCGCACTGAAAAATGGCCTGCACGCATTCAAAACTTCACTAACATTATTTAGCAAACTGACGGACGCAGTTTTGTTAGTCTGCCGATGCCGGATAACGAACGTCGTAGGTGAAAAGGCGCTGCAACTGATCGCAGCTTGAGCAATGCCACCTGACAATGCGAGGGTTCATCATGCTGATGTGGATTGCAAACTGGGCAGCACGCCACGCTCCGACTCCCGAGAAGCAAGCCGAGCGCGCGCTGAATGAGTTGCGCATGGAACTGTTCCGCGCGGAACAGCAGGTCATGGACGCACAGTTGCGCGCTGAATATTTTCGCGCCCGCCTGCTGTTTCTCGAAGATGTCACGCGACAGGGCATCGAAGCCGTATCCGATCAGCGCAAAGGGCAACAGGAATCGGCGCAGCCATCGCGGCCAGGTCCGCGGCTGAGCGCCGCGCAATAGCATGCACGGCAGTATCCACGGCGCTAAAAAAAAGAAGCCGCAGCACAGGTTGCTGCGGCTCTGACAATGCCACTTGCGGTACGGTCACCGCAGATTCATTCTGGGACCTTGCGGCGAATGCTTCAACGGCGATTCCGTCGATTTGACTATCCTTAACACCCGCCGCTCGCGCTCTCGCTGTTTCGTGCTAATCACGCAGCCTGATTCAAACTCGCAAACGTCGCACCGCGTTCGACGAGTTCCACCAGCAACGGCGAAGGCTTCCAGAAGAGGGGATCCGCCTTTTCGAATTCGCGGATATCCGCGAGCAGCGCGGGCAAGCCGATCGTATCGGCGTAATGCATCGGGCCGCCGCGATACGCCGGAAAACCGAAGCCGTTGATCAGCGTCACGTCGACATCGAGCGGCCGCAATGCGATGCGCTCGTGAATCACGTTCGCACCTTCGTTGATCATCGCGGCCATGTAGCGGCGCACGATCTGCTCGTCCGTGAAAGCGCGCGGCGTGACGCCGGCACGCTCGCGCTCCGCGTCGATGATCGCTTCAACTTCGGGATCGGGCGCGCCGCCGCGCTTGCCTTCTTCATAGCGGTAGAAACCGCGCGCCGTCTTCTGACCGAACCAGCCGCGCTCGCACAGGCGATCGGGAATCTGCACATAGCGCGCGTTCGGATCGCGCGTCGCCGCGCGGCGTTTGCGCGTGGCCCAGCCGATATCGCCGCCCGCCAGATCGATCACCTGATACGGTCCCATCGGAAACCCCAGCTCGCGCACCGCCTTGTCGATCTGATACGGCGACGCGCCGTCTTCCATCAGATGATCGGCCGCCGCGCGATATACCGCGAGCATCCGGTTGCCGATGAAGCCGTCGCACACGCCCGCACGCACGGGCACCTTGCGCAGTTTCTTCGCGAGATCGAAGGCAGTCGCGACGACGTCGGCGCTCACGCGCGCAGGCACCACGACTTCCAGCAGCTTCATGAGGTGCGCGGGCGAGAAGAAGTGCAGACCGATCACGTCCTGCGGCCGCGATATGCCGGCCGCGATGGCGTCGATGTCGAGATACGACGTGTTGGTCGCGAGAACCGCGCCTGGCTTGCACACCCGGTCGAGTTGCGCGAACACGGCCTGTTTCACCGCCATGTCTTCGAACACGGCCTCGATCACGACATCGACTTCGGCAAGCGCTTCATATGACGTGCTGCCGCTGAATCGTGCGAGCTTCTTCGCCTTGGCGTCGTCGGTGAGACGTCCCTTCGCGATCAGGCCGTCATACACTTTTTCCATGTGCGCGCGGCCGCGCGCGAGCGACGCGTCGTCGCGCTCGATCATCGTCACGGGCAAGCCTGCATCGAGCAGCGCGACGGCGATGCCCGCGCCCATCGTGCCGCCGCCGACCACGCCGACGCAAGCGATCGGCCTCGGCTGCGCACTGCGCGTTTCGGGCGCCTTCTGCACTTCCCGTTCCGCCTGGAACGCGTGGACGAGCGCCGCGCGCTGCGGACTGTCGAGGCACTCGAGAAACTGCTTGCGCTCGAAGCGCAGACCGTCTTCGAACGGCAGCGTCAGCGCGGCGTCGACACAATCGACGATCTTCAGCGGCGACAACAGGCCGCGCGATTTCTTCGCGGCATCCGCGCGCGCGGCGGCAATCGCGGCTGCGCCGGCGTCCTTGTCGGCGAGCGCCTGCGCATCGCGCGTGCGCCGCACGGGCGCATGCTCGACCAGCAACTGCTGCGCATACGCGAGCCCTTCCGCGAGCACGTCATCGCTATGACCGACGCGATCGACGAGTCCCATCTTCAGCGCCGGCTGCTCGCCGATAGGCTTGCCGCTCAGCATCAGCGAAAAGGCCGCCTCGGCGCCGATCAGGCGCGGCGTACGTTGCGTGCCGCCCGCGCCCGGCAGCAGCCCGAGCAGCACTTCGGGCAGGCCGAGCTTCGCGCCAGCGACCGCCAGCCGATAGTGCGCCGCCAGCGCGATTTCGAGTCCGCCGCCCAGCGCCGCGCCATGAATCGCGACAACGACGGGCTTGCTGCATGCCTCGATACGATTGCACACGTCGGGCAGCGTCGGCATTTGCGGCGGCTTGCCGAATTCGCGGATATCCGCACCGGCGATGAAATTGCGCCCCGCGCCGACGATCAGCACGGCCCGCGCCGCCGCATTCGCTTCGGCAGCCTCGATCGCCGCGACGAGGCCACGCCTCACGTCGACGCCCAGCGCGTTGACGGGCGGATTGTCGACGGTGACGAGTAAGATGTTGCCGCGCAATTCGCAGGTAACGGGCGGTGTAAGTGGGGTCGGCGTCATAGGCTGTGTCTCCTCGTGCGGCGGATGAGCGGAATCGCAGACGATTGTCCTGGCGATAAACTCAATTGACAATCGCAGCATCCATTGACAGAGTGTCAAGGATTCTTTGACAGTAACGCCGCCTTGGACGTCAACGCGCTCACGCTGCTGGTCGAGATCATCGATGCCGGCAATCTCAGCGAGGCTGCGCGGCGGCTCAAGATGACTCGCGCCAACGTCAGCTATCACCTCAATCAGTTCGAGAAGTCGCTCGGCCTGCAGCTGGTCAGGCGGACGACCCGCCGCGTCGAGCCGACCGAAATCGGGCTGAAACTCTACGAGCATGGCCGCGCGATCCGCAATTCGCTGCTGGCCGCGCAAGAATCCGTGTCGACGCTCGGCGAAAGCCTGCAGGGCCGCGTGCGTCTGTCCGTGCCGAGCGGCTACGGGCAACTGGTGATGTCGGCATGGCTGATCGCGTTCAAGCGCGACTATCCGGGGATCGTGCTCGACGTGATGTTCGAAAACCGCGTGGAAGACTTGCTGCGCGACGAAGTGGACATTGCCGTGCGCGTGATGTCGGAGCCGCCGCAAAATCTCGTCGCACGCGATATGGGACCGGTGCGTTGGGTCGCGTGCGCGTCGTCGGCGTATGCCGCGCAGCACGGCATGCCTGACGAACTCGAAGCGCTGCGCACGGCGCCGCTCATTACGTCCGCCGTCGTTGGCCGGCAACTGCGACTTGCCGCCTATCTCGGCGACGAACGGCACGAGGTGATGCTCGAGCCCGGCGTGATCTCGGAGAATTTTCTGTTCTTGCGCGAGGCGGTCCTCGCAGGACTGGGCGTCGGACTCGTGCCCGACTATGTGGTGCATGACGACATCCAGCGCGGCGACGTCGTCACCGCGCTGGATACGTGGCGGCTCAGCATCTTCGGCACGAACATGTACATGCTGTACATGCCGAACCTTCACCACACGCGCGCAACGGCGCAGTTCATCGAATTCATGCTCGGCGAAGCACGCAAGGCCGGACGCGGAGTGCCCTCGACGCGTACGTGAGCACGCTTCCGGCTACACCTTCGCGACAGCCTTGGCGCGCTTTTTCACATCGCTCGCGGGCTTCTCCAGCTTCTCAGGCGTCGCCACGACGGCGCTTGCCCGCTTGAAGTACGGCGAACTCAGCGTCGCCGCGCCCATGTCCGATGCCGCGCTCAGCAACGACGGCGCGAGCTCCTTCAGCCGCGATTCCGGCAGACGGCTGGTCGGCCCGGCCAGGCTGACGATGCCCACCACTTCGTTCGTCACCGGGTTGCGCACGGGCGCGGCAATCGACGTCATGCCCGCCTCGTACGTCTCGATCGCCACGCCGTAGCCGCGTTGACGCGCGCCGTTCAGATCCTTGAGGAACTGCTGAATCGTTTTCGGCGCGCGCGGCGCGTTCTGCGATTTCGCGGCAAGGCCGCCCTGTTTCGATACGAGTTCGATTGCCCGTTCGTCCGACAGCGTCGACAACCAGGCCTGACCGCTCGCCGTGCAATGCAGCGGCGGCTGGCTGCCCATGTCGGGGTCGTAGCGCAAACCGGACTTCGCGCCCTGCGCCTTGCCGACGAAGGTCAGATGATCGTCCTCGACGACGCCCAGCCGCGCCAGTTCGCCCGACGTTTCCGCAAGCCGGTCGAGTACCGGCTGCGAAATGTCGAACACGCCGCTCGTCGACAGATAGATCAGCGCCAGCGACACCAGCTTCAGCGCCAGCATGTATTCGCCGTGGTCTTCGTCCTGACGCACGAAGCCTTCTTCGATCAGCATCGACAGCAGACGATGCGTGCCGCTGCGCGGAATGTTGAGCGTATCGGCGATGGCCGCGAGCGGCATGCGGCCGCCGTTCTTCGCCAGCAGTTCGAGCACTGCCAGCGCCCGCTCCAGATTGCCTGCCATGTGGGTAGTCTCATTCAATCAGTGATACGCAAATGAGAACACGATTCCACACTGGAATTCAAGCGGATTCGCGCCCCGGGCCGCATGACGTGCCATCGCTTCCACTGCCATCGACGCTCAGGTCGTTGCGTAAGCCTGTTCGATGACGGCCAGCGTCGCTTCGCGCAAACGGCGCGCGCGCACGACCGCGGGTGTCGTCCTGGCCCATTGCTCCGTCGGCACCTCGATGCTGATGGGCAGATGATCCGGCAACGCGCGCAGAATGCCTGCGAGATCGAGACCGCCTTCGCCGGGAATCATCCGTTCGCAGCGCGCCTGGAAGAGCAGCGTGTCGAGGTCGGCGGGACGTTCGGCGGGTGCGTCGCAGAACTGCACATAGCCGAAATACTCGCGCGGCAGCGAGCGCAATTCGTCGAGCGAACACGCCGCGCGATCGAAATGCAGCGGATCGATGATGAGCCCCGTATTGCGCCTGCCGCTCGCCTTCACGACGCGCGCGCCCTGCGTGATGTTCTTCACGTCGGTCCACGGCATCGGTTCGAGCGAAGGCGAGAGACCGAGCGGCGCCGCGAGATCGCACAGTTTGCCGAGGCGGTCGACGGTGCGCGCTTCGTCGGGATCGTTGCCCGCCACGAGCACGTAGCGCGCGCCGAGTTCGGCGGCCGTTTCGAGCATCGGCTTGAACGACGCGACGTCAGTCTCCGGCTTGAGCCGGATGATCTCGACGTCGAGCACGCGCATGCCCGTGTCCTTCAGCACCGCGAGCGTCTCGCGCTTGAGCGGCGTATCGCCGACAATCTCGTGCCGCACTTCATGATCCGTCGCGGGCAGCAGGCGCAGGCCGACGAAGTCGTAGCCCGCGTCGGCTGCGCACTGAACCATCTGCGGCGGCGCGAGTTCGAGTGCCGTCAGCGCCGACAGCGACAGCGCCCGCGATTGAGCCTGGGTCATGGTGTCTCCTTTATCCGTTTTCGTGTCGCGTTCCAATCGAGCCGTATGAATCATGTCGCCTAGCGCAGCGGCGAGAAAGGCGCGGGCATGTAGATCGTCGACTCCATCGTCGTCAGATGCGCCGGTCCGCCCTTCGGCGGCCAGATGCCGTCCTTCACGGCTTCCGCGCGAACGCGCGAACGCTCGTCGACGCTCGCATACGGCCAGATGTTCAGAAAGCGCGGCACGGTGCCGTCGAGCGAATACATCGCGCCGATCAGCGGCGAACGCTTCGTGCGCTCGGGAACGGCTTTTTCCCACGCGTCGATCGTATGCTGCAGGCTCGCGAGCTTCGTGCCGTACACGCGCATTTCATAGATGCCGCCATGCACGGCGGGTTCGATGGGCGGCAGAAATGGAAAGAGCGCGTAGCTTTCCACCTTCACGTCGTCGACGAACTCGCCGCAGCCGAACGGATTGCCTTCCAGCAACAGACGCCTGCGCTCGTTCACGAGCGCCGCTTCCGATTCGAAGCCGCGCAGCACCATCACCTTGCCGAGCGCGCCGATATCCGAATACCAGCAGCCGAGCAGCGTCGCACCCGCCTGATTGCCGTTCGCCTTGATGCTTTCGAAAACCTGTGCGTTCGTGCCGATTTTCACCGTCAGCGTGACCGTGTCATACAGTGTCATTGCAGTGTTCCTTTGATGTGAATGGATGAGCAGGCGCGCGTGTCGTCATGCGCCGCGCCAGCGAGAGAAAGTCCCGCGAGATAGCCGAAGGTCATCGCCGGTCCGAGCGTGATGCCGCCGCTCGGGTAGCAGCCGCCCATCATGCTTGCGCTGTCGTTGCCGACCGCGTAGAGACCGGCAATCGCGCGGTCGTTGCGGTCGAGCACGCGCGCGTTTGCATCGGTGGCAAGACCGGAAAACGTGCCGAGACTGCCCGGCAGCAGCTTCACGGCGTAGAACGGCCCGTTTTCGATCGGCGCGTTGCACGGATTGGGCGTGTGCTCCACATCGCCCTGCACCCGGTTATAGGGCGTCGAGCCTTTGTGGAACTGCGGATCGAAGCCGTCTTTCGCGTAGGTGTTGTAGGCCGAGACGGTGTTCTCCAGTCCTTGCGGATCGATGCCGCATGCCGCCGCGAGTTCGGCAAGCGTTGCGCCGCGCTTCAGATAGCCCGAGCGAATGGCGGGCGCAACAGGAAACGGAAACGGCTTCGAAAAGCCCAGCCCATAGCGCCGCTGAAAGCGCTGATCGCAGATCAGCCACGCGCACACTTCCTGGCCCGCAGACGTGGTGCCGAGCAGCGCCGAAATGAAATCGTGATACGACGATGCCTCGTTGACGAAGCGTTTCCCGGCGCGCGTCACGGCAATCACCCCCGGTTTCGCGCGTTCGATCAGATGCGGAAACGCGACGCCGGGCGCACCGCCGCGTTGCGGCACGAGCGACACGGGCGCCCACGCCGCGGGCGCATCGAGCGCGCCGTCGAACGCACCGCCGATCGACTCGCCGAGCCGGATGCCGTCGCCCGTATTGCTGAGCGGCGCCGCCGACCAGTGCTCGCGCCCGGACGGCGTATAGGCGAACTCGTGCGCGCGCCGCTCCACGTCGTGCGGAAAACCGCCGCACGCGAGCACGACGCCACGCGCCGCATGCACCTCATGCACGACGCCCTCGATCTCCACGCGCGCGCCCGTGACGCGCGCTTCGTCGCGCAGCAGACCGATCGCCCTGGCGCGCGTGCGCAGATCCACGTTGCGATCCGCCGCCGATTTCAACAGCCGCGCAACGAGCGCGTTGCCGTTCACGAGATGCATCGAGCGTCCATAGCGCAGCTTTTGCCACGCGAACGCCGACAGTCTGCGCGCAGCGTACAGCGCCGATTTCAGCGAGCGCGTCGCGCGATAGAAATGCGCGAGATCCTGTCCTGAAGCGAGCGCCATCCCCTTCAGCGTGACGACGCCCAGCGGTTCGCGCAGCTTGTGAATCAGCGGGCCGAGTTCGCGTCCGTCGAACGGCATCGCGCACACGGAACGGCCACCCGTTCCCGCGCCCGGTGTGGTGTGGAAATCCGGAATGCGATTGCCGTCGATGAAACGCATCGCCGTGTTCCGCTCGAAAAACCCGATCATCTCCGGGCCGCGTTCGAGCAGCGCGTCCGCCTTGGCTGCATCGAACCGCGCGCCGAGTTCGTTCTTCAGATAAGTGCGCGGCGCGTCGATCTGTTCGCGAATGCCCGCTGCCGTCGCGAGCGGATTGCGCGGAATCCACATCCAGCCGCCCGACCATGCGGTCGTGCCGCCGAACACGTCCTCCTTCTCCGCGACGATCACACGCAAGCCCTGCGCCGCCGCCGTGACGGCCGCCGACAGCCCGCCCGCGCCGGAGCCCAGCACCAGCACATCGCATTCGAGAATCGGTTCACGTTTCATCTTCGGTTCTGCTCGTCCGGGGAATTCACCAACTATGGAACTTACTTTCTTTCTGGAATACTATTCCACAAAATGCGATCTTGCAAAGATTTTGTGACGACGAGGAGGAACGACATGCGGGTACTGGTAACGGGCGGCAGCGGTTTTCTGGGCGCGTGGATCATGCGGCGCCTGCTTGCGCGCGGCATCGATTGCGTCGCGTTCGATCTGCACGCGAAGCGGCAGCTGCTGCACGCGCTCGCGCCCGAACGCGCGGCATCCGTGCAATGGCGCACGGGCGATATCGCGCAAGCCGACGACGTGACGCGCGCGCTGGACGGCTGCGACGCCGTGATTCATCTCGCGGGCATCCTCACGCCGGACTGCGCGGCGAACCCGGTGCGCGGCGCGCAGATCAACCTGATCGGCACGCTGAACATCTTCGACGCGGCGCGCGCAGCGGGTCTCAAACGCGTGCTGTACGCCAGCAGCGCAGGCGTGTTCGGCCCCGACGACGGCGCGACCCCGCATCCGCAAACGCACTACGGTGCGTTCAAGCTCGCGTGCGAAGGCTCGGCGCGCGCGTACTGGAACGACCATCGGATCGCGAGCGTCGGCTTTCGACCGCTGGTCGTGTATGGCGCGGGCCGCGAAACGGGATCGAGCGCGGCGCCGAGCCTCGCGTGCCGCGCCGCCGCGCGCGGCGAGCGCTACACGATGCCGTTCACGGGTTCGACAGGCTTCGTGTTCGCCGACGATGTCGCCGCCGCGTATGAAGCGGCCTTGCTGCGCGACATCGAAGGCGCACACGCCTTCACGCTGGCGGGCGAGATCGCGTCCGTCGCGAGCGTGATCGATCGGATCTCGGCGATCGTGCCCGACGCAAGCATCGACGCTGCCGGCGCGCCGCTGCCCATCGCGACGGCATTCCCGCACGACCCTGCGCTCGATCGCCTGCTGCCCGGTCTGCCGCACACTTCGCTCGACGAAGGCTTGCGGCAGACGGTGGCGTTCTATCGTCACGCGTTTCAGACGCAATAGGACGCCATCAGCGCGCGGGCGCCACCGGCCCGCGCGCCGCCACGGCCTGATGTACGGCGAGCGTCGCGGCGAGCGTGCGCGCGGCGTCGTCGGCGGAACACAGCGGCGCTTCCTCGCGCGCGATCACGGCGGCGAAATGGCGCAACTGCTCGTGATACGGATCGCCGCTGTGCGGCGTGCTGCGCTCGACCGTCAGCGGCTCGTGCCAGCCCTTGCGCGCGCGGTATTCCCACACGTCGAGTTGCGGCAGCGTCAGCGACGCATCCGTGCCGATCAGAAAATGCGTGTTCACCTGCTGACGCGGATAGTGCGCCGCTTCGCCCGCAGCAAGATCCCAGTTCCACGGCGACGCTGCGCAGTCGGATACGGCAAGCGTGCCGAGCGCGCCGTTAGCGAAGCGCAACAGCACGGCAGCCGTATCCTCGACTTCGAAGCCGCGCACCGCGTTCGACGTCAGCGCCTGCACCTCGACGATATCGCCGAGCAAAAAACGCATGATGTCGACATCGTGGATCAGGTTGATCAGCACGGGGCCGCCGCCCGCGCGCCGCCGCCATTCAACGTCGAAGTAGGCGTCCGGCTTGTAGAACGTGGCGAGCGCATTCGCCGTGACAGGCGTGCCGAGGCGTCCCGATTGCACGATCTCCCGCGCGCGCCGCAGGATCGGATTGTGCCGTCGATGATGACCGACCAGCAGCGGCACGTTGGCCTCATCGGCCGCGCGAGCCAGCCGCAGCGCTTCGTCGACGTTATCGGTGACCGGCTTTTCGATCAGCGCGGGCACGCCGCGCGCAATGCATGCGAGCCCCACGTCGACGTGCGTCGCATTCGGCGTCGCGACGATCGCGCCTTCCGGGCGCACCTCGTCCAGCATCGCCTCGTAGCCTTCGAACCAGCGCAGCCCTTCGCGCTGCGCAAACTCCCGCGCTGCCGGCGACGGATCCGCAATCGCCACCGCCTCCGCCTGCGGATGCAGCCGCGCCCGCTCCACATGCATGCGTCCGATCGCGCCCGCGCCGATCACCGCCAGACGTCTCCTTGCCATCGTCTCTTCTCCTTGGTTGAACACGGTTCGTTTCCGCGTACCAGGTGAATACCCGGATACTCTGAAATCCGCTTTAATTGTTGAATGCTATTCCAATTCGAACTAGAGTTCACCAAAAGTTTTCGATGCGCGGCGTGCTGCACGACATCGCGCGATCCACGGGATACGAAAGGAGCGGAGAGACAGATGAACGACAAGCACAAGCAGGCAGACGAACTTTGCAGCCACGACACGCCCGCCGCCGACGCAGGCGGCGGCGCAAGCACGCGCATGACGCGCCGCGACTGGCTCGCGACAGCGGGCAAGACGCTCGCGAGCGGCGCGGCCGTGCTCGCGGCGCCCGCCATCGTGCGCGCGCAGGGCGAGCAGCCCCTCAAGCTGGGCCTGCTGATGGCCAAGCAGGGCGTCTGGACGGAACAAGGCGAAGTGATCGCGAACGGCGTGAAGATGGCGCTCGACGACGCGAACAACCAGGCACGCGGCCGCCGCCTCGATCTCGTCTGGTACGACGAGCCGAATCCGCAGTCGGCGCAGCAGAACATGCAGAAACTCGTCGAACAGGACAAGGTGATTGCCGTGATCGGCGGCACGAACAGCGGCACGTCGCTGGCAATGTCGTCCGTCGCGAACCGCACGAAGACGCCGTATATCGCGCCGAATGCGGCCGCGCGCGAGCTGACGGGCAGCAGCTGCAACCCGTACACCTTCCGCGTGCTGAGCCCCACGCCTGTGACGTGCCGCGCGCTCGCGCCGTCGCTGCTCGCAATTGGCAAGAAGTGGCATTTCCTCGTCGCGAACTATGCGTATGGCCAGGACATCCAGCGCTCGATGTCCGATCTGCTGAAGCAGTCGGGCGGCACGATCACGGGCGCCGACGTGACGCCGCTCAACACCACCGACTTCAGCTCGTTCATCCTCAAGATCCGCCAGTCGAAGCCCGACGTCGTGCTGCTCGGCCTGCCTGGCGGCGACCTCTCGACCTTCCTCAAGCAGTATGCGGAAATGGGCATGAAGGACAAGATTCCCGTCGCGTGCCCGATCATCGGCGATTCGGATTTGTGGTCGATCAACGTCGATGCGGCGACGGGCTACTACGGCAAGCCGTGGCACTTCAGCTCGCCCGGTCATTCCCCTGAAGAAGCCGCGTTCATCAAGAAGTACACGGCGAAATACGGCAAGCCGCCCGCCGACAAGGCCTGGATCGGCTGGTTCACGACGCGCGCGCTGCTTGCGGGCGTCAATCAGGCGAAGAGCACGTCGGGCGCGGACATCGTGCAAAGCCTGGAGACGGTGCAGTTCGGCGACAGCAGCGGGCCCGCGTATTTCCGTCCGTGGGATCACCAGATGCTGCGCCGCTGGACCGTGTTCAAGGTGAAGGACCACATCACCGACAAGTGGGACTGGCTCAACCAGGTGTCGGCGGTGCCGCAGCACCCGTCGGAACTCGACAAGCTATACGGCACGCGTCAGGAAATCGGCTGCACGATGGCCGCGCGCTGAAATGCGTTCGACGGTTTCGAACGAAACCTGATCTTCACGACGCCGTTGCATCACGCGTGACGCAGCGGCCGTCGACACCTGGAGTACGGCATGGCAGAAATGGTGTTGTCCCAGATCGCCAATGGACTGGTACTGGGCTTTCTCTACGTGCTGCTCGCGATCGGTCTGTCGATCATCTGCGGGCTGCTTGGCATCGTCAATTTCGCGCATGGCGCGCTGTTCGCGCTGGGCGCGTACTTCGCCATTGCGCTGTCGATGCAGTTCGGCTGGGCGGCCGTGATCGTCGCGCCCGTGCTGGTCGCGCTCGTCGGCATGCTGATCGAGGTCATCTTCATCCGGCGGCTGTACGGCAAGGAGCCGTTGCTCGGCCTGATCGTGACCTTCGCGCTCTCGCTGCTGCTGACGGCGTTGATCCGCCTGGTGTGGGGCGCGGGCGGCCTGCCGTTCAGCCCGCCTTCTGCTCTGAACGGCTTTCTCGTCTACGGGCCGCTGCTGATCACGAAGTACCGCCTGTTCGTGCTCGCCGCGACCGTCGCGATCCTGCTCGCGCTGTGGTGGTTCATGAAGTTCACGCCCTACGGACGCATCCTGCGCGCGGGCAGCCGCGACCCCGAAATGGTCGGTCTGCTCGGCATCAATCTGCCGCGCGTGCTGACGGGCGCATTCGGGCTCGGCGCGCTGCTCGCGGGCGCGGCAGGCGTGCTCGCCGCGCCGCTGCTGACCGTTACGCCGAGCATGGCGACAGCCGCCGTGATGCCCGCCTTCGTGATCGTCACGATCGGCGGCCTGGGCTCGTTCGCGGGCGCTGTCGTCGCGGGCCTGCTGGTCGGCATCGTCACCGCGCTGGCCGTGCAGTTCTTCCCCGAAGGCTCGTCGGTGGCGATGTATGTCCTGATGGCACTCGTTCTGCTCGTGCGTCCGCGCGGGTTGTTCGGCGAACGCTGGGAGCGTTTCGAATGAATCTCAAACTCTTCACGCGACACCCCGTCGCCCTGCTGGCGACGTGCCTCTTCGTCGTTTCGATCGCGCTGACCGCGACGGGCACGCCGCTCGAACGCGCGACGCAGATCGCCATCTACACGCTCTACGGCATGGGCGTGAATCTGCTCGTCGCGTACACGGGCCTCGTGCCGTTCGGCGCATCGGTGTTCTTCGGCACATCGACATATCTGGTCGCGATTTCGCTGCAACGGCTGATCGGCAACGAGATCGCCGCGCTCGCCGCAAGCGTGATCGTCACGGGTTTGATGGCCGCGTTGATCGGCGCCGTCGTGCTCAAACGGCGCGGCCTGTATTTCTCGCTGCTGACGCTCGCGTGTTCGCAGATCGCCTTCGAAATCGCGTTCAAGTGGACCGACGTGACGGGCGGCGAGAACGGTCTTCAGAACGTGCCGCGTCCGACCTTCGCGACGACGACGGGCTTCCACGTGTTCGCCTGTGTCACCGTGGTCGCCGCCGCGTACGGCTTGTGGAGGCTCGTGCACGCGCCGTTCGGACGCGCGCTGCAGGCATTGCGCGACAACGAGCAGCGCGCGGCGAGCCTCGGCTACGACACGTATCGGCTGAAGCTGTATGCGTTCGTCATCTCGGCAGCCGTGATCGGCTACGCGGGCGGCCTGCTCTGCCTGATGCTGCAAGGCGCGTATGCGAACAACCTCAGCTGGGAACATGCGGGCGACAGCCTGCTGATGACGGTGCTCGGCGGCGTGCATCAATTCCTCGGACCACTGTGGGGCGCCATCGCGTTCATCCTGCTCGAAGACAAGCTGAGCAGCCTGACGGAGCACTGGTGGCTGATGTTCGCGCCCATCATCATCGCGTTTGCGTTCTTTTCGCCGGAAGGCATTCAGGGGCTTGCGCAACGTCTTCTGCGGCGGCCTCGCTGGACGCTCGTGCGCGACACGATCCCGCAGCGCCCCGAAGTGATCGCGCCGTATCGCGCGAGCCGCATCGACATGGACCCCGACACGCCGATTCTCAGCGTGCGCGGCCTGTCGAAGCAGTTCGGCTCGCTCGTCACCGCCGACAACATCGACCTCGACGTGTATCCGTACAAGCTGCACAGCTTCATCGGACCGAACGGCGCGGGCAAGACGACGTTCTTCAACATGCTGACGGGCGTGCTGCCGCCCTCGTCGGGCACGATCACGTTCGACGGCAAGGACGTCACGAAGCTCGCGATGTTCCGCCGCGTGCGGCTCGGCATGAGCCGCTCGTTCCAGATTCTCAGCGTGTTCCGCAACCTCACGGTATTCGAGAACGTGCGCGTCGCCGTGCAGGCGGCGCAGCGCGAGCGCCTCGGTCTCTGGCGCGACGCGCACACGCTCGACAAGCAGAACGCGCAGACGTGGTCGCTGCTCGCCGCCGTCGGTCTCGTCGAGCGCGCGGCTGCGTCGTGCGAGAGCTTGTCGCACGGCGAACAGCGGCTGCTCGAAATCGCGCTGCCGCTCGCGACTCAAGCGCGTCTTCTGCTGCTCGACGAACCGCTCGCCGGACTCGCCGAAGCGGATCGCGCGACGGTCGCACGCATCGTGCGCGAACTCGCGAATCATCATGCCGTGCTGCTGATCGAGCACGACATCGATCGCGTGCTGACGATTTCCGATCGCGTCAGCGTGCTGCATCGCGGCCATCTGATCGCGGACGGCTCGCCTGCCGTGGTCGCCGCGCATCCCGAAGTGATCGAAGCGTACATGGGTCACGCGAAGGGCGAACGCGCCGTCGACGCGCGCCTCGCGCAACGCATCGACGCAAAGCGCGACAAGCCGAAAGAGAAGCGTCCGCTGCTGCGCCTGGAACGCGTCAATGCGGGCTATGCGGGCAATACGATTCTCGACGGCATCGACCTCACGCTGCACGAAGGCGAAGTCATCGCGATACTCGGGCGCAACGGCGTGGGCAAGACGACGGCCTTGCGCGCGGCGACGGGCGTCGCGCAGGTCAGCGGGGGTGCGATTACTTTCGACGGCCACGACATCACGGCGCGCGCGCCGCACGAGATCAACCGTCTTGGCCTCGCGATGGTGCCCGAAGGCCGCCGGCTGTTCCCGAATCTGACCGTCTATGAAAACCTGCGGCTCGCCGCGCGCAAAGGCGGCGCCAGCGTCGACGACATGTATGCGCTCTTTCCGCGGCTCGCGAATCGCAAGGACGTGCGCGCCGAGCATCTGTCGGGCGGCGAGCGGCAGATGGTGGCGATTGCGCGCGCGTTGATGGCGCCCGCGAAAGCGATCCTGCTCGACGAGCCGTTCGAAGGCCTCGCGCCCGCTGTCGTGCAGGAAGTGCTCGATGCCGTCGTGAAGCTGCGCGAGCGCGCGAGCGTCGTGATCGTCGAACATCAGGCAGACATGGTGCTGCCGATTGCCGACCGCGTGTACGTGCTCGTCAACGGACGCGTCGCGTATGAGAACACGGCCGACGCGCTGGCTCAGGATGTCGCGACGCAAGCCAAACTGCTCGGTATCGTCCACGACGATGCCGGCTCTACTCTGGAGGTGAAATCAGCATGACCGAATCCACTGCAACGACCGTCGCCGTATCGCTCGACGAAGGACTCAGCGGCGCGACGCGCGTGGTCTTCATCGTCGGCGATCCGATTGCACAGGTGCGCTCGCCGAAGGGCGTGACGGCCGCACTGCGTGAAGCAGGCCGCGATGCGCTGGTGGTGCCCGCGCACGTCGCGCCCGATGACCTCGCGGCATTCTTCGCGGGCGTCGCGCCGATGCGCAACGTCGACGGCGTGATCATCACGGTGCCGCACAAGTTCAGCGCCGCTGCGTACTGCAAGAGCTTTTCCGAAGAGGCCGCGTTTCTCGGCGCGGTCAATACGCTGCGCCGCACGCCCGACGGCGCGTGGCACGGCGGCATGTTCGACGGCACCGGCTTCGTCGCGGCACTCGTCGATGCGGGCTGCCATCTGCAAGGCAAGCGCGCGCTGCTGGTCGGCGCGGGCGGTGCGGGCTCGGCGATCGGGCACGCGCTCGTCAATGCGGGCGTCGCCTCGCTCGATGTGCTCGACAACGATACGTCGCGCACCGACTCGCTCGTGACGCGGCTCGCCGCGCTGCAACGCGGCGCCGTGCACACGGCGCCGAAGGAGGTTGCAGCGGAATCGTTCGATGTCGTCGTCAACGCGTCGCCGATGGGCATGCGCGCGGACGACCCGTTGCCCGTCGACGTGTCGCGACTGCCGGCATCGACCTTTGTCGGCGACGTCGTCACGAAGCCGCCGCTCACGCCGTTCATCGAAGCCGCGCGTGCGCGTGGCTGCAAGACGGTGACGGGCACGCAGATGTTCGCGCGCGTCTGCGACCGCATGGTCGAATTTCTGCTGGATGCGCAAGCATGAGTGCGACACGGCGGGTCGCCATCGTCACGGGTGGCGCGGGCGGAATCGGCCGTGCGATTGCCGCGCGGCTGCAGCGCGACGGCCTGCGCGTCGCGCTGTGGGATCTCGATGCGCGCGCGGCGCGCGAAGCGGCTGCCGCCTTGCCGGATGGCACGGCCATCGGCGTGCATGCCGATGTGACGGACGAAGCGTCCGTGGCCGCCGCCCTTCGCACGACGCTCGACCGTTTCGGCGCGCTGCACGTGCTGATCAACGGCGCGGGCACGACGGGCCCGATTGCGCCCGTCGCCGAATGCGCGCTCGATGTATGGCAGCGCTGCATCGACGTCAATCTGCGCAGCGTGTTCCTGTGCTCGCGCGCCGCCGTCGCGCCGATGCTCGCGGCAGGCTTCGGACGCATCGTGAATCTCGCGTCGATTGCGGGCAAGGAAGGCAATCCGTCGATGTCCGCGTATTCGGCGGCGAAGGCGGGTGTGATCGCGTTCACGAAGTCGATGGGCAAGGAACTCGCGCTCACGCCGGTGCGCGTGAACTGCATCGCGCCCGCCGTCATCGAAACGCCGTTGCTGCAGCAGATGACACCCGACGCGCTCGCCGCCAGCCTCGCGAAGATTCCGATGCAACGCCCCGGAACCGCCGATGAGGTCGCGAATCTGGCCGCGTGGCTCGCATCCGACGAATGCTCGTTTTCGTGCGGCGCGACCTTCGACCTTTCGGGCGGGCGCGCAACGTATTGAGCGCGCTTCGAGCACGCAATGGACATGACGGAACGAAGGAGACAACGCATGCAAGCGAATCAGGATTCGCGCTGGGACGAGGAAGTCGATCTGCTGATATTCGGTGCGGGCGCTGCCGGCATGACGGCGGCACTGATCGCGCATCACGAGGGACTCAAGGTGCTCGTGTGCGAAAAGACGGAGGCCGTCGGCGGCATTACGTCGACCTCGGGCGGCACGACATGGGTGCCCGGCACGCAGCTGAGCGTCGATGCCGGAGTGCCCGATAGCGTCGACGACGCGAGGCGCTTTCTGCAATCGGTAGTCGGCGAGCGTGGCGGCGATGAAGCACGCGAAGCATTTCTGCAAAGCGGGCCGCTTGCCATCGACGAACTGCAGCGCATCAGCGACGTCCGCTTCGTCGCGGCAGCCGCGCACCCCGACTACGTGACGGGCCCCGGCGCGGCGTTCGGCGGCCGCGCGCTCGCACCCGTTCCGTTCGACGCAAGCGTGCTCGGCGCGGATTTTGCGCGAGTCAGGCCGCCGCGAAAGGAATTCATGGGACTGGGCGGCATGATGGTCAATCGCAGCGACCTGAACGCGCTGCTGTTTCCGTTTGCTTCCGTGGGGAATTTCAAGCGAACGGTGGCTGTCGTGGGCCGCTATTTCATCGATCGCCTTCGCTTTCCGCGCGGCACGCAACTCGTGATGGGCAATGCGCTCGCGGCACGGCTTTTCTACAGCCTGCGCAAGCGCGGCGTCGATGTGCGTTTCGAAGCGCCGCTCGTCGAACTGGTGCGCGAGAACGGCAGAGTGACGGGCGCCGTGGTCGGCTCGAAGAACGGTGCAACGAAGCGCATCGGCGCGCGCCGTGGAGTCGTGCTCGCGACGGGCGGCATCACGCGGCATCCGGCGCTGCGCAAGCAACTGTTTCCCGCCGCCGCTCAACCGCTGTCGCTATCGCCCGATACGCACACGGGCGATGGTGTAGGCAGCGCGCTCAAGCTCGACGCGCTGCTCGAAAACGGCGGCGACAGCCCTGGCTTGTGGATGCCCTGCTCGATTCGCCGCTCAGGCAACAGCAACAGCAATAGCGACAGCGTGTGGCCGCACATCATTCTCGATCGCGCGAAGCCGGGGCTGATCGCCGTCAACGGGCGCGGCGAGCGCTTCGTGAACGAATCGAACTCGTATCACGACTTCGTGATGGGCATGCTGCGCGATGAAGGCAAAGGCGCGAGCGTGCCCGCGCATCTGATCGTCGATGCAGCGTTCATTCGCGATTACGGTTTAGGTCTGCTGATGCCGGGGCGCAGCCGCGCGCGTATCGCCGAGTTCGAGCGCGCCGGTTATCTGGTGAAGGGCGCGACGCTCGCCGAACTGGCGAAGAGGCTGGATGTCGACGCGGCAGGACTCGCGCGAACAGTGGAAACGTACAACCGTCACGCGGCGTCGGGCGAAGATCCCGCCTTTGGCCGTGGCTCCGGTCCGATGAGCCGCTTCAACGGCGATGCGGCGCAGAAGCCGAATCCGTGTGTCCGTCCGCTGGGCGACGGGCCGTATTACGCCGTCACGGTCTGGCCCGCCGATCTCGCATGCAGCGCGGGACTGGCGGGCACGGCCAACGGCGAAGTGCTCGACGCACAGGGCGCTGTGATTCCCGGGCTCTTCGCATGCGGCAACGATCTGGCTTCGATCTTTCGCGGCACGTATCCGGGGCCGGGCACGACGCTGGGGCCTGCGATCGTGTTCGGATGGCGGGTCGCGAAGTTCGTCGCGGGGAAGGAGGTTGGCCATTGCGTCGACCAGCAGACGCGGCCGCAAGCGTGCCTGCATGACGCGCCATAACGGGTCCCTCACATCTCGACAGCAGGAGGGCCGCAAGGCCCTTCTTTTTTGCCGGCTCGACGGCGGCGGTCATGAGCGGCCGTTCGAAGCCCTGCACCCTAAGAACGCGTCTGCTCCGCCCGAAACGAGTGGACTGTTTCTTCCCTTTTCGTGCGTCGCATTTTCCTGCAAAGATAGAGGCCCGCTGTCGGCAAAACGATATAGCTGGCGCCCAGAAGTACGACCGCATTGCCAGACAGCAAGGAAACGGCTGAATTTACCGCAAACGCAAGAGCCATCTGTGAAAACGAATAGACGGCCCCCGCGGCGCCCCGCTTGTCGGTGAATGGGCTTATCGACATGGCGGACGCGCAAAGCACGATAAACGTGTAGCTGAAAAAGACCCCCGAGACGCTGAGCAAAAATGCAAACGTCGACAGGACATCAAGTCCGTTTAGAATGAGCAGCAGGGATCCGCATGCGATCAGGATCACGAGCCCCAGACAGATCATCATCGGCATCCCGTAACGGCGGATGAATCGCGGAAGCAGCGAGCGGCTCACGAGAAGCCCCGCGCTGACGAGCGCCGTGACCCAACCGTAGAGCCTCGGCGAGAGGCCGAACTGTTGCTGCAGAACAAATGGGCTGGTAGCCGTATACATCACGAAGCAGGCCATACCGATGCCGGCCAGCAGGGTTGCTGAAACGAACGTCTCGTTTCGCAAGACGGCTTTATAGTTCGCGAATACATTGCGTATGCGAATGTCCCTGTTTCGGTGAACGTTAGTTTCCGGGCACAGACATGCGTACACGGCAAGGATACCCGTGAGCATGCTTGCCATCACAATAAAGTTCGCCTGCCAGCCAAATCGGGTCAACATGAAGCTGCCGATGACAGGACCGAGCACGATCGACAGACCGGTGAACAATGTGATGTAGGAACTCGTGATCGCGTACCGCTCGCCTTGCACAATATCGGAGAGCACGATACGCGAGAGCGCCACACACACACCGCTACCGACACCCTGGATGAAACGTGCTGTCAGGAACGGCCCGATATCATTGAGTGTCGCACCGATCAGATTGGCAGCAATTGCGATCACGAGCCCCGTCATCACGACCGGCTTTCTGCCATACACGTCACTGACGGGCCCATAGATCAACGCGCTCAGACCGACGCCGAACAGAAAAACGGAGATCGACGATTGCATCATCGATCGCGTCGTATGCATGGCGCGCATCATTTCAGGCAGGGCAGAGAGATGGATGTCCGTACCCAGCAACCCTAAAAACAGTAACAGGGTAACGATCGAGACGACTTTCAGTTCGGTCCGGGAGAGCCTGGCAAGCTGTATTGCAGACATGGATTTCCTTTCGAATACAGACTATGCCGTTGCGGCACCAGGGGTCCGGGAAGATGTGATGACGTTACACCGAACGTGTTCCCGGTACGCGGTCACAAGCTCACGGGTCATGTCGTGATCGTAGAACGCGTGACTAAGCGTCACCCCGGCCCTGCATGACGAGGGCAGATCGATAGCCTTGCTGGCAGTCCATGCTGCCAGGAAACTGGTCAGTTGCGCCATACCTGTCAGATTTGTGTTCTCGTCGTACTTTGCGAGAACCCTGACCATCGAACGCTCGCCCGACGAATGTTCGGCAGACACTTCCACGAAGCTGATGTCCGGGCGATTGCGAGCAAGCTTGCCGTTTCTCGTGAGAATCCCATGAATGAGATCGCTCGGCGTGCTGGTATCACCAGGCAGTGCGTGCTCGTCCAGCAATCCCAGCGCGATGAGGTTACGCACGCAGTCGAAGAATCCGGGCCACCGGGCAGTTTGCTGCCTGATTGATGGGATCGCCTGGAAACGCGGCGAGCCGAGAAGGTACGGCGAAAGGCCGTCGTGATAGACGTCGAGCAGACCGACGCCATCGATGAACCGCGCCTCCTTCATGTCAAACCGCTGGCAGTAACCCTGTTTGCCGTTGATCTTGATAAGTGCTGCGCGATTGTGCGCGGGCAGACGATCACCGAACAGCAGATCGTAATTGAGTGGCGAGCTCGGATGCTGTGGGACGCCTCCGCATATGGCGTTCAAGCTGTGCAGGGTTCCCGCATCGCAGGTTGATGCGAGATCGTTCATCAGGATCTCGACGATGTCGTGCTCGGCGAGATAGCGATCAAGGGCGTTATGTGCAGCAACATCGTCGTAGCCCGGTCGGCCGAGGCTGACGAAGATGGGGCGCTTCCTGAACAGTGCGTGATTGCGCTCGTCAGTGACGAAGGCGATTGTGGCCGGTCCGCTGAGAGAAAGCACAACCACATCCAGTTCACCGGTATTGAGATGATCCATCACCGGAAGTGCAGGATAAGCTGGTGCCTGGCAGCATCATCCCGTCGTGCCATGAAAACTCGGTTCTCTTCTCCAAGAAAATATGGCGAACTTCGGATTTTCCATGTGACAGAGCTGCAATGCTCAGGTTCGAAGGGCCACAGCCAACGCCAATGCAATCGAAAACCGGATTGTTCATTTACAAGTCTCTACCGGGTTGCAGTATGGACCCGATTTGAGCAACAACTTGCATCCTAAAAACCTATCGCGTCTGATAGGTTTTTAGGATGCCTCTGTGTGGCACGACCAGGGGCACATGCTGCCGCAATAGTCGAGTGAGCAGAACCGTGAATGTCGGGAAGCAGAGGTTTCTAGGGAGGTTCCTGCTGCCCCCAGTCGGCGGATCTGTTCGATTCCGTACGTGTCCTGCAAGGTGTAATCGCGGTTGTGCTCATCGACGATATGCGCAATCAGCACGTGCTCGCTTCCGCCCTTCTTTTTTGTAGCCCAATGTATCCACACCAAGCCTGGATACAAACGCATACACAGTCCGCGCGCCTCGACACAAGCCGGATACATCGGCGCGCTTCAATACGGTCATCGATTGTTTGTCCCTAACTCACTCAACCGGAGACGCATCATGGCCCAGATCGAAAAAGTACTGTACACAGGCAAGGTTCACACGACGGGCGGCCGCGAAGGCGCCGCGCGCAGCACGGACGGCCGCCTCGACATCAAGCTGTCGACGCCGGGCGGCCCAGGCGCAGGCACGAACCCCGAGCAACTGCTCGGCGCGGGCTGGTCGGCCTGCTTCATCGGCGCGATGGGCGGTGCGGCGCGCGCGTTGAACGTCTCGCTGCCGGCTGACACCAGCGTCGATACGGAAATCGATCTCGGCACCACCGACGGCGCGTATTTCATTCAGGCGCGTCTGAACGTGAGCCTGCCCGGCCTGCCGCGCGACGTCGCCCAGCAAGTGGTCGACCGCGCGCATCAGACCTGCCCGTATTCGAAGGCGACGCGCGGCAATATCGACGTGACGGTCACGCTCGTTTAAACAAGCGATAAAGGGCAGCGCGAGCTACGCGTCTGCCCTGCCCCGCTTCGCCGCCTCGACCAGCGCGCGGATCGCCCAACGCTTCACCTTGCGAGCCCGCGCGTCGTCGAGTTGCAGCACGTCTTTGAACACCACCATCGCTTCCGTGCCGATCACGAGCGCGAGCGCCTGCGTCAAGGTTTCGAATGCGGCGGGCTTGAACTCGTCGTGCGCGGGTTCCAGCGCGGCTTCGATCAGCGCAGTGCGCCGGTTTTGACGCAGCGGCACGTCATGTCCGCTATCGCCCTTCGCGGCACGCTCCAGGGAATGCGCGAGCATCATCCGCAGCGGCGCTTCGTTGGCGAGAATCATCTCGTGCAGCGCCGTATCCACGCGCGTGAGCCGCGCAACGGGATCGTCCGACGCGCGCGCGCCGAACAGCTTCGACGCATCCGGCGTGGCGACATCGAGCGACGCTTCCAGCATCAGCGCATCCATGCTCGGAAAATGGCGATACGCGGTGGCGCGTGACACCATCGCTTCCTCGGCAATTTCTTCGAGGCTCGGCTTGCGCCCCTGCTGCATCAAACGCGATGCGGCCTGCAGCAAGTCCTTGCGCGTGCGCCGCTTCTGGTTTGCACGCCCGTTGATCGTCACGTCTGCCATCTCACGCTTGCGGTAACTGTTCAATGATGGCAGCGAGGTCGACCCAGACGTTCTCGCGCCTGATTTGCCCGTTCTCCGCAAACTCCAGCACGTGCAGCATGCGGAATTCGAGCGGCCGTCCACGCCCTTCGAGCCCGAACGGCCTGCCTGGCGCCTTGCCGCGCCAAAGCGATTCGTCGACGACGAAACCATCGCCATACAAACGACGCAGACATTCCACCCGGCTCTCCGACAGATCCGCGAACAGCGCCTCGTAAAACGGCCTGACTTCGGCGCGGCCGCGCACCGGCCCCGCAGGCCAGCCGACGACGTCATGCTCGACATCCGGCGCGAGCGTGGCGAGCACGCCTGCAACGTCGTCGCGTCTCTCGAAACCGAAATGCTCTTCGATCTTCCCGTCCATCTGCACCGTTGTCAGCGTCATGACTGGCTCCTCGCACGATTGCGTTCGCTCGGTTCGCCAATTCATTCTAGTGAGACTCTCGTCTCATTACAAGAAAACAATGCACCGAATTTCGTGAGTGCTCAGTGACTCCACGCGACCCATCGACGGCACCGTGTTTTCAACCCCGGCATACTGCACGCTTCTGGCTCCCCGCACACACTCAACAGGAGGCGTCATGTCGGCTGTGTCGGCATTCAAGCTGGTGCTGCTTTCGCTGATTGCGATCATCGCGCTCGAACTGCTGGCCAAGCGTCTGCGCTTGCCGCCCGCTGCCGCATTGCTGGTCGGCGGCGCCGCGATGGCGTTCGCGCCCGGCCTGCCGCCTGTCGTTCTCGATCCCGACCTCGTCCTGATCGTCTTCTTGCCGCCCTTGCTGATGGACGGCGCGTACTTCTTCGTCTGGACCGACTTCAAGCGGCATATCAAGCCGATTCTGCTGTTCGCGATCGGCGCTGTTGTGTTCACGACGTGGATCGTCGGCGTCGTCGTGCATTGGGTCGTACCGTCGCTGCCGTGGGCCGCCTGCTTCGCGCTCGGCGCCGTGGTCTCGCCGCCCGATGCCGTCGCGGCCAAAGCGGTGCTCGAGCGGGTCGCGCTGCCGCGCCGCCGGATGGTGCTGCTCGAAGGCGAGAGCCTGCTCAACGACGCCGCCGGCCTCGTACTGTTCCGCTTCGCCGTCGCCGCCGCGCTGACGGGCGCGTTCAGCGTGTCGCACGCCGCGCTGAGCTTCGCGGGACTTGCGGCGGGCGGCGTCGCCGTCGGATGCGTGGTCGGCTTTGCCGTCGTGTGGCTGCTGCGCCTGCTCGACGACGACTATCTGATCATCACGACGTCGGTGATTGCCGGCTGGATCAGCTATATCGCGGGCGAAATGCTGGACGTGTCGAGCGTCATTTCGACGGTGACGTGCGGCATGGTGCTCGGCTGGCATCAGCACGAAATCTTCTCCGCCGCCGTGCGCATGCGCGGCACGGCGTTCTGGCAAGTCATCGTATTCGTGTTCGAAGCGCTGGTGTTCGTGCTGATCGGACTGTCGCTGCGCGGCGTGATGCTGCGGCTAGGCGGCGTCGACAACGCGCTTGCCGAGACAACCAAAGTTTGTCATTGCCGCCAAACTTTGATTGGAATTAATCGGTAAATATTACCTCAAAGCCCTTCATTTGAGACTCCGAGGCAGCGGACGGCATTCGCGCGAACATTTTTACCGCCGGCGGAGGGACCAGAGGGCTCTAGTCGGCGCTGCTGAACAACGAGAGAGACCGATACGGATCGTCGACTTGCCTCGACACTTAGCAGGTACCGCGCTCGCCCCTATTAGGAACAATCGAACTGTCGACGCTCGGCGCCGCCCGAGTGTGCCACATACGTTGTATGATTCGCCCACTCAATTCCGGTGTTATCAAATGCCTCGTCGAGCGAAAAGCGCACGAGAACAATTCGCGCATGCCGTCACTTCGATACGAGAGTTGAAAGGCCTTTCGCTCAATGAAGTGGCACGGGCCGCGGCGATAAGTAGAAATACGATTTATCTCATCGAGACTCACAGCGCAAATGTGCAACTGGGAACCGTGGCCCGCTTATCAATTGCCCTTGACGTTGACCCGCGCATTTTCTTCTCAGAAATCGCCACCTCTCCTTCCCCTCCCGCCGACCTGCAAGAGACCATCCGAGGGACTATAGCAAGTAACATCAAGGCAAAACGACTTGAGCTTGGAATATCCCAGAACGAACTGGAGCGGGATCTGATGATGCCGCGCGGATATCTTGGCATCATCGAACGCAAGGCTCCGGACTTGTCGCTAGACTCACTCGAACGTATTGCCCGTCGACTCGGGATACCACTCGACGCATTGTTCGCATCATCGCTGTAAACTTTGGGCCGAGCGATCTTTGGCCGGGAGGGCCTCGACGCCTGTTCAACCGTTGAACCCATTGTCAGGCTACATCTCTTGGTGCATATCGGCGCGAGCAATCCGCGCTCTTCGTCTAGAAGGATGAGCGTGCTGAATTGCCAAGCACGGCTGGTCGAGTCAAGGGGCTTGAGCCGACGGGTACCGTTGTGTTCAAGTTCACCAGCGAGCGCGAGACTGTATCGCCAACCCTTGGTTACGCAGTCCTTCAGATTAAGACTGACGGGGTGGAACGGTGCATTAACGCCCATTGGCCCCCTCGCTCAATAGACACCATTGCAAAGGATCCTGCGTCGAAAAGCGGCTCGTCGGAAATTCACGCTCTTACATCAAAGTCCGAGCCCGTGCTTGCGCCGTTAATTCCGACAAGAAGAATCATGTCAGTCACCTCATCGGTCTTGGAAGGGTGAGACGATAATCCGCCTTGCCCCCAGGAACTATCTGCCTGAGGAAATTAACCACGTCTCTCGCGACTCCAATACGTGTTCCACGTCACAGGCACCGTTGAAGATCACGATTTCGAACGAAGCGTTATGAAAGGGCCGTATCGCCCGGACTCTGCAACATACCACGTGGGTGACCATCGTCTTCCGATCGGCGTATCAGTCCTCCCTTCGGACCCTTGCTTCCTTGAGCCGCGATATGGCTGCAAGACCGCGCTTAAAATGCCAGCATAGGCGTGTTAGCGCAGATCCGGGAGGCAGGCATGAACGTCCCAAGCTGGTACGTGAAATCGGGCACGATCGACTTCGACAAATTCGAAGCACAGGCGCTCTCCTACCGACGAGAGCTGGTTTCCGCTGGGAAGCTTTTACTGGTGGAGAATATGTCAGAACAATGGGCGGCTTGCAATGAACCCAATTGGGCAGCAACGGGCTTCTTTACTGTCGAGGTCGACGGTCGCCCGTACGGCCCTGCGTTCTTCCTTGATCCGACGTTTAGCACAAAGGAACTCGGAGAGGTCGCGAAACTGCTGGGAAACCTTCCTGGATGGTCCAAATGGTATTTCTTCACATCAAAGCACGGCTCACTCGGCGGCGAAACTCCGCTGGAAGCGCTAAAAGCCGGAAAACACGACATCGTTAAGCGAGCTGCGCGCGCGTTTGCCGAACGCTAAAAGTGCTAGAACTCCGGGCTCACGAGGGGAGCGTTCGCTCTCCGTTCGAAGGCGCAAGCTCAATGCCCTTTTCCTTCATCATGCGGCCGGAGATTCGTCGGGCCTGTCAGCCTGCGCGCCGCCTCGCCGAGGCAGATCCTTCAGTTCCTCATCATAGAGACCAGAACGCACCGAAGCTTTCATCATCGTGTTAAGACCCTCTTTTTGCCTCGCCCTCATATCTGCTTTGTACTCAAGAACGGCGGTTCGACTTATCCGTCCCTGACCCGTTGAAGTCAGGGAGTTGTCACCCAGTTTCCCCTCAGCGATAAGCGTCTTGAAGTACGCCTGTGAAACATGAAGTAGCGCCGCCGCCTCTTCGAAAGAAAGGTCATTAATCTGTTTGACAGGTTCAACCATTGTGTCGCCCCCATTAAGTCATATCGGATCCGGCTTTGCCGCCGGTCTCGGCACTGACGATTCTCGGCGCACCCATGACGGAGCCCGAGCCCGCGACCACATTTTGCCCTCGGCCGGCCCGAACACGCCACCGATACACCACGCTCTTACAAGTCTAAACGTGAGTCGTATCGAGCCCCCCGAGTTCACCGGGCCTGTCCGCGCTGTTCGCTATAGCCTTCCGCAAGATCCTGCCGACCTTCGTAACATACCGGAAGCGTGCCTCGCATTGAAGGTGTCTGGAGAAATTCGCGCACGCGAAATCTCCCGTCGCGATGTGACCTCTGACACGCTATGGATTTCAGTGTCCATGCCGTCCGCGCGGCACGATGCCTATGCAACATTGGACGCACAGACACGCAAATTGCTTTTTACACGGCCAATTCAGCCGAATCAATGGCTTATCCTGGAAGATGCTAGTAATCCCGAGTCCACTCCGCGCCACACCGGTTCCATCCGAACTGATGCAGTATCGATTCAATCGAGACTGCGTCGCTTGCTCGCACAGTCGCGTCACTTGGAATAGTTTGGCAAAGCACTATCGCCGGCCTCCGGCCTCGCGGCGTCAACCTTCTGGTCGGTAATCAGCCAAGTTTTCAGCCCGTTATAAAGCCTCGCTTCCCTTTTTCTAGAGTGTTCGCGCTTGCGCGACCGAGTGAGATTTTTCTTTTCCCTGCCAAGTTTTTCGCCGATTTTTGCATAGCCACGAGAAAGGCTAAAAACCGTCGCTGCACTTGTTTCCACCACAACGAGGAAACAAGATGGCAGCGCAAAAGCAGCAAGAAAAGGCACAACTGAATGTCGTGGAACTGTTCGCAGGCGTCGGAGGGTTTCGCCTTGGTCTCGAAGCGGTCCATGGCTCTCCATTCCGGGTTACTTTGAGCAACCAGTTTGAGCCATCGAGAAAAAAGCAGCACGCCAGCGACATTTACCAGTCTCACTGGTCAGACGGCGCACACATCAACGAAGATATTTTCAAGGCCCTGGAGTCAGATAGCGGTCGAAGCGCTATCCGCGAGGCGTGTCCCGACGTCCTCGTCGGCGGCTTTCCCTGTCAAGACTACAGCGTCGCAAAGCCGCTTTCGTCGTCCGACGGACTCGCCGGAAAGAAAGGCGTCCTGTGGTGGTCAATCGCGAAGTTGCTGAAGCAGCGTCTTGATGACGGTGAGCCGATTAAGTACGTCGTCCTCGAGAACGTAGACCGCATCCTCTCCTCCCCGGCGTCGTGCCGAGGCCGTGATTTTGCCGTCATTCTCGCGACACTTCGTTCGCTCGGCTACGCAGCGGAATGGAGAGTCATTAATGCTGCCGATTATGGTCATCCGCAGCGACGCCGACGCGTCTTCATCGTCGGTTACCACGAAAGCACCGGTGCCTACAAGCATCTGCATGCAATACTGCGAATGACAGATGCACCATGGCTGTCGAACTCGGTCCTCACTTCGGCTTTTCCGTGTGACGCCATCAACCCTCTTGATGCCATCGAGCCGGCGCTGAGCCTGCGCGCCGACCCTTTCGATGAGCAGCTCTCGTACCGCCCGTTGTCGAACGGGAAAACACGCTTTGAAAACTGCGGACTGATGTTTGCCGGTCACGTGCACACCTGCCGTGTCCGCGCCGCGCACATCACTGACTACAGTGAATATTGCGGTCGGCCTGCTGCGATTGTGCTCGGCGACATCGTACGTGAAACTGGACCAGTGCCGTCTTCATTTTATGTTCGCCCCGAACAGGAAGAAGCGTGGAAAATCGCGAAAGGCGCAAAATCCATCCAACGTAACAAAGAAGCCTTCTGCTACGAATATTCGGAGGGCGCAATGGCCTTCCCTGACCCACTCGACAAGCCCGCCCGGACCATCATTACATCAGAAGGCGGCAGCTCAGCTTCGCGCACTAAACACGCAGTTTGTGACGCAAGCGGCCTTATCCGACGCCTGACACCCGAGGAACTCGAAGCACTTAACGGTTTCCCACGCGGATTCACGTCGCGGCCTGGCGTGACTGATGTTGCCCGAGCGATGCTCATGGGCAATGCACTCGTCGTGGGACTCGTCCGACGCATCGGTGAAGCATTGTATCGTCGGCATCAATCTTCGTAGTCAATTCATTGCTGGGCGGCGCTCGCCGCCTCGCCCGGCGTGGATGAAACGCGGCCAATGCTCAATCTTGGCGCATGGAAAGCGCCAGCGAGACGCTGTCATCTTAAGCAGCAACATGCCGAAGTCGACATTCGACTGCATTGTTCTTCGTATGCGAGATCCGCTCGGTTGAATACAAGTTCTGACGTCGTTAGCATATCGACGTCATCGTGTCTCAAACCGGAGATATATCTTTAAAAGGCCCTGGTCTGTCCCTTCGGCATATCGGAGAACGGCCCGCCTCCGCACGCCGAGGACTGATCTTTGTACCGTACGGTTTTCGTCTGGATGCTTGACAAACGGATACCCCTCGACACATCCCGAAATTGGCGACGACTCACGCTACCGATGAGCATTTGGTAAAGCGGTCACCTTACGTCCCTGCTCTTCCCACACTATCGAATGCTCGATTCTTGGTAAATCATTTGTAGTCAGCAGATCGTTGCAATCTTTTACTTAGCGCAGAAACGACACGTAGCGTGTTTCCCCTGCTGCGGCCAGTTCCCGCGTTTCACATAGATCTCCAGATGCCATAACGCTTACCGTCCATTCGAGACAAATTGGCGTTAATTTATGGCAACCTTACTCTTAAGTTTTCCGTTCAACGTCCGTTTACACGCCTTGTGCGAATCCGAAGCTGGATTCAATGTTGATGAAATACGCAAGAGTTTGTCTGGTGGTGAGTTGAAAGAGACAAGCGATAGCGACAGATTCGCGCATTTCAAAAAATTTATAACGGAGTGCGCGACGGAAGAGAGTCCGTCCGCATCTAACATGAACACGAAAATACAAACACCGTTCCTGCTATCCCTTTTCGCAACCGTGGCATTGACCGCATGCGGCGGTGGCGGCGGGGATTCTTCTGCAGCGACCAAATCGACCATACCAGCGAGCGCGCCAACGTCAACGCCCGTAGTCAACGGTGAATCTCTGCCTGACCTAGCCCATCCGCAGACGGGTTCGACGGCCGAGGTCGGTAATGGACTCGAAGGCATCTGGTCGACATCCGGGGCCAGTCACACTTACGCGACCATCGACCCGACAAATAATCTTCAATACGTGGACGGTATTGGGAGCATCCCAACAACCGAGTTTTTTGGTTCAATTGTGCCGGCGAGTTCGACGTGGGTGCTCAACACGGGAGTCAAATATTCTGGAGGCTTCTATTACACAGTGTCATCAGGTAGCGGTGCGTTTGCAGCTAAACAGACATTTGGCGGTAGCTACGTTGCTAACAGCAGTACAGTCAATGTCGCGTGGAATTATGATGCGGCGAATGCACTTGCCGTGACCCAATCTAGCGTCGCGGGAACCTGGGGGGAGACCAATACCTCGGTGACGGTAGACAACGCTGGCGCAGTGTCGGGAAACATCTCGAACTGCCCGGTGTCAGGGACGCTGGTGATGGCGACGCCCTTGTCGAAGAAGAATCTTTACACGCTTACGGTGACCGTGAACGGGACGGCGAGTTTGTGTTCTGCTCCGTCGGGGACGACCTTTAGTGGACAGGCTGCGATTGTGTTCCTGCCAATTTCCGGTAGCAGCCTTTATAAGCGGACGATTTTTTACGCAACCAAGACAGCGGACAACTCACGGTATGCAATTGGGCAGGTGGCGAAGCAGTAATGATAGTCACTCACTAAACTAATTCGCGAGCAGGCTGTCGATGTGTATTCCATCTGACGGAAGGGGGAGAATTCGACAGCCTGCATACAGAATCAGAGCCTTAGTAAGCGCGATAGTTAACACCACCACACTGGTATGTTTCACAAAATGCCCGAGGCCATCCTCCAGGTGCTTACTGAGACTCATCGCGCTGCCCTGTCGAGAGCAACTTCCAAGACTATCGCTTTCAGTTGTTCTGGCCGGTGCCCCCCAATTCGAAAGCTTTGAATATTGCGGCGACGTCGAATTGGTTGCCGGCTGTACTGGGAGCAATCACCGACAACCAGTTCACTCCTCCCATTACTTGCAAATTCAGGCTGGATGTTTGGCGCGACATTGTATCGCGCCAGACGTATCACTCTAGTGAACCGTTTCGGTGGAGCAGAGCTCCGCATCGAAGACGCTGTGATATCCCTCGCGTTGGCGAACGGTAGATTTTTGCTGCAGTTCATACAGCGCAGCCTGCGAACTATCGAACGACAACAGATTTACGTGCACGTAACTCAACTCGATGCCGGCAATGTCCGTAGAGGCGAACCGCTGAACTATCCCGCTGTTGGCGAGCACGGATGCCGCGTCTGACAGACCTCCGGGGTGGGACAGGCTCTCGGAACGAATCGCATCAATGCTATCTCTGCCTTTGCTGAACTCCCAAGGTAGAAACACCGCGTCAATGCCCTGCATCAATACAAAACCTGCCTCACCCTTCTTGATTGCATCGATAGCTGCCCACGCTCGACGGTCAGCTGCATCGGCGAGCCAATAAATCTGTGCGCCGCCTGATTGCAAACGAAAGGACAAAACGTTCCGGCCGTGCACCTTGAAATGGCCAAACCCGAAGCTTCCTTTGGTTCGTGATACTTCCATGAAGCGCGGCATATCGATGGACGAGACGAGGATTGGACTTCTCGGCCGCATCTTCACAGCCAATGGCGACGTCTGCGTAAAGTTCTTCGCCATGCGCACAAGCCCTACCGGCGCAGGAAAGTTGCCCTGCTCCGTGTCCAAACCAATGGATGCTGCGTCTACAAAACCAGTCGTCGTCGCAGCTTCCTCGCCTTCAGCTTACTCACAACGGGTTGCGCTCTTCAGAACCTGGATTTCGACAACCGGTTCGACATCTCTACTCGACATATTGCTCGCTGCGAATCTTTCGCACGTACCACCTTGAATGAGCACCTGCGAAAATTGAAGAAATGCCTCTGAGCCGCATGGTACCCGTCCGTTTCGCGCTTTTTCAATCATTCGGACATACTCGTCGGTCAGCCGACATCCGCTTACAGCGACCTGGTCTCCCCGGCGTTCGGCTACGACGAAACAACCTTTCCGAATCCACGTCTCGAGCACGCTGCACAACTCCGGGTCAGTCAAATCCATCAGAGTGAAGTGGTAGCACTTTCCGGCGCTCATCTCCAGGGCGAGCACTGGGGTTTCCGGATGGTCAAGCGTTGTTACCCGGAAAGCCCCTTTATGTGACTCGTACTCCTGCGACCACTCAGGCGACACGGTCTCGAGAATCAGACATGGGTCCCCGATGAACGGATTCAGTAGCTCGGAAGCACCGCCACGATATGTAGAAAGGCCGATAACAGGGGTTTGAATATTAGTTGTAGATTGCATGTTTTCCAGTCGAATATTTTTAAACGCCGTTTTGCGTTTTCACGAAATCATGATAATTCGAATGAATTGCAATTACCACATAGTGATTCACCCATGTTTTCATCTGGCACGTATAAAATCTCACTCAAATTTTAGAATCGACGATTTTTAGCACCGTGTAACGCCCATCACCCTTTTCACCTTCTCCGTGGACACTCAATCCCGGGAAGCTCCCCCGTGTATCAGCGCAGAGCCGCCAATATCAATTCGGCGTCACTTGCGCTTCTCGTAGTGGTCGCCTGTTCGAGCGTTTTTGTAGTGCCCTCCCTTGTGCGATGATCCGTGTCCACCGGCGTAGTGCCCGCCCCGAGCCTCCGCAACGAGCGGCGCCAAAAACGAAATAACGAGAAGTGTCGCGAAAATTTTCTTCATGATGATTTCCGGGTAAAGTCAGCAAACGAAATTGATTGCGGACACGCGTGATATCGGACACCTCTCGCAGCTTCTCGATCCGTGGAAACCATACGGTGCAAGCAATCCTGCGAGCTCACGCGTTTGGTCCGACGTCGGCTAAAACGAGTGTCTATATGAACAACATGTCTTCGCACCAGAGCGAAGACGGCAATGACCCCATTCAGATACTCGGACCCCAGATGTCACTCGTTCTGCATAGCCCCAATTCTGACGCCGCAAACCTCGCAGCCACAGGCATCAACCATGCGAACACTTTGCTCCGCAACATTCAAGACCGAAACCCGGAGTGTCTGACGCACTCGATTGAGGCTGGTGCGTTTGCGGCGTGGCTCTACGAAGACAATCCGGGGTTTGAGAAGGCGTTGACGCAAACGGGCTCGCTCGCCTACTTTGAACGACGCCTCGGCCGCTACCTCAGCTTTGTTCCTGATCTGAGGAAGATCTTCCGGGCATTGGAGTGGCATGCGGGACATTCACAACCTGTCAAGCCAGAAAATTTACCTGCGACCATGCGTCTGCGGCTGGCACTCGCAACACTTTTGCCTAGCTGGAACAACGCTGCTCTCGATGATGTGCTTGCCGACGTAGCGTTGCTTACGCAGATGTTTCCCCAGTATCACCACATACAGCTCGACCCGAGCAAAGTCCGCCCAACGCCGACACGCTATCGCTTACCGAACCTGACACCAGCGCTCGAACTAATTCACGAACAGGCGGAGTCGAATCCCGATTCCTGTTTTCTGATAGACGCATCTGAGCTTCCAGATTCGATACGTACACTCGTCGCTGAACGTCACTGCGTCGTCATCCCCGTCGCCTGCGCGTTCGATGAATCCTGGATTTTCAATTCCGCCCCGGACAACATGAATTTCCACCCGTTGGTCTTCACCGACGCCCCGTCCTTTAACGATGTTCAGATGATGCTGTCAGTTCAGCGAGAAGTCATGTTCGACTATGACGCGCTTACGGAGAGTCTCTTCCGCAAGTTTCGCGCAGAGTTGCCGGTCGTATACGTATCCCGCTCCTCGGGCGCACTCGTCACTTACCCGTTCCTGCCATTTTGGGTAGATGACAGTTTCCATCGAGCCCGTTACGAGCTCGACATGGGAGGATGTTTCGACTCTAGCGAGTCGTTCGAAAATTTCACCCGAAGCTTCGACCGCAACAACCTTCCGCGTCATACGTATGTAGTTCGTACGGTTCTCAGCCTTACTGGCGCCTGCACCAAGCCTGTCACGTGGCCCATACTCCCGCACTGGATGCGCGACGACATTCGTTGAACGCAAAGTGACGGTTCGATGGCGCCTGTTCCATATTATTGGGCGCCCCCCTTCCGAACCATTGCACCAGAGAATCGAACGGTACACCGGCTGCTAGCTCCATTCCGCACGAATGGTTTAAGTGCCGAGGCAGCAGGTCGGGAACACCGCCCACACGCGTCATTTTGAAAAGCGAGAAAGCAGCCCTTAGTCTTCGACTCGAGCCGAGCCGAGCTGGAAAAACCGATGAAACGTATCGTTACCGAGAATACGATTCCGCTAACGCACGCAACACCGATTCGAAGGGCCATCTTGCTGCTGTCGCGACCAGCTGTAGAAATTAGCCGGACGTTTTAGCTGTCGAGATAACGAACGTACTAAGCAAAATCGAAATAAACCGTCTCCAAGACAAACGAATTTCGTTGCCGGGAACCCGCGTCGGTCATCCTCGACCTCGTATCGAGGATGATGCCCCTTTACTGCGACAATTGCGCGCAACTACGATTTGAGTCCAGCGGTGAAGCGCACTCTGAACAATATGCCATTTCCCCGGACCTACCTCTGTCGGAGAACGAATTCATCGCGCGTCCCGTGGCAACCGAGCGCGACATGCAAATTCGCTCCAGGAAGAACCGCACGCGCTGACCACCGGTAGCATCGCCGAAGATCCGGACGCGCCGCCAGTGCCTTCCTCGACGGCGGTTGGTGATTCTGCGGCGGCACGAGTCGCGGCCCCAATAAGCTCCTCGGGCCGCTGAGCTTTGCCCAGAATGAACAGCGCACGACGCAAACAAGTCAGATTAGAGCGCCTTCAGATCTGAAAAGTGTGGCACCTACCTCGCCGCGCTCGAATAAATAGTTATTTGAGAAGGCCATACATCCGCACCTTGCTGAAGCGCCCGAGCGGCAGCATACGAGTCGTAGAACGGCAATGTCACGATCGCCGGCCTAACCTGAAGACGAGCTCGACACCACACCAGCCTTCACAATGACCCGCAGACGACAGTAGCCGGTTGACGACCCGAGCAAGCGTGAACGCAGCGGTGAACACACACCTTCATTTCGTTTATCACCGCTCTCCTTGCAATCGTGCTCAGACCATGCCATTTCGATGTATCAATGCAGCGTGTGCGCCCCACTCGAAACGTCAGCGAAGACACTATCATCGCCGTATGCCGACGGCGCCGCTTTCATCGCCCTCATCGCCGCCTCGACCATTTCAGCCGTCGGCGTGAACAGAAGATTCACCTGCACATAACTTAGCTCGATATCCGGAATGTCCGTGGTAGCCTGCGCTTCGACAAATCCCGTACTCGCGAGATACGCAGCGGCATCTGACATGCCACCGGGATGCGACAAGGATTCTGCACGGAACGAATTAATCACATCGCTTTGCCCTTCCAGCTTCCATGGGATGAACAGGGATTCCTTGCCCTGTGTCAACATGAAGCCTGCCTCTCTGCATTTCTTCATGTTGTCAATGGTTCGCCAGACTTCCGGGTCCGCAGAATCGGCGAGCCAATATACTTGCGCCGAACCCGATTGCATTCGAAACGACAATACCAGACGACCATCCACCCTGAAATTGCCGAAGCCAAAACACCCCGCGGCCCTGGATGCGTCCATGAACCGCTTGATGTCCACCGTTGCGGTGAGGACGGGCGCTTCGGGATTCATCTTCGCAGCTGACGAGGAAATCTCCACAAAGTCGCGAGCCTTATGTATGGTCCCGAGGGGTACCATGGGACGCAACGTTTGAGCGCTTTGCTGCCGCTGCGAACCCGCTTCGCTACCTGACAAGCCACGAACAAATGGGTGTGCCGGGTCACGCTCATCACTCCGGCGAATTGCCCCACTACTCAAAATCTGGACTTCGACCACCGGAGTCGCTGTAGAGCTACCCTCATTCTTCAACTGCGTGAGGGCGTAGTGTTCCAGCGCCTGACGCTCCAGCGCAGACTGAACAAATCGCTTGTACGATTTGGATTTTGGTTTCTGACCCTGGCTGAGTAGGCGCTTGATAAGCTGAATCCCGTCGTCCGCCAGACGGCAACCATTGATGGCAACACCCCCAGCTGTCCTCATCAACACAACGAAGCAGCGCTTACGCATCCATATCTCCAGCGAACGCCGCAAGGCAGGGTCAGACGGGTCCATCAGTACGTAGTGAAAGCTGCTGTCGCCAGTCCTGTTCTCGAGAAACAGCACAGGCGCATTCGGATTCTCGATTGCCCCAACCTTGAAAACTCCCTTGCCGAGCCACACGTCGGACTCGGCCGAACAAACAAGACATGGGTCTCCGATGAACGGGTCCAGCAACTCGGAACCGCCGCCGGCGTACGTCGAAATATACACAGATGCCTGTTTTTGAGTAATGTTGCTTTTCATTATTTTAAATACGCTTTTTGCGCTCTCAAGAATTACATGCCGCATATCTTATTTTCCAACGACCGAAAAGGCAACATAGTGATTCACCCATATTTTCGGATAAAAAATGCACCAACCTGAAGCGCAATTTAAAAACAGCGCCTTCCGAATGAGAAGGCAAAATTGTGCGCGACGTGGAAATCACGTTGTGAAGTTTGCTCAGACAACAGTCCGTCGAACGCTCACTAGCGCCAGACTTCAGGCTGTATAAATATTTATGCAACCATCTGTTGTAATTGACTTTTTTATTTACGAATCTATCGTCGCAGACATCACGCGGACGGATACACTCGCATCGCCGACCGCCTAGTTCACGTCCCTCAACACTACTTCCTTGTGTAACGAGTTCAAACTTTCTTATTAAACTGTGAACGCAGAATCAATCCATCGCGCACAGTTAGTTTATGACTTCATCGATTACATACGCGACCGAGATGCCAGTATGGCGGAATCTCATTCACTGGGTCAGGTGACCGGTGCCCACGTAGTCGCGTATAAATCGATTTCCGGATAGTGGGCAAAAAACGATATCAATCTCGTAAATCACACCTTTCATGCATATAGGAAAGCGAAGACTCGTATGTGACCGGTTGGCGCGGCGTTCATGTGGCGTACAGACGTGTGGTGCGCGAGCGCTGGCTCGCAACACGTCGCGGCCCACCGCAACAAAGTGTGAAAAGCACTCGCGGTAGCGGCGCTGGCGCCGCACCCCTCAGCAAGGCCGACCGTTTGCGCTGCGAAGACAACCTGCACGAGCAGATCGCCATCCGAGATATCTCGATTGCTACAAGCTAAACGACGGGGACTGGACCTACGCGGCCGAGAGCCAGACCGTGTCCCGACCCGACGGCAGCCAGCTCAAGCCAACCATTTTTGACACCATCGAGTTCGGTTTGAGTATCAACCGCGCGGCCGCTACACGGTAGTTGCCAAGCTAACGGCTCAGTGAATGCGCCGTGATATCGAGCCACAGATGTCTCTCTCGGGACGGCTCCTGCTGCCTACCGTCAGTGACAACCACGTGTTGGATCCGCAACTCGGGGGGCGTATGAGCTACGCGCCCGAACGATGGAATCGTCTGTGAGCTTCGCGGAGATTAAGGCGAAGGAAGTTCCCGCCTTGGTTTTCGAATGAGACTCGCCGCAGGCCATGCGTAACGAGCGGTGCGCTGCCGACACTGACTTCGATTACCACGTCCGAGGGCATGGATCTGTTGAAAGCGAGGAGATCCGCCCTCTCTGCTTGCGCTTGCACGCTGGAAACGCGATAGGTTCGAGGTTTTCCACATCCTCTGGCTGATCGGACAGTCTGGGTACTGTTCTCGCGGAATCGCTGTCAGGCCAGGCCGACAGGTCGTCGGCACTGGCCGGGCAATCGATATCAAAACGGTATCGAATCGTTCCAGACACGCTCTACGTAGTCAGGGAGGAGGTAAAACGGTGTTTCCGGGATAACCGGCATTGCACGAATCTCGGCAATCACGACAGCGTCTCCTGTTCCTCTCGCATTCGCCTCCTCAACCATTGCTTCATCGCCCTCGACAGCGTTGGTATCGCTTGTCTGGATAGTGCCACTACGTACATCGTCGATGAAATCGTTCCCGTACGCGGTCGGGTTCCATTCGTACTCGACCAGCCACATCTTCTCTCCTACCAGAAAAACAATCGGGATAAAGTTGCGGAACTTGAGCAGCAGCTCGTCATTGCGCAGAACCGGGATTGCTATTCTCCCCTCCGACAGCGCAAGATAGTGCTCAGGTTGCTCACAACTAGTGTCGACAAGCCTGGCAACGCGGGCACCCTGAATGAGAAAATCCAACGTAGTGTCTTCTGGCATCCTCATAACAAGCACATATCTCTCGGACGTAAGCGAGTACAGCTCCTCGCTAAACGCGCGTCGTTTGACAAGAAAAGCCGTTCCAAGAGGAGCATCGTTCACCTTGCCCCAGTCGGACCACCGACCGCACTGTTCCGTGAGTCTCGTGTGAAGCGCGATGCGCGCATTGTTATGACGGTTTGAGTGTCTCAGGCGCAGGAAGCGGTCAACAAGCAATGCAACCATCGTTGGCAAATCCTCGGTATGTGTCAAACGCCCGCTATCGATGTCACTTGCGACACCTGGGAAATACGATTCCGTGTCGACGTCAGACAGCTCGTATATCTCCTCGCGGTCGCCCCCCTCTTCGAGACGAAACGGCATCACCAGAGAGGTCTGCAATGACCAGAAATAGCTTATCAAGTACCTTTGCGCGAGGGCTCTCGCCGCTGAGAATCTTCCACAGTATTCCAGTAGTTGCTGCTTGAACACGTCATATGCGCCAATCCGAATCACACATCGATGCAAATTTGGGTGGTCGTCCTTCAGCCATTGCTCGAGAAGCGAAGCATTAATGTTTCTGTAAAAAATCCACCGACCTTCGTTGACGCGAATCAGTTCATTCACGTAGTCCATCGCGCTTCGAACCAGATACTCAGCCTCAGCTTCTTGACTACGTAGCGCATCTACGACACTGGCGCTGCTGCCCGCTTGCTCGGGCTTGTTGAAATCGAGCGAACCGTATTCGTTTGGTGAGTTTTTCATGTCTGCGAGTTGAGTACGAAAAGCAAGTATTTCACCCAGTTTTATCCGCCCTCACGAAGGCTGACCCCGCCTCCATCCAGCGAGGCCGTCAGCGAGGTCATTAAATCACGTGTTCAATGCCCGTTCGCCCTCTGTCCGCCGTCGACGCCTCCGGCAGAATCTAGAGAAGCGAGAGACTTTTGCTGCACGCGACCTAAGACCTCCCTCGTCGAAACAAGGTAATCCGTCGCGTTCCTGCTTCATGCGTCGCGCCCAAAACTTCACGAGGCGAACCACTTGCGCGAAGTGTGTCGGCTGCGCCTGCTTTCGTTTACGTGCAAACTCGAGGTGTAATCGTCGCAAACCAGCTTGCCCTGCCAGCCGGCAAGGAAGGTGCGGGCGTGTTCACCCGCACGACTGTTGGCGAAGTCATAGACCACGCCGCGCAGTGTGCTGAACTGCGCCGGTGTATACGCCCAGAGGTAGCTCAACGGCGATTTCGCGAAGCTGCTGAACCGCGCGCACGCCGCCTTGGCTTCCCCAGCTCACGAAGCCGATGGGCTTGCGATTCCACGCGGGGTATACCCAATCGATTGCGTTCTTGAGGACGGCGGGGGGGGCCGAAGTTGTATTCGGCCGTTGCCACTACGAAAGCGTCGGACGTTCCGATCTGTTCGGTCCAGCGACGCACAACCTCATTGTCGTAGGGAGCACGCCCAGGCATGCCCGGCGGGACCGCGTTGTCGAACAGGGGCATCGGATAGTCACGCAGGTCCAGCAAACGTACGGGCACGCAGATCTACGTGCTCGACATGAGCAACAACAAGCTGATCGTGCGCGCCGACGAAACGCCCGCCAGCGCGGGCGCGACCGTCGCGCCCGGCCTGATCGACCGGATCACGCATAACAACGAAACCCTTGGCGAGCCGAACGGCTTCGTCAGTTTCGAAGGCCAGGACCGTGCAGGCTATTTCGCCGCGTACACGCGGATTCCCGGTACGACGTGGTTCGTGGTCAGCACGATCCCGGAGAAGAAGCTGACAGCCGAAGCGCAATCCGTGCGCAACCAGATCGTGCTGGTCGGCATTTCGGGCTTTCTGCTGTCCATCTTCTTTGCCTACTTCATCTCGCACAGCATTTCGGCGCCGCTGAAAAATCTGGTGCGCAAGATGCACGACACGGGCAGCGATGCAGGCGCCGAAGCCGGCGCGCTCGCCGAAGAGGCGCATGCCGACGGCGACGGCCAGGACGAACTGGGCAGGCTCGAACAGCGGTTCGAAAGAATGCGCGCGGCGATACGGCAGAAAATCCAGAAGATCAACGAGATCAACGCGTCGCTCGAACAGACTGTGGCCGAGCGCACGGCCGAACTCGTCAGCCGCGAACTGGAGTCGCGGACGCTGATCGAAAATTCGCCGGACACGATCACGCGCTACGACCGCGACCTGCGCCGCACGTATGCGAACCCGGCGTTTTGCTCGTCGGCGGGACGCAGCCTCAGTGAAGCGCTCGGCAAGCGGCCTTCGGAGATACCGGGCGGCGCGAACGCGCTGACCTACGAGCGCAAGATCAGCGAAGCGATCTCGAGCGGCAAGAGCGGGCAGTTCGAACTGCGCTGGGTCAGCAAGGACGGCCAGGAGCAGTGCTCGCATATCCGTCTCACGCCGGAGGTCGATCCCTCCGGCAACGTGAATTCGGTGCTGGCCGTCGGACGCGACCTGTCGGACCGGATGGCGTTCGAAGCCGCGATCTGGCAGCAGGCCAACTTCGACACGCTGACGCAGTTGCCGAACCGGCAGATGTTCCAGAACCGACTCGAACAGGAAGCGAAGGTCGCGCAGCGCTCCGGACACCGGATGGCCTTGATGCTGATCGATCTCGACCGCTTCAAGGAAGTCAACGATTCGCTGGGTCACGATACGGGCGACACGCTGCTGATCGAAGCCGCGCGGCGCATCACATCCTGCGTGCGTGAATCGGACACCGTCGCGCGTCTGGGCGGCGACGAGTTCACCGTGATCCTGCCGGACATCGACAACGCAGGCAGCATCGAGCGGATCGCACGGACCATCATCGCCACGCTGTGCGAGCCGTTCGCGCTCGGCCCGGACGAGGCGTTCATCTCGGCGAGCATCGGCGTCACGGTGTATCCGGACGACGCGCGCGAACTCGATGTGCTCTTCAAGAACGCCGATCAGGCGATGTACGCGGCCAAGAACGCGGGCCGCAACCGCCTGAACTACTTCACGCCGGACCTGCAGGTCGCGGCGGAAAAGCGCCTGCGTCTGACGAGCGATCTGCGCACCGCCTTGCCGCACGATCAGTTCCGCCTCTACTACCAGCCGATCGTCGATCTCGCGACGGGCGACATCTTCAAGGCCGAGGCGCTGATCCGCTGGCTGCACCCCGAGCGCGGCATGGTCAGCCCGCTCGACTTCATTCCGCTGGCGGAAGACACGGGCCTGATCGTGCCGATCGGCGATTGGGTGTTCAGACAAGCGGTGCAGCAGGCAAAGCTGTGGCGCACGCGCTTTCATCCGTCGTTCCAGATCAGCGTGAACATGTCGCCCGTGCAGATTCGCCAGGACAATCAGCTCGGCGCGCAATGGTCCGAGTACCTGAATCGCGAGGGCATGCCGGGGCAGAGCATCGCGATCGAAATCACGGAAGGCCTGCTGCTGCACGCCGACCTGAATATCGACGAGCGGCTCGCGACGTTCCGCAACGCGGGCATCCGCATTTCGATCGACGATTTCGGCACGGGTTATTCGTCGCTCGCGTATCTGAAGCGCTTTGATATCGATTTTCTGAAGATCGACCGGTCTTTCGTGCAGAACCTGGACTTCGACGCCGACAATCAGGCGCTATGCGAAGCGATGGTCGTGCTCGCGCACAAGCTCGGACTGAAGGTCATCGCGGAAGGCGTCGAAACCGTCGAGCAACGCGACTTCCTGACGGCCGTCGGTTGCGACTTCGCGCAAGGCTTTTTGTATTCGCAGCCGGTCCCGGCCGATCAGTTCGAAGCGCTCGTCTGGCCGCGTATCGAAGAAAGCATTTGACGAACGCGATGGCGTAGCCGCGCTTTATTGCTTGACGCGCGCGACCACGGCGTCGGCAACCTGCGCGGCTGCCTGCTTGATGTCGGCCTGTTCGTCGTTGCCCGCCATCACGTAGCGCGCTGCCGCAACGTACGGATTGAGCTTGATGATCGCGCCGGGCGCATGCTTGTCGGATTGCCCTTCGACGGTCTGATAAAGCGGCGCAGGCGACTCGACGGGCAACGCGTCGATGGCGACGGCAAGCTCGATCTTGCCCTGTCCCGCGCCAGAACCGACGACAGCACGCCGCACGCGGTTGCCTTCGTCGACGGCCAGAAACACGCCGCGCACCAGCCAGCCTTGCGCGGGCAGCGGCGACCCGGCAGGAAGACGGCGCGCATCGATGCCGTCGCGCTGCAGATCGCCGACCAGCGTGTCCGCCATGCTGGCGACGAGCGCCTGCGACTTCTTCTGAGGATCCTGCTCCGTCAGATGCAGCGGCGACACCGCGCCCGCAAACCGGCGCGCGCGGCTCACACGGCTTTGATCGGGCGTGATATTGGCCGCATCGAGTTCGAAGTCCGACACGTAGACGACGGGCGCTTTGGCGCTTTCCACGCCGCCTTGCTGGCCCGAAGCAACGGACGCGAATGCAGCGAACCAGCACACTGCAACGAAGCCTTTCCACCTTCGATTGTTCATCGCGGTCTCCTGATCGTGGCGATCATGCGGAAACTGTTTGCGCCATCGACGAATATACGCCGGCTGCGCCCGATGCACCCACGAGCGGCCCGATCACATCCGCAGAATCAGGCAAGACTTCCAGAGTTTTTGGACAACAGAAACAGCCCGCTTTGAGCCACACTGCGACACGCAAGCGCGCAACGCTGCACAGCGCGCGCGCATAACCAGAACCCGCCCGGAGTCATCGATGTCCACCACTCTGATTCTCAACGGCAAGTCCACGACGCTGGACGCCGATCCCAACATGCCGCTGCTCTGGGCGATCCGCGAAGTCGCGGGCCTGCACGGCACGAAATTCGGTTGCGGCATGGCGCAATGCGGCGCATGCACGGTGCATCTCGAAGGCCAGCCGATCCGCTCCTGCATCACGCCGCTGTCGGCTGTCGAGGGCCGCCACATCACCACGATCGAAGGTTTGCAGGGCAAGCCCGCAAAGGCCGTGCAGACCGCGTGGGTAAAGCTGCAAGTGCCGCAGTGCGGCTACTGCCAGTCCGGACAGATCATGTCCGCTGCCGCGCTGCTCGCGCAAAACCCCAAGCCGACGGACGCCGACATCGACGCCGCGATGAGCGGCAACATCTGCCGCTGTGCGACCTATACGCGGATTCGTGCGGCGATCCACGACGCCGCCAGCACGATTCAGGGGTGAGCGATGACGACCGATACCGTTGACATTCAGCGTCCGGCGCGGCGTTCGTTTCTGAAAGGCGCGGGCACGGCGGCCGCGCTCGCGCTCACCATCGGCTTCGAATGGACCGTGACGTCGCGGCGCGCGATTGCCGCGCAAGCACCCGGCGCCGCGTTCACGCCGAACGCCTTCCTGCGCGTCGGCGCCGACGACAGCGTGACCGTGATCGCCAAGCACGTCGAAATGGGCCAGGGCGCGTACACGGGCATCGCGACGATCGTCGCGGAAGAACTCGATGCGGACTGGTCGCATGTGCGCGTCGAAAGCGCGCCCGCCGATGCGAAGCGCTACGCGAATCTCGCCTTCGGCACGATCCAGGGCACGGGCGGCAGCTCGGCCATGGCCAATTCGTGGATGCAGCTGCGCGATGCGGGCGCGAAAGCTCGCGCGATGCTGGTGACGGCAGCGGCACAGCAATGGAAAGTGCCCGCGTCCGGGTTGCGCACCGAGCGCGGCGTCGTCTATCACGACGCGAGCGGCCGGCATGCGACGTATGGCTCGCTGACCACGGCGGCGGCGGCGTTGCCCGTGCCGGAGAACGTGACACTGAAGGATCCGAAGGACTTCAGGCTGATCGGCAGTCAGGCGCCGCGTGTCGACGTGCCGCCGAAAACCGACGGCACCGCGCAATTCACGCTCGACGTGACGTTCCCCGGCATGCTCGTCGCCGTGATCCAGCGGCCGCCGCAATTCGGCGCGACGGTGCGTTCCTTCGACGCGTCGGCGGCGAAAGCGGTGGCCGGTGTGGTGAACGTGGTGCAGGTGCCGCGCGGCGTGGCTGTCGTCGGGAAGAGTTTCTGGGCCGCGAAGCAGGGACGCGACGCACTGAAAGTGGAGTGGGACGACACGAACGCCGAGAAGCGCAGTTCGGCGGACATCATGGCCGAATACCGCAAGGCCGCCGACAAGCCCGGTCTGCCCGCGCGCACGGAAGGCGATGCATCGAAGGCAATCCAGGGCGCGGCGCGCAAGATCAGCGCGAGCTACGAATTCCCGTACCTCGCGCATGCGCCGATGGAGCCGCTCGATGCCGTCGTCAAGCTGACACCCAACAGCTGCGAAATCTGGGCGGGCGACCAGTTCCAGACTATCGATCAGGCGAACGCGGCGCGCGTCGCCGGTCTGCAGCCGCAGCAGGTCAGCATCCACACGCTGTATGCGGGCGGCAGCTTCGGACGGCGCGCGAATCCGGGTTCGGACTATATCGTCGAGGCTGTGTCGATCGCCAGGGCGCTCGGCGCGAACGGCACGCCCGTCAAGCTGCAATGGACGCGCGAAGACGACATCCACGGCGGCCTGTATCGCCCGATGTATTTCCACAAGCTCGAAGCGGGCCTGTCGCGCGACGGCAAGCTGGTCGGCTGGCAGCATCGGATCGTCGGACAGTCTATCGTCGCCGATACGCCGTTCTCGGGACTGATCAAGAACGGAATCGACGGCACCTCGGTGGAAGGCGCGGCGAACATCGCGTATGCGATTCCGAACCTCTCCGTCGAACTGTCGACGATGCGCACGGGCGTGCCCGTTCTGTGGTGGCGCGTGGTGGGCAGTTCGCACACGGCCTTCGCGGTCGAAGCGTTCATCGACGAAGCCGCGCACGCGGCCGGGAAAGACCCGTACACGTTCCGGCGCGATCTGCTCGAACACGAGCCGCGCATGCGCGGCGTGCTCGATCTCGCCGCTCAGAAAGCGGGCTGGAGCAATGCGCCCCTGCCGCCCGGCAAAGGGCGCGGCATCGCCGTGGCCGAAGCGTTCAAGACCTTCGTCGCGCAGGTGGCCGAGGTATCCGTCGACAAGGACGGCAAGGTGAAGGTCGATCGTGTGGTCTGCGCGGTGGATTGCGGCACCGCCATCAACCCGGATGTGATTGCGGCGCAGGTCGAAGGCGGTATCGGCTTCGGTTTGGGCGCGGCGTTGTACGGCGCGATCACGCTGAAGGACGGGCGCATCGAGCAGAACAACTTCGACGGCTATCGCGTGCTGCGGATCGACGCGATGCCGAAGGTCGAAGTGCACATCGTCCCGTCGACGCTGCCGCCAACGGGCATCGGCGAGCCTGGCGTCGCGCCTGTCGGCCCCGCCGTCGCGAATGCGATTTTCGCGGCCACGGGCAAGCGGGTTTATGCGCTGCCGTTCTCGACGGAGAACCTCGCCTGAGGACGCGAGTCCGCGCCTTCAGTCAGCGATATAGTCAGCGATAGTCAGCCATCAGGCGGCGGGCAGCCGGCCCGCCGCATCCGGCTTGATTACTGCCCGAAGAAAACCGGCTTCGGATTGCCGTCCGTCGATGTCGACGCCGGCGCACCCATCTGCATCGTGCCGCTCGGCGCGACGCCGCCTACTGCTGTCTGTTCCAGCGGCTGCCCGCCAGCCGACGCCCTGGCTTCGGCTGCCTGAATATCCGCGGGATAAGACGCGTCGTCCGCTACGGGGCGATAGCCCGCCTGCTCGACGCGTTGCAGATCATCGCGAACCTGCGCGCGCGTGACCTGGCCCTGGTCGGCCTGAGCAAAGGAAAGTGCCGGCGCAGCCAGCGCACACGATACGACTACGGCTTGAATCAGTGCTTTCATGATGGTTCACCTGCATGTGAGTCCTCGACCAGCGCCACATCCATAAAGACGTGGCCCCAATGCCCTTCGCCGCCTTTCCCTGCTTGTCGGTTTCGGTCCCGCCAGCCATGTGGCTGCCGGTCGCAAAGGGTTAACGCCATTGTGTGCACTGACGGCTGACCTAACCCTGTCTCTCAGATGACAAATCGGTCATTTACGCAAATGACATCGTTTCGAGCCGTTTATGCTCGGCACCAGATGTCAAATTCGTAATGTCACAGTCACGGATGAGTAAGTGCCCCGCCGCCACACTGCGATCCCATGAAATGCCCGGGCGCGATCCGCGTTCGGGCAATCCGGCAGATCATCGTCCAAGGAAACGTCATGTGGATCGTCAAACTGGCCCTGCGGCGGCCCTACACTTTCATCGTGCTGGCCGTGCTGCTCTTCATCGTCGGGCCGATAGCGATCCTGCGTACGCCGACGGACATCTTCCCGAACATCGACATTCCCGTCGTCAGCATCGTCTGGTCGTATAACGGCTTTTCCGCCGAAGACATGGCGCACCGGATCACGTCGAACTACGAGCGCGCGCTTACGACCGACGTCGACGATATCGAACACATCGAATCGCAATCGCTGAACGGCGTGGCCGTCGTGAAGGTGTTCTTCCATCCGGGCGCGGATATCAACCGCGCGATCGCCCAGGCCGCTTCGAATTCCGCATCGATCCTGCGCGTGCTGCCGCCCGGCACGCTGCCGCCGAACATCATCACCTACAACGCGTCGACGGTGCCCGTGCTGCAACTGGGTCTTTCGAGCAACACGCTGCCCGAACAGACGCTCTACGACCTCGGCAACAGCTTCATCCGCACGCAGCTCGCGACCATTCAAGGCGCAGCGGTGCCGCTGCCATACGGCGGCAAGATCCGCCAGATCATGGTCCAGCTCGATCCAAAAGCGCTGCAGGCAAAAGGCCTCGCGCCCGCCGACGTGGTCAACGCGGTCAACGCGCAAAACCTGATTTTGCCTGGCGGCACCGCGAAGATCGGCTCGCGCGAATACAACGTCGAGATGAACGGCAGCACGAGCACCGTCGCGGCGCTCAACAATCTGCCCATCAAGACGGCGAACGGCAGCGTCGTCTATGTGCGCGACGTCGCGCATGTGATCGACGGCTATGCGCCGCAAACGAACATCGTGCGCAGCGACGGCAAGCGCGCGGCGCTGCTGCAAATCGAAAAGACGGGCAGCGCGTCGACGCTCACGATCATCCAGCAGGTCAAGGCGATGCTGCCGAAGATCGCTGCAGGCCTGCCTAGCGCGTTGAAAATCACGCCGCTCTCCGATCAGTCCGTGTTCGTGAAGTCGGCGATTTCGGGCGTCGTGCGCGAAGCGTTGATCGCGGCGTGCCTGACGGCCGCAATGATCCTGCTGTTTCTCGGCAGCTGGCGCGCAACGTTGATCATCGCCGTGTCGATTCCGCTTGCCGTGTTGACCTCGCTGATCGCGCTGGCCGCGCTCGGGCAGACGATCAACATCATGACGCTCGGCGGACTCGCGCTCGCCGTCGGCATTCTCGTCGACGATGCGACCGTGGCCATCGAAAACATCACGCATCACCTCGAAAAAGGCGAGGCGCTGCACGACGCCATATTGAACGGCTCCGGCGAAATCGCCGTGCCGACGTTCGTCTCGACGCTGTCGATCTGTATCGTGTTCGTGCCGATGTTTTTGCTCTCGGGCGTCGCGCGTTATCTGTTCGTGCCGCTGGCGGAGGCCGTCGTGTTTGCGATGTGCGCGTCGTACTTCTTCTCGCGCACGCTGATCCCGACGCTCGCGATGTATCTGATGCGCGCGCCGTCGAAGAACGGTCAACTCGCGCAAGGCCGCTTTGCGATTTTCGCGCGCTTTCAGGCGCGCTTCGAGCATTGTTTCGAAGCGCTGCGCCACGGTTATCACAACGTGCTGCAACGTGCGATTGCGAGCCGCCGACGCTTCATCCCGATCTATCTCGCGCTGTGTTTCGCGTCGCTCGCGCTGATTCCGTTTGCGGGCCGCGACTTCTTTCCCGCAGTCGATACGGGCGAAATCAAGCTGCATCTGCGCGTGCCGACGGGCACGCGTATCGAGCAGACGGCGCGTATCACCGATGAAGTCGAAGCGAAAATCCGCAGCGTGATTCCGAAGTCGGAACAGGCGGCCGTGCTCGATAACATCGGCGTGCCCGTGAGCGGCATCAACCTGACGTACGACTCGTCGGACCCGATCGGCTCGGAAGACGCCGACATCCTGATTACGCTCACACCCAATCACAAGCCGACGGCGCAATACGTCGCGCAGTTGCGCAACGTGCTCACGCAGGCGTTTCCCAGCGTGACGTTCGCGTTCCTGCCCGCCGATATCGTCAGCCAGATTCTGAACTTCGGCCTGCCCGCGCCGATCGACGTGCAGATTGTCGGCAACAAGCTCGAGCAGAACCGTGCCGTCGCCAACAAGCTGCTCGCGCAGATGCGCGGCGTGCGCGGTCTCGTCGATGCACGCATCCAGCAGCTCGGCGACGAACCGGCCATCGATATCGACGTCGATCGCACGAAAGCGATTCAGGCCGGGCTGACGCAAAAAGACGTCGCGCAGAACATGCTGATCGCGCTGTCGGGCAGTTCGCAGACAACGCCGAATTTCTGGCTCGATCCGAAGAACGGTGTGAGCTATCCGCTGGTGACGGAAGTGCCGCAGTACGACATTGACTCGCTGCAAACGCTCACCAACATTCCGTTGACGACCGACAAGGTGAGCGTCAATCCGCAGAATCAGCTTGGCACGCTCGGCACGACGTCGCGCAGCACGCAGCAGGCGGTCGTGTCGCACTACAACGTGCAGCCCGTGCTCGATATTTTCGCGTCGACGCAAGGACGCGATCTGGGCAGCGTCGCCAGCGACGTTACGAAACTCGTCGACAACGCGCGCGCTCAATTGCCGCCTGGCTCGTCGATCGTGATTCGCGGCCAGGTGCAGTCGATGAACGAGTCGTTCGCGGGTCTCGGCGCGGGTCTCGTGTTCGCGATCGCGCTCGTCTATCTGCTGATGGTGGTGAATTTCCAGTCGTGGCTCGACCCGCTGATCATCATCAGCGGCCTGCCGGGTTCGCTCGCGGGTATCGCGTGGATGCTGTTCGCCACGCACACGACGCTCAGCGTCCCCGCGTTGACAGGCACGATCCTGTGCATCGGCATTGCGACGGCGAACAGCATTCTCGTTATCAACACGGCGCGCGAGTCGCTGGCGGGCGGCATGGAGCCGCTTGCCGCCGCGCTCGATGCCGGCTTCAACCGCTTCCGCCCCGTGCTGATGACGGCGCTCGCGATGCTGATCGGCATGTTGCCGATGGCGCTCGGCCTCGGCGACGGCGGCGAACAGAACGCGCCGCTCGGACGCGCGGTGATCGGCGGCCTGGCGATCGGCACGGTGTCGACGCTGATGTTCGTGCCCGTCGTGTTTGGCCTGGTGCACGCGTGGCTCGCGAAACGCCGCGCGAAGAAGGCCGCCGATTCCGGCGATCACGCCGATCAGGCCGACGTGACCACCCAAGCTCAATAAGGACTTGCCATGACCACGCCCAATCTGCCGACGGGTGGCGAACCCGCTGCCCGCACCGATGTCGTGCCGACCGAACCCGCACTTGCGCGTCGAAAGCGGCGCTATGTGCTGCCCGTCGCGCTTGCCGCCGTCGCAGCCGCGCTGCTCGCCATCGGCATCGCGCCGCGTCTGCAGGCCAGCACGGCGCTGACGAAGCAGGTCGACGCGCAGCGCTATCTCACGGTCGAAGCGCTCACGCCGACACGCGCGCCCGCATCGCAGGAATTGCTGTTGCCGGGCAACGTGATGCCGTTCGCCGATGCGTCTATCTACGCGCGCACGAGCGGCTATATCCAGCACTGGTATGCGGATATCGGCGCAAAGGTGAAAGCGGGTCAAACGCTCGCCGACATCGACACTCCCGAATTAGACGCGCAACTGCGTCAGGCGCGCGCCGACGAGGCGACCGCAAAAGCCAACTACACCTTCGCGAACAGCACCGCGCAGCGCTGGCAGACGATGCTGCAGACGCAGTCCGTTTCGCAGCAGGACGCCGACGCGAAAACGAGCGACAGCGCGGCGAAGCTCGCCGCGTGGCAGGCGGCGCAAGCGAACGTCGCGCGGCTCGCCGAACTGGTGTCGTACGAGAAAGTGACGGCGCCGTTCGACGGCGTGATCACCGCGCGCAACGTCGACGTCGGCGCTCTTGTGACGGCGGGCGGCTCGCCCGGCATCGCGGCCACGGGCGGCGAGCTGTTTCATATCGAGCAGACCGACCGGTTGCGCGTGTATGTCGACGTGCCGCAAAACGATGCGCAAGGCGTCACGCCGGGCACGAAGGTCTATCTGACGACGCAGCAGTATCCGGAGCGCAAGTTCGACGCGACGGTCGCGCGCAGCGCGGATTCGATCGATCCGGTGAGCCGCACGCTGCGCGTCGAGGTCGACGTCGACAACCGCGACGGCACGCTGTTGCCGGGCGCGTATGCGCAGGTGCATCTCGCGCTGGAAACGGCACATCCCTCGCTCGAAGTGCCCGTCAGCGCGCTGCTGTTCCGGCCTGACGGTGTGACGGTCGCGGTGATCGGCGGCGACGACAAGGTGCAGTTGAAGGCCGTGACCATCGGCCGGGATTTCGGCACGCACGTGGAAGTCGCGACCGGGCTCGCGGCAACCGACCGCGTCATCAACAATCCGGGCGACGCCATCAGCAGCGGCGAAACGGTGCGCGTCGCGCCCGAGAATGGGGCGCCAGGCGCAACGCAGGCGGCGACGCCCGCAAAGCACGGTTAAGCAGAGGCACATCATGTTCAACTTTGGTGGATCGCTGGTTCGCAAGGCGCTCGTCATCGCGGTCGCAAGTGCGTTGACCGCGTGTTCGACGCTGCCGCATTACTCGCAGCCGCAGACGGCTGTGCCCGATCATTTCGCCAGCATGCCGCAAGCTTCCGCCGGCTGGACCCTCGCCGCGCCCGCCGATGCGCAGGCGCGCGGCCCGTGGTGGACGCTCTTCGGCGACGACGAGCTGAACCAGCTCGAAGCGCAGGTCGACGTGTCGAACCAGACCGTGCGCAAAGCCGTCGCGCAACTGCAAGCGGCGCGCGCGATGGTCGACTATCAGCGCGCGGGCTATGCGCCCGTCGTTACGGCAGGCGCATCGGCGCAGCGCTATCGCACGTCGCAGAATGTGGTGCACAAGGGCCTGGCGGGCCATACGGTGCCCGATTTCTCGGCCGGGCTCGCGGCCAGTTGGGAACCCGATCTGTTTGGCCGCGTGAAGGATGCGGCCGTCAATGCCCGCGATAACGCGCAAGCCAGCGAGGCGGATCTGCAGTCGGTGCGCCTTTCCGTCGCCACCGATCTCGCCATCGACTATTTCGATCTGCGCTCGCTCGACCGGCAAAAAAAGCTGCTCGACGATTCCGTGACGGCCTACGCCGCCGCGCTGCGGATCGTGCAGGAGCAGCTGAAGGACGGCGCGATCGATGCGTCGGCTGTCGCGCAGGCGCAAACGCAACTCGAAAGCACGCGCACGCAGGACAGCGACATCGACGTGCAGCGCGCGCAACTCGAGCACGCGATCGCGACGCTGATCGGCAAACCGGCTTCGTCGTTTTCGCTGCCGCCGAAGGTGCAGACCACGGCGCTGCCGCAGATTCCCGCGGGCGTGCCGTCGCAATTGCTCGAACGCCGTCCCGACATCGCCGCCGCCGAGCGGCGCGTCGCGGCAGCGAACGCGCAGATCGGGCAGGCGCGTGCTGCTTTCTATCCGAATCTGACGCTGTCGGCGACCGCGGGTCTCGAAAGCTCGTACTTCGCGCCGTGGCTCACGGCGTCGAGTCTGTTCTGGTCGCTCGGCTCGCAGATCGCGGGCACGCTGTTCGACGGCGGGCGCCGCGATGCCGCGCTCAAGAACGCCAACGCGCAATATGACGGCACCGTCGCCGATTACCGGCAAACGGTGCTGGTCGCCTTCCAGCAGGTTGAAGACCAGTTGTCGTCGCTCAACACGCTGGCGAACGAAGCCGACAGCCAGCAACGCGCGACAGCTGCCGCGGACCTTTCGCTCAAGCTCACGACCAACCGTTATCAGGCGGGCGCCGTCAATTATCTCGACGTCGTCACCGCGCAGACCATCGCCCTTTCAAACGAGCGCACGGCCGAACAGATCGACGCGCGGCGCATCGACGCGAGCGTGCAGTTGCTGAAAGCGCTCGGCGGCGGCTGGAATCGCAGCGCGCTCACGGACGCGGCAGCAACGGACTGACATCGAACGGCCCACGCGTTGTCTCGACTGCAACCCCGGCCACGGTCGTCGTAATATATGGCCATTCATAACGCCGACGGGGAAATCGCGATGCGCAAGCTGTTGTTGTCGGGAATCGTGTTGCCGGGTCTTCTTTTCACGGGCGCAGCGTCCGCCGATGAAGGCAAGGTCGAGGTGATGTACGCAGGTTCGCTCGTGAATCTGATGGAGCGCAGCGTCGGTCCGGCTTTCGAAAAGCAGACGGGCCTGCATTTTCAGGGCTATGCGGCGGGCTCGAACAAGATCGCCAACGAGATCAAGGGCAAGCTGCGGCGCGGCGACGTGTTCATCAGCGCGAGCCCGAAGGTCAACACGGGCCTGATGGGCGCGGCGAACGGCAATCGCGTGACGTGGTACGTGAATTTCGCCGAGTCGCCGCTGATGATTGGCTACAACCCGCAAAGCCGCTTCGCCGCCGACTTCAGGAAGAAGCGCTGGGACGAAGTGCTGCAGGAGCCGGGCATTCGCATCGGGCGCACCGATCCGAAGCTGGATCCGAAGGGCGCATTCACGGTCGAGATGATGACGAAGGCGGCTGAACTCTACAAGCAACCGGATCTCGTTCAGAAGACGCTCGGCGATCCGGAGAATCCGGCGCAGGTGTTGCCGGAAGAGACGCTCGTCGGCCGTCTGCAATCGGGCCAGCTCGATGCAGGCTTCTTCTATTCGACGGAAACGTCGGACCTGAAGATTCCGGCGCTTCGTCCTGCGCTCGAGCTGCAGGCCAAGGCCAGCTACACACTGACGATCCTCACCGACGCACCTAACGAAGCGGGTGCGGTGCGCTTCGTGAACTTCCTGATGAGCGCGTCGGGCCGTGCGTTGCTGAAGCAGCATGGCGTCGACATCGTCAAGCCGGTGGTGACGGGCAACGCGCAAGCCGTGCCGTCGCCGGTGCAAGCCGTCCTCGACGCCGCGCAATGACACGCCTCACCGCCCGGCCGCTGCTGTGGCTCGCTTGCCTGCTCGCCGTCTATCTGTGCGCGCCGTTCGTCGCGAGCATTCCGCAGATCGATCATGCGGACTGGGCGGGCGTCGACTGGCGCGGCACGTGGTCGGCTGTGGGCGTGTCGGCGGGAAGCGCGAGCGTCGCCGCGCTCGCGATCCTGATCGGCGGTGTGCCGCTCGGCTACTGGCTCGCGCGCTCACGCGCGCGCGGCATGGCGCTGCTCGGCTTTATCGTGCAGTTGCCGCTCGCGCTGCCGCCGCTCACGAGCGGCATCCTGCTGCTGTTTCTGCTCGGGCCGTATAGCTGGCTTGGCCGGCTGACAAACGGCGCGCTCACGGATTCCTTCACGGGCATCGTGCTCGCGGAAACGTTCGTGGCCGCGCCGTTCCTGGTCGTCGCGGCACGCTCCGCGTTCGCTGCAATCGATCCTGTCTACGACGACGTCGCCGCCACGCTCGGACATCGCGCGGCAAGCCGCTTTTTCCGCGTGATGTTGCCGATCGCGTGGCCGTCGATCCGCGCCGGTCTGGTGCTCGCGTGGCTGCGTGCGTTCGGCGAGTTCGGCGCGACCGTGATGGTCGCCTATCATCCGTATTCGCTGCCCGTCTATACCTACGTCGTGTTCGGCGGCCAGGGCCTGCCCGCAATGATGCCGCTGCTGCTGCCGACGCTCGTGATCGCCGTGTTGTGCGCGGCGCTGTCAGTGGCATGGCGCGGTGGCCCTGCGCGCCGCTTCGAAATTGCCGAGAATGGCGATGCGACCGATGAGCCCGCCGGGGAAACAGCGCGCCCTGCCCTGCCAGATCCTCGCCTCGCCTTTGCGCTCAAGCGCCATCTCGGCGCGTTCGATCTCGACATCGAATGGAGGCCTTCGACGCGACGGCTCGCGATCATCGGACCGTCGGGCTCGGGTAAATCGCTCGCGCTGAAGCTGATCGCGGGACTCGAATGCAACGAAGCGGGGTTCGTCCGCTCCGGCGACAGGCAACTGGATGCGCTGCCGCCCGAGCAGCGTCATGTCGGCTATGTGCCGCAGGATTACGGGCTGTTTCCGCATATGACGGTGGCGCGCCAGTTGTCGTTTCCCGTCGATGCGGACGCCGCTAGCGCGCGCTACTGGGTCAAGCATCTTGGTCTGTCCGCGCTCACGGCGCGTTTGCCGCGCCAGTTGTCGTTCGGTCAGCGCCAGCGTGTCGCGCTCGCGCGCGCGCTTTCGCGGCACAGCCAGCTTCTGCTGTTCGACGAGCCGTTTTCCGCACTCGATACGCCTCGGCGTCGGCGCCTGCAACAGGCACTGCGCGCGTTGCAGCGAGAGATTTCGGCCGTCACGGTGCTCGTCACGCACGATCCCGACGAGGCCGCGCTGCTCGCGGATGAAGTGCTCGTCATCGAGCGCGGACGCGTGTTGCAGGCGGGAACCGTCGATCACGTCTTCCGGCAGCCTGCCTCATTGCAGGTCGCCGCGCTGCTTGGATTGCACAACGTCGGTGTCGGGACGATACGCGCGCCGGGCATGATCGAGACCGTGTCGGGACTCTCGATCGAGATCGCTGACCGCTCTATTCCTGTTGGCGAAGAGGTGATGTGGCGCGTTGCGCCGTCGTCGATTCGTATCGCGCGCGATGGTGCCTATACGGGCGCTATCGACTCCGTCGAATTGCGGCACGGCGATCTCTTCGCTGTCGCGAGCATCGGCACAATGCGTTTCGACATTGCGTGCGACGGCGAACCTGCGTACCGCGTCGAGCGCGGGCCAGCGCGCTTTGCAATCGATACGCGTGGCGTCAGCGCCTGGCTGAGCGGTGTATGCGTGACGCAGCAAGAACATACGTCGCCGGTTTCTTCGCACGTGTAGCGCCTAGTCGCCCGCTACGAGCGCGGCATCTTCATGCCTGAGCGCGACGGGTAACTGATCGGATTTCGACTGCTCGATGAGCAGATCAACCAATGCGCGCACGTTTGGCGCGAGATTGCGACGACTGCCATACGTAACCGATAGCCCCATCGACGGCAACGGTGTTTCCGGCATCACCTGAACGAGCGAACCGTCGTCCAGATCGTCTTCGACGAGCACGGCGGGCACTAGCGCGACACCCATGCCTTCGATAGCCATACCGCGCAGCATGTCGCTATTGTTCGCGCGGATGTGCGTTGCGTGCGCGGCGTTCGTGTCGAGCCATCGACGCACGGGATCAGGCTCTACGCCTGCCGTGCCGTCGTCGTGCGACAGCAGCACGAGTGGATCGACGTCCGTCAGAGGCGCGCTGCCGTGGATGCCCGGCACGAAGCGCGGCGACGCGACGAGCATCATCTCCAGATGCGCGAACGCGCGCGCGACGACCGAACCGGGATGCGGATAGGTGTCGTTCGTCAACGCGGCATCGAAGCGTCCTTCGACAAGGCTGATGGGGCCGTCCGAGAAGATCACCTGCGGCACCACGAGCGGATAGCGTTCGGTATAGGCGCTCAGCAGTTTCGCGAGATATCGCGCGCCAATGCTGCCTTGCACCGCGATGCGCAAGGTGCCCGACGGCACACCCGTCGCTGCGAGCAGCCCGCCTTCGACGTCGTCTATATCGTCGACGATCGTTCTCACGCGATCCAGAAACAGCCGCCCTGCTTCCGTCAGCGTCACGCTGCGCGTCGTGCGTTGCAGAAGGCGCGCGTCGAGACGCTCTTCGAGCGAAGCCACGCTGCGTGTCGCGACGGCGCTCGATACTCTCAGCTGATCCGCCGCGCCCGTGAAGCTGCCGAGCTCCGCGACCTTTACAAACATTCTGAGTGACTGCAGATAGTCCATCGTTGCGCTTCTGTAGAAGCGTCGACCGCGAAGATCGACGAAGGTCAGATATTCGACTGGACTGTACAAACGTGGCGCGCGCGGATAAAGCGCCCGCGGCTGAATTGACTGTTCATGGCGCTCCGACAATTTCATCGAATGAAATCGTCAGGTGCAGCCGATGGCATGCGTGTGTGTCGTTACTTGAGGGCCTTTCGGATCTTGCGCATGCCGGCAATCGTGCTCTCGAAGACATCCGCGCCGATCTTCGCCTTGAGTCGTCGGCTGATTTGCGCGCTTGCGCCGCTGATCGTTGGGCCGAGCGCTTTGCCTGAGCGCGTCGGATAAACGCCCCACTCGCGTGCGTCGGACGTGCCCTGCCGTCGTTCGACGAGCTTCTTCCTCGAGAGACTATCGATGAGCCGCGTCGCGGTCGGACGCGCGATGCCCAGCCTGTCCGCGATCTCGCTGCCGAGGCAACCCGGTGCCGACAGAACGACGCGCAGCACGTAGCCTTGAGCGGGCGTCATTCCAAGATCGGCATAGACGGCGGCCCATTCACGCTCGACCAGTCGAGCGAGTGCGGACGCGTTGAAATACAGACATTGATCGAACATGAATGCATTCGCGCATGATTTGATTAGCAAGACAACTATATAGACAGGCGTGAGCGGTGTGTACCGCAGATGGGGGTGGCTCGTGTGAGCAGCTGCGTCGGGCGGGTACGGCGTTTGCTGCAATGCCGCCGGATTCTTCGCCGGTAATTGAACAACGTGTATGTGACAGCAAAGCGCCGCGCTCGCGGTTTCGCAACCCATGACGTTCGTCGACATGACCAAGCTACCCGTCTACGCCAGTCTCGCGTACCTGATCTGCAACGCATCGGCAGCCCTGGCGCAAACGCCCTCGCCGCTTGGCGAATGGCAATACTCAGCGGGCATCCCGCTCGAAAAGCTGTTTCAGCCCAATCGACCCACCTGGGAAGCGCGAATTGGCATTGGCGCGACGTTCGAGCCGCGCTACGACGGCTCGGATCGGTATCACACGCTGGTCGGGCCAAGCACCGACATCCGGTACAAGGACCTGGCTTTTCTTTCCACGGGCGAAGGGCTCGGCGTCAATGTGCTTCAGGGCCCCAACTGGCGCGTGAGTATCGCGGCGGTTTATGACCTGGGCAGGCGGGCACACGACGATCCGACGCGGCTCGACGGCATGGGCAACATCAACCCGGCGCCCGAGGCCAAGCTGGCTGGCGAATATGTGATCTCGAAGGAATTTCCGCTTGTGTTCCGGGCCGCAGTGACACGGAGCTTCGGCGGATCGAATGGCTGGGTCGCGGATCTGGGCGCGTACATGCCGTTGCCGGGAAGTTCGGAAAGCTTCTTCTGGTTCGCCGGGCCGTCGGTGACGTTCGCGGATTCCAAATATATGAACAGCTGGTTCGGCGTGAATGCGGCGCAGGCGGCTTCATCCCGATATTCACAGTACGACGCGAGCGCAGGACTGAAATCGGCGGGATTCGGCGTCACGCTGATCTGGTTCGTCAACAAGCACTGGTTTGTGACTGCGGATGGCGCGCTGAAACGGCTGCTCGGCAGCGCTGCGAACAGTCCAATCACACAAACGAAGACGAACGGAGTTTGCGACGTGTCGATCAATTATCAGTTTTAAGTGATTGATCCGATGGGATTTTCTTCATGGATTAGGGTAGGGATTACCTGGAGTTCCTTACTTGTTTTTAGTTCGCTGATTTCTGGCGGTTGTGTTGCGCGCTGCATAGTGAGTTTTGCGCCGCGGTTTTCGTGCTAACGACGAGGCCCGTTTTTTCAGGATAGTGTTCTCGGCGGCGACGATTGCAACGGGTGTTTTCGATCTCTGAGTCGTCGCTGGCCGAGTATTTATCGTAAATAAGCGTGCAGACGGGCTGATGTCCCCACTTGGGGCGGTCGAACTTTGAGCCGCGCTGCACCTGCGTCAGCAATACGCCTGATGTCCCCATCTAGGGTGCTCAAACCAGGAGTGCGTCCAGCGCTTAGCGACTTTCGAAGGATTTTCGCAGCCAGAACGGCTCATGCCGGCCGCTGAGCGCGATTTCCGGGATCGATTGTCCCCATTCGGGGTGTCACCGAAGCGCAATCCACGTCGCGTCTCTAATGTCCCCAGCTAGGGTGGGACGTTTGAAGACGCGGGTACATCCGGTCCACTTATTTACGATAAATACAGCGCCAACGGATACGGCACTGATTGTGGTTTGCGATTTTACGATTTAGGTTCATAGAGTTAGCGAGGGTTCTTTGTGAAGCTTCTGTTCGACGCTGTTATGTGCTGGCGCGCGGGTTAGTTTGCGTATCACCAGTCCTTCAGAGAAAAGCAGCAACAAACCCGGCGTTCGTGTCCCCGTCTGGGGTGTATTGAGGTTTGTATACCGTTTGGTAAACAACGTTTACAGCGTTTACACATCTAAGATCCTTATCCAATAAGGCTTCCCAGCGGTAAACGTCTCCGTTTGGGGTGGCAACCGACCCTGGTCGGGGTGCCATTTCGGACCTAACGTCCCCTTCTGGGGCGTTTAGCGCCCCCAGATGCGGTGGGATTGTCCCCGTCTGCGGTGAATCCACCCGGAACGGTAACGATGTGCCTCGTCGAGCGAAGAGAATCGGGACATTAGTGCCGCTGGACGCGACTGATGTCCCAGACGGTGATTGCAACGTGGGGTCATTTAGAGCACAATCCCGGCATGCCCAGATCCTTGCCGACTGAGGTTCGTACCGAGAGCGTCAAAAAGCACGTAGCCGCCATTCATACGAGCGGCGAGCTTTCGCTGCTGGAGCGAAAGCTGTCCAACGTGCTGTTACTGCATTCGTACGACAACCTTCTGACCACGAGAACTCACCGCCTGCCGGTGCGGACGCTGATGCTCGTGCTCGGCTGGACCGAAAGCGAGAACACGGAAAAGCTTCGGGAGGCGCTCAGACAGCTCGCGACAACGGCCGTTGAATTCAACGTCATGGATGACGGGCGCGAGCGCTGGAGCGTGATGCCGATCCTCTCGTTCGCGGAGATTCGAGCGGGCGTGTGCTCGTACCGCTACGACGAGGCGCTCGCCGAAAAGCTCTACGATCCGTCGATTTACGCAACCGTCAATCTCGGCGTCCAGCGCAAATTCTCGAAGTCGCACGCGTTGACGCTCTATGAGAATTGCCTGCGTTTTCAGAAGGTTGGCTCGACTGGCTGGATCGAGCTGCCGGTGCTTCGGAAGCTTCTGGGCGCGACCCAGGAGTACTACGACGATTTTCGCCGGCTGAACAGCAAGGTGATTCAGAAAGCCGTCAAAGAGATCAACGACGTCTCAGATATCAACGTCGACGTCGAATACCAGCGGATGGGCCGCTCAGTGACGGGCGTGAAATTTCTCATCCGCCAGGGCGCGCAGCAGTCGCTTCTTACACCGGAGACGGAAGACGAGTTCGCACACGTCCGCGACAGCGAGATCTATCGGAAGCTCCGGGCGCACGGCATTGGGGACAAGCTCGCACTGAGTTTCGTCATCGAGGATGAAGAACGAGCCCGGCTCGTCGTGCAGCTGGCCGAAGAGAAAGACAGAAAAGGCCAGATCAAGCGCTCGACGGCGGGCTTTATCCGCACGCTGATTGAGAACAAGGCGGACGTATCTGAGCCGGAATACGAAAAGGACAAGCGCGAAAAGGCTCAGAAGCAGGCCGCGGCAGCGCGTTCGCGAACGCTGGATGCACGCCTGCAGGAGCTGCGGATCGATTTCGATCGCCTTCAGTGCGCGGCCGCCGTCAAGGCGCTGACTCAGGACGAGAAGCGAGCTTTCGCGCGTCAGTTCGTCGAAGGCGACGGTGCGAAGTACGCGCGCGAATTCCGTCCGGACAGTCCGGGGCTGTTCTCGGGCTCGGTTGGCCGCGTGAACTTCGCATCGTGGCTGAGAAATCGCGTGCGTCCTGAATTCGACGCGCCCAGGTTCGACGCGTGGTTATCGGAAAATCACCAGGACATTGCGTTGCAACGGAATTGACCGAAAATCCAAATTTCCGTTGATTTAATGGCTTTCTGTGGAGCCATCTGATATAAGCTGACTGCATCGTCTCTTGCGGATCAGCTAATGAACATCACTATTCAAGACATCGTCGATCAGGCCGCTCGCGCGACTGACATCGTCTCGCAGGTTCGGGGTCGCATGCTGGCGCCGAATGCCCGCAAAAACCCGCCTGTTTTCAACGCTTCACAGCTCGCTGCGCTCTGTGAAGTCGACAAGAGCCAAATCACCTACCGCACTTCGAAGGGCGACCTGCCGCCCGGCACCGTCAACGCGACCGGTTCGCGGCGCGAATTCTCGTTGCCGGAAGCCCGCGAGTGGGTTCGTGCATACCGCGCCAATGCGCTGCGTCCCGAAAACGCGCCGGCGATGACCGTCGCCATCGGTAACTTCAAGGGTGGCGTGAGCAAGACCACGACGGCGATGACGCTCGCACAAGGCTTGAGCTTGCGCGGCCATCGCGTGCTGGTGATCGACACCGATCCGCAGGGCTCGCTGACCACGCTGTTCGGCATTCTTCCCGACACGGAGGTCGAAGAAGATTCGACCATCACCGCGCTTGCGACGGGCGATCAATCGAGCATCGAATACGCGATCCGCGAAACGTATTGGGACGGCATCGATCTCGTGCCCGCGTCGTCGTCGCTGTTTAACGTGGAATTCATCTTGCCGAGCCGCCAGATGAAGGAGCCCGACTTCGAGTTCTGGAACGTCCTGAACACAAGTCTCGAGCAGGCGCGCAGCAACTACGACGTGATCATCATCGATACGCCGCCAGCGCTGAGCTACGGCACCGTCAACGCATTCATGGCAGCGGACGGCCTGATCGTCCCGACGCCGCCCAACGCGCTGGACTTCGCTAGCTCGGCGCAGTTCTGGACGCTCTTCAGCGATCTCGCGTCGAATCTGACGGCGGAAACGAACACCGATAAATCGTTCGAATTCATCCACGTGCTGCTTTCGCGTGTCGATCCGGCCGACGCGGCTGCGGGCGTCGTGCGGGAATGGATTTCCGCGACCTATGCCGAAAAGGTGTTGCCGGTGGAGATTCCGAAGACGGCGGTGACGGCAGCGAGCTCGGCAGAGTTCGGCACCGTGTATGACATTTCGCGCTACGACGGCAATGCGAAAACGTATCGGCGCGCGCGCGAGGCGTATGACCGGGTAACGGAAATCGTCGAGCAATCCATTGTCGCCTTCTGGGCGAAGTCGGAATAAGGGGAGCGATAAATGTCGATAAAGGACAGGCTGGCAAAGAAAACGGGTGACCTGATGGTGCCAGCGCCGGCGCAGGAGGCCGGGCGCGCAGCGTCGCCGCGGACGGCGCCGGGTCAGATGCTTGCGTTTCGTAGCGCGATGCGCGAAAGCTCCGATCGCGTCTCGCAACTGGAAGCGCAACTCAAGGAGTACGACGGCGCGGTTCCGATCCGCGCACTGGATCCGAAGACGATCCAGGCATCGAAGTGGGCAAATCGGCAAGATTTTGGCGACGAGAGTTTTGCGGAGCTGAAGTCGCTGATTGCTGAGGCGGGTGGTAACACGCAACCGATCAAGGTACGGCCGGCGACGGATGGCGACGGCTACGAGATCGTGTTCGGGCATCGTCGGCATCGCGCGTGTCTGGAGCTCGATCTTCCCGTGAACGCGATCGTCGATCGCGAGATTACGGAGCAAGGTCAATTCGTCCAGATGGATCAGGAGAACCGGGCGCGGAAAAATCTGAGTCCGTGGGAGCAGGGCGTCTGGTACAAGCGCGCGCTGGACGATCAGCTATGGCCGTCGCAAAACGCGATGGCAAAGGCGTGTGGGCTCTCGCAGGGAAATATTTCGAGCGCGTTGTTGGTCGCTGAGCTACCTGCCGAGGTGATCGGCGCGTTTCCTTCCCCGCACGATATCCAGTTTCATGCAGCGCGGAAGCTGGCAGTGGCGCTCAAGAAGTCAGGCGATGAGATCGTGCAGCGAGCGGTCGAACTGTCGGGAGATCCGTCGCGATCGTCTGCGGAGGTGTTGGCAGCGTTGTTGGGAGCGGGTCGGCCTGCGGCGCCTGTCCGGGAAGAAGAGGAAGTTGGAATCGAGCGAAAGGGGGACTTGCTCGTGATCCGGCTGCGTGCCAGTGGCGTGCCGCAGGACCGAGTCGAGGAGTTGAGGCAGCTGATTACCGGGTTCCTCGAGGACGTGCAGTCGTCGGGGGATTGAGGGTGTCGAGGCGGTGCCTGCTGCCAGGTGGCAGGCGCCGGTTGTTGTTTCTGTAGCTGGTTGTTGATTCCCTCCGACGTTGCATTCGTCGACGTCTGTTTCTCTTCTTCGCGTTGTATTAGCACCGTTGTTTCCCCCGTCTCTGTAACTGTCGACGCGCTTCGTTTCTTGAGCGCGCGGCAGACGTTGACTCATGGTAGTTGGGCGAGGGCGTTCGTCCGAAAGCCTAGAGTATGTACCGCAGATGGATCGTGTTTCGACGGGGCTATTTACGGTAAATAAGGCGGGGTGCAGGTGAACGGAAGCGCATCAGCCCGAGCAAGGCGGATGCTCCGGTTTGACGAGCGCACCGGAGCGTGCGTGATCCAAACCGAGGCGCTTTACGACCCGACCCCTCACACCTATTTACCGTAAATAGCTGATCGGTTGATCGCCAGCGATGGCGTCTGCTCTCCGTCTGCTATTTATCGTAAATAGGTGCGTGCCGACGGCAGCGCGCCAGTCCACGCTCAAAGTCACTTGCCGAGACGGATCCGATCGCCCCGGGATCTGATCTGGCGAAACCCGCGCCCAATGATGCGGCCGCAAAACCGCAAGACAAATTCAGCCAACTGCAGGTGGACAACCCTTCCTTGCGACAAGCTCAAAAATCCGCTCCTGTCGGCCCTCGCGGCATCAAACTCGATAAATCAGTGAGGCGGGATTGTCGACGAGCAGTCGAAGCGTTGGCGCTCAACCTGGGGGCGGGCGGGACGCGACTGTTCCAAAAGATGATTCACGGACCCCAGCGGGCCGAATGAAACGTGGACCGTTGGTCATTTGATCGCATCAAGTCCTACATTCGCGATAGACGATGCGCCAGGATCAACGGCGACGATCTTCGTGCCGAAGGCCACTAGCTAAGTCCGGACCGGACGCCGCGAGGGACACTTCAATTCGGCGTCTCCATTCCCGTCCCGATGGGAGACCTTGCTGATGTGTGTACCGGAACATGGTTGACACATACAGACGATCCTCCGCCGAAGGGCGCTAGAAACACGATAAACGCGAGTGAAGAATTTGCCCGCGTGGGCGCTCTACGGAGCTGCCATTCACCGAACCGTACAGCGCATCAGCACGCGCATCCGCCCCCGAGAGTGGCTACAGGGAATTCACACGCCAGCACCGAACGAAGGGCCTCAAGGCGTGACTGAGCAAGCGTTCGAGTTGTCCGCATCACAGCCCGGCGTTCACTCCAGGCAATCGCCGATTGCTTGCAGGCGCCGCGCCATGTGCGCAGCGAGGCGGATGCAGGATCGACGGGGCTTGTGCGATTTGGGCATTGGTTTGCTCCTTCGGCCCGCGACGATCACGACGATCGTGCGCCGTCGAGGGACAATCGAATTGCGAGAGAGCGCGCAGCCCCGGCCCTGGCACCGATTCAAATACGCGTATCCAGACACGGCACGCTGGTAGATGGACTTCATCGCGATTTCCCGCGCTGGTGGATAAGCGCTGTGCGCCACTCACGGTCATCGGTCCAGTCTCGCTTTGGACGCCGCCTGGCGCGCGACCATACACGTTATACATTCCGAACGGGAGCGGGCGTCTCGCCGCTACAGGCAACGGTGCACCGTTGGGCCCGCGAACAGCCAGCCAGGCAAATCACAGCGCTCGCCGTGACAGGCGGCTTCTCGACGCACGCGCACACGCAGCCGAAACGCCTGCAAAGGCAATATCTCAAAAATAATACTCAGTAATACGAATAAATAGGCAAAGAGCCTGAGCGAAAGCCCGTCATGGCGCGCAACATTATTCTCCGAGCCTTAGCGCCTCCCAAAGCGCCCCAAACCGGTACGAAGGTCTCAACGTATCAACAAGCACCGCAAGCCCGCTATCCAGCCTCAAAACGCCCAAAATCAAACCCAAATCAGCGCCCCCACCAAAAACCATTTCCCGCCAACGACTTGCATCGCAATCCGTGAAACAACCTTAAGTAAATCGAGGATCAGAAGAATCCTTTATAATGCAAGGAGTTAGCTATCCGCTCGCCGAATGTTTCACGCAATTTGCTACTTCGCGCGAGATATTTCGCGGCAAACTTCCGGATCGCTGATTTTCTACCATCAAGCACTTCAATCGTATTGTTCGCTACGTAGTTCGTGGTATTCGCTACCATTTCTCGCGTTCGATCGCACGGCAAGTCAAAGCTCACCGCATTTTTAGGTGATCACGAGCGCGAAAAGCTCACAAGTCCACACAATGGAACAGCGCTTGCCGACATCGTCGATCTGGCAGCCCCGCAGTTCCATGGTCAGGCAAGCGAGACCCGCACACCCATCGACCCGACACGCACCCACGATGAACAAGGAAGTCGAACTCAAACGCGCCAAGCGTCGCGCGACGCTCCTTCTCCTGATCGCCACCGCCATCTTCATCGCGACGGCCTTCATGCAGCGAAGCATGTGGATCGACGGCATCAAGGCCGTGGCAGAAGCCGCGATGGTCGGCGCGCTTGCCGACTGGTTCGCCGTCGTCGCGCTGTTCCGCCGTGTGCCGATTCCCGGCGTGGCGGCACACACGGCGATCATTCCGCAGAACAAGGACAAAATCGCCGACAACCTCGCGATCTTCGTGCGCGAGAAGTTTCTGGACGAGTCGTCGATCGTCGGTCTGATCCGCAAGCACGATCCGGCGCAGAGCATCACGAACTGGCTGTGTGTCGAGGCGAACACGCAGCGGCTAGGCGACTACGTGCTGACATTGACGGGCGGCATCCTCGAACTGCTCGACGACACGCGCATCCAGGCGTTCATCAAGGACGCGCTCGACGCGATGCTCGACAGAATCGACCTGTCGAAAGCGACGGGCGCGATTCTCGACACGCTGACACGCGACGGCCGTCACCAGGAACTGCTCGACGAAGGCATCGAGCATCTGATGGCGCTGCTGCGCGAACCGGGCGTGCGGACGTTTATCGCCGAGCAGATCGTCGACTGGTTCAAGCGCGAATATCCGACGCTCGAAAAGATCATGCCGTCTGAATGGCTAGGCGAAAGCGGGGCGAATGTCGTCGCGGATACGGTGAACAACATGCTGCTGCGCGTGAGCGAAGATCCCGGCCACAAGTTGCGTCACAAGTTCGATGAAGCGGCCGCGCGCCTCGTCGTCAAGCTGAAGTCGGATCCAGCGTTTCTTCAGAAGGGCGAGGAGATCAAGCGCTATGTGAAGGAGAGCGAGAATCTCGCGCTGTACGTGAAGGATCTGTGGGCTCAGTTGCGGGACTGGCTGCGGCTCGACCTCGCGCGCCACGACTCCGTGCTGCATTCGAAAGTAGCCGCGATGGGGAAATGGGTTGGACGCGAACTGGCGCAGGACGAATCGCTGCGCCGCTCGCTGAACGATCATATGGAGGAAGCGGCGCGCGCGATGGCGCCTGATTTTGCCGGCTACCTGACGCGCCACATCAGCGACACGGTCAAGAACTGGGATTCGCGTGATATGTCGCAACAGATCGAGTTGAACATCGGCAAGGATTTGCAGTACATCCGCATCAACGGAACGCTCGTCGGCGGATGTATTGGCCTGCTGCTTTACGCAAGCTCGCAGATTTTCGCGCTGGTGCGGCTGCACATCGGCTAGCGCGCGGTTACTGCGTCGACGTCGGCTTCTTCTGCTGCGCGCATTCGTTCGTGAAGAGCATGCTCGCCTGGTCGGGCGTCATCGCTTCGGGGCTGCTGTAGATGCGGTCGATCATCGCCGTGACCGCCTGACGATCCGACTCGTCCTTGTAGTACTTCTGCGCCTGATTCAGCGCCTGATCCTTCGTCTTCTTGTGACGGCGCCAGGAGGCGACCTGTCCCGCGATATCGCCGATCGCGAAGCACTGGTCGGCGACTGTCTGCGCAAATGCCTGCGTCGATGGTTGCGCGAGGCAGACGGCAAGCGCCGCTACGGCTACTGCTCGTTTCATTTCCGGTTCCTGTGATCAGATGGGCGATAGTATAAAGACGGTCGCCGCCGCGCCGCAGTCTGGCATTCATTGCCGCTGATCCACATCCACTCTGTCTATCCGCAACACGCACATGCCGCTCAACACGTCATCGCCGCTCGCACGATTGCTCAATGGTCCCGTTCATCCCGGCAAGATTGTATGGATCGGCTTGCGGCCGCGGCGAAAAGACGCAATGTCAGCAGTCGAGGCGGCGATGATCGATACGGACGCGGGTCTTATCGGCGATCACTATGCGAGCCGCGCAGGCGCGCGTCAGGTTACGCTGATTCAGGCCGAGAGCCTGCGGAGCATCGCGAGTCATCTGGGGCGCAGCAATGTCGCTGCGTTCGATCTGCGGCGCAACATCGTTACGGAAGGCATCAATCTGATGGCGCTGAAAGACCGGCAATTTCGGATCGGCGAGGCCGTGCTGCAAACGACGGGCGAATGTCATCCGTGTTCGCGAATGGAAGATGTGCTGGGTGTGGGCGGCTACAACGCGGTGCGCGGATTCGGCGGCATCACGGCGCGCGTCGTGCGAGGCGGCTCGATCAGGATCGGCGACGCGATCGAAGCGCTGGCCGTCGAGGGCTAGCGCGTCCGATCGCATCGCGGTGCTTACTTCTTCGCGACTTCGAATAGATCGCGATATTGCCCGTAGCCTTCCGCTTCAAGCTGCGAAACGGGGATGAAGCGCAGCGACGCCGAGTTGATGCAGTAACGCAGCCCGCCCGTTTCGCGCGGACCATCCGGAAACACGTGGCCGAGATGGCTGTCGCCGTGCTTTGAGCGCACTTCGGTGCGGATCATGCCGTGCGTCGTGTCACGCAGCTCGACGACATGCTCGTCTTCCAGCGGCTTCGTGAAGCTCGGCCAGCCGCAGCCGCTGTCGAATTTATCCATCGACGTGAAAAGCGGCTCGCCGGACACGACGTCGACGTACAAACCCGCTTCCTTGCTGTCCCAGAACTCGTTGTAAAACGGCCGTTCCGTCCCGCTTTCCTGCGTCACGCGACGCTGTTCGGCCGTGAGTCGGGCCAATGCTTCCGGTGTCTTTCCGTATGCGGACATGTGTGAGTCTCTCCTTGATAGGGGCAGCGAGCGAAGACGCCCGCCGCACGAGTCTGACGGCCAGCTTTACGGTATTGCCGCTGGCGGCCGCTCGTATGTATGGGCATTGTGAATACGCACAAGCATACGCAAATGTCCCACTGCTTGCAGTGCGCGCGCCAGTTCACTTTCGTGGTCAATACCGCGATTGATCACGGGCGGGTGTCGATTGATGCGTGCGGGGAATCATTCGCTCGCGCTTGCGACAGGGCGACAAGGAAGACGACAATAAGCGCGCCCCAAAGACCAAACCACCAAACCGCCGATCCTGCGCCCGCCACGGGCACCGACGATGAAGAAAGCACCTCCCGCCACAAAGCCCGCCGCCAGGAAGTCACGCGCCGCAGCAAAAAAAGCGGCGCGTCCGACGAAGCCGCAGCCGCTCGATGCAATCGTTGGCGCCGACGGTCTCGCGCGTCCGCCATGGGCCGCCGTCGACCCGCTGCTCAAGCACTACTACGACACCGAATGGGGCATGCCCGTGCGCGACGAGCGCGGCCTGTTCGAACGGCTGAGCCTGGAGGCGTTTCAGTCGGGACTGTCGTGGGCGACCATTCTGCGCAAGCGCGACGCCTTTCGTGAGGCGTTCGCGGGCTTCGATCCCGATGTGGTTGCAACATTCGACGACAAGGACGTTGAACGCCTGCTCGCCGACGAACGCATCATCCGCAACCGCGCAAAGATTCTCGCGACGATTGCCAACGCGGCCGCGACAATCCGTTTGCGCGAAGAAGGCGGGCTGGCCGCGCTGATCTGGTCGTTCCAGCCGCACACGACGCCCGCGCCTCGCACGATCGCCGACATCCCCACGACTTCCGCCGAATCCATTGCGTTAAGCAAGGCGCTGCGCACGCGCGGCTTCGCCTTCGTCGGGCCGACAACGATGCATGCACTGATGGAAGCGACGGGCATTGTCGATACGCATCTCGTCGACAGTCATCGCCGCGGCAGTTCGGGTGTCTGGCCGCGCGATTGAATATCAACTGGTGCGTCGCGCGGCCATGAACGCCTCGACATAGCGAAGCGCCTGCTCGCACTGATCGAGCGACAGCATGTGAATCGAATTGGGCAGCGGATCGAAGCCCAGTTCGGTCGCGACCCAGCGGATCGCCTTCGCGCGCGCTTCGAAGGCATTCACGCCATCGCGCCGCACCTTGCCGGCGACGAGCGGCTCGAGCGTATCGTGCAAGCGGCTTTTTGCGTCGCGCAACGCGGCATCGGCGAGGCGGCCGAGCGGGACATGCCGCGTGCTGCGAGCGGGAATGCCGATCCACGCCTGACACGGCGCGCAAACCCAGACAGGGCCGTGATCGTCGCGATACGGATAGATTTCGTCGCCAGCGCGCGCCAGCACGGCTTTTGCGCCGCAGTAGTCGCACAGCGGCTGCGGCAGCGCCTTGACGGGTTTGCCTACGCGCATCGCAGCGCCTCGGCGGGTTTCACGGGCTTCATACGGTTGGAAAAAAACGACGATTCGAAGAGGATCAGCGTACCCAACGATACCAGTTGACCGTTCTTCGTACGAGAGGCAAGGCGATGCGCCAAGGCTACGGCCCGTCCACACGCCCAGGTGTCGACGACGCCGGCGGCGGAATCGCGGTCGCGGGCGTGCCCAGACGCGTTGCGGGCAACGCGCCTTGCATCGTGCGCGGCGCCATCGTCCGAAGCAGGACGAGATCGCGTTCCGGATCGGGCATGGCGATGATCGCGTGCAAGGTCACACGCGTCGTCCAGCACACATCGGACGGCGTCGCCAGCTTCGGGTTCGACGTATAGAACGCGAACCGCTCGAGGTCTTTCTGGTCGCCGCGCAGCTCGGCGATCAGTGTGCGCGTCAGCTGGTTCTCCGCCGCCGCGTACTGCTGCGGCGTCGGTGCGGGCAGGGGCGCATTCGACGCCTCGCTGACCAGCACCTTGTAAAGCAGGCCGAAATACTGGTCGACGTCGGCGTCCGACATTTCGCGCAACGACACGTGATTCATCACCGCACTCATATCGTCAAGACCGAAGCAGTTGACGGGAACCAGCTCGTCGAGAAAACGCGTCAGCAGCTTCACATACTGAAGCCGGTCCGACGGCGATAAATGCGCCAGACCGTTCGACATCAGGTCTTCGCGTGCCTTGGGATCGAGAAAGATCTGCCCGACATGCTGACCGCCGTTCTGAATGTCTTGGGCGATCACGGGATCCTGTTGAATCTTCTCGACCCAACGCAGAATGATCCGCGACTTGTTCGAGTTCGTCTCGATGCCGTGCCGGCGCAAGAGCTGCTCGAGATCGTTCGATTCGGAATTCATGCCGCTCACGGCTGAGTCCGGCGCAGCAGACTGCGGGGCAGCATCAGACTCGCGGCGTATCGCGGCATGAGCCAACGCCGTGAAAAGCAGTGCCGTTGCCAGCAGAATGAGAACAGAGGCGGAACGTCTCATGTTGCCCCAATTCGCGATAACGTCGGACGTGCCGGATGCTTCTGCCAGCGCGTTTCAGGGCTGGTCCTTGGTCCAGCCGGGCCCGGGGTCGAACGATGTCATCGCCTTCGCTTTTTCCGCGCTGTCGGGCCCGAGGTCGCGCTCGTAGACCTGCCCGGCGTGACTCACCATGAAGCTCTTGATGCCCGTGTCCCCATAGCGCGCGGGCCACGCGATCACGGCAAAACCGCCGAACAGCTTGCCGTGCGCGAGATAGTCGTATGCGCCGCCCGGCGCGTGCGGTCCTTGCGACGTGAGCAGCTTGTAGTGATACCCGTGATAGCCGGCGTCGCCGGCGTTGCGCGCCGCCGTCGCCGCCCGGATGAACGCCGGTCCGAGGGGACTGGGCGGTGCATCCGCCTGCGTCGGCCAGTACAGGCCGTCCTGTTTGCCGGGCGAGCTCGACAGCTTCGACGCGTACGACAGCAGCCCGTCGCCGTCGTGATCGGTGAGCGCGTATTCGCGCTGCGCATCGTAGATCGCGAGCATCGTCTGGATCACGGCGAGTTCGTTGCGGCCGATGCGGCGCAGCCGCATTTCTTCAGCGCCCGCGCGGGTATCGAAATGCCATCCCTGTGCGGACTTCAGCAGCGGAATCGGGAACGTCCAGCCGTCGCCACCCACCGAGATGTGTGCGTGATGATCGTCCGTCTGCTGGATTTCATGCGACTTGCCCCACTCGTCGATGAAGCGGCTCCGCACGTCCGCGCCGACGGGCGGAATCCAGTTGCGGAAATCGCGGCCGAAGAGCGATTGCAGCGTCGCTTCCTGGTTATCAGCGATGGCTTCGCCGAACGCATTCATCGCGGCATCGGGCGAACTGAAGTTCTTCTGCGCATGTGCCGTCGACACGGCAACACACAGCGCGCATGCAAGCGCAACCGCGCGTAGCGCGGCCGCCCCCGAACCCGGACGGAATCCTGACGATGTTGTCATGCTCGTGTCTCCTAGCGTCTTCCGCCGCGCGCACCGCCGCCACCGGCCCGCATGCCGCCTCCGCCGCTCGGCCGGTTGAAGCCGGAGCTCTGCGCGCTGGCGCGTCCCCGATCGTAGTTGCGCTGTGTCGCGCCGCCCGAGCCTACGCCTTGAAACGCGCTGTCGCGGCCGCCGCTGAAACCGCTGTTACCGCCGCCGCCCGCGCGATCGCTGGCGCGCGTGACGTCGCCCGCGCCTGCACCGGCGCGGTTCGACACGCCGCCGCGGTCGCCGGCAGCCGGGCGGTCCGCTGCGCCCGCGCGGTTGCCCGTATTCGACCGGTCCGCCACCGATGCACGGTTGCCCGCATTGCCGCGATCGGCTGTCGTTGCACGGTTGCCCGCGCCCGCACGGTCAGCCGTGTTCGCGCGCCCGCCCGCGCCTGCATCGCGGCCGCGGAAATCGGAGCGTCCTTCGGCGCCGGGCACGTTCCGCGAATACTTTTCGCGGGTCGCGTTGTCCCGGTAAGCCACACCCTGACGATGGCTGCCGTCGTGCTGCCAGCGGCCTCCCTGGACCTTGGTGCGGTCGAAGTTGCGATCGATGTTCGCGGCCTTGTTGACGTTGATATTGACGTCGCCGCCGCCCCAGTTGCAATTGCTGAAGATTGCGCCGGCGGCGGCGAGCCCGATGCCCCACGCGAATCCCGTCATCAGCGCTCCGCCCGGATAGTAGGCCGGGGGAGGCGGCCAATAGGTCGGCGGATAAGCGGGATAGCTCCACGCGCCATACACGACGGTCGGGTTGTACGCGGGCACGTAGATCACCTGCGGATTCGCAGGCTCGACCTTGATGATCGTCTCCCCGCCGCCGGCGGGCGGCTGTTCGACGACCACGTTCTGCTGCTCGTTCGATTTCAGATTGCCGGAATCTTTCGCTCGCGCCCGGAGCCGCTGCACGGCGGCGAATACGTCCTTCTGCTGCGCGAGAAAGGCGTCGCCGAGTTTCTGCGTCCAGTCGAGCTTGTCGTTCATCGGTTCGAGAATTTGCGGGAATGCGACCATCGATTTCACGCTGACATCCCACGGCTGACTTTCGACGGCCTTCACGGCGGCATCGCCCTTGACGTTCGGATTGGCCTTGACCCAACGCGCCGCGTGCACGATTTCCAGCGGATACGTCGACGCCATTAGCACTTGCGACAGCACGGAATCGGGATATAGCGCGATGGGCGCGACGAGCGCCTCGATTTCCTCTGGCTTGAACGGTTCAGCGGGCGCGGCTGCGGGCGCGGCTGCAGACGTGGGTTGCTGCTGGGTTTGAGCCTGTACGCCGCCTGCACTGAATGCGAGCGCGGCAAGGATCCACAGGCATAGTGCGAAGGCCCGTTCCAGGCGGGATGGGGACATGGCCGCTCCTTCAGACTGAATAACAGGGATCCGAACTGATCGGCCCCGCCGTGACTGACGGAAAAACGGAAATGGCTTGTACAGGAATGCGGCATCGACTCTATTGGATGTTAGGACATCCGTGCGTGAAGTGATGCAAATACTCGGCCTGCTTGCCATCGATGCAAGGGCCGTTATCGGATGAAGTAATTAAGGACTGTGTGAGTCACGCACACGGCGTCATGGAGCGCACGTGCTGGATACGCAGCGATTCGATACAGGAGGGCGTTGCACACATTGCATCAATACGCGAGCGCGGCGCGTGTCGACGGAAGCCGTCACGCGCCGCGCATTCGACGCGAACAATCAGATGAACCTTACTTGCCCGCGTTGAGCTTCATGGTCGACGCGCGCGCGTCGTCGGCCGTCATCTTCGTGCCGCTCGCGCGATAGCCGTTGGAATAGAGCAGGAACGCCATGATGTCCGCGTAGTCCTGATCTTTCATCTTGCCCGGCTTGTCGGCTGGCATGTTCGTCGACAGATAGGTGAACACGCCGCCGATCGTCAGATGCGCATTCGATGCCGGCGCGAACGCCGGCCCTTGCAGCGCCGGCGCTGTCACGCCCTGCAACTGCGCACCGTGGCATTTCGCGCACGCCGACGAGTAGAGCGTCTTGCCGTGCGTCGCTTGCGCCTGATCGAATGACGGTGTGCCGCTCGCGTCGGCGGCGATCTTGATGAAGCCGCCGGCGTTGTCCGCAGTCGCCGTCGCGAGCAGCGCACGTTGCGCGAAGGCGCGCGATGCAGCGGGTCCGTCGCGAAAGCGCGCGGCATCGTCGCTGGCTGCCGCGTCGAGCGCGTGCGCAGGCAACGCCCAGTCGTGCGTCAAGGCGACGAGGCGGCCATTGCCCGACAACCGGTCGAGCGCCGCGTCGATCCTCGGACGCATCGCAGCGGTGCGCGGCCCGAACGCGAATACGAGTTGCCAGTCTGCGTACGGCGAGCGCGCGGCGGAAACCGTGAATTGACGTTGCGGATGCGCGAGCCGATACGCGACGACAGCCGGATACCAGACGATCGCGCGCTGCGCCTGTCCCTTCGCTACGGCCTCGACCGTCAACGCCGACGTATTCTCCAGATCGAGCGTGACGCTCGCCTGTTGCACGGCGATGAGCTGCGCGGGGCTCGCATACGTTGCCGCGACGGTGTTCTTCGCGGCGCCCTGCGGATTGGCGTCGGGCGCTTCGATGCTCACGTAGCCCGCGCGCAGATAGCCGCGCGAGAATTGCAGCTTGCTGCTGGAGCCGTCAGCCACCGTCGAGCGCGGAAAGCCCGCGATCACGTCGCACTCGCGTGCGAGCGTTCTGTCGAGTTCCTTCAGCGACACGCCGTCATCGTCACCTTCGCCGATGCCGTGCCTGACGATCGTCGCGGCGATGCCCGCCTGCGCAAACGCGTCGCGCGCGACGGCTTCGTCCAGAGACGCCGACGGACTGCCGGGAAACGTACAGACCTTCACGGCCGCCGTCGCGTGAACGGACGTGAGCGCGACACAGACGGCAAGCACGCCTGCCGCCGGAATACGATTGAGAGAGAGGTTCATTTCAAGGCGTCCGGAAAGAGCGGAACGCGCGCGGCGATGCATCCGCTGCGCGTGCCGCTTCTGCAAAGATCACGAATGGTTGAGGGCGAACACGTACAGCGTTCCGCCGCGCGGCACCTTGTCGGCGGCCTTTGCCATCGGGCCGCCCCAGATCGGATTCGCGCCGCCATAGCCCGCGAGCACGGCGACATATTCCTTGCCGTCGATCTCGAACACCGACGGCTGCGCAATGATGCCGCTTGCGAGCTTCGGGCTTTGCCACAAGACCTTGCCGCTCGTGACGTCGAAGGCGTAAAGATGTCCGTCGAGCGAGCCGCTGAACGCGAGGCCGCTCGCCGTCGTCGCGACGCCGCCGTTCCACGGCAGCTTGCTCCAGTGGCTCCAGAGCTTCTTGCCCGTGTTCACGTCGATGGCCTGCAGTTCGCCGTATCCCTTGCTGCCCGGTTCGGGCTTGATCTCGAAGCCTTCGCCGAGATAGGGCAGGCCTTCCATATACGTGACCGACTTGCCGGACAGCGACATGCACGCGTGCAGCGTGGGAATGATTGCAATGTGCTTGTCTGCGTCGTAGGAAACCGACCACCAGTTCTTGCCGCCAAGGAAGCTCGGACAGGTTTCGATGGTCGTACCCGTCTTCGGATATTTCGATTCGTCCTGTACGGGTTTGCCGTCGGCTGTATAGCCCGTGACGGAGGTGGCCTTTACGAATGGACGCGCATAGATCAGCTTGCCGTTGCTGCGATCGATCGCGTGGAAATAGCCGTTGCGGTCCGCGTGGATGATCGCGTCATAGTCCTTGCCGTCGTATTTGATGTTGGCGAGGACGGGCGTGTTGACGCCGTCATAGTCCCACGTGTCGTGACGCGTGTACTGGTAGTGCCATTTGAGGTTGCCCGTTTTCGGATCGAGCGCGAGCAGCGAGTCCGAATAGAGGTTGTCGCCGGGGCGAAGATCGGCGAGCCACGGTCCGGGGTTGCCGACGCCCCAGTAGAGCGTCTTGCTGCCGGGGTCGTACGTGCCCGTCAGCCATGCGGGCGCGCCGCCGTGCTCCTGCATGCCGTCGGGCCACGTATTGCCGTTCGGCTCCTTCGCGCCGGGCACCGTATAGCGCTTCCATTGGACGTTGCCGTTCTCGGGATCGAGCGCCGCAATGAAGCCGCGCGCACCGTACTCGCCGCCCGAACTGCCGACCACGAGCGCGCCGTCGAGCGCGAGCGGCGCAAGCGAGAACGCGTAGCCCGTGCCCGGTTCGAACATCGCCTTCTTCCACACCAGGGAACCGCTTTGCGCGTCGAGCGCGGCCACTTCGCCGTTCAGCATCGCGACATAGACGTTCTTGCCGTACAGCGCGACGCCGCGATTCACAACGTCGCAGCACGCGTTCTTGAAGGCTTCGGCGCCGAGCTTCGGTTCGTACTTCCAGAGTTGCTTGCCGGTCGCTGCATCGAATGCATAGACGTTGTCTTTGGGCGTGGTCACGAACAGAAAGCGACCGTTGATGATGGGCGTCGCTTCGAAACCTTGCTGAAGGTCTGCCGGAAACTTGTACGCCCACGCCTGCTTCAGGTTCTTCACATTCGACGTATCGATCTGCTTGAGCGGCGAATGCGCCTGACCGTTGTATGTGCGGTAGTACGTGAGCCAGCCGGGATCGCTTTGCGCCGACGTGAGCCGGTCGTAGGTCACGGCGGGATAGTCGGCCGCGGCGGCTGCCGTCGCGGGCTTCATACCGATTGCCGCCACGACGCCCGCGACGAGCATCGCGAGCCGCGTGGCCGAAGCCGGACTTGTCTTCATCGTTGTCTCCTGTCCCATCCAAGATGGTTGTGGGTGAGTTATCGGTGCGACGCCTGTCAGCAGCGCTTCGTCGGCGTGTGTGAAGGCGGCGGGCTCGTAAAGGCAAGTCGCATGCCATTGTTTGGCTATCCTTGCGAATCGGCGTGTGTGCTGTCGAACCGATATGCGCCCGCTGCGATTACGCATTGAAGAGGCGCATGCGGCGTGTTGCATCGTGGAGCAGTGGACAGTTCGCCTGTTGCCGTATGTGACACCGCGACATGTGATGTGTCTCGATGCGCGTCGACGACGTGCGCCTCGCTGAGTGGCATGCTTCTCGCACATTGCATTGCTACGAGCGCGAACGTGTAGCGTCGTCAATCAGCGAGTGCGAAGGTCATGAACAGTTTGCGGGCGATGGTCGAGCGGTGGCTGGCGCACATGCCGCTGTGCGAAGTGAGTTTTGCCAGATTCGGATGCGAAGGCGGCGGACGCCGCTGTCATGTGCGTGTCGATGTGCATCGACCGGAAGGCGATGTCACGATTCATTTCTTCCGTCATCGCGACGGCATGTGGCGTGTGTTTCCGCCGACTGCCGCGCCGGTTGCGATGCGTATCGCTACGACGCGCGGCGACTGAGTTCGGCGGCACTATTGGCTTTTGCCGTCGTATCTGCCGTTGCGTTGTTCCGGAAGGGCGATGCGAGACGCCCGTTGTCAGCGCTAAGCCGCCACTCCGTGTGCGACTTGTGCAGCATCCATATCCACATGGCGGCGGACAGCAGTGCGAGCACACCGAGCGTACCGCCGAGAATCAGAAACATCATCAGGTCGGACATGAGCCTGTCCTCAAGTTCGTCCGCCGTCGCCTGCGCATGTCAATCGACCCAGCCGCGCTGCCGCGCATGATCGATGAACTGATACACGTCTGTTGCGAGACCGGACGCATTAAAGAGGGCTTCAAGCTCGCCGATGATGTCGTCGAGTTCGCGCGTGCCGTCGCAGCGCGTGAGGATGGCTCCGGCACTCGGATTGAGTTTCACCTTGCCCTCCGGATGCAGCAGCACATACGCGTCCTGCACCGGCTCCCATTGCAGCCGGAAGAGATCGCGTAGCCGCGGGCGCTCGCTTGCACCGGCGTTCGCTTGCGTCGGAATCATGCGGTAGGCCTCATCGATGGAATGAATGCGCCGTCGGGCGCTGCGCACAACGCGCGACGGCGCTTCAACGCGGCGTCAGCGGGTGGCGATATACATCGTGATTTCGAAACCGAAGCGCAGATCGGTATAAGCGGGCGTCGTCCACTGCATGGCATGTCTCCTGGATGGTTTGCCGAACAACCGCGATCGGTCGCGGTCGGAGCGATTTAACGCAAGCTCCATGCCGGGGAAGATTCCCGCGACGTGCGCAGTGCTGTCAGTGAACAGGCTGTCCAGTTTCGGAGCACAGGTGTTCCAAAACTCAACAGCGCGCGACAGACGGACATTAGTCGTCGTTTCGCGGATCCGGGCCTGCGCACAGCGAGGGCATCTTCCGATATACGGTGTTGCGCGAGATGCCGAGCGCCCGCGCGGCCGCCGACACGTTGCCGTTGTGCCGCGCAACGGCCGCCGCGATCGCGGACGCCTGCACGTCGTGGAGCCGCGTGCTCATCAGCGGCACGGGAGCGCCCGCTGACCGCGCGCCGAGCGCCGCGCCGCTGCGCAGATCGTCGAAGAAATCTTCGGGCAGGTGCTCGCGCCTGAGTTCACCGTCGTCGTCGACCATGGCGGCTGCCGTGCGCAGCAGATTGCCGAGCTGCCGGAAGTTGCCGGGCCATGCGCATTCCTCGAACAGCGCCATCACGTCGGTCGTGACGCTGAGCGGCGCACCGTCCGATTCGTCGGACGGCATCGACTGCAGCATCCGCTCGATCACGACGGCGAGATCCGTCCGTTCACGCAATGGCGGCAGTTTGACGACGAGACCGTTCAACCGGTAATACAGATCCTCGCGGAACCGGTTCTGCACGATCATTTCGCGCAGATTGCGGTGCGTCGCGCAAATAATCGCGATATCGACAGGCACGGACTTGCTGGAGCCGAGCGGATCGACGACGCGCTCCTGCAGCACGCGCAGCAGCCGAACCTGCAGCGGATACGGCATGTCGCCGATTTCGTCGAGAAACAGCGTGCCGCCATTGGCCTGCAGCAGCTTGCCGACTGCGCCCTTGCGGCGCGCGCCCGTGAAAGCGCCTTCCTCGTAACCGAACAGTTCCGACTCGATCAGATTTTCCGGGATCGACGCGCAATTGACCGCGACGAACGGGCCCGCGCGGCGCGGCGAATCGTTATGAATGGCCTGCGCGAGCAGTTCCTTGCCGGTGCCCGTTTCGCCCGTGATCAGAATCGGAATGTCCTTGCCGATCACCTTGCGCACCTTGGCGATGACGGCGGAAATCTGCGGATCGCCTGTGTCCAGAGCGTCGAGTCTCGATGGCGCATTGACGGAAACAGCCGTCCTGGCCGGCTGCACGCGGGTGACGGCGGGCCGTGTGCCGACGGCGGAATCGCCGGGCCACGAACCTTCGCCGCCGAGCGTCGGCCGACGAAACTCGACGCTCGCGCAAACGACCGTGCCATTGTTCAGATCGAGCGTGATGTGATGACCGTGGCTCGCGCGCAGGCGGTCGATCAGCTGCGGCGTGGTCAGCCCGAACAGCGACGACAGCGTGTGTGCGCGCATCGCGGCGAGCGGCAGCCCGACCTGAAACTGCGCGCTGCGATTCGCGGACAGAAAGCGTCCGTCGCACGTGAACGCCATGATGCCTTCCATCAACGTGCCGAGAAATTCGGGCCGGCCATGAAATGCGATTTGCAGCGTGTTGCGGAACGTGTTCGCGAACAAATGGTTTTCGATCATCTGCACGGACATCTTCGCGAGCGCCATCGTGTGCTGATGGTAGCTGCGGTGATCGCCCGTCACGTCGAGCACGCCGACCAGATCGCCATAGGGATCGAGAATCGGCACGCTGGAGCAGGTGAGGAAGCGGTTCGCGGCGAGATAGTGCTGATCGCCGTGCACGACGGTGGCGCTGCGTTCGGCGATCGCCGTACCGATCGCATTCGTGCCTTGCCGCTCTTCGGCCCAGTTGGCGCCTGCCTTGAGCGCGACCTTCTCGGCGCGGCGCAGGAAATCGTCGTCGCCGATCGAATGAAGAATCAGACCTTCCGCGTCCGTCAGGACGATCATGCTTTGCGTGTTCGCGATCTGCTCGCGCAGCGTTTCCATCACGGGCGTCGCGTGAGCGTACAGCACGCGGTTCTGTTCGAGCTTCATCCGCAATTCGCCATGCGTGAGCACGTCGTAGTCCGGGCACATCGACGCGCTGAGTCCGAACGTTTCCGACCTCTCGTGCGCTTTCTGGATCGACGGAGTGAGCCAGCCGCTCTCTCGGCCTGTCAGTGATCCGATAGTCTGGACATCGTCGCGCATCGTCTCCTCCGGTATCTTGCCAGTCGTAATGCCGGCATCGCGGAGTTCAAAAAGCAAGACGCGGGCCATTGGGCTTCAAAGCGTTACGCTGTCAGCTTCGCGAAAGGATGCGTGGCGGCGGACACGATCGGCGAGAATGAATGCATGAGCACGCACGACATCGCACATCATCGAACGATCGCACGCGACGGTCACACGGTTGCCTACACCGTGCATGGCGAGCCTGACGGCGTGCCCGTCGTCGTGCTGCATGGCGGACCTGGTAGCGGCAGCAATCCGGGCGTATTGCGCCTCTTCGATCTCGCGCGTTGCCGAGTCGTGATGGTCGATCAGCGCGGCACAGGCGCATCGACGCCACGTGGCAGTGTTCGCCATAACGACACGCGCCATCTGATTCGCGATCTCGAAGCGATACGCGCGCGACTGGGCATCGTGCGTTGGGGCGTGGTCGGCGGATCGTGGGGAGCAGCGCTTGCGCTGGCGTATGCAGGAACGCATCCCGCGTGCGTCAGCGGCGTCGTGTTACGTGGACTCTTTCTGACGACGCAGCGTGAAGTGCGCCGCCTGTTCGTCACGTCGCGCTCGCGTGCGCCTGCCGCGTGGCGCGACCTGATGCGCGCGACGCATTGCGAACGCGCGTGGTCGCTGCCGTTGGCCTGCATGCGGACGATGCAGGCGCGAACGCATGGACGCGCCAATGCCGTCGCTGACGCGTGGCGTGCCTGCGAGAATGCGATGTTGATGAAGCCCTCATCGCGATCGGCCGCGACGCGCAGGCAGAAGGCATTGCACCGCGCGAGCGCGATGACGGCGAAGTACCGTATTCAGGCTCACTATCTGATGCACGGCTGCTGGCTCGGCGAGCGTCGACTGATTGCGCATGCCAGGCACGCTGTCGCATCGGGCGTCGCGGTCCACGCGGTGCATGGCTTGCGCGATCCCGTGTGTCCTCCCGACAATCTGCATCGCCTGATGCGCGCGGTGCCCGCCGTGCAAGGCCGGTTTGTCGACGCGGGTCATCTGGCTTCCGACGCGCGGCTCGCCGAAGCCCTCGCCGCGGCCATCGAAGCCATGTTCGCCGCTCGCGAAAGCCGACGACGCTAACTGTCCTGACCGGCGAACAGATCGCTGAAAAGATCCGGCGTCGCCGCGCGCTCCGCTTGCTGCGCGGGCAGCGTTCCGTCGCGAACCTGCGCGAGCACGGCGGGCGGCAGCCATGCTTCTTCCATTGCGGCGATGCCGTTCTCGATCATCTGTTGCAGAAAGAACGACTGCCGGCGTCCCGTGGCGTCCGCCAACAGTTTCAACCTGCGTTCGATCGCGGGATCCACCCGCACTGCCACTACCTTCAGCTTGTTTTCGGCGGTTCTCTTCACCGCGTGCTCCTGTTGATAAAACTTTGCGCGGTGCTTCTACCACGGAGCTCTGCCGGATTGCAATGTTTTCTTTGCTGACGGTGTCGTTTGCGGTGGGGTTCGGGCCGATCGGTTCGCCAGGGAATCCGGATCGTTTCCGCTCAAATTCAACCGGCGACGATGGCTTTAATCGTCGTCGTCATCGTGATGACGATGCCAGCCGCGATGACGGCCATGATCGTGCCAGTCGCGCGGATCGCGATAGCCGCCGTATCCGTAGCCATAGTAGACGGGCGCGGGCGCATAGACGGCGGGCGGCGGCGCTTCGTACACGACGGCGGGCGCGGGCTCGACATAGACGGGCGCAGGCACGCCGAACGTCACGCCGACGTCGACGTGGGCGAGCGCCGCCGTGGATGCGCTCGCGGCCACGAGACCTGCTGCGCAAATGAGTGTGAGGCGTTTCAACGTAAGGCTCCGTTCTGGACGTGTGCGGGTGAATGCCATTCGATGGCGAGTGACGGGCATTGTAGAAATGCAGCCATTCTCATGTTGCATCCGTCATGTTGCGTGTGTAACGGCTAGTAACCGGGACGTCGGCGCTCCGTGCTTGCGATCACGAAGCCGAGAGCGTGTCGCCCGATACGTGCACGCGTTGTCCGACCTGAACCTGCGGCTGCGTTTCATACGTGAAGTTGCGATAGCTGCCGTCCTGCATGCGCACCTGCACCTGATAGCTGGTCTGCTTGCGCACCGCGTGCTCGATGCCGTTGCCTGCGAAACCGCCGCCCACCGCGCCCGCGACGGTCGCGAGAATGCGCCCGCGTCCGCCGCCGAACTGATTGCCGATCAAGCCGCCCGCCACCGCGCCGCCGACCGCGCCGAGTCCCGTGGTCGGCTCCGACGTCTGCACGGGGTTGATGGCGACGACTTCGCCCGCGTAGGGGTCGGCGGCGACCTGGCGGGTGCCTGCCGGTTGTGCGTTGCCGCTGTCCGCGTATTGCGGCGCGGGCGCGACGTGCGGCTTGCGCGTGTGATGCACGGGCTTCGGCGCGGCGGGTGCTGCCTGCTGCGCGACCGGCTGAGCGTTGTTCGCTTGCTGGACCGTGCCCGTTTGCTGGGCCGCGTTGGCTGGCTCGACGGCGGCGAGCGGCGCACTGGCCGGTTGCGCGGCGACGGGCGCCATTTGCGCAGCGGGCGACGGCACCGCGTGCGACACAGGCAGAATGCCCGTTATCGCTGCGACTCCTGTGACGCTGGCGAGGATCACGGACACCGCAGCGCCCGCAATCAAAGGATGGATGCGGCTACGTTGCGGCAGGCTGTTCGGGACATTGGCGTTCATGACGGGCTCCACGGTGTGTGTGCCTGCAATAACGTCGCTCGAATGACGGCGGTGCACGCACGGCCGCAACGGTTTTGTAAGCAGTTGTAGCGCGTGTCGGGCGCTACGTGGCGCGAGTTTCGTGATCAGCAAAAGCGCTGCGCGAGATCGTAGATCAACAGAAAGACACAACCTGTATCGCTTCGAAAGCCGTTCTCAACCGTTCCCGCTTCGGCGATGCCGACCCATCCCGGCAACAGGCGCTGACCGTTCTGCACGGCTTCGCCTTCGAGCATGTAGATGAACTCCGGGCCCGTATGCAGATGCGTCGGGAACTCGGTCCCCGGTTCGAATCGCACGAGTTGCATCGCGCGTCCGTCGGCCTTGCCGAGATTCTTGATCTGCACGCCGCTCGCACAGGCCGATGGCGTCCACGGCAACGCCTGCGCATCGGCGGATGAAAAGCGCGGTGTGGCCGGTTGCGGGCTCATCTCGTCTCCTGTTCGTTCGTGTGTGATCGCGTCGGGTGCGGCCAGGGATTTCCTGACACAAGATTCAGCCGGCTCCGCATCGAGCCCGATCCGAATCCTGACTGCATCAAAGATTACGTCATGGGTCAATGGTTACCCGGTGCCCGATGCGCGCAGCGGCTGGAGGAGGGGATGCAGTTCGAAGAGCTTTCCAACGAGGAGTGGTTGCTGATCGCGCCGACCCTCTGCGCACCGCCGCCTGCGGGCATGCTGAAGCGCGGCCGGCCGCGCATCCGGCCGCGTGTGCTCGCCAACGCGGTGCTGTGGGTGTTGACCACGGGCGAATCGTGGGCGAGGCTGCCCGCGCACTATCCGTCGCAGCCTACATGCCGATGCCGCTTCGAAGAGTGGCGGCTCGACGGCAAGCTCGCGGAGATGATCCGCATCCTCAGCGACAGAGGGCGCTGCTTTTCGTATGTGCCCGACATGCCGCGCTCGGTCCCGAAAGCAAAGCCGAAACGCGAAGCGCGCGCGATGGAGGAACGCGGCTTGCCTCGCGTGGTCTGGCGAAGCCAGGCGTCGTGGCAGACGTCGACGGCCGATGCAGGTGTTCGCTTCGCGCACGCCGAGCCGGAACACACGGCAATCGCGGAGATCGAGGCGGTCGCGAGCGGGCCGCTACGCGGGCGGCACACGCAGAATCGCGCGTTCTGGATGGGACTCGCGGCGAAGGGCACGCGCGTGCCCAACGAACGCGGTTACGTCGTGTACGTCGCGGCCGATTCCGTACCGGACGCGATGTTTCGCGGCTGGACGGAGATCACGCGAAACGGCAGGCGTGTCGCGCGATCCGGCCTCGTGGGTCCGAAGTTCGGCGCACCGGAGGCTGCGATGCAATGCGCGCTGGCGTGGGCGCGCCGCTGGATCGAGCAGCATGGCGTGCGCTTCGAATTCGAGCTGCTGCATCGTGCGGCCGATTGACGAGGCAACTATTACCGCCATTACACACGATACAAAACGCATTCCGCACCAGTTTTGGGCGGTTTATAACGTTTCCTGAAACTGAGAGTTGGTCGATCGAGGGTTTATCCGGATGGGCGACGCTCCTAAACTGTTTTCAACGCAACGAACAAAACGTTCGAAGCACCCGAAAACAAATTCTGGAGGTAATGATCATGAAATCGCTCATCAAGGCTGTCGCAGTTGCTGCTGTCCTCGTTGTTCCCGTCATGTCATTCGCGCAATCCAGCCAGCCGGTGACCCGTGCTCAAGTTCGCGCCGAGCTGGTGCAACTGGAAAAGGCGGGCTACGTCCCGTCGAATAGCAGCGATACGCAATACCCGGCCAACATCCAGGCCGCGCAAGCGAAGGTCAACGCAGCAGAGAATAGCGGTGTCGGCGGTGTGGCGGATGGTTCGTCGCAAGGTGGCCAACGCGCTTCGTTCTCGGCCAGCTCGTACTCGGCACCCGTTTTCGAGCACCACTAATGCATTGAGCGCCGGCTTGCAGGCCAGCGCAGTCCGCTGAGGTAAATCGTCCGCGACATGCGCCGTCAATCGACGGAACGCTGTCGCGGTTTGTTCTTTCAGGCTACGTACGCATCCACCCGCGTGCAATCGGCCAGGCCAGCAGCTTGCGATACAGCAAGATGGTCAGGTCCGTCGCCGCGCTGCCCGCCAGCGACCACAGCGGCCTCACGACGCTATACGCGACACACGCAATCACAACGGCGCCCGCCATATCGAACGGAAAGTGCACGCCGATAAACACGCGCGCCCACATGACGGCCAGCCCCGCAACCAGCGTGAGCAGACCGGCCCAGCGGATGCGCGCGAGAAGCAGCGTCAACGTGATGCTTGCGAACACGGTGCCGTGATCGCTGGGAAATGAAGAGTCGGGGGCGTGCTCGATGAACGTATGACCCAGGCCTATCATGAACGGCCGCGGATGCATCCACGCAAGGCCGATGAGCTGATTGAATCCGAGCGCGAGCATCGCGACGCAACACGCGCGCAGCGCGGCTTCGCGGCTGTCCCGATCGCCGGAGAGCCACAGCATCGCTAGCACGAGCGGAACGAGACAGATCGCATAATCGGCGATAGACAACGCGACGCCGATTTGCCAGTGAGGCGTCGACGTGGTCGCGTTGATTGTGAGAAAGAGCGCCTGATTGAACGCTTCAAGTGTGTTCATGCGGTGATCGTGCGGGCTTCGAACCCTGTAGAAAACAGTCGGCACGATCGTACCGGTTGAACCTTATCTCACGCTTAGGCTAGTGAACCGCCGTCTTTCAACGTGACGACGATGCCGTCGTCGATCTGACGAACGGGAAACGTCGTCAGGCACAGCGCGCGGCTGGCGGGCGAGCAGCCCGTGAGCAGATCGAACGCGAGGCCATGCGCGGGACATCTCAGCACGCTGCCTTCCAGACGGCCCGCGAAAAGCGACGCGCCGTTATGCGGACACGCGTCGTCGATTGCGCGCAGCTCGCCGCCGAGATTGAACAGCACAATGCATCGGCCGTCGACGAACACGATTTTCCGCTGACCCGGCGCAAGCTCGCCCGCCCGGCAGACTGTGCGTTCAAGCGACGATTTCATCTCCGTCAACATGGCGCGTTGGCCCGTTCCCGGCTCAGCTCGGCAACCAGCTCGGCGGCGCGCGGCCATTCGCCGAATCCGGAAGCGGGATTCAGATGACCGACTGCGCCCGCGTGAACCAGCCGGCTGCCCCACGCCTGCGCCATGCCCGCCACGCGCTCGAAGCGCGCGAGGGGATCATTGGTGCTGGCGACGACGATGCCCGGAAACGGCAGACGCTCGCGCGGCATGGGCAGCCAGCCGTTGTCGCGCAGCGCGTCGTGCGTCGGATAACCTTCGGGCAGCGGCGTTTCCAGATCGGCGGGCGTCGCGAGCAACGCGCCGTGAATGGGCCGCCTACGCAGCCGCGCCCAATGGACGGTGATCATCACGCCGGCACTGTGCGCGACCAGCACGACAGGACCGTCGATGTCGCGCAGCGCTGCATCGAGCGCCGCGACGCGCGCGGCGCAACTGAGCTTGTCGTGCTCCAGCGGCGCGACGGATCGCGCGTTGGGCAGCGCGCGTTGCAGAATCGTCTGCCAATGGTCTTCGACGTGATCGCGCAGTCCGGGCACCATCAGTACGGTCGGCTTGGTCGGGGATGTCATGTAGGTTGGTCCTTCCGGTTTCATTCGGTTGCGATCGCGGCGCGCGTCGCGACGACGCGTTGCAGGCCGCGTCCATAGTTGCGCTTGCCGATCGCGAACATCACGGTCGCCAGCGCGGCCGCGACGGGCACGAGCTGCAGCGCGCCCGGCAAGCCGATGCGGTCCGCGATATAGCCCGTCACGAGCGGGCCGGGCGCCATGCCCAGCAGGTTGTTCACGAGCGTCAACGTGGCGAAGGCGGGCGCATGAATCGACGGCGGCGTGAGATTCGCGACCATCGCGCCAGCCGGTCCCGACGTGCCTGCCACGACGAAGATGCCTGCGCCGAGCAGCACGAACTGAAGCGTGCCAGGCTGCAACTGGAAGCCGATGCCGAGCAGCACGAGCGAAATCATGCAATAGGCAATCGCCGTCATCCATTTGCGCTCAGGGTTCGACTTGCTGACGCGGTCCGTGACGATGCCGCACACGATCATCCCGACGCCGCCGAGCAGCAGAAAACCCGCTGCCGTGACGGCCGCTTTGTCGGCAGGCATGCCGTAGTAGCGGTTCAGGAAGCTGGGCATCCACGCCAGCACCGACGCCATGATGAAAAGCTGCAACGCGCTGCCGATGTACGCGCACACCACCGACACCGTCGAAAACAGTCCGCGCAGCGTCGCGCGAAAGCTCGTGCGTGCACCCTTGTTCGCGCGTCCCGCTCCCGCGATGTCGTTGCGCCGGCATGCAACGCGCTTCTCCGTGACGATCAGCATGTACGCGCACACCAGCAGGACGCCGAAGCATGCCATCGCGCCGAACGACCAGCGCCAGCCGAGATGCACGGCCACCACGCCGCCGAGCGCCATGCCGAACACGGAGCCGAATGCGCCGCCCGCCATGAAGGCGCCCGTCAGCGTCGAGCGCAGATGGGAAGGGAAGATGCTCAGGATCAGCGCGATGCCAACGCTGCCATACGCGGCTTCGCCGACGCCGACCAGCGCGCGTGCCACGAGCATTTCGCCGTAGTTGCTGGCGATCGCGCAGCCGAGCGTCGCCGCGCTCCACAGCGCTGCCATCACCACGATACTTTTCACGCGGCCCCAGCGGTCGGCCAGCACGGACAGCGGAACGGTCAGCACGCCGACCATCAGCGCGACGACGCCGCTCAGCGAGCCGAGCTGCGTGTCGCTGAGTCCCCACGTCGCCTTGAGCAAGGGAAACACAGCGTTGAGCACCTGCCGCGACATGTAGTCCGACAGCAGCAGTCCGAAGGTCAGTGCGAAAACGATCCACGCGTAGGCGCGCGAGCCGGTGCGCGCGGAAGTGTCGTCGCGCGCATCGAGATTGACATGATGGATATGCAAGATTGTCTCCTCCGTATCTGGGCTTTGCGGTGCTCCGCGCGCACGAAGCGCGCGGGCCCGTCTCGTTCCGGCCGCACGTCGGATGACGCCGGCCCTGCCACGGAATGGGTTCGTTAGATTCGACGCCGGAATCCGGCGTCTTCTCGGCGTTGCGTCAGCACCGCACGCGTCACGCGGCCAGCGGGAGATTCTTTTGGCCTTGCTTGCGGTTCGGCGCCATGCCGTTTGCGGCGAGCGTCTCGTCGGCATCGCGGTATTGCACGCCGATCCGGTAGATGCCGCGCGCTTCCTTGCCGCTCGCAATCTCGCGGCCCAGTTCGCGTGCGATGCGCACCGTCTGCTCGATCTGCTGCACCGAGGTCATGCGGTTGCCGTGCTGATCGATGATCGTGTCCTCGATGCCGCAGCGCGGATGCAGACCCATCGCCAGCGCCATCGTGTTGAACGGCAGCACGTTCTTCAGCAGCGATTCGGCCGTCAGCGTGCAGCCGTTCGGCGCGCGATGAATGAAGTTGAAGAAGTTGAACGGATTCGGACCGTCGAAGCCGCCGCCGATGCCGATCCACGTCAGGTTCAGCGGACCCGTGTACACGCCCTTGCGCACCAGGCGTTCGAGCGTTTCGAGCGCATGCATGCCCGTCAGCTGGAAGTGCGGCTGGATGCCCGACGCCTGCAGACGGCGCAGATGCTCTTCGACCCATGCGGGACCGGCCGGGACGGTCATCTCGCTGTACGCGGCCTGGAACGCCGGATTCGCGAGCGACGTGCCTTGCAGGTACTCCGGATACAGCAGCTCCATGATGTTCATCTGCGTCGTGTTGATCGCGACGGTGACCTGATCGGGCTTCGGATCGAGTTCGGCGAGCATGTGACGCGTGTCGTCGGAGAGCCACTTGGCCGCTTCGCCGTCGCTTTCCGGTGCGAACGAAATCGAGCCGCCGACCTGGATGATCATGTCGGGCACGGCAGCGCGCACGCCGGCGATCAGTTCGTTGAACTTCGACAGGCGCTTCGAGCCCTTGCCGTCGAGTTCGCGCACATGCAGATGCAGCACCGTGGCGCCTGCGTTATAGCAGTCGACGGCTTTCTGGATCTGTTCTTCCATCGTCACGGGGATGTCTTCGGGGAAGTCTTCCGGCATCCATTCCGGTCCATACGGCGCGACCGTGATCACCACTTTGTCCATATGCTCGGGGTGCAGCGAGTCGTCGAGAAATTGCATTGTCGTCCTCCAGATGTGCGTGTTGAAGCCGCCAGCCGATGACTGGCGCTCGATACAAAGTCGGCTAAAAACGATTGATGTGCGGCGCGGCGGCTTAGAACGGCACGTCGCCGATGATGCCTGCCCGTTCCATCTTCCGGTGGCACGGCGGGTAATCCATCACCGCGTAGTGCTGCGTGCTGCGGTTGTCCCAGATCGCGATGCTGTTCTTCTGCCAGCGCCAGCGCACCTGGTACTCGGGCACGAAAGCCTGGCTCACGAGATAGTTGAGCAGCAGGCTCGCGCCGGGATTCGCGTCCTGGCCGAAGCGCACGCGCGACGGCGTGTGATAGTTGGTGAAGTGCGTCGTGAATGCGTTGACGAACAGCACTTTCTCGCCGGTTTCGGGATGTGTGCGCACGACGGGATGCTCGGCGTCCGGGTACTGCGCTTTCAGCGCGAGGCGTTTTTCGATCGGCATTGCCGCGCCGAAGCTCGCTTCGATGCTGTGACGCGCGCGCAGATCGGCGATCTGCGTCTTCACGTGATCGGGCAGGTTTTCGTAGGCGAGCACCATGTTCGCCCACATCGTGTCGCCGCCGACGGGCGGGCATTCCACGCAGCGCAGCACGCAGCCGAACGGCGGCGCGTCGCGCCACGTGGCATCCGCGTGCCACGCGTTCTCGTAGCGGTCGTTCGGCTGGTCCGGCGTCTTGTAAATGCGCACGAGGCCGGCATGCTCGGGATCGCTGCCCGCAATGGGGTGATCTTCGAGTTCGCCGAAGCGCCGCGCAAACGCGACGTGCTCGGCGCGCGTGATTTCCTGGTCGCGCAGAAAGAGCACGCGGTGACGCAGCAGCGCGGCGCGGATGTCGGCGAACAGGCCGTCGTCATGCACGGCGTCCGCGAGATCGACGCCCGTCAGTTCGGCGCCGATGGAACAGGTCAGCTGTTCGATGCGCATGTCACTCTCCCTGAACGACGAAAATCGACGAACCCGTGGTCTTGCCCGCTTCGAGATCGCGATGCGCCTGCACGGCGTCGTTCAGTTCGTAGCGCTGGTTGACCTCGATCTTGATACGGCCCGATGCGACGTGTCCGAACAGTTCGCCCGCGAGTTCCGCTTTTTCCGCAGGATCGGCGATGTAGTCGGCGAGCGCGGGGCGCGTGAAGAAGAGCGAGCCTTTGATAGCCAGCTGCATCGCGTCGATGGGCGGAAACGCACCCGACGACGTGCCGACGCCGACCAGCAATCCGCGCCGCTTCAGCGAATCGAGCGATGCCGTCAGCGTGTCCTTGCCGACGCTGTCGATCACGACGGGCACGCCGACGCCGTCCGTGAGTTCGCGCACGCGCTTCGCGACGTCCTCACGTCGATAGTAGATGATGTGATCGCAACCGTGAGCGCGCGCAATTTCCGCCTTTTCTTCCGTCGATACCGTGCCGATCACGTTCAGCCCGAGCAGCTTCGCCCATTGGCTCACGATCAGGCCCACGCCGCCCGCTGCCGCGTGCAGCAGGAACGTATCGCCGCGTTTCCATTGGTAGATGCGCCGCATCAGATACGCCGACGTGAGGCCGCGCATCGTCATCGCGGCTGCCGTTTCGAACGGAATCTCGTCCGGCAGGCGGATCAGGCATGCGGCGGGCAGCACGCGCTCCGAAGCGTAGGCGCCAAGCGGGCTGCCCGTGTAGGTCACGCGGTCGCCCGGCTGGAAGCCCGTCACGCCGTCGCCGACGGCTTCGACCACGCCCGCGCCTTCCATGCCGATGCCCGACGGCAGCTTCGCCGGATAGAGGCCGGTGCGGAAATAGATATCCGCGAAGTTCAGGCCGACGGCCGCGTGACGCACACGCACTTCGCCCGGACCGGGCTCGCTGCGCTCGACATGTTCCCAGCGAAGGACTTCCGGCGAGCCGGTTTCATAAAAGCGGACTGCACTTGGCATGCTTGTCTCCTGTCATGCTCGCGAGCTGCGAAGCTCGCCGATGGTGTGTTCAAGGTTCGTGGACGGCGCGCCGACAGCGAGCGCCGCGCCGATTTCCTGCCAGTCCGCATCGCTCAGATAGCGGCGCGCGGCGGGCAGGATGACGCCTTCCTCGCGTCCCATGTGCTCCCAGATGAACTGGGCGCACGTCTGCAATTGCTGTTCGAAGCACGCGAGCGGAAGCTCGCCCTTTGCCGCCGCGCGGGCGCTGTCGAGCAGCGCACCGAACAGGCCTGCTTCATGCCGATGCTGGTGTTCCAGCTCGTCGAGTTCGGCGTCGAACGCGGACGTGCGCTCGCGCAGCCGCGAGAACACGCACGCGTCTCTGCCCGGCCGGTCGCGCAGGGACTGCACTTCGCGCAACGCGGCGACGAGCGGCTCCATCGCGATGCCGGACGGCTCACCACGCGAAACGGCCGCGTGTATCTCGCCCAGCAGGTCGTGCAACTGCGCGCCGATGGCGCGATGCTGGCCGAGCAGCTTGGCGATCACGAGATCCGCCACCCGATGCCGCGGCGCGGCGCACATCAGCACGGGCATGCCGCACGAGGCGAACGCGTCGCCCGCGTGCTGCCGCCGAATGAGCCAGGGCGCATCGGTAGGCGCGCACAACAGGTCGCAGCCGTGGGCGCGTGCCAGCGCGACGACGACTTCGAGCGCCAGGTTTGCCCCGTGCGCCGGAGCCCGCGATGCGCTGGCGCACGGCACGCCTTGAGCGCGGGCCGCCGCTTCGGCTTTTGCGAACCGCTCCGCTGCGCGGTTTTCGGCGGACGCTTCACTGCACGCATCGAAAAACGTGACACGCGCGCCGATCGACCTCGCGAATTCGAGCGCGTGACCGACCGCCTCGATTGCCGCGTCGGTGCCGCCTACGGGGACGAAAAAATGACGATACATGGCGTCCGCTAACTTGCTTGAAGGGGGCGTTGAAGCCGGCGGGCGGCTCGCGTCGTCGACGTGAACTGCATGATCCGGCCTCGCTCGCAACATCTATTGAAGGCTATCGTAGTGAGGGAAGGGCATCGAAACCCCACTCGCCAAGAGGGGGGGCGCTGCGCCGCGCCAGCCGGGACTCCCCGGCTTTGCGCGTGCGCGGCGCTCGCGTAAGCTGTTCTGTATCCCGACCGACATGGCCCCGATGGCAACGACAAACAACAGGGACGCCGACGCCGCCACCGAACTGATCCTCAAGACCATCGCGCCGCGTGCGCCGCAGCATCTGTTGACTCGCGCGCGCCTTGGCGTCGACGAGCCGCGTCTGCGCAATCTGCAGATTGCGCTCGTTCAGGCGCCCGCGGGCTATGGCAAGACGTCGTTGCTGGCGCAGTGGCGGCGCGAGCACCTTGCGCACGGCGTGGCCGTCGCGTGGCTGTCCGTCGACGAACGCGACGATGCGCAGCGCTTTCTGCTCGGGCTCGTGCATGCGGTGCGCGCCGGTTGCGCGCGTCCCACCTTCGGGCGGCTGGTGCTGAACAGCACGGCAGCGCCTTCGCGCGAACTGGAGGGCATCACAGCGTGGCTCGCCGAAGTCGCGCAGCTGTCGCTCGAGCTCGTGCTGATCGTCGACGAAGCCGACCGGCTGCCCGTGGAAGGGCTGGCCGCGCTCGCCTACCTGCTGCATAACGCGCCGCAAAACCTGCGCGTGGCGGTGGCGGCGCGGCGCGGTCTCGACGATGCAGCGGGCGATCTGCTCGCGTACGGCGCGGGCGACATGATCGGCCCGGACCTGCTGCGTTTCCGGCTCGACGAGGCGATTGCGCTGATCGGCGAGCGTTTCGGCGCGCGCGTCGAAGCCGACGTGTGCGCACGGCTGTTCGAACTGTCCGATGGCTGGCCGCTCGGCCTGCAACTGGCGCTCGCGGCGATGGCGCGGGCCGACGATCCGCGCCAGGCGGCGCAGGCGTTGTCGGCGGCGCATGGCGGCTTGCGCGATCACCTGGTCGTCGCGCTGATTTCGAAGCTGTCTGCCGACGACGACGCGTTCCTCACGCGCATCAGCGTCGCCGACCGGCTGCATCCGCAACTGTGCGAGGCGTTGACGGGCGACAGCGGCGCGTCCGGGCGCCTCGCGCGTCTTGTGCGCGATACGCCCGTCTTCATCGCGAGCGAAGACAGCGCGTGGTGCCGGCTTCACGTGCTGGTGCGCGACGTGCTCCGCGGCCGGCTCGACGCGTTGCCCGAGCCGGAGCGCGCGGAACTGCATTCGCGCGCGTCGGCATGGCTCGCCGCGCACGGCATGCTCGACGAGGCGGCGCGCCACGCGCATGCCGCAGGGCAGCATCAGGCGGCTTACGATCTCGCCGAACGATGCCTGTACGAAGCCGTGAAAATGGGCAATTTGTCGGCGGTGCGGGACTGGCTCGAACTGCTCCCCGAGGACGAACTGGAACGCAGGCCGCGTCTGCGTCTCGCCGCCGCGTGGGTGCTGGCGCTCGGCGAGCGTCATGACGAGGCGGAGCGCCAGGTCGAGCACGTGCTCGCCGATCCCGACGCGGCGCCGGAGCTGCGCTACGAATGCGCGATGATCCTGAGCGCCGCTGCGTACTATGCCGATGAAATCGACCGCTTCGTGACGCTGTTCGAGCCGTGGCTGGACACCGTGCCGCCCGCCGGATCGTGGCTCGCGCACATCCACGCGAACCGCCGTTCGGCGCTCGCCATTCTGCAGGGCGAGCCGGCGCAGGCGCGGCGCTTCCAGCAGCAACTCGCGCCGCGCCACGAAAACGGCAAAGGCACGGGCTACGTGATCCGCTGGGGCGATCACATGACCGGCTTCAGCTATCTGCTCGAAGGGCAACTGAGTCTGGCCGAGTCCGTGCTGATGCCCGCGCTCGCCAGTGCCGAAGCGGACCTTGGCAGACGGCATCCGCTGACCTGCATGTTCGCGGCGATGTGCGCGGCGCTGTGCTACGAAACCGATCGCGTGGAGCAGGCGGCGGCCTTGCTGGCGAACCGGCTCGACGTGCTGGAGCATGGCGGCACGCCGGAAATGACGATCCTCGCGTATCGCACGGCAGCGCAGGTCGCGGCCGTGCAGGGCGTCGAGCATCGCGCGCTCGATCTGCTCGAGGCGATGCACGCGATGGGCGTCGGACGCCACATGCCGCGTCTGTGCGTCGCGAGTCTCGCGGAGCAGGTGCGCATGCACGCGGGACGCTATCGCGCGCAAACGTGCGACGCGCTCGCCGTGCGGATCGACGAAATCGTCGCGCAAGAGGCCGATCGACACGGGCCGTTGTGGCGGCGGCATGTCGAGATGCTGCAAGCCTTGTCGCATGCGTACGCGGCGATTGCCGCGCGGCGCTGGCCGCAATCGCTCGATGCGCTCGATGTCGCGCTCGAACAGGCCAACGCGATGAAGCTCGGCCGATACCGGATCGAGATCATGGTGCTCCGCGCATTCGCGCTTGAGCAAACGGGCGCACAGGGCCGGGTCTTGTTGCTCGAAGCGATGAATCTGGCCAGGACGTTCAGTCTGACGCGCACGCTCGCCGACGCGCATCCCGCCATCGCCGACTGGATGCGGCGCGTCAGCGAGGAAGAGGCCAACGCAGGCCAGCCCGTTCATGCGATGCCCGCGCCGCGCGTCGTCCCGGTGCCGGCGCGCGCCGCAACGGGCGCACCGCGCGCCGTGCCGAGCGTCGTCCTGACGCCGAAAGAGCGGCAAATACTCGAGCTGCTCGGACGCAGCCTGTCGAACAAGGAGATCGCGCTGGCGATGTCGGTCGGCGAAGAGACCGTCAAGTGGCATCTGAAGAACCTGTTCGGCAAGCTCGACGCCAGTTCGCGCAAGCACGCCGTGCGCCGCGCGCTCGTTCTCGGCCTGCTGGAAAGCACTCTGTAGGTTCCTTCGCAAAAGCATGCGGTGGAGCGCCGCATACACACCCGGCTCCCTTCTCCAGAACCCTCCCCCTCCCGCATGGGGGGCAGGGTCAGCGCGCGTTTCGTACTCTCGCTTTCATCGCGCCGCTCATCCGTGCGGCGCCGACTTGCACCCACGGGAGCCATTCGTGCGAGAAACCGAGACGCCCGACCACCTGATCACCGCCGCTGCCTCCGCGTACGCGTATCCGCTGCTCGTCAAGCAACTGCTCGTCAATTCGCTGAGCGTGCGCGCCGATCAGGAAATCACCTATCGCGGCGTACTGCGCTACACGTTCGCCGATTTCCGCCGCCGCGTCGGCCAGCTTGCCAACGCGCTCGCCTCGCGCGGCGTGCGCGCGGGATCGACGGTCGCAGTCATGGACTGGGACACGCATCGCTATCTGGAAAGCTACTTCGCGATTCCTATGATGGGCGCGACGATCTTCACCGTGAACGTGCGCATTTCGGCGCAGCAGATCGCGTATACGCTGAACGACGCGGGCGCCGAAGTGCTGATCGTCAACAGCGAATTTCTGCCTGTAGTCGAAGCGATTCGCGGCGAGCTGAAGCACGTGCGCGAGGTGATCGTCGCCAGCGACGACACGCCGATGCCGCGCACGTCGCTGCCTGTTGCGGGCGAGTACGAACAGCTTGTCTCGTCGATGCCGGAAGACTTCGCCTTCGAAGACCTGGACGAGAACACGCGCGCCGCGATCTTTTACACCACGGGCACGACGGGCGACCCGAAGGGCGTGTGCTACAGCCATCGGCAGATCGTGCTGCACACACTTGCGACGGCGACGTCGCTCTGTTCGCCGCACAGCGGCCAGCGCCTGCATCGCGACGACGTCTATATGCCGATTACGCCAATGTTCCATGTGCTCGCGTGGGGCATGCCGTATATCGCCGTGATGCTCGGGCTGAAGATCGTGCTGCCCGGGCGTTATCAGCCGGACATGCTGCTGCATCTGAAGCAGACCGAGCGCGTCACGTTCTCGCATTGCGTGCCGACCATTCTGCAAATGCTGCTCGACGCGGCGGCGCGCGACGCGCACGACCTGTCGGGCTGGACCATGATCATCGGCGGCTCGGCGCTGTCGCCGACCTTGTGCCGCGCCGCGCTCGAACAGGGCATCGACGTGTTCGCGGGCTACGGCATGTCGGAGACAGGGCCCGTTGCTGCGCTGTCGCAGTTCGCGCCCGACGTGGCGACGGCCGGTATCGACGAATCCGTGCGCCGGCGCTGCATGACGGGCCGGCCCGTGCCGATGGTCGAGCTGCGCGTCGTCGATGCGCAGATGAACGACGTGCTGCGCGATGGCCGTGCGCAAGGCGAGATCGTGTTGCGCTCGCCGTATCTGACGCCCGGCTATCACAACCAGCCAGAAGCCTCCGAAGCGCTGTGGGCGGGCGGTTATCTGCATACGCAGGACGTCGCCGTGATGACGCCGGATGGCTACGTGCAGATCGTCGACCGTATCAAGGACGTAATCAAGACGGGCGGCGAACGGGTGTCGTCGATCGAGATCGAGGCGCTCATCAACGAGCTGCACGGCGTGGAGGAAAGCGCGGTGATCGGCGTGCAGGACGAACGCTGGGGCGAACGTCCGAAGGCGCTGGTCGTGTTGCGGGAGCGCGCGACGCTCGATGCGCAGGCCGTGCGAGCGCATCTGCTCCGTCACGCCGAGGCGAAACGGATCAGCCGCTATGCGGTGCCGGAGGCCGAGCGCGTGATCTTCGTCGCGGCGATTCCGAAGACGAGCGTCGGAAAGATCGACAAAAAGCTGCTGCGCCAACGCTTCGAGTAACGGATTGACGTGCAGTCCGCGCGACGCCCGCACGCAGCGAGAGTATCCTTTCGGTGAACTTGCAAAAGGACGGCATACGTGCCGTCTTTTAGCAGAATGCCGAAGAAGGGTGGTGCCTCATGGATGCGGTCTCCGACGTGCTGCGCGTCGTGCGCCTGGGCGGCGCAGTCTATCTTCACGCTGAACTGACAGCGCCCTGGAGCCTGATCGGTCACGCGGATCAGGCGTTGTGCACAGCGTATCTGCCGAAGTCGGACCGCATCGTTTCTTATCATCTGATCACGGAAGGGACGTGCTGGGCGCGGCTGCCCGATTCCGCCGATCCCGCCATCTGCATCGGTGCGGGCGAACTGCTCGTCGTGCCGCAAGGCGAAGCGCACATCATGGGCAGCGCGCCCGATGTGCCTCCCGTTCCCGCCGGGCCGCTGCTCGAAACGCAGCTGGCGACCATGCCAGGCGAAGTGCTGAATCTCTCGTACGGCGGAGGCGGCGCGCCGACGCGCATCCTGTGTGGCTTTCTCGCCTGCGACGATGCACTCAGCAATCCCGTGCTTGGCTCGCTGCCGAGACTCTTCAAGGTCGACGTGCGCAACGATCCGCAATCGGCGTGGATCGAGGCTTCGTTGCGCTATGCCGCCGAGGAAGCGGCCCAACGGCGCGCAGGCAGCGCAATCGTGCTCTCGCGTTTGTCGGAGCTGTTGTTCGTGTGGGCCGTGCGGCGCTGCATCGACGAATTGCCTGCTGACCGGAAGAACTGGCTCGCGGGCGTGAAGGATCGCTTCGTGGGCCGCGCGCTGTCGATTCTGCACGCGCAGCCCGCGTACAGCTGGACTGTCGACGAACTGGCGCGCAAGGTCGGTCTGTCGCGCTCCGCCTTCGCGCAGCGCTTCAGCGATCTGCTAGGCCAACCGCCGATGCAATATCTCGCGCGCTGGCGTCTGATCGTCGCGGCGCAGGAACTGTCGTACAGCAGCAAGGCGATTGCAGCGATTGCCGAAGAGGTCGGCTACGAATCGGAATCGGCGTTCCATCGCGCGTTCAGACGCGAGTTCGGGCAACCGCCTGCTGCGTGGCGCAAGCGTCACAGCCATGTGACGGGCACGGAAGCTCTGGCCGCGAGCCAGTAGCGCGTGCAGTTCAGCAGAAGATGACCATGGCGCAGTACGCGCGCTGCGTCGCTGCGTGCAAGCACGGGCGCTGCTCGCCTCAGCCACTCGCGTCGTGACGTTTGCATGGGCGCTGCTTGCAGCGCGTCAGGCTCGCTCGCGATTGCGTGGATCAGGCGACGCAGCGCCGCATGCCATGCGAGGGGATCGAGTATGCGCGTGCCGCGCAGCGACTTCATCAGCGAAAGGGCCGTGCAGAGTTCGCGCATATGTCTGCCATGATCGTTGTTCAACTGACGCGCGGCCGCGAAGCACACGTCCCAGCCGACATGCGTATGAACATGCAGCAAGGCGAACAGCAGCACGGGCGGCAGGAGCGTGAGGCTCTCGCGCATCAGCGGGTCGCTGTGCAACTGTTCGAGCAGTCGGGCATGTGAGTCGTCATGGATGGAACGTCGATGCAAGTCCGGCTGATGATGCATGACAAGGCCTCCTGTTACGCAAGGGTTCGCGGATTCTCGTAGCCGGTGGCGCGCGACGACGCATCGCGTGTGACCACGGCGATGGAACTGGCTGCACACCCTGACTTCACAAGACCTTGCTGCCCGTCGTTATAGAACGCGCTTGCTGCAACAGATGATTCATGGTGCTCGATGCCGTCTCGTGACTCACTATGCGGCAAAGTGTGGCGATGACCTTTGCCCTCGCGTCGCGCCTCTTTATCCGATCGTCCGTTTCTGCCGTGCGTCCTGCGTGGCGATCTCGCGTCGATTAAAAGGAGTGCCTGCATGCACGACGAACGGCAGGCATACCGATCGACAATTGACGCGAGCGTGCCTTCCGACAACACTGTCGTTCGTGCGCGCCGTACGCCGCGATGGATTCGCGCGACGGCGCGCACGTTCGTTGAACTTCGACCTGCGTTGGGAGCGCGTACTTCATGAACAGCTTGGACGGAACGATCGTCGCGATAACAGGCGCCTTCGGCAATCTCGGTCTCGTGACGGCGCAGGCGCTCGCGGAGCGCGGCGCGAAGGTCGCGTTGATCGGCAGAGGCAAGGCGCCCGCGAATCTGCCCGCGTCGCTCGCGCAGGCTTGTATCGTGAGCGGCACCGATCTCGCGGAACGCGATGCCGCGCAGCGCGCGCTCGATTCGATCGCGAGTCAGCTCGGCGGACTGAATGCGCTCGTGAACGTCGCGGGCGGTTTCAGCTGGGAGACGATCGCCGATGGCAGCGCCGACACCTGGGAGCGCATGTTCGACGTGAACGTGAAGACGACGCTGAATGCATCGAAGGCCGCGCTTTGGCATCTGACGAGAGCGACGGGCGGACGCATCGTCAATGTCGGCGCGATGGCCGGGTTGAAGGCGGGCATGGGGATGGGCGCGTATGCCGCGTCGAAGGCAGGCGTGATGCGCCTCACGGAAGCGCTCGCCGAAGAACTCAAGGACAAGGGCACGACCGTCAACGCGATCCTGCCGAGCATCATCGACACGCCGCAGAATCGCGCCGACATGCCCGACGCCGATTTCTCGCGCTGGGTGACGTCGGAGCAGATCGGCGCCGTGATCGCGTTCCTGCTGTCGAAGGACGCGCAGTGCATCACGGGCGCATTGATTCCCGTTGCGGGACGTGTCTGATCGCCAAAGCACTTTTCAGGAATTACAAAATACTGTCAAACGTATTTCATAATCATTTCCTAAAGTAGCGCGTCATACCGGCGCGCCGTGGACTGCCTGATCCAGGCGTGGACTGGTTGTTGATTCAACCAACCTATCCCCATCAATGGATCACAAGAACATGGTGCAGCCTCTCGATCTGTCACGCCGCAAGGCGCTCAAAATCATTGCCGGCGCACCGATGCTGCCGCTCGGCAGCGCGGCCACGGCTTCGCTGCTGGCGGCGTGCGGCGGCAGCAGCGATCATCCGGCAAGCACGCCCACACCGTCGACGGCTGCATTCACGGCGGCGTCGTTCGGCAGCATGGCTGCGCCGTCGCTGGCCGATGCCGCCGCCATGGCGACGACCACGGTCGGCTCGACGCTGACCGCGCAATTCAGCGACGGCAGCCGCCGCACGTACAAGCTCGCGTATCAGCCGTTTTTCATCACGGGCGACACGGTGCCGAACACGTCTGGCGGCGCGATCGTCGCGGGCGGGTATTTCGACATCAACAACCAGCCGATTATCGACAGATCGGTGGCGGGCAAGGAGCGCCAGTTCTTCTCCGATTGCCCGGACGGCACGTCGCTGATCCGCCTCGACAAGCCGACCGTGAAAGGCGTGAAGGGCAACCCGGTGTTTGCCGTCGTGCAATTCGAATACACGACGCGCGACCAGACGCAGACATCGGCGGGCGACATGTACGGCAAGCTGCCCTCGCCCATCGCCGTGCTCACGCTCGATCAGGATCCGGCGACGGGCAAGCTCGCGCTGGTCAGCTATGCGAACGTCGATACATCGGGCGCGCATGGCCTGTGGATCACGTGCGGCGCGAGCCTGTCGCCGTGGAACACGCATCTGTCGAGCGAAGAGTACGAGCCGGACGCCGCGACGATCGCGACCAACACGCAGTTCCAGGCGTATAGCCTGAATCTGTACGGCAACGCGTCGACGGCGCGGCCTTACCACTACGGACATCTGCCCGAAGTCACCGTGAATCCCGACGGCACGGGCACCGTGAAGAAGCACTACTGCCTCGGCCGCATTTCGCACGAGCTGATTCAGGTGATGCCGGACAAGCGCACCGTGCTGATGGGCGACGACGCGACCAACGGCGGCCTCTTCATGTTCGTCGCCGACAAGGAAGCGGACCTGTCGGCGGGCACGCTGTATGTGGCGAAGTGGGCGCAAACATCGTCGGCGGGCGCGGGCGCCGCGACGCTCACGTGGCTCAATCTCGGCCACGCGACCAGCGATGAAATCGAAGCGCTCGCCAACACGCTGACGATCGCCGACATCATGGACATCGTCACCGACGAAGCCAATCCGCCGACCGACCCGACCTACACGAAGATTCACGTCGGCGGCAAGTTCAACTGGATCCGCATCAAGACGGGCATGGAGAAGGCGGCGGCGTTCCTCGAAACGCACCGTTACGCCGCGCTGCGCGGCGCGAGCATGGGCTTTACGAAGCTCGAAGGCACGACCGTCAACGCGAAGGACAAGATTCTGTATTCGGCGATGTCGCAGATCACGGCGTCGATGGTGCGCGGCAACGCGCATTCGACGGATATCGCGCTCGACAAGGGCATTTCGTCGGGTGCCGTCTACGCGTTGAACATGAAGGCGGGACTGAGCGACCTGAGCGGCGCGGCCATCAACAGCGAATGGGTGCCCGTCGACATGAGCGCGCCCGCCGCGCTCGTCGGCGAAGACCTGACGACGGCGGATAGCCTCGGCAATACGGCGAACCCGGAAAAGATCGCGAATCCCGACAACCTCAAGTTCTCGGAGAAGCTGCGTACGCTCTTCATCGGCGAAGACAGCGGCATGCACGTGAACAACTTCCTGTGGGCGTACAACGTCGACACGAAGACGCTCTCGCGCATCCTGTCGTGCCCGGCGGGCGCGGAATCGACGGGTCTGCATGCCGTCGACGAAATCAACGGCTGGACGTACATCATGAGCAATTTCCAGCACGCGGGCGACTGGACGAGTTTGCACGCGAAGGTGCAGACGACGCTCGATCCCCTCGTGCGCGCCAACTACAAGGATCGCTTCGGCTCGGCGGTCGGCTACCTGACGGCGGACCCGACCTCGATCAAGCTCGTTTGACGGCAACGCTTGCGGCGATCCCCAACGATCTCATCGCGGGGAATTTGATGACGCTTCGGGCTGGACGGAAGGCACGGTTCGCTGACGATTCATCGACCCCTCTCAGGAGGGGTTTTTTTATTGGCGCAGCGTTCCTTGCAGCGCCGGTACTCCTTGCGCAATTCAGCGATCTTGGCAATCACGCTCGCCAGAATGCCGAGCGCTCCGACCGTTTCAACCAAAGCGGAAAGCATGGGTGTCTCCTGTTTCTCAGGCGAGGGCGACGGCTCGCGTTGCTGCAGAGTAAGTGCGCGGCGAGCCCGTCACAATCTGGAAGTTCCAAAGCCAGATTTCGCCCTTGCCGAAGCGTGGTGTTCGCGCGCCGGCATTCAGAAGAACGATCCATGCTGCCCGGTTTGAAGCGACGTGAATGCACGGCAGGCCAGGCCGCGAAAAGACACTTCCTCACCGCTTCTTTCACGCAAGCGTGCATGCCGCCCGCGTCTGTCACTATTTACGCCGATGCGGCGCAGTCAAACAACGATGAACGCGCCGAAAAGGATTTGGCCTACGTGGAAGAGTATTTCGTATCGAGAGCGAGCGCCGTCGAGCGCGTCATCCTCGCCCGGCGCACGCTCATGCGAGAGATGGAAGTCGCGAGTGCGGGCGCATACGCACTCAGCCAGGGGCCGTCGCTGCTCGACAAACTCGAGCAATTGCTCTTCGATGTCCGAGCGGGGCGCATCTCCGATTTCGTTATGCCGTCGCTGAAAAGCAAGGTGCGGATTCTCGTGATGAGCGACTAACGCTCCGTCGCGCAACGTCGCCGATCCGCTGCGAAGCAGAATCAGAGCCGCCGCGATCGCCAACTACACCGAATACCGCGGCGCGGCCAGTCGGACGGATCCTGACGCAATCGTAAAACTGAGCCGAAGCTCGGAATTTGACATTCCGCACTTAACATTTACGTTCAGCTGTCGATAAAGCGTACTTCACCTGCCTCTTTCCGCAGATAACGGACTGCTTCATTCATCAAAGTCCGGCAGCGGCGGAGGGAACATTCTGGGGGCTCTCATGTTACAGGGCAGCTACAACAGTCTCCTCGTGCTGTTTTCGCTCCTTGTCGCGGTGCTGGCTGCGTACACGTCGCTCGAAATGGCGGGCCGTATCATGACGGCGACCGGCCGCGCCGCGCGTTGGTGGCTGACGGGCGGCGCATTCGCGATGGGGCTCGGCATCTGGTCGATGCACTTCATCGGCATGCTCGCGTTCAGCCTGCCGATACGGCTCGGCTACGATCCCCTCGTCACGCTGCTGTCGCTGTCGATTGCCGTGGCGTCGTCGGCGTTCGCGCTCTGGCTCGTCTGCCAGGAGACGCTGCCCAATGGGCGGCTCGCGTGCGGCGCGGTGCTGATGGGCGTCGGCGTCGCGGGCATGCACTACACGGGCATGAGCGCGCTGCACATGGAGCCAGGCATCGTCTACGACGTGCCGCTGTTCGCGCTGTCGATCGCCATCGCCATCGCCGCTTCGGGCGTCGCGTTGAAGACGGCCTTCAGCCTGCGCCACAACTCGCGCCGCATGCGGCCGCTGCGCGCGGGCGCCGCGATCGTGATGGGACTCGCGATCGTCGGCATGCACTACACGGGCATGTCGGCGGCGAGCTTTCCGGCCGGCAGTCTCTGCATGGCTGCGACGGAAGGCGGACACAGCGCCTGGGTCGCCGTCGCGATCATCATCGTGACGCTGACGGTGACGGCCGTCGCGTTGACGATTTCCCTGCTCGAAGACGTGCGGCTCGAAACGGAGAACGCGGCGCTCACGCGTTCGCTGGCCGAAGCCAATCAGGAACTCGGCTATCTGGCCTTGCACGATGCGTTGACCAAGCTGCCGAACCGCGTGCTGCTGGAGTGCCGGCTCGACGACGCGCTGTCGAAGGCGCACGAGGACGGCGGCCAGTTCGCGCTGATGTTCATGGATCTCGACGGCTTCAAGGTGGTCAACGACGCTTACGGCCATCAGGTGGGCGACCGGCTGCTGGTGCAGGTCGCCGAACGGCTCGCGGCGGGCGTGCGCGGGAAGGATACGGTGGCGCGCGTCGGCGGCGACGAGTTCGTGCTGCTGGTTCCCGGCGAAGATCGAGCGGGCGCGACGGCCGTCGCCAGCCGGTTGCTCGCGGCGATCAGCGCGCCGTTCCAGGCAGACGGCCACGATCTGCGGATTTCGACCAGCATCGGCATCGCCATGTGTCCCGCCGACGGCGCGTCCGTCCACGATGCGCTGATGCACGCAGACGCCGCGATGTATCACGCGAAGTCGATGAGCCGCAACGCGTATTGCTTCTTCGACGCGTCGATGAACGAGAACATGCAGGGCCAGCTGCAACTGACGCAAGACCTGCGCGCGGCCATCGAACGCAACGAACTGGTGCTGCACTATCAGCCGCAGTTCGCCGCGCCGAACGGGCCGATCAGAGGCGTCGAGGCGCTCGTGCGCTGGATTCATCCGACGCGCGGCCTGATCGGTCCCGACGAATTCATTCCGCTTGCCGAGAAGACGGGTTTGATCGTGCCGATCGGCGAATGGGTGCTCGACGAAGCGTGCCGCCAGGTCCGCGAATGGCTAGATTCGGGCATGTGCGACTGGAACGTCGCCGTCAATCTGTCGCCTGTGCAGTTCAGCCACCCGCAGCTGACGGCGCTGGTGCGCGACACGCTCGCGCGGCATCGCGTCGATCCGCGCCATTTGACGATCGAAGTGACCGAGTCGGCCGCGATGCGCGATGTCGACGCGAGTCTGCGCATTCTGCAAGCGCTGCGCGACATGGGCGTACGCATTTCCATCGACGATTTCGGCACCGGCTATTCGAGCCTGATGTATCTGAAGCGGCTGCCCGCGAGCGAGCTGAAGATCGACCGCGGTTTCGTGCGCGAGCTTGCACATGATGCGGAGGATGCCGCCATCGTGTCGTCGGTCGTCGCGCTGGGGCATACGCTGGGCATCGAGATCGTCGCGGAAGGCGTCGAGACCGCGACGCAGAAGGAGTTCCTGACGCGGCTCGGCTGCAATTCGCTGCAAGGCTTTTTGCTCGGCCGGCCGGTTCCGGCTGCGGATCTGGACGCGCTGTCGAGAGATTGCACGCAGGCGAGCGTGTCATGACGCAAGCGTCGGCGCCTGAAGTGTGACGCGGGCGCCACAGTACGCGACGTCTTTTGTCTGAATGTTCGGTTGCCCACATAGCGGCGCGCGCAGGTCGGAGATACTCTGCTTGCGCACGGGGGAAGTTTGCGCAGTACGCGATAATTCGAAAGAGGCGAAGGGTTGAACCGTCGGCAAAGTGTGAGCGCTACGAGGCGCGAGCCTTTGCCGAATGTCTAGCCTTCCGGCGCCGTCAGGCGACCTGGGCCTTCAAAACTACAGCATGAACGCCGGCTTTGGCCGGCGTTTTCTTTTTGGCGCGCTGCGCGCTGAGCCCGTCTCGCTGCAGTGTTCACACCTGCGTTCTTTTCATCGCCGGTAGTATCTGGGTTAGGCTTGCGCCTTCCTACTTTCCGTCGATGCCACAATCCATGCGCGCGGTTCTCGTCAAATGGCTCTTCATCGTGTATCTGCTGGGCAGCGGCACGCTCTGGTCCACGGTGATGTTGCTGCTGTATCCGTTCACCAGCCGGTCGGCGCGCTACCGGCTCGCGGCGCTCTGGTGCCGGGCGCTCGTTGCCGTGATGCGCGGGGCGTTCGGTATCCGTTGCTCGATCGAAGGCCTCGAGCATCTGCCGCATGAACCGTCGATCATCCTGTGCCGTCACGAGTCGACGTGGGAAACGCTCGCCTTCCTCGCGCTCTTTCCGCGCCGGATCAGCTTCGTGTTCAAGCAGGATCTGCTGCGCATCCCGTTCTTCGGCTGGGTGCTGAAGGGACTCGACATGGTGAGCCTGGATCGCGGCTCGCCGCGTCAGGCGCACGTCGCGGTGACGCGTGAAGCGGCCGAACGGCTTGCGAAAGGCGATATGGTCGTGATTTTTCCGGAAGGCACGCGCGTGCCGCACGATGCGCCCGTGAAGCTCACGTCGGGCGGCGTGCGCCTTGCCTGCGCGACGGGCGCGTTGATCGTGCCCGTCGTTCACAACGCGGGCAAGGTGTGGCCCGCGAAAGGCTGGCCGACGGGCGCGGGGCATATCCGCGTGGTCGTCGGTCCTACGCTGTCGCCTGCGGAGCGCTCGCCGCAGGAACTCAGCCATCAGGTGCACGACTGGATGCAGGCCGAACTGCGCAAGCTTTGATTCAGGCGCGCGTCATGGCGCGCATGTCGCGCAGTAGTGCGTTCAGGCAGCGACCGTGTGCGCCAGTTCCTGCTCGGTGCGCATCAGGCCTTCGATCATCCGTGCTTCCGCCTTCGCGATGTCTTCCAGCGATGCATCGGCCAGCTGGCGCGCGAACGCGTCGAGTGCGATGGTGAGCCACGCGTAGTTGTCGCCTTCCACCGTCCACTTGCCGCCCGCCTTTTCGGTGACGTCGATGTCGGCCATCGCAATCTGCGCTTCGGCGATATCGTCGATCGCTTCCGGCACGTGACCGATACGGCTCAGTTCCTCCGCCACCAGCAGTTGCCGGCCGAGCGTCGTGAACAGTTCGCGCGAACCCTGGCCGCGCCGGAACGCATCGAGACTCGCGTATGCCTGCAGCAGCATGGCGCGCGTGATCGGTTCGTGCGCGGCGCGGCTGAACGTCAGCGCGCGCAGCAGCGGCGACATGGCGGGAGCGTGGCGGGTCTGTTTGCGGTTTCTCGACTTGTGCGACATGGTGATGTACCTCTTTTCTTCGTTTCCGGCGCGAGTGAATCGGCTTGTGGCCGCGCGGAAAAAGGTGCCGCCGATGCTCTGGCGGCACGACAGGGGATCAATGGCAAGCCTGCGAACGGATAATGAGCCGCGACAATTAAGACAGACTTAAATCGCGAGCGCCGTTCGAATCATGGCGCGCGGGCTTGCGTGTGTTACTGGTACTGGGCGTGGAGCGCCTGACGTTGAGCGGCCTGTTCTTCAGCGTGCTTTTTCGCAAGATGGCGTCCGACGATGCAACCGCCGACCGCGCCGACGACAGCGTGATGGCCCGCATAGTGTCCCGCGACGCCGCCGACCACGGCGCCCTTGATGCAGCCCGCCGCGTGCGCCGTCCCGCTGACGGCAAGAATGATCGATACGGCGGCGAGTGTGGCTTTCCCGAAAGCTGTCATGCTGTTTTCCGATTGTTTTGACCGAACCGATGTTGCGCCGGCGCGTTCGATTTCAATAGCGTGTTGCATCGATTCGCGCCGGTCACTGTGAGCGCAGTCTACGCGGAGCCCCATACCGAAGGTGCAACATGTGTGCGAGTTTCGTAACAAGCAGTTAGGCGGCGCGGGTCCGTGCGCGCTTCATCGCGTCACGGTGCAGCAGGCGCCGATGCAGGCGCAGGCGTCGCGTCAAGGCGATGCGTCGTTTTCGGCGCAGCCGCTGCCGCCGACGCCGCTTCCGATACGCCCGCAGCACCCGAAGGCACATCCACGGGACGCGTCGACGAACCGGCCGCAGCGGGATACATCGCCATCAACGTACGCAGCACGCCGTTAGTCCAGCCGAACCCATCCTGCAACGGATACTCGCCGCCGCCCGCCGCCGTCGTGCCCGCCTTCGCATCGACATCGTATTTTTCGACCAGCTTGCCTGTGTGCTGGTAGTAGGTCACGTTCGTGCCGATCCAGCGCGTCGCGATCTGCTGCGCGAGGTCGGCATGGCCATAGCGGCGCAAGCCCGTCACGGCGAGATATTGCAGCGGCGCCCAGCCGTTCGGCTCGTCCCACTGCTGGCCCGTCTGGACCGTCGTGGTCGCGAGGCCGCCGGGACGCAGCAGACGCGCGCGAACCGTCGCGGCCACGGCAGCGGCCTGTGCTTTGGTCGCGACGCCCGCGTACAGCGGATAAACGGTGGCCGCGCTGAGCCGGTGCGTGAGCTGACGCCGCGCGAAGTCGTAATCGCCGAACGCATTGATCTGCGGATCCCACAGCACGCGCCGGATCGCATCGGCTCGCGCGGCGGCGCGCTGTTGGAGGTTTTCCGCGTGGGTCGCGTCGCCTTGCACGCGATACGCCTTCGCCAGCGTGCGTTCGAGATCGACGAGCAGGCTGTTCAGATCGACGGGAATCATCGACGTGACTTCGATTGTCGCGAGCGTTTTGCCGTCCTCGAACCAGCGCGAGCTGAAGTCCCAGCCCGTTTCGCCGCCAGCGCGCAGATTGCGCCACAGATCGTCGGCCTTGCGCTGCGGCGTCGCCTGCGCGGTGGCGACATCCTCGCGATACGACTCGTCGCGCGGCGTGGCGCGCTCGTCCCAGTAGCGGTTCAGCAGCGTGCCGTCGGGCAGACGCACGAGATGTCGATAAGCGCCGCCTGGCGCGACCTTGTCGTGACCGTCCATCCAGTACGCGTATTCTCTGCGCAGCGCGGGCAGATAGTGCAGATAGACCTGATCGCCTTCGCGATCGGCGGCGAGCCGCACCATCTGCGCGAAGAACGGCGGCTGCGAACGGCTCAGGTAGTACGTGCGGTTGCCGTTGGGAACGTGGCCGTACCGGTCGATCAAGGTCGCGAAGTTATCGAGTTCGTTCTCCAGCAGGTCTTCGCGTCCGCTTTGCCGAAGTCCGAGCATGATGAAGTACGAGTCCCAATAGTAGATTTCGTCGAAGCGGTCGCCGGGCACGATGTACGGATCCGGCAGCGGCAGCAGCGACGACCACGGGCTTGCGCTTGCATCCGGGTCGCGCCTGAGCACGCTCCAGAGCGTGTCGATGTGCGCTGTCGCGCTCTGGTTCGGATCGGACACGTAGTCTTTCGTTTCGCGTGCGGGCAGCGTGAAGTGCTGCTCGACAAACGGCTTCAGCGCGAACTGCGCGTGGTCTTTCTGCCTGGCATAATCGGCGACGATCTGCTGCGGCGGCGCGTTGGGCACCATGTCGGCGAAGGTCTTGCTGTCCGGATAGAGATGCGCGAGTTCGACATCGCGATACAGCGCGCCATACAGATCGGACGGCGGCACGGGCACGACGCGCGACGCGCCGTGCGCACTGCTCGCCGATGCAGCGGACGCCGCGGCTGTGGATGAAGCATCGGCGGACAAGGTCTGTGCGACGACGCTCTGCATACTCGAGACGAGCAGCGCGGCGGCGCACAGCGCGACAGGAAGAATGCGGCGGGCATGGGCTTGCTGCATCGGCATGACGCTCCTGAGGAATGCGTTCGATGAAGGCTTTCGAATACAGGGAGTCGTGGGAGCAACGCATGTTCCCCAATGACGGCAGTTCATGCGTTTTGATGGAAATACCCGAATGACCGTACAAGATCAAAACTGGCTCAGGAACCTGCTACGCGCGCCCGAAGCGCGCCGCTTTGCACGCACGCTGTCAGGTTGCGTGCTCAGCTACGGTGCCGCGAAGCTGGCGACGTTGCCCGAAGGTTATTGGGCATTGATCACGACGATGATCGTCGTGACGCAGCCGAGTCTCACGCAGGCGATCACGACGGCGCGCGATCAGATCATCGGCGCGTGCATCGGCGGGATCGTGGGCGGGATCGGTCTCGTCGTCATGGACCACGGCTTCGATCCGCTCCCTGTGTTCTCCGTCGCGCTGCTGCCGCTGGCGGCGCTCGCCGCCGCGCGGCCCGGTTTGCGGCTCGCGTGTGTGACGCTGGTGATCGTGCTGCTCGTGCCCGGCGACGGCGGCTCGGCGTTCGTGCGGCCCTTGCATCGTGTGGCCGAGATTCTGATCGGCGCGGCGGCGGCGTTCGTCGCGACGGTGATGTGGCCGAATCGCGCACTGAAGAGCGCGCACCGGAACGCGCATGACTGTCTGGAAGCGCTTGCACAGATGATCGAGCACAAGCTCGCGTTCTCGCGCGACGATACGGCGCTCGCGCTTCTTGAACAAAACAGTCTCGCCGCGCAGACGGCGCTTACGGAAGCGCTGCAAGAGGCGGGACGCGAGCATGTGTTCGTGCCGATCCTGCGGGACAGCTCCGATGCCATCGACAAGGTGCCGCCGTTTCTGAGCCGCTTGCATCGCGACGTGCTGGTGTTCGGCCAGGCGCTCGCGCATACCTGCGCGGACGGTGCAAAGCCGCATGTCGACCCGGTGTGGCTGGCATTGCCGCGCACGTTGTCCGCGCTCGCCGACGCGGTGAATCAGGTTCCCGTCAACAAGGACAAGGCACAGGCAGCCCGCGACGCGCTCGATCCCCTGCTCAGGCGGATCAACGAACGCGTGGACGGTCCGCACGCGGCGCTGGCGCCGGGTGTCGAACTCGTGATGGCGCTGATCGTAAAGGACACGGACGGCCTGCTGCAGGTGTTGACGCCGACGGGAAAGGCCAGGTCGATGTGACGCGCGGCAAACCTCGGCAAAACTAACGCCCAGGCGAGGCAGCGACTATGCTTTTTACGTGTTCCGCCGATTCGGATCACACCGTCGTCAACGTTTGCAAACGACCGTGCAAAGCTCGCGGCCGATTGCCGTCGCAACGATCAAACAAGGAGGTGAACAATGAAGACCCTTGCGTTTGTTCTTGCCGTCGTGGGTTTTGCTGGCCTGGCCGCGCCTGTGGCCTCGTATGCGAAGGCCGATCAGAACGCCGAATACTATCGGGCCGACGACCGCGTGCGGGAAACGGGCGGCGATACGAAGGAAGCAAAGCGGCAGAGCAATTGTCAGAGCCGCGGCAGCTGCGCGCCTGTCGATCGATAGACCGGCTTTTGTGTGGTGAATTGTCGCAGCGCGCATGTCAGATGCTGCCGCGAGCGGACCTGAACGCCGTGCGTTCGTCGAGGGCGACGCATGGCGGCGCTTGACGGGAACGAACGAAGACCAGACGGCAATCCCCAGTCCGAAAGACTCTATCAACCGGATGGAGTTAATCGCGGCCTTCTCGCGAGCGATAATCGACGCTCGCAATGCAAGTCAATCTTCCCGCATGCAGCATGCCGATCCGCGCAAGCCGACAGCGAAAAGAAAGCTGCTGAACGAATGAGCGTTTAAAATCCGGGCTCGCGTTTTTTTCGGGCCGGACGCAACGCGCCGGCCTTTCTGTCACTCATTCTGTTCAAGCCCCATGTCGACACCCAATCGCGCTAACGCTCGCCGCTCGCTGACGCTTCTCGAAACCCTCGGTCTGGTCGGTATCGCCGCCGCGCTGTGCAGCGCGCTGCTGCGTCACTTTTTCTGAGTGCAGCGGACGTCGGTTCATCTGCGCGGCGAACGGCTGCAGCATGCGTTCGCTCACCCTCACTTCACATGTACAAGAAAGCCACTGCCGTAGAACTCCAGTTTTCGCCTGATCGACTCAACGACGGCGCAGGCGATCCGTTCTGGATCGATCTGAACCACAACGAAGCCGTCGAACTGCATCGGGCGCTGCAACGCTATCTCGACACGAGCGCTGCGGAGCGCCCCGCGCCGTTCGTCGTATCGCTCGATCAGGGCAACAGCGCCGACGTGCCGCAACCGACCGGCTCGAACGGCGCAGCGCAAACGCCGGCATCCGCCGACGACTTCAAGCAGTGGGTGTGCGTGATCTGCGGCTGGGTCTATGACGAAGCAGCCGGCTTGCCGGAAGAAGGCCTTGCGCCGGGCACGCGTTGGGCCGATGTGCCGGACGGCTGGCGCTGCCCGCTGTGCGACGTCGGCAAGGAAGACTTCGCGCTCGTAGAATTCTGAGTGCTCGCATGCGCTTATGTGCGCGTGCACTCCCTCACCATCTCGCGATAGATCGGATCGGCGACGCGGCGCTGGAAATATTCGACCAGCGTATCGCCGTCGCGCGTCCTGAGGCGCACGCCGATCGTCACGCCATGAAACAGCGATTGCGCTTCGAGCCTGATCGCGCCGTTCGCGTGGACTTCATGCAGATGACGCGCGCTGGCCCGCCAGCGCTCCGCGATGCAGCCGGCGACATCCGCTACCGTCTGCACGGTTTTCCCCGTGTAGTTCGGCGCGAGCGAAAAGACACTGTCGTTGCGCGAGCAGGCGACGAGCGCCACGCACGCCGCCGCGATCACAGCGATTTGAGCGAGATTCAATTTACGATCCGTTATGCAGGATTGAAGTCACGCGAACGTCTGCGCGACGATACGCGCAGACGACGCAAAGAATAAAAGCCCGGCGAAGCAGGTATACTTTCGCGCCTTGAACGTTTGCAATACTTTTGCACCTCCGGGCACCACTTCGCAATGAAAAGTATCACGGCCCTATTGGGCATCTTTAGTCTCATCTGGTTCTGCACGAACGCGTTTTCGCAAACAGAGGCCGACGTGCCCGACGACTACGCGTATCTCGCGCGCCTTCACGTGCGTCCTGCCGTCATCAACTGTATCGCCGAACTGGACCGCTGGATCCGCACTACGTCACGTTATGACATGTTTCTCGCGCCGGATCGCCGCGTGTTGAATGCGAAAGTCGATGAAGGCGGCGGTCTGTTCTCGGGCAGCAATGGCTCGCAGCCGGTCGAATCGACGGTATCGATGCGCGCGTTTGCCCGCGTGCATGCTCGCGAGGCGTGGATCCCCGTGGTCGCGAAATGCGGCATCTGGCGCGAGCATGTGGTGGGTGTGTCGCTGCAGCAGATCGAGAGCCGCACGCCTTCCGTGCACTGACAGGCGCACGACAGAGGCGCGGTAGCCGCACGGCTTACTCGCCGTGGTTGTTCAGCGTGAACCCCGACGACGAACTGTACGAAAACCGGTGTGTCAGCGAACGCACATCGTATTCGCGCAACGCGGAAAGATACGATGGTCCGTGGATGATGGCGGGCGATGGCGTAGACGGCCTGTGCCGGTCGTGATGATCCGGCTCGACGAGCGGCGAAGCGAAGTCGGAAGTGAGATCGGACGAGGAGTTGGCGAGCGCGACGATGACCGGGCCGTCCGCGTGAGCCGAATACATGCCGGCTGTGCTGAACGCGGCCATCCATGCTGCAAGCATGACGACGTAAGGCTTCATGTGCGACGGGCTGCCGTTCCGATATCGGCGTGCCGTTCGCGCACGATGCGCGCAGTTCGCCGCTATGAATCGATATTAGTCACGCAACGACGGCAACGCAAGCCGGGCCGCCGGCGCGCGTCAGGTCAGCTCGTCGATCATCAGCCGGGCAGCCGCCGACAGCGCGGAGCCGCGCCGCGTCACGATGCCGTACGGCTCGGTGCGCGAGCGGACTTCGATCGCAAGCGGCCGCGCGAGGCCGTGATCGGCAAGCAGCGCAGCCATGTCGCGAGGCATCAGCGAAACGAGCGTCGGGTCGCGTTGCAGCATCAGCACGGTGGTCATCGTCGATGCCGTTTCGATGGGATGCGCCGGCACGGAAAGCCCCGCTTCCTTGAACTCGCGTTCGAACAGGCCGCGCAGCGGCATGATGCTCGGATAGACGATCCAGCGGCTCGACGCGAGATCCGCCAGCTTCACCTTGCGCGCTTTCGCCAGCCGATGCAGCGGACTCGCGACGATCGCAAGCGGCTCGTCGCGCAGTTCGACGTAATCGTAGTGATCGGGCTGCTGCGCGACGGTCGTGCGGCAGATGGCAAGATCGAGACGGCCCTGATCGAGCAGCGCCAGCAGCCGCGCGCTGGTGTCTTCGACGACTTCGACGGTCAAGGTTGGCTGGCGTTCGCGCAGGCGTGTCAGCGCGTCCACCAGCACGCCCGACACGGCGCCCGTGATGGCGCCGACCGCGAGCCGTCCGCCCGAGCCTTGCAGGATGCCTTCCATCTCTTCGCGCAGATGCGCGACGTCCATATGAATCAGCCGCGCATAACGGATCACGCAGCGTCCCAGTTCGTTAGGCTGGATGCCTTGCGGCGAGCGCGTGAAGAGCGTCGCGCCAAAGGTCGCTTCGATCTCGCGCAGCGCCTTGGTTGCGCCGGGCTGCGTGAGCGCCATCTGATCGGCGGCGCGATGCAGCGAGCCGTGCTCGTCGAGCGCGATCAGGAGGCGCAGTTGCTTGAGCCGCAGACGGGCGACAATCGAATCGACGTTCGGCAGCATGGATGACGACAAGAGGGAAAAGGTGTGCAGGATCGCGCCCGATTGTAGCGGGCGCTTTAGGGAGCTTCAGTACGCTTCACGCTCTGAGCTTCTCCATCAGAAAGTCGACGAAGCAGCGCACGCGCGAGGACAGATGCCGCGCATGCGGATAGAGCAGCACGAATGGCCGCGTGCGGCCGCCGTACGGTGCGAGCACTTCGCGCAGCGTGCCGTCCTTCAGGTCTCTTTCGACGACGAACCGGTAAGTCTGGAACAGTCCTGCGTCATGTCGGGCGAGCGTCGCGCCAGCGAGCACGTCGCCTGACGTGCCGTATGCGCCGCGCGTCATCATGTCGATCTCCTCGCCTGCCTGCCTGAAGATCCACGGGATGTTGCGGCCCGTGCTTGGCAGCGCGAACTGGATGCATTGATGGTGGATCAGATCGTCGGGCGTGTCGAGCTTGCCCGCCGACTTCAGATACGCGGGCGAGCCCACCACCACGAGCTCGGCATCTTCGAGCGTGCGCGCGATGAGGCCGGAGTCGTCCGGCGCGCGGCCTCGAATCGCGAGGTCGAAGCCTTCGTCGGCGAAATCGATGTTGCGATTGCTCAGATGCGTTTCGACGGTGACCTCGGGATACAGCGCGCGAAATTCAGCGAGCAGCGGCAGCACGCGATAGTGGCTGTACGGCGTCGGCATGCTGATGCGCAACACGCCTGACGGCGTGCTCTGCTGCCCCGTCGCTTCGCGCTCCGCATCGGCGAGCTGGTTGAGCGCGAGACGGCATTGTTCGAAGTAGCGTCGGCCTGCGTCGGTAAGCCTGATTTGGCGCGTAGTCCGCACGAAGAGCCTGACGCCGAGCCGTTCCTCCAGTCGCGCAACGGATCGGCTCACGGCCGCGGGTGTCACGCTCGCGGCGTTCGCGGCCAGCGTGAAGCTTTCCAGTTCGGCGGCAAGGCAGAAGAGTTCGATGCTGCCAAGGAGTAGGTCTTCGAATTGACGCTGCATGGCGCTTCCGTGATGGGCGTGCCGCGAATGCGCACGCTGCGAACGCACGGCGCAAGGAGCTGCGCCGCGCGTTCGCAGAGAATAGCAGGTCTCAGACCAACTGATATTTCTCGCGCACGAGATGGCCGATGCCGATGCGCTCAAGGATATCCAACGGACAAAGCAGCGTGACGCGCACGGTGCCGGGCAAGCGGCTGATCTCGATCGAGCCCGCGATGGTCGCGCGATTGAGCACTTCCTCGTAGCTCAGGCCCGTGACGGCGGCGGCGCGGCGCAGGCCGTTTTCGGTTGCTTCGTTGAGGTTCACGCCGCTGCCGATGAAAGTCACCGGCCCGTTTTCTTCGATCTCATGCTGGCCCCAGCGCGCGCCGAGTTCGGCCACTTTGCGGCGCTGCTCGGCGCTCATCGGGCGAGCCATCGGCGGAAGGTCTTCGAGGTTCTGCAGCAGGATCGGTCCTTCGAGCGTCAGACGCTTGATGACCTCGACGGTCAGTTCGGTTTCGCCGGATACGTCCGTCGCGTGCCCGGCGATTTCGCCATTGCCCTGCTGCGCGTGCATGTCGCCGAGATAGACGCCCGCGCCCGGCACCTTCACAGGACAGATCACGATGCAGCCTTCGCGCACCGAGTTCGTATCCATGTGTCCATCCGTTTTCGCGCTGTGCAACTCTTCCGTCGTCATGCCGAAGCGGTGTGGCGCGCCGACCAGATACTGTCCGAAGTCCGCGCAGTTGTGCGAGTCGGGCAGATCGCGTGCGGGCGTCGTGCCGATGTTGCCGAGGAACGGCCGCATGTGCGCGGCGAGGCCGGGCATGTCGGCGCGCGCGAGCGAAAGGATGGAATGCTGCGCGGCCAGTTCGGGCAGCGCGGACATCGCCGATGCCTTGCCTGCCAGCCGGTTGCCGACCTCCTGATTCACGGTGAGACTCACGCCGTTTTCCTGGTCGAGCACGATGATATAGCCGTGCCGGAACCTGAACGCGCTGACTTCGGCGCCGCAGTGGTCGCAGCGGATCGCCTCGGCGCCGATGCCTTCGACGTGGCTCGCCGGATGCTCGGTGCCGCACGACGAGCAGAACTTCGCGACGAACGGATCGCCGTGATAACGCCCTTCGACGAACTGCATCACGCCCGATGACGTCGCGTGCGACGTCACGCGCATACGCTGTATTTTCAGCGCGACGGCATCGCCGACCTCCGCGCCTTCTATCGCAACGGGCTGCGTGACTTCATGGCCGCCCTGGAACGCGGGCGTGATCATCGGCCCCCAGCAGCCAGGCGGCGTGCCTGCGATCAGCGTGCCGCCGTTGGCGAGCGGTCCCAGCATTGTCTGGCTCGGACCGAGGATGCCGTTGGTATAGGACTCGACGCGCAGATGCGTGACGGGTGGCTTGCCGGTTTGTGCGTCGGAATGGGCGGTCGTCGTGCTCAATCTTGTCTCCTGCAGGAAAGGGTTCGCAATTTAAATCGCATGCGATTAAGGCGTGTGAGCCGATCATACGCGGACTTCCCCGGCTGTCAATCCTTTGCGATGCAATCGCATGCGATGTATTCCGCGCGCGCAGCACGCAAGCGTGCATTCAAGGTATCTTTCCTGTACGGAACCAATCTGCCGGATTGGCGAACGGCGATAAACATTCGATTCATGAAACGTCGTTGCCTTGCGGACAACGAGTCGTGAACCTTGTTGCTGTTGGTCGGCGTGCCGGATTGCCGGTACGCTTGTCCGGATCGGGTCCGCATTCCGCCGCGAAGCAGCGGGCTTCGCTTTTCCCAACGACCGACGCGCCACATTGCGTGCAGCGCGAAGCAGAACACAGGAGTTTCAATGCTTTTACATCTTTCGACATGGGCCGAGATCGAGCAATACCTGAAGCGGAGCCGCGCGATCGTCGTGCCCATTGGCTCGAACGAGCAGCACGGTCCGACGGGCCTGTTGGGCACCGACTGGCTGTGTCCGGAGATCATCGCGCGTGAAGCGGAAAAGTCGGCTGATATCCTCGTCGCGCCGACTTTCAACATCGGCATGGCGCAGCATCATCTCGGCTTTCCGGGCACGATTTCGCTGCGGCCGTCCACGTTCATCGCCGCGATTGGCGACTGGGTCCGCTCGCTGGCCACGCACGGCTTCGAGAAGATCCTGTTTCTGAACGGACACGGCGGCAACATTGCATCGATTGAGGCGGCTTTTTCAGAGGTCTATGTCGAAGCAAGCTTCGCAAAGCGTCACGCGGGCTTTGCGATGAAGCTGTGCAACTGGTGGGATCTGGAAGGCGTCGGCGAACTGGCGCGCAAGCAGTTTCCCGAAGGCCACGGTTCGCACGCCACGCCGTCCGAAATCGCGATCACGCAGTGGGCTTTCCCGGACGCCATCAAAACCGCCGACTACTCGCCGAAGATCGCGCCGTCGGGTCCGATCCGCGAGGCGCTCGATTTCCGCGCGCGTTTCCCGGACGGACGCATGGGTTCGGACCCGGCGCTGGCATCGCCGGAAAAAGGCGGCGAACTCGTGCGGCTGGCGGCGTCGAGCCTCGTGCACGAGCTGAATGCGTTTGCCAGCGAGCCGATGCCGAAGTAGAACAACCTGTTCCCGGCGCTCAAGAGTGAATTGCCTGCTTAATGGTTGACCCATCGTCCTTTGAAAAAGATGATCTGAGGTACAGATAGCATGCCGGGAGTGCCTGCAAGCCCGGCGTTTGCGGCGCGCAAGGCATGCGCTAACCGTTTCGATGAGGACAAGACATGAGCACACGTTCAGAAGGCAAGCCGCTATTGAGTCTGCTGGGCATCAGCAAGCCGATCATCCAGGCGCCGATGGCGGGCGTCTCGACGCCCGCGCTCGCGGCCGCCGTTTCCAATGCGGGCGGTCTCGGCTCGCTCGGCGTGGGCGCGATGAAAGCCGACGCCGCGCGCAAGACGATCCGCGACACGCGCGCGCTGACGGGCGCGCCGTTCAATATCAACGTGTTCTGCCACGCGCCCGCCACGGCCAATGCGAAAGTCGAACAGCAATGGCTGAACTGGCTCGCGCCGCAATTCGCGAAGTACGGCGCGACCGCGCCCGAAAAGCTCGGTGAGATTTACACGAGCTTCGTCGAAGACCAGCCGATGCTCGACGTATTTCTGGAAGAGAAGCCCGCCATCGTGAGCTTTCACTTCGGCTTGCCGTCCAGGGAAATCATCAAGGCGCTGAAGGATGCGGGCATCACGCTGCTGGCGTCGGCGACGAATCTGGAAGAAGCGCGGCAGGTCGCCGATGCGGGCATCGATGCGCTCGTCGCGCAGGGCATCGAAGCGGGCGGGCATCGTGGCATGTTCGATCAGCAAGCCTTCGACGAAGGCCTCGGCACGTTCGCGCTGACCCGCTTGTTCGTCGAGAAATTCGATCTGCCCGTCATCGCGGCGGGCGGCATCATGGACGGCGCGGGCATCGCGGCAGTGCTCGCGCTCGGCGCGCAGGCCGCGCAGCTCGGCACGGCGTTCGTGCCGTGCCCTGAGACGTCGATCGACGACGGCTATCGCCGCGCGATTCTCGGCGATGCCGCGCTTCACACCACGTTGACGTCGGCGATTTCGGGGCGTCCGGCGCGCAGCATGGTCAACCGCTTTACGGAACTCGGCCGCGCTGAAGACCGTCCCGCGACGCCGGATTATCCCGTGACGTACGACGCAGGCAAGGCGCTGCACGCCGCAGCGAAAGCCCAGGGTGAATTCGGCTTCGGTGCGCAATGGGCAGGACAGGCGGCGGCATTGGCGCGTGCATTGCCTGCTGCTGAACTCGTCGCACGGCTCGAGACGGAACTCGACGAAGCGATTCGCGGATTGCAGCGGTTCGCGCGCTAAACGGTCACAGCAAGCACAATCGATGGACGACACGATCGCGCAGACAGAATCCGGCGGCCGCAGCGCGCGCGAAAGGTGCGCGCGGCTGCTGTCGATCAATATCGGCGTATGCCAGACGCTGGACATCGGACGGGCGTCGGACGGCCTGACGGTCGAGTCGGCGATTCGCAAGCGCTCGGTGAGCAGCGCAAGCGAAGGCGCGGTGGTCGAAGTGCAGAAGCTCGGCCTCGCCGGCGACGAGCACGCGGACATGAGCGTTCACGGCGGCCTCGACAAGGCCGTCTATCTCTATCCCGTCGAACACTATGCGTGGTGGCAGCAGCGGCGCGTCGAAGCGGAAGCGCCCGACGCCGAAAAGCCGCTTGCATTCGGCACGCTCGGAGAAAATCTGACGACGCAGGGCTTGCTGGAGACGGACCTGTGGATCGGCGATACGCTCGTCATCGATCAGGTCAGGCTAAGGGTGGAGGCGCCGCGCAATCCGTGTTTCAAGCTCAATGCCGTGATGGGCTACCGGAAGGCGGTCAAGCATATGTATCTGAGCGGTTTTGCGGGCGTCTATCTGAGCGTCGTGCAAACGGGCTTTATTCAGGCTGGCGCGCATATCGAAGTGGTGCCGGGACGCAGAGAGGAATCGATAAGCAATATTCTCGACTGGCGGCGCGGCAGGGCGCATCGTGAGCCATAAATAGCTGGCGCGGAGATCCGCCCGCCGGATTCTCCGCGCCACGTACCGCATCGATCATGAAGGCGCTCAGTCCTTCTTCTGCGCTTTCAGCTTGCGATATTCGTCGACAGGCAAACCGCCCCAGCCCCAGTTCTCTTTCTCGACTTCCTGAATGACGACGAACGTCGCTTCGAGCGGCTTGTTCAACACGTTCAGCAGCAGTTCGCTCGCGCCCTTGATGAGCTGGGCCTTTTCTTCCGGCGTGACCGCGCTCGTGCCGGGCGTGTTGCCCTCGCGGGTCACCTGAATAGTCACGATAGGCATGAGATTCTCCGTAACGTAGTGATGTGCGACAGGCGCCGTCGCCGGCGCCTGGTCATGCGTTCTTAGTGGCCTGCGCTCTGGCCGCCGTCCACGTGCAGGATTTCGCCCGTCACGAACGGCGCGGAGTCGAGGTACAGCACGGCGTTGACGATGTCCTTCATCTCGCCCATGTGGCCGACCGGGTGCAGCGCGCCCAGCGCGTCGTGCGTTTCGGGTGCATGCATCGGCGACTTGATGATGCCGGGCGACACGGCGTTCGCGCGGATGCCCGACTTCGCGTATTCGATGGCGAGCGACTTCGTGGCGGCATTCAGGCCACCCTTGGTCAGCGACGCGAGAACCGACGGCACGCCCGCGATCGCGTGATCGACGAGGCTCGTCGTGATCTGCAGAACGTGGCCGCTCTTGTTCTTCTCCATTTCGGCGATCGCGAGCTGCGTGATGTGGAAGAAGCCGTTCACGTTCACGTTGAGCACGGCGGCGTAGTCTTCAGCCGTGTATTGCGTGAACGGCTTGGCGATGAAGATGCCCGCGTTGTTGATCAGCGTGTCGACGCGGCCGAAGCGCTTGACGGCTTCCGATACGGCGCGCTGCGCCACTTCGCGGTCGCCGATGTCGCCGGCGATGGCGACGACGCCCGGATCGTCCGAAGGCTTGATCGAACGCGCGACGGCGACGACGTTATAGCCTTGCTCGCGGAAACCCTTGACGATCTCGGCGCCGATGCCTTGCGATGCGCCCGTGACGATAGCGACCTTTTGCGAATTGCTCATGATTGACCTCGAAAACGTTGTTCGGCTGGTGTCGGAATTGACAGTGCCGTTAGGTCGTAAATCTAGGCTTCCGCGAGCAGGTTGCGTACACCCGGAGTGGACAAACAGTTGTGATCGGCAGGAACAAATGCGGTTTGTCTCCGCAAACCCTCGCCAGACGGGGCGTCCATGCGAAAAAAAGCCGCACCGGACAGGCCGGATGCGGCTTTTTTTGCGTGGGCGACCGGATGGCGTGCGCTACGCGCCAGGCGGAAAGTATGGAAGCACGTCCTGATGCAGTTCATCGAGTATCTGTCGATAATCGCGCGGCGTCACACGCGGATTCAACGCGACATGCGATACGCCTTGCTCGCGCGCCTGATCGAGAAAGTCGCGCAACGCGCGGCTGCCCATCGCAAATCCGCCGCCGATCCGTCTGAACGGATAGTCCCGCCGTGGATGCAGATACAGGAATCCGCCGAACGCGAGCGGCTTCGCATCGTCGTCAGCAGACTCGCCTTCCTTTGTCTGACGATTCGCATCCTTCCATTCATCGACGAATGATTGCAGCCGGGCGGGTTCGGGCACGAAGCCGAGATAGCCGTCCATGTTGTTCGCGATCCAGCCGAGCGTTTGCTGCGAACGCCCCACGGCCATCGTCGGGACTCTGCCGAACAACGGCTTGGGCAGCATCGTCAACGAGCCGTCGCCATGCCCGAAGCGCGGCGATTCGAAGCGCGGAAAATTCTTTTCGCTGACGCTGCGATACACCTCGTACGCGTCCCGGAAGCGCTCGCCGCGGCTGTCGAAGTCGATGCCAAACACAGGGTATTCGGAAGGCCGGTCGCCCGACGACATGCCGATCACGATGCGTCCGCCCGTGAGCCTGTCGAGCGTGTTGATCTGCTTCGCAAGTATCAGCGGCTCGCGCGTCGGCAGAACGATGCCCGTCGTGCCGAGCGTGATGTTCTGCGTCGCGGTGGCGAGATGCCCGATGTAGATCAACGGCTCGAAAATCTGCCCGGAATCGCCGTATTGCGGGTCGTAGAAGGGAATGTCGCGGGCCCACAATGCGGCGACGCCGGCTTGTTCGGCACGCTGCGCCATCTGCAGATGGTCGGCCATCGTCGGATGGGGCGACGCTGCGTGGGTTTCGAGCGGCAGAATCAGGCCGACAGTGAGCGCATCGCGCCGGAAGACGCGGTCGTAACCGCGATGACCTTGCAGAGGGAACGGCGCGCGCTCGACTTGCGGTTCGGGAAAGGGAATGTGCATGTCCATGATGTGCCTCCAGTGACGTCAGATTACGGATTCACGTCGACGGGAAAAACACAGCGGCGCTAACAACACTTGATACACGGCGTCACGAGCGGTGGACAGACGGATAAACGAAGCGAGTGCGAAACCGTCATCTCACTCGTGATGATGATACGCATCACCAATCATCATTTTACTTGATCGATGCTCGCTTCTATCGTTGGAAAAAACAGAAGAGCGCACCGGGCGGCCCCCGGCATGTGCTCACTTCCAAACGAAATACAGGAGACATCGTGGTCCAGACGACTGCACATCACGACGTCCGGCTGTCGCCGGCGTTCGTTCGACTCGTCGCGCGCCGGCGCAGGCTCGTGGCATCGCTCACGCTCGGCACCTTGTTGCCTTATTACGCTTTCGTGCTGATAGCGGGATTCGCACCGAAATTGCTCGCGGTGAAGCTCTATCCGGGAAGCGTGATGACGATTGGCTGGCCTTTGGGCGTCGCGCTGATCGTCGGTACGTGGGTGCTCACGGGCATCTATATCCGGCGCGCAAACGGCGAGTTCGACGAGCTGACCGCTCGCATTCTGGCGGGAGACGCGCGATGAAACGATGCGTCAGATTCATCGGCCTGATGCTCGCCTCGTGCATCGCGAGCGAGGCCGCTACCGCGGCGGAAACTTTCGGCAAGGTTCAGAAGCAGCCGCTCAACATAACGGCCATCGCGATGTTCGTCGTATTCGTCGTCGCGACGCTCGGCATCACGTATTGGTCCGCGTCGAAAACGAAGTCGATGAAGGACTTCTACAACGCGGGCGGCGGCATTTCCGGCTTTCAGAACGGACTGGCGCTGGCGGGCGACTACATGTCGGCGGCTGCGCTGCTCGGGTTGACCAGCATGATCTTCTTCAACGGCTACGACGGCATGCTGTACGCAGTGAGCTTCTTCGTCGCGTGGCCGTTGCTGATGTTCCTGTTCGCAGAGCGCATCCGCAATCTCGGGCAGGTCACGATCGCCGACATCGCGTCGTTCAGACTCGATCAGCAGAGAATACGCACGCTGATGGCGTTCGGCTCGCTGACGGTGGTGTGCTTCTATCTCGTCGTGCAGATGGTGGGCGCGGGCCAGCTGATCCAGCTTCTGTTCGGGCTGCAATACAACTACGCGGTCGTCGTTGTCGGCGTGCTGATGGCCGTGTACGTGACGTTCGGCGGAATGGTCGCGACGACGTGGGTGCAGATCATCAAGGCCGTGCTCATGCTGTTCGGCGCGAGTCTGCTTGCACTGCTCGCGCTGAGTCAGTTCGGCTTCTCGTTGAACGACATGTTCGCGCAGGCGATTGCCACGCATAAGAGCGGCGCCGCCATCATGCTGCCGAGCAAGCTCGTCGCCGATCCGTTTGCGATGCTGTCGTTGTCGGTTGGACTGGTGTTCGGCACATCGGGTCTGCCGCATATCCTGATGCGCTTTTTCACGGTGCCCGACGCGAAAGCGGCGCGCAAATCCGTGTTCGTCGCGACTGGCTTCATCGGCTATTTCTTTCTCGTCGTGACGGTGCTCGGCACGGCTGCCATCGTGATCGTGAACCGCAATCCCGCGTTCTTCGAGGGCGGCGTGGCGGGCGGCAAGCTGATCGGTGGCGGCAACATGCCCGTCATGCATCTGGCGCAAGCGATGGGCGGCGACCTCGTCTTGGGCTTCCTGTCCGCCGTCGCGTTTGCAACGATCCTCGCCGTCGTCGCGGGACTTACGATGGCAGGCACTTCGGCCATCTCGCACGACCTGTATGCGATGGTGCTCAAGCGCAATCAGGCCGATCACGCAAAGGAAAAACGCGTATCGAGAATCGCATCGGTGGCCATTGCGGGCGTCGCGATCGTGCTCGGCATTCTGTTCAAGGATCAGAACGTCGCGTTTCTCGTGGCGCTCACGTTCAGTGTGGCGGCGTCGGTGAATTTCCCGATCCTCACGCTTTCGATCTACTGGAAAGGTCTGACGACGCGTGGCGCATTGATGGGCGGCATCGCGGGGCTCGTCAGCGCCGTCGGTCTGGTCGTGCTGTCGCCCGCAGTGTGGGTGAAGGTGCTCGGGCATGCGTCCCCGATCTTTCCCTACGACTATCCCGCCATTATTTCGATGACGATCGCTTTCTTCTTCACGTGGATTGGCTCGATCACCGATCAGGGCGAACGCGCCGCGAACGAGCGCGAACAGTTCGACGACCAGTTTGTCCGCGCGCAGACGGGCCTCGGTGCGTCGCGCGCCGCCAGTCATTAGTGAACCGCTGCTATCGAAAGGGAATGCAAATGTCGAACTCGCATATGTCCTCCATGAACGATGCTCAAACGCAAGGTCCGCGCGCACAGGGCCGGTTTCAGTGGCGTGACAACGGACTGGGTTTTTCGCCGATCACGATCGCGCTGCACTGGATCGTCGCGGCGCTGGTGCTCGCGATCATCGCGATCGAAATCGTGCAGTGGATCTCGCCTGGCGCAGAACTCGCGAAAGTGTTGAACCTGCTCGGCACGATCCTGTTCCCGATTTCGATCTATCGATTCTGGGCGCGCGTGACGTCCTGGCATCCGCTGCCCGTCGGCACGCCGAATCCCGTGGAGGTGATCGTGAGCCGCTCGGTCGCGACGGCGCTCGCGCTCGCGATGGTGCTGCTGCCCGTCGCCGCGTGGCTTGCGAAATCAGCCGCCGGTCAGCTCGTCGAGTTGCCCGGCGGCTGGTTCATCCCATCACCGATGCAACCCGATGCGCAGGCCGCACAGGTCTTCGACGTTCTCTTCAGGATCGGCGCGACGCCGTTCGTGCTTGGCCTGGCGCTGCATATCTTCGGTGCCTGCAAGAACCATTTCGTGTTGAAGAACGATGCGTTGAAACGCATGCTTGGCAAACGCGTGGAGCTTTGAATCATGAACACAACAACAACGGTGAATGAGTTTGCTGGAAACGCCGTCACGAAGCTGTGCGGCGTCCGCTATCCGATCTTCCTCGCCGGCATGGCGGCGATATCCGGTCCGAAGCTGGTGGCCGCCGTCGCCAATGCTGGCGGCATGGGGACGATAGGCGGATTGCGGTTGCCGCCGCTCGCGTTGCGGCGCTGGTTACGTGAAACGAAAGAACTGACGGACAAGCCGTTCGGCGTCAATCTCGTGCCTTCGTTCGGCGGCCCGGATGTATTCGAAGCGCAGTTTCAGGTCGTGCTGCAGGAAAGGCCGCGCATGCTGTCGCTGTTCTATGCGGAGCACTATCCGCGGATGATCGCGCGCGCAAAGGATGCGGGGATGATCGTCATGGTTCAGGTCGGTTCTGTCGAGCTTGCGCGCCAGGCCATCGCTCACGGCGCCGACATCATCACCGCGCAGGGCAGCGAGAGCGGCGGGCACCTGAATCGCGGCACGATCGGACTGCTGTCGTTGCTGCCGGCGCTCATCGACGTGGCCGATGGACGCCCCGTGCTCGCGGCTGGCGGCATCACGAATCGCGATGACGTACGCACGGTGATGCGGATGGGCGCAGGCGGCGTATTGGCGGGCACGGCGTTCGTCGCGTGCGAAGAATCGAATGCGCATCCGCTGTACAAGCAAAAGATCGTCGACGCCACCGTCGACGATACCGAATACCGCACCGGCTATTCGTTCGGCTGGAAGTACGGCACGCCGCATCGCGTGATTCCGAACCGTGACAAGTGGAACCTGTTGCGCTTCATGGGCGGCGGCGCGCGTGCAATCGACAAGCCGAAGATGGCGCAAAAGCTGTCGTTGTATGCGGGGCAGGGTGTCGGCAAGATCGACCGCGTGATGTCGGCGGCCGAACGTGTCGAAGAACTGGCGAAAGGACTTGCCGACGAGCGTGAGCGGGACGCAGATGGAGGCTTTGAAGGACTGCAACTGCGCTACGCGTAGCGTGTTCCGGGGCAGAAGCTAAAAAGGCGGCGCATGACCTGCGCCGCCTTGTTGCATTGATCGCCGCGACCGATCACGTCAACGTTATGCAGCGTCGAAGCAAGCCAGCGCAGAAGCCAGCATGTTGTCAGCGCGTGACGGCCCAATGTCGGCATCGACCGCAAACTGCGCATGCGCGAGATCGGTCAGCGCAGTCAACGCGGGCGTGACGATCGCGTCCTTGTTGCGGATGAACACCGTCTTCACGTGCGAGAACTCGGGCGGCAGCGTATGGCAGTGCACGGATTGCCGCGTGCCGTGACCTTCCACCACCGATCGCGGCAACAGCGTCACGCCCATCCCCGCTGCGACGCACGACATGATGCCGTCCAGCGTGCCCAACTCCATCACCTGGCCGGGAATGATCCCCGCCTGATAGAACCAGTGTTCGAGCGTCGATCGATAAAAGCAGCCGGTCCTGAACGCGAGCACGGTTTGCCCGGACATCTGGCTGGCAAGCGCGGCCAGCGATTCGAATCCGATTCCGCTGACGAGCACCAACTCCTCATGAAAAACTTCTTCCTGATGAAGCGACGCGCTCTGATGAAAGCCGCCGACGAACGCGCCATCCAGCCGATGACATTCGACGGCCTTGATCAATTCGGCCGTGGTGCCCGTCATCAGCGATAGCTGAACCTGCGGATAGCGCTCGTGATACTTCGCGAGGACTTTCGGCAGGCGTATGGCCGCTGTCGTTTCCATCGATCCGAGCCGCAGCAGTCCGCGCGGCGACGCGTTGTCGAGCATCGCGTTGCGGCTCTCGTCCGTCAACTGGAGGATACGTTGCGCGTAGCCGAGAAAGATCTGCCCGGCCGACGTGAGCATCACGCCGTTCTTCTGGCGGATGAAGAGCTGCTGATTCAGCTCTCCTTCAAGCTCCTTGATGCGCATCGTGACGTTCGACTGAACGTTGTGGATTTTTTCAGCCGCTGCCGTGAAGCTGCCGGACTCGGCCACCGCACAAAACATTTTCAGATGCCGCAGTTCCATCATGCGCCTCGCCGGATCACTTCGGATGATGAACTTTCAGGCTAGCACATCGGATCTGGTGATTGACCTGCGTACGGCGACACAAACGCGCGCATCGTTGACGCCGTGGAAAAGCAGCGAGTTCGCATCACCGTGAGCGCGATTCAAGCTTCATGTGATTTTTGCCGTAAACCGTTTCGTGTGCTGTCAGAGCAAAAACATGAAACGTCCCGCTATCGTCCTTATTACCGCCTACACGCTGCTGTTCCAGAGCATGAGCGTGTTCATGGTGGTCTATCCCGCGTTGCAAGGCGGCTACTTCGGCAGTGCGCCCGTCATCGCCAATTCGCACATGCCGCTTTCCGTGCAGTGGCTGGTGTTGTGCTGGAGCACGTTGCCGAATCTCGTCATTGCAGCCGGTTTGCTGAAAGGAAACGGGCGCGCACGAACCGGCTGGATCGCGTTCATGGCGGTGGCTACCGTGTTCCATCTGTTCGACAGTGGCTTTGTCGTCATGCGATTCGGGGTTTACGTGACCCTGCTGAATCTGGGCTTGTTCGTTCTGCTGTACGCCGGCAGAGCCGATCAGTTTTTCAGGGCCCCGGCCGACGAGAAGCCACGCATCGACAAAGCGCAGTTCCAGGCCATCGCGCTGCATGCGCTGGCCGCATTCGGCATGTACGCGACGCTGTCGCTGCTCTTTTCGCGCATGCTTCCGGGCGATCCGTCCGACGTGCAATCGCACGCGGCGTATCTGATGACGATGCTCGGTGCGTTGATCGCGATTGCTTATGCGATTCAACCGCAGCGCGCGCCGATGCTGCGGGAAACCGCGCTGTTGCTGCTGACGTTGGCGGGCTTCCTTGTGATCCTGTGCGCCTGCAGTCAGATGACGGTGGATGAGTTGTATCCTGCAGGAAAGTTTCAGGCCTTCGACTGGAAGGACACGCTGGTCTGGCTGAAAATCATCGCGGCAACGGGCGCCGGTTTGCTGCTGTTGAGCCAACGTCAATCGGCCGAGGTTCAGTAAGACCGGCTTGCCCGATATCGCGTGAAGGCTGTCGAAGCACGCAAGGGGCGTCATGATCGGGCTGGCGGACGCAGTCTCGTGTTGCATGCGCTGATCGTGCTGTTCATCGTCGGCGGATTGCTGGCGGTCTGGGCGGGCGCAGCGCTGCATCGCACGTGGGTGCGCAACCGTGCGTTTCGCATCGTGCATCTGGCGGCTATCGGCGTCGTCGCGCTGCTGGCGGTCCTCGACGTGCCCTGTCCGCTCACCGTCCTGGAAGACGAACTGCGCACGGGCAAAACGAGCGGACAAGGTTTCATCCAGCGCTGGGTGAGCGTCTGGATGTACTACGATTTGCCGCCCTGGGTGTTCGCGGTTGCCTATGTCGCGTTTCTGCTGATCGTCGCGCTCACGTGGTGCCGGATCCCGCCTCGCCGGTAGCAGCGGGCGCATCGTATCGACTCATTCCCGCAGCGGTTCACGCGTGACGCGCGGCCTCGCCTGCATCAACAGCGACATGCAGCCGAGCGCGAGACCGACCGCGCATACGCCCGGCCATTGCCAGATGCTCCACGCCCAGATGCCCAGCGACGAACCGAGCGCGCCGCCCGCGAAACGGATCGTCATGTAGAGCGTGTTGATGCGGCTCATCGCATCGCTCTTGATGCTCATATTGCGCGCCATGTTCGCGACGTGTCCGCTCTGCAATCCCAGATCGAGCACGATCACGCCCGCGACCAGTCCGGCGACGGTATGGCCCGTGGCCGCGAGGATCGCGAAGGCGATGACGAAGATGACGCCGCTTGCCAGCACGACGAGGCGCGGATTGCGCTGGTCGATCAGCTTGCCCGCTTTCGTCGACGCGAGCGCGCCGACTACGCCGACCAGCCCGAACAGTCCCGCGACTTCGCTTCCAAAGTGCGTATCCATCGCGCGCAGATGAAAGGCGAGCGTCGCCCAGAACGCGCTGAAGGCGGCGAATTGCAGCGCGGCAATCGCCGAGGTCTGCCGGATCAGCGGCTCTTCGCGGAACAATGTCCATAGCGAGCCCATCAGCCGCCCGTATGTGCCCTTGTACGTCGGCTGCGCGCGCGGCAGCGTCCGCGACAGCACGGCGGCCAGCACGAGCATCGCCGCAGCCGCGAGCCAATAGACGCTGCGCCAGCCAAAGTGCTGCGCGATCGAGCCGGAGATCGAGCGCGATACGAGGATGCCGCACAGCAAGCCGAACATCACGATGCCGACGGCTTCGCCGCGTTGCTGCCGTCCCGCGAGCTGCGCCGCGAACGGCGTCAGCAACTGCGGCGCGACGCTTGCGAGACCCGTCAGAAAGCTGGCGGCCACCAGCCAGTTCAGCGTCGGCGACAGCGCAATCGCGGCGAGCGCCACGCTCGCGCCGCATAACAGCGTGCGCAGCATCGAACGGCGTTCGAGCTTGTCGCCAAGCGGCACGAAGAGCAGCAGGCCGAGCGCATAACCCGTTTGCGCGGCAACCGACACCGTGCCCGCCTGCCGCTCGCTGGTGTGAAACGCCAGCGCGAACTCGGCGAGCAAGGGCTGGTTGTAGTAGTTGTTCGCGACCACGATGCCCGCCGCGCCCGCCATGAGCCAGTAGATCGAACGTTTCATCTGGATAGGGTTCCGTGATTTCGTCTCCGCTTCGACGAATGTAGACTATTCCGAAAATCGCCGGTATCTCTGTGTATCGGCAAGCACCCTTGCCAGATCCGGAAGAGTCGAATCATGGACCGCTTTGAAGCGATGAGTGTCTACGTGCGCGTCGTGGAGACGGGAAGCCTGTCCGCGGCGGCGCGCGCCATTCCGATGTCGTTGACGTCGGTCAGCCGGCATATCGCGGCGCTCGAAGAGCAGTTCGGCGCGCAACTGCTCCGTCGCACCACGCGCAACCTCGCGATGACGGACGAAGGGCGCATTCTCTACGACCGCGCGAAGTCGATACTCGGCGAAGTGGACGAGCTGGGCAGCGCGCTGTCGGCGGGGCGGGGGAAACTGTCGGGGCGGCTGCGGATTGCCGCGCCGAACCTGCTTGGCAGGCTTCTGATCGCGCCGTTGTTGCCGCGTTTTCTTGCTCAACATCCGGACGTGGCTGTCGATCTCATGCTCGTCGATCGCGTCGTCAATCTCGTCGAGGAAGGCTTGCATCTCGCCGTGCGCGTGGGACGTCTGCCGGATTCGAGCCTCGTTGCGCGCAAGCTCGATGACATCGAAATGGTCGTGTGCGCGGCGCCGTCGTATCTGGCGCAGCGCGGCACGCCTCGCAAGCCAGACGATCTGCGCCAGCACGATTGCCTGGTTTTCTCCGACGCGTCCGGGCCCGTGGACTGGCGCTTTCAGTCGGGTGCGACGCGCACGCGCGTCAGCGTGACGGGGCGTTTGTGGATGAATAGCCTCGACGCGCTGGTGTCGGCAGCGCTCGAAGGCGCGGGCATCGTGCGCGCGCCTGCGTGGCAGGTCGCCGCGCATATCGAAGCGGGGCGGCTGCAACCCGTGCTCGACCGGTTTGCGCCGCCCGCGACGCCCGTACACGTGCTGTTCGAACAGACGAAGCTGGCGTCGCCGAAGATCAGGACGTTCGTCGAATATCTCGTCGATCAATGGCGCCGCGTGTGATGCGAGTTCGCGCGACGGCAGCGTTCAGACGTTGGCCGCGAGTTCCGCACGCAACGTGCGCAGCGTCTCGTGTGCGTGCTCGAGCTGTTCGACGAGCGCGCTCGAGGCCGGCGTAATGGGCATGCGCACTTCATTGGCGATGCGGCCTTCGATCGACAGCATTGCCTTGATCGCCGACGGATTGGGCGCCGCGAACAATAGCCTGAGAACCGGCTTCAGCTGCCCGAAAACCCGGCGCGCCGTCTGCTCTTCTTGCGCCTGCATCAGCGACTGAATCTCGACGAGCAGATCCGCGCAGACATGCGCGCTCGCGAGAATGCCGCCGTGGCCGCCCGTCGCGAGGCAATCGAGGAAAGCCTCGTCCGTGCCGCACAGCACGTTGATGGGCAGTTTGCAGAGCGCGTCGAAGTGGCGGCTCGCACATGCCTTGATGGCCACGATGTTGTCGCGTTCGGCGAGCCGCCCGACCGTCTCCGGATCGATCAATACGCCTGTTCGGTGCGGTACGTCGTAGAGCACGATGGGCCGTTCGGTTTCGCGCGCGATCTGTTCGAAATGCCATGCGATACCTGCCTGGTCGGGGCAGACGTACGCGGGCGCCGAGACGAGGAAGCCTGCCACGTCCCATCGTTCGAAGCGCCGGATCTCGTGCACGAATTCGCGCGTATCCATCCCGCCGACACCGACCAGCACGGGCAAGCGACCATCGACGACGTCGCTGATGGCCTGCAGAACCGTCACGCGCTCGATGTCGGAGAGCAGCGCAGCTTCGCCCGTCGTGCCTAGCGCGACGATGCCGGCAATGCCCGTGCGTGCGTAATGATCGGTCAGCGCCTGCAGCGCTTCGATATCGACTTCACCTGAACGGAACGGTGTGACGAGTGGAAGCCAGATTCCCGAGTACATGTCTTCGCTCCTCCTAGCTGCCGATTCGTGAGATCTTGCCGATCGTCGCTTCGGTCATCGTGGCAATCAGCATGTGAAGCGTGAAATCCAGGTCTTCAGGTGCGATGTTGAAATACACGCAACCCTTGTCGCGCAACATCTGCGTGTGCGAAATGTAGACGCCGAGCGGGGAATGGAAGAGCGTCGCGAGATGGGTGCGAAGCGTGTCGGGCGAGGTGCCCGCGAGAAAAACTTCGAGTTGAACGCGGCGTGCGCGCAGCGGAATGACGTTGGACGGGACTTGCGCTGCCGGGATGTCGGGGACGAAGTCCCGAAACGCGAGAGATTGTGCGGAGCCCATTGCTTTGATTGCCTTGTGAGGCGGTTGTCGAGATGGAGCTAGCGTAGTGCGATTCGCATAAAGGTAGTGTAAAAAACGCGCGATCTCGTCGGACATGCGGTAGTTCATTCGCAATTGCTTACCAGGTTTGAGCCGTAACATTCAAACCGGAATAAGGCCAATTTATTTCGCATTGAACGCGCTGAAAATCGGAAATGATTTCTTATTTAAAATTAATTCCGTTCCATTGAAGTCTTCGTTAAAAACAAATGGCTGCTCTGGAAGTCTGTTCATACAATTCGCTCAATAGCCGCTCACGCAGTTCGAGCGATAAGCCGGAATGCATCAGGTACTTCGGAGCTAAACATGGACCGTAGCAGCGAAGTGATCGAACAAATCCGCGAAATCAATCTGTCGTACATCATGCTTGCGCAACGGATGCTCCGCGAAGACAAAGCGGTCGGCATGTTCCGGTTGGGTCTCTCGTCGCAAGTGGCCGAAATTCTCGCCGGGCTGTCGCTCGCGCAGATCGTCAAGCTGGCAGGTTCCGAGCAGCTTCTTTGTTCTTTCCGCTTCAACGACCAGGCAATCCTGTCGGCCCTGACGCATACCTCGAAGCATGCAGAAGTGGCCGCCACGCACGCCGCCCTCCTGCTGGCCGGCCAGCCCGCAACGCAATTCGGTTGAACGAGAGGCCTCACATGTCGAAGAAAAGCCTCAGCGAAGATGCACAGGAAGTGTTCCGCGCGATCGCGCTAATTGAACTGGGCGCGCGCATGCAGGTACTGGAGAGCGAACTGACGCTCTCGCGCGATCGCATGATCCGTCTGTATCGCGAAGTGAAGGGTGTCTCTCCGCCCAAGGGCATGCTGCCGTTCTCGGCGGACTGGTACACGACGTGGCTCGCGAACATTCACGCTTCGCTGTTCTACAACACGTACCGTTTTCTGCGGGACGAAGCGCATTGCTCACATCTGGACGCGCTGACCAAGGGCTACCGCCTGTATCTCGAACATTGCCACCACAACCAGACGGAACCTGTGCTCGACCTGACGCGCGCGTGGACGCTGGTGCGTTTCTTCGATGCCGACATCCTGCAACTGACGCCTTGCTGCCGTTGCAGCGGCAAGTTCATCGCCCACAAGCACGACTTGCAGCACAACGTCGTGTGCGATGCGTGCCAGCCGCCGTCGCGCGCCGGCAAGACGAAGAAGGCCGCTGCCGCGAAACGCGACGCGCAACCGCAGATCGTCGAAGTGAGTCCCGCCGCCAACGACGTCGAAACCGTTGAGACGGTCGCACTTGTCGAGACTATGGCTGCCGTTGCACCTGGCGTCTTCGAGGAAGCCGTATTGGCAGCGTGACGCCCGTCGTGTCCGTTCTTTCAGGCCACAAGCCTGTCGTCGCCATATTGGCGGACGACTTTCGCGATAACCACCCGGTAGCCGTCCAGCCAGCGCGTCTGCTTCGACTTCGCTTCGAGGTGTGCCGGATGGCTTATCAACTGCAGCAGCGCTTCTTCGGATTCCCAGTAGTAGATGTTCTGGATCAAACCCGAGTCGGCATTTTCCCAGCTCTCCTTGCGCAGATAGCCGGGAATCGCGCGCGCGATATCGGCGATCGACTGGTCGAGCCGATGGAATTCCTCGTCGTACAGACCGGCTTTGAAAATGAAGGCGGAAGAGTACATGGCGCTATTGCGCCTCGTCCATCAGCCGGGCAAGCATCGCATCGCCGATATGCGCGTTCTCACGTGCCTTCAGCGCTTCGCCGGCGCCTCGAATATCGCGCGCTTCCTTGTTCTGGCTCAGCTTGCTTTTGCCGACCAGCCGCGTGATCTCGATCTCCAGGCCGACGATCGATTTGAGCAGCGTGTCGATATAGTCCTTCGGCGCGTCGGCCATCTTCCACGGTTGCGGTTGTGACGCTTCGTGCGTGCGAGTCAGCCGGCCGACCACACCGCGCACGAACCGCTCGTCATCGCGAACCGTCACGCGCCCATAAGCGTGGACGACGATGTAATTCCAGGTCGGCACCTGCTTGTGCGCTTCGTGCTTGCTCGGATACCAGGTCGGGGAAATATAGGCGTCTCCCGCGCGAAAGACAGCCAGCACCTCGTCGCCGTTTGCGACATCCTGCCAGACGGGATTGGCCCGCGCGACATGCGCGTGCAGCACGCCCAGTTCGCCTTCACCCGCTGCCAGTTCGAACGGCAGGTGATTGGCATCCAGACCGCTTCTGCCATGTGTTATCAGCATGCCGAACGGATGTTGCGCAATGCTTGCGTGCAGGACTTCGATATCGGATTCGTTGAAATGGTCGGGTACGTACATGGCGATTCCACTTGCGTGCGGAGGTGCGGGAGGGTCAGCGATTCGAGGTGCCATTGTGGGCGGAAACTGGTTTATGCTACAGATCCAGTTTGAACAATTTTTGGTGAACCGGAATCATGGCGAGAACGGCCGGAATCGCGGAAATTCCGTCGATTGGCACCCTGGATCGCGCGGCGGGCAATCTGAGCCGTCAGGTCGCGCAGGCTTTGCGGGAAGCAGTGCGCAATGGCGATGTCCTGCCCGGCGATGCGTTGCCGTCCACACGCTTGCTGGCGGAATCGCTGCAGATCGCGCGCGGGACGGTCATCGAGGCCTATGAGCAGCTGATCGCCGAAGGTTTCCTGGAGTCGAAAGGGGGCGCCGGAACACGCGTTGCGCAGGCGCTCGCCGAGCCGCAACACACACGCGGACCACGCGTGCCGCCTGCGCCCCGCCGCCGGAACATCGTCCGGCCTGGTCTGCCTGAGCCGGCGGCGGCATTTGCGCAGATCGCGCGGGAGTTCAGACCGCTTCCGCCCGTGCCCTTTGCCATTTCCGTCCCTGTCGGCCTGACGGCGCCTGCCGACATCTGGCGCCGGCTCGGCAACCGGCTGCGTGCAAAAGGGCCCGGCGCGCCGGCCGGTTATACCGACCCGCTCGGCGCGTTACCGCTTCGCGAGGCGATTGCCGGCTACGTCCGGAAGTCGCGCTCCGTGCGTTGCGAACCGGGTCAGGTCATCGTGACGAGCGGCACGCAGCAGGGTCTCTTTCTGGCGTGTCAGGTGTTGCTCGGTTCGCATGACCAGGCATGGGTGGAAAACCCCGCCTATCGCGGCGTGACAGCAATCCTGGAGAGTACGGGTCATCGCGATACGATGATTCGCGTACCCGTCGACGCAGACGGCCTCGACGTCGAAGCCGGCATCCGGATGGCGCCTCGCGCGCGGGCCGCGTTCGTCACGCCGTCGCATCAGTATCCGTTGGGGATGCCGATGAGCATGGCCCGGAGAAGCGCTCTGCTCGCGTGGGCGCGGGCCAGCCACGCATGGGTGGTCGAGGACGACTACGACAGCGAATTGCGATACCAGGGCTATCCGTTTCCGTCGCTTCAGGGCCTGGATCCCGATCGGGTGATCTATCTCGGCACGTTCAGCAAGATTCTGTTTCCGTCGCTGCGGCTGGGTTATGTGATCGTGCCGGATGATCTCGTCGATGCATTCTGCGGTGCGCGCGTACTGATGGACCGCCATCCGCCCAACGCCGATCAGCACGTGCTGGCCGCTTTCATGGCCGAGGGTCATCTGGAACGGCACATTCGCAAGGTTCGCAATGTGTACTTCGATCATCGCGAGCAGTTGATCGAGAAGCTCGCTACGCTGCTTCCCGGCAAAGTGGCGTGGGTGGAGCCGGGCGATCAGGGCATGCATCTCGTCCTATGGCTCGCGAAAGGCATCGACGACCGGAAAGTCGTCGAGTTGGCGGCGCAAGCGGGAGTCGCGGTGCGTGCGGTGTCGCCGATGTTTGCGCCGGGAACCGCGCGTCCCGGTCTGATTCTGGGATTCGGAGGATTCAGCAGCGCGCAGATGAACGCGGCGTTGCAACGCCTTGCGGCGGTTATCGTCGAAGCGTCGGCTTCGGTGCGTCGAAGCTTGCGGCGACGTGCGCCGTGAATCAATGCGCGCGACTCAAAAAGCCCTGAATCTGCGAGCGCCGCTTTCTGACGCCCCCGACACGATCACCGCGCGCGCCGCGCGAACGCGACGCCGTACACCGCGGTCCTGATGAGCGGCATCCTGTCGTCCGAAAGCTCGATTCCATCGACGAGGCTGGTCGGGAGGAACAGCAAATCTTTCTGCACCTCCCGGCTGTCGGCAAGAACCTTGTGCAGCGTCAGTACGCCGAGATTCACGACTTGACGATGAGCGGGCCACGGCTGGCTTGGATCGTTGGTCTGGTCGCCGGGTTCGGCAAGCTGAGCCGTGAGATGGAATACGACCGGCTGCTTTGCGATGCGCCACGGCAGGTCGTCGACAAGAAAATCGAGCGGTTGTCCGGCGGCCTCGTCGGCAGTCAGATAGGCGATTTCTTCCGGGGACATGATGTACCGCACCGGCTGCCTGCGTCCGGCCTTGTCGACGAAGATAAAGGCGTTGAGGCCGTAGTACTGCTCGCTGGCAAAGCTCTTCGGCGTGCCTGCGGAATCGAACGACGCGGCCACGGTAGGATGGCTCGCGGCGAATACGTCCAGGCTGGTCGGCCTGGGTGCACCTTCGGGACTCTCGCTGATCGCCATTAGCAGATCGCGGAACCCTTCTCCCGTCGCCATCGGGAAGGTCTTTACCGCCAGCATCACGATGTCGACGTTGGCCCCGCCGGGTAGATGAAACTTGACGGCCATGCCCTTGATGTTGCCCGGGGCCGCGTCCGGGATGGCGGGAAAGCCGCCGTCGTTCGAAAAGCGCACGGTGAAGGGAATGCGCGTGCCATCGAATAGCGCGGCGCGGCTCCATGCCGCCGCCGCCGGCGTGGCCACGAAGCTGCCTTCGGCGACGATGCCTTTCGCGTGATTGACGCGGAAGCCCGGATGATTTCCGTAGATCTTATAGAAGATGTCGACGATCTGGTTTGCAAGCGGGCCATAGTCGTCGCCGGCTGCTGCCGTGGTTGACGGGCTTTGGGCCGGTGCATCGCTCATCGAAACCTCCGGATCAAATGAATGGGGTTTGCCGGAAATCGAACGCACCCTGAACTCTAGGCGCTCCCGCGACGAATTCGAATTTCCGGTACGGATAAACAGTTATGAACCACAGGAAAAGATCAATGTGCGAAAAGGCTGGTGGTCCCTCGAACGCGGGAGGATGCGGGGCACTATTTTTGACACTCCAGGACAACCGATGACTTCGGCTTCGAATAATGGAGCCCCCTTCGTTGCAATCGAGAGATATTTCGACGCAAACTCGGTGACGGATCCTGGGACTAACGGCCGGCTCGCGGAAAGAGCGCCCCGCGTTTCATGGGGTCGGTAATCATGCGGTAGCCGGAGCGGGTAACCATGAGAACGATCGTTCTAAGGTTGATCGTCGCTATCGCATGTGCAGGTCCGGCGCGGATGTTGGCTCGCAGCGCTCAATAGAGACGTCCAGCGTTCCTGGCAACGCGACAAGGTGGTCCTCAAGAACGGAGCAAGACATGGCTCGGCTACTGTCAGTGAATGTTGGACTTCCACGCGATGTCGAATGGAAAGGCCGCACGGTTCATACCGGCATCTGGAAGGAGCCGCTCAACAGGCGTTGCTGGGCGGCGCGGCTGAATCTGGACGGAGACGGGCAGGGCGATCTCGCTGGCCACGGGGGCGAGCATCGTGCCGTATTCGTCTACCAGACGGAATCGGCACGTTTCTGGAAGGAGCAGTTGCAGTGGCCTGACGTTGTCTATGGCCAATTCGGCGAGAACTTCACGGTTGAAGGCATGGCCGATAGCGACGTATGCATTGGCGACCGGTATCGAATCGGCGATGCGCTGTTTGAGGTGACGCAACCTCGGGTGACCTGCTACCGCGTGGGTATTCGCGTCAATGAGCCGCGTATGGCGGCTTTGCTGACATCGAGCGGGCGGCCGGGATTTTACTTTCGCGTGTTGAAGGAAGGTGAGGTCGGGGCAGGCGATGAAATCGTGAAGGTGGACGAAGCCGGCGAGCGTATGACGGTCACGGAGATCAATGCGCTACTGTATTCGCCGCATCATCCTCGCGACCGCCTCGAGCGGGCGCTCCGTATCGACGCGCTCTCGTCAGGGTGGAAGCGGTCGTTCGAGGCATTGTTGCGCGACTCCGTTACGGGCATGACGGGTGGCAACGCCGGACTCGCGCCCGCCTCCGCTAGCTATCCCGCCGCGCCCGGATTCCATCCACTCAAGGTCGTGTCGATTGTCGACGAGTCGGCGGACGTCGTCTCGTTCACGCTTCAGCGAGCGGACGGCCTGCCATTGCCGCTGGCGAAAGCCGGCCAGTATGTCGTGTTGCGTCTTTCGCAAGGCAGCGGAGAACGGCCGCTCTATCGCAGCTACTCGCTCTCCAATGGTCCGTCGGCGCTGGAATACAGGATCAGTGTCAAGTTCGAAGAGGGTGGAGCAGCCGCCGCTTATCTGCGCGATCGCGTGCGTGCCGGTGATGTAATCGACGTCAGCACGCCCCGTGGAAGTTTCGTGCTATTGCAGGGCACGAGCCCCGTCGTCCTGCTCAGCGCGGGTATCGGCGCGACGCCCGTTCTCGCGATGCTGAATGCGCTGTCGTCGCAACGCTCGACGCGGCAGATCTGGTGGCTGCACGCGGCTCGCGATGGGCAGCATCATCCCTTCGATGCCGAAGCGCGGCAGCTTGCGGATGCGCTTGCGCATTGCCGTCGCTATGTCTGCTTCAGCAAGCCCGACGCCACGCGTGACAGGAAAGGTGAACAATACACAGAGACGGGGCATATTTCACAAGCGACGTTGGCGGGCGCCGGTATTCCGGCGGAAGCAGATGTATATCTTTGCGGACCGTCCCGCTTCATGGCCGATATGCAGACTGCACTGACGAATCTCGGATTTGCAAAAAGGCAAGTACACAGCGAAATATTCAGCGGCCTGGAGTCGATGAATCCGGGGATCGTCGGCAATACTATTCGTGCGCCGCATCTGCCGGAAAAGCACGGCGCTTCGGGTGCAGTCGTGTCTTTTGCGCGCAGCGGGATCAATGTGCACTGGGACGGTTCGGCTTATCAAAGCATCCTCGAACTGGCGGAAGCATGCGACGTCCCCGTGCGTTGGGCATGCCGCACGGGCGTGTGTCACAACTGCGAAAGCGGCTTGATCTCGGGGTCGGTAGCGTACGGTCCGGAGCCGCTCGACAAGCCCGCTAATGGCAACCTGCTCATCTGCTGCTCGCAACCTGTTGGTGACACGGTGATCGATCTTTGAGCGCGCGGTTGCAAGCCCGTTCGCTCAACCTTGGGCGACGTCCATCCGTGAAGGCGCGCAAAGCTGATCAGAATCTCGCGCGTATTCCTGTTGCTCCGACAACCAGGTTGGCGGTCGTCGATGCAACACCCGAGTTGTTGATGAGCGGCTGCCGTTTATCTGACCGCTAGTGGTCTGGAACAACGAACCATGCGAAGTACCCTTGTTGACGTTATTCGTGTATGAGAGAACTGCGCCGATCAGTCGATGGTGCTTGCTCAATCAAAGCAGCCGCAAACCTCCGTCACATTCGATGACGGCTCCCGTCATGAAGGTGTTTTCCATCAGAAACCGGAGCGCGTGCGCGACGTCTTCCGCCTTGCCGACACGTCTGACCGGAAGCGTTTCAGCTTGCTGCATGAACAGCGCTGTCTTGACGCTAACGGGTACTTTGTCCCACCACTCGGTATCGATCACACCCGGCGAAACGGCGTTGACGCGCAGCGGCGCAAGTTCACGTGCGAGCGTGCCGATCATGCTTTCGAGCGCACCGTTGATGGCGCCGAGGCCGGCCGTGCCAGGATTGGCAATGCGAGCGGAGATGGCCGTCACGAACGTCAGGCTGCCGCCGCGGTGAAGGACCGGGAGGCCGGCCTGCGCCGCTTCGAGTTGCGGCCAGAACTTGGCCTCGAAGCCGCGACGCAGGGCCGTCAGATCCAGTTCGCTGAACTGGCCGGCGCCTTCGCCGCCGGAGAGCGTCAGCACCAGGTGATCGATCGAGCCCACGCGAGCGAAGAAACGATCGAGCGCGGCGCGGTCGCTGCAGTCGAGTGCTTCGCCGACGACATCCCCGCGTCCGCCGAGGCCGTCGAGCGCCTTGTTGAGTTTTTCCTGACTGCGGCCGACCGCGACAACGCTCGCGCCGGCAGCGGCCAGCCACGACACCGTTGCTAATCCAATGCCCGAAGAACCGCCCAGCACGACGGCTTTTTGATCTTGCCAGTTCATATCGCTGCTCCTGTCGATGAATGGGACGCAGGCCGGTTCGCCATCGCATCGCGTGTCGCCGCGCTCCCGTAGAGATAGAATGCGTGACACGCCTTTATCATTCAAATCGTTCATTACGATGACTGTCATCATTGAAAATGATTTCAGGCATTTCGACCTGAACCTGCTTCTGACCTTCCGCGCACTGTTCGAAGAGCGCAGCGTCACGCGCGCGGCGCAGCGGCTCTTTCTCGGCCAGCCTGCCGTGAGCGGCGCGCTCAAACGCTTGCGCGAGGCGTTCGGCGATGAACTGTTCGTGCGCACGTCGCGCGGCATCGCGCCTACCCCGCGCGCACTTGAACTGGCCCGGCAGATCGAGCCGTTTCTTCAGTCGCTGCACCAGGTGCTGACCCAGCCGCCCGTGTTCGAGCCGGCAATCGCGCGACGCGTGTTCCGCATCGGCTTGAGCGATTCGCTGGAGGTGTTGACCACGCCGGAAATCATGGATCGCCTGAGCACCACGGCGCCCAATGTGAAGCTGATCGCGCGCCCCACTGATTCGACGCGCGCGGCCGCCATGCTCGACGAGGGCGAGATAGAACTCGCGGTCGGCGTATTTCCGGAATGTGTGCAGTGGCAGCGCCGCAGGCCGCTATTTCAGTGGAGCTTCGTGAGCGTCTTTAACCCGCGCCTCGTCAAAACACGCCGAAAGCGTCTGTCGATGGAGGAATTCCTGCGCTATCGACACGTGCTGACGTCGTTCAGTGCCGGCCTGAATGGATTCGTCGACGAGCGGCTGGAGCTGGAAGGACTGAAGCGCAATGTGGTGTTCTCCAGCGCGAGCTTCGCCACGAGTCCGTTCATCGTGCGGCGCACGCCTGCGATTGCGACGGTGCCTGATTTTATCGGCCGCGTCTGGTGCGACGCCCTGGATTTGGCGATGAGTCCGCTGCCATTCGATGTACCGGCCTACGAGGTCTCGCTGATGTGGTCCGCGGCGCGGGATCAGGATCCGGGGCTCGCATGGCTGGCCCAGTTGTTCACTGAAACGTTTCAGCGGAGTGTGGCCGCACGCGCCTCCTGATAAGCGGCGCTTATCAGGCCATCCGTCCAAACGATTGGACGCGCACTTGCACGCCATCGACACTGCTTCACATCGCATGGGGTGGTTCACGTCGATATGTCGCCAGGGCGCCCGCGCTTTCCATCGATTTGTGAAAGTCCATCCGACGCGAATCGGCGATTGCCCGTGGATCGAACTTCTCATCGAGCATGACACCCCAGATCTTGCGCATCTGCATGCCGATGTTGCCTGCGTCATACAGGGGAAAGACCGCGGCTTCACGCAGGAATTTTTCCATCGGGTGCTGCTTGTCGAGCGCGTTGACACCCATCACCTGAAGGGCGCGAAACACCGCGGTGAAGAGCGTCTCTCCGCAAAAGACCTTTGCCATCGCGCCGACGGCATGCCCTTCCGAATCGAACAGATCCAGATAGTGCGCGGCCTTCCACGAGAACGCGCGGCATGCTTCGATCTTCATCGCGATGTCCGCGAGCATGTAGCCAACCGCCTGCTGGTGGATCATCGGCATGCCGCCTCCCGCCCTGCGCGTCTTCGACCATTGAAGAACGAACTCGTAAGCGGATCGCGCGACTCCGACGGCCGCAATGGCCGCAACCGGCCCCGACCACGTAAATGCCTTGCTGATGACGAGATCGCCATCGCCGATCGCAAAGAGGTTTTCCTCGGGAACGCGGCAGTCCTTGAAGGTGATGGCGTTGTTCTGGCACAGGCGATGTCCCAGCTTGGAGATCGGTTCGCCATAACTGACACCCGCCGTGCCTCTCGGAACGACGATCGCGCTGAGTCCTTCGCGACCGCCTTTCGCAGGGTCGGTGCGCACAATGCAGACGTTCACATCCGCGCCACGCAGATCCCATCCGCCAGCGTTGCACGGCCAGTACTTCAGGCCGTTCAGAACATATTCGCCGCGTGCCTTATCGTGCTTCGCGATGAGTCCGATGCCCGCCGGACGCGCGCCCGGATGATCGAAATTCGCCGTTCCCCCGATGTCGTCGACGGGCTCGCTCACCGTCCATCCTGCGATGTATTCGCCGCGCGGATCGCTCGTCGCCTGCACCAGCCATTTTTTCTTCTGCTCGTCCGAGCCGAACCACACGAGCGGCATGAGCGCGAGTCCGTTCACCAGCAGCACGGTCGCGAAGCCGGGATCGACGGCGGTGATCTCTTCCGCGACGATCTGCAGATCCAGATTGCTGATGCCGCCGCCTCCATATTCGCGCGGCAGGAAACCGGTCGCGAAGCCCAGCTTGTAGCACTCGAGGTAAGCACCTTTCATCAACACAAAGGCTTTTTGAGTGTCGCGCTCCTCGTCGGCTTTCTTGACCAGAGGCTGGAGAATTTCCACCGAGAACTCGCGAGCGTTACGTTGCAACTTTTGTTGCGCGGCAGTCAGAGTGAAATCGATCGACATTGCGGAAGCCCGAAGTTGTGAGGTTGCCAACGGACGCGTCGAGTTTTGCAGCCCTGCAGACGATCTCGCGCGCGCCACCGCATTTCACCGAAGCATCGAAATAGACGACCTAGCCCGTTGCCGCGACGGGCGCATGAAAATAGATGGATTCGTCGTCCATGGCCGCGCGGGGATTGAAATGTTCATGCGCCATGATCCCTTTCACGCGGCGTCGCTGGATGGCCATGTTGCCGCCATCGAAGATCGGCAACAACGCGGCGTCATGGAGGTTCCGGTTGAGGCTGTATCGGTTGTCCGGGTTATGCAGGCGGACAATCTGCATACACTTGAACACGCAGTCGAACATCGTTTCCGTGACATTGATCTTGCACATTGCACCGAAGATGTCCGCGTCGTGATCGTGCTTGTCCAGGTAATCGGCGGCGCGCCACGCAAAATAGCGAGCCGATTCGATCTTCCCTGCGACTTCGCACAGCAAGTAGCCCACGTTCTCGAATTGACTGATGGGCGGAAGCGAACGGCCGAAGTGTCGCTTCGACGATCGCAGCGCGACTTCATAGGCAGCGCGCGCAACGCCCGCTGCCGCGATCGCCGCCACGGGTCCGAACCAAGCGAAATTCCGGTTAATGACCAGATCGCCCCGACTTTCCGTGTCGGGAAGCAGGTTTTCGGCGGGCACGATCGCATTGTCGAATTCGATGAGCGCATCCGTTGTCGTGCGGCAAGCCCTGTTCGGCGGGAAACCGTAGCTCACGCCAGCCGTGCCGCGCTCGACGACGATTGCCGAAAGGCCCCTCATGAATCCGATCTCGCGGCCCGTGCGGACGATCACGATCTGCGAGTTCGATCCCTGACCATCCCACCCTGCGGCCGACGACCACATTTTTCGACCATTCAGCACGTAGTGATCGCCGCGCCGCGCCGCGGTCAGTCCGATTCCGGCGGAGCACAGCGGATTGTCGAGGCTTGTTGCCGGCCGCGTCGCGCCAGGCGGTTCGGCCGCCGTCCACGCCCCGAGATACTGTTCGTCGGGGTCCGAGGTGGCGGCGCGGAGAAACCGGCGCTTTTGCGCTTCGTCGCCGTACCAGATGATCGGCATCAGCCCAAGTCCGTTGCACAACAGCGTGCAGGCGAAGCCCGGGTCGATCGCCGAAATCTCTTCGGTGGCGATCGTGAAGTCGAGGCAGGACAATCCCCCGCCGCCATACTCCGAAGGCAGCATGGCCGTGGCAATGCCCTGACGATACGCTTCGATGTACGCGGGTTTGCGCCTGGCAAATGAACTGATCAGATCGAGATCCCGCCCGGTATCGGGAATCAATGGCTCGAGGACAGACTCAGAAAATTTGCGCGCCCTTTGCTGCACCGCTTTTTGAGCTGCCGACATCGTGAAATCGATTGTCATCTGAAGCCTCCGTGACAGACCGCAGGCAACGTTGCATTGCTGCGCGACTCGAAGTGGGTCGGTGTCATCAGCATAGGCAAGGCTTTTGACGTCAACAATTGTCAAAAGTGTCGAAAGTCCCGACTGTTACAACTTCGATGCCGAGCGCGGCGCGGCTTGTATTTCGGGGGTGAAGCGGACATCGAGGCAAGGTGACGCACAAGCATCAGGCAAACGGTTTGAAGCGAAAGCGACAGGTATCGCCGCCGCGTTGCATGCAGGTCTGATGTTCCACTTCGGTTCCCATCAGGCCCGACAGGAACCCGATATCGAAGCGGCAAACCTCAGGGTAATCTTTTGTAAGGTCGTGGTACACGCAGTTCGTGCATTCCACGCGAGCCAGCTTCGACGCGCCCTCCGGATCGATTTCCGACGCGCGAAAGCCCGCTTCGTTCATGATCTTGACTGTCTCGGTGATCCGCTCCGAGCGCGTCTTGCCCAGCAGGCGCGGAATCAGGCCGGCGGAGGTTTTCATGCCGAGGTCGAACATATAGCGATTGAGCCGCTCGGGACCGAGTTCGTCGCGCAGCGTGGACACCAGCAGCGCCGAAAACCACGAATACTGCTTGGGGAATTGATTCGTGCCCTCCTGAGTCAGCACGTAAGTTTGAACGGGGCGCCCGCCCGTTTTGCGCGGCGAACCCTTTTGAACGAAGTTCCGGCGTTCGAGGGCGATCAGATGCTGATTGACGGCAGTCCTGCTGATACCGACCGCCGCGATGATTTCATCGACGGTCATGCCGTTCTTGTGTTCGAGGAGCTGGTCCAGAATCCCTTGCCGGGTGCCGGATATCGGATCGGTAGCCATAACATTGGAGGTCGGGACGAAGGGCGTCCCAATGGCCTGAAACAAGAATACACCGCCGTTACCGCGATACCAATCGGGATTCGTGTCGAAAGGAAAGGGCGGGGATAGAGCGGGGATAGTGCGCCCGGTTTCAGCGGATCGTGGCGAAGATTTCGAAGACCAGCGGGTTCCCGGAGATAATGTGCAGGAACCAATCGACTTGAGAAGCGGAGAAGGGATGGACAAGCAAGGCTTCACCACAGGCATCGTTCACGGCGACCGGATCGCGGGCACTGAGCACGGCGGCGTGCGTCAGCCAATTCATACGTCCGTGCAGTATGGTTTCGAGCGCGTCGAGGATCTGATCGCCGTGTTTCAGGGCACGAAGAAGGGCGGCTTCAATTACGCGCGGCAGGGCACGCCGACGACGGCCGCGCTCGAGCGCAAGATCACGAGCCTGGAAGACGGCGTGGGCACGATCTGCTTCAGCACCGGCATGGCTGCGATCACGGCGACGTTCCTCACGCTTCTGCGCGCGGGCGATCACATCGTGTCGAGCCGTTATGTGTTCGGCAACACCAATAGCCTGTTCGGCACATTGCGGATGCTGGGCATTGAAGTCACGACCGTCGACGCGTGCGTCGCCGACAATGTGAAGAACGCGATCCAGCCGAACACGCGCATGGTATTCGTCGAAACCATCGCGAATCCGGGCACGCAGATTCCGGACCTGCAGGGCATCGGCGACGTGTGCCGCGAGCGCGGCATTGTGTATGTCGTCGACAACACGATTACCTCGCCTGCCTTGTTCAAACCAAAAGCGGTCGGCGCGAGTCTCGTGATCAATTCGCTGACCAAGACGATCGCGGGTCATGGCGCCGCGCTTGGCGGAGCCGTCACGGACACGGGTCTGTTCGACTGGGGCGCGTATCCGAACATCGCCGACGACTACCGGCGTTCGCCCGCCAAGGAGCAAGGCCTCCTGCAGATCCGCAAGAAGGGCTTGCGCGACATGGGCGCGTCGTTGTCGTCCGAGCAGGCGCATTCGATCGCGATGGGCGCGGAGACGCTCGCGTTGCGAGTGAAGCAAAGCAGCGACAACGCGCTTGCTCTCGCGCAGTTTCTGGAAGGGCACAAGGCCATCGGCAAGGTGTTCTATCCGGGGCTGAAGAGCCATCCGCAATACGACGTCGCGCGGGCGCTGTTCAAGGGCGCATCGTGGCTGTTGTCGTTCGAATTGCTCGACGCGCAGCGCATGATCGAAGTCGTCAATGCGCTCAAGCTGCCGATCAAGGCGACGGGGCTCGCCGACACGCGCACGCTGATCATTCCCGTCGCGCCGACCATCTTCTTCGAAGCCGGTGCGGAAGCGCGCAAGGCGATGGGTATTTCCGACGGCATGCTGCGCCTGTCGGCGGGCATCGAAGATATCGACGACCTGATCGCGGATTTCGAGCAAGCGCTGAAGCTTGCTGCGTGAATGTGAAGCGCCGGCGGCCGTCGTTGCCGCCGGTACTTTCCCCTCTGCGGCGATCGTCGCGGCCCTGCGCAAGTCCCGTCGCAGTCTGAAGCGATAGCCGGACCTCTGCTTCGAGTTCACCTTTTCTCCTTCCCCCAGGGTAAACCCAATTCGCAAGCCGAATTGCGCACATCCCTATTGCGCAAATTATTTTGCGCAAAGATACTTGGCGCAAATCGGCTTGCTGTTGTTCGTCAACCCTAGCCTGAAGAGGTCGTCATGAAACTCGTTGCAAAGTTCGCCGCGGCTGCACTCGTCGCCGTTTCCGTCCTCGGTCATGCAGCGCGCGCCGAGACCTTGCTGGTTGCCTGCGATACGGCGTTTGTGCCGTTCGAATTCAAGCAGGGCGACAAATACGTCGGCTTCGACATCGATCTGTGGGAGGCCGTCGCGAAGGATCTGAAGCTCGACTACAAGCTGCAGCCGATGGACTTCAGCGGCATCCTGCCGGCGCTCCAGACGCATAACGTCGACGTCGCGCTAGCGGGGATCACGATCAAGGACGAACGCAAGAAAGTGATCGATTTCTCCGACGGCTACTACGACAGCGGCTTTCTGCTGATGGTGCCGGCCACGAGCGCGATCAAGGGTCCGGACGACCTGAAAGGCAAGTCGCTCGCGATCAAGACGGGTACGTCCGCTGCGGACTACGCGAAGTCGCACTTCGCGGGCACGGAATTGCGCCAGTTTCCGAACATCGACAACGCCTATCTCGAACTGCAGACCGGTCGTGTCGATGCGGCGATGCACGACACACCGAACGTGCTCTACTACATCAACACGGCGGGCAAAGGACACGTGAAGGCGGTCGGTCCGCAAATGATGGCTCAGCAATACGGCATCGGGTTCCCGAAGGGAAGTGCGCTGGTGCCGAAGGTCAACGCGGCGCTCGCCAAGATCAAGGCTGACGGTCGCTATGCCGCGATCTACAAGAAGTGGTTCGGCGTCGAACCGGCGAAGTCCTGATACGCATCGGCAGCGGGAGACAAGTCATGCAGTTCGATATGTCCGTGATCGTCGATGCGTTGCCCGCGCTGTTGCAGGGCGCGAAGCTGACGGTGCTGATCACCATCGTGGGCCTTGCGGGTGGCCTGGCAGTGGGTTTTCTATTCGGCCTGATGCGCGCGTATGGCAACGCGTTTCTGCAACAGATCGCGTTCGCATACGTGGAGTTCGTGCGCGGCACGCCCATTGTCGTGCAGGTGATGTTCATCTATTTCGCGCTACCTGTACTGCTGAACGTGCGCGTCGACGCGTTGACGGCGGCCGTCGTGTCGATCGTCGTGAACTCGGGCGCCTATATTGCCGAGATCGTGCGCGGCTCGTTTCTGTCGGTGCCGCGCGGTCTGAAGGAAGCCGGGCTCGCGCTCGGCATGCCGATGTGGCGCGTCCTGGCATTCGTCATCGGACCGATCGCGATTCGCCGCATGACGCCGTCGCTGGGCAACCAGTTCATCGTGAGCCTGAAGGATACGTCGCTCTTCATCGTGATCGGCGTGGGCGAACTGACGCGCCAGGGCCAGGAAATCATGGCCGCGAACTTCAGGGCGGTCGAAATCTGGACGGCCGTGGCTGCGATTTATCTGTGCATGATCGGCATGCTGACGTTCTGTCTGCGCACGATGGAAAAGAGGATGCGGATACTATGAGCGCACTCGATATGGTGCAATTCAAGCGGGTCACGAAGCGCTTCGGCCAGACTACCGTTCTCGATGACGTCGATCTGAACATTCGCGCGGGCGAGGTCGTGGTGCTGATCGGGCCGTCGGGCTCCGGCAAGTCGACGCTGCTGCGGTGTATCAATGCGCTGGAGCATATCGACGGCGGCGATCTCGTCGTCGACGGCATCAGCGTGCTGGGCGGCGCGAAGAAGGTCCGCGAGATCCGCCGGGAAGCGGGCATGGTGTTCCAGCAGTTCAACCTGTTTCCTCAACTGACGGCGCTCGAAAACGTCGCGTTCGGTCCGCGTCAGGTGCGCGGCATGAGCAAGAGCGAAGCAGAAGTGCTTGCGCGTGAGCTGCTCGCGAAAGTCGGCCTCGCGGAGCGCGTCAATCACTATGCGGGCGAGTTGTCGGGTGGCCAGCAGCAACGCGTGGCGATCGCACGCGCGCTCGCCGTCAAGCCGAAGCTGATGCTGTTCGACGAGCCGACTTCCGCGCTCGATCCCGAGTTGCGTCAGGAAGTGCTGCGCGTGATGCAGTCGCTGGCGGAAGAGGGTATGACGATGGTCGTCGTGACACACGAGATGGCGTTCGCCCGCCGGGTCGGCACGCGGCTCATCTTTATGGAGCATGGCCATATCGCCGTCGACGGACCGCCCGCCGCGCTGCTCGACAATCCGCCGAATCAGCGTCTGCGCGATTTCCTTCAACACGTCGAGTGATACCGTTCACATGCCTGCACTTGGTTATATCGAAGTTTCCGGTTCGCCCTTCGAGGCGGGCCAGGCGTTGGGGCGCTTCGGCGCGTCAGCCGTGCATCGTCATCTCGTGCAATCGGCCGCCTGGCACGGCGTCATGCGATGGCGCGGCACACCGCTGGCCGCTGCGCTCGCCACGCACGCGCAACAGCGTTTCCCGAGCGTCTGGTCGGAGTTGCAGGGACTCGCCGAGGGCCTCGGTTTGCCGTTCGACGAAGTCTTTCTGTGGAATTGCCGGGGTGACGTATGGGCGGCGTCGCCCGATGGTTGCACGACAGTGCAGATGCCTTCTGACGACCACAAGCGCATCAGTCACAACGAAGACGGCGATCCCGGTTTCGCGGGGCATTGTGCGATCGCGCAATGCCATATCGACGGCAGCCCTCGTTTTGCCGCGTTCGTGTATCCGGGCTCGCTGCCGGGGCATACGTTCGCCGTCACGGACGCGGGCCTTGCCGTCACCGTGAACAATCTTCGGCAACTCGGCGTGCAGGCGGGCGTGCCGCGCATGGTGCTCACACGTGCCGTGCTGGATGCGCGCGATCTCGATGCGGCCGTCAGCGTGTTGCGCGACAGTCCGCGCGCCGGCGGTTTTCATCTGACGCTCGCGCACCGTGCGAGCGACTTGCTGCTGAGCGTCGAGTACAGCGCGCACGGTTGCTCGGTGCAGGAGATCGCGCAGCCTTCGTTGCATGCAAATCACGCGATCCATCCCGCGATGAGCGGATTCGCGCAGCGCGTGACGGATTCGTCGCGTCATCGGCAGGCACGCGGCGATGCGCTGCTGAACGAAGCGAATCGTTCCGGGTGCGAACCCGATCCGCTTGCGATCCTCGCCGATACGCACGACGCGTCGCTGCCGATCTATCGCGCCGATCCCGCCGACCCCGACGACGAGAACACGCTCGCAACCGCCGATATCGTGATCAGGGCGTCTCACATAGAATGGGACGTTTATGAACAGCCGGGGACGCCGCCCCGATATCGAATGATCGATGGACACAGACAAACGAACGACACGCCGCAAGGCCGTGAGCAGCGACGAGACGAAGGCGCCTGACACGATCGGCACTGCGCCGCGCAGTGTCGACGGACTGCGCGAGCTGATCGTGCGCATCGGCCGCGACGAGGCGGGCGTTTCGCTCGGCGGCAAGGCGCATACCGTGCTCGCCAGGCTGCTCGAACGGCCGGAGGAAGTGGCCGTGCGTACCATCACCGACCTGGCGACGGCGCTCGACGTCAACGCATCGACGCTGACGCGCCTGAGCACGAAACTCGGCTATGCGGGGTTTGCGGATTTTCAGAGCGTGTTCCGCGATTCACTTGCACAACGGCACCGGCATTTCTATACGCACCAGGCGGAACGGCTCGTATCCGGGCAGAAGACGCGTGAGCACGGCGGCGCGCGTCCCGAGGGGTCGCCTGAAGTCGATGTCGTGGCGCAACTCGCGCGTGAATCGATTGGCAATGTCGAGGCGTTCCTCGCGCGGCTGTCTCCTGTCGATCTGCGTTGCGCGGCAACCTTGCTCGGCGATGCGCCGCGCGTACGCGTGCATGGTTTGCGGCAGTTCAGCGCGCTGGCCAGTTTTCTGTGTTACGGCCTCGGCATGATCCGCACCGATGTCGCATTGCTCGACGCGCAAGGTCTCGGCGTCGCGGAAGGGCTCGCCCAGCTGCAGCGCGGCGATGTAGTCGTCGTGACGAGCGTCGCACCGTACACGCGCAGCGTCGCCGAGGCAGCCGCAGCCGCCGCCGACGCCGGCATGACCGTCATCGCGATCACCGATACGCTTGCGTCGCCGCTCGTGCCGCCTGCCCGCCACGCCTTTCTGATCCCGCACGAAAGCAGCTTCTTCAGCAACAGCATGGGCGCGTATCTGATCTTTTGCGAAGGGCTGCTCAATCTCGTCGCGACGCATCTCGGCGAACGCTCGCTGGAGGCGCTGTCGCGGCGTGAGCGGCTGATTACGACGTTGGGGATCGAGCGGGATTGACGGGTTGGGGCGCGCGGGATTGCGAGGCGTGCCCGATGTCGCTTGAGCGCGATGGCGCCGTTCGTTTGCGCACGTTTCGTCTTCGCAATGTCGTGGAAAATTTTGGTCAGTTGCACGTTGTCGGTGCTCCCGTTCTGATTCGCTTCCCGAGCCCCTCTTTCCGGGAGTGGGGCGTGTCGGGCGGGAGTGGCAAGGATCGTTGTCGATCCCGCATGAGTCCTCATGCCAGTGCAGACCTTTACCCTGATCGATCTCGCCGGATCCATCGCGTTACCGCGCGTTCTTCGAGCCGTATTTGCTGAGTGCGCTGCGCGATCGTGGACACGCGTTTCTGGGCGGTTTGAGTGTTTCCGCGATCCTGTGAAGCCGCGCCGCGATGGGATGGCGACCGGCTACGCGACGCATCTCGGCTTCGACCTGGCGAGGCTCAGCCTTGGGGAGTTTCGCGACGACACGTCTCGCGGATGTCAGACCGGGTCACCCTCTTCTCCGCATCGCCCGTCTTCTGCCTTTTTCGGGTGGCCGCCTCCCTCATCCTTCGACAGCGGCGCAATGCCATATTGAACCGTGTGTCATAAAAATGTCACAATCTAGGTTTCAAGATCGAAACCGTGTTGGCCAGTCCCCAGACACGTGTGCCCGCTGTCGCAAGAATCATAGAGGCGCCCCATGACGCAAACCTACGAATACAACGGCTTCACGCTGCGTGTTGCCGTCGAGTCCGAGTTCCGGCCGCACGCAGCGCGTGCGCGTACGAACCAACCCGGCTACGTTGCGGTCGTGCGGATCTGTGAGTCGGGGACTTCGGTGTCGAGGTTCTCGCCGCTACGGCTCGGCGATGCTGCCGGCCAGGCATTTGCCAGCAAGGATGACGCGCTGACGGGCGGGTACAGTGCAGCTCGCACGATCGTGGACGACCTGTTCGGCTGACCGTGCAGGTCGGCATCCATGCGATGCGGCGGATCGATCGTCCGCCACGGGACACGGCCTGGATTCGTTCAACCCGCGCGCTAGCAGAACGTTAGAACGTGCCGTTCAGAAAGCCTCCGGGGGCCGCTAACACTTCGTTCGGCGATTCCTCGGGCAGCAGATGACCGCCCGGCAATCCTCTGCCCGTGACAATCGCCGCCCATCGGGACCACGTATCAATGGGTGAGGTGTTCCGCGCCTTCTGTTCGTTCTCGCTCCACCACACCAGCATCGGACAGGCAAGCTTTCGGCCCGCAGCAAAGTCGCTCGCGTCGTGTTCGAGATCCTCGGACGTGGCGGCGCGATAGTCCTCGCACATCGCGTGGCGCACGTCCGGATTCCGGAATGCGGTGCGATAAGCGTCGAGCGCCAAAGGATCGATTCGCTCGAGTCCGCCAGCCATCTTCGCCAGTGCTGCGTCGATGTAAGCATCGGGATCGGGCGCCAGCATCCGTTCCGGAAGGTCCGCGGGCTGTGCCAGGAAGAACCAGTGCCAGGCGTTGAGCGCAAAAGCCTTGTCGACATTGGCGAAAGCATCGAGGGTAGGGATGACGGTCAGCGATGCATACACGGCGACTCGCTGAGGATGGTCCAGCGCAAGCCGGTATCCGGCGCGTGCGCCCCGGTCATGTCCGACCACGGCGTACCGCTCGTGCCCGAGCCGCTCCATCAACGCGACGAGCGCGCCGACACCGCGGCATTTGGTCCAGCGCAGCTAATCGTTGCGGGTCCGGCGCGCCCAACGCGCCGATGACACAAACAGTCAGCGTGATAGTCCCGACAATCAGCGGAATATGCTGTGTTCCCGGCGGCACGGCGACGGCGATGAGTGCGGGCAGAATCGCGGTGATGGCCGTGCCGGCGTTCTGGCCGATTGCCATCGCCGTGACTCGCGTGCGCGTGGGAAACAGTTCCGGCTGTGTGCCGCCAGTCCACAACGCAGCGCACCAGCGGCACAAAGAGCTATTACGCAATGTCTGTCTCATCCTTATTGAGCCGGGCAGACGGTAGCCATGCTTCCGGGTATTGGGCCCAGACTGACGATTGACGTGTATCAATTTCAACGATGTTCGATCGGGTAGTGTGGGAAGAAAATTTGGCGCAGTGTGAACATTCGCCGCGGGATACGATCCGTCAGGAATCGGACCGTCACTTGCCGCCGTTGATCATCGCACGCCTCGATCGAAGCGCCGTGCGCCACGCAAAAAACTACGAGTCCCGACTTCAAATTCGGATCGAAGGCTCCGAGACTGGGTCTGAGCTGCAGAAGATCAACTTGGCCTTATTGACTTGTCATCGAGCGACCGTGCGGAAGGACCATGCAACCGTAAGCTGTCCTTAAACACCCAAAAGGTGCAAACGACCTGCCCACGGTTCAAGGAGGCGATAGCCTGACGGGAGGAGCAATGTCCTACGTGCAACATCTGGCAGCCAGCATTTCGCCACTACGCAAGGCCAGCATGGTCGCGCTTCTGGTGTTTCTCGTTGTTTCCGTGTTCGGCGTGCCATTCTTCACTGAGCTGGACAGCCAGGCAGGCCGGATCGTACAGGATGTGCTTTTTTCGCTGATACTTTTGACCGGCGCGGTAACGGCAGCAGAACGACCCGGAGCCTTCCCCCTGATTGCGCTGGGTGCTCTTGTTGCTATCGCAGTGCGCTGCGCCAGCTGGCTATTTCCGCCGGATTACACGTTGGCCGTACGTGTCGAGACCGCTCTCGCTGCCGTCGCGCTGATTAGCGTGACCCTTGGCATGACTGTGTTCGGCCCTGGCAAGGTGACATTTGACCGGATCGACGGCGCTGTCGCGCTCTACGTCCTCATGGGCATGATCTGGGCATATGCCTATCAGCTTGCCAGCATCCTCGTTCCCAACGCGTTTTCTGGCGCGACACTCGACCCGAACCGGGAGAACCCGTCCACCTGGATATATTTCAGTTTTGTCACGTTGACTACGGCAGGGTATGGGGACATTGTGCCCGTTGCGCGTCAGGCGAGATCGCTTGCGAATCTTGAGGGACTTGTTGGGCAGCTGTATCCCGCTATCGTGCTCGCGCGACTTGTGTCCTTGCACCTGGCGGGCGGTAGTTCCGGGACAAACAAATCGTGATTCCATACCGTGCTGGATCAAGCAGGGCAGCGCCCTGCCGGTTTCTTAAGATACGGGTCAACGTCATCAGGTCCGGAATCCGCTGGCTGCGTTCGCGTGCGCCAATGTTCCCACGGCGTGCGAGCGGCGACATCGAGTATGTCGTCTTCGACGAACGAAAGGATCACCATCCTGCGCACGATTGAATGTTTGACTGACGTCAACGGCATGACGGCACCGCCGCATATGCTCACTTCATCGAAGAGCCGATAGTCGCGGGTGGTTGTCATGATTAAAAGAGTCGTCCTGGTTGGTCTGCTCGTGCTTCCGGGCGCCTTTGTCGTGTTGGGCGCAGCCTGCATTCATCCACGCTTGCGCCGGGAGATCCTGCTAATGAGCGGATTCTCACGACCCGTGGCCATGGTGGGGCGCGTATGTACGGGAATCCGGCAACGGCTTCCCTGACGGGTGAAGGACTCGACTGTCCTCATCGAAATCCTCCCTTCCATCGCTTCGCGATGTCTGCCTGGAACGCAGCTTGAGTTCAATCCGTTGCGTTGCCGTCACGCCGCTCCCGTTTTAAGCATCGAACGAATAACCGAAAAGTTTGCTGATTTTAGCTAGCGTATGGCGTTTGCGCGGCAAAACTTGCCTGTAGGTTGTGAAAGTGGGTGCCGTTGGAAGGTCGGCACAGAAAGGGGCAACGCAACGAAGGAGCACAGCGTGCGAGCGATGCGGCTACCTACGCTCTCTGTCAGCGCCGGCTTTAAATCGAGCGCGCCGACATGGGTGCTGTTGCAGCAGGTGTTGATGCGCGGGCTCGTAGCTGTCAAGTTCCTTGCGATCGGCCGCATTCTCGGGCCGGAGGCGATCGGCAGCGTGAGCGTCGCGCTGCTCGCTGTCGCGATTGCAGAGTCTCTGTCGGACACGGGCTTGTCGCAGGCGGTGATCCAGGGGCAGGCGTCGCCGACGCGTGACGAACTGGGCGCCGTCTGGACCACGCTCGCCACACGCGGCCTGGTGATCGGCGCCGCGCTCGTCGCGATTGCGCCGCTGATGAACAGCCAGTTTCATCTGGGCGGCGCGCTGCTGCTGTTGCAGCTTGCGGCGCTGTTGCCGCTGCTGCGCGGTGTCGCGTCACCCGCCTATTACGTCGTGCAGCGCGAGCGGCGCTTCCAGCATGTCGCGCTCGTCGAGATATCGGCGGCGTTCCTCGACTGCTGTTGCGGGCTCGCGCTGGCGCTGGCGGGCGCGGGCGCCTATTCGGTGCTGATCGGGATGATCGTCGGCGAATCGCTGAAGACGGCGCTCACATGGATCACGATGAACCCGCGTCCGCCCATCCGCTTGCGCTGGTCGGGCATCGGTCATTACATCGGTTTCAGCCGCTGGATCTGGGCCGGCAGCGTCGTCAATCTGGTCCTCAACCAGTTCGACAAGGTCGTGGTCGGCAAGCTGCTCGGACCGGCGCAACTCGGTGCGTACCAGATGTCCTCGCGGCTCGCGCAGATGCTGCTCGCCGACGCCGCGATCGCGATGTCGCAGTATCTGTTTCCCACCTTTGCCGCGCGTCATCGCGCCGATCCTCATGCGGCCGCGCGGCTCTTCAAGCGCTATATCGGCGTGATCGCGCTCGGGCTGGTGGTCGTCGTGATCGTGCTGCGGCTGGCGGCGCAGCCGCTGTTCGCGCTGGTTCTCGGACCGGCCTGGCTGCCCGCCGTGCCGCTCTTCAAGATCTTCGCGATCAACATGGCGATCGGCGCGCTGATCGCGGTGCTGGTGTCGTATCTGCGGGCTGTCGGCGATGCGAAAGCGACGACGCAGGCTTCTGTGATCGAGGTGATCGTGCTGCTTGCCTGTGTGCCGCCCGCGACGCACTACTGGGGCGTCACGGGTATAGCCTGGTCGATCACAGTGGGGTTGAGCGTCGCTGCGGCATGGATGCTTTACAGAATCGCGAGGGCGCTGTAATGCCGGCGTGTGTAGGGTAGTCGCATTTTCTCTTCCGTAATTGCGCGACTGCAACAAGGAAAGCAGGTCAGTCGTGACGAAGCCAAATATCTATCCGAGGGCTGAAAAATGAATTCAAATCTTGGAAACCTGCCGTTCAACAGGTATCAGTTCAATGTTCATTCGCAGAACGGTGAAGATGGCGTTATCGCCGAACTGCACAAGCGCCTTGGCCTGGACGCAAGCAACGATAGTTGGTGCGTCGAATTTGGCGCGTGGGATGGCATGCATTTGAGCAACACATTTGCTCTCGTAGAACAGGGGTGGCGCGCAGTTTATATAGAGGGTGATGCCACCCGATATAAGGACCTGCTCGATACAGCCACGAGGTATTCGAAGATCGTACCGGTGTGCGCTTTCGTGGCGCGCTCTTCGGCCGACGAATTGTCGCTGGATGCAATTCTCAGGAAGACCAGCATACCCTCTGAGTTTTCATTGCTATCGATTGACATTGACTCATACGACTGTGACGTGTGGGAATCCTTGACGGACTATATGCCAAAGATCGTCGTGATCGAAATCAACTCGAGCGTTCCGCCGGGGATAGTGTGGAGACATAGCGATAAAACGCCTGGCAACACGTTCTCTGCAACGTGCAATGTGGCGCGTCGAAAAGGCTATACGCTTGTCTGCCACACGGGAAACCTGATATTCGTGCGGGACGATCTGGTAGTGAACCTGGATATCGATAAACGGTATATCGACTTCCCAGAACTCCTTTTCCAGTTCGACGGAATCTGGGTGCCGGAAAACCTCTTCCGTGAACCGAAGCCGGGGCTCGCCATTGTCAGGGGATTTGCCACCAGGCTGATTCCCAAACAACTTCTGCCCGTAGTCAGGAAAGCCTATAAAGCCTTATCGGACCGCACGGCTGAGCGAGATCAGATACGCGACGTAGCGAGTGGACTTGACGTTATTCCGGATAGAAGGCATCGATGACCTCCAGCAATGGCAGTTTGTGACGACGGATAAGGGGGCGAACACCCGACAATCAGGAGACAAGGCAATCATGAACGCGCACACAGAGGATGGCGAGGCGCCCGGGCTGCACCGGCGCTTGATGCGATACGATCCGATTCTTGGCTACCGGTTCGCACCCGGCCTCAAGCTCCGGATCCCACACGAAGGGGGCGGATACCTGGTGAAAACCAATCGTGACGGTTTTCGCTGTGAGCACCAGGTCACCCCATGCAAGCACACCAGACATCGTGTCCTGGTTTTCGGCGACTCATACACCGCGGGTGATGGCGTCAGCAACGGAAAACGGTACACGGACGTACTGGAACAGCAATTGACCGACACCGAGGTGCTTAACTTCGGCCTGAGCGGCAGCGGCACCGACCAGCAATATCTCGTGTTTCAGCAGTATGCCGCCCAGATCGAATACGACGCCGTTGTCATCAGCGTGCTTGTCGAGAACATCCAGCGCAATGTGGTTCGCGAGCGCGGATGGGCGGACCGCACTGGTGAGGCGATTCGGGTGCCCAAGCCGTGGTTCGAATTTTCTGCCGGCGATGGCCTCACCCTGAAGGGCGTACCCGTTCCGCAGCCCTACAGGGACGAGAATCCATCGCAACCGTCGGGAGGCGGCATCGCTTCGTTGCGCTCGAGTCTACGCAAGATGGTCAACAGGATCGGCCCCGATTTCAAAGACGCCTGCCAGCGGATAACCAGGTTCCAGCCGCTTCCAGAGTACAACGCCTCGAGCAATGAAAGCTGGAAGCTCATGCAGGCTATCCTCGGAAAATGGGTATCAGAGCTTTCAGTACCGGCTGTGATTGTCGTCATGCCTGTCTACCAGTATGTAGAGGAAACGGCGAGTTACAGGAATATTCGCAAACGCTTCGACGAACTTGCGCAGTCGGTTGGAGTGCTTGTCTATCACGTCCTTGATGATTTTCAGCAGTATCCAGCCGGTAAGAGACGACAGTTGCGTTTCCGGATGGACTGCCATTACACACCGATCGCGCACGACCTGATGGGACGCGCTCTGGCTAAGGTCGTGGCGCCATTGCTGCAAGCAGGCGGACGCACCGAACATAGTCCGATGCCGGGCGCAGCGTCCGGAATCGATGACGAGCGGCAGATGCCGCGGCCCGGCGATCCAGGCAAACAGGAAACAGGTGGCGAACGGGCGTTACCTTCGCAAGGCGTTGCCACTTGAGGCCCATATGGACGTTCTCGAATCGAGCACTTGCGAAAGAGACTGGGCGATCGTCGATACCTTGTACTTCGACTCGACACGGCATCGCTTTGTGCGCGGCGACATAGAGATCAACGGTCGACGCATCGCGCGGCTTTTGCCGCCACGCACGTCGCAGTGTGCGTGCTCGATGCCGGGCGATACGGCTGCCTGTCTTCCCGGCCTGATCGAAGCCGACGCTACGTTGGGTCATCAGGATTGGAGCCGATATTCGCAGCATCTCGCCGCGCACGGGGTCACCACAGCGGGAGTGTTTTGCAGCAGCCTCGCAGATTGCGCGGCATGCTACGGGGCTAACAGCTTACGTCGCATCTTCTATGTTGAACTTGCTGAGGATGGTGGCGGCGCCACCGGCATCGAAGCGGGGGTACGTATGCTGGAAGCCGTGTGCGCGACAAATACGTTCAGACAGAAATGCTGTGAGTTCATACCGGCAGTCGTGCCCGGCGAAGTCGGATCCGCCGAAACGATCGTTGGTGCCGCCCGGGTTGCTGAGCGACTGGGTAAAAGGCTTTGCGTCCGACTCAGTTCGACGGCGGACGACGCCAGGCTTTTCAAGGAATCACGCTACTTCACGGAAGTGGGATTGCTGTCATACCTGTCGCTGCTGTCACAGGTGACGATCTTCAACCTCTCGCAATTGTCCCGTCGCGATGTCGCGATGGTGAACGAGTCGTCCGCGAACCTTGTTTGCTCACCCGGAGCGGTCAGCGAATGGTTGCGGGATGAGCACTTTGCGCGTTTGTCGATGAAAGACCGCGCATTGGCGTTCTCGATCGACCGCGATACGCCGGTGCACGGAAGCCAGTACAGGTCAGTGGCTTTGTTGTCGTCTGCGCTAACCCATCAGTCAGGCGACTCAACGATGCTCGGTGACTTCATGGTCGATGCGTTGACGTCATCAGCGGCGCGAGCCCTCGGCATCGCTGACATTGGCAGGATCGAGGCGGGCATGAAGGCAGACCTGTGCCTGTTTGATCGGCCGAAGAGTCTTACCGAGCACGGAGGCAGCTGGGACTTCATCGAACTGGTCACGTATAGCGAGCCGCGCGACGTGCTGATCGGCGGCGTCGCGATGAGGCGTAAAGACATCGCCGCTTGCGAGCTGGAAGAAGCCTGTGCAAGCACGCAGTTGTGCACGACCTTGTCCACCAGCGGATATCTGCGCCCCCGGCACACCGAACGATTGTCAGGTGCAGGTTCGGCGCAGGAATTCACAGCGAGCGAATTTCGAACGTAGAGGAGGGGAGCACATGTCCAGATACGTACTCGGCGTTTCGGCCTTTTACCACGACTCGGCGGCAGCAGTGCTGCAAGATGGAAGGATCGTCGCTGCGGCGCAGGAAGAGCGGTTCAGCAGGAAGAAACACGACCCGCGCTTCCCTCGTGGCGCAATCAACTACTGCCTTGAGGAGGCGGAGATCGATGGCGGCGACCTCGCGGCGATCGCGTTCTATGACGATCCCGCGTTGACGGCAGACCGGATCATACGGTCGTCGATCGCGTTTGCGCCGGAGTCGGAAGCATTCTTTACCCGTGCGGTTGGCTCATTCTTTGCCGTCAAGCCCTATTTCAAGGAACTGATCCAGGAGATGTTGAACTGCGATGTGCCTGTCTACTTCGCGCGGCATCATTATTCCCACGCGGCCTCGGCGTTTTTCCCGTCGCCGTTTGAAAAAGCTGCGGTGCTTTGCGTCGATGGCGTTGGAGAATGGTCGACAACGAGTCTGGGCGTCGGGCATGACAGCGAGATTCAAATCCTCAAGGAAATTCGTTATCCGCATTCGCTCGGGTTGCTATACAGCGCGTTCACGTTCTTCTGTGGCTTTAAGGTCAACAGCGGTGAGTACAAGCTAATGGGCCTCGCGCCCTATGGAAAACCCATCTACGCCGAGACGATCAGAGAGCACCTGATCGATATCAAGGACGACGGTTCGTTCCGGCTCAATCTGGATTTCTTCGACTTTCACAGGGGTTCTACGCTGACAAACGAGCGCTTCGATCGGCTCTTCAAGGGACCGCCGCGTGTGCCCGAGTCGCGAATCACGATGCGCGAAATGGATCTCGCTGCATCCATTCAGGCAGTGACGGAAGAGGTCATGCTCAAGACTTCGCGTACGTTGCGCGATCTGACGGGCGCGACGAACCTGTGTCTCGCAGGGGGCGTCGCGTTGAATTGTGTGGCGAACGGCAAGATTCTGCGTGAGGGAATCTTCGATGACATCTGGATTCAACCGGCAGCGGGCGACGCGGGCGGCGCGATCGGTGCAGCGTATCTGGCCGACTTCTACATGCTTGGCGGTACCCGCCCCAAGGACGATTGCGGCGGCGATTCACAACGCGGAAGCTTTCTCGGTCCGGATTTCAGCGACGACGAGATTCTCACATTCCTGTCGCAGTCTGGCGCCACCTATCATCCGCTGGAAGGTCTCGATACAGGCGCGGCGACAATTGCCTCCTTGCTCGCCGAGCAAAAAATCGTCGCGATGTTTGCTGGTCGAATGGAGTTCGGTCCGCGCGCACTCGGCAGCCGTTCGATTCTCGGCGATCCACGTGCGGCGACGACGCAGTCGCGAATGAACCTCAAAATCAAGTTTCGAGAATCGTTCCGCCCGTTCGCACCGATCATTCTGGAAGACAACGCGGCCCATTACTTCGAGCTGGATTCGAACAGTCCTTATATGCTTATCGTCGCGCCATTGCGGAATGAGCATCGCCGGGAGCCGCAGGCAGCGTCGGATCCTGAAGACATGCTGCAGATCGTCAATGCGGTGCGAAGTACTGTCCCGGCCATTACGCACATCGACTACAGCGCGAGAGTCCAGACGGTGGCGAAGGATGTGAACCCGAGAATGTTCTCTTTGCTACAGGCGTTCCATGCACTGACGGGGTGCCCACTGCTTGTCAACACCTCGTTCAATGTCCGCGGCGAGCCGATCGTCTGCACGCCCGAAGACGCTTATCGATGCTTCATGCGCACGGATATCGATGTGCTCGTGCTGGGCAACTACATTCTCTACCGCGACGAACAGACGCCTGTCGAATCTGACGACTCTTGGAAAAAGGAGTACCAACTTGACTAACGTTGATCCGGGAAGGCTATTCCGTTCGAAGCTGGCGGGTTTGAAGCCGCTGGTCGCGCCTTTCCTGCTGGAGAAAACGGACCCCGCGGCTCGATCGTATTTTCTCGACGTTTTCGAACCTGCTCCCATCGTGGTCGAGGAAGATATGATCGATGCGTTGGTCGCGATATGGCGCGCACAGGGGCTGGAAGATCTCGCTTTGTGCGAGCCCGAGTTGCGTAAGATCGCGAAGGCGCTTCGCGCCCCTGGCGAGCAGACGGATGTGATATCGCAATTCGTCTATGCGATGTATTGAGCCGGGCTCGCATGGGGTCAAGCCAATATCGTGACGCCGCCGATGCAAGCGGTATATGCGCTGATGCCTGAGGCATTCTTATCGACAAACTGCCATTGGTTGACGGAGGTCAACTGCACCGCTGCGCCAGAATGCAAATTCATAGTGTGACGGAGCCCCACGATGCCGCTATTCGGCGAGACACGTCATGAACGGGCGAAAGCAGGAAGAACGCTATGTATCGTTGTTGCAATGATGGCATGCGACAAATTGCGCGTCGACAGTTTCTGATGAGCATCTATTCTTTGAAGAAGACGATGATGCATGGAACATCAGATTAATGGAGACGATGATGCTCAGCCCACATGAAATCGCAGCGCTCATGCTTCTCGACACGAACCAGCAGTCCGAACATCTCGATCTTGGCGATTTGGACGCGTTGTGCGAGCGCCAGCTTGTTTTGCTGGAGAAGCTCGCGTCGGGAGGCGGACACGTGCGTCTGACGGAGGAGGGCCGCTCGATATTGCGGTCGGTCGGGCGATTTCACTAGTTCATGGCTGTGTATGAACCAGGGGCGTTGACGCGCGGGAGGAGTGACATGCAACAGCCAACGACGCGAAGGGCGATACAGACTATTATCCGCGAGCATCGACAGCTTTCGACAGTGATCAACGGTATGACACGGTTCGCCGAGTTATTGTCTGAAGGCCCGCATGCGCCCGAGCCAGTGGTGTTACGAGCCATGCTTTACTACATTCGCGAATTTCCGGAGCGCGTGCATCATCCCAAGGAAGACAAGTATTTGTTCCCACGCTTGCGATCGCGCACGAATGAGCTGGGCGAGGTTGTCGAAAAACTGCGGGCGCAGCATGAGGAAGGCGAAGCGCGAGTGCGTCAGCTGGAAGACGCGCTAACCCGATATGAACTGACGGGAAGTTCGGCGGCACCCGCATTGCAGAGCCTCGTGCATGCGTACGCGGCGTTTTACAGTCATCACAGGCGGTTGGAAGAGGAAGTGATCTTACCGGCCGCGTTGCAGTATCTCTCCGCGGCCGAGTGGATGGAACTGGACGAAGAGTTTGGCGCCAATGACGATCCTTTTGGCGGCAGCGAACCGCAACCTGAACTGGACCGTTTATTTTCGTTGATCGTCAGTACCATTCCCGAGACGGCACCTCAGTATTGAAGTCGCGTTGATTCTTGCCTTGAGGCTTTCGCGTCCAGCGGGATCTCGTTTCCTGATTGACGGATTCGCCGCCGCAAATGGAAACGACGCGACTTGTACCTGTCAGCATGCTGGAGCGCTGAGGCGTTCCGGTGAAGGGAATGACCACGACAGCGCGCCGGATTAACCAGGCTTCTTGACCCACATGCCATCGTCCTTGAAATAGGCGCGTTTTACGGCTGCCCACGCGATCCGATGTGCGACTTCCTCGCGTCGCGGGTCAGTGAAGTGGGCTTCGAACGCGTGGTTGAACGCCGACCGGTAAATGTCCTGTGCGTGGAGAGGGAGATGATGTCGAACGGAGGCCGGAAGATCCGCGCTAGTCGCAAAAGGCATATTGACTCCGACTTCTGGTAAGGAAATCCTTCCGGCTGGCGCTGGCTTTTTACATCGCCGATGTGTTTCTTCTTTGGGGCGCTCTTTCTTGCCCGAACGTCATAAGGACCGTGTCTTACGGTGACGCATGTCAGCACGAGTCGCCATGGGCCGGGCGCCCCTGCAGTAAAACCGAAAGTATCGACCAGCGATATCAGGAAACGGGTCGACGTGGATTCCGTCGCGTCTCTTCGAGTTTGAGCGACGCCTCCAGGACATCGCTCGATGACACGATGAAGTGACGCGCCCACTCTATCGCGTCACGCTCCGCCATTGCCCTCGTTGGTTTCGTTGCAGGGAGAAAGAAACGAACCTTTGGCACGTCGATTGGCTTGCGGTAGTCGTCTTGACGGGAAAAACGCGCCTCGGCAGTCCACCCGTCGACGCGTTCCGGAAGAATTTCCACAAAGAAGGGTTGCATCGAGTACATGACAATCTCCGCGATGGCCTCCCACCCACCATACGCGCTCCGCCCCGAGCGCATTTGATCCAGATCATTTGACCGGGGCCGTCGCGTCTCCTTCGGCTTCCAGGGGGAACCAGGTGCTCGATCTTTTCGCCGGGTGGGATGGCATGCGTTCGATTTCCACGCCGGTCATTGCGGCTGTGGCTGGTTACGCGCGTGGCAGCGGATGCGAACTGGCCATGGCATGCGACGTCATGGTCGCATCCGACAACGCCCCCGGTTCGGTCAACCGGAGATCAAACAGGGGATTCTGCCTGGCAGCGGCGCCTGGCAAAAGAGGCGCTCAACAGGGCGTTCGGGACGTCATTGAACGGAGGCATGTTGCAGGCGTCGGCGGGCACGGCCAGGACCGTGCCCGCCGACTGGCATCGTCAATCATGCAGCTTTGCCGATGTTATCGGGCCAACGCTGCATGACGCTCTTGTAGTGCGTGTAAAAGCGCACGGCTTCTTCGCCGTATGCGTGATGATCGCCGAACATCGATCGCTTCCAGCCCCCAAACGAATGCCACGCCGACGGCACCGGACTCGGCACATTGATACCAACCATTCCCACCTTGATTTGCCGGGAGAACATGCGCGCCGCGTTGCCGTCGGACGTGTAAAGCGATACGCAGTTGCCGAGTTCATGCGCATTAACGAGCGCTATCGCACTCGCGAGATCGGGCACGCGGACGACCGACAGGACCGGCCCGAAAATCTCTTCGCGATAGATGCTCATTTCGGGCTTCACGTCGTCGAACAGCGAACCGCCGAGAAAGAAGCCCTCTTCATGGCCGGCCACGCTATGCCCGCGGCCGTCGACAAGCAGTCTGGCGCCCGCGGCAACACCCGCTTCGATATAGCCCACCACCTTGTTGCGATGCGTGGCGCTGATGAGCGGCCCCATGTCCAGGTCCGGCTCCATGCCGCTGCCGATCCTGAGCGAACGCACGCGCGGCACGAGGCGCTCGACCAGTTCATCGCCGATATTCCCGACGGCCACCGCCACCGACGTCGCCATGCAGCGCTCGCCCGCAGAGCCGTACGACGAATTGATCAACGCATCGATTGTTTGATCGAGATTGGCATCGGGCGTCACGACCAGGTGGTTTTTCGCGCTGCCCAGGGCCTGCACGCGCTTGCCATGCCTGGCGCTTTCCGTGTAGATGTATTCGGCAACAGGTGTCGAGGCGACAGCCGATATCGCCATCACATCGGGATGGGCCATCAGCGCATCCACGACGGCCTTGCTGCCATGCACGACGTTGAATACCCCTTTAGGAAAACCGGCTTCGATGAACAGCTCGGCAAGCCGTATCGAAGCCGAAGGCGTGCGCTCCGAAGGCTTCAGGATGAACGTGTTGCCCGTGGCGGCGGCCATGACGAACATCCAGCACGGCACGACCACGGGGAAATTGAACGGTGTGACGCCCGCGGCCACGCCCAGCGGCTGACGCAGATTCCATGCGTCCATGCCGGCGCTGATCTGATCGGTGAAGTCGGTCTTAAGGAGGTCCGGAATGCCGCACGCGAATTCGACGATCTCGATACCGCGCACCACCTCGCCCTTTGAGTCTTCGAAGAGCTTGCCGTGATCGCGCGTAATGAGTTCGGCGATTTCGTCGGAATGCTTTTCGAGCAGTTCTTTGAATTTGAACATCAAACGGGCGCGCTTCAACGGGGCGGTCTCACTCCAGGCCGGAAACGCTGCTTTCGCGGCGGCGACAGCGGCGGCGACTTCATCCCCATTGGCGACGGGCACGCGTGCCGACAACCGGCCTTGCGCCGGATCGAATACGTCCGCGAACTGGCCGCTCGTGCCGGCGACGCGTCGACCGTCGATGAAATGACTTAGCTCGCGCACTGCGCTTCGATTTGCTTCGCTCATAGCTTCTCCTATCGAGGATGCGGGCCTTGCCCGTCCCATATCTTGTCCAGGCTTCGAACGTCGGTCGTTCGCCGTGGACGCAGATCGATCCACAACTGGAATAGCCCGAAATATAGAAGATCGTCACGTGCTTTTGATCCTCGCAGCGCGCACAAAAGTCTTGCGTGGCGGGAACAAATCGAACTTCGAAAGTCGACGCCAGATTCATGGACGCGCTTGTGCCAAAGTTGATTTCATTCAGGCCATTCATCCAGCGTTGCCGTAGGTCAGTGACACGGACAGCGTTCGCTTCGCGCGCCATCACGAGCAGCAGGTTGCGGGACCGCTTTGGGCCGGTTTCAAACGGCGCGCGGCATCGAATACGGATCAGGCGATATTTGCGGGATGGAATTGTTCGAAATCCATCATTGCGTAAATGCAATGATGTGATCTGGCGAATCCCATCCGCCAGCGCATCACTTTGGCCATCGCCACGTGGGATCGGAGAGATGGTCGGCGAAGTAATCGGACAGCGCCGCCACCTTCGCGGGCCGCGCACGCGCCGACGGCGTCACGAAGTAGAGACCGCCCTTCGTCAGTGACCAGTCAGTCAGGATCGCTTCGAGACGACCATTGGCCAGATATTCACCGGCGATGAATTCGGGCAGTTCGGCGATCGCAAGGCCATCTAGCAGCGTGGGCAACAGCGCATCGGAATTCGTCACGCGCAGCGGGCCGGTCGGCATCACCGGTTCTTCCTGGCCCGCATCGTTCGTGAAACGCCACACGTCGCTACGTGCGCGGTACGCGTACGAGAGACACGGCCGGTCCACCAGCTCGCGCGGATGCGCGGGCCGTCCTTCGCGCTGCAGATAGTCCGGCGACGCCACCACGAATTGCGTCACCGCGCACAGCCGCCGCGCCACGAGCGACGAATCCGGCAAGGCGGCGATACGCAGCGCGGCGTCAAAACCATCGGCGACCAGATCGACGGGCGCATCCGATAGATGCAGGTCGATCGACACCTCCGGATAGGCGCGAAAAAAGCCAGGCAGCAGCGGCGCGACCCAGCGCAGCCCGAACGACATCGGTACGGCGAGGCGCACCAGCCCGCGCGGCTGCACCGACATTTCGCGCGCTGCGCTTTCCGCTTCCTCGGCCTGCCGGTAAATTTCGCCGGCTTTCTCGCAGATCGTCCGGCCGAACTCGGTGAGCGACAGCTGGCGCGACGTGCGGTTGAAAAGCCGTGCGCCCAGCCGGTCTTCAAGGCGGGCTACGCCGCGCGAGACGGTCGCCACCGACACGCCCATCGTACGCGCCGCAGCCGCAAACGACCCCTCCTCGGCGACCTTCGCGAACATCGCAAGTCCTTCGAAATCAGGCAGCTTCGCCATTCGTCCTCATCTTTTCATTTATGCAACGTTGGTTTGCAATTAATTCTATTTCGAAAAGATCGAGCCGTCGATATTCTCCTCACATCGCAGCACGCAACACCGAACGTCTACATCCACTGAACGAAACGAAAGGAGCAATACCATGGCACGCAAGCTCGACAACAAGATCGCACTCGTCACGGGCGCAACCAGCGGCATCGGCCTCGCTACCGCCGAGCGTTTCGCGGCTGAAGGCGCGCACGTCTATCTCACGGGCCGCCGTCAGGCCGAACTCGATGCTGCCGTGAAGGGCATCCGCGAAGCGGGCGGCAAGGCGACGGGTGTACGCGTCGACTCCACGAAGCTCGGCGAGCTCGACGCGCTGTATGCGCAGATCAAGGAAGAACAGGGACGGCTCGACGTGCTGTTCGCCAACGCAGGCGGTGGTTCGATGCTGCCGTTTGGCAACATCACCGAAGAGCACTTCGACGACACCTTCAATCGCAATGTGAAGGGCGTGCTGTTCACGGTGCAAAAGGCGCTGCCGCTGCTGGCCAAGGGGGCATCGGTGATTCTCACGGGTTCGACGGCAGGCAGCGCGGGCACGGCGGCGTTCAGCGTGTATTCGGCTTCGAAGGCGGCAGTACGTTCCTTCGCACGCAACTGGATTCTCGATCTCAAGGACCGCCATATCCGCGTGAACACGATCAGCCCGGGTGCGACCCGCACGCCCGGCCTGCTCGATCTGGCCGGTGACGACGCCGCGCAACGTCAGGGTCTTGCCGACTACCTGGCTGCGCAGATCCCGATGGGACGTCTGGGCGAACCCAATGAAATCGCGAGCGCAGCGCTGTTCCTCGCCTCGGACGAAGCGAGCTTCGTGAACGGCATCGAGTTGTTCGTCGATGGCGGTCAACAGCAGATCTGAGTGTGGCCTGGGCAGGCGGATGCGGTCATCGATGACCGCACCCCACGCCCGGCGCCCCCGAACGGAACATCATCATGATCGAACATCGTCCTTTTCTCTCGCTTGGCGCAATCCGGCGCGACTGGCTCGATGCACGGCTGCATTTCCGCTTCCATGAAACCGGGCGCACCGGCCATGCGCCGCTGGGCCCGCTTTACGTGTTGAACGACGATGAATTTGCGCCGCGTTCGGGTTTCGGTCTGCATGCTCATCGCGACGTCGAGGTTGTCACATGGGTGCGCTCGGGCGCGATCACGCACGAAGATGATGCGGGTAATCGCGCGCGGCTCGTCGCCGATTCCGTTCAGGCGATGAGTGCAGGCGCTGCGATCCTTCACGCCGAGCGCAACGAGGAAAACGTACCCGCGCGGCTTTTTCAAATCTGGTTGCGCCCGCGCATGCCGGGCGGTGCGCCGCGCTGGGCCACGCGAGTCTGTTCGCCCGAACTGCGCGAAGGCCGCTTTGTCACGCTTGCAAGCGGCGATCCGGATGACGTGGACGCGGGCGCACTTCCCATCAATACCGATGCACGCGTGCGTATTGCAACCCTACGAGAAGGCACAAGAGTGCAACACACGTTGCCGATGCCAGGTTCCGCCTACCTGGTTGCCGATCATGGGCGACTCGAGGTGGGACACGTCTGCCTCGCGCCACGCGATGGGGTTGCGGTTCGCAATGAAGCGCAAGTTACGTTGACGGCGCGCGACGACACAGATGTCGTGATCGTCGAGCTCTTGAAACAGGGCGACTGAAGCTTTTGGGCTGCATAGCAACGACGTCTACGGGCGGCTCGTAGCGTCAAGCGCGTCTCTATGTAGAACCGCGAAGCGTGACGGCCAGCGCGCGCTCACTGCGGTTTTGGATAGCCTACGTAGTAGATACCGATGACGGTCCCGCTGGAATCGTGTATCGGTTCATAACCCGTCACATAGGGTTTGCCAAGAATATCAGCATCACCGTAGTACGCATCGCCCTGGCGAATGGCGGAAATTGCCTTGCCCTTTGGATCGAGGACAGTCCCGATGGCCCTCGATCCGTCGGTTTTCTGCACGTTTGTCGCCACACGAACGAAGTCATCGCCGCTTTTCACGAACAACGTCGCGGTGCCGCCCATCGCCTGCTTGACCTCATCGACCACAGCGAAGTTGTTATTCATCTTGGTTGCACCAAAGTACAACGCTGGCACCTGCTTTCCTGCAACAGAGTCCTCGCCTTTTACGACCGGTGCGCCCAACTTCGCAGTCTTACTCTTAAGCAAAGTCATGGCTTGTTTGACGGACTCTGATGATTGTGCACGACTACTCGTATGGAACAACGAAACGGATGTTCCCATTACGCACAGTGCCAGCACAAGAATCATGCGCGAAAGAAAACTGCCACTTGTCCTGTTATTCATGATGTCACCCTCCAAATTGGAGTTACGGATCCGGCGAGGCGGAGACCTGCCCATGACGGGCCGGCAAGCTATTTAGTGCTCCAGGTTTTCAAAGCCGGTTGATCTATATCAGTCCACGTCGCATGTAGCTGAAATTTACTTTGGCGATCGGGCATGTTTTTAGTTTGGTGCTTACACGAACGACGCTGGAACTGCGATCTTCGGCAGCCTGCCAGTTGATGCCCTTTGACATTGCCTCCACGCGGTCACGCGAGCGGGCGCCTGGAATCACGCAAGCGACGCTCTTGCCCGGCGTGCGCTTGACTGGCTCGCCCGCTGCAAAGCATCGAAATCTACATAATTGACGTGGATCAACCAGCGCGTCGACCGGGAGCGTAACGTCGGTGGGAGCCTTCATGGAAGCGCTCTTAGGAGAGTTCATCATGTTCTCGCCCACGCGCGCGTTTTCGCTCTCTGTTCACCGGAGTTTGTGGTGGCTGGTGATTTCGCGGGATGAGATATGCACTGTTCGCGCAATACGCGACTCTTCGACCCAATTCCCTTGACATCTACCCATTCGAAAGAACGCTCATCCGTCGCGTTCATTCGAATAGTCTGCTTTTAATTGGCGTAACTTCAGCTCATGCGGACACGGCGACGACAGCGACCGTGGGCCGCATCAGGTTATGAAACTATTCGACGGGAAAATAGGTTTGTCGGTTGCGTTACGTCTTATAGTGACTATGTCACAACCTCCCAAAAACAGATGACGTCTTCAGGAACGAGGGTCGACTAGTGTGTTGGCGAATGCAAGAAGAATCCGATAATGCGCTTCTCTAATCAGCTGTTCTCTGACCAGTCTACGTTGCGAGCGACCGCGAATACGACTCGTGGAAATTACGTGGCCAATGTCTCTGTCGGCAGCCACTCCGCGTCGTGCTCCATTTCTTGAAGGTGAGAATCATGTTCAGGAATTATCTGCACTCTGGCTTTGCGACGGTCATTGTATCGATCCTGTCTGCGTGTGCGACGACGCCAGCAGATCCAGTCAGTTCTTCCATCGACCCGCCTCAGGCCGAGCGCGTGATGACGTTGGTGGCATCTGGCGTGCAGACCTATTCGTGTGAGTTCGACGCGCAACATCATCTGAGTTGGGTGTTCAAGAGCCCACAAGCGACGCTGTACGATGAAAGGGGGCATGCGGCAGTCTGGCACATCGCCGGACCGACATGGGGGGCGCAAGACGGAAGCCGGATTACAGGGCGGGTGCTTGCGCAGCGTGCGAGCGAAACGCCGGCGAGCATACCGCAACTCCTGCTCGAAACTCATAGCACGTCCGGCGTCGGCGTGCTGTCGGTTGTCCGGTATGTGCAGCGAGTGCACACCGTTGGAGGATTGATGCCGACAGCACCGTGTTCGACGGAACACGAAAACGGTAGCTCGCCCTATTTTGCGGATTACGTTTTCTATCGGTAGTGGTACGCGCTTTTTATGTTGCCGTTTTCGTCATGCAGAAGGGAAACCGATGAACGCACGCCGGTGATCACTGCACCGATGCCGCCGCAGTCATTGCCGGGCAGCAACGCCAGCGCGGCGATGATCGCCACCGTGACTGCCGGCAAGTATGTTGACGGAACACTACGTCCACATCGTTATCGGTGTGGTGCCGAGTCTGACTCTGAACGGCGAACCGTGCTGTTTGGCCCATCGCTCCAGGGTCAAGTGAAGTTTAGCGGGCGCCATCTGAAACAGGTTTCCCGGCAGGGGCAAGCCAGACGGGCATGGCAGATCTGCGAGCGTTCGTGCATTCTCCTTCGGGTCGAGATGAAGGTCTGCCATGCTTTCCTCCGCTTTGCTCGCCACAACCGCCTTCAGGCCAGCGGACGGATGTTCTGGTTCACGTGGAAGAAGTTCGTCGGATCGTATCTGGCCTTGATCTGCTGAAGACGTCGGTAGTTGGGACCGTATGCTGCAGCCTGCTCGCCCGTGTCATCGTCGTCCAGATAGTTGACGTAGCGACCCTCGGCAAAGAAAGGCTGCATCGCTTCGTAGGTCTCGCGAGCCCACGCGATGCATGCGTCGGAGTTCTCCGGTTGCATCCATTGAGCGAGCACCAGGAAGTTATAGCCTTCACGGCGGTGAGGGAAGGCCGTATCGCTCACATCTACGCGGGTGACCGCACCGTGGAAATGCTCGAGCAGCAATTGGCCCATTGTTGTTGGACACCGCGCGAAGCATCTGATCATGGTGTCGATCGCAGCGTCGCTCAGCTCGGTGAGGAAGCTTGACTTCCAGTAGTTGAGAGCGCCTTTCGGGAAATTGGCGTCGAGCATCCTGTTGAGCTGGCAATACGGCATCGGCCCAACGGCATCGACAATGGGATGCCCGAACTGTTTGAGCGGCCGCATGGCTCGTTCGGCGTCTTCCGACAATCCACAATGACTGGCGACGAGGACAGCCACTTCCTTGCCGGAGCCGTCCGGCGCATGCGTCAGCGTCGCGTACAACGTCTGCTCGTCAGAGAGCGATCGTGTGCTGTCGCGGAAGAATTCGAGCAGGGCGCGCGCACGTTCGATCGGGTGGACGATCGGGCCGCCCATAATGGTTGGTCCAACCGCGTGAAGTGCATACTCCAGGCTCGTGGCGACGCCGAAGTTTCCGCCGCCGCCTCTAAGCGCCCAGAACAGCTCGGGCTCCCGGTCCTTGCTTGCTCGCAACACTTTACCGTCGGCGGTGACGAGATTCACCGCCCGCAGGTTGTCGAGTGCCAGGCCGTATTTGCCCATCAGCCACCCCACCCCGCCCCCGAGAGTCAGCCCGGCGATACCCGTGCTGGAGACCACACCGCCGGTGACAGCCAGGCCATGCAACTGCGTCTCGCGATTGAGCTCGCCCCAGGTAACACCGCCTTGCGCCCAGGCTGTTCTACTTTCTGGATCGACGTGGATGCCCCTCATCAGCGAGAGATCGACCACCAACCCGTCATCGATCATCGCCCGTCCGGCCACGTTGTGACCGCCGCCGCGAACGGCAACCTCAAGGCCGAGTTTTCGGGCGACTTCCAGAGCTCCGACAACGTCGGCCACGCCGTGGCATTTGGCGATCAGGGCGGGCCGCGCGTCGACGAGACCGTTGTGGACTTTTCTCGCGTCCTCATAGCCGGCATCCGCGGGTTTCAAAAGCTGCCCCCGGAAGGTGGCAGCAAGCTCGGCCGCAGCGTCGGCCAGGGATCCAGTCGGCAGCATGGATTTGTCTCCTTGAAACCGGACCCGGCTACATACGTCCGGATTGAAGCTGTTTCACCTGATTTGTTATAAGGCGCCACCGGCCGTACGTGCAGCCTAATGCGAGGCGCTATCCGCCATGCTTTTCTCCGCGCTCAGAAACAGACGTCAGACGTAATTCTCCTTGCTGCGCGAGTGTGTCCATCAGACCGCATCCTCGTTGAACCTTACCAGGAGCACCGCAGTTACATTCGATGCTCATAGTCCCGATTTCTAAGGGAACATCAAAATGAACAAGAAAAGCAGCTGGCGCCGGGCCATCAAATTTATTTCCCATACATCGAGCGGTAGTTCCGGGCCCGTACGACGCAAGATCCTCGATGAGCATGTACTTCGCGTTGCGGGCCTGGCGAGTCTCGGCATGTTCCTTCTGAGTCTCGGGCCGATATACGCATTGGCCCGCACTACGTCCGATACGCGTCACACGTCTGCGCATGCGCCGCATGTGGTTTCTGCGGTCGTGGGCGGCGCAAGTCAGGTGGGAACCGAAGCAGATCGGTGACAGTGCTGCGGAAATTTTGCAGAAAGTGCACTGTTTTTTGTAAAGCGAGTTATGTTTTTTTGCATTAAGCGCGCACGAAACGGTCGTCGCGGTTGGTCGTGGGACGCCGTTCGGCCACTTCCAGCCGTTCGCGGTGTTCGTCATGCAGTCATTCGAACGGCTGCACCGCACGGTGTTACTGACCGTCACCGATCGTAATGCGATGGATGCTGTTGCCGGGCCGCTTTACCTTTGAGAAGTGGTCATCGGCCACGGCCGAGCAGGAGCTTCTCCAGCAGCGCCTGGGCATTCACCGGCTTGGGCAGATGGTCGTCGAAGCCCGCGGCGATCGCCGCGTCCCGGTCCTGCAGCGAGGCGAGGCCGCTGAGCGCCAGCGCGTAGACGCGCCGCCGGCCGCTTTCTCGTTCGCGAACGCTGCGCAGCAGCGCGTATCCGTCGGCGCCCGGCATGGCGACATCGCTCACGAGGATATCAAACGAGCCGGCCGCGAGACAGGCTAGCGCCTCCCTCGTGCCGGAGGCCGTCTGCACCTGCGCGCCATGGCCACGCAGCAGGTAAGCCAGCGCCTCCAGCGCCTGCCGGTCATCGTCGACCAACAGGAGCGACAGGCCACCCAGCGTGGCCGAACGGTTCGAAACAGGCGCCGCCGAATCCTGCCCGGTCACTGCGCATTGCGCCAAAGGCAGCCGCACGGTGAGCCGCGTACCGCGGCCTTCGCCTTCGCTGCTGGCTGCCACTGTGCCGCCATGCGCCGCGACCAGGTGCTTGACGATCGACAGCCCCAATCCCAGTCCACCGTATTCGCGCGTGCGGCTCATGTCGGACTGCATGAAACGATCGAACAGATGAGGCAGCAGGTCGGGATTCACACCGATGCCGTTGTCGGCGACCGAGAGTTCGATCAGCGGGCCCAGCCGCGTAAGTGCGACCTCGACGCGACCACCCTGCGGCGTGAACTTCAACGCGTTGCCGATCAGGTTGGACACCACCTGCTGCAGGCGGCGCGCGTCGCCGCTGACGACGGCCTGGTCGTGCAGCCCGGAGGTGACGAGCGTCATATCCTTCGTCGCCGCTGCCGGCCGATGACCTTCTACCACGGTGCGCACGGCCGCCGCGAAGTCGACCGGCTGGGAGTCGAGCGCGAAGCGGCCGGAGGTAATGCGCGAGACATCCAGCAGGTCATCGATCAACTCTGCCTGTGACTGGCATTGACGCAGGATCGTCTCCACCGCGCGTAGCGCGGTCTTCTCGTCGGTGTTCAGCCCACGTTCGCTGGCCGCCTTGAGAACCGCCGCCCAGCTGGCGATAACGTTTAGAGGCGCGCGCAGTTCGTGCGAGACGAGACCCAGGAAATTGTCCTTGGCAGTATTGGCTCTCTCAGCGTCGCGCTGGGCGGTCTGTGCCGTGTCGACGGCACGCTTGAGCTCGTCGATGTCCTGCACGGAGAGCACAGCGCCGTCGATCCGGTCGTCAGCCGTCCGGTAAGCGCGCACGTTGACCAGCCACCAATGGCCCTCGGTGTCCTGGTATTCGCGCTCCACGTCCGCCAACCCCTGGACGGCGGAAAGCACCATGCGCTCCAGGTCGCCGGTAGAGAACAGGTGACTTAGCTGCGCCATTGGCTGCCCGACGCTGTCTTGCGGGAACCGGAACAGCACCTGGGCCTGCGGCGAGAAATGACGTAGCCGCAACTGTTTGTCGAGCAAGACCACCGGCAACGGGATGCCTTCGACGAGGTTACTCAGGTCATCGTTGGCGCGGTCGAGCTGCTCATTCCGCGTCCTGAGCTCGTCGTTGAGCGAGCCAAGTTCCTGGTTAGCTGACTCCAGCTCCTGCTTGGCCAGTAGCAGCTCCTCGTTGGCGCTTTGCAGTTCCTCGTTGGTGCTGAGCATCTCCTCATTCGCGGTGCGCAACTCCTCATTCGCGGATTCGAACTCGGCCACGACAGCTTTTAACTGCGCCTGTGTCGCCTCGAGTTCGTCAGAAAGCGTTGTGACCGTGCGCTCCAGTTCCTGTAAATGGCCGTGTGCTGGGTGCGGGTCGGAGTTCGTGCTGGGCGCCGTGAGCGATTCGAGGGGCAACGGCTGCAGCGTAACCAGAAAATGCGGGACAAGGTCTTCGGCGCCCACGGGTAGTACCTCAAGCGCGTATCGCTTGTCGCCCAGCGGCACGCGTTCGCGCCGCACCGGCTGTCCCGTCCGCCGGGCTTCGATCAGCGCGGTGCGCACCGGCACATTCAGCTCAGGGTTCAGCAGGCGCGGCAGGGCTAGCGAAGCTTCGCCGCTTGCCGGCGCTACCAGATCAGAGACGTCGCCGCGGAACTGCACCACGTCACCCTTCTCGTCGACAACGAAGCCGGGCGGGGCATAGCGCTCCAACGCCGTGCGGGTGGCTGCTTCGATAACCGGATCCACTGGCTGCGGGCGGCGAGCGGGTAGCGCGCCTCCTTCGCTCGACCATGGCCGCAATGCATCTATCGGGAACAGCGCCTGCTGCCGCTTGGCCACCGGAATCTTGCGGTACAGGTGTGGCGCGCCCGCGTGCTCGAAGCCTTCCGCACCCGATGCTGCCTCCGCGCGGCCGAGCAGCACGAATCCGTCGGGGCGGCAAGAGTAATGCAACGCCTCCAGCACATGCTGCTGCGCCTCCTTGCGCAGGTAAATCAGCAGGTTTCGGCAACTGATCAGACCCATGCCGGAGAAGGGAGCGTGGGTCAGCACGTTGTGGCGGGCGAACACACACATATCGCGAATCGACTTGCGCACAACGTAGCCGCCGGAGGTCGCGGCGAAAGTGCTCTCGCGGAAAGCCTCGGGTACGTCGTCGATCGAGCTTGAACTGTACCGGCCTGCGCGGGCAACCTCGATCGACGCCTCGTTGATATCGGTGCCGAAAATTTGCACCCGGCGATGCAGCGCCGCGCGATCGAGCGCGTCCTTCAGCAGCGTAGCGATCGTGTAGACCTCTTCACCTGTCGAGCAGGCAGGCACCCAGACACGGATCGGATCGTCGTCCATCTCCAGCAGAGCCGGAATCACTGATTGGCGCAACACGTTGACAAACTCGGCATCCCGGAAGAATGCGGTCACGCCGATCAGGATGTCGTCGCGAAGCGCCGCAGCCTCACGCGCATCGGTACGCAGCAGCTGCAGGTAGGCGGCAACGTCACGGTCCTTCTGCAGCAGCACGCGGCGCAGGAAGCGCCGGCGCAGGTTCACGTCCTTGACGTAGACGAGATTGATGCCCGTCTTCTGCTGTACAAGCGACAGCGCGACGCCGAGCGCGTCGGTGTCATCCGTCTGCCCATCGGCTATCTCTTCCCGGCGCGCAGGGTCGCCGAAGCGTCGGACAAGGCATGCGGCCATCTCTTCCGGTGACAGCACCTCGTCCACCAGGCCGGTGTCGATCGCCGCTGTGGGCATGCCCTGATGGCTGGCCGTTTGCGGCTTCTGGGCAATGACGAAACCACCGGAAGCCTTCAGGTCCACCAGGCCCGCGGCGCCATCCTGACCCGTTCCGGAGAGGATGACGACCGCGCCGTTCAGGTCCGGATCCTGTGCGAGCGACGCAAGGCAGGCGTCGATCACCAGATTTGGGCCGGCTTGACGGCGAGTGAGGCGAAAGTGCCCGTCCAGCGCGATCACGCCAGCGTTTTCGGGGAGCACGTAGACCCGGTCATGCTCGATCTTGCGCAGATGCACCAGTTTTTCGACCGGCACGCGCGATTCTGCCTGCAGGATGTCGGCAAGCTGGCTTTCCTCGCCTGGATCAAGGTGCGTGATGACAAGTGCGGCGAAGCCGGGATCGCGTGGCAGCGCGCCGATGATCGTGCGCAGCTCGTTCAGGCTGCCTGCTGACCCTCCCAGTACGACCACCCGTAACAACTCTGAAAGCAACGACCCCATGGTCGCACTCCTGCTTGTTCTAATGGTGAAGTGGGCGGCAGTCTAACCCAGCGCGGCTAACACGTCAGTGCGAGCAATCCTTGTGCCCGGTGCAATTCATGATCGCCAGGGCCTCGATGCCATCTGACGGCGAAATCAGACATTCGCCTGTGCGGCAGCGTGCGACCGGGCTTGATCGCGGGCATGCCGACCGTCTCGGTGGATGCGGCGACCTTTCTTGTCCACCAACGGTTTAGTTCGGGACAAGTCGACGGCAGAAGTGGGTCGACGTGAGCCAAACGGGGTGACCAGCGGACGCGCGAGAATCGAAGTTGGCTTGCACTAGCCTTCCGTAAGCGTCGAATTAATCACTCGGCGTGATTCATCGTACTGGACATTGATATATTCATCGCTTTCGTCCAAAGGACAATCCAGCCATGAAAAAAAAGATTATCGCCATTGCGCTGGCCGGAACGGCACTGCTTCTGGGAGCCTGCACGTACATTCCCCGACCCGGGCCGGTCGGCAATCGCGCCGTGCCGCAGCCGACCCGGCCGGTCAACCTCACCGAATACATGGGCCAGTGGTACGAACAATTTCGCTACGAGGCGTCGTTTGAGAAGGACATGGACGATGTCACAGCGACGTACTCGCTCAACGACGACGGCACGGTCAAGGTCATCAATCGCGGCCGTAAACCGGGCGGCTCTGGGGATTTCAGGGAATCGGTCGGCAAAGCGAAAATCGCGGACCCAGAAACGAATGCAAAACTGAAAGTTTCATTCTTCGGGCCGTTCTACGGGAATTACTGGGTGCTAGATCATGCCGACGATTATGACTGGGCAATTGTCGGCGAGCCGTCGGGCCGTTACCTGTGGGTACTGACGCGCGCAGCGCACCCCGCACCCAGCGTCCTGGCCAGTCTGGAGGCTCGCGTGAAAGCACTTGGTTACGATTGGTCGCTCGTCAGGGTGACGAAACAGAGCGGACCGTATTGAGGCGACGCCGCTACCTCATCATCGATTGAGTCAAGGTACTCCAGACAAGCGGAAGGAGACCTCAGCAGGCAGGGCCGATTCGAGAGTGCGTGGCACAGATGAGGGCGCTGCGGCGCCGCGTTCCTGTAATCACCGGGTTCGGGCAGTTTGGGACATTCGACACTCGCTCGTAATTCGTTGACAATCCCGAATGAACGTAAGCTAACGGCCGTGATTGATCGCCCCTCAAACACCACGTTCAACGGACACGAGCCACCAATGCGGATTTGGGCACTGACACGGACGTCCCTTGATGGCCGAGGCACAAGCCAAGGTGCGGCTAGGAAGGTCGAGATCGAACAGCTTAACGATGGAAGCTTTCTACTGATGCGGTACGAAGCCGTAGAAGCGGCACTTCCGACCTCGGATCATTGGTACGCCTCAATCGAAGAGGCATATGACGACTGCGATCACGTCTATGGCATCGGTCGAGACGATTGGCTGCAACGGTGAGCGTGCTGACCGTCGCGCTTGGACGCGGGCCGCAGTGCGGTCTGAGCGGACAGTCAATGAGGCTTTAACAAAGGCTGTTGAAACCAGGTTGCTCAACCCGGTTGCTCTATTTTTTCGACAGAGCCATGTAGTAGTCAGCAATATTATCTTCGGAGCCTTTTGTGATCCGATTGAACGCTCGTGCCCATGGCCAGAAGCTCCTGCCAGCGGTGGTTCGCAGGCCCGGGAATCGGTCTTCTCCAAGAGTGACCATACCCCATTCGCCCCCGTGATTGCGACGATACACCTCACCCACGTAACTCCCATATGCTTTTGCAAACGACATAACTTGTTCGTCCGTTGGCTTGGGGTTCGCGCCGATATATGACGAATTCATACGCGCCAGTGCCTTCTCAACATCTGCAATGCTCGCGTCCGACCAATCAAGTTTGATTCCGAACTGCTTCCCGGAGAAATCAACGGCGTCCATTGCGTAAGCTTCCGCAACCTTTTGAATTTGGGGATCAGGAGAAAACGACTGATTAGTTGGAGTGTCTGCCAAAGCAGCTTCCCCGAGCGAGCCAATTATTAAGGTAAGCAACGCTGCCGCAAGGCGCTTCGCGATTATTTTCAATGGGCTTCCCTTTACGAAATTTCCGAATCGCTTCGGAGAAGCGGATCTTGGCTCTCGCGCCCGTGAATCTTGCGCGTTGACCTGCCGAACCAACTATGTAAACGGCCGTTTTGGGGAAATCTAAAGGTCCCTTCCGGGTCGGGTTGTGCCTTTGCATCGAGCACACGGCCGAGGCGATCGCCGCGCTCGGTTGTCGGACACTCGTCGGCCTAGCAACGGACGTTTTTGATCGCTAGTCCTGTGTCGTTCAGAAGACCGTCTCACTCTGAAAGCTGCCACTCGTCAGCAATCGGTGCCGGACGTTTATCAAGCTTGAGCACGGATCGCAGGGACCTCGCTAGCAGGACTGTTTTCCTTCGATTCCGGGTGTGCCAGGCTCACGGTGTAGTGGCCACCGTTTTCCTTTCTAAGGGCGAAAAGGTTGTTAGCCTTCAACATGTCCAATAAGCCAGAGTGACCGTAGGCACCTGGAGAAAAACCTGGGTCGGTTCGTTTAAGGTATTGGCCCAACGAACCCAGATGAACTTGTCCATCGGGCATGCTATTCGCGAGCAACGCTACGGCTTCCACAACGAACTTTGGCCCAGGTGTAATGGCCCGCACCTTTGGAGAATTCATGCTGGGTTGCTGTGGTGATTCGGCTGATGTGCCGTCCGTCGATGCAGTGACCGGCACCCAGTCAAAAAACTGATCGCTCGAATTCCGCAAGGCCTCCGGGGTTTTCGATTCACCGACGATAGAGACAGCAGCTCCGCGCTCCCGGAGCTTGCGGCAGAGATAGGCAAAGTCCGAATCGCTGGTCACGAGGCAAAACTTGTCTGCTCGATTGTCGAACATGACTTCGAGGGCGTCGAGCGCGAGGGCTATGTCAGCTGTGTTTTTGCCAGCCGCGTACTGGAATTGCAGGCAGGGGGTGAATGCCTGCCGAACCAGCGCCTCTTGCCAGTTCTTGGTGAGCGTGCTGTGATTACCGTAGCCTCGACGAAGCACTACTCGTCCGAACTGGGCGGCAACGCGCAGGGCGTAATCCAGAATCTCTGGCCGCGTGTTGTCGCAATCGACAAGTACCGCAACGCGAGATTCAACAGGAGGTAGTGACGCGCCCATCAATTGACCTCGTCAGATTACAGAGTGTCAATATAATAGCGGTAAATCGGGGCCACCACAGCCCATTTGAAAGACCTATTGCAGCCTTGCGTTCCGGTACCCGTCCTTATTCATCAATGCACGATGGATCGATCTCACTGAACCCACAGCGGACAAACGAATTGATATTCATGCGTCGGTTCAGCTTCAGTAACGGCCGCTTGCGCGAGAACCGCACGAATGGCCACCCAAGGTCGACGAACGTGTTATTTTGCATGAAGCAATTGTCGCGCTCGGTCCAGGGACACAGTACGGCCAGTTTCTGCCGCTCATGCGAGCCACACAGCGGTCATTCGACCGGCCGGTTCATTTGCTAAACGGACATTCACTCCTTCAAAACGTCGATTATCTGGCCGCTGCCGGGAGCAACGGCGCCAGCGCTGTCAGGGCTGAAACACTGATGCTCTTCCAGCAATTGAGAGTCGCGAGTAATTGCCTTCGGAATGAAGTGACGGAGAAACTCAACCCAGGTTCGGATTCGAGCGTCGATGTATCTTCGCGAAGGATGAAGTGCGTAGATGTTCATCTTTTGCAAAGTGTATTCAGGAAGAACCCGAATCAAGCTGCCGTCAGCGAGACCTTCGAGCGCCGTATACACCGGCACGACCCCGATGCCCATGCTTGCACGCACGGCCTTGGCCACAGCCTCTGCCGTGTTCAGCTCCACAGGGCCGGAAACTTTCATTGACTCGGGACGACCGTGACTCTCTAGCAGCCACTCGAGCGCTGGAAAGGCGGGCGTCCGCAAGGGGAGGCACTCGTGATTGACCAGCTCGGCCGGCGCTGACGGAATTCCTTTCTCGCGCGCGTACGCCGGCGATGCACAAAGAATGCTGAACGAACTCCCGAGCAGGTGAGAGATGAGGTCCGAATCCGGTAGCGCCGAAGACGTGGCTACGATGGCGACGTCAGTAACCCCCTCGAAGAGTTCCGGGGCGCGCTGGGAAAGCGTCAGGTCGACTGAGACTTGGGGGTAGCTTGCACGGTACCCCTTGATTGCTGGCAGGATGTACGACAAGCCTACGCTTGCAAAGGCGTGGATGCGCAGTTTTCCCATTGGTCGCGATTGTGCTTTGCTTGCTTCCTCATCCGCACGGCTGACGTCTTCCAGAATCTGCCTGCACCTCTCAAGGTATATTTCACCGGCTGGCGTAAGCGCGACCTTGCGAGTCGAGCGATTGAAAAGCCGTGTTTGCAACCGTTCCTCAAGGTCGGCGATGGCTCGTGACATTGCACCTGGGCTGGTGTTCAGCGTATTGGCTGCGGCCGTGAAGCTTCCACATTCAACGATGCGCACAAAGACGCGCATCTGACTGAACGTATCCATCGTTTTCCTTCTATGAGGCGGGGCTCAAGCATTGCTTGTTGGATTACCCACGAGACGAATTCTTCCGATGGGCTTGATGACAAACAAGCCGGCACGAGTGTCTGCCCGTGGCGGCTTTTCAGAGTAACGATGAAGCTATCGGCGACGATTGTTCACGAGGGTAGGCGGGACGAAGAGAACAAGCAGTCCTCCGATGACGAGGCTCACTGCCAGCGCGAGCACCCCACCACCTGCCGAGCCGGATGCCTGCTTGATGACACCAATCAGCGACGGGCTGACCACGCCGGAAATGCTGCCGACCGAGTTGGCGAGTGCCAATCCTGCAGCCGCGGCTGCGCCCCCGAGGAAGGCGGGAGGAATAACCCAGAACTGCGAGATGGTGGTCATCACGCCCATTGTGCCGATTGTCAGCGCGATCATCGCCGCCAGGGTTGAGCCCGAAAACCATACGCTCATCGCGAGACCGAATGCACCAACGAGGCCCGGGACAATCAGATGCCAGCGACGTTCGCCGGTGCGGTCTGAGTTATGACTTACGAACACCATCGCCAGTGCGCCAGCGGCGTAGGGGACCGCAGTCAGCAATCCCACATGGAACGGGTCGGACACGCCGCTCGACTTAATCAGAGTGGGAAGCCAAAAGCTCACACCGTACAGCCCCATTGTGTAGAAGAAGTAGATGGCGCTGACCAGAAGGACCTTTGGGCTAAGCAAACCGTCCTTCAGGGAATGTAACGCGCTCGCGGGAGCTTCTTCCTTGAGCTTCTCCTCAATCAAATCCTTTTGTTCTTCGCTCAGCCACTTCGCGTCGCGTACCTTGTCGTCAAGATAGAAAAATGCGGCGATACCCAGGAGCGCAGTCGGGACGCCCTCGACCAGAAAAAGCCATTGCCAGCCGGCAAAGCCGTGCGAACCGTTGAATGCCGTCATAATCCAGCCGGACAGCGGCCCACCAATGACACCAGACATGGGGATGCCGGTGAGGAAAAGCGCGGTGACTTTCGAGCGCCGCGATGCCGGAAACCAGTACGTCAGGTAAAGCACAATTGCGGGAAAGAAGCCTGCTTCCGCGACGCCAAGCAGAAACCGCATGACATAAAACATCGTCGGCGATCTAACGAACATCATTGCGGCGGAAATGAGACCCCATGTAACCATGATTCGCGCAATCCAGCGCCTTGGCCCGACACGCAAGAGCAGCAAATTGCTTGGAACTTCGAAGAGCAGATAACCGACGAAAAAGACGCTTGCGCCAAATCCATAGACCGCCTCGCTGAAGCCAAGGTCACTAAGCATCTGCAGCTTGGCGAAAGCGACGTTGATACGGTCAAGATAGGCAAACAGGTAACAGACAAACAGGAACGGTAATAGGCGCCACGTCGCTTTCGTAAAAGCGGACGTGTCCGCGCTTTCCACGTAGGTGGCAGGGATGTGGGAACTCACGGTATGTCTCCTAGGGGCCTTCGCGTAAGCGGCGGGCGTCTGTTTTTTTGACTCTTCTCCGCCGAGGTCTGATTCGTGCACGCGCGTCAGATCAACGGCGCGCACGAACTTGCACTGCGCTCTCTGATTAGTCGAACATATCCTGCTGGGTATTGACCAGGTCGCTCCAGATGGTCTGGAAGTGCAACCAGCCAATGTAGTCGCTGCCTACGTGTTCACGGCTGTAACGGGCGCGTTCCGGCGTGACTTCCTTTGGCGTAATACCGGTGGCTTCAATCATCAACTGCTGCTGGCAGCAGCGCTCGAGCGCGATGAACCAGAACGCGGCTGAGTCGATGCTGTGACGGCTCGCCGTCAGGAGCCCGTGATTCTGGTGGATGGCAGCTTTCACGCCTGCGAAGGCATTCGCGACCTTGTTTCCGCCCTTGACTTCCACCGCGACCTTGCCGGCCTCGTCGCCAATGACGACGTGGTCTTCATAGAAAGCTGCTGCGTCTTGCGAAATCGGAGCCAGCGGCCTGCCGAGCGAGGCGAATGCAGTTCCGTAGGTCGTGTGCGCGTGGCACATGGCGACGATGTCCTGATGCTGCTCGTGGACTGCTGCGTGCAGGACGAAGCCTGCGCGATTGATGGCGTATTCGCCTTCGACAACGTTGCCCTGATGGTCTGCACAGATGAGATTGGACATCTTCACCTGCGAGAAGTGAACGGCCATCGGGTTCGTCCAGTACAGCCCCGGGTTCTCCGGGTCACGAACCGTCAGGTGACCGGCGAAGCCGTAGTCAAAACCCTGGAGGGCGAACGCGCGGCACGCGGCAACCAGACGCTCCTTCAGATAGGTGCGATGCTCCTGCACGCTCTTGAATTTGGGCATCGTGGGGAAAATCAGCCCTTCCTGGTCTGGCTCGTAAATCGAGATTTTGCCCGGCTTGAGAATTGAATCCTGCTTGGTTTCCGATTGCGCTTCAGCGATTGTTGACATCAGATACTCCTTTATCGAGTGGGGGAACGCATAGACAAACGATGGTTGTTCAGAATGCATACATGAGCCGTATATGTAACTGGTTCGTAGTACATATAGATGAAAGTTCGCTCTCGCCGGCTGACGCGAGATGGCTAAGACGTAAAAATCAGGCCAACACCTCCTCGGCTGATGCCTTCACGTCAGCCATTAGGGTGTGGGCTTGCAGTAGAACTTCGAACTCGCCAATCAGATGCTGATGAGCTCGCTTGGCATGAAGTTCGGACAGGCTCATCGCCAGGGCTGCATCGCCCCGTTCAATCGCCCTTGCGATGGCGGCGTGCTCTTCCCAGATAGACTCCCGTTGCGCGGACACCTGCAGGATTGCTCCCATGACGCGCCTTAGGTGCACCCAATGCCCTCGTGCTGTCTCGCCGATGAGCCGGTTGCCTGAAGCGCCATAGACAGCAAAATGGAAGTCCATATCTGCGTCTATCATTGCGCGAACACTGCTGGAGGTAGATGCGGCGCATCCACGGTCAAAGAGTTCGGGGTCCAACTGTGCTCTCTTCCCAGCTGCAAGCTTCGCAGCGAGTGCATCGAGCGTGCCGCGGATTTCGTAGACGTCGCTCAGATACTGTGCGTCTAGCGGCGCGACGAGCACCCCTCTGCCTGGCGCATCCTGGACCAGCCCGTCCTTCTTGAGCAGTCGCAGCGCTTGATGGACGGGGGAGCGAGAAACCGCAAGTTGCTCAGCGATATCTTCCTGAGTTAATCGGGCGCCAGGACTAAGCGCCCCCTCGCAGATGGCATCAACGAGGGAGTTGTAAACCTCTTCGACGTAATCGGTGCGTGACTGGATCTTGAGCAACTTCGATGTCATCGTGTACCCCGTTGGTGTTGCGTCAGCGACGTCCAGCCGTGACAAGGCTCGAAGCCTAGTTCTTCGAGCGGTCGACGAGTGCGCCCCTGCTAATCCATGGCATCATCCCGCGCAGCTTTGAACCCACGACTTCGATCGGGTGTGAAGATGTGATGCGTCGGCGGGCCTCAAGCGTCGGAGCGCCAGCCTTGTTCTCAAGAATGAAGTTCCTCGCGTATTCACCCGTCTGGATGTCGTGAAGGATCGCTTTCATAGCATCCTTCGTTTCGGCCGTCACGATTCGCGGACCCGCGACGTACTCACCGAACTCGGCGTTGTTCGAAATGCCGTAGTTCATGTTGCTGATGCCACCTTCGTAGATGAGGTCCACGATGAGCTTCACTTCGTGAAGACATTCGAAGTACGCCATCTCGGCAGAGTAGCCCGCTTCCACGAGGACTTCGAAACCGGCCTTGATGAGGTCGACGAGACCGCCGCAGAGGACCGCCTGCTCACCGAAGAGGTCGGTTTCGGTTTCTTCGAGGAAGCTGGTTTCGATGATGCCTGCACGGCCTCCGCCATTCGCCGCCGCGTAGGCGAGGGCGATATTGCGAGCTGAGCCTGATTTGTCCTGCGCGACAGCGATGAGGTGCGGAACGCCACCGCCTGACGCGTAAGTGCTTCGTACGGTGTGTCCCGGTGCTTTCGGGGCGACCATCATTACGTCGAGGTCAGCGCGCGGGTTGACTTGACCGTAGTGGATATTGAAGCCATGCGCGAAACCGAGGACCGCCCCATTGCGAACGTTCGGCTCGACTTCTGCCCGATAGACCTCCGCGATTTGTTCATCGGGCAACAGCATCATGAGGATGTCAGCTTCTTTGACTGCCTCGGTAATGCTCTTTACAGTCAGCCCCGCGGCTTTTGCCTTCTCCCAGGATGGTCCTTTGCGCAAGCCAACGCAGACGTTGATGCCGCTGTCCTTCAGGTTGAGCGCGTGAGCGTGACCTTGCGAACCGTAGCCGATGATTGCGACGCTTCGGCTTTTCAGAAGGGCGAGGTCGGCATCCTTATCGTAGAAGACTTTCATGCTATTTCCAGATTGGTGCACCAATGGGTGCGTATTCGAGCGATAACGCGTCGAAATCGAACCACGTAGGAGACGCAGTTCGGGTTCAGTTTGTTCGTGGTTATAGGTCCAGCACCAAGGTCTTGCTCACGGGTCTGGAGACGCAAATCGTCAGAAATTCCTTTCGGTCATCGTCATTCAGGATGAAATCGTTGTGCTCGACTTCTCCTTCGAGGTAGCGAACCTTGCAAGTCGCGCACAAGCCGGCGCAGCATGAGGTCGGGACTTCAATGCCCGCCTCATTCAGCGCTTCGCTGACGTTCTGATTGGGTCCGACATGTACAACCTGGCCCGTGCTGGCAATCGTGACGTCACATCCGTCCTGGTTTTCAGTGCCGGCGGGCTCTCGCTTCGGCTGCTCCGGTGCCTTGAAATGCTCGAAGTGCACGGTGCCTTTGGGCCAATGACTTGCGGCGTCAGCGCAAGCCGCCATGAATCCGCCCGGGCCGCAGTAATAAACATGCGTCCCTGGCGTGGGCTCGCTCAACAGCGCGCGCAAGTCAAGCTGGTTCGCTGCTTCGCCGTCGTCGAAGTGATAACGAAGCTGACCCGTGCGCTGCATGCGTTCCAGCTCGGGGCCGAAGGCCGCCGCTTCAGCGCTTCGGGCACAGTAGTGCATGACAAAATCGACACCACGCTCTTCCAGTTCGTGTGCCATCGCCTTCAACGGCGTGACGCCGATGCCGCCCGCAATCAGGATGACCTTTTTCGCGTCGTCGGAAAGCGAAAAATGATTCCGGGGCTTGCTGATGGTGACAATGTCCCCAGCCGAAATGCTTTCGTGCACGGCGCGCGAGCCACCGCGGCCGTTTTCGTCCTTGAGTACGGCGATGACATAGCGATTGCGCTCGGCGGGCGAGTTGCAGAGAGAGTACTGCCTGATGGCGCCGTTCCTCAGGTGGATGTCGATGTGCGAACCCGCTTCGAAGCGGGGTAGCGCCTTTCCGCTCGGACTTGTGAGTTCGTACGAATTGATGCCTTTGCCTTCGTAGCGAATCTGCTTCACACGAACATCGAGCGTAGCGGCTTCGATATCTTCAACCGCTTCTTCTCTTTCCAATACTGTGTTCATGATCTTTTCCTTCCTGGCGAGTAGCCAGCCGAACGTGCTTGCAGCTGGTACCGGTGCGCGCCGACTCACAGGAGTGGCGCTTCCGCCTTGTTAGCCCTTGAGCGACTGCTCGAGTTCTTCGAACTTGTTGCGGACGAACTCGCTGCGTTCTTCACCCTTCAAGCTGTCGCTTTCGGTAAGAATCTGGACGACCGCCTTCAGAACCTTGCGACGACGCGTTACTTCTTCTTCGACGGTCGCGCCCTCGGCAATTTCGAAGACGTTGCCTGAGCAGAAGCTGTTGGGGGAGCCGCCTAGTGCGCGGAACCATTCGGCGAAACCTTGAGCGGACGCCGCTGTATTCGTGCCGCGGACTGCGTCGCGCAGCATCTTGCGGAACTGATAGAGGCCGGCGTCGAACTTCGTCGGATTTTCGAGCGCGTGGACTGCGATCGGGCGTTGGCTGATGATGGCTTCGTAGTCGCCCGGCGCATATTGAGCCTGCTTGTAAATCGCGCGCTCACGATGATTCGGCGGAATCGGCGGCATATCTTCGAGCTTGTATTGACCGAAGCGCTCCGGACGGCGCATCGCGACCTGACCTTCGAGGAAGTCGATGGTCTCGTAGCCGACCATTTCCTTGTTACCCACGCCGCGGGTGTCGATGCCCGGACCCATGACGCGCCAGCCAATCATCTTGCTGTTTTCGTCATCGACGGGCACCGTCCAGCGGATGATGTGGAAGCGGCTGAAGTACTTCTTCTTCGAACCATCTTCCGACGTGTATGCGTGCAGGCTCAGATTCGGAAGGACCTGATGCTGGACGCGCACAAAGAGACGGTCCTTGTTGACACGACGCGCACCGGCACACGCCAGACTGCGACCGCCTTGAACCGGCACGAAATTCATGTCGGGAGCGACTTCCATCGACGCGGCACCGACTTCGTCGAATGTCGTACCCTGGTAGTTACCGTCGACAACGTTCTTGCCGGCGTGCAGCGCCGTGGGGTGGTAGTTGTCTGCAGCGTTGTCTTGAACCTGCAACCAGTTGCAGTGCTGGAAGTTGCTGTACGGGACCAGTTCGTCGCCAGGCATTACCGTGTAGTCGCCTTCCCATTCCGGGAACGGCGGTTCTTCTTCCGGCGGACCCATGTAGGCAAAGACGAGGCCATTACGCTCGACGGCCTTGTAAGCGCCTTGGCGAATCGAGCATGCGTACCTCTCGGCTTCCTTCTCTTCGCCCTTCGGGAACGGCACATGGAGGCATGCGCCATCCACATCGAACACCATTCCGTGATAGCAGCACATGATGCCGCGCTCCTGGATGGCGCCGTATTCGAGCGATGCGCCACGGTGCACGCAATGCGCATGCAGCACGCCGACACGACCGCTCTTGTCGCGGAAAGCGACGAGCTCTTCGTTCATGATTTTGAGGAAGCGGGGCGTGTCGGTCAGTTCCATGGACATACACACCGGATGCCAGAACCGGCGCATAAATTCGCCCGTCGGGGTGCCCGGCCCCGTTTCCGTGAGCTCGGGGTCGTGCTCGGGTGTGCGGTTGGCGTAGTAACCGCCGAACGGAATCAGCTTCTTGGCGACCGGAGCCGAACCTCCTCCGGTGCGCTTCTGTTCATCCATCTTTTCCGATTTGACGCTCATGACTTCCTGCCTCCAAGAATTGATAGGGACCACACTCAGGTGTTATGGCCAGAACTGTCCACCGACTACCGTGTTCTGAACTCTGTATTCAAAGATTAAGTGCGCACTGCGCGAATGTCTCTATGGGTAAACACTCAGACGCGGGTTTTTTGCGGTCTAGGAAGGTCGGGCAGCGTCGTCAGGGAAATGTGTGCTCACAGCGGAGCAGTGGCGGCAAGCGATTGAATTTATAAAGGTTTTTTTGACGCACTTCGCCTTGCCGCATCGATCTAACACGCCGTTATGCTGCTGGCTGAAACGGTCCTTCCGTTTCTGGGCACAAATGCGCGCCTCGATTTCAGCCACGTTCGAGCTTTGGCCTGTCGACGATGAATGGCCCCTGTCGTCTGGTAGACGTCCTCGGTGTTTGTACCGATATGCCCGCCATCTTCAAACACCTTACGCTCTCTGTATACAGTAGTCGGTAGTCGGAATGCATTTGCTCGGCAATCCTCGACTGCTTCAATCTGGAGACAAAGGAACAGACGCGATGAAAATGCCTGATTACCTGATGGTGTCAGAAGGCACGGCGCCCGCACGGAAGGCATACCCGATTGGCGAGACGGGCTTTTCATTTAAGGAAGGCGAACGGCCCAATTCGGCGCTGGCTTTGTGGATAGACGCAGACGCGATTCCGCAGGCGGCCTGTGCAGTCTTGCAAGCAAAAGGGCAGTTTGAAGGATTGACCGGTCTGATACGCGTGCTAACGGAGGTTGACGGATTCGGCCGATTTCGCGCCGGGTGGGTTCTGGGTCGGACGACCGATGGCCTTGTGTCGATTGTCGTGCGGGATGCAAATCACTGCAGCGCGAAAGGCCTGCTTGATGATGCTGCCTTCGGCGTCAGACAAGCCGAGCGGTATTGCGCGACTTCTGTTGTCGTTCTTGTTCAGCAAAGTGACGCAAACGGTAGTCGCGGGGCACGGGAGGTGCTTGAAAGCGCGTTCATGGCGAGCTATGTGCAACCAGACCAGTTGTACGCATCCAGGCTGCATTCGGAAATCCCGCTCTGGTTCGCGTGCTTGTCCCCAGTCGTCTGTTGATTGAATGGACAAAGTAAAGCCTGTCCCCTTTTATTCCAGACAACCCATCGCGCCTGGCAATGCTGGTAAGCTGACAGTATTCTGTATTCACAGCGCTTGTCATCATGCCAGCAAAACTCTTGAAATTGCAGTCGCGACCAGACTATGTAGACGAAGTCTACAGAGTGCTGCTTGACGCCATTAGCGAGGGCTCGCTTGCTCCGGGAACGCGCATCGTTCAGGAGGAAATCGCGGAGCAACTCGCCGTATCTCGCTCTCCCGTACTGCAGGCATTCCGGCTCTTGAAGAAGGACGGCTTGGTCGAGGACGCGCCCGGACGCGGATTGCAGGTTGCGCCGCTCGATGCGCGACGCGTCGGGCATCTCTACGAACTGAGAGGCGCGCTGGACGCCCTTGCTGCCCGTCTCGCCGCTAAGCAGCGGGTGAAGTTAGACAAGGCGCTGATTGCTAACGGCCGCAGGGCATCGAAGGGTGGCGATATCAAGGCCATGATTGAGGCTGACATGGCTTTTCACGCTGCTATCTATTTGGCTTCTGGGAATCCATTGATAGTCGAGAATGCGCGTCTCCATTGGATACATCTGCGACGCGTGATGGGCGCTGTGCATCAGGTAGTAGGCCAGCGCAAGACAGTCTGGGACGAACACGCCGCGATAGCGGACGCTATCGCAGATGGCAACGAAGCGCTTGCCGCTGAACTCAGCATGCGGCATACGGAATTTGCGCGAGAGAACCTGGTACAGCACATGACCGCGTCAGCTGCTGCCGGAGGTGGTGCTTCGAGTTCAGTTACCTGAAACTTTACCGCCGACGTTCGTGCGAGAAGGTCGAATCGTCGCGCCATAGTTCGCCTCCGATTGCACCCAAGGACGATTCTTGGCGGCCTCTGCGCGAGCACGGGGTAGAAGACAGTTTTAACTGACACTTGACGAGTTCTTTACGCGGCGTCCACGATACCTGCAATTCCTTGAGGGTTGCAGTCGACGACAAGGCCACTAGCCGTGATCGAAAATGACGTGGTCAGTTGAACGACCGTTCCGCACACATGAGCCGACGTGGTAGTTGGATGGGGCGAACGTCCACGGTCGAAACCAGCATGCCGGCCACTGCTAGTTGCTGTCGCTGTGAGAACGCATATGAGCACACGCGCGCAATAGTTTCCCTATGCGGCCAGCAATTCGCTCGTCAATTCGCGCAATCGTGAACCGACAAAGCGCGCTGCTTTGAGAAGAGGGCGCTGCCGGGTGAATCCGAGCGCAATCGTGCGCTTGATGGCCGGACGCTCGATCCGCGTCGCTGCAAGCCGGCCCGACTTGAGCTCTTCTCGCACTGCGAGTTCCGGGAGGATCGTGAAAGCGCCGCCGCTTGCCGCGACGTCCTTCATTGCGGTGAGCGTGTCGACTTCCATCACGATGTTCAGCGCCACGCCATGTTCGCGCGCGAGATGATCGAGCACCGCGCGCAAGCCGTTCGGCGCGGCGGGTAGCACGAGACGTAACCCCGCGAGCCGTTTGAACGCGATCGTGCTGCCACTGAATACCTCGTGGCGAGGCTCACCGACGAGAAACGTGTCGACGACGCCAAGCACGTCCTCGTGCCGCCCCTGTGCCTTGCCGTAGCGGTTCACGACGATCATGTCGAGACGTCCGTTACCGAGCTGTTCGTCGAGCGACCCGCTGAAACCCTCCGCGATGTGCAGCTTCACGGCGGGCGCCTTCTCGCTGATATCTGCGAACAGCAGCGGTAGCAATTGCGGCGCGAGGGACGGCAGCATGCCGATATGCACCGTGCCCGACAGCGCACCCGCCGATTCCCCGACCGCGACCCGCAGGCGCTCCGCCTGATTCAGCAGCAGCGTCACCTCCGGCTGTACGTGCCGGCCGAACTCGGTCAACTGCATGCCGCGGCCAGTGCGCTCGAACAGCCGGTCGCGCCACTCTTCCTCCAGTTGCGCGAGATTGCGGCTGACGAGCGACTGTGCGACGCCCAGCGCCTGGGCCGCCCGGGAGATCGAGCCGAGTTCCGCGACAACCGCGAAAGTCTCCAGTTGCTTCAGGTTCATGGTTTCACAAAAGTAGAAAGCTGATATAGCCAATCTAACACTTCCTGATATCGACCGGTGCACGTAGCCTTCGATCATGCATTCCTGATCGACGAAGACAACATGCTCAAGAGACGAAACGACATCCTTCATGCGCCGGTGGCAGCCTTTTGGAGCCCGGCATCGGTGGCGGTGATCGGCGCATCGGACAATCCGAACAAGGTTGGCGGGCGCGCAATCCACTACATGCAGCGTTACGGGTTCCAAGGGCGCATCCTGCCCGTCAATCCGCAGCGCGCCGAGGTGCAGGGGCTGACCTGCTACGCGAGCCTCGCGCATCTGCCCGAGGTGCCGGAGGCGGCGATCATTGCGGTCGCGGGCGAGGCGGCCAGCGAAGCGATCCGCGCATGCGCCGACATGGGCGTCTCCATCGCCATCGTGATGGCGTCGGGTTTCGCGGAAACCGGTGCACAGGGCCGCGCATTGCAGGACGATCTCATGCGTTATGCGGAGGCGGCCGGTATGCGCATCGTCGGGCCGAACGCACAGGGGATGGCCAATTTTGCGAGCGGCGCGGTACTGAACTTCAGCACGATGTTCATGGAAGTCGAACCGATGGACGGCCCGATCGCGATCGTGAGCCAGAGCGGCGCAGCGAGTGTGATGCCCTATGTGCTGTTGCGCGAACGCGGTCTCGGCGTGCGCTATCTCGCGGCCACGGGCAACGACGCCGATCTGGGCGTGTCGGAACTGGCGCTGAGCGTCGCGGCAGACGAATCGATCCGCCTGATTCTGGTGTACGTCGAGTCGTTGTCGCAACCCGCGATGCTTGCGCAGGCTGCGCGTATCGCGCGATCACGAGGCGCACGCGTGGTGCTGCTCAAAGGCGGCAGCAGCGCGCTGGGCGCAGCCGCTGCCGCATCGCATACGGGCGCGCTCGCCGGTGAGGATGCCGCGCTCGATGCGTTCCTCGAACGCCACGGCATCCTGCGAGCCCGCGATATCCACGAACTCGTCAACGCGGCTGCGCTGTTCGAGCGCGGCTTTCCGGTGCGCGAAGGCCGCACGGTGGTGATGAGCCACAGCGGCGCGGTCGGCGTGCTGTGCGCGGATGCGGCCGAACGCGTGGGCGTGCCGCTCGCGAAGCTGTCGGCATCGACGCTCGATGCGCTCGCGCAGATTCTTCCCGGCTTCGCGACGGCGGGCAATCCACTCGATCTGACCGCGTCGCTGCTCGGCAACGGCGCGATGTTTGCGCAGGTGCTCGATGTACTCGGCAGCGACGCGCAGGCCGATATGTTCGTGATTGGCGTTCCCGTCGCCGGACCCGGCTACGACGTCCCCGATCTCGCGCGCAGCGCCGCGCGTTTCATGCAGTCGCACCGCAAGCCGTTGGTGGTCACTGCGCCGCAGCGTTCGGTGCGTGCCGCGTTCGAAGCGTGCGGCGTGCCGACGTACAGCAGCGAGACCGGCGCGATCCACGCGCTCTGGCAGTACGCGCACGCCGAGCGCATGCATTGCGCCGCGGAGCCAGCACTGTCGCCCACTGTCACCGACGTTCCGCAAGGCTTGCTCGATGAGGCGGCGAGCCTGAGCCTGCTGCAACGCTATGGCGTGCCCATCGTCGATCACGCTGTCTGCACGGATGCCGACGAAGCCGCCGCTATCGCAAAGACGTTGGGCGAGAGGGTCGTCGTCAAAGGCTGCGCAGCGGAGATTCCACACAAGAGCGAGCACGGTCTCGTGCATATCGGTGTGAGCGATGCGTACGGTGCTGCGCAAGATTGCCTCGCGCGACTGACGTCGCTCGGCGTGAAAAATCCGCGCGTCGTCGTCGCACGGATGGCGCGCGGTCTGCACGAGTTCATGCTGGGCGTCACGGTCGATCCCGTGCTCGGTCCGATCGTCGTGATCGGCGAAGGCGGCACGCTGGTCGAGATTCGCGGCGATGTCGTGTCGCTGCTGGCGCCGTTCACCGTCGATGACGCGCTCGCCGCGCTTCGCCGTCTGCGCATTGCGCCGCTCATCGACGGCTATCGCGGCCAGCCCGCGCTCGACGCCGATGCGCTGGCACAAGCGGCTGTTGCGCTCGGCGACTTCGCGATCGCGCACCGCACGTCGCTCGTGTCCGTCGACATGAATCCGGTGATGCTGATGGAGCGCGGCAAAGGTGTCGTCGTGGTGGACGCCGTCGTCGAATTCGGGAGTCAGCCATGAGCGAGATTCTTTGCGATATCCACGACGACATCGCGCTCGTTACGCTGAATCGTCCGGCCAGACTCAATGCGGTGCATCGGGCGCTGCGCGCGTCGCTCATCGCGACGCTCGCGCGTCTGAACAAAGACGCGAGCGTGCGGGCGATCGTGTTGACGGGCGCGGGCGAGCGGGCGTTCTGTGCCGGGCAGGATCTGGAAGAAGCCGCTGACGTCGATATCGCGCGGATTCCTGCCTGGCTCGACTCGCAACGCGCGATGTATCAGGCCGTGCGCGATCTCGACAAGCCGTGCATCGCCGCGCTCAACGGCGTCGCGGCGGGCGCGGGGTTTCAGGTCGCGCTCTGCGCGGACTGGCGCGTCGCGGCGACGCATGCGCGCATCGGCCAGCCCGAGGTCAAGGCGGGGCTGGCAAGCATCGTCGGGTCGTATCTGATGACGCTGCATGTCGGCATGACGCACAACGTGCAGATGTCGCTGTCGGGCGAGCTGATCGATGCGCGGCGCGCCTACGACATCGGGCTCGTGACGGAACTCGCCGAGCGAGCGGATGTGCTGGCCGCCGCGCTCGAACGCGCGAAGCAACTGGCGAGACTCCCCGCGCACGCGATGAAGCTCTCGAAGCAGCGCTTTCGCACGCTGACGCAGCCGGGCTTCGATGCCGCGTGCGCAGCCGGCATCGAAGCGCAAACCGAATGCTATGCGCACGGCGAGCCGCAAATGGCCATGCGCGCTTTTCTCAATGCGAAGGCTTCTATGGATATCAAGGCATGATTCACTACAACCAGCATCTGATCGATGGCGAGATGCGCGCGGCGACGGGCGCGGCCATCACGACCGTCTACGATTCGACGACGGAGGAGCCCATTGCGACCGTCGCGCACGGCAGCACCGCTGAAGTCGACGCCGCCGTCAAGGCGGCGCGCGCGGCGTTCGCGCGCTGGTCGGGCACATCGGTCGAGGAACGCTCGAAGTATCTGCTAACCGTCGCCGATGCGCTCGAAGCGCGCTCCGATCGCATGGCGGCGGATGTCGTCGCCGAAGTCGGCATGCCGTTGAAGCTCACGCGCCGCATCCAGGTGCAGATGCCGATTGCCGCGTGGCGCGCTTCGGCTGCACAGGCCGCCGAAGCGCTGGCGGAAGCGCGCATCGGGCACTCGCTCGTGACGAAGGAACCCGTCGGCGTGGTCGCGGCGATCACACCATGGAACTATCCGCTGCATCAGATCACGGCGAAGCTGGCGGCGGCGCTCGTTGCCGGTTGCTGTGTCGTGCTCAAGCCGTCGGAGCTGGCGCCGGGCGTGGTCGGCGCGCTATGCGCTGCGGCGCTCGAAGCTGGCCTGCCGCGTGGCGTGTTGAACATCGTCTGGGGTGATCGGGCGACAGGTGAAGCACTCGTTGCGCACCCGGGCGTCGATATGGTCTCGTTCACCGGGTCGACGGCTGCAGGCAGACATATCGCGGCGACGGCGGGCGGATTGCTCAAGCGCGTGGCGCTCGAACTCGGCGGGAAGTCCGCGAGCATTGCGCTGCCGGATGCGGATCAGGCCGCGGTCGTCAAGCACGCGCTGTCGTCGTGCATGTTGAATTCTGGACAGACATGCAGCGCGTTCACGCGGCTCATCGTGCCCGAGGCGCACTACGCGGCCTATCGCGAGGAGCTTCGCGCGGCGATGGCGAATCTGCGCGTCGGCGATCCGCGCGATGCCGACACGCGCATCGGTCCGCTCGTGTCGGCTGAGCATCGGAATCGCGTGAATGCGTACATCGAACGCGCTCGACAAGCCTGCCATGACGATATCTCCCATGGCGCGGAGCCCGCGCTGCCGCCGCGCGGCTATTTTGTCGCACCGGCCATCTTCGGACGTGTGCCGATCGGCTCGGAACTCGCACAGGAAGAAGTCTTCGGTCCCGTGCTCGCCATGCAGACCTATGCGACGGAAGACGAAGCCGTGTCGCTAGCCAACGGCACGCCGTACGGTCTCGCGGGCGCGGTGTGGAGCGCTTCGGCGGAACATGCCTGGCGTGTCGCGCGCCGCTTGCGTGCTGGCCAGGTCGATGTGAACGGCGCGCCGTTCAACGCGCGTGCGCCGTTCGGCGGCTTCGGGGCATCGGGCATCGGCCGCGAGGGCGGCGCGTTCGGCATCGAAGAGTTTGTCGAGCTTCGCGCGATCCAGCTTCCGCAATGAAACGTACAGAGAGAACACGAGCATGAGCAAGCAAATCGACATCGCACGCGCGGGCGCGCATGAACAGGTAGCCGTCGTATCGTTCAACCGGCCGGACAAGATGAACGCGCTCACCAAGATTATGGAAGGGCAATTGCGCGACACATTCATCGCGCTCGACCGTGATGAAACGGTGCGCGCGATCGTGCTGACGGGCAGCGGGCGTGCCTTCTGCGCCGGTATGGATATCGCCGAACTCGAAGTGCTGCCGCCCGAAGACATCCGCGCGGCCGAATGGATGCGTCCTTACGACATGAACCGCCGCGCCGATTATCAAAGCCGCTACTCGTACTTCATGGGCGTGCGCAAGCCGATCATCAGCGCGATCAACGGCGCGGCCGCCGGGCTGGGTCTGGTGTTCGCGCTCTACAGCGATGTCCGCTTCGCCAGCGACAAGGCCATTTTCTCGACAGCATTCGCGAAGCGCGGATTGATCGCCGAGCATGGCATTGCGTGGATGCTTCCGCGCGTGGTCGGTCCCGGGCACGCCGCCGACATGCTGTATTCCGCGCGCAAGGTGAGCGCGGACGAAGCGCTTGCGATGCGGCTCGTCGAGCGCGTCCTGCCGCACGAGACATTGCTCGCCGATACGATCGCTTATGCAGACGATCTCGCGACGAATGTTTCGCCGCGCTCCATCCGCATCATGAAGCAGCAGCTCGGCGAGGTGCCGTTCCAGACGCTCGCGGAGGCGATCGCGCTTGCCAATCGTGAGATGTTCCATAGCATCCAGAGCGAGGACTTTACGGAAGGCGTCGCGCATTTCGTCGAGCGCAGGCAGGCACGATTCACAGGCGCGTAATCAGGAGACGCCGCGCACGGTGCAAGCATGATGCATCCGCAAATCGCGCGGCAAGACGACCATGGCCGACAGAGCCGAACCAGGAGACACGAAGATGAATATGAACCTGAACGCGGACATCCTGTCCGCGGAACAAGCGCGGTCGGGAGATGCCGTCTACCGCAAGATCGCATGGCGCTTCATGCCGTTGCTGTTCATCTGCTATGTGGTCGCGTATCTCGATCGCGTGAACGTCGGCTTTGCGAAGCTGACCATGTTGAACGACCTCGGCTTCAGCGAAGCCGCGTACGGTATCGGCGCGGGCATTTTCTTCATCGGCTATTTCATGGCGGAGGTGCCGAGCAACCTGATTCTGCATCGCGTGGGCGCGCGGCGATGGATCGGTCGCATCATGGTGACGTGGGCGATCGTATCGGCGGCGATGGCGTGGACGCATTCGACCACGCAGTTCTATGTGCTGCGCTTTCTGCTCGGCGTTGCCGAAGCCGGGTTTCTGCCGGGCATTCTGCTCTATCTCGGGCAGTGGTTTCCGGCGCACCGGCGCGGCAAGATGGTGGCGATCCTGATGGCGGGCAATCCCGTCTCCGGAATCATCGGCGGCGCGGTGTCGGGCTACATCCTGCACGCGATGAACGGCTGGCACGGCATGGCCGCGTGGCAATGGCTCTTCATTCTCGAAGCCGTGCCCGCCGCGCTGCTCGGACTCGTGGTGTACTTCTTCCTCACCGACAAGGTCACCGATGCGCGATGGCTCGACGCGGAAGAACGCGCCGTTGCGACCCTTGAGATCGCCGCGGACACGGCTGCCCGAATGCATACGTCGGTGCGCTACGGCCTGACGGGCGGGCGCGTGTGGCTGCTATGCGCGATCCTGTTCTTCATCGTGATGGGCACCAGCACGATCGGTTTCTGGCAGCCGACGATCATCCGGAGCGCCGGTGTGAAGGACCCGCTCATGATCGGCCTGCTGGCGATGATTCCCTATCTCGCCGCGCTCATCGGCATGCTGTACGCGGGTCGCAGTTCGGATCGCATGCGGGAGCGCCGTTGGCACGCGATCGTACCCGTGCTGCTGTCGATTCCGGGCTTCCTGCTGTGCGCGCTGGGCGGTCAGGAACCGCTGGTCGCGATGATCGGCCTCACGATCGCGACGGCGAGCATCATCACTTCGCTGCCGATGTTCTGGGCGCTGCCGTCGTCGTTCCTCGGCGGCGCGGGCGCGGCGGCCGGCATCGCGCTGATCAATTCGACGGGCAATCTCGCCAGCTTCTTTGGGCCGGCCTTGCTCGGCTGGCTGCAAACCACGACGCATTCGTTGACGGCCGGGCTCGTGCTCGTGTCGGTGTGCCTCCTGATTGCCGCATTGATGATCCTGATCTGGGTGCCGGCAAAAATGGTTAACCGATAGACCCCAGTGCAGTCGGACGGGACTTGATGTCGATTGCGCCGAATGTGGAGAAGCGCTCCAGTTCTCGTGCATCCGCGCAGGACAATGGTCGGTTTTCCGCTGTCGGCCACTAGCAGTCGTTCGACACTGGCGCGAGAATCGTCAACAATGCAGCCAAGAGGGACGGCCCGATTTTGGGGCTGCATGATTCTCTACATCGGCTTTTCGATAGGCGGGCTCAACCCATGATTCCTGTTATGAACGATACAAAATGGTCCGAATTACGGATGGGTATGCATGGGCTCGGGGAATTGTCGCCTCGATTCCGCGTTCGTAGCCTTCGGAGCGGTGGAATCAGCGCGTGGGATCGGGAATGGTTCTATCACTTCTTCGGTCGTCGTGAAGAGGATGAATGGGTCGAGGTTGAGGTGACGACAACTGCACAGCACGACGCTGTACTGCGTCTACTCCAGTCGGTGCATGTCCCTGGTATAACGACAGAGAACGGCTTCAGAATTTTCGGCTACGTTGCTAGAGGAGCGCAGGTCGACTACCTTTAGCTGGAGCAACCCGAGGACGAATTGCGGCCAGAAGCGGTCGGTCGACGCCGACGCCTAGATCGTGGACAATTTCCGTCTCCGTCTCTTGATGAGCGAGTCGTGAGATAAGGGAAAGCTGATGGGACACAAGTTGGCCGATGATGAACTGGAACTGTACCGGCGAGTGGACGAAGTTCTGTTCTATGTTTGGGACCCGATTGGCGTCGCGAACAGCCCGGCGGCACGCGACGAATATTATGGGTACCTGCCCGTCGTTTTCTCAATGCTGCAGAGTGAGGGAGCGAATGCGTCGATAATCGCGGCATACCTTGACAGCATCGCGAGCGAGCGAATGGGTCTGGATGCGAATCCTGAACATTCCAACCGCGTCGCCCAATTGCTGCTCGACTGGAAAATCGAAGTCCGAACAATATTTGCACGGCCGAAGTGAGCTTACGGATCAACTCAAGCTCTCAGCGTCGATGAGGCTCAGCTTCCACAAACGGCTAGGAACAATGGGATGGACTCCTCCTCACCCGGCTGGCTCGCAGCGCACGGCGCATGATTGTCGTCGCGTTCGACCAGTCAACGAGGAGGAACCTGAAATGGACATGATTCGTGTTGGGATTGATCTCGCTAAAAACGTTTTCCAGATGCATGGCGTCGATCGAAGCGAGAAGGCAATATGGCGCCGCAAGCTTGCCCGCGTGGAATGGCTGGATGTCTTGCAACGGACGGTTCCTCTGCATGCCGTGATAGGAATGGAAGCCTGCGGTAGTGCGCATCATTGGGCGCGTCGTCTTCAGGCGATCGGATATACCGTGAAGCTGATAGCCCCGCAGTTTGTGAAGCCGTACGTCAAGAGTAACAAAAACGACGCAAACGACGCCGAAGCTATCTGTGAAGCGATGAGCCGGCCAGGCATGCGCTTTGTCGCCGTCAAGACCGTCGAGCAGCAGGACGTGCAGGCGGTTCACCGCGTCCGCGCCGGTTTAATGGAGCAACGTAACGCAAAGGCAAACCAGATTCGCGGCCTGACCTCCGAATATGGCATTGTGGCGCCCCGAGAGATTCTCCAGTTGCGCCGCGCTGTTCCTGTCTGGATGGAAAACGTAAACAGCGGTCTGAGCGACCGATTCCGGCGTCTGCTCAGGGGGCTGTGGGAGGACCTGCGCTCCCTGGACGACCGGATTCGCGAACTCGATCGTGAAATTGCTGCGATTGCCGCATCCGATCCCGTCGCCAGACGTTTGCAGCAATTACGCGGCGTTGGGCCAATGGTTGCAACGGCGTTGATCGCAACCGTGGGCGATGCCCGACAGTTTTCCAATGGCCGACAGATGGCGGCGTCGCTCGGACTGACGCCCAGACAAAACAGCTCCGGTGGAAGAGAGCGGCTTCTAGGGATTAGCAAGAGAGGTGACGCTTACGTGCGTTGCCTGTTAATCCACGGCGCACGCGCGATGATCCAGATGGCCCGTCGACGGACTGATGCGCTAAGTCTGTGGGTGATGCGCATAGCAGGCAGCCGGCATCCGAACATTGCAGCCGTAGCGCTAGCAAACAAAACCGCACGCATAGCCTGGGCGATGATTACACGGGAAACCGATTACCAGCCGGAACTTGCCGCACATTGAAACAGTAACTACCAGCAGTACCTTCATCCACGGTTGCAAAACAAGCCGCACGATGGCCAACAGGTCGAACCGGCGCTGATCAAACCCGTGACTGACCGAGGCCTTGAGCCCGTAGGAACGATTGGGAGTCAGCGCGCGAATAGCCCATCAGGGTCCGTTGCCTCACAGAGGCACAGTTGTACGAGACCGGATATACGTGAGCAATCGACACCGAGGCTTGACAAGCGACGTGTTTGCAAACGAGGAGGAGTCCATATACGGTCGGTCGACATGGCCGTCAAGATCGCTGAGAATCGTTAAATTTGCACCGACGGGCAGGTACCTTGATTACAAACTCAGATCGCATACGGGAGAAGCTTCGCGCCGCGGCGTATCGCGAGGCGCTTTTGATTGGCCGCGTGGCGTTGGCAGAGTCTCCGTGTGACCGTGAAGTAATCGCGGCGCTGCACGATTTGACTGAGCAGCTGCGGTCGAATTGCATGGACCTGGCGGTACGGAAAATGGACGTCGGTCCCTCGTATGCCACGCTTGAAAGTGTGCTGAGAGAAGCGAACAAATTGACGGGCCAAGACATGTATGGAAGAAAATTAACATCATCACCTAGTCAGTAGCCGCAACCCGTGTCGGGGATGCCAGGAACAGCATATCGGTGGAACGGCCGATTTGGAGCAACGCGACTGACCGCTCCGGGGTGGCTTCGGTCTATCATCGTCCGGATATGGCGGATTGCCGTGATAAAACATCCATCAAGGTAGCGGAAAGTGAAGGGGTAGTTGGCCGCCAGTACGCTTCTCTGCAGTTTGCACCGTCGACACCGGTAGGGCGGCCTGAACTCTCTCGAAGCGATCGGTCAGGTAGCGGCGGATCGCTCGACGGCTCAACGAGCTAGTCATATGCACATATCACGATGCCATCCCGACTTCGAATTCGCGGTACGAGTGCAGCGGGCGGCCCAGGATCCGCGTAACACGCTCGACCTCCCCGGCCTCCGAAAGCATGCCATCGCCGACATAACGCTCGGCCATCAGGCGCATCTCATACGCCATCCAGTTGGGCACGAAGCTCGCCAGGTTCTGCTCGAAGCCTGAAGGATCGTCGCTGCCGTAGATGATGGGACGGGCCAGGCCCTCGGACCAGATCGAGGCCAGCCCCGATCCCGTCAGCATGTCGGGGCCGACGAGGTCGATGATGTCGTTCGGCAGATTGGCCGCCGCCTCATTCCGGCGGATCAGTTCGGTGGCTTTCTGGTGCTACCGGCCGGGAAAAGCGCGGATGCCAATGTGGTACCCCGCGATAGCTTGTTTCGCTGCCCGCAGCGGTCCATTCGGGCCGCACATTCTTGCACGGGCCGCCGGGCAGCAGCGCGTGCTCAGCGAGCAGCACCTTTGCTTATGATCGACACGGCGTACCACGCCGCCCGCTCATGACCGCGACAACACCGCTTGCAAAAATGAACGCGTGCGAGATTGGGTCGGTGTCGAAAAAATCTGCGCAGGCGGACCGGCCTCGACGATCTCTCCGCCGTCCATCACGACGACGACATCGGCGACTTCCTTTGCGAAGCCCATTTCGTGCGTGACGACGAGCATCGTCATGCCCTCGGACGCTAGCAGCTTCATCACCTGCAGGACTTCGCCGACGAGTTCGGGATCGAGCGCGGAGGTGGGTTCATCGAACAGCATGACGCGTGGCTGCATCGCCAGCGCGCGCGCAATCGCGACACGCTGTTTCTGGCCGCCCGATAGACTGGCGGGCATCGCATGCGCTTTGTGTTCGAGACCGACTTTCTTGAGCAATGTGAGCGCGGCGGCTTCGGCATCGGCTTTCGACGCGTCACGCAGCATGCGTGGCCCGACGGTGATGTTGTGCAGAACCGAAAGATGCGGAAACAGGTTGAACGACTGAAACACCATGCCTACTTCGGTGCGCAGCGCATTGAGTTCGCGCTCCTTGAGTATCGTGCCGTGATCGACGAGGCGGCGACCGCAGATATCGATCGTTCCGCGCTCCGGCCGTTCCAGCCCGTTGCAGCAGCGCAGGAACGTGCTCTTGCCTGAACCGCTCGGCCCGATCACGACCACGACCTGGCTTGGCTGAATATCGAAATCGATGCCGTTCAGGACACGATGCGAGCCGAATGATTTCGTCAGCTCGCGGATACTGACAATAGGACGAGCGCTATTCATTGCACCATCCCTCCTGCGCGCAGCCGACGCTCGACGCGATGAAGCATGTAGTTGGTCGTCTGCGTAAGCACGAGATAGACGAGCGCGATGACGAGATACACCTCGAGCGACCGATACGACACGCTGATGATCTTCTGCCCTTCATGCATCAGGTCGTCGATGGTCAAGAGCGACACCAGCGCAGAGTTCTTGATCAACGCGATGAACTCGTTGCCGAGCGGCGGAATCATACGCACGACGGCCTGCGGAAGAATGATTGCGCGCATCGCCTGTCCCGCCGACATGCCGATCGAGCGGGCCGCTTCCATTTGCCCGCGATCCACCGACTGAATCGCGCCGCGTACGACCTCCGAGACGTAAGCTGCCGAATACAAACCGAGCCCGAGCATGCCGCACACAAAAGCGGGCAATAGAATGTTGAACTGAGGCAAGCCAAAGAACAGCAGAAACAGTTGCACGAGAAGCGGTGTGCCGCGAAAGAAGATCAGATAGCCGGTGCAAAAACCGTAGACCAGACGACGCTGCGGGGAAAGCCGGCCAATACCGATCAGGAGTCCAAGCAGGCACGAGAGCACGAGCGCGGCGGCCGTCACTTCCACTGTGACGAGCGCGCCATGCGCAATATCGGCCCAACCGGCGAACGCCGGTGTGAAGTCGAGTTGCATGAGTCGGATCCGCCGGATTACTGCGCGTTTGCAGTGCTGCCGGCGCTTGCGCTGAACCACTTCTTCACGATCGCGTCGTACGTGCCGTCGGCCTTGATCTTCGCGAGTGCTGCGTTCATCTGGTCACGCAATTGCGGCTCGTCCTTGCGCACGGCGATGCCATACGCTTCCGTCGTCAGTTCCTTGTCCAGCACTCGGAAACCGGGACGCGTGCGCACGAACTGCCAGGCAGCCGGCTTGCCGGTCACGGCGGCGTCCGCACGGCCGATGCCGACCAGATCGAACATCTCCTGATTCTTTTCGACCTCCACGCGCTGCACTTGCGGATAGTTGTCGCGCAGGAAGTTGACCGACTTCGTGCCAACCTGCACGGTCACTTTCTTGCCGTTGAGATCGGCGAGTGTCTTGATCGGCGAATCGGCCTTGACGAGGGCAGAGAGGCCGCCAGCGAAGTAGGGCTGCGTGAAGTCGACGACCTGGGCGCGCTCGGGCGTGATGTAGATGGCGGAGATCGCCACATCGAAGCGATGCGCGACGAGGCCGGGGATGAGCCCCTTGAAGTCGATGTCGGTCCACTGGATCTGCTTGCCCATTGCCTTGGCGAGCGCATTCATGATGTCGATGTCGAAGCCGGTGCGCTGGCCCTTGTCGACGAACTCCATCGGCGGGAAAGTCGCGTCGGTCGCGATATTCAGTACATTCGCGTCTTGCGCGGCCACAGCGCCGGGTGAACCGGCAATGATGGCAATGCCGAGGCTTACGGCAGAAAGAAGGCTCTTTAGCTTCATGGTGTGGGTTCCAGTTGTGCGTGGTCAGTTGTCGAGTTGATTTCAGGCCGCTTGCAGCCGGGCGGAAATAGCGTTGGCGGTGCGCACAGTCCGGTCGGCGAGTTGCTGCTCGCGGCCTGCAGCGCGCGAGGACGGCGCCATCAGCGTGATCGATGCGCTGGCGCCAGCGCCGCGAGATGTGCGTCGGAATACGGGCGCGCTGACACCCCAAACGCCCGGGTCGACTTCGCTGTCGCTGATCGCGTAGCCGCGGGCGCGGATATTTTCCAGCTCTGCTTCGAGGGCGGTGCGGACTGATTCGTTGCCTGCAAACTGGCGTTCGAGCGTTTCGGCGCGCGTCCTGTCGGACATGAACGCCAGCAGTGACTTTGCAGATGCTCCCACACGCAACGGCACCGCGCGGCCCTTTTCGAACGAGCAACGCAGCGAGTGGGTGCTTTCGATCATCTCGAGGCAGATCACCTGATCGTTCACGGCAACGATGAGCCCGACGCTTTCTTGCGTCGTGCTCGAGAGTTGCATCATGCCGTCGCGGCTCGCTTCGACTAGCATCGAATTGATGTCGAAGCCGAGCGCAAGCTGAAGGCTGATCGGCCCCGGCGCATAGAAGCCAGCATCTTCCGTAACGAAACCCCAGCGTTTGAGGAGCGCGACTTGCCGGTAAAGCGTGCTTTGCGCGAGACCAGTCGCAGCGAGCATGTCCTTCACGGACATGGCATCTCCGTGGCTGGCGAGCGCGGTCAGCACGAGCAGCAGACGCTCGGCACCCACGACGCCTGTTTCCTGTTTCACAGTCATTCCTGAATGGGAAGAGAAGCGATGACAATGACCAGCAGAATGCCACGCTGCTCCCGCTGGACAAAAATTCAATTCCCACTGGCTGGGAATGACGGGGTTTTCCATGGAATTTCCCCAGGCTAGCCTGTTACCTCCCGTACGACGCGTGGTTCCGGGTTCGGAGCGAGACTGCGCGCAACTCATTGGGTCTCCGCCGCAATATGGGATTCTCAGCACACTGGTGCTGGCGCGCGCGTCTTGTGGTTATCAGCAGCGCCTGCAAGGAAAGGTCGGCAAGCTCGAAGAGGCAATCAAGGCACGGCGCCTCATCGAAAAAGCGATTCGCATTCTGATGGATGCTCACCGACTGGCTGAAAACGATGCATATGAGCACATGCGTTCACGAGTGACAAGTCTGCGCGTGATGGTCGGTGAAATCGCAACCATGGTGATCGATGCGCATGAGGCAATGGAAAAACTGGGTTTCGGAAAGGCACCGAAATCCTGACTCGGGGAGCATTCATGCAACGAGCCGGATGTAGCAGGTCTGTTGTAGTTGGCCGGTTTGGCCGGACATCTGCCCACCCGTTCACCTCCTCGATCGGCTCCTTCGGGTCGACCTGAGGCGATCGCCTCGGGCGGAGGTCGGCCAGAATCGGTCCCCGGCTCAGTCGGGCGATGTCCGTATGCTATGAGCCTGTTTTGTCCTTGATGCAAATAATGCCTTGCGTACGATCGCATGCACGCCCATATTGCCGTCGACGACCTGCGTCACTCCGAAGTCGATCGCAACGGAGATCAGCGAGATAGCCTCGTCCTCGGTCAACCCCTGCGTCGTCATCAGGAAGCGGCGCGTCTTGATGAAAGCGTCGCGCATTGCCAGGTCGAGTGTGGACTTCTCATATATCTTGCTTTGAGCCTGCACTCCGAATTCGGCCAGATAGTTTGCGTGACTAAAACCGTGAAGGACCCATTCGTCTGCCGTCTCCACGAGCGGATACGTGAGGTCGGCATATGTCTTCCCGGCAAGATCGGCTTTCTTGTGCAAGATGATCTGAAAATCTCCCGTCAACGAGCATTCAATTGCAGTGCCGCACAACTCGGAGTCGCCTTGTGACGCGTGCGGGTCGCCGACCGAAAGCAGGGCGCCAGGCACGCCGACTGTGAGATAGACGCTTGTCCCGGGCGCAATGCGCCAGTTGTCGAGATTTCCGCCGAACGCGGAAGGCGGTATCGAGTCGATAAGACCGCTCTGCTGTGGAGCGACGGCTATCAGCCCAAAATGAGGGCGCACGGGTATGCGTACGTCTCTGAGTACGTCAAAATTCTTCGCGACGGTTGTGTGGTCAACGGGAACGCCCGGGTAATCGATTGTCTCGTGGACCACGCCGTACGGATCGCGTTGCGGAGTCCAACGATAGTTATAGACTGCGCGCGCGTGGGGGCTGTGACTTTCGCTGTCGTCGAGCTCGTAGATCGTCACGACTTCGCGCGGCTTGGGTTCAGTCAGCAACTCCCGATAGTGAAAGCCCCACCAGGCCGCCGCGTTGCTGCCGAACACACGACCGGCGAAATGCGGATTGGCGCAGCGGCGCGGCCGCACGTCGAGGATGCGGACTTCCAGTACGTCACCTGGCTGCGCGCCTCGCACGGCCACAGGCCCGGTGCAGATATGCACGCCAAAGCCTTCTCCCGCGCCGCGACCATAGATTGACGCGTCGATTGGTCCTGCACCACGACGATTGACGTTCTTCCGTTCGGCTGTCCAGTGAAAAACGCTTTCTGCACCCGCATCGCCGGCGATCATGCGAGCCCAGTCGTCGGCTGCGTGCTGGGTGAGAGTCTCGATAGTCACCGTGTCGCCGCTGTCGATTTCAAGCACCGGTTTCAGATCGTGTGAAAAGTAGCCCCAATGCACCGTGTTCGCATTCACGCGCAGCAGGTGATGGCGCGCGCGCCTTCCCTTTCGCGCCGGCCGCGACTCCACGAGCACTTCGCGCTCCTCGTCGCTTGCAAGACTGGCTTCTGGGAGACCGGCTCGCGCCGCAGTTTCATCAGCCTTGATCTTTGCATGTCCTGCAACACTGTCGGCGTCCAGCGGCAGGCCGCGCGAAATCCGACGCACGAACTGACGCGCAAGTTCGAGGCTCGCTTCATGACGGAACTCGCGTGGCGACGTTCTGTACTGGTCGCGAAACGCGCGGCTGAAATGGGCTGGATCGTTGAAGCCCCATCGAAAGCAGATCTCGGAGATCGATTTCTTCTCATGCAGCGGGTCGACCAGTTCCGCACGGCAGCGTTCCAGCCGACGCACACGAAGATACGTCGAGAAGCTCTGACCCGCTGACTCAAAGAGCTTTTGCAGATACCGCGGCGAGACGCCCGTTTCCTGAGCAATCTCCGGGACGCTGAGCTTGGACTCTCCGAGGCGTGCATCGATGGAGCGGCACGCGCGCGCAAATATCGCAGCCTGCGACGCGGTCAAGCCATTTACGCTTTCGCTTCGCTGGGCTGACAGGCACGCAAAGAGGAATTCGGCAAGCGCAAGTTCGAGCGGCCGAAGCTCACTGCGCGACAAGGTGTCGACGGCTTCTCCGATGGCGTGAAGGAAGCGGGAGAATACCTGACCGATGCCGGCATTTCCTGCGATACGACCTGCACGCAGCGTGGCTGGTGCTAAAAGATGGGCGCTTAGTGCCGTACGCGGCACGAGCACGGAGAAGATCCGGAAGTCGGAGTCAAGCGTGAGCGAGGCGTGCTCGCGCGACGGCACGTAGATGACGTCGTTGACGGACAGTTGCGTCGAAATCCCATCGGCCGAGAGCGTCGCTTTTCCGTCCATCAGGAGCAGCAGTCGAAGACCGTCGTTGGTCGCGGAGTCGAATCGCAGTGTTTGCGCGACCGACGCAATCATGCTCAGTTCGAAGCCGCCGGCGGAAGTCTGCGAATGCATGGTGGCATGCAGCGCGCCATGCCCTGGTAGCGCGGTCCATCCGAGTCCCAGGCGCGACAGCGCTTCGCGCCAGGCGCCGGAGCGATCGCCTTCGCGATATGACTCGGTAGTAAACCGCTGCAAACTCAATCTGCCTCCCGTCCTGCGACAGCCGTACGCCTGTCGGCGGGCGCCGTCGATGTCGGGCGCGCTTGCCTTGCGCTGTGGCATTGCGAAGCAAAGTCCATGCCATTCGTTTTCGCATGTGCAGTTGTGCCTTGTTGCGATTGCGGATGAACCTGATGAGGACGGGTGGCAGGCCATCCGCGCTAGTCGACTTCGTTGTGCGCATGCACTGAACAGGGAGTTCGACGCATCAGGAAGACCAACGCGCGCACCGCATTAGGGCGATGCGAATGCCCCGAATATCTCCTTGCGGATCGAGCCGTGAATGCCCCAGTTTCCATCGACAACCTGCGTCACGCCGAAATCGGCTGCTACCGACATCAGCGCAATCGCTTCGTCTTCGCTCATCCCGTGCACCGTCATCAAAAAACGCCGCAGTTTCCGGAAGGCGTCGCGCATTGCCTTGTCGAGGCTCGCGTGTTGTGCGACTTCGATGTGTGCGTTCGGGCCCAGCTCCGCGAGATAGTTCGGGAATGTGAAACCATAGACGGACCATAGCTCGTCGGTTTCGAGCATCGGATGCGTGAGCCCCTCGAGGATGGAGCCGCCGAGATCGGCGGCCTTGTGCAGCACGAACTCGAAGTCCCCGGTGAGCGACGTTTCGATAGCAGTACCGCCAAGCTCGCTATCGCCCTGTGCCGCATGCGGGTCGCCGACAGAAAAGAATGCGCCCTCGACGGCTACGGGGTAGTACATCCGGGCGCCCTTGCCGACGCGCCAGTCGTCGATGTTGCCACCCGTGTGGCCAGGCGGAATCGAGCTGACAAAGTCCGATTCGGCGGGCGCGACGCCCATCGTGCCGAAGTGCAGGCGCGCAGGCACTTTCACATCTGGCAGGATTCCCTCGCGCTTTTTTACTCGTGTGTGATCGACGCGCACGCCCGGGTAATCGATATTGGCATGCACGATACCGTCGGGGTCGGTCTGTGGCGTCCACACATAGTTGTACACCGCCCGGGCGAATGGTTCGCCCGAAGTATCCAGTTCGAAGATGGTGACCACTTCGCGCGGTTTGGGCTCTTCGATCAGGTCGTGATACTGAAAGCCCCACGACGCCGCGACATTCGAGCCGAAACAGCGGCCCCGGTAGCAAGCGTTGCAACTCGGACGAGGACGCACGTCAAGGATGCGTACCTCCAGCACGTCACCTGGCTCGGCGCCTTCGACGGCGATCGGTCCCGTCAGCAGGTGAACGCCGACGCCTTCGCCGGAGCCGAGCTTGAACGGACCCTCTGCCTGACCGGCGCCGCGACGGGGCACCGCCTTATGCTCGCGCGTCCAGTGGAACACGCTTTCTGCACCGGGGTCGCCCGCCACCATCCGTTCGTGATCGTCGTTCGCGTGGTGCGTCAGTGTCTCAACGGTAGCGCGGTCGCCGGAACGCACGGTCAGTGCGGGCGCTACCGCTTTGCTGAAATAGCCCCAATGGACGGTTTCCGGAGACACGCGAAGAGTGTGATGCTTCATGAGTCGATTCCTTGTTGAGATTGCCACTTTCAGATTGCGACAGCGAGGCGGTCGTCTGCGCCCATTACCGAGAGGAATCGTCGTGTCAACCGATGTTGCGGCCGGGTGAGGAGCTGGTGGGCCGGGCCTTCTTCAACGATCTTGCCGCCGCTCATGAAAACGACGCGATCCGCGACCTGGTCGGCAAAGCGCAGCTGATGCGTTGAAATGATCATCGTCAGCCCGCCTTCGATGGCGAGTCGCTGAATGACATCGAGCACTTCGCCGACAAGCTCGGGGTCGAGCGCGGAAGTTGGCTCGTCGAGCAATAACACGCGCGGTCTGGGCGCGAGTGCGCGTGCAATCGCTACTCGCTGCTGCTGGCCGCCGGACAGATGGCGCGGCAGCGCATCGGCGCGATGCGCAAGGCCAACGCGCTCGAGCAGCTCACGGGCGCGGCGCGCGGCCTCGTCGGCAGGCACGCCATGCACCCAGCGCAAGGGCCCGGCGACGTTTTCCAGTGCCGACAGATGCGCGAACAGATTGAAGTGCTGAAAGACCATCCCGACGCCGGCGGCCGCTCGTTGACTGGCGAGTTCGCCAGGCGTCGCCTGATTTCCGTCCACCCGATAGCCGATGCGCTGGCCGTCGATGCGAATCTTTCCTTCGTCCCACGATTCCAGATGATTGACGCACCGAAGCAGCGTGCTCTTTCCAGAACCGCTTGGGCCAAGCACCACGACGACTTCGCCGGCCCGGACGGTCATATCGAAACCGTTGAGCACCGTCTGCGCACCATAGCGCTTCTGCAAGCCGATGATCTGCACAGATGGGGGCTGCTTTGCAAGCTGAGCGAGGCGCGCCGCACGCTGTTCGGCACGACGGATGTCGACAGAGCGCCGCGCCGATGAGCCGTCGAGGCCGCTGTCGTCGACATCTGCCTGCTCAAGCGTGTGCGCGATGTCGTCGCGTGTCGCATCGGGGTCGGGTGCGCTCCTCGGCACGGCCGCGGATACTCCGCCTGCGCGCCGCCACGGCAACAGACGCGCGATGCCTTTGACTCCGCCGCGCTCGAGATCGAGTGCGGTCTCGGCCACGAGTTGGACGGCGGCGATGAGTCCCGTTAGCACGAGATACATGAGACCAGACGCAAAGAAAATCGCGAAGAAGTCGAACGTGGAAGACGCGAGTTGCGTGCTGCGCAGCGTAAGCTCGTCGACGGCGATGACCGAGGCAAGCGACGAGTTCTTCAGTGCGCTCACCGATTCGTTGCCAAGTGCCGGCACGATTGCGCGAATTGCCTGTGGCGATATCACGCGTCGCATCAGCACCGATGGCGTCATGCCCAGCGCCTGACCCGCGAGAACCTGGCCGCGATCCACACCAAGCACACCCGCGCGCAGGATCTCTGCGATAAACGGCCCTTCATTGGCGGCAAGCGCGAGGCCTGCCGCCGCAATGGCCGAGAGCTTCAACCCCAGATGCGGCAAGGCGTCGTACGCGAAGACGAGCTGGAGAATCAGCGGCGTGCCGCGAAAGATCACCGTATAGCCGCGAGCAATGGCGGCGAGCGGACCTACGCGAGACAGTTGCATCGCTGCCAGCACGACACCTATGGCGAGACCGCCCGCCAGTCCCAGCACCGTGACCGCGACAGTGAAACCCATACCGCGCACGAGATACGGTAGCGTCAAATAGTGCAGAAACAGTTCCATCGTATCGACCTTTTGATCAGCGACTGGGACAGTGGGGTTACTTCGCGACGATCAGCTGAGGAGCTGCTTCGTTTTCAACGCCCAACGTCCACTTCTTCAACAGCGCTTTTTCTGTGCCGGACTTCTGGATCGCGAGCAGGGCGGCCATCACGGCTTCGCGGAACTGTGGGTTGTTCTTCGGCACACCGATACCGACGTAGTACGGCAGCGTCACGGCGGTGGCCTTCTCGAGCTTGTCCGGATATGCCTTCACAGCCTGATCGACGGTGTTCACGTCGTTGATGTACGTGTCGGCGCGCCCGGCGAGGATGGCCTGAATGCAGTTCGCGTTGTTGTCATAGAGCTGGATAGCAGCTTCCTGCTTGCCTTGCGTCTTGCAGGTCGGTGCGAGTGCCTGAATGAGCGGCACTTCGACATAGCCGGTGTTCTCCGCTGCAGTCGTGCCACACATCGACGCATCGATGCCGGTGATTTTCTTTGGATTTCCCTTTGCGACGAGGACTCCGTCAAAGACCTTCGAATAGGTGATGAAGTCGGCGGCCTTCGCGCGCTCTTCGGTTGCGTAGATATCGGAGATGACGATGTCAGCCTGACCACTTTGCAGCGTGGTCAGCAGTGCGGCGAATGTGACTGGCTTGTACGTCAATGTGAATCCGAGGCACTTTCCGATGGTCTCGCCGAGGTCAATATCGAAGCCGACGTATTTGCTGGGATCATTCGGATCGAGCGCTTCGTAGCCGGGCGTATGCGGGTTGATCGCGTTGACGAGCGCTTTGCCTTTCCACTGCGGATACTTTGCTTGCAGCGCGGCGCATTCGGCCGGCGCCGGCGAGGCCTCGGCGTGAGCCAACATGGGTACGGCGAGGCCTGACAGACACATGATGACGGCCGCGACGCGTACGCGGCAGGACTGCAAGATAGCGTTAAGCATCCGATAGCTCCTGGCTGGCAGATGTCAACGGCGTCCCCATGGCCGCCTTGTTGCATCGCACGAGCCGAAGCGTAAGCAGCCGAAAAATCGTGGGCTTGATTCTGCGCGTACAAAACCTTGCATAACGGCGTTGATCCGTCACCGGGGGGAGGGAAAAGCGACCGGGTATCTGCTTGTGCAGCCGATACCAACAACCGCTCTTTGGGCGCGTGACACGGTAAGCGATCGGCGATTCGCCGAACACCTTTTTAAACTCGCGTCCGAAATGGGAGACGTCGGAGAATCCGCGAGATGCTGCGATGTCCGTGACGGTTCGATCCGAACTCGTCAGCAACCAGGACGCCATGCGAATACGTATTTGCCGTCCGTACGCATGCGGCGACTTGCCCGTCTCGGTGGCAAGGCGGCGCTGAGAGGAAGCGCGTGGCCTGTCCGCCGTGTGTCGTGCTGAGGCACCTCAGCATTCGAAATCGGTTAAGGTCGCCATCGGGGCGTGACATGCCGTCCGGCAATCGCGACAGCCGGCACCCTTTAGCGCCCTGCAGCGCTCTCTTCGGCGATCGGCAACCCTGCGAGCATTGCTACGCCGTTTGCGGCTTCTATTCCAACGTCCATTGCAACGATGTCGATTCCGTTGATCGCCGTACGTGCCGTGTCTTCCACTTCGAACCTTGCGTCGCCCACCTCAACCATCGCTTTAATATGGTCACTACCAGCCAGCGCACCAAACCAGAACCTGGCGGCGCTAGATCGAGTGCTGTATTCCTCAACTGTAATGGTGACGGGTATTCCGGTCGGGACGATCTTCAATCCGTCTTTTTCCGCCTGCCGCTCAAATGCATCGAGTACACCAACGCGCACAGATGCGCTCACTTGATGTCCGTTCGAGTTCACCGTAGGTTCGGCTACGCCATCTTGCAGGCGGGTTCTCAAGTTCTCACCTCCGGTATGTGCTGCATCGATAGTGGGTCGTGTTGGTGCAGCGCAACCGGCAATGATGGCGACTGCGATTACCCCCGTCACCCACAGGATCTTTGAATTCAACATGGTCCCCAGATAGAGTTATGGTCCGTTGATTCCGGAGGGAATGCGCCGGTGCGAAGCGTAATAGCGCCTTTGCTTTAACTTCTCGTCCGGGGAATATGAATTCCTCACCGCGTCATGCGGTAGCGGCAAATTATCGACGGGTGAACTTCGAGACGCTATCTTGCGGTAACCGTGGATTCAAGCCACTCACTACGCTTGATTGTCATTTCACGGTCGGCAAAGTATTTCCAGTCTAGGTTTGGTCGACACTATGTTTTTGATCTCTGTCAGGTAGTTAGCAAAAGCCAGACGGGCCTGGATCAAATATTTCTCTTAAAGGCGCCGCTGGCCACGTCGACAAAATACGCGGCTAACGAGGCCCACGCGACTATCGCGAACCATGTTCACACACGGGATGACGACTGAATCAACCGTCTACGGGTGAATCAGAGGAATGTTGTCGTGATCAGGACACTGGAAAGAGATGAGAAAGCTTGACCCATGTCACATGTACTGGAGCGGATTTTCATAGTCTTCAATTGAGTTCCAGTTGCAGACGTCGGCGCGCGTGTCGCAAAACCGAAGCCGAGCGATCGACATGCGCCTGTTGCGACTCCTGGAACGTATCCATTTTCTGGAGATAGCATGCGCCGTGTCATCGCCAACCTGGTCGGGGCGCTGTCATTTTCGCTGGTGGCGTGTGCTACGACACCTGGCGACGCGACCATGCTTGATTTCCTGCAAGATGGCGCGACGTCCCGGGAGGCCACTTTGATCAGTCTGGGAGAGCCATCCGGCACCTTTGATCGAGACAGAATCTTGACTTATCGCATCGGCATTCCGAAAGATGGCGGTTATCTCTTGCTTCATCCGCATGCTGCAGGAACCCCCTACAACTGGAGTGCCGAACCAGGTGTCACGCTGTACAGCCTGGTTCTCGTTTTCGACGAAAAGAATATCCTCGCGAAGCACTCTCTTGTACGCGCCAGGTGATTGTGTAGAACAGGGACCACGTTATGTCGTCGCTAGCAGTCCGTCGCGTAGCGGCGTTCGTTATAGCCGCCTCGCTTTGCGCTGGGTGCGTCATTCTTCCTGTAGATTACTATTACGCCGGCTCGCGCAAGAACGTGTCGGAAACGACATTAGAGAATCTCGTCGTCGGCGTGACAACCATGGAAGATGTTCTGTTGACTTTCGGCGAACCAGAGCAATCATTTCCGAAGCTCAATGTGCTGGTTTATCAGTGGGACAAGGTTAAGGCGCTACTGTTGTATGCGGCGCCCGTTCCGGCGAATAACGCGGTCGGCGCCGTCGAAATAGAGAAGCACTATGAGTTGGAACTCGCATTTGACAAGAATAATATTCTGTCCGATAAGCAGGTTATCAAGAACGCTCCGTAGCGGCATCGCCGCGCGCACCACCATCTCCTTGAATCAAAACCGGACGCGGCAACCAAAGCCGCGTCCAGGCGGGTCGGGCAAAACGCTAGGCGGGTGTCGGCGCGTCTTGTCGAATCAGTTCGCGACGCTTCAGCTCCGCCCAGAATTCCACAGGTATGTCAGCACGGAAGGTCTGCAGATTGTCCTCGAGCTGCGCGACGCTACGAACACCCGGAATGTTCGTGGGGATTGCGGGATGGCCGAGAACGAACTGCAAAGCAGCGGCTTTGAGCGGCACTGAATGCTCATGGCAGACCTGCTCGATCTTGCGCACTCGCTCGAGGATGGGCTCAGACGCGGGCGCGTAGTTGTATTTCGCTCCGGGAACTGCGCCCGTCGCGAGAATGCCACTGTTGTAGCCACCGCCGAGAATGATAGAAACCCGGTTCTTTTCGCACAGCGGCAGGAAGCCGTCCAGTGCATCCTGCTCGAGCAGCGTGTAGCGGCCAGCCAGCAGCAGACAGTCGAAATCCTGGCGCCGGATTGCCTCGTGCGCCACTTGCCACTCGTTCACACCGACGCCCACCGCCTTCACGACACCTTCGTCGCGCAGCTTCAACAGCGCCTTCGACGCACCCGCCATTGCAGCTTCGAACACCTCCGGCTGCCGCTGCCCGTGGGTAAAGACGTCGATATCGTGAATCAACGCGATATCGATGTGCTCAAGCGCCAGACGCTGCAGACTGTCTTCGATCGAGCGCATGGTGCCGTCGTAGCTATAGTCGAAGACCAGTTCGAACGGCAGCCCGTCAACCCATGGCGCAAAGTTGACCTCGGCACGCTTGCGCGGCTTCAGAATACGGCCGACCTTCGTGGACAGTACAAACTCGTCACGCGGATACCACCGCAGCCCCTGCCCGCAACGCGCTTCGCTCAAGCCATGACCATACATCGGTGCAGTGTCGAAATAACGTACGCCTGAGTCCCATGCCGCCTTGATCAGGGAGGCGGAATCCTCCTCGCTTATCGGTCTGAAGATGTTGCCAATCGGTGCTGCGCCGAAGCCCATCACCGTGGCCTCGATTCCTGAACGTGGCCATCTACGCTTTGCTACCGGATCCATTTCTAACCTCTTTAGCGAGTTAACTTGCGCAATCACAGTAGGCGCATGCGCCCTCACTTGACCTTCGCGGCAGCGGCGAGCTTGCGCACGCCTTCCTTCGCATCCTGATTCGAGTTCATGAAATTGGTCACGACGTCAGTGATAGCACCTGCCGTAACCGGCGATTGAAGTTCACCGAAAGCCAATGAAGGAAGAAAGCCGCCGGACTTGATTGTCGCCTGCTCGTCAGTACGCGATTTCTTTGCGCAACTATCGAACTTGTCCATCGGTACATCCAGTCTGACCGGGATCGAGCCTTTATAGAGGCTGAACTGCTGTTGAAAATCCGGGGACATGATTGTCCTGGCAAGTGCGATCTGTCCGGCCGTCGCGTCCTTTTTGCCATTCTGTTGGAAAAACACGAATGCATCCGCCGTGTACGTATACGCGTTCGACGTGCCGGGCGCGGCCGCGCAGATATAGTCGACGTCGGCCTTCTTGTTCGCGTTCGCAAATTCGCCCTTCGCCCAGTCGCCCATGAACTGCATGCCGCCGGAGCCGGAAATCACCATCGCGGTGGCGAGGTTCCAGTCGCGGCCGTGATAGCCCTTATCGAAGTAGCCACGGATCTTCTGAACAGTCTCAAACACCTGCACCATCTGCGGCGACGTCAACGTCTTCTGGTCGAGATCGATCAGGGCCTTTCGGTAGAAGTCCGGGCCCTGCGACAGAACGACCGTCTCCCAGATAGTCATGTCTTGCCAGGGCTGACCGCCGTGCGCGACAGGGGTGATACCCGCCGCCTTGAATTTTTCCGCGAGTGCGAAGAACTCCGGCCATGTCGTTGGTGGCGTGCCTCCCACCTTGTCGAGGTCGGCCTTGTTAATCCACAACCAGTTGATCCGATGGATGGAGAACGGCGCCGCTACATAGTGCCCGCCCGCCTTGACGTCGCTATCAATCTGGGTGGGAATGTTGGCTTTCCAGTCGGTCGCCGCCTGGTCAATCGTGACGAGCGAGCCTTGCTCCGCCCAGTCTTTGATCAACGGGCCCTTGATCTGCGCGGCCGACGGCGCGTTGCCCGATATCACTTGCGTTTTCAGTGCCGTCATGGCCGCCGCGCCCGCGCCGCCCGCAATGGCAAAGTCCTTCCACTCATAACCCTGCTTGCTCATGTCGTCCTTGAGCACCCGGATGGCTTTCGATTCGCCACCGGAAGTCCACCAGTGCAGGACAGAAATCTGCTCGGCAGCAAGCACCGTATGTGTACCCGCGACAAGCAGCGCGACAGCCGTCGCGACTGACGTCAGTGATCTTTTCATTGGAGTCTCCGAATTTTTCTTTATGTTTTGAGCGACGCACGCGCAAACGCGACCGCGCATGCGTGCCCGTTTGAACTACAGCTCGAACCCGAGTTGCGCTTTGCCAAGCGGCGTCAGGTCGTCGACCGTCGCGCGGCCGGCGAAATCGACTTCGAAATGGTCGGTCGGGAAATCAGGCGGGCTTTCGCCTTTCAGAAAGCTCGGCAGTTGACGCTTCAGGTAAGCGTCGTTTTTCGAGCAGCCCGGCACCGAGGCGATGTACATCACGTTGCTGTAACCCGCGCCCTTGTGCTCGTCTTCAACGGCATGAATCACGTCGCTGTGCCAGAAAACCGTGTCGCCTGCTTCCATCTTCGGGATCGACGACAACGCCTCGAACAGGGGCGCATGAAATTCCTGCTTGATCGAGAGTGCACGGCCTGGCATCGCGCCGCACAGGTCGTCGTCGGCGACATCGTCCTGGAGCGCGCGCAGCAGGATGTACACCATCGAATTGGCGATGGGCACGAGTTGCAGCGTGCCGTCGCCGGGTCCCTGCGGCGTCAGTGCCGTCCAGCCCTGGAAGGTGCGGAACATCGAGCAGACAGCGGGCGACGGGATTTCTTCCACGTCGGTACGGAACGCGGCATCGAATGGATCGTAGTCGCGCCAGTTGCCCGAAAACACGTGGCGATACACCTTGCGGAAATTGCTTTCGATCCAGCGTTCGACCGACCCGCCATCGCAGTGCGCCGACAGGCCCAGCGATGCCGAGCCAGGCGGCCGCCGACGCAGACGGTCGGCATAAACAGGCACATGCTCCGGGTCGAAATGCACGCGTCCGTCGCTCTCGTTACGCCAGAGTTTGTTGAGGAAGATACGCGCCGCCGTCAGCGATTCCGACTGACGCGCCAGCACTTGCGGCTTCGACCAGTACACGCCGTAAATTTGCGGCTTGCTCGAAGCCAGCTGGCCAAAGTATTTGTCCTCGGCGCGGTTTTCAAGGCGCTTGTCGAGGTGATTGCGCTCGACATAGTGAGCGATCTCTTCGTCCCAGCTTTGCACGAGCTCACGGGGGAAGACCTTGCGGATCACACATGCCCCGCGCGCCTTGACGAGTGCAATCTGTTCCGCAGTGACGCGCTGTCCGGTGATGTCGGAAAACTGAATTTCTGGAATGACATCTTCGCCGCGATCGCGCTGCGCCGCAATTCGCTTCGCCTCTTCGCCGATGGATGCTTCGACTTCCGCGAACACCTCCCGGTAATTCGGCAAAGCCGCGCGCAGTTCCTTCTTTGCCTGCCGGATCGCGCCCGGCAAGTCCTTGATTTCCAGCGCCATGCTTGTCTCCGTGTTGGTTCTGTGAGGCTAGGATATGCCGCGTGCGTCAGTCGTAGTGATACTATTCTGACAATCTTTTCGCGTCTTCTGCCATGAAACCAGCCTACGAGCACGTCGAGTTCGCCGAGGATTGTTCGGTGCGGGTTTACCATCGGCGGCTTCCGCGCATTCCCTTCGAGTGGCATCACCATCCCGAGTACGAGCTGACGCTAACGATGAACAGTCACGGCAAGCGGTATATCGGTGACTCGGAAAGCGAGTATGGAGCGGAAGATCTGGTGCTGGTGCCGCCTGACTTACCTCATACGTGGGCATCGAACCGGTCGATTGAATCGTCATCGCCGCAGGTCGCCATCGTCATATGGTTCGAAGGGGACTGGGCACGGCGCATGGCCGACTGTTGCCGTGAATATGAGCCGCTGCGCAAACTTCTGCGCAGGGCTGCATGTGGCTTGGCTTTTGACCCTCCCGCTGGCGAATGGATGCATGGCCGCCTCGACCACCTGCTGTCGAATGTCGCGCGGGAACGACTGAGTGCGGCGCTCGACATCCTGTGCACGCTCGCCGACGCGCCGGGTCAGCCCCTGGCTTCGCCAAGTACCTTCAATCAGGTCAGCGCAGGCCCGACGGGGCACGAACCTGAAAAGATCAACCGAGTCCTGTCAGTCATCGACGCGCGTTTTGCCGAGCCTCTCCGTTTGTCCGAACTTTGCGCAGCGGCCAGCCTGTCGGAGCGCACGCTTACGCGCTATTTCATCCAGCATTTCGGCGAGAGCGTCGGTCGATATATCGCGCGTGTTCGAATCGGGCATGCCTGCAGGATGCTGGCCGACACATCATTACCTGTTGCCGTCGTCGCTAATCGGTCGGGCTTCGCAAATGTCGCCAATTTCAACCGGCAGTTCAAGGCAGCGAAGCAAACCACGCCAGCCGAATATCGGCGACGATTCCACGAGGCAGGCTCGGGGACGTCCGAGGAGATGCCCGGCTAACCGAACGATCGCCCTCGCTTGAGGCGAAACCCAGGCACTGATGGCGGTTCTCCTCAGAGATGCTCCCGGCATGGCGATTGCCTGAGCGGCTCGATGCGGGAAGGCGTAAAGCTCCGGCGTTGCGGGGCGAGGCCGAATCACGGTATCCGCAAACGTGCCAGGCAGGAAGCAGACCGGCCGCACGACAGCTTCGGCGAAGGTACGGACTTCTTTCATCACTTCAGCGGCAGCGACATGATCGAGTCGATCTGTTGCTACTTTCCGGCGCTCTTGAGCACATCGAGCGCCGCCGCGCACGCGCCCTGCAACTGTTCCCGCATCAAGTCCTGCACGTCCCCCGTGCGATTGACGATCCCGTCGCGAATCCGCACTGCCTGTTCGAACGATGCGCGCATCCGTCCGCCCCGCGCCATCGCGATACGGCGCAGTCGGCGCACCGGCCCGATCAGCGACGCATGGTTCTGTTGCAACGTGCGGTTGTCGGCGATCGTCATCACGATCGTGTAAAAGCGGTCCAATGCATCGACATACGCTCCCGCGTCCTCGGCCTCGACGCTGGCGCGCATTGCATCGATCACGTCGTCTAGCTGCGCGGCACCGAGCGGCGTCATGCGCTCCGACGCAAGCTGCACCGCGAGACATTCGAGCGCGGCCCGCACCGTATAAATCTCCTCCACGTCGCGCAGCGTCACGGAGCGCACGTAAGCGCCCACGCGCGGCAGGATCGTCACCAGCCCTTCGCGTTCGAGTTGCGCGAACGCTTCACGCATCGGCGTGCGGCTGACGTTCAGCTGCTTCGCGACCTGTACCTCGGACAAACGGCTGCCCGGCGCGAGCACGCCTTCCACGATCGCCTCGCGCAACGCGGGCACGACGACGCCGTCGCTCAGCGAATCGCCAGTGGAGTCCAGCGTGCGCAACTGCGCGTGATATCGCGCGGCGATCGATTCGAGACTAGGCGCCTCGCGCGTGTGCGCCGACGTGGCCTTGGAAGAAGCGGATTTTGCGGCGGGCATTGACACCTCGGAATTCTGTGAATACGCTGTATACAGATTATACAACAGGAGACGACATGGATCGCAGTCCATTGCAGGCGCCCGTTCTGATCGAGCATACGGGCGACACGCTTACCTTTACGCTAAATCGCCCGGACGCCGGCAACGAAATATCGGGGGCGATGTTCGACGCGATGTCGGACGTGTTGCGCAGCGAGGCCGTGCAGCCGAAAGCGCGCGTGTTGCGCATCCGCGCGAATGGCGATGTCTTCTGCACAGGCCGCGAGCGCGCGGGGCGGGACGTTGTCTCGATCCGCGCCGAAGTGGCGCGTTTGATCGAACTGAAGCGGCTCGTACGCAACACGTCGTTGATCTCGATTGCGCAGGTGCACGGCAACGCGTTCGGCTTCGGCTTCGGGCTCGCGATCCTGTGCGACTTTACGCTCGTCGCGTCGTCGGCGCGGCTCGCGTTTCCGGAGATGCGCGCCGGCCTGCCGCCCGCCGCGATCATGGCTTACCTCGGCGACTATGCATTGCCCAAGGCCGTCTTCCCGATGGTCCTGTTCGGCGACGTGATCGCGCCGGAAGCGGCCCTGCAGGCAGGACTCGTCACGCGCGTCTGCGAGCCCGCAGGCCTGCACGCTGAAGCGGACGCGCTTGCAGCGCGCATTCTCGCGCTCGACGAAGCCGGCGCGAAACAGTGCAAGGCGTTCTTCCTCGCGGCACAGGAGGGCGGCGTCGAGCAGAACTTCCGCGCCGCGACCGACATGCTGACCGTCAATGCATTGCGACTGATGCAGCCCCGTTGAGCGCGGCCGTGCTTCGCTAGCTCGATATAACACGGCGTGCGGATGCCGACGAAAGCGCCAACGCGCAGCGCACCGTCACGTCGACAGGAGACAGACATGAACGTCAACGCAGGGCCCAGGCTCGATCGCTTGCCGATGTCGGGATTTCACCGGCGCATCATGTGGTTGATCGGCATTGGCATGTTTTTCGATGGTTTCGATATCTATGTTGCGTCGACGGTGCTCGGTGCAACGCTGAAATCTGGCTTCTCCACGCTCGGACAGAACGCGCTGTTCGTGTCGCTGACTTTTCTCGGCATGATGCTCGGCTCGCTCGGCACCGGTTTTCTCGGGGACCGCTTCGGACGGCGCTTCACCTATCAGGCGAATCTCGCTGTGTTCGGACTGGCGTCGCTCGGCGCCGCACTCGCGCCGAACATGAGCGTGCTGATCGCGTGCCGCTTCGTAATGGGCCTCGGACTCGGCGCGGAGAACGTGGTCGGTTACTCGACGCTGACCGAGTTCGTGCCGCCGCAAAAACGCGGCAAGCTCCAGGGGCTGATGGCAGTGTTCGTCGTGTCGGGTTTGCCCGTCGCGGGGCTGATTGGACTGCTGCTGATTCCGTCGTTCGGTTGGCGCGCGATGTTTGTGCTCGGGGGCATTGGCGCGCTCGGCGTCTGGTATGCGCGCAAGTCGTTGCCCGAGTCGCCGCGCTGGCTCGATTCCGTCGGACGGCACGACGAAGCCGATGCGATTTTGCGCCGCATCGAAACCGAGGTGACGGCCGCGCGAGGCGGCGAGCCTCTGCCCGCTTTCGTTCCCGTGAAGACGGGTGTGGGCGCACCGCAAGCGCTGTCATTCGGGTCGCTGTTCAGCGGCACGATGCTGCAACGGATGATCGTCGGTTGCGTGACGCTCGTCGTCATCAACACGCTGCTGTATGGCTTCGTGACCTGGCTGCCGACGTTCTTCGTTCATCAGGGTTTCAGCATCGCGAAGTCGTTCGGCTTTGCGCTCGTGATGTCGCTCGGCGCGCCTATCGGTTCCGCAATCGGCGCGCTCACGGCCGATGCGTGGGGACGCAAGCCCACCATCATCGGCTCGTCGCTCGCTGCGATCCTGTTCGGCGCGATGTATCCGTTCGTCACGAGCCCCGTGATTCTGCCCATCATCGGACTGCTTCTGACCATTCCCATCTACGTGCTGGTCGCGCTGCTCTTCGCCGTGTACGTGCCCGAACTCTTTCCAACTGAAGTGCGGTTGCGCGCATCGGGCCTCTGCAACACGCTGGGACGCGGCGCAACCATCGTCACGCCTTTCATCGTGGTATCGCTTTTCGCGCAGTACGGGATAGTCGGCGTGCTCGCGATGATGATCGGTTTGCTCGCCGTGCAGATCGCCGTGGTCGCATGGCTGGGCGTCGAGCCGACGGGACAGCGCCTCGAAGACCTTCAGCCGGAAGACACGCTTACGCGCGACACGCTCCATGCCGACGCGCACGCTTCGCCTCTCAAATGATTCGACAGGAACCATGCAATGGATACAACCAACACGCAGCACTACGACGCACAATTGTTGATCGACGGCGAATGGACGGACGCCGAGGAAGGCCGCACGCTCGACATTCTGAATCCCGCGACGGGTGAAGTGATCGGCGCGCTCGCATCGGCTTCGGCTGACGATGTGGATCGCGCGGTGCAGGCCGGACATCGCGCATTCGAAGGCGGCGCGTGGCGCGACATGTCGATCCAGCAACGTGCGCGCATTCTCAATCGTTTCGCTGATCTGTTCGAAGCGGATCTCGAACAGTTCTACAAGCTGGAAACGCTGAATAACGGCCGGCCGATTTCGGAAACGCGCGCGCAGATTTCACGGCTGCCGCAGTTCTATCGCTATTTCGCGGCGCTCGCGCTGACACGACGCAGCGACGTGATTCCGATCGAAGGGCCGTATCTGTGCTACACGCAGCGCGTGCCGCTCGGCGTGGTCGCGCTGATGACGTCGTTCAATCATCCGTTGATGATTCTCTCGAAGAGCCTCGCGCCTGCGCTCGCGACGGGCAACAGCGTGGTTATCAAGGCATCGGAACAGACGCCGCTCACGACCGTGCGGCTCGTGAAGCTGCTGCAGGAAGCGGGCGTGCCCAGGGGCGTCGTCAACGTGGTGAACGGAGAAGGGCGCGAAGCGGGCGCGGCGCTCGCGCGACATCCGCTGATCCGCAAAGTGGTATTTACGGGCGGCACGGAAGTCGGGCGCTCGATCGGCGAGGCTGCCGCGCGCAATTTTGCGCTGGCCACGCTGGAACTCGGCGGCAAAGGGGCGGTAATCCTGTTCGACGACTTCGATATCGAGCGCGCAGTGAACGGCGCGGCATTCGCCGCGTTCATCGGCGCGGGACAGACCTGCGTGTGCGGCGCGCGCATCCTCGTGCAGAAGTCGATGTATGCAGCGTTTCTCGAACGTTTCCGCGCGAAGGCAGAGCGCATCCGCGTGGGCGATCCGACCGATGCAAAGACCCAGCTTGGGCCCGTGATTTCGGAGCGCTCGCGGCAGCGCATTCTCGCGATGCTCGAACGCGCGAAGGAGGCGGGCGCGAAAGTGCTGACGGGCGGACGCGTACCGCAAGAACTGACGTCCGGCTACTTTCTCGAGCCGACCGTGATCTATGACGCGAATCCGCAATCGGAGATCGGCCAGGATGAGGTCTTCGGGCCTGTGACGGTCGTGATGCCGTTCGAAGACGAAGCCGATGCGATCCGTATCGCCAACGATACGCAGTTCGGCCTCGCCGCTTCCATCTGGACGCAGGACGTCGCGCGTGCGCATCGCGTCGCGAGCAGGCTGGAATTCGGCATGGTGTGGGTGAACGATCATCATCGTCTGGACCCGGCGTCGCCGTGGGGCGGATTCAAGAACAGCGGCGTCGGGCGCGAGACGGGCATCGAGTCATTCGACCAGTTCAGCGAACCGCGCGCGGTGACGATCAACACGACGGGCAAAACAGTCGACTGGTACGCGGACGATGGTGAACTGAAGCGGCTGAACTAGGCAGCGGGGGCGTCGAACCGGAGCCGGCGGGGAGCGTCGGGCGCGCGACGCTTCCCTCCCGCATGTGTCCGGCACGATGCGTCCTGTCATGAAACGTGCGTTATCTTGCCCGGCGCGCGTTCTGCTGCGCCCAGGCCATCGCTGTTCCGAATGATTTCCGAAATGTGAATGTGGCACTGTTCACCATCTGCCGATGAGGTGGCTTCGCGGGCCCCGTCGGTGCCGGGCTCGAATGAGAGATCCACGGTGCAGCCGTGGTCATACGCGGTCCGCAACCGCGCACAGGCGCATTGATTTCGACGATCGCGCTTGACGCTGCCGCCCCCTAAACGGCAAAGCCGCTCAGCTTCTTCTGCTTTTGTTCAGGATTTGCTGAAGGTGTCCATCGAACCGATTCAATTCCGCGACACGGCGCCCGTAACGGCGCACTGTTTGCGGCACATTCGCCGCAATGCATCCACTCGCCTTCGTGACGCGTATAACCTTCAAGAACACGCATTGCGGATTCACGTTGAGAGGAGTCGCCGATGTCACCCGTCGTCGCTGCGTCGATTGCGTTCGTGTTGCTCGTCGCGCTGTTCGCGGCCTTCTGGGTGTGGCAGCAGGCGAGCGCGAACGCCGGCATGATCGATCCGATATGGGCGTTTTCGCTGGGCGCGATCGCGCTGTTCTATGGAATGGCGAGCAACGGCGATCCGCTTGCCCGCGCGCTCGTCGCGTTCGGCGGCGGCATCTGGGGCGCGCGCCTGGGCTGGCATTTATGGCGGCGTAACGCGGGCAAGCCGGAAGACCCGCGTTATCACCGGTTCCGCGAGCAGTGGGGCGCAGACGCGGGGCGCAAGATGTTCTGGTTTCTCGAACTGCAAACGGTCGTCTCAGTCGTGCTGTCGCTTGCATTCGCGGTGCCTGCGTGGCGGGCGGCCCCGCCTTCGGCCGCATGGGTCGCGATAGCGGTGCTGATCTGGCTCGCGTCGGTGGGCGGCGAGGCGATTGCTGACAGTCAGCTCAGACGCTTCGTCGCCGATCCGGCGAACAGTGGAAATGTGTGCCGCGTCGGCCTGTGGCGCTATTCGCGGCATCCTAATTACTTTTTCGAATGCCTGCATTGGGTCGCATACGTCGCGCTTTCGGTGGGCTCGCCCTGGGTATGGCTGACACTGATTCCACCCGTGCTGATGGCATGGCTGCTGATGAAGTTATCCGGCGTGCCGATGCTCGAAGCGCATCTGGTCCATTCGCGTCCTGGCTACGCCGAGTACATGCGTGAGACCAGCGCGTTGATACCGATGCCGCCGCGCCGCGGCTGATGTCTACCGATTCCCGACACGCCTTCCACTCACGCAAACGGTGCACGCCATGACATTCACGGCACCCGGGCCTTCAATCGACAATCCGAAACACGCTTGCGAAGACTGGCTGATCCATGCGTGCGAACGAGGCTGGGTGCCCGACCGGCTGATCCGCGCTGGCATGCGCCGCTTGATGCGGCAGCGTCTGATCGAAGAAGGCGCGTTCGATTGCGCGCTTCGTTCGCAACGGTTCAGCGCGTTCATCGACGAGTTGCGCGCAAGCCCCGTCGCAATCGAGACCGATGCCGCGAACACGCAACACTACGAGTTGCCGCCGTCGTTCTTCGAGGCGCATCTGGGTCCGCACCTGAAGTATTCGTGCTGCCTGTATCCAGACGGAGACGAGACGCTCGAGCAGGCAGAGCAGGCGATGCTCGCGCTTTACGCAGAGCGCGCGCAGATCGAAGACGGTCAGACCATACTCGACCTCGGTTGCGGCTGGGGAGCGCTCGCGTTGTGGCTCGCCATGCGTTACCCGCGAGCGCAGATCGTGGCCCTGTCGAACTCGCGTGGCCAACGCGAATTCATTGAAGCGCGGGCAGCGTCAGCCGGCATCGCGAATCTGCGCGTCGTAGCGGGCAACGTCGCGCAGTTCGAATTCGAACCTGCGTTACGCACCGGCTATTTCGACCGCGTGCTGTCCGTCGAGATGTTCGAGCATATGAAGAACTATGGGTTGCTGCTAGAGCGCATTGCGCGCTGGATGCGCCCCGATGGCAAGCTCTTCGTCCATATCTTCGCGCATCGGACGATGGGATGGCATTTTCAAACCCGCGATGTGACGGACTGGATGTCGACGTACTTTTTTACTGGCGGCACGATGCCGTCGCAAGCGTTGTTGCGGCACTTTCAGAACGATCTGCGCATCGACAGGCAATGGTGGATCGGCGGTGCGCACTATGCGCGCACGGCTGAGCACTGGCTGGCGAATCTCGACGCAGCACGCGCACAGGTGATGCCCGAGCTCGCCCTGGCCTACGGTGTGGATACTGCGGCACTGTGGTTTCAGCGCTGGCGGATGTTCTACATGAGCGTGTCCGAACTCTTCGGCTACGCAAAAGGCAACGAGTGGGGCGTAGCACACTACCTGTTCGAGAAGCGGTGACGCGATGAAAATCCCGACGTGGTATGCGCGAGTTGCATGTGCACTGGCTGCCGTCGCGGTGGCGGCCATTGTGATATCGGCATGTTCGCAATCGCCGGCGAATCCCAATCCACGGGCCGACGTACCGCTGAAGCCCGCGAACGTCGATCTGCCGCGCTACATGGGGCGCTGGTACGTGATCGCGATCATTCCGTATTTCCTCGAGAGCAAATATGTGGGCAGTTATGCGGACTGGTCGCTGCGCGAAGACGGCAAGATAGACGACCGCTACACCGCGCATGCGAAGACGTTCGACGCATTGCCGTCGACGTTTCATTTCGTCGACAGCGTGGTGCCGGGCAGTGAAAACGGCGAATGGAGGGTGCGTATCGTCTGGCCGGTTCACGTGACGCAACTGACGCTTTACGTCGATGACGATTATCGCTATACGCTACTCGGCCTTCGCGACAAAAGCCTCGGCTGGATTTTCGCGCGTGAACCTGACGTCAGTGAAGACGTCTATCGCTCGCTGCTCGCGCGCTTTGACGCGTTGGGTTTCGACGCGTCGCGTTTTCGCCGTGTGCCGCAGCATCCGCATCAGATCGGCAAGCCAGGCTTTCTGCCGCCGGGCGAATGACGCCGGAACCGGGCCGCGTTCTGCACGCCGCTCACGCGGCGGCGGTGAGAACGAAATGCCTGACGTCCGTGCGCTGTTCTGCGAAGCCCGCCTCGCAATACGCGAAGTAGAGTTGCCAGGTGCGAATGAAAAGGTCGTCGAAACCGAGCCCGCGCACCGCTTCGAGGTTCGCCTCGAAGCGCTCGCGCCAGCATTGCAGCGTGCGCGCATAGTCGCTCCCGAACGATAGCGACTCGACCGTCTCCAGGCCCGCGCGTTTCGCCGCGAGTCGAAAGCGCCCGGCGCCCGGCAGCATGCCGCCCGGAAAGATGTATTCGCGGATGAAGTCGCTGGAGGAACGGTACGCGGCGAAGTGCGAGTCGTCGATCGTGATCGACTGGACGAATGCGCGCGCGTCTTGCGCCAACAAGCGTTTCAGCGCCGTGAAGAACGTATGCCAGTAGCGCTCTCCCACGGCTTCGAACATTTCGACCGACACCACTGCGTCATAGATGCCACGCAAGTCCCTGTAGTCGCGCAACTCGATCGAGACGAGATCGTCGAGTCCGGCTTGCGCTACGCGCTCGCGCGCCCATTCGTGCTGTGCCGCGGAAATCGTTACGCCATGCACGCGGATACCCAACCGGCCAGCGTGCAGCGCGAAGCCGCCCCAGCCGCAGCCGATCTCCAGCACGCGCATGCCGGCGCGCAACTGCAACACGTCGACGATGCGCTGATATTTGGCCGCCTGGGCATCGTCGAGCGTACGGTTGGCATCGCCGTCGAACAGCGCGCTCGAATAGGTCATGCTCGGGTCGAGCCACAGCGCGTAGAACGCATTGCCGAGATCGTAGTGCGCGTGGACGTTGCGCTGGCTGCCACGCCGTGTGTTCGGGCGCAGCCAGTGCCGCAATCCATAGAAGAGCCGCGCCGGCATGCTGCCCGCCACGGTGCGCGGCAACGCAGCCTCGTTGCGGATGCCCAGCCTCAGCAGCGCCACGATGTCGGGCGTGTCGAGCCATCGCGCGCGGTACGCTTCGGCAAAACCGATATCGCCTGCCAGGAGGATTGCGCGACACGCGCGCCAGTCGCGCAGGATGAGTTGTGCGCACGGATGAGCGTGCGGGTCGCCGAATACGCGTTGCTGGCCGCCGGGCGTCGTCAGAACGAGATGGCCGACGCGCAAGCGGCCCAGCAACGCGAGAAACAGCCGGGCGAAGGCAGGCGCACCGCCCGCGGCATAGAAGGCGCGCTGAAACGTCATGGTCGCGATTCCTCGTTGGTTGTTGCTGGACGCGAGTGAGGCAAGGGCGGTTGTCTGCCGTGGAAAGGCACCTTTTTGAGCCACAGGCGCAGGGCCTGCCAATGAATGCGCGCGATAACGCCGACCGTGAGAAGCGGTTGCCGTGCGAGCGCGCGCAACGCACGGGCGCGTGTAAGAGGGCGCTTGTCGAGCGAAATGGCCGTGCGGATCAGGAGCCCTTGCGCATCGTGATAATCGATGGAGATCGAAGAAGCGCGCGCGCTTTCGCGGATGCGGAAGGCGTAATGGCCTTCGGCGCGGCAAAACGGCGACACGTGCAGCGTCTTCGTGCAAACGAGGTTGGTGTTTGCGTCGATCGGACGGTGGTCCGCTGCTTTGAGCAGATACGAATGGCGCTCGCCGAATGTGTTGCGCACCTCGGCGAGCAATACGCGCAGATTGCCGTCACGGTCGTGACAGAGCCAGAAGCTGACGGGGTTGAACGCGTAGCCGAAGATGCGCGGAAAGGTCTGCAGCCAGATAGAGCCGCCATCGAGATCGACGCCTGTGTCTGCGAGCTTGCCGCGTATCCACACGATCGGATCCGTGCCGTCGCATGCGCCGTAGTCGCCCTTCATCAGGCTCAGCGGTCGAAGACGATCGATGCCCAGCCACCAGCAATCCAGTTCCGGAAGCCTCGCGAGATCGCAACGAATGCAGAACACGGGATAGACGAAACGGTGACGCACGGGGCGCAGCCGTTCGTGAACGACGTGACCGGAGAGCAGCCACGCTGCACTATCGGATGATGTTCTGTTCATCGCACGGACCACGCGGGTTCGACGCCGAAGTCGCCCGCAACGCGCAGCGCCGACTTCAGCCCGTCTTCATGGAAACCATAGCCCGTCCATGCGCCCGCGAACCACGTGCGCCGCACGCCCTGTAACGAAGGGAGGTGAGTTTGAGCGGCGACGGCCGCGCTGTCGAGCAGCGGATGATCATAGTCGAACCGCTTCAGGATCGTTTCGCGTGAGGGCGGTCGTGAAGGATTGAGCGTCACGATCACGGGTCTGCTGAATGGCAAAGGCTGCAGACGGTTGATCAGATAGCTCACGCAGACAGGCCGCATGCCGCTTGTGCCGTGTGACACATAGTTCCATGCGGACCAGACCCGCTCGCGGCGCGGAAGCAATGCCGCATCGGTGTGCAGCCACGCTACATTGGGTTGATAGCGGATCGCGCCGAGCACGCAACGTTCGTCGTGGTCCGGGTCTTCGAGCAGACGCAGCGTATCGGGCGCGTGCGTGGCGAGAACGGCCGCGTCGAAGTGCTCCCATCCTGATCCGCTTGCGATCAGGACGCCATCGTGCGCGCGGCGCACCGCGAAGACGGGCGCGTTCGTCCGTACGTTGTCCAGCGTGGCGGCGATCCTGCGCACATACTCGCGTGCGCCGCCTGCGACTGTTTTCCAGCGTGGGCGCTGACTTACCTGCAGCAGTGCATGGTTCAGGCAGAAGCGCAAAAAGGTCGCGGCGGGGAAGCGCAGCACGTCGGATGTCGCGCACGACCAGATCGCAGCTGCCATCGGCAACAGGTAGTGTTGTCGGAAAGGCGCGCCGTAACGGCCCGCCGTCAGCAGATCGTCCACCGAGCATCCGCTGGCGCACGCCGCTGCGAGATGTGTTTCAGCCGCCGAGTTGAAACGCATGATGTCGCGCAACATGGCTAGAAAGCTCGGCGAGAGCATATTGCGCCGCTGCGCGAACACGGTGTTCAGATTGGTGCCCGCCCATTCGAGCCGCCCATGATCGAGCGAGACAGAAAATGTCATGTCGCTTGCGTGTGACGCGACGCCAAGCTCGTCGAAGAGGGCGATCAGGTTGGGATAGGTGCGATCGTTAAAGACGAGAAAGCCGGTATCGACGGGATGGGTGAAGCCGTCCAGTTCGACGTCGACGGTATTCGCGTGGCCGCCGGCATAGCCCGACGCTTCGAAAAGGGTTACCTGATGGCGGCGGGCGAGCAGATACGCACTCGCGAGCCCGGCAATACCGGCGCCCACGACGGCGACGCGGCTGCCGGGCGAGACGGGACAGCTGGCCCTCTGCACATCCATTGCGCGATCTCCCTCAGCGACGGGCGATAGCGGACGCTGAGAGCAGCGGCGCGTCATTCCCCGTGTACGCACGGCGACAGCAGGCGGATGCAGCCGTGCGGAGGAGTCCTCCCTCGTCTGCTGCCATCGATGCGAGTCGCACCGGGCGCATGGTTTCGCGCTGACATCCGGCCTGTTTACCCGTGAAAAAATATAGCCGGATGTGAGATCAGGAAACGGGACAGAAATGGAACGCTGGCATCGTCTTCTGTCATGGGATCTGGGCCGATGGCGCGTGCTTCAGCAAGGTGATTCCTGCATTGCAGGCGGACGGGAATCAAGTAGTCGCGGCTCGATACGGCCTTGACGTCTCATTTGAGGAAAAGGTCGCGACAGTGAAGCGCAGGCTGAAGCACCGCGCCGCCATCACGGCGGCGCGGTGCGATGGCCGGGTGGCGGGCCTGGTCCATATTGCAGCCGTCGGCCCGGATGCCGGGGAAGGATGAGTCCTCGTATGCGGCGAATGCGTGGAGCAGGGACGCATCCAACGCATGACGATGAAAAGGTGATGCGGTAACGCGTCAATAACGTCTGTTCGCCGGCGCGAGCCAGCCCGTCGTCGAAAACACGCCAGGGAAACTCAGCATGTGCGCGCCGCCATCAAACCTGTGAACAGATAGCCGCCCGCCAGCACAAGCAGTGACGTTGAACGCAGGATGGTGAACTGGCCCAGCAGACGTCCCGTCGTGCCGACGTCATTGATCGCGATTGCCGGGTTATGGACAGGCACGAAGGCCCATAGTGCCGACAGTGGTTGCGCGGCGGACGGGGCCAGCATCGCGAATAGCGCGGCCGACACGATCAGTGTGATGCACGCCGCTCGACGCTCGCGGGAATCTGGTGTCGCGGTTGAAAGGAATAGCCCGGCGGGCCGCATCAACTCGCTCATTCTCCCACTCCAGCGATTTTCGAAGCGTTCCCCGTAGCAGCCCTCAGCCCGTGAAAAACGGACGCGCTTCGAGGGCCTTGCGTCTGGCGCATTCATAGGGCGCTTACGAAGTACTCGGTTCTGTTCGGGAATAGATGCGTCAATTCCGGATGATATCGAGAAAATCGTTACTATTTTACCTTCTGTCATTCAAAACGCACCAAACGGTGGATAGACTTACCGATGATTGATGTCAGCACATAGCGCGTCCGAGAGTGTCGAGTTGCTGCTTGGAAAGAAAGCGCGCGATAGAGCGAGTTCCGCAGCGCCTGACATCACAGGACTGGTTTGGCTTTCCGAGGAGTTAAACCATGAGCACCGATGAGCTGGAAATCCAGGATCTGCTTCATATTGAGGCGGTGATCGCCCGCCTCGAAAACCTCCACCTGACGGCCTGCGCTTCAGGACACAAATTCATCACCGATCCCGCCTACTGGCACAGACGGGTGCAGAGCGCGTGCGGTGCGGGCAACTCGACGCAGATCATTAACAAGAAGCAGGATCTGCTCGAACGCCTGTCGGCGATATCGTCCCGCGCGGGGAGACAGCATGCATGACACCAGGATGCGGTACAGAGGGTATGGCCTTTGCCGCTCGCAGCGTATGAGAGCGGCGAACACGTAGCGATGTTTATCGTGCAGTCACCCGACGGCAGCCCCGGTGTGAGGAAAAGACATGATAAAGGTGTTGCTCGCAGATGACCATGCTGTGGTACGCGACGGCTTGCGCCACGTCCTGCTCGACGCCAGCGGATTCGAGGTGGCGGGCGAGGCGTGGGACAGTGCGACGACCATCGCAATGGTGCGTGGCGTCGGCGCGCACGTGCTCATACTGGATCTGTCGATGCCCGGGCGAAACGGTATCGACCTCATCAGGCAGATCAAGGACGAGAATCCGTCCCTGCGGATTCTGGTGCTGACCATGCATGCCGAGCATCAGTATGCAGCGCGCGCCTTCAAGGCGGGCGCATCAGGTTATCTGACCAAGGAAAGTGCGAGCCGGGAGCTGATTTCCGCCGTGGCGAAAATCGCATCAGGCGGCGTCTATGTGAGCCTGGCGATGGCAGAGCGTTTTGCCGCGAATCTTAACGAACCTGCGGAAGCAATGCCTCATCAGCGCTTGTCCGACCGGGAGTTCGATGTCTTCCGAAGGATTGTGGAAGGCCAGAGCATCACCGATATTGCACATGAATTGTGCCTCAGTGTGAAGACAATCAGCACGCACAAAACGCACATCATCGAAAAAATGCAGGCGGCGAACGAGAATGGGCTTATCCGCTATGCGATACGGCACAAGCTTTTCGATGATGAACTGGACGCATAGCAGGGAAGCCAGGCGCATTGCCGGTAGCTGCCCATCCAGGCAGATCGCAAATTCGGAGGACTAACGTGTCGCAGACACGGGTGTGCAGGACCACGGATGCGAGCGTAAGCCTCATCTTCGCCCCGCACGGCATGCGGGGGGACTCGTCCTTGCCATGTCCGATGATCGACGTAGACCCCCAAGGCGATGAAGCTTAACGCATTCGCCTCGCACGACCTCGTTGCCGGCGACGTGCGTGGCAGCGCTCTCAGACGCCTGCCGATTGCGACTGCAAGGCTTTGGGCCAGCGGCTTCCTGCCAGCGTGCTCGTACGCCTCAAAAACGGTCGAAGCTGCCATTGACCAGGAACGCGATTCGAGCGAGCGGTATTGGATTCGGCCGTGCCGGGTTCGTCGAGACGGCCTGGGCTGCACACATGTCTCGTTCTGCAGCGGCGCTCACACCGGTAAGCTTGCTTGACATTGCAAACGCGCCCTCCAACCGTTGATTTCAGTTTTCTGTGCGAAGAGGTATGTGAGAGTACTTCCGGAGCGCTGCAGCATTTGGCGGTTGTCTCGTCACTGAACGATAGGGCGCTCGAGAATGTCTGCTTGACCTATGTCGATCGCGTCCGCGCTTCTGGCGAACTAATAGCCGACCAAAGTCCAGGCAGCTTTCGCACCGCAATATCGGATGCCCGGCGTTTCCGTCTCACGCAGGTGCCCGCGCGGCACGCTGTAACGGCCAGGCTGCTGGACAGGGAACCGTTCTGGGCCGAGCAATATCCGCGTCAATGCCGTTTCATGCAGACATGGAATCACTGAGTGCCGACCTATTGCGCCCAATTCGCCGATCGACGGCCAGGGGCTCTCAAGGCATTGACCTGAATCAATCTCGTGGTTGATACGCGTGCGTATTGTGATTTATGCGGAGCGGGATGCTGCGGAATTTGCAGGAAAGCACGTGATGGTGTCGTTCGGTTTCGCGGGTTGGAAAACGCGTTGACGATGGCAAGCGCGTAGCGCTGTGGTGGTGCGGCATCGCACGCCAGACTCGCGTGAGCGGCGTGACCGCCATGGGACATACCACGACGGTCATCTGCTGCGTCGTCGTCCCGTTGCTAGATGAAGTCCTATCGACCGTCCCTAAGGAGGGTGACATGGCCAAGGTGCGGGTCCCCGACGCAGTTGCCCTCCCGGAGGTGTCCGCGAAAGGCTGGCGCGCGATTTTTCCACCGTTGCAGTGGTTGCCGCGCTACCAATGGCGCTGGCTTTCGGCCGACGCCATCGCGGGTGTGACCCTCGCAGCCTACGGCATACCTGTATCGCTTGCGTATGCGACGCTGGCGGGACTTCCGCCTCAATACGGCATCTATTGCTACCTGGCTGGCGGAATCCTCTACGCGCTGTTCGGATCATCGCGTCAGCTGGCCATCGGACCGACTTCTGCCATTTCGATGCTTGTCGGTGTAACTGTCGCGGATATGGCGGGCGGAGACCCTGTGCGTTTCGCGTCTATCGCTGCGCTGACTGCGATCCTTATCGCAGCCATGTGTCTTTGCGCGTGGATTTTCCGGCTGAGCTCGCTTGTCAACTTCATCAGCGAAACAATACTGCTCGGTTTCAAGGCGGGCGCGGCGCTGACCATCGCGTTGACACAATTGCCCAAGCTGTTCGGCGTCAAGGGCGGCGGGGAACAGTTCTTCGAGCGCATCACGGTCCTCATCGGGCAGCTTCCAGATACGCAGCTCGTCGTGCTGGCGTTTGGAATCGGCGTACTCGCGCTCCTGTTACTGGGCGAGAAGTTGCTTCCTGGTCGGCCTGTCGCCCTGTTCGTCGTAGTGTTATCGATTGTCCTTCTGACCGTGACGCCGCTTCGCGACATGGGATTCAAGGTCGTCGGCTTATTGCCGCGAGGCTTGCCTGAATTCCACTTCCCCTCGCTGCGAGTACGCGACGTCGACGGCATCGTTTCATTGGCATTCGCCTGTCTGCTGTTGTCATATGTAGAAAGCGTCTCCGCTGCACGGGCGATTGCCCAGAAGAATGGTTATGAAATTGACCCGCGTCAGGAACTGTTGGGATTGGGCGCGGCCAACCTCGCGTCCGGGCTTTTTCAGGGTTATCCCGTGGCGGGCGGTCTCTCGCAGTCGTCTGTTAACGACAAGGCGGGCGCGCAGACGCCGCTTGCGCTTGTGTTTGCTTCGATCGCAATCGGCTTGTGTCTGTTGTTCCTGACGGGACTGCTCACCAATCTGCCCAACGTCGTGCTCGCTGCAATCGTGCTCGTGGCTGTCAAAGGACTGGTGGATATCCGCGAATTGCGTCATGTCTGGCGCGTGAGCCGCTATGAGTTTACGGTCGCGATGGTCGCGTTTGCCGCCGTATTGCTGCTCGGTATCCTCAAGGGAGTGATCTTCGCGGTTCTGGCCTCGATGTTACTGCTCATCCGGCGCGCCGCGCATCCGCACGTCGCGGTGCTGGGACGCATTCCCGACACCCAACGGTTTTCCGATGTCGAACGTCACCCTGACAACGAGGCGATCCCTGGGGTGCTCATTTTCCGCGTCGAGGCGTCGCTGCTTTATTTCAATACAGAACATGTGCGGGCGACGATACTGCAGCGGGTCCACTCAGATGCGAGCCCTGTGAAGCTGGTGATCTGCGACCTGTCCAGTTCGCCCGCCGTCGACATAGCGGGCGCGCGGATGTTGGCGGCCCTGCACGTCGAACTCGAGAAAGAGGGGAGACGCTTACGAATTGTCGGGGCGCACGCAGGCGCGCGGGACATACTTCGCGCAGAAGGCCTTGAAGAACAGACGGGAGATTTCGGGCGCAGGCTCTCGGTCAACGACGTCGTACAAGCGTTCCTGGACGGTGACGCGGCAGTACCTCGCGTGGGGGACGCCGCAATCGCAACGCAACCCGATCAGGATGGCACAGCGTGACACCCGAGAGGCGTGCGCCGCAATGCTCATTTCGTTCAACCCTGTGAACAGTGAAAGAGTGTCCCATGGCGTGGAACCGAAGATATAGCGTGATCAGCTACGCACGGTCGTCCCTCTGGATAGTGCCCATTCTTGCTTTAGTCGCCGGCATGGCACTGAAGCGGATCGCCGAGTATCTCGGCGGCTGGTTGACTGCGTATCATGGCGTCGATCTTGCGCACGGATTCCTCGCTGTCAACGCCGAAGAGGCGCATTCGATTCTTGATCGGATCTTCACGCTTAACCTTTCCTGTCTCGTGTTCAGCTTCGGCTCGCTGCTTGTTGCGATTCAGGTGGCGGGCGGCCAGTACACGCCGCGCATCATAGCGACCACCCTGTTGCGGGACAACGTAATCCGGTGGATCGTGGGGCTCTTCGTGTTTTCGCTTCTATGGACCCATCGGACCATGGCCGAACTCGGCCAATCCGCCGCCGTGCCCCAGCTTCAGGTATTTCTTGCGACGGTGATTGGACTCGCTTCCCTGGTCGCATTCATTCTGCTGATCGATTACTCCGCGCGATTGATGCGACCGGTCAGCCTGATAGGCCGGGTGGCGGATCAGGGATTCGCCGTGATCCGGCATATCTATCCCTGTGCGTTCCCCGAGGGAGATGGGTCGGCGCCCTCAGGCACGCCCGAAAGTGTGCAACGAACGAAACAGGCGCAGGCGTTGTGCAGCGGCGGTAAGCGCACGTCAACCGATCCGTCGAACAGCCGGCGTGTGGTGGTCTATCGGGGGCGATCCGGCGTCGTGCTTGCGGTTAACCTTCAAGGCCTTGCGCGTGAAGCCGAGCGTCTGGGCTGCGTCATTGAGTTTGCAGTCCAGGTAGGCGATTTCATCGCCACCGATGAGCCGCTTTTCTACATTTATGAAGCGAGCGGGGCGATCACCGACGCCGCCGAACGCCGTTTACATCACTTTGTTGCGCTCGGTACAGAGAGAACGATGGAGCAGGACCCGATGTTCGCGTTCAGGATTGAAGTCGACATTGCGTTGAAGGCTCTATCTCCCGCGATCAATGATCCTACGACCGCTGTGCTGGCAATCGACCAGTTGCATCGGCTGCTACGTGTCGTCGGCAAGCAGTCTCTCATCAATCGTACGGTGAACGACGAGCGCGGACAGCCGCGCGTGCTTTTCCGTACGCCCGGCTGGTCCGATTACGTCCACATCAGTTGCAGGGAAATCCGGCAGTACGGCGCGGGTAGCCTGCAAATCGAAAGACGATTGCGCGCGATGATCGAAAACCTGATGAAAACATTGCCCGCATCGCGTCACCCGGCCTTGCGCCGTGAGCTCGAACTGCTTGACGCGGCAATCCTCCGTGAGCACATGTTCGATGAGGACATGCAATTGGCGAGAATCCCGGATACGCAAGGGCTTGGCGGGGCGTCGGAGGCAACCGTGCAGTCGAAAGCCGAGCTGGAGGGTTAGGTCGACCAAACGGACGCGCACACCATTCACAGGATCTCCACAAATCTGGCCGGATTTCCGTAAGCGGACAATCCGGCGCGCAATCAATCCCCGTCGTTCCGTGGCGTTTGAACCGTCGCTTCATTGATCGAAGCAATGGTTAGGACAACACCGTCTTGTTCTGCTTCACATCAGTCGTGCAAAACCCTCCATCGCACACCATGCATCCATTCACGCGGAGATTCGCCGAACAAGAATTCTTTCGACGGCTATGAGAGCACCTCATGCATCGCCCACTTCCGATTCTGGAGCGCACCTGACTATTTGACATGCCTCAATGGAGAAAGGTCTCGAATGATTAACGTTAGCTGATGGAATCCGGGTGAACCGGGTTCTATTGTGTCGGAAGCATGGAGGGCGTTTGCGCAAGCTTCCATCGCTCAATTGGACATATCAACATCGCTCTGGATGTGATGCAGGCAGGCCTGAAGCACCAGGAGTAGAGGCAGGAGATCTTATGTTGAAATCGAACCGGAAGTACGCGCTGACCGCTTGGTGCGCGCGCATTGGCGTCGTTGCGACGCTTGCGACAGGCACGGCGAGCGCAGTTGCGAGCAATCTCGATTTTCTCAACGATACGCCAATGTCGTACATCAATAGCTCCGACATTGAATCGATCAAACGTGCGCTTGCTGACGCACTCAATACGAACGCGGACGGCGAAATGCGCCGATGGATGAATGATGGTACCGGAAACAGCATACAGATAAGCGGCATGTTGACGCCGGAAAGTACAATTCGCGAAGGGAGCAGGACATGCCGCCACGTTCTCGTCGTTCTGGTTGCGAAAGGTCAGTCAATGGACTTTCACCCCGATTTTTGCAGGTCGCCGCAGGAGGAGTGGACTTTGCAAAAGCGTTGAATACCACGGCAGCTGACCGTGCTGACCGCGCGCAGTATCCAGCCGCCCCCATCGCCGTGATGGGACCTTTCGATGAGAGTGAGGCGTGTGCGGCTGTCAGACCGCGCAGCCGGGAATAAGCCGTGTGAAGACTTTTCGCCTGTCGCGTTGCGCCGGCTTTCGGTGATGGAGAAAAGAAGAACATTACCCGATACAGCGCGCCGTGTACCGTTGCCCCTCGCAGCACAGCGTGCGACGGCGTTCAATACCGCTTTTTCCAGTCATGCAACGCCGTGTGGAAATGTACTGCGGATTTCCTGCCTTGTGAGGCGTTGTGCGCGTTGAATAGTCGGCCGCGCAGCCAGGCGCCTTGAATCCTCTTGGCAAACGATCCTGAACGAGGCGTTGCATCTACCGAAGATGCCGGCTCTCCGTGTGAGCTTCCGGGATTCGAATTTGACACAGGGGTAAGCACATTCGATGAGAAATGCAGGCATAACCACTCGACTGCGCCCGGTTGCAATGGATCGCTTTCCGACAACCAGTTTGTGCCACACACGCTGCAGCGGAAATGGCGTACGACAACGGCAGGCCGTCCGAGCCGATAGAGTCGCCGAGGGCTTTGCACTTCAGTTAGCCATTCGTGGCCTGTCTGAGGCTCGCATCCTTGCATTCTCGTGCACGCTTCGCAGGACATGGGGGCAAGTGTCAAAACGTCTGGCAAGGTCTGGACCGAAAGATTTCCCCAGCCCGGTTTGTCGTGCAGCGGTCGTGCGCAGACAAATCGATCTTCATACGTACGGGAGTGGGGCATGGAATCAGGATATCGACGCGGCAAAGGTGGGATTTGATCTGAGTCAAGGGGCGCCTGTCCCCTGGTGCTTGAATCAAGATGCAAGCAGGAGGCGCGATCATGATTCCCCGTTCCGTCAAAGCACCGACCATACCGATTCCGTTCCACAAACTGCTAAAGGTGGTGGTGATCGTCGAGCGGACGGAGGCGGATACTAAAGTACTGCTTGATTCCATGACGGCGGAGGGGCTGCGCGTCGAGGTGAGCGATGTCTGGAAGCGAGACGTCGATGAAGACGCCGATGTCGGAGCTTACATCTTCGCCGTGGACGGCGAGCATATCGGGAAAGCGCGCGAGCTCGCGAGAGGTGTTCGCTCACTCGGCTTTCATACTCCCCTTTGGGCCCTGGCCAACAACCATGGCCTGTCTGACCTCGTCGTCGAGGGCGCGTTAGGCGAAGTCGACGGCTATATCTATCTCGGCCAGCAAACACCTGCCTTTTACGCGAAACAGGTGGCCGTAAGTCTCGTGAAGTACGGGATGAGTCTTCTCCCGCCTTTCTTCGGTGGATTGGTTGCCTACGACGCCGAAGCCAATATAGCCTTCGACTGTCCTGGACACCAGGGTGGCCAGTTCTATCGAAAATCTCCCGCGGGACAGCTCTTCTTTAAACACTTCGGCGAAAGCATTTTTCGGAATGATCTGTGCAACGCAGATGTGGATCTGGGCGATCTGCTGATCCATGAGGGACCGGCAGCGGAGGCGGAACGTCACGCGGCCGCCGTATTCGGTGCCGACCAGACTTATTTCGTCCTGAACGGTACCAGCACGTCGAACAAGATCGTGACGGGTGCGGTGCTCCGACGCGGCGACCTTGTGCTGTTCGACCGGAACAATCACAAATCGGTGCATCAGGGCGCGCTGGTGCAGGCGGGAGCCATTCCCGTCTTCCTGCCAACGGCTCGGAATCCGTTCGGCATGATCGGAGCCGTCGACTGGGACGCCTGGGACGAGCACCGGTTACGCGAGCAGATCCGGGCAAATCCGCTCGTGAACGATCCGGAGCGCAGCAGGGCGCAGCGGCCCTTCCGACTGGCGTGCATCCAGCTCGATACCTATGACGGCACCATCTACAACGTACGCCGGGTACTGGAAAAAATCGGACATCTCTGCGAATACGTGCTGTGGGACGAGGCGTGGATCGGGTACAACGCCTTCCATCCGCTGTTTGAAGATCATAGCCCGATGCGTCTGAAGAACCTGACGTCGGACATGCCGGGACTCTTCTCCACACAATCTGTCCATAAACAGGGTGCGGGCTTTTCTCAGGCGTCACAGATCCACAAGCGCGACGAACATATTCGTGGCCAGAAGCGCTTCATCGAGCACAGGCGCTTCAATGAATCGTTCCTCATGCATGCGAGCACTTCGCCGTTTTATCCGCTCTTTGCTTCACTCGACGTAAACGCAAAGATTCATGAGGGCAAGGCGGGCGAGATGCTATGGGACCATTGCATCGCGCTGGGAATCGAGGCGCGCAAGAAAATCCGGCAGTTTGTTCACCACTACGCGGCGACCGGACAGTGCAAGGAAGAGCAGTGGTTTTTCGATCCTTTCGTGCCCGATGTCGTCACGCTTCGAGATTCGAAGTTCACGACGGACGTCGAGAACGTCGCTTGGGAATCGTTGCCGACCGAAGTCATCAAGCGCGAGCAGCAATGCTGGGCTTTCGATCCCGACGCAACGTGGCATGGCTACGAGGGGTATGCGAAAGGCTATGCCATGGTGGATCCGAACAAGCTCACGTTACTGACACCGGGCATCGACAGGGGTACGGGCGACTACCTCAATTTCGGGGTCCCCGCGACCGTCGTCGCGAACTATCTGCGTGAGGAAGGCATCGTTCCCGAGAAATGTGACCTGAACAGCATCCTCTTCCTCATGACGCCCGCGGAAGATGAGAGCAAGCTGAATACGCTGATCGCCAGGCTCGTCAGGTTCAAGAATCTCTGGGATAACGATGCGTCGCTGGCGGAGGTATTACCCACGCTGTATGCGGCGCACAGCACACGCTATGCGGGCTACACGCTTCGGCAGGTGTGCAACGAGATGCACAGCTTCTACAGGGAAGCCAACGTGAAGGAATTGCAGCGGCTTTGCTTCCGTGCATCCAGCTTCCCCGAACTCGCGATGTCGCCCGAGGCGGCATATGAGCATCTCGTCGCGAACAACGTCCAGTATGTGCCGCTTGACGAGGTTCGTGGCCGCATCTCCGCCACGCTCGCACTGATCTACCCGCCGGGTATTGGTGTTGTCCTTCCAGGTGAACGCTGGGACGAACGCGCGCAACCGATGCTCGACTACTTCATGGCATTTCAGGAATCGTTCAACCGCTTTCCGGGCTTCAACTACGAAGTGCAGGGGGTGTTCCAGGAGCGCGAGGGCGGTCGCATCCGTTTCTATACCTACGTCGTATGCGAATAGCAGCAACTGTTGGAGACGAGGAGATTGACCATGTCTGATCAACCCAAAAAGATGAATGTCGTGCAACTGACGTTCATTGTCACGGTTAACATGATGGGCTCGGGCATCATCATGCTGCCGACCAATATGGCAAAGGTGGGGGCCATCTCCCTGCTGTCCTGGCTGGTGACGGCAGTCGGGTCCCTGGCTATTGCGTACGGTTTCGCCGAAGCGGGACTGCTCAACCAGCGCGCGGGAGGAATGGCAGCCTATGCAGAGGATGGCTATGGCAAGGACGGGTACTTCCAGGTGTTCTTCCTGTATTTCCTGTCGATCGCGATCGCTAATGTGGCTGTTGCAAGCTCGGCGCTCGGGTATCTCGCGGCGTTCTTTCCTGTTCTCACATCATCGCCCGTCGCCACCTGCGTTGGCGTGATTGCGCTGCTGTGGCTCACTACCGTTGCGAATTTCGGTGGACCGAAGTTGACGGGGCGCATCGGGGCGGTAACCGTATGGGGTGTCATCCTGCCCGTCGGGTTCATCTCGATCGCAGGGTGGTTCTGGTTTCACGGCGGGACGTTTGCCGCTGCCTGGAATCCCAAGGGGGTCAGCCTGCTCGAAGGCATGGGTTCAAGCATCTCCCTGACGCTCTGGGCGTTCCTCGGCATGGAGTCTGCAGTCCAGAACTCGTCCGCTGTGGAAAACCCCAAGCGCGACGTTCCGCTGGCGTGCATGTTCGGAACGTTGGGCGCCGCGGTGATCTACATTCTGTCCACGGCTGCTATCCAGGGCATCGTGCCGAATGCGGAGCTTGCCGCATCGACCGGTCCGTTCGGGCTCGCCTTTGCGCGCATGTTCAACCCGGCAGTCGGTTCGATCGTGATGGCGCTGGCTGCGCTGGCTTGCGTGGGATCGTTGCTGGGATGGCAGTTCACATTAGCTCAAACGGCCAAGGATGCGGCGGACAGCAGGATGTTCCCGGGCATTTTTGGCAAGGCAAACAGTATGGGCGCGCCCATCGCCGGCATGGTCATCATGGGCGTCGTCCAGTCATTGATGGCGCTGTCGACTATCTCGCCAAACCTCAGTGAACAGTTTGCGGCTCTCGTCAATCTGGCTGTCGTCACCAATGTGCTGCCGTACATCATTTCCCTGTCGGCGCTGTTCGTGATGATGCGCAACGCCGGTACGATGCCCGCGAAATACCGCCTAAATGCGATCGTGACGGTCATCGCGCTCGCGTACTCGGTGTATGCGATCTATGCGTCTGGTAAAGACGCTGTGCTCGGCGGCATGCTGGTCATGGCAATTGGCTATGTGATCTACGGCTTCATGGCCTTCCGCTTTACAGCGGTGACTGCTTCCGGACGCGCGGCCGCGGCCTCTGCGGCAGCTGCGCTGGCAATCGCTTTTCTGGTGCTGGCGGGTCTGCTGCCGCGCCCAGCCCATGCAGATGAGCCTGCGTCCGCAGGCGCATTCGGGAGAATCAAACAGTCCGGCGTGATCAATCTGGGCTACATCGGCGACGCGCAGCCATTCTCATATAAGGATCAGACTGGCCGCATCACGGGGTACACCGTCGCGCTGTGCCAGAAAATCGCCGACGCGATCAAGACGGAAAGTGGTCTGGGAACGCTGAAAGTCAACTGGGTAGCCGTCACGCCCGACGCCCGTCTGCGCGCCGTACAGGATCACCGGATCGACCTGTTATGCGGTGACGCCGACACGCTTGCCGCCCGGGCAGGCATATCGTTCTCCATCCCCGTGTACCCGGGCGGCATCGGCGCCGTCCTGCGTTCGGATGCGCCGGCGGGGTTGAAAGAGGTTCTGTCCGGGGCGAGCCCCGCGCATCCAACGTGGCGCGCGGTACCGGCGCAGCTGATTTCGCGGCAGACCATCTCCGTTGTCGATGGCTCGCCTGCACAGCGCTGGCTAGGCGGCAAACTCGGGCAGTTCCAGATTACGGCGTCGGTCATTCCCGTATCCGATGTCCAGTCGGGTGTGCGCAGGGTTCTTGACCGGCAGTCGAATGTGTTCTTTGGCGAACGCTCGCTGCTGCTTGCGGTAGCGAGCAGTAGTCCGGCCTCCGGCGACCTGATAGTGCTCGACCGTCACTTCACCTACCTGCCCGTGGCGATCGGAATGGCGCGAGGTGACGACGACCTCCGCCTGCTGGTCGATCGTACGTTGAGCCGGTTCTTTGCTTCATCGGAGTTTCCGGCGCTGTACACGAGGTGGTTCGGCGCGGCTGACGCCGATACGCGCAATTTCTTCCGCCTCAGTGCGCTGCCGGAATGAGCTTGGCCGGTAGGCCCGGGCGGTCTCCCGCGGGACCGCCTGTCTGCCCGGAACTGCCAGCTTCCTGCACGGGTAGGGAGCGGCAGACCTACGCATCGCTGACAAGGAGAGTTCGCCATGAAGAAAGCCATCGCATCTGTGATCACCGCTTGTCTTTTGCTGCCTCCCGTTTCCAGTGTTTGGGCGCAAGAAAGTTCGGCAGCAAGCCCATCGGCTGCCGCCGCTAGTCATCCCGATGAGATTGTGAAAATGCATCAGCAGGTTGCGGCCGCGAATCGCGAATATGACCGGGAGGTCGCTGCTGCAAGGAAAGTCTTTGACCACAAGAAAGCTGAAGCCAGGAAGAAGCGCAACGCTGCTATTGAAGCCGCACAGAGTGGCGTGAACCAGCAGTAAGCCAATGCAAGGGCGCGAGCGGCAAGCGCCGGGATTCTGGATGACGGGGGCAGCGTGTACAAACGGATCTTTGTGCCATACGACGGAACGCTGCCGTCGAAGCTCGCGTTAGATGAGGCGATGTACATTGCGAAACTTTCGGGTGGCGTGATAGAGGTTGTTTCCATAGTTGAAGAAAGTATGTCGTTGATCGCCCTTGACTCCGGCTACGCAAATCAGATGGAACCTTCTGATTCAGCCACGCTGTCCTCGCTTTCTGTGATTGAAGAAGCCGGAACTCGCATCCAGGCCGCCGGTGTGCAGGGATCGGTCAGAGCCGTCTGCAGAGATGGACGGGACGTATCCGAGGCAATTCTGCTTTCAGCGGTCGATTGCGATGCGGATCTGGTTGTGATTGGAACGCACTGCAGGCGCGGTCTTCGCAGATGGGTTCATGGAAGCATTGTCGAGTCGCTGCTGCGACGGACCATCTTTCCGATATTGATTGTCCCGTGTAGAGCAACGGCATGAGGGGGACGGTGGTTTTCAGCGGGTGCTCCTTCATTGCAACTTGCATCGTTCGAGCTTTCGAGTTTTCGATCGCAGTCGGTGCTTCACCGAAAACTCAAGCGTTGCAAAAGCATTGTCCGGTGTCCGAGTGAAGGCCACCTCTTCCTGGTGATAAACGAGCATGGCCGTGGATCGCGGAAATATGATCTGTATCAATCCAGGCAACCAAGGCGATTTTACGATGGTCTCAAGCCAGGCACGCGCGCCTGGTCGCAGGTGCGTCGCCAGCGATGGCATGTTGCCGTGCCGGCTTATCTGATTGAAATAGAGAGGATGCCAAACATGAGTCGCTATCTGGGCCTCGGACCCAAGAGAACCGACGTTCCGTCGCCGTCGCCCGACGATATCCTGCACGATACGCAGAACTTCTCGCTCGTTCTAGGCGGCCCGCTGTTTCAGCTTCTGCGCCGCACGCACATGGCCGACGACGCGCTCGAGCTAGTGCGACAACGGGTTCTTGTTATCACGCTGGTGGCGTGGCTGCCTTTGCTTGTGCTCGCGGCGCTGGAGGGACATCTTCTCGATCGGAGCGTGACTATACCTTTCCTCCTTGATATGGAAGTGCACATTCGCTTCCTTGTTGCTGTGCCGATCCTGATCATTGCCGAACTCGTCGTGCATCGCCGCCTGCGTCCGATAACGAGGGCATTTCTCGACCGGAAAATCATTCCCGAGACTTCTGCGTCACGGTTTGATGAAGCCATCCGGGCGGCGTTTCGCCTTCGCAACTCGGTCGCCGCTGAGTTGTTGCTGGTGGCTGTCGTGTACGGACTGGGCGTCTTCGTCGTCTGGCGTCATTACACCGCGATGCAAACGACATCGACATGGTATGCGGTGCCAAATGCTGGCGGGCTGAACCTTTCGCTCGCCGGATGGTGGTACGGATATGTGAGTGTGCCGATATTTCAGTTCCTGCTGATCCGCTGGTATTTCCGGTTGTTTATCTGGATACGGTTTCTCTGGCATGTTTCGCGTATCGAGCTCAGTCTCGTTCCCACTCATCCGGATCGAGTCGGCGGTTTGGGATTTCTCGCCAATACCGTCTATGCATTCATGGCTCTCCTTGTTGCCCACGGCGCAATGCTTGCGGCGCAGTTCGCTAACCGCATTCTTTTCGCCGGCGCGGCACTCACGGAATTCAAGGCAGAAACTGCAGCGATGGTTCTCTTTCTGTTGTGTCTGGTCTTTGGTCCATTGCTGGTCTTCGCGCCTCAGTTGGCACAGGCGAAGCGCAACGGTCTGAGCGAATATGGCGCCCTGGCGGAACGGTACGTGCGCGAGTTTGACGCGAAATGGTTGCGGGGCGCCTCGCAGCCAGGCGAGCCCCTGGTCGGAAGTGCTGACATCCAGTCGCTTGCGGATCTCGCCAACAGCTTTGATGTCGTCCGCACCATGCGCATTGCACCCATTACGCGGGATGCCATCGTACGCCTCGCCGCGGCCGTGCTTATTCCGATCATGCCGCTGGCGCTGACCATGATGTCGCTGGAGGAACTACTCAAGAGACTGTTCGGACTGGTTTTCTAGGCAGGAAGCAACTTTTATACGGATATCGTGATCTGTGGAAATGCCGATGAAACGTGCAAATGGCTGGGACAAAGTCGAGGCTCGCGAAGCGATTCGGCAGGCCGCCTATGAACTCTCGAACAGTGGCATGTGCGAACGTTGGCAGGACGTATGGCACGCGCTGCGCGGGCGCTTCGATGTCGAACAACTGACAACCGTTTTTGATAATCCTCTCTGTCAAATCGACATTGAGCAACGATGTTATCGCGCACGAAATCCAGGCAGAGCGGAAGGCGAGTTGCGAACCGATCTTCCGGTTATCACGCCACGCGTAGAGGAAAAGCGCGATCCGCTTGATTCGCGGGCGATCGACTGGAAGATGCGAAAGGTTGGTCTGTTGGCTGCGCGAATCCTGGACATGTTGAGCGGTGGAATTGAATGCACTGCGATGGACCTCGCTCAACGCCTGGGGGTGAGCCGTAACGAAGTATTCAAGGCTGTCCGCCTGCTTTTGGCGGAGGGGACGCTCGAGATCACGAAGTGCGTTGCCGCGAAGCGCGGCGGGCGAGGGGCGCGCGTGTTTGCTCGCGCCGCGGCAACCACGGCACTGAAGGATGACGAGTTTCTGACACAAGCGCCGTGGAATGTGGTTGACCCTCTGGCGATGGCATTTCACAGCATGGCGCGCGGTGAGTGACTGACCGCTGACCGGGGGAGACGGTGCGATGGTCGCGCCTCAGCCCGCGGCGTCCCGAAGGAAGTGCCGACTTGCTTCCGCAGAAGTCGACTTTAGCAATGACAAACCTGATCTGATCTGGCGTCTGTAGTCCGCCAAGGTCGCGGCGAATGTAAGGCAACCCAGGCAGAGATGCCCTCATCACGCGCGCTTCCAAGCCCAGTGCCGGGACGCGCACGCCTCGGAAATACCCCGAACCGTCTGGCGGAGCAGCGGAATCGCCTGTTCGAGCAAAGGGATCGGCAATAGGACGCACATAGAAGTCCTGTCGCTGCACTCCAGATTGAACCGCCTTCATAGAAAGCACCGCATGTAGATGCTGATCACGCACCAGATTAAGGATCGCGGGGATGCTTTCGATCTCTAGCGCAATGTTCGGCTTCAACGAAGCCTGAGCCATTGCACCTTCGAGCAGCAGTCGAATGGAGTGGGGGCGACTCGGCATGACAAGCTGGTGCTGCGCTACTTGCGTGAGGCTGACGGGCTCCGGCCAGAAGATGCTGTTCATCTCGAGTACTTTGCCGGTGCAGATCCTATCGATCAAGGCACGCAGACATCGTTTGATGTGAAGCTTGCACGCTCCGGGAAAGTTCTCACGATCCCGGACGACAAGACGATCGTCGACGTGCGTCGAGTCGAAGGTGTCGAGGTAGAGGCTTCGTGTGAGCAAGGTGTTTGTGGAACGTGTGTGACAAGAGTGCTTGACGGTGTACCGGAGCATCACGACTGTTTCCTGACGGCTCAGGAGCACAGGCCACTGAGCGATCCCCCGGGCAAGCCAGAATTGCAGGATCGAAACCTTGCCGCTACTATCGCGGGATGCAAATCGACTCTCGCGAACGGCACCAATTCGCTGGGAAAACCGGCCGTCGCGGCGATCAACACAGTCACGCCGTCCAGCTCAAATCGCCAGGCGCTGGTGCGGATCGGCATGCGCGAGAAATTTTAGAGGCGGCTCCGCCGGGCAACGCGCGAAACACTATAGCGTCGACCCCGAGATTACGTGATGAAATCACGCGCGGTTTGACTGCGTCATCCTGTCAGGCATTGAGACAATGCATATGATCAGGAAAGGCCAGATAAAGGGAGGCCGCGTTACCCGAACCGCTGCCGACAAATTCTATTCGTTGTTGGCATAAGGACTTCTTGGCACGGCGGAACTTTCCTGCCTTGCCGACCTTATCGCGACACAACCCGTTGCGGACCTCTGCGATAGAGGTTTGCAACGGGCTCGATGCCCCGCAGCGTGGGCGTGCGCCGCAAAATTTCGCGGCGCGCAGAATAAACAATCCAGCTGCGAAGCGGGTGAAGCAGCTGGGATAGGTGAATTGACGTGGCTCTTACTTCGCCTGATCGCGCCAGTAGTACTTCTGCTTCCAGCCGAGCAGGCGCTTGAGTTTCTCGTTGCTCAGCAGCGTCTCGAACTCACCGAGCTGCTTCTTCACCGGCACTTCCGGATAGAACCGATTCAGCAGTTCCGCCGTCGGCAGATCGGAAGATACGTCGTCGGCGGCGATATTTATCACCTCGAAGCCGAGGCCGTCTTTCTCTATACCAAGGCGCGCCGCTTCAGCGAGATCGCGGCCGTCAATATAACTCCATGCGATGCGCTTGCGCAGCGACGGGTCCTTGTTCCACGTCGTGAACTTCGCATAGTCTTCCGGATCCAGCACGTTGCCGATCCGGAAGCAGTACAGGTCGGCGCCGGTGCGCGCATGAAACGCCTTCGCAGTCACTTCGTTGATCACCTTCGAAGTCGCATAACTGTCCAACGGGTCGACGGGATACTGCTCGTCGAGCGGGAAGTACTGCGGATTGCGGTGCCGGTGCGCGAACACCACGCCGTAGGTGGTTTCGCTCGATGCAACGATCACCTTGCGGATGCCAAGCTTCGACGCAGCATCCAGAATATTGTAGGTGCCCATCACGTTGATGCGGAACACCTCATTGTCGGTGGTGACCATGACGCGCGGAATTGCCGCGAAATGGACGATCGCATCGATCGGCTTCGGCTCAAGGTCGGGCACGAATTCGGTCGGCGCAGTGCTCGACGCGAGCGCGTTGAACACCTGGCCTGCATCGGTGATATCGGTGATCAGCGTGCGCGCGGTGCGCTTGGGCATCGGCACGCGGTCGAGATTCAGCACTTCGTAGCCGTGCTCGACCAGATTTTCGACGACCCATTTACCGGCGAGTCCGCTGCCGCCGGTCACAATCACTCGCTTCGTCATGCGGTTTGCTCCTTGAAAGAATGTCAGAGGGGCCGGATGTGTGTCGCGTGTCTAGCCGGCGGACCTTGCCGATAGCTTAATGAATTTGTGCGGCACGTTTCTGTGACGGACGTCATAGTCGGCATCGCCGCGCGGGTTCGATGCGCGATTTGCGGGTTGCGGCGGCACTTTTCGGCGGTTCTTTCGCCTGTTCCTGTCTCGCAGCCAGATTGCATGCGTATTTCAGTGGCACGTCAATCGCACTGCAGCAATCACTGATCCCGGGACAACCCCAATAGGTTTGTATGACGTCCGTCACAGTTTTGCGGCGCGCTCTCAACCTATGATCGTCCACGATGTCGAGCGCTCACGTTGTAGTGGGCCCACTGCGATATCCATGCGCGACGCCGAGGAGACTATCCGTTGAGAGCCCTTTCTTCGAAAACCGACGTGCCCGCTTTGCCGATGCCGCTCGCGTTGCTGCGCGCTTGCGTCAGGGTGCGCGAATTCAACATCTTCGCTGTGTTGATTCTGGTCGGCGTACTGATCAGTCTGTTCTCGCCATACTTCCTGACGACCAACAATCTGATGGGCGTATTCCGCTCGTTTTCGCTGACGGCGATCATGGCAGTCGGGATGATGCTGGTGATCATTACCGGCGGCATCGATCTGTCGGTCGGGTCGGTGATGGGACTGTCGTCGCTGGTGACCGCGCTGTCTTTCCAGCACGGTCTCGGCGCAATGGTTGCCGTTGCGGCGGGACTCGCAACTGGCGTTGTAGTCGGTGCGTTCAATGGCTTTCTTGTCACGCGTGTCCGGTTGCCGCCGTTTATCGCGACGCTCGGCACGCTGTCGATCGGTCGAGGCTTGATGTACATCATCACTAAAGGGGTCCCGCTCACGCCGGATGTCCCTGAGAGCTTTACGTTCCTCGGTCAAGGCTATCTCGGCTTTATCCCGTTCCCGGTCGTAGTGATGACGGTGCTTGCGGTGTGTTTTTCGATTGTGATGCGGCGCACGCGCTTCGGCCGTCATGTGTATGCGACGGGCGGTAACGAAACTGCCGCCCGGCTAAGCGGCGTGCGCACAGCGCGCGTGAAGTTCACCGTCTATGCGTTGTCCGGCGCGATAGCGGCGCTGGCAGGCGTGCTCGCGTTTTCGCGATTTGTTTCGGCCGAGCCGGCCGCGGGCTTCGGCGCGGAACTCGACGTGATCGCGGCCGCCGCGATCGGCGGCGCGAGCCTGTCGGGTGGTGTAGGCAGCGTCGAAGGCGCGATTATCGGCGCGGCGCTGGCCGGCATCATCACCAATGGCGTGGTGCTGCTCAATATCGACACCTATGCGCAGCAAACCATCACCGGTTCCGTGATCCTGATTGCGGTAAGCATCGATATCTGGCGGCTGCGCTCTAAAGGGCGCTAAGGCCGCAGGCGAGGTCTGGCGCATGCGCCAGGCTGTCTTGTGACTTTCCAAATTCCTATAAACCGACGCATTCTGGAGACACCATCATGCAACGAACCCTGACTCGCGCGGCCCGTGCGCGCAGCCTGAACGCATTGCTCGCGGTATCGGCCGTAGCGGCGCTCTGTGCGCTCCCGGCCGGTACTGCTCACGCGAAAGACGCAAAGGATATTTCGGTCGCGGTGATTCCGAAAGTCGCGGTGCCGTTCTTCGACGATTGCAATAACGGTGCGAAGTCTGCTGCGGACAAGCTGTCGGTCAATTATCAATGGGTGGTGCCGCAAAACACCCAGGGTTCGACGCAGGTGCAGATCATCGAAGACCTGATCTCGAAGCACGTCGACGGCATTGCGATTTCGGTGAACGAGCCAAAGTCAGTCGAAAGCGTGATGAAGCGCGCGGAAAAGAGCGGCATCAAGGTGCTGACCTACGATTCGGATTCGCCTAATAGTGGCCGCTCGATGTATATCGGCACCAGCAACGAATCGGCGGGCGAGACGATGGCCGAGACGATGGGTAAGGCATTGAACGGTCAGGGCGATGTCGCGATCGTCACCGGGCAACTGGGCGCGGTGAATCTGAACGAGCGCATCGCCGGCATCAAGAAGGGTCTCGCCAGATATCCGGGCATCAAGGTCGTCGAAACGCAGGGCACTGACGACGATCTGGCGCGCGGCGTTTCAGTGGTCGAGACCACGCTGCGTGCGCATCCTCAATTGAAGGGCGTCTTCGGTGTGAGCCAGGTCGGCGGGCCGGCAGTTGCAAAGGTATTGAACACCAAGGAGTTCGGCGCGATGAAGGGCAAGCTCGAAGTGATCGCGTTCGACGATCTGCCTGACACCGTGAAGGGCGTCCGCGATGGCTCGATCCAGGCAATCATGGTGCAGCGCCCGGTGACCATGGGCAAGCTGGCTGTCGAGCATCTGGTTTCGCAGATCCAGGGCAGCGAGAAGCAGGCGAACGATATCGACACCGGCGTGACCGTGGTGACAAAGAACAATCTCGGCAGCTATACCAAGTAACCGCAGGAAGGAGCTGCGCCAGGTAGCCGCGCGGGCCGACCACGCGGCAAGCACAACCCGCCATGCCACCAGCCAGGGACCGCCGATGAAACCTTTTCTCGAAGTGCGCGACATCTCGAAGACGTTTCCCGGTGTGCGTGCGTTGGACCGCGTAACGCTTGAGATCGCGCGCGGCGAAGTGCTGGCGCTGGCGGGCGAAAACGGTGCGGGCAAGAGCACGTTGATGAAGATTCTCACCGGCGTGCTCGAACCTGATGCCGGCGGCGAAATCCGCATCGAAGGCGAACCGGTGACATTGCGCGACGGTAATCATGCGCGCGCGTTGGGCATCGGCATCATTTATCAGGAACTGTCGGTCGTCGAAAACCTGAGCATTGCCGAGAACATCTTTCTCGCGCGCGAGCCGCTGACCCGTTTCGGCATGATCGACCGTGCGCGGATGAACGACGCGGCGCGCACTCTGCTCGAAACGATCGGCATGCGCGTCGATCCGCGCGAACAGGTGAGTCGCCTGAGCGTCGGGCAGAAACAGATGGTCGAAATCGCCAAGGCGATCTCATGCGATTCGAAGATCATCATCATGGACGAGCCGACTGCGTCGTTGAGCCATCACGAAACGCGCATTCTGCTAGACCTGATCAAGCGGCTGCGGATGCAGAGCATCGGCATTGTCTATATCTCGCATCGGCTCGAGGAACTGTTCGAACTGGCTGACCGCGTGACGGTGCTGCGCGACGGCGCAACCGTCGGCAGTGCGCCGATGGCGGAGGTTACCCGCGAGTGGCTGGTGCGCAAGATGGTCGATCGCGACCTGAACGAACTGTATGCGGTGTCCGCATCGCATGCGACACGCGAGATCGTGCTCGAAGTGCGCAATCTGGAGCTTCGCTCACACAATAGCGTGCCGGCGCGCATTCGCGACATCAGCTTCGCTGTGCATCGCGGCGAGATTCTTGGTATTGCGGGGCTGGTTGGCTCGGGGCGCACCGAGATCATGGAGATGATCTTCGGGATGCGGCCGAAGAGCGGCGACGTGCTGATCGCCGGCAAACTCGTGGCGATCGACAGTCCGCACGATGCAATCGCCAACGGCATCGGCTTCGTCACCGAAGACCGCAAGGGGCAGGGCCTGATAGCCGGCATGAGCGTGCGCGAGAATTTCAGCCTGACGCACCTCGAAACCTACTCGCCGTTTCAGTTCGTGCGACGCATGGCCGAAGACGAACGCTGCCGCGAATTCGTACGCACGCTTGGCGTCAAAACGCCAACCATCGAACAGAAAGTGATCAACCTGAGCGGCGGCAACCAGCAGAAAGTCGTGCTCGCGAAGTGGGTTGCTCGCAATCCGCGTGTGCTGATCGTCGACGAGCCGACCCGCGGTATCGATATCGGCGCGAAAGCGGAAGTGCATGCTCTGCTCGGGCGGCTTGCCGCGCAGGGCATTGGGATCATCGCGATCTCGTCGGACCTGCAGGAAGTGCTGGCGATCAGCGATCGCATTCTGGTGGTTCGCGAAGGGCGTCTGAACGGTACATTCGGGCGCGCAGATGCAACCCAGGAGCGAGTGATGGCGGCGGCAACCGCATAAAGTCCCGCCGCAACGGTCTGTTTATTCAACACGGAGCTTCAATCCAGATGGCCACGATAGTCGTAGTGCATACCGGTCCGGTGACGGTTCAGCCGCTCAAGGATCAATTCGCCGCGCAATTGCCGGATGTGCGGATGATCAATATTGTCGACGACAGCCTGCTGAACGACGTACGCAGCGCCGGACACCTGACACCTGAAGTCACGAGCCGACTGTATTCGTATATGTCGAACGCGCAGGCGATGGGCGCGGACTTTATCCTGAACGCGTGCTCGTCAGTCGGCGAAGCGGTCGATACGTTGCGCGGCATGATCCGTACGCCGATCTTCAAGATTGACGAAACCATGGCGCAGGAAGCGAGCCGGCTCGGCACGCGGATCGGTGTGGTGGCCACCGTGAAAACCACACTTGAGCCGACCGTGCGGCTGATCCGCAAGAAAGCCGCCGAAGCGGGCCGCGAGATCAGTGTGGTCGAGCGCGTCGCCGAAGAAGCGTTCGCCGCGCTCCTGGCCGGCGATGCGGAGCGTCACGACGAAGTGCTCAAGCACGCCATCGTCGCACTTGCCGAAGAAGTGGACGTGGTGGTGCTCGCGCAGGTGTCGATGGCGCGGCTCGTACCGTCGCTCGGCCAGACGCGCGTGCCGGTGCTGTCCAGCCCGCAAAGCGGCGTGGCGACGGTCAAGGCCGCGCTGTCAGACACGCACTAAGCACGCACCACCGGCGTCCTGTACGCATGATGGGCCGGCTGCACGCTGCTGGCTACAGGCTGTGCGGTGCTCGCGGCGGCGAGCGCCGCTGTCATCCCCGGCAGAAATTGCGCGACGAACGCGGGTGTCAGCACGACCTTGCGTTCGTGTGTATCGACGAGGCCTTCGGCTTTGAGATCGCTGAAGTGGCGGTTCACCGATTCGCGCGACGTGCCGATAAATTCCGCCAACTTGTCCTGCGCGATCGACAGGTCTATCAGCACCGCGCCGCCCGCTCCGCCATGCATGAACGGTGCGCCGATCTGGTTGGCGAACATCGCGAGAATATTGACGAGGCGCTTGCGCACGTCGTGCAGCGACAGATTCTCGATCAGCTTTTGCGCTTCCTGCCAGCGCTGGTGATGGCTGCGCAACACGAACTGGTTGATCACATGGTAGCGCTTGAGCAGGTCTTTGAAGTCTGCCTTACGGATATAGCAAATGCGGCTTGCGGCGAGTGTCTCCGCATAGTGTGAGTAGCTCGCTTCGTTGAGCACGTCGCCGTCGCCGAAGATCATGCCGGCCTTGATAAATGACAGCGTGATTTCCTGGCCTTCCTCGGTGAGCCGATAGAGCCGCACGTGACCGACCTTCAGCAGGTACACGTATTCGCTTTGCTCCTCAGGGCGATAGATCAGAGCGTTCTTGCGCAGGCTGCGGTGATCGCTGAAGGCCGGCATCACCTCTTCGAGGCAGTTGCGTTCGATCAACGCGAGAAGCTCGCTTTTTCCGACAAACCACATCGCTTGTCTCCTTGTGTCGTGCCGGCATTGCTGCAAAGGAACAAATAAGGCGGCAACGCGCCGGCGTCTGATTGCCAGATATTCTAACCAGCATATTGTCGCGCCGCTGAGCTTTGCGCGTCGATGCGCACTGCGTGGCGTAAGCGGTCTGTCAGGCACGCCGTGGTTCGATCCGGAGAGGGTTGCGTGCGCCGCGCTTTATCCGGCGAAACGCGGGCCGGCAAGTCTTTGATGCCTGGCGCGTCGCGAGGTTGAGGGTCGATTATTCATACAACGCGCGTTGCGCGTTCGTGCCAAACTCGGCGAGACAGTTTGGATAACTGACGCCGTGAAGAACCCATTCGTCGGCGGTTTCGACCAGTGGGCAGGGCCCCTTTTTCAATTGATGTACGTCACGGGATCATTCGTAGTCTCAACTGGATTAGCCGGGTTTGACTTCATCCGGTAGTGGACGTCCCGGGCGTTCTCGCCGTCGTGCACACTCTTGAACGTAGCGTCGAGTCAACGTCTGAAGTTTTGTCCCACTGTCTCTCCAACCGGCAGCAACGGCACTGCACGGCCCAGTCACGTCGTTTGTCTCCACCTTTCATCTTAGGGAGGTCGGCTCACATATTCAGGTGTTGTAGTTGGTCTCGATGCGACAATTAACTTCTTCTTTCCCACGCCGGAAGACCCGAAAAACTGTGGTGAGCTGATGAACGTGTTGTCCACGGACACGACTCCCGTGGTCTACGTAGAGCCAGGTCAGTTGGACATCCAGAAGGAAGTCTTTTTTACAAAGACCTCAAAGTGGTCGTATGAACGAGAGTGGCGCACCCTCAAGTATCTGACGCAGGCCGATGAAGTTCCGCCCGTTGAAGGCAACGAGGCGATTCATCTGTTTTTGGTGCCGATGGCAGCGGTGAAGGAGGTAATTTTTGGGAGCGAGGAGGAAACTAATTCTGGCGGTGGTTGAGCGCGGCTCGGGGAGCTTGCGCGCGGGCTGACATTTCCGAGACCACGTTCCTGGAGGACAGCCCGTGCCAACACCCCAAAAGGACGGTTTCTTATCTAAGGGAGTGCGACTTCACACGACAGCGCATGCTAACGGGCGACGACCGACAACATCTACCCCGTCCCAGAGATCGCGAGCCGTTGGTGAAGCAGCGCGAAGGATGCCGGTAGGCGTACGACGCTGCGGGCCCTTTGCCCGCGCTGCTGCCGATGGCTCCGCTGCTTTGCCGACCATCTGTTTTGAAGCTGAGCCCCCGGCTGCACACTTGTGCAGATTCACGGGCGCTGACTGGTAAGCTCGCACGACAGTTCTAAGGGGAGGACGCGCTGTTAGCCGCGCTTCTAGCTCAGATTCAGGATTTCGCGAGCCTGGGTTGCGCTCGCGACGGGGCGACCATACTCCGTGCAAAGCTCGGCCACCTGGCGCACAAGCGCGGCATTGGACGGGGCGAGCGTATTCTTGTCCATCCGCACATTGTCCTCTAGCCCGGTGCGACAGTGCCCTCCGAGTTCGAGAGACCAGCGAGCCATCGTCAGTTGATTGCGTCCGATGCCGGCGCCGGTCCATGTCGCATCGGGCGAAAGGCGCTTGAGGGTTTGAACGTAGAATTCAAGCACTTCGCGATCGACAGGCATTGCGTTCTTGATGCCCATCACAAACTGGATGTGAAGGGGACCCACAATCGCGCCCGCTGCCTGCATCGCCGCGGCCTGGAAGATCATCGACAGGTCAAAGGCCTCGACTTCGGGCTTGATGCCATAGACTTTCATTTCGGCGGCGAGCCAGTCGACCAGGTCCGGCGGATTGTCATAGACACGTGTGGGGAAATTGACCGAACCGGTTGCGAGGGATGCCATATCAGGCCGCAGTGATAGCATGGCACCTCTCTCATTGCCTGCTCCGGAGCGACCACCGGTAGACACTTGGGTGATCATGCCCGGCGCGTGCTTGCGAATGCCTTCGAGCACCAGCGCGAAACGATCGGGATTTGACGTGGGAGTTTCGTCATCGTTGCGTACATGGAGATGGACTAGAGTCGCCCCGGCTTCGAATGCCGCCTGGGTCGATTCAATTTGCTCATTCACAGTGATAGGCACGGCCGGATTGTCTTTCTTGCGGGGCAGTGATCCCGTGATCGCAACGGAAATGATGCAAGGCTTGTTCATGCGTGAACTCATTAGTTTGGGTAGGGGGAACGGGGTGACGAAATTTCAGACTACAGTGTTGCCATAGGTGAGGGCCGCTCGTCATCGCTTATGTCCAGCTCGTCCAAAAACGATGTGAGCAATGATTCCAAACACGATCCCCCAGAAGGCAGAGCCCAAGCCGAGAAAGGTCATGTTTGATGCCGTTGCGACGAATGTAATGAACGACGCTTCACGATGGGCTTCGTCTTGTACCAGCCCGACTATGTTTGTCGCAATGGCACCGAGCAAGGCGAGGCCAGCGAGCACGCCGATCAGCGCATTGGGAAGAGCAGCGAAGAGCAGAACGACGGTCCCCGCGAGAGTGCCCCCTATCAGATAAAAGACTCCGTTTGCGATACCTGCGATGTAACGGCGGTTAGCATCGGGGTGGGCGTCAGGACCGGTGCACAGGGCCGCAGTGATAGCAGCGATCACAATTGTGATTCCACCGGTGCACGAGATAAGCATTGACGCCAGGCTGGTCGCGACAAGAACGGGGCGACTCCGCGTTTGATAACCTGACGCTCGCAAAATTGCGAAGCCGGGCAGGAATTGCCCGGTCAGACTTACGATAACGAGGGGTAACGTCAAACTCACGGTCGACTGCCAGGTCCACGTGGGCATCGTCAACACTGGGCGGGTAATCTGCAGACTGACGGTTTCCAGATGCGTCAGGCCGAGCATGATCGCCAGCGCGCAGCCGGTCGCCAACACCAGAATGAGGCAGTACCGCGAAGCCCATCGTCGAAAAACGATGTAGCTAACCAGCATGCCCAGCGCGAGCCAGGGATTGATAGCGACGGACTTGAACACAGTGGTGCCGAACTGAAAGAGAATGCCTGCCATCATTCCGCAGGCGATCCCTTGTGGGATACGCTTCACGATCTGGTCGAAGAGACCGGAAACGCCAAGCGCAAAGATGCATACGGCGGCGATGATGTAGGCGCCGATTGCATCGCTTACCGGCATACCCGGGAAGAGCGTAACAAGCAGCGCAGTGCCAGGGGCGGACCACGCGGTGATGATCGGCTGCTTCATCCACCAGCTCAGTGCGATTCCAGAGATGGCGGCGCCCATCGAAATGGACCAAACCCACGATGCGATGACGTGATTGTCAAGATGAGCGGAATGTGCCGCCTGGAAGAAAATTGCGAGCGGGCCTGCATAAGAAATGATAACCGCGAGCAGCCCTGCGGTCACCGCCGATACAGACCAGCCCCCGTCCGAGGCGGTCGACGTCAACGTGACATCCGTGTCGTGAGCCATGGAAACGTGCGTAGTGCTATCGAATGGAGGACGGGTGATGCGCTAGCGGGGTGACTTGCATTTGCATGTACGGAAACAAGGGCAGTCCCGACAGGATCGTATGCAACTCGTCATGCGAGTCAACGTCGAAGACACTATAGTTCGCATACTCGCCGACGATGCGATGCAATTGCTGCCACTTTCCTTGCCGCTGAAGCTCCTGCGAGTATTCCTTTTCGCGAGCTTTGATTTGATCGGCCTGGGTAGCGGGCATGTCGTGCGGCAAATTCACAGTCATCTTGACAAGGTAAAGCACAGTCTTTCTCCAGAAAGGTGTGAATCTCCTGCTGTTCGGAGGCAGGAGAAGACAGAAACAGTTGACGATGAAGGCTTCGTGCGTTCGATCAGTGTTGCTTGTCGCGACGATAGAAAGCGAGCTTTTCTTCGTCGATTTGAAGACCCAGACCCGGACCCTCCGGCATATGCAGATCGAAATTGCGATACTGTGGGCGCTCAGTAACGATGTCGTCTTTCAGCAGAAGCGGCCCAAACAGCTCAGTGCCCCAAGACAGTTGCGGGAGCGCGCAAAAACCGTGCGCCGATGCGATAGAGCCAATGCTGCCTTCGAGCATCGTCCCGCCGTATAGGGATACGCCAGCAGCGTCGGCGATCGCAGCGGTCCGCATCATCCCGTAGATCCCGCCAGACTTCGCGATTTTCAATGCGAAGACGTCTGCGCAGGCATGGCTCACGAGTTGAAGCGCATCTTCGGGCCCCGTCACGCCTTCATCGGCCATGATCGGCACGATGAAGCGAGCAGCGAGACGCGCAAGCACGCCATGCTGCTCGCGCGGCGTAGGTTGTTCGATAAGGTCGATGCCTGCGGCTTCGAGTGCCTGTATTCCCAGTGCTGCATCAACTTCGTTCCACGCCTGATTGACGTCGACTGTGACCTTGGCTCTGTCACCGAGTGCAGCTTTGATCTTCGATACGTGCGCCACGTCATCGCGAACGCTACGGCGACCGATCTTCAGCTTGAATGTGTTGTGACGGCGTTCTGCAAGAAGCATCTCTGCTTCCTCGATGTCACGTTGCGTATCGCCGCTCGCGAGAGTCCAGAGAACCGGCAAAGTCTTCCGAACCGCGCCGCCGAGTAGGGTGGAGACGGGAACCCCCAGTCGCTTTCCCTGAGCATCCAGCAGCGCCGTCTCAATCGCGCATTTGGCAAACCGGTTCCCACGAGCGACCTTGTTCAGTTTGAGCATTGCGCTGTTGACATTCGTCGCGTCTTGCCCAATGAGTGCCGGAGCAAGGTAAGTGTCGATGGTCAGCTTGATGCCTTCGGGGCTTTCATCGCCATACGACAGGCCGCCGATCGTAGTAGCTTCGCCAATGCCTTCAATGCCGTCGCTCGTACTCAGACGAACGATGACCAATGTTTGTTGCTGCATCGTCGCCATCGCAAGCTGATGGGCGCGAATCGTCGGTAGGTCGACGAGAATTGCTTCGACGGAGGTGATTTGGGCGTTCATACCTGGAATGTTGGAGTTGACGGGTTGCTGAAGTATTGCCCGCCCGCTAACGACGTGTCCAACACCATCGACGTCTAGTCCCATACCCTCGGGGTATAAAGCGCTTATTGCCCTAAGTCGGGCCGAGGCGTATACGGTATCTTTTCTTCCTCATATAGCCGATAGATAAGCTCGAGCATCTCCTGGATGTCTCGCGACTCATCGAGCATGCGCATGCTCATAATGATGGGCGACACGATAGTTGGGTCATCCAGTTCTACATAGCTTACGTCCTCGCGCTTTAAACCATAGACGCTGCTCGGTACAACCGAGATTCCTTCGCCTGCGGCTACGAGACCGAGCGCGATCTGCAGTTCTCGGACCTCGTAAATCTTTGCAGGTTTGAGTGCCCGGTCCTGGAAAGCCGAAAGAACCTGGTCCGCGTAGCTCGGCCGAGGGGAGGCAGGAAAAATGATCAGGGTCTCGTGGATCAGGTCTCGAAGAGAAATTAGAGGCTTGGCGAGCGACAGAGGATGGCCCACGGGAAGCGCGACCATCATCCTTTCTTCACGAAGAACTACGCGTCGGATATTTGCGTCCTCGTGTCGAATACGACCAAATCCCACATCGATGCGTCCGTCCTTCAGCGCACTGATTTGATCCATTGTTGACATCTCGTGCAGGCTCAGTTCGACTGTGGCGTTCTCGTCCCGGAAACGCCGGATGATCTTCGGGAGCATGCCGTACAAGGTCGAACCAACGAATCCGATGGACAGACTACGCTCGATGTTCCCGACGCGCCTCGTCATTGATTCAAGCTCGGCCGTCTGGGCTAGCAACTGCACAGCGTGGGAATAAAAGAACTTCCCCGAGTTCGTCAGTTTCAGCGGGCGCGAGTTGCGTTCGAACAGTTGTACTCCGAGAGCCTCTTCGAGCTGCTGTATCTGACGGCTCAGCGGCGGTTGTGCAATGCACAATCTCTCGGCCGCCCGCGTGAAGTTGCGTTCCTCGGCCACCGCCACGAAGTAGCGGAGATGTCGCAGCTCCATTTCAATACCTCCTGGATATGGACCGATACTAAATCAGTGTTGGACCGGTCCTTATTCCGTCCATTATCCTGCCTTCACGCTTTGTTTCAACACTCGCTCATACCTTATGAGCATTCAGAGCGAGCGATGAGACAAGGGTTAACCCCCACGAAATTCTAAAGAGATTCAGGAGTAGACATGAGCACCAAAGTGTTCGACACGAAGGAAGTACAGGATCTGCTGGCTGCTGCTGCAAATAAAAACAGCGCGGAAGGTGACGCTCGAGCAAAGCAGATTACCTATCGCCTGTTGAGCGACCTGTTTCGGGCTATCGACGATCTGGACATGACGCCTGACGAGATCTGGGCGGGTGTGAATTACTTCAATAAGCTCGGCCAGGACGGTGAGGCGGCGTTGCTCGCGGCTGGCTTGGGCTTGGAAAAATACCTCGACATCCGCATGGATGCAGCGGACCGTGAAGCGGACATCCACGGAGGCACGCCGCGTACCATCGAGGGGCCGCTGTACGTAGCCGGCGCACCGGTGCGCGACGGTGTGTCCAGGATTGACGTCAATCCCGACGAAGATGCGGGCCCGCTCGTCATTCGTGGCACTGTGACCGGCGCCGACGGCAAGCCCGTCGCAGGCGCTGTGGTGGAATGCTGGCACGCCAACTCCAAGGGCTTCTATTCCCACTTCGATCCGACCGGTGCGCAGAGCGACTTCAATTTGCGCGGTGCGGTCAAGACGGGATCTGACGGGAAGTACGAGTTCCGTACGCTGATGCCCGTGGGCTATGGCTGTCCGCCCGATGGTGCGACACAGCAGCTTCTGAATGCGCTCGCCCGACATGGGAACCGTCCGGCGCACGTCCACTTCTTCGCCACGTCAGAGAACAATCGCAAGCTGACGACCCAGATCAACATCGAGGGCGATCCGCTAATCTGGGATGACTTCGCTTACGCGACACGGGAAGAGCTCGTTCCGCATGTGGTCGAGAAGACGGGCGGTGCAGCTCTGGGACTAAAGGCCGACGCCTACAAAGAAATCGAGTTCAACATTGAGTTGACTCCGCTGGTCCAGGGCAAGGACAACCAGGTTGTCCAACGCCTACGCGCGTCGGCAGCAGCGTAACTGCCCAAACGTGGCGGCTATCCACTAATCCTGTCGCCGCTACCTTCCTCCGAATCTTAACCGAACCGATGCGCGTGCTCCGCCCGGAGCACGCGTAGGAGAGAGCTCATGTCTGCCACTATCGACAAAGCCCGTCAGCTGGATGACCTGCTGAGCAACGCCGTGCAGGACGACAAGGAAAACGGTGTTTTCCGATGCCGCCGCGACATTTTCACCAATGCTGACCTCTTTGATCTCGAGATGAAACACATCTTCGAGAGCAACTGGGTATATCTGGCGCACGAGAGCCAGGTCCCCAACAACAACGACTATTACACCACGTGGATTGGCCGTCAGCCCGTGGTTATCACTCGCGACAAGACCGGTGAGCTGAACGCGGTCATCAATGCTTGTGCTCACAAAGGCGCGATGCTGTGTCGTCGCAAGCATGGCAACAAAGGCAGCTTTACCTGCCCGTTCCATGGCTGGACTTTCTCGAACACCGGCAAGCTGCTCAAGGTAAAGGACGAAAAGACCACTGAGTATCCGGTGCAGTTCAACAAGCAGGGTTCGCACGATCTGAAGAAGGTGGCGCGCTTTCAGAACTATCGAGGCTTCCTGTTCGGCAGCTTGAACGCTGACGTCATGCCCCTTGAAGACTATCTTGGCGAGACCAAGGTCATCATCGACCAGATCGTTTCTCAGGCACCGGATGGTCTCGAAGTGCTGCGCGGTAACTCCTCGTACATCTACGACGGCAATTGGAAGATGCAGATGGAGAACGGCTGCGACGGCTACCACGTCAGCACCGTTCACTGGAACTACGCTGCGACGATGGGCCGGCGCAAGGTTGAAGGCACCAAAGCGGTTGATGCGAACAGCTGGAGCAAGTCGGTCGCCGGCGTGTATGGATTCGAGCACGGCCACATCCTGCTGTGGACAAAGACGATGAACCCGGAAGTGCGGCCGGTGTATCAGCATCGCGATGAAATCAAGGCGCGCGTCGGTGACACGAAGGCCGACTTTATCGTCAATCAGACTCGCAACCTGTGTCTTTATCCGAACGTGTTCCTGATGGATCAGTTCAGCACGCAGATCCGTGTGGTTCGACCCATCAGCGTCGACAAGACCGAAGTCAGCATCTTCTGCTTCGCCCCGAAAGGCGAAAGCGCAGAAGATCGTGCAATTCGCATCCGTCAATATGAAGACTTCTTCAACGTCTCCGGCATGGGCACCAGCGATGACCTGGAGGAATTCCGCGCCTGTCAGTCCGGCTATGCAGGTTCGACGACGATGTGGAACGATCTGTCGCGCGGCGCTCCGCTGTGGATTCACGGACCTGACGACAACGCAAAGAGCATGGGTTTGAACCCTCTCATCTCGGGTGAGCGCAGCGAAGATGAAGGCCTCTTTGTGGTCCAGCACGAATACTGGGTGCAGGTGATGCGTGACGCCCTGAGCAAAGAACAAGCGGAGGCAGCGGTATGAGTTTCGACCATCAGAAGATCTGCAACGCGCTCTATCAGGAAGCACGTTTCCTCGATGATCGCCAGTGGGACGAGTGGCTCGCCTGCTACACGGAGGACGTCACCTATTGGATGCCCGCATGGGACGACGACGACCGGCTCACGGACGACCCCCAAAGCCAGATTTCGTTGATGTACTACCCGGACCGCGGCGGCCTCGAGGATCGGGTGTTCCGTATCAAGACAGAGCGAAGCGGCGCATCGATGCCTGAGCCGCGCACCAGTCACAACGTTACGAATGTGGAAGTGCTGGCCGAGCGTGAGAACGAAGTGGAGGTTCGATACAACTTCAACACGCTAAGCCATCGTTACAAGGTTACCGATCAGTTTTTTGGCACCATTTACGTCACCTTTCGTAAGGTGGACGACCGCTTGTTGATTTCCAGCAAGAAGATTGCGCTGAAGAACGACTATATCCGCCAGGTGCTCGACGTCTACCACGTTTGATGCCATCGGTCGGAACGAGACAGGAAGTAGGAGGCAAATATGTCTAGCTTTAACGTTGCACTGAACTTTGAAGACGGCGTGACTCGCTTTGTCGAATGTAAAGCGGGCGAGAAGGTCCTTGACGCGGCGTTTCGCGCCAAGATTAACCTGCCGATGGACTGCTCGGACGGTGTTTGCGGCACCTGCAAGTGCCGTGCAGAGAGCGGCAGTTATGACCTCGGAGACGACTATATCGAGGACGCGCTGACCGAGGACGAAAAGGACAGCGGCCTGGTGCTCACCTGCCAGATGGTGCCCAGCAGTGATTGCGTTATTGCTGTCCCGGCATCGTCTACGGCGTGCAAGACTGAGCAAAGCAAGTTTGCTGCAACAGTGACGAAGGTCGAACAGCACAATGATGCAGCGGTTGTCCTCGAGTTGGACGTGCACACCGCCCCTCCGGTTTTCCTGGCCGGCCAGTACGTCAACATCGACGTTCCCGGCAGCGGCAAGCACCGCTCGTACTCGTTTTCGTCGGCGCCGGGCGAATCGAAAATCAGCTTCCTGATCAAGAAGATTCCCGGCGGCGTGATGAGCACGTGGCTGGAGTTGGCACAGCCCGGCGACAAGGTTGAGCTGGTTGGTCCGCTGGGCAGCTTCTATCTCCGGGCAGTCGAGCGTCCGCTGTTGTTCCTGGCTGGCGGCACGGGCTTGGCCCCGTTCCTGTCGATGCTGGAAGTTCTCGTGCGCGCAAACTCGCAACAGAAAGTCCATCTCATCTACGGTGTCACGCGCGATCTGGACCTGGTACAGGTCGAAGCAGTCGAGGCGTACGTTGCTAAGCTGCCGAACTTTACGTTCAGCACCGTTGTTGCGGAAGATGCTTCGAGCCATCCGCGCAAGGGCTGGGTGACCCAGCACATGCCAGCCGAATGTCTCAACGACGGCGATGTTGATGTGTACCTCTGCGGGCCTCCGCCGATGGTCGACGCGGTGCGCAAGTATTTCGACGAAAATGGTGTGAAGCCCAACAGCTTCCATTACGAAAAGTTCACCCCCAACGCAACTCCGGTGGCCGCATGAGTGACGCGCGATTCGAAGGGAAGGTAATGGTCGTAACCGGTGCGGCCCAAGGTATCGGGCGCGGCGTGGCTCTGCGCGCAGCCGCCGAAGGTGCGAAGGTTCTGTTTGTCGACCGCGCCGACTTCGTCTCCGATGTCGCTGCCGAAGCGACGGGGGCTGACACCGCCGGCTTCGTTGCCGATCTCGAGACGTACGAAGGCGCGGCCGCTACGATGGCATTTGCTGTGCAGAAGTTTGGCCGAATTGACATCCTGGTTAACGGGGTGGGCGGTGCCATCCGTATGCGGCCCTATGCCGAGTTCGAGCCGGCTCAGATTGATGCGGAAATCCGCCGCTCACTTATGCCAACCTTGTACGCCTGTCACGCAGTTCTTCCGCATATGCTTGCGCAAGGTCGCGGAACCATCGTCAACGTTTCCTCCAATGCAACGCGCGGTATCCGCCGTGTGCCGTACTCGGCTGCCAAGGGTGGTGTTAACGCAATGACCCAGTCGCTCGCAATGGAATACGGCGAGCACAACATCCGAGTGGTCGCTGCTGCACCAGGTGGAACCGAGGCGCCTCCGCGGCGCGTGCCTCGCAATGCCGCCGGCGATAGCGAGCAAGAGAAGACCTGGATGGGCGAAGCAGTGAAACAGGTCAAAGAATCGAATTTTTTCAAGCGTTACGGGACGCTCGACGAGCAAGTCGCTCCCATTCTCTTTCTTGCTTCTGACGAAGCAGGCTACATCACCGGCGCCGTGCTGCCCGTTGCAGGTGGCGACAACGGCTAAGGCTTAGAGAACAATTACGAGAAGGAGACGCCGCAATGAACGAACGTAAAGCCATTGTTCCCGCGGGGATGGAAGCGGTGTACGAAAAGATTCACTACGCCCCTGCAGTGAAGGTCGGGAGCACGGTGTATGTGTCCGGGCAGATTGGGCGTGACACCGACATGAAACTGGTGGAGGCTCGCGAAGCGCAGATTGTCCAGGCGTTCGAAAACCTGAAGACAGTGCTCGAAGCTGCAGGCGCAACGCTCAGTGACGTGGTTGACGTCACCAGTTTCCATACGGACATGCGTGACCTTCCGCTGTTCATGGAGGTCCGAGACCGATACCTCAATACGCATCCCCTGCCAGCATGGACCGCCGTAGGCGCACACATGCTGGGCGGTGCGGCCGGCTACATCGTGGAAATCAAGGCTGTCGCAGTGCTGTCCGAATAGTCGTGGATCTTCCAATTTCTGACACGGAGTCGGCGTGTCAAGCCAGGTTCGCCAACGGGCAACACGCGATGTTGTTGCGGTACTTCCAGATCGAGCAGACGACGTGGCACGACTGGGGATTGTGCTCAAACACGCAGAGCCCATCGTCACTGTCATTGGAAAGGGAAGACGATGGAGAACGAGATTCTTCGTGAAGCGGTGGAGGTAGAAAAGTCGCGAAAATGGATTGCGCGCTCACCCTCATTGCCAGGGGACGCGACAACGCGGGGTGGCTCGCGAGCGTGACGACATAGGTGAGTGCTGAACAGCGATAGTAGCTGTCCTGCGGATTGCCCTGGACAACAGAGGGGTAAGGTTCCCGCCACGGGAAGGGCGTTACAGGCGTCGTTGGAGAAATGACCACCTCGAAGCGTGAAAATGCCGACTGGAATCGCTGAAAAATCCATGTCAGTTCTGCCTGCGGCCATGAGCAGCCTTTCAGAGTTCGTGGCACTTTGTCGCTCACTCGACCGGACATGGCTAAATATGCAATTGGAAGGACCTGAGGTTTGCGCCAGCAAACTTTGCCCGGCTTCGTATGTCCACCTGTATGGGTTGCCATGCGGTACGCTTTCGGTCAGCGTCGCCTGGAACCGCGCACGCGACTATCAGAGAAGATCGTTGATCCTATCGACGCCGGTTTTACCCGTCGCGCCAGTAACCAGGAATTTGGGTTGTCGCATGCGACCGCTCCAAAACTCGAACAGGCACGATCGCGTGCATAGCCCGCGACCGATCGGCTTTCCTCCTGTTCCGAGTCCTTTCCGCCATGTGTCGGCATAGACGGATACATGGCACTTTCAAAAGGCGAGGCCGGCAGCCACGCGCATGCTGGTCTACAGGGTGACCTGGGCCGGAATATCGCGCACCACTTCAGTCAGTTTGCCGGAATTGATCTCGTAGAAGAAACCATAGAGCTTGACGTTCTTCGGTACGGCCGGGCTGGCACGAAGCAGTTCGACATCGTGTTTGATCGACTCCTCGAAATTCGAAATGGCGAGGCTATCGTGATCGAACATCGTTGAGATGTCGGCGTGATGGTGATCATGGAACTCGTCAACGAGGGCTTCAGGCGTGAAAGCCGTTGCGCCGCAAAATGAGTGATGCACCACCACGACGTTTTGAACCTTGAAGAGATAGTCCATCGTTGCGACCGACTGCAGAGCCGAAAGGGCGCGCCCCCCCCGCGTTCGACACGGCGAACAACGTACGGGTGTTACCGATCCGGTTACCGGCTTCATCAAGAATGTTTTCACCCGGATAGACCTCATCTGCGTATTTCACACCAAGCTGGACAGTGATTTCGCGGCAAGCTGGACAGGCATTTCACGCGAAGGTGGACACGGATTTCACGGCAAGCTGGACAGCGATTTCACACGAAGCTGGACAGTAACGCTCTGATGTAGCGACGCGGGTCAACCGTGGCACGCTCGACGATTTCGTCGAGAGGCCACATGGCATATCCAACGTTGACCATGCGTAAAATTCGTGAAGTGCTGCGCCTGCATTTCGACTGCGGGTTTAAGCAGCGTGAGATTGCCCGGGCAGTCGGTGCCTCTCCAACGACAGTCGGACAGTATGTGCGGCGCATGGAGCGCGCAGGGCTTACCTGGGCGGTGTCGGCGACGCTGTCCGACGATGAACTCGAAGCGCTGCTGTACCCGCCGCCACCACAGGTCGAGGGGCAGCGGCCCGAACCCCACTGGCCCACCGTCCGTCGCGAGCTCTCGCGCAAGGGCGTCACGCTGGATCTGCTGTGGAACGAGTACAAGGCCGAGCATCCGGACGGCTATGCGTACACGTGGTTCTGCACGCACTACAGCCAGTGGGCCAGCTCGTTGCCCCTGACATTGCGCCAGACGCACGCTCCGGGCGAGAAGCTGTTCGTCGACTACTCCGGCGACAGGGTCGCAATCATCGATGCGGCGACGGGCGAGATCCGTGAGGCGGAGCTCTTCGTCGCAGTGCTCGGCGCGTCGAACTACACGTACGCCGAAGCGACCTGGACGCAGCAGTTGCCGGACTGGATCGGCTCGCACGTGCGTGCGTTCGAATTCATCGGTGGCTGTCCTGAGATTGTCGTGCCGGATAACCTTAAGTCAGGCGTACACAAGCCCAGCTTCTATGATCCGCTGATCAATCGCACCTACGCAGCAATGGCCGCGCATTATTGCGTCACTGTCCTCCCGGCTCGCAGCGGGAAGCCCCGCGACAAGGCAAAGGTTGAACAGGGCGTACTCCTGGTCCAGCGCTGGATTCTCGCCCGGCTGCGCAAGCAGCGCTTCTTCAGTCTGGCCGAGGCGAACCGGGCAATCGCCGGATTGCTCGCCAGCCTGAACAACAAGGCCTTCAAGAAGCTGCCGGGTTCGCGCCGCAGCGCCTTCGAGGAACTTGACCGTCCGGCGCTCAAGGCGTTGCCTGTGCTGCCGTACCAGTACGCCGACTGGAAGGTCGCCCGCGTCGGCATCGACTATCACGTCGAACTGACTGGTCATTACTACTCGGTCCCACATCGCTTTGCGCGCGAACAGGTTGACCTTCGTTACACCACATCGACGGTCGAGATCTTCCATCGCGGCAAGCGTATCGCCGCGCACGCAAAGAGCGACCGGCGCGGCGCCCATACCACGCTCAATGAACACATGCCCGCTAACCATCAGGCCGTCACTGGCTGGGACCCACAGCGCCTGCGCAACTGGGCGGACAGCATCGGCCCATACACCGCCGCAGTCATCGAGCATCTGCTGGGCGGTCGCCAGCATCCGCAGCAGGCCTATCGCACCTGTCTTGGTGTGCTTCGGCTCGCAAAGGACTATGGCAACGAGCGACTTGAGGTGGCCTGCTGCCGCGCCATCGATCTCAAAGCGCCGGGGTACAAGTTCATCGCCTCAACGCTGAAGAACGGTCTGGATCAGCAACCCTCGCCGACATCTGCACAGGCCGACTTACCGCTTACGCACGCCAACGTGCGTGGGCCCAACTACTACCATTGAAGGAGAAATATGCTCAGACATCCGACCATCGAGAAGCTGCACGAGCTACGCCTGAGCGGCATGGCCGCCGCGCTCACCGAGCAGCAGGGACTCGCCGACATCGAAGCAATGAGCTTCGAGGAACGACTGGGTCTGCTTGTTGAGCGAGAGTCCAGCGTGCGCGAATCACGGCAGACGACGGCGCGGCTACGCCGCGCAAAACTGAAGTTCCCCGATGCCGTGCCCGAGGACATCGACTACCGCTCGGCACGGGGACTCGACCGCAGTCTCATCGGCCAGCTGCTGACGTGCAACTGGATTCGCGAGCGCAACAGCACGGTGATCATAGGCGCCACCGGTCTTGGCAAGACCTGGCTGTCTTGTGCACTGGCCAACCAGGCATGCCGTCAGGGCTTCTCAACGCTGTATCTGAAAATGCCCCGGTTGAACGAGGATCTTGCCATTGCCCACGGTAGTGGCCGCTACGCACGCCTGCTGGCGCAGTGGGCAAAGACGGACGTCCTGCTGATGGATGACTTCGCGATGGCGCCCATGAGCGACGGCGCCGTGCGCGACCTGCTGGAGATTCTTGATGATCGTCACGGCCACCGTTCGACGCTTGTGACAAGTCAGATTCCAATTGAGAACTGGCACGCGGTACTCGGGGATCCGACGCTCGCCGACGCCATTCTCGATCGACTCGTGCACAACACCTATCGCGTCAATCTCAGCGGCGAGTCGATGCGCAAACACAAAAAGAGTTTGACCGACAAACCCCGATCAGAGTAAAAATCGGAAACCCCGCGTCGCTGCGCTCCGACTGTCCAGCTTCGCGCGAATCAGCCGTCCACCTTCACGCGAAACGCGTGTCCAGCTTCCACGAATTACGCACTCATCCTCGAAATAGTCCGCGACAGCCTGCGGTATTTCAGATGCCCTCGGGTCAAAGCAGTGGATCACAATGGTCTTCATCGGGATGAAATGACTGAATCCCTGAAAGTTCGACTGATCGAACCACGCCGGGTCAAACCACGGTTGTGTCCTGAATTCGAATTCGCTGTATTGGCTCATTTGCCTTGCTCCACTCTGTGCGTTCCTCGATTGATCGGAAGGGCAGCGTTTTGGTGCTGCGTTTGCTACCGAGTATAGGTTTGTCGATCTGCGGCACAAATGACATTGCGCCCTCGATTTCTGCCAGCGCTCTACTGCATGAAGCAGCGACTCATTCGTCGAACGGCGCCCAATCCAGCACGACTGGTGCATCCACGATTGTGAGCGGCGATCGATTGTGCGCAACGCGCGAGCAAATGTGGAACCAGTGCGGGTACGGCTGTTTGCAGTCGACCTCGTAGTTGAGCATTTCGTTGAAAGCACGCTTGAAGTTTCGCCGCGGGTATCGTCGTAGCACTTCGGCGACGTCCGCGGGGTCAAGGTGCGCGCCGGCCACGCCGGAGACGTCGTATGCCAGCCCGAGCTGCATCAGGCGGCTGGTATCGCCCCTGAACTGATTCATGTCCCACGTATGGAGCGCGATGTTGTCCCAAACCTTTTGCGCGCGATCTTCCGATAGTCCCCGCTCGACGAGGAACGTCCGCGCCGCCGTCGCACCTTCAATCTCGAAGCGATGCGGGCCAGGTGCATGGTCAGTAAGACCTAGATCGTGCAGCACGGCTGACATAAACATCAACTCGCTGTCCACCTTCGTCGCTTCCTGTTGCGCGAACAGTTCGCCGAACCAGTAGCACCGCATCACATGGTTGAAGAGCGTCTCATTCGAGACGGAGCGTGCAAGCTCTTCAGCCGCACGGACAAGGCTGCTGTCCGGTACCTTGATATCTGATATCACGATATTGTCCTGTCGATATGGCTATTGAAACTAGCTGATTCAGTATAGGACCACGAATCATTTCATAAATGACATCCGCACCTCGTTTTCTGCCAGCACGCTAGTCCGCGCTCTGAGCGACGTCTTGTTTTTCTATCCACCATCAACGCCGAACCGGCGGCGATATTCGCCTGGCCTCAGGCCGGTGATCCTGTGAAAGACCTTCCGAAAAGCGCCCGGATCGCCGTATCCAACTTCCCAGGCGATGGCATCAATCGCCAGATTTCCGAACTGCAACATCTCGCGCGCTCTTCCCACCCGCACTCTCTGACAGTAGTCGATGGGAGTGAGCCCCGTCGCCTTGCGAAAGCGACGCAGGAAGGTTCGCTCCTCCAAACCCGCGTTCAAGGCCAGCGAAGCAAGCGACGCGTCCTTCGCGCCGGTTTCCTGGAGCCAATGCTGAACCTTGAGCACCGCCGGATCACCGTGCGTCAGATTCGGTGAAAAGACGCTGTAATACCGCTGCTCGCGGCCAGGCGGATCGACGAGGAAGAATCGAGCGGTATCGCACATCACCGTGGGACCCAGAAAGCGATCGACAAGCTTCAGGCCGAGATCTGTCCAGGCCATCATGCCGCCGGCGCTGACGATATCCCCGTCATCGATGAGCAGCCGGTCGACGTCGAGCAGCACGCCGGGGAATCGCACACGAAAGGCATCGGCGAGCGCCCAGTGGGTGGTAGCGGAACGGCCGGTCAGCAACCCGGTTTCCGCGAGAAGAAAGGCGCCCCCGCAGACGGATGCAAGCGTTGTCCCCGCGCGATGCTGGTTTATCAGCCATTCGACGAAGGGCGCTGCCTGATCGGGTGGGAGCGGGTCACCGAGGCAAGGCGGCAAGAGCAGGACCGTCGGAGCGCCATTGTGTTGGCTGGCAGCGCCGACGTCCCGAACGGGTATCCTGTTCGGTCCCTGTTGCCGCCATTGACTGACGACCAGCGAGACAGTGTCCCGTTCGCCCCGCTGCGCGGCGAAGCGATTTGCGATGGAGAACAGATCGACAAGGCCATAGACGGCGGCGAGCTGTGCGCCCGGAAACAGCACGATGCCTATTTCGGTTTTACGCTGCATCGCATGAGATAGTGTTCGACGACAGAGAAATGCTAGCTCGACGGGCGGATATCGGAAATGACATGCACCACCGCAAATTCTGCCAGGGGCTAATGCGCGTGACAGATCGAAGCGCGGTAAAGGAACTGATGCTTGAGCAGCGGTGCCGTGTCGGGCGCTACCGCGATCCAGATACCCATCACAGCAAGGAAAATCCCAACCGGTGCCATTAGCTTCTTGCCGTGAGGCAACATCTTTTCCGCGAACATCATGACGGTCAGCATGGCCATCCACGAGAAGCTCATGGCGCCCACCGCGAACATCACCGCCATCAGGGCCCAACAGCATCCGACGCAAACGAGCCCGTGCCGGAAGCCCATGACAACCGCTCCGCCGTCGCCGTCCCTCCAGTAGCGGGAAAAGAATGAGAGCGGCGAACGGCAGCCCGTAAGGCAGGCGTGCTTGAGGCTCGAAAACTGGTAGAGACCTGCCAGCACCAAAACGGATGCGGCCAGATACGGTCCGGCGCGGTTCCAGGCGATCCATTCGAGACCGGCCGAACGAACCACCGAGTCCAGAAAATAAGCGCCCAGCCCGTACGCGATCCACGCAATGCCATAGCCAGCGATGAAGGACGGGATTCGACGTCGGCGCTCATTAGCAGTCTTGCCGCGGCCTCTGAGCAGAATGCCGAACGCTGCGACATAGTTGAGCTCGGACGGCAGCATCATGGCGGTGAGCATCACGACCCAGCCGATCAGGAACATCGGCAGATCATGCAGCGGCGTTCCGGGGCCTTCGTCCATCCCGCCCATCGAGATCAACAAGGCGAACCAGGCGGCGACGCTGAGCCCGACGATCGCGATCGTCCAGCCCGGCGTTGCCGAGCCGCGTCCAAGCGACTTGATGGCGCCGCGCGATGCGGTAACGAGGACCTTCATGATCGATCCGGTCCATGCCAGTCGAACGGGATGTGCTTGCTCGCCTGGCCAGCCGGGATGTTTTGCTCAAAGCCGAATGCCGTCCAGCGGCCACCCGTGCCCTTGCCCCATGTCACCGGCGCGTCGGTCGGACCCACTTCGCTGCCCGGCGGATTGAAGCTTTGCAGCAGCTTCGACTTGTCGGACGTCGGCCCGTAAAGCGGCTTCCCGCTCGCGTCGACGCGGTCGTCGACCTTGACGCTCCACCGCTCGAGATCGCTGTCGATCTCCACCGAAATGTCGGCGAACTCGGCGCCGTTGACCTGGCGGACGTGCGCCGGCACGAATTGGCTCATCCAGCTTCCGGCTTTACCTGTGAAAATGTTGACGAGTGCTTCCCGCTGGGTGTCGTTCGCCTTCGCGTCGAAGAAGAATCCGCAGTCGAGTTTTGCTTCGTCCCAAAGATTGCCATCGAAGCCGGCGAGCAGAACGACATAGAGGCCGGTCATCGGCACACCGCCATAGTGCCCGGAGTTAATCCGGTACGCCCACAGCACTTCACAGTGATTGTTCGTCGGGGCCTGTGCAAAGGTGCATGGGCAAGGCGAGTTGCATGAGCAGACGTCGAACCATTCGCCCGCGATATGCCAGTCAGGGATATTTACTACAGAGGTTTGCTCGGTCATCGAATACTCCAGGCGCTTCAGACACGTTTCGAATTTGCACAGGCATCATCCGGCGCGAGCGATCTTCTGCCAACGGGCAATATCGACATAATCAGTGGCGATCCCGACATTCCGTTCCAGCAGACCTTCAGCCGATTTTTTCCACGCTTCACGGGGCCGCACTCGACCCGGCGTGGTCAGGCGTTCACCTCCATCGCCGTGCACCGCGGCCAGAGATCGGCAGAAAAAGAGGAGTGGTTGTCATTGCTGTCCTACGCCAAATGCCAGTAACGTGTTATCTGGTCCACGTCCGATCGCCGCAGGCCGGTCTTGCCGCGGTGCATGCCGGTGGACGTGGTTGAATCTGTGATCCGGGCAAAGCCCTGCACTTCGATACGTCAGCAAATGTCTAGAACCGACAATTCGGACGGGCAAGCGCCGCGCAAGGTTGTCATCGTCGCCTACGACGGTGCCAAGCTCATGGACATATCCGGTCCGCTGCAGGCCTTTAGCGACGCTTGCTTTGAAGACGGTCATCCTGCGTATCAGGTGGTTCTGACCTCCGAGGCGGGTTGCCCTGTCCCCACGGACACACGCGTGAAGCTGGAAACGGTCCGCCTCGATGACGCAGTGATCGACTCCGTCGACACGCTGCTCGTTGCTGGCGGCGACCTGATCATGCATGCCTCTGCGCCCTGCAACCGCCAGATAATGCGCAAGAAGTACGAATACCCCGACCTGGAGAAACTACGCGAGACCGCCGAGCGTGCGGAGGAGCGCCTGCGTGCCACGGAAAAGCGTGCGCTGCTCGAGATCGATCGCGAGCTGGGCGCGGTCGCGAAGCTGCAGAAGGATCTCGACGAGACGACGAAGCGGGCCGACCGGCGTGACGCCGAGCATCAGCGTGCGGTCGATGCGCTGCAGGCGCAGCATCGGTGATGCGCGCCATCAGGCGGGCGTGCTGCAGGGCCGGCTAGTGCGATGCAGGCCACGAATCAGACGCTGCAGCACCAGCTGGCGGCAGTCCATCGGGCCGATGCACGCGAGTTCGCGTGCCGCGAGGTGGAGCCGGTCCGTGCGAAAGCCACCCCGGGCCGGTCCTCTGCGGCGCGCCCGCCGGCGAGTCGTCTGGCAGCAAGGCAACTGCGGCGCCCGTGACGCCAAACAAGACGGGAGTGCGGCGCAAGCGGGGCAGGACGGATGACAGGTAGCACGCGCCCGCGCGACAGACGCAAGGCGCCGGGCTGTCCGCCGATCAGGGCGCTGATGCGATCGCGAGCGCACCGTGCGCGTGGTCGCCGAGGCGAGCGGCCAGCGCGTATTGTCTCCGCACCGCGGAGACAATTACGAGCCCCTGACCGCTTGTCCGGGAGTCACCATCTTGAAGGCCTGCGCGTACAAATGGTTGCCGCAACTGGGTACCGGACGGGAGCTTCGTAGTCAAACCCTCCGATGCCGTGCTTTACGAACGCTCTCGATCCAGCGCATGCCGTCATGTGGCATGCACCGGAAGGCCGACGCGCGTAAGGACTTCTTAGTGCAGCGTGTACAGAGTCTGCGGCCCGTCGACATAACGCGTCATGGCGATCTTCAGGATCGCTTCACGATGCCGGTCGAAGGAGGCCAGCACCTCGGCTTCGTCAGAACCGAGAGTGGAGTCGAAATTCTTTAGTACGCGGTTTTCCACGAAGAAGGTAATCTCGCGTGCGTTGTCGTAACCCCAGAACCACACGCCATGTTTGGTCTCGTCATAGCTGCGGCTGGGGTTGGAAAACCTGAGTGCCATGTGTCGCCCTCCCTTCGACGCCTTTGATGGACCGGATTGCACGCGCACTACCAGCGCGGAGCGCTCCGCTAGTGCGTATCGCCTTTCATGTTCTCGGCTTCCATCGCTGCATGCAATTCCTCATACGCCTCAATTGGCTCCATGTCCTGATCGACAAACGCCGCCGCGTGCTCAGCGGCGGTCAACGCGCCGTCCGAGATGTCGTTCTCGCTGTCGTCCTCAGTACTTGGCGGAAGCAGCATGTCCTCGAGCATCCCGCGCAGCTCGGGCGTGTTCCATGGCTTGCCCAGCTTGGCCTTCCTGTGCAGATAGTGACGAATCTCTGAGTCTTGCTCGGCCGTGAGCGGAAGCCCGCGAAAAGTGAGGTCCGAGTTGTGATGGATCATCTTGCGCCTCCCGAACGGTCTGCGCGTTCAATGTAGAAGTATCAGTTCCCTGCGGTGAACGTCACAAGTTGCGTGTAATCACTGCGCCTCGTGTCTGCGGCCGACCGGTTTAGGACTTCTTCTTGGCGACACCTTCGTTCACAAACCGCGAATGAACCGTGCCCGACGGGGTCGCCGGCACCGACGGCTTCCTGGGCTGTTTCGGTTTTTTCGCTTCGCGAGTGCTGCGTAGTTGACTCTTGGCCATGGTATTGCTCCTAGCGCGTTGCGTGCCAAGCCGGCATTCCCAGCATACGCGCTTAGCGCAGATGATGCAGCAATTCGATGGTCAGTCTCCGTTCGAACAGCCGTACCGACCCATCGGGTTGGACGTTGCAAACGGGTCAACGGACTGCGGACATTTGTGGTTGTCTATTTGGGGATCGGATTGCGCCAGTCGTAGTAGCCGGGCCGGGGGGCAGCTCGCACGACGGCGAATTCGTGGTCTAGCTGCCATGACCGAATACCCGATGAACGAGACGCAGCTTCTGCATGCCGTCGCCGAACATGACGCCTTCCTCCACGTAGCGGGAACGGCCGACCTTGATCGGCGCGGGAAGAATTTCCCGGAATTGGTCCAGATACGGTCCGTACGGATCACCGGCGGCGGGTCGAACTCTCGTTTCAGCCATTCATCAAGTCGGATTTGCATTCGGTGCCTCAGTGTTTTCTCGTTGTTCCGTTTACTCTCTGGGAGCCATACGGCGTAGCCGCGGAGGCCGCCATCAGGTGTCGATCGAAAACTTGCGCGCGGAGGGGCGAAAATCCCCTTCAGCGAAGAAGCCGCAATTGAGGCATTGCGAAATCTGACCTGGGAGGTGATCGACGCCGACCTCGTCAATAACGGATGAGTCAGCGTTCCCATCTTGCTCTCGATATTTGATGTTGGTAGTCATGCTAGGATCCCTCGAAGACTCCGAGCGGGATCTACCTTATGCCTAGCCACAATTTCAGGTACAAAGAAGTCAACTACAGCGTATATGTGACCGAACAGAAGGACGGGAGCTGGGACTGGGCATATACGATGACTAAGCCCCCCGTTTACTGGAGGAATCAAGAGACGTCTGCGAGAATTCAGGAGCAGGCAATCGAGGAGGCTCGTTTTGACGCGGAACGACGGATTGATGCGATGTAGTCGTTTCATCAGTTCCAGCGGGCCGCGTCGCCACGCTGGATCAGCCGCGTTGTCGAATACATCGGTGAGCGACGCGCAGAACATGCGCCGGCGGCGGCCATGCTCTTCGAAAAATTCGGCGTGCGCCGCGGTCCACTGCCGCAGCTTGCGAAAGTTAGCGGCAGATGTGCGGCGCCGCGGCGCGCCCGGCCCCCAGTTGATCGAAGTGCCGCCGGCGAAGCGCGCATTGCTCGCCTCGGCATGGCAGTGATCGCAGCCGAGGCCGGCCTTCTGGCAGCCTTTCCCACGGGTTGAACGTGTGATCCGTCCACTCGATCTTGCTGTTCTCACTCATGCTAGGATTCCCGGGTCAAGGAGGGGATATGACTCGCAATACCGTTTGGTCTGTGTTGGACGAATCCATGTCGATGGCGATCAAGTTCAAGCTTGAGGTCGATGGCGTCGTCCACGATGCCAAAATCAGCTACGAAGCATTGCGCGACCATTTCGGTGCAGATGATGCGGCCGGGAGCGAGGAAGCAGCCTTCTATGCCAACGCAGACAGGATTCGAGACGTAGCCGCTGCGAAAGTCGTGCGAGGGGAGCGAGACCCGATTACCATGCGGTCGCGAGACTTTTAAATCTGTGCCTCTCACGACTCATCTCCCTTCTCTCCGGATGCCACGATTGCGGCCGGCCGCCACTCGATCAACGGCTGATTACTGCGCACATATAGCGGGTGGCGGGGCGAGCCATCCTTCGTAGTGCCGAGACACCAGAGGCGCGCGCCAGCGTCGATCAAGATGCTGGTGACACGAGCGGCGCGTCCAGGCTCGGCATTCGATCCCCACGCGCACACAACGTCGCCACGCTCGCGCGCGAAGTTCCACAGGTAGTCATCGCTGTCAAGGCCGACCGGATCGGGATGCGACCAAAGCACCGCCGGATCGGTTGCGCGCAGTGCATACAGGTTCGCCACGGCGAGGCCGTCGCAGTCCCAGAGCTTCGCGAACTCCCGGCAGCGCCGGATCGTCGGATCGTCGAGCGTCGCGTCCGCTGTGCTCGGATTCAGCATCACGAACAAGGCGGTCGATTTCATGGGCGAGAGCGACTCTGCCGCGCGTGTCAGTAGATAGCGATATGTGCCACAAGGGCTGATGACGGCACTCATGCTAGGATTCCTCGCAAAACATCCGGGAGACCACAGCCATGTCGAAACCCATGATTTCGCCAGAAGAGTTTATTGCCGAAGTGAATAAGCGGTTGCCGAACATCGGTGGATATGCGACTGGGATGAGTGTGTCTCTGTATCCAGAGGGAAGCAACGGCGCGACCGCAAGCGGATATAGTTTGGAAACCGATACCATCGAGGCAAGAGCGGTCGTTGGAACCGCCGTCGCGCAGGTGCTTTTGGAGTTCGACATAGACCCGCACATCTCGCGAACAACCTGATTCGATCTGCTGCTCAACTCCGCAAGTTTGCTTAACAGTTGAAGGAGCGGGAGTCCCGACGTGGAACTTTGGATTCAACCATGCGCGCCATGCGCTGACCTTTATGGACAGCCGTCGACGGTCCATCCACACGATACCTTGTCTCTGATCGTAGCCGGCGCAGTGAAGGACACCCAGGTTGAGCAGCACTACACCTGCACGCGATGCGGTGCCGCCTTCGCGCGTATCCTTAAAGGCGAGCCGCGAAAACAAGTTTGGATGCTGCTGAACGCTGGGCAACATTGAGCTGGAGCGCGGGCCCGTGCTAACAAGCTACTTAAAGAACAACAATCCTGAATTGCCGCGCCGACCCTCGGAGCCCAGGCAACCGCCCAGGCGGCGCAGACGGCGACGGAGATAGCCATGTGGACTTGCCGAAACTGCAATGCACGTTTCTCGTTCGATCAGGTCGAAGTCCAAGCCGACGAAAGCGGATTTTTTTTCATTTGTCGCGACTGTGACTACCGAAATAAGCTGGTGAACGTCGGTCCGGACTCGACGGGAAGCCCGCAGCTTGTCCAGTGCGACGATGAATAAATCAGCTCTACAGAGACGACCATGCAGTTCGACTACAAGGGGTTCCATATCAACACGTCGCCTCTCGATGAAGGCGGTCGCTACTACGCCCGCGCGAAGATTTTTCGACGCGACCCGACAGGCGGCGAAGCCAGAGAAGTGAAGTATTCGGGGGATCTCGGCGATTACCCCCTCCGACGCGGACGCTATCGAAGCGGCGCAGCGTTGGGCGATCCAGTGGTGCGACCATAACGGCGCTTAGGCCGCCTGCTGCGATTACTCGAGAACCAATATGGAGATGAACGTGGCCGAGCGCCTTTCCCCAGCAGCGGAAACGGTGTTGGCAGAGATGAACCGACACCCGTCGGGCGTCAGTAGCCGCCCAGTCAACTGGGACGTCGCGCGGGAACTCGAGACTGGCGCTCAATGCGCTGATGGAAGACATCCGTGTCGGGTCGGTCCGCATTTCCCGGATCATCCGGGCGATGAAATCCTACTCGCACATGGACCAGTCGCCGCAGCGGGAGGTCGACATCCATGAAGGCATTGACGATACCGTCATCATCATGCAACACCGGTTCAAGCAGGGTGTCACCGTTCATCGCGACTACGATCGCAGCCTGCCGCATCTGACCGTGTACGGCAACGGACTCAATCAGGTGTGGGCCAATCTGATTGACAACGCCATGGACGCCATGAGTGGCAGGGGCGACATCGTCGTGAAGACATACCACGAGATGAACGAGGTAGTCATCGAGTATGCGACGCGGTGACGCTCTCGCCAGGGCCGTTCACCTGGTCATGGGAACACATCGTTCGCGGTCTCATCACGCGTGTAACGGCAGCTGTCCGGCGCTATTTCATTCGACTCTGCAAAGTGCGATGAGCGTATGCATCGACGGGCCATATTTTCAGCGGCATACCTTCGAAGCCATACTGAAGAACTGATCGCTGCGGTTAGCGCGAGTGGCGGACCGGTGTTCATTCGCGACGGCGGCGTCGCAAAAGTAGTTCTACAGGATGTTCGCTCCTATGAACAGATGCAACGGTCGCTCACGCTTCTGAGACATTTGGCATCCCGGGCAGAAAACACTGATATGCAAACCTACCGCGAAATTCTCGAGGTTCTGGACGAAAAGGGGAACGCCAGCCAGGCGTAGCGACTGCGAGGTAAGCAAAGACTTCAGGGCAATCGCGATTCGCATGACGCAAAAGTCCGCGAGTGCTTCTTTGCCTTGTCTGACCAACGGCCTCGTTTGCGATTCTGAGAGGCGGGCGTATGCAACATGGATGTGCTCATGAAACTCATTCTTAACTTGCCACTATCAGCTAGGCTATGGACGGGTCTGGCGTGTCGTTCAGTTTCGTGATTCCATATTTGGTCGAACGTGCCGCTCAATGTCGAAGAGTGGCATGTGCATCACTGGCGGTGAAAGATTTGCCTCGACCTGAAAAGGTGCTGACGTGCACATGGTATAGCTGTCGTTGGCCATGGTTCGCCAATGAGAAGCTTGAGATAGACCGGTAGGGCTATGTCCGGGCAGCGGGATGAGTCGACGCCGCAATGTCAGCGAAGATTGTGTCTGCACGGACACAACCGGAATCAGTGTGATGCTTCAGCAACGCCGCTGAAAACGCTCTCCGGGTTCGTCGGGTGTACGGATGATCGGCGCGCATGTCACGACGACAGCGTGCGTAGCGAGAACCGCACCCGGCTGTCAGTACACAGTTTCCAGGCTGCTAACGAGTTCGTCGTTGGATGCTGTGGCGAAGCGGTGAGCAGGGATTTTGCTCAGCAGGTCGAGGAGCGTATCCAATCGCTGTCTGTCCGACGCCAATATTCCCCGCTCCTCCAGCAGATTTTCGACCTGCGCGATCCAGTAATCGCGACGGACAAGTCGGGGGTGGGAGATCAGGGCGCTGACGGCCTTCTCCAGTTGTCCGATCTCTATGTTGATCCTGTTCACATGTCCTCCTTTCAGAGTTCCGAGCTTGCCGGCCCCGACGCATCGCCCACGGGTGCCACCGGCTGTCCGTCGAAGCATATGCGGCTGGCCAGAAGCACTCTAGGCGTTTGTGCGCAAACGTTATCCTTCGCGCGTTCGCCCCGTTCCCTGTCGGTTCCTGAGCGTGTAACGGCAGATTCCTGTCACTGCAACACTGGGAGAAACACTTATCGCCAATGGAATTGTGCCGTTACCTCGATATCTGGCGACGCAAGCGTTTCGTACGCTCATGCGCCGCGCGTGCGGCGATGCCAGGTGGCGTACGCCGCGGCACTGCGCAACGTTGCTGACGCAATCGGAGATGGGCGCCAGCAATCATAGAATCATCCCGACAATGGAGTGCGAGCCGGGTTGCCGCACCTGTCACGATGGAGCTGTGCGGAGGCCGCGTTCGCAACGTGTGGGGCCGGACACAGTAGCGCCGCCAGTTGTTCTGATAGCCTGCCGCGGTGACTGAATTGCACCGCGCAATGCGCATTTCAATGCTGCACGGACATACAAAGAGGAGGGCGTCACGATGCTGAAATGGCTGATACACCGGGCATCACATCGTTCCACTGGCCCCGAAAGACTGGCCGAACATGCGCTGCGCGAGTTGCGCCTGGAACTTTACCGCGCGGAGCAAGGTATCTTCGATGCACACATGCGGGCGGACTACTATCGCTCGCGCATTGTTTTCTGCGAAGAGGTACTCAAGAAGGGTATTGAGCAGGTATCCGATGTTCGCCGGGCATATCAGGAAATATCGCCGCGCTTGCGTTCCGAGTTGAAGCCTTCCGGTGGGCAACCCGTAGTGTCCAGTGAACCCGTCGCAACACCCCCCGATCCGGCCGTCAGCCGGCCAGTATTCGCCGCCAGGGGCGGATAAGAGCATGTACTGTTTGCAGACCCGGTTCTTCACTGCAAGCGCCAGCCGGCGAAGCGGTTGGTGGGGCCGGCAGAAACGGCTAGCGAGACAAATTCAGACCAAACGCGATGTAGTAGACGCAAATGTGATGCGCTGGCAGCGTAAGCACATGACGGTGAGTTGATAGCAGGAAACATCGCAAACTCGGCATGCCTCGAGCTCGATAGCAACCCCGCATAACACGTGGATGGATGTCTGATTGCTTGTCACAGGTTGAATATTTGTCACTCGCATTTCTAATTGTGTGTCCCTTGCACTCATGAACTGCAACTCATGGAAGAAGAGTGCAACGATGGCGATGCCGACTGAGATGGACACGATATTGACGATTCACGCCATCGTGTTGAGCACCGCAGTCCGCTTGACGCCATCCCGGCGACAACGTGGCGCACGCGAATTACCAGGTCGCGCGTGAGTGGCTTGCCGACGCCGCGTGCCGCGCGCCGTGGCAAAACCGTCCGGTCGAAAGGCTGAAAAAGCACGTCACTTCAAGTTCTTACTGTTTCCGCCGATATCCAGTTCAGATCTGCAAGCCGGCGACACACATTTCTCGCCATGGCTTGCGAAGAAGCGCGAATCTGGCGCCCGACGGACCCGCTTCGCCCTTCACAATGCCAACGGACGTTCGGGCGACACGACGTGGCGCAGTTCACGCAAGGACAAAAACGTTGGGCCGTGCGCGTGGATCTCTGACTACTACGTCCGCAGCTCCTTCGAAGGGATCTCGGGTGATCCCTCAGTGATCGACCGCCTCGTCTGGTCCGTTTGACGCAAAGCATACCTAATGAACAAGAAGCGAAGTCTCGCCGTATATCTTTCCGCAATGCTGATCGCTGCAATTGCGCCGAGTTGTCTGGCCGCGTACACGACCGACTGGCTGGCCAATACATTCGGGACCAATTCCACCCGGGTGGGGAGCGTCGCACGTTCCATGTGGGTAGCGCCAGAGGGCATCATCTATACAGCTTCGATGTGGGACGAAAATGAGGGCGGCGTTGCAATCTATGCGAACGGTCAAAGCATCGCGTCCATAGGAGGACACGGCGAGTTTCAGGGCAGCGCCATTACCGGCAATGCGATGTCGATCTTCGTTGCCCTTCAATATAGCGCGGCTTATGGCAGTGGTATGGTCGGTCGCTATGATCGAACCAGTCGGGCCCGCGATCTGCTTGTCCCGGTCAGCACGACAACCACCGAGAAGCGTGCCGATGTCGTTACGGGACTCGCGACGTCGGGCGCATTGCTGTACGCGAGCGACTTCCCGGGCAATCGTGTCCGTGTCTACACCACCGCTGGCGTCTGGCAGCAGGATATCAATGTCTCAGGTCCCGGGGCGCTCGCCGTGGACGGAGCGGGCAATATCTGGGTGGCCCAGAAGAGCACGGGCACCGTCCTTGAATTCGATCCGACAGGTAGGCCGCTGAACACCATCCAGATGTCCGCTGCCTCGCGACCGTCTGCGCTGTATTTCGACGCGGCGAGTGGTCAGCTCATGGTCGGCGACCAGGGTCCCGACATGAACATAAAGATCTATAACGTCTCAGGCGCGCCTTACCCGGTCGGCACGTTCGGCATACAGGGCGGCTACCTCGACACGACCTCCGGCATCAAAGGCCAGGTCGGCGACAAGCGGTTCACCCGCGTCGCGGGCATCGGTAAGGACTCCGCCGGCAACCTGTATGTACTCAACAATCCATGGGGCGGCACCTGGGATCTTGGCCGCGACGGCGGCACCGACATTCATGCGTACGACCGCTACAACCACCTGCAATGGACGCTTCAGTCCCTCAACTTCGAGGGAGTCGCCGCTCCCGACCCCGGCACGGATGGCATTTATTTCTATGGAGGCACTCACATCTACACAGGCTCCGCTGGTGGAACTTTCGTTGCGAACACGGTTGACCCGATTGCCTATCCGTCCGATCCACGAGTCAACCTCAATGACCCGGGACGCGGTGAGCACTTCGGTCAACTCGCCGTCGTTGGCGGCAATCGAATTCTGGTTGCCACGGGTCAGAATCCGGATACCTTCTACTTCTTTCATTTCAACGCTGCGAATGGCTACATCGCGATTCCGGATGCCGCGCTTCCTGGGGCCGCGTTCAATACCGCCGCGAAGGTCAGGAACGGCTTCTTCCTCGACAGCAACGGAGACATCTGGGCCGGTTTGGATAAAACGAATGCCATCTGGCGCTATCCGCTGACCGGCTTTGACGCCACCGGCAAACCGGCATGGGGGCCAGGCATTCCAACTTCGATTCCGGCCACTATTGCACCATTGACGCGAATCATCTACCTGCCGGAAAGCGATACGATGATCCTCGCGCAGGGCATTGCCGGGAGCACAGACTGGACGTCGATCGGTTCGCGGGTCGAGGTGTATCACGGCTGGCGCGCTGGCAATACCACCACGCCCAATCCGGTGATCAACATCAGCAGCGCCAACCCCAAATCCATTTCAGCATCAGGCAATTATCTCTTTGTCGGATATGTGCACACCGTGCCGAACATCGATGCCTTCAATCTCAACACGGGAAGCCTGGAGGCGACATTGAACAACAGTAGCCCGAATACCGTGTATGTGGGCAACGATGTCGATTCGATGTACGGCTTGAGTTCATACCGACGATCAATCGGTGATTACGTCATTACGAAAGACAACTACAACGGTTCCAGTGTGGTTGTGTATCGCTGGGCGCCATGAGCAAAGGCAGACACGGTGACGGCAATGAATTACCATGCGCTCTTGGCTTTGCGGGCGCAGATTATGCAATGCGAATGAGCGAAAGTGATTCGTTAGCGAACTCACACGTAGTCGACTTTATTTTGCCCTCGTATCGTCATTGCCGCCCTTTAAGTTCTTTCCGTCGTAACGTTTTGTAAGAGAGGCAGCGTCGCCAAGCAAGACTGCCCGTCGTTTCCACACGCCACATTGCCGCTTGCTTATTCGGGTAACGTCATGGAGGCGTTTGTGAAAAGTATTCTCAACGGAATTAGTTCTTCAACGTTTAAAGGCGGCTTGCTGTGCGGCGCCGTTTCCGCCGCGCTTGCCGCGGCCATCTGGCCAGTTGTCGCGCGGAGCGAGCAGCAGGCTGCGGCGGCGGTGAACACCGCGTCGCCGATCAAGCACGTCATCGTGGTTGTCGGCGAGAACCGGACGTTCGATCACGTATTCGGCGCTTTCACGCCACGCCGTGGGCAGACGGTGGCGAATCTGCTGTCTAAGGGCATCATCACGGCCGATGGCCACCCCGGGCCGAACTTTGAACTGGCTGCGCAACACACGGCCAGTGCGACAGACCCGAAGCGCTTCGAGATGGCGCCCGGCGGCAAACAACCCTATACGGTGCTGCCGGCACCCAATACGGGCGGTACGGCAAGCGCGCCGAGCGATACCAGCCCGCCGCCATTCGCAACGCTCGCTACGGCGCAGGCCATCGAAGGCTCAATGATAGAGCCTTGGGATGTTGTGCACCTGACCACGGGTGCGAGCGGCTTGCCCCAGCATAGCGTCGATACGCGCTTTGGTTCGAACACGTATAACCTCCCGAACGGACCGTATCAGATCTCGCGCGTCGGTCCGGACTATGACCAGTACATCAACAGCCCGGTGCACCGCTTCTACCAGAACTGGCAACAGGCCGACTGCAGCATTGATCACGCCACGCCCGATAATCCGAGTGGTTGTCAGATGGATCTGTTCGCGTGGGTGGAAACGTCGGTGGGCGCTGGTTCGAACGGCAAGCCTCGGCCCGCGAACTTCAGCGACCAGACGACCGGCGAAGGAGCGACCGCACTCGGCTATTACAACGTGAATACCGGCGACATGCCGTACTTCACGCATCTCGCGCGCCAATTCACGATTAGCGATAACTATCATCAACCGGTGATGGGCGGCACGGGCGCGAACAGCATCATGATTGGCACTGCCGATGCGCTCTACTACACGGATGGCAACGGCAACACCGCGAAGCCGCCGGCGGATCAGATTGAGAATCCACTGCCGCAGCCAGACACCAACAACTGGTATACACAGGACGGCTATTCGGGAGGCTCGTATAGCAACTGCTCGGACAGTCATCAGCCTGGTGTCGGCGCGCTGCGTCACTATCTGGATCGCTTGCCGTACAAGCCTGAAGCGAAGTGTGCGCCGAACACGTATTACCTGCTGAACAACTACAACCCTGGCTACAACGGGGACGGCACGGTCAATACCAGTCCGTTCACAATCCCGCCGTCTCCAGTGAGGACGATCGCCGATACGCTGATCGAAAAGAATATCTCGTGGAAGTACTACGGCGAAGGCTGGAATACGTTTGTGAAGACGCCGGCCACGAGTGTCTACTGCAATATCTGCAACCCGTTCCTGTATGAAACCACGATCATGACGAACCCCGCGCTCGTCAGGGCACACCTGCAGGACACGAGCGATCTGTACACGGACATTGCGAATGGTACGCTGCCAGCGGTGTCGTTCGTTAAGCCGGGTGGTCTGCTCGACGGGCACCCCGAGTCATCCAAGTTTGGGCTCTTTGAATCGTTCGTGCACAAACTCGTCGAAAAGGTGGAGCGCGATCCGAACCTGTGGAGCTCGACAGCGATCCTGATCACGACCGACGAAGGAGGTGGCTACTACGACTCAGGCTACATCCAGCCACTCGATTTCTTCGGCGATGGCCCGCGCATTCCGATGATCGTCGTGTCGCCATACTCGCGTGGCGGCCGTGTCGTGCACCAGTACTCCGATCACGTGTCGATCGTGAAATTCATCGAGCGCAACTGGCATCTGAAGCCGATCACGCACAGAAGCCGCGACAATCTGCCGAATCCGATCCAGTTGCAAACGAATCCGTACGTGCCCGTCAATGCGCCCTCGATCGGCGATCTGTTCGATGCGTTCGAGTTTCCGCGCACACCCTGATGGAGTGGCGTTGAAGGCGTGCCCGTTGCAATCTCAGTGACAAAGTAGTCTCCACCACTCGTTTGGTGGGGCCTACTGTGTCGACTTTGGCGTCATCGGTCTAGACGGTACTCGAACAATGCTTACGTGCTGAGTAAGCGTCAAACCGAGGCCGTCTTGACGATCAGAACGTGACTTCTGAGAGACGCTGAGTCGCAAGCACGAGATCGAAGGCGGAGGGATCGAAGCGCATCACACCAAGCGTAACCATTGCCATGGTCGCAAGCCCGATAGCCATCGCCGTCGAGTAGATGTTGACGTCGACGAAGGCGAGTCCGGCTCCGACCGCCATCGCGTCGATACTGGTAGCAAATCCGGTAAGTGCCAGCACCCAGAAGGAATGTGAGGTCGGTTTGTCCTCTTCGACCTTGTTGGACCACCCTGCAAGCACCATGCGGGCACCGAGCACCGACAGCAGACCGAATGCGATCCAGTGATCCCAGGCGGACACGTACCGGGCAGCAGACTTTCCGGCGAACCATCCGGCAAGCGGCGTGAGGGCTTCGATCACACCGAAGACAAGGCCGGTCCTGAGCGCTTCCTTAAGGTTTGGACGATGAAGCGTCGCACCCTTGCCCAGTGCGGCCGCAAAGGCGTCAGTGGACATGGCGAGTGCCAGGAACAGTGTAGCTACGGGATTCATAAGACCAGGGGCTCGCGAGGTCGGGCGGAAACCGCGACACACCGACGCGCCCGACCGGTCGCGTGATGTGTCGATGGTCTTGCCAACCGGCGGGTTGCCTGCGCCACGGTAAAAAGGGCGACCGAGTATGTTGACGCAGGCGCTTCTGATCAGAACAGAAGCAGGCTACTCCCCAAGGACGGGAGGACCATACCACGCCAACGAGAGGATGAAAGCGTAATGCAAGCAAGTGCTTTCAAAGCTTAGCTTGATGCGACGGCGCTATACACGCGTCTTGGGATGGAATATTCCGGTGTTCAACACCGTTTTGATAGCGGAGTCAGAAGACTGTTGCGATGACCGGCTGATGAGGAGAAGCATCATGAATAGACGTAACTCCGCGCTCGTGCTTACTGCCGCTATGGTGGGACTTGCTCCGCTGGCCGGTCGCGCCGACGAGACGATCCATGTGAAGCTGACCGATAACACGATTCAGGTCGATAACGCGACGGCGAAAGCGGGGAGGGTGACCTTCGATGTGAGTAGCGCAGCACACGGAGATACCGAGCATGAATTCGTTGTTCTGAAAACTGACCTGGATGACGGAGATCTTCCGGTGCGCAAAGCGCGGGTGCTGGAAAGCAGGTTCAAAAAGATGGGTGAAGTGGAGGATGTGAAGCAGGGCACAAGCAAACGTCTATCCCTCAAGCTTGCCCCTGGTCACTATGTGCTGATCTGCAATCGACTTGGACATTATGCGATGGGTATGCATACTTCATTTGTCGTCGCACGTTGATCGGCTCAATGCCGGGCGATGTCTTATCGCAGCCGCACGCTGTGCCACACCTCGTTAAGACCATCCCCCGCGTGATCGCCAGGCTTCTTGTCCATCAGGCCACGATGCAATGGCTTTCCCCTGAAGGCCCATTGCGATCCGCCGTTCGGCGCTGGCTTCAAGGTCAAATCGCCGGTGGGTTTGTCGCCTGGCGCCGCAAGCGCCGGCGGAAAATTTCGGTCGCAGTCGCCTTCGCACGCCTTGGGATCAGGCATTCCCTTTCCGTCGAATACATACAACGTCATTCCGTGCTCGTCGACCAGTATTCCTTCGCTCGCGTGTGGCGCGGCAGCGAGGGCTGATGTCGCAGCGAGAAGTCCCGCGAGCATCGTGAGCGCTTTCATATCTAACCTCCTTCCCTATAAGACGGCGAAACGCTCATCGCGGTGCCATCACACGGAGCACGGGCCGCCCATCGACGTTTTTCAGCGGGAAATACGCGCGATGCGTAGATGGATCGACGCCAACCACGTGCGCGTTAGGGCCGATGCTGCCTTCGCCTGCTTTCGACACGGTTGAGTCGCGCACCGCGAACATAGAGACAATGCCTGCTTCACCGGCAACATAAAGCATGCCCGGATCGGGATCGAATGCGAGTACGTCAGGGCCGTCACCGACGTCAAATGACTGGACGACCTGTCTCGTAAGCAGGTTCAACTCCAGAAGCCTCGCGTTGTCTTCGCAGGCGATGAATGCAAGATGGCGTTGCGCAACGATGTAGAGTCCGTGATTGCCTTTCGCGCCTGGTAGGTCGATCTGCGAGACGATTGCGTCATTCGTGGGGTCGATCTCGACGAGCTTCCGTCGCGACTGCGCGTTGACGAAGATGTGGCGGGACGCGGCGTCGTACTGCGTGTTGCCGATGGTGCCGCCCAGCTCGATCCTGTTGATGAGGCGATTGTTCCGGGTGTCGATCACGGTTTCGGTTCCGGCCGTCTCGTCCGATACGTAAAGCTTTCGCGTATCGGGTGCGTAGGCCATTCCGTCCGGATAAACGCCGCCCGGCATACGTGCGGTGATTTTCAGCGAGGCCTCGTCAATGGCAACGACTTCATTCGAGCCTGTCGCTGATGCATATACCCGCGAGAGTTCCGGAACGACGAGTACTCCATGCACTTCGGCGATGTTGCCAATCCGGGTGACGACCCGTGAAGCCTGTGTGTCGACGACGATAACCTCGCTGTCGCCCAGGTGTGCGATGAACAGCAGATGACGGTTCGGGTCAAAGCTCTCATAGTCAAGTCGTGACGCGCGCCCCGGGAGCGGTATGTCGGCGACATGCGTCAACGGCAGCCCGGCGGCTGTCGGCTTGTCAGCAGCATTCGAGTGACGATGGACGACGAGTGTTGCCACTGCGACGAGCACAACCATGACGAGCGCTATCGCGACGCTGCGCCGTTTGAACCCAATAGGATTGCTCATGACGACCCTCCGCCGGGTTTAACGTGACGGAATGCGGCGGGCAGTGAGAGATCGTAGGCAATCTTTAACGCGCCGCATGCAACAAGAGGGGCACCGAGCCATCCCAGGCTCAGCAACGCCCCGGAGAGTGTGGGCGCGAGCGCGGCCGCGAGCGACAGTGGTGTCGCGGCAAGCTGCGAACCTGCGCTCAGCAATCCGGCCCAGAAAAAGAACTGGCCGGCAGCACCAGGCGACAGTCCAAATCGCTGGATCAGCCGTAAGGTCAGCATTGAGTTGACGAGCAGGCCGCTGGCGAAGGCGTCGACGCTGAAGAGCAGCGCAAGGCGAGTGACGATTCCGCGCGAGAGTCCAAGCGGTACACGTGGCGCGTCGGCTGTCGAGTGGTGTGCCGGGAGGCGGCGGTAGAGAATCCAGATAATGATTCCGGTTGTCGAGTAGACGACAAACATGGCGCGCATCGCCGTTAGCGACGAAGCAGCCGAGTAGGTGGCGATCCAGTCAGGCAGTCCGGCCGCGAGTGCGCCGAGCGCTGCGGATAGCGCACCGACGAGGCTATAACGCGCAAAGAGCGCTGTACGTGCATCACCCGTTGCGGATTCGGCGAGCTTCGCATGCTCGAGCGGAAGAAACAGGCTGACGTCTCCCGAGCCTGGGTTTAGCGTGCCGACGAATGCAGCGATAAGCAGTGGCCAGAGCGATGACAGTCCGGCGAACGCCAGGTCTGTGGCCATCATCAACGCCGCTGCGAAGCGCAACAAGCCGCGCGACGCGAAGCGATTGCCTGCAAGACCTATCAGTATTGTCGCGAACGCCGACCCGAACAGGGTGTTCGTGCTGATCAGTCCGACGGCCAGTTGTCCAAATCCAAGTGCGAACAGATAGCCTGGCAGCAACACCGCGATAAAGCCATCACACATGCCGCGCGAACCGCGGGCAACAAGCAGGATCAGCGCGTCACTTTCGACGCCGTCGGGAAGCAGCAACGCAGACGGCCGCGACCTGCCGATACGGTTAGCCGTGCATCCGGGTATGCGCATTGTCCTGACGCCACGCGCGTAACGCGTCATACACGAGCGCGCTGGAACATAACTGCTCGTGATCGCCCGCAAAGGTGCGCGATAACCCAATCTGCAGGAATGTACGACGTGTAGCCATAAGTGTTATCCTCGCAGGTGCGCGCACGCGAAACGGTCAGAAGGCGTGCGAATGGATGAGCGGGTACACAACAAGACCGATGAGCGCAGCGGCGATGACGATGACGGGCTCCTGCAGCTTCTTGAGACGCCATAGCAGCAGCGCGGTCGCGACCGCCAGCAGAACAGTCGGCCAGTCGACGATCGAACGCCGCGCGATGACGATCACCGAGCCGGTAATCGCGCCAACAGCGGCGGCCGTGATACCGTCGACGAACGCCTTGACGGCGGGCAGCTTGCCGTACTTCCTGAAGTACGGCGCAGGCAGCACCGTGAACAGATAGCAAGGGAGGAAGGTACCGAGCGCCGCCACGCAGGCGCCCGCGAAACCTGCGACCAGGTAGCCGATGAAGCCCACCGTGATCACGACAGGACCTGGCGTGATCATCGCGACGGCGACGGCATCGACGAACTGTCTGTCGTTGAGCCAGTGATGTTCGGTGACGACTCCGCCGTAAAGAAACGGCACGATCGCAAGCCCGGAGCCGAACACGAACGCGCCGGCTTTCGCGAAGAACAGCCCGATCTGGCCGAGTAGCGGCCAGTCAAAGCCGCTGAGGACACCACTCGCGAGCGGTAACTGCGCCGCTGCCGCCGCGTTCAGTCCGCCTTTGCTTAGCCACTTTGGCGGAGCCACGACGAACCAGTTAATCAGGCCGCCCGCAATGAAGAGCCAGGCGATTTCGGATTCGGTGATGACGGTTGTGGCTGCGAGCGTCAGGTAGATCGCCCAAAGAAGGCGGTTCCTTCCGAGTGTTCTCGTCGTGAGCTTGTATGCGCTCATCGCGATGATTCCGACCACGGCTGCACCGACGCCATAAAAGGCCGCCTGCATCCACGACAACCCGCCGAAGTGGGCGTAAGCCCAGCCGAGACCCACCACCATCAGGAACGACGGGAATACGAACGCGATACCGGCTAGCGTCGCGCCGATGAGGTGATAGTGCACGTGACCCATATAGATGCCGAGCTGTGCCGCCAGCGGGCCGGGCATCATCTGTGCGAGTGCCAGCCCCTCGCGATAGTCTGATTCGCTGATCCAGCCGCGCTGTTCGACCAGATCGCGATGCATGTAGCCGACGAGCGCCACAGGGCCGCCGAATCCGAACGTGCCGAGACGCAGCATGTACAGAACGAGCTGGGCCAGCGTGTAGCCAGGTGCCGTCATTGTCGTCGCGCTCACGAGCGCCCCCTGCGTCCCGGCTTTTTACAGCCGACGCGAAGTGCGTGTAGAGCGAATCGAGCACACGCCCCATTTCGTCGAGCAGTTGATCGTCATCTGTTGCGCGCTCCCTTGCCCCAGCCATTACTGCTTCGAAGCCGATCGCCTCAGGCACCGAGGCGCCGCCCACATCGAGCGCATGGACCATCTCGCCCAGTCGAAGCAACGCGGCATCCTTGTCGAGACCGAAACTCGCGACCAGCACCTCGAACGTCACGCGTTCGCCGACGTGAGTGAAGGCCGCACCGTCAAAATCGAAGCCGAGCGCGTTAGCCGGACAGGCGCCGGGTGATTTGAGCCAGATGAAGCGCGCATCGCGATCGATGAAGCGTCGGATCAGCCAGGCGCTCGCGACACGATCGACCCACATGTGCTGGCGGGTCGCCCACGTGCGCCCCTGATAATCCTTGACCGACAGGCTGCGAATGGGAAGTTCAGCGGAATGCGGTTCACCCGGTGACAGCACCGTGTCGACCAGCCCGATGAAGTCCTGCCACGCGGCCTCGGCGCGCGTCGCGGCGTCGCCCGGAAAGTAGTCGATCGCAACGACGCTCTCATAGTCCTTGCGCAGCTTCCTGAGAAGCTTTGTCAGTTCGGCGGCCGACTGGCCCGACACCGTCTTTCGCGCCTCCTTCAGCGTGCGCATGAACTCCGCGTGGTCGTCACTGCGGTCGAAGAGCGTCCGGAATTCCTCGTCCTGCGTGGCGTCGATGCTCGGCGCACGAAGCAGATGCGCGGTGCCACCGCTTTCCGCGATGGCGCCCGCCAGTTCGCGCAGCATCTGCTCGCGTTCTTCGGTGTGGGGTAGCAGGTAGATGCCGTCGCGCAGGACAGCGCACCCCTTCGCCTTCAGCGTGCGCCAGAAGCGCATGCGGGCGGTGGCGTTTTCAGTCGGCAGGGTCAGCACGAGCAGCGACCAGATCGTTGGCGTTTTCATGTAGCGTAAACTACACCGATGTAGCTGAATCTACAATGTGTGATTTGGGTTCGCGGTTGGGCGTAGTTCCAAGGAGGCGTGGTAGGATACCCCCCACCCTATAGCGGAGTTTCCCGTGAGCCATACCATTCGCGACAAGCAGAAGCTGCTCAATCGCGTGCGCCGCATCAAGGGGCAGGTCGAAGCCATCGAGCGCGCACTTGAGGACGAGCGCGGCTGCAATGACGTGCTGCAACTCATCACGAGTTGCCGCGGCGCGATGAATGGCTTGCTGGCCGTCGTGCTGGAAGACCATATACGCACGCATCTGGTCGATGCCGAACACGAGCATGCTCACGATGAAGGAAGTGCGACCGAGCAACTGATCGAAGTAGTCCACAGCTACTTCAAGTGATACCGAACCTGTAGAGCGGAAGTTGAAATGAGTGACTGGAAAGATGCCGCGTTCGGCGTGAGGCATGACCACATATTCCTGGGCGATGCCCACGAACAGAATGAACGCAGGACATGGGCGGTCATCGTGCTATGTGGCGTAATGATGGTGGCTGAAATCACAGGTGGCAGCCTGTTTGGATCGATCGCGCTGGTCGCCGACGGACTGCACATGTCGACACATGCGGGTGCGATGCTGATCGCGGCACTTGCGTACACCTATGCCCGAAAACATGCGAGAGATTCGCGCTTTGTGTTCGGCACCGGTAAGCTGGGCGACCTTGCGGGCTTCACCAGCGCCATCGTGCTGGTCATGATTGCACTGTTGATCGGTTACGAGGCCGTATCGCGATTCCTCGCGCCCGTGCCCATCGACTTTGGTCAGGCGATTCCTATCGCCGTGCTTGGACTGGTGGTCAATCTCGTGAGTGTCTGGCTGTTGAGCGGCAATCACCACGGCCACAGTCATGGTCACGGGCATAGCCATGGTGATGATCACGGTCATGAAGACGAACACGGTCACGAGGACGAGGTGCATCGCATCTCTGACAGCGCTGGCGAATTTGCCCTGTCAGTCTTCGAAGACGGTGTTCCGCCGGTCTTCCGCATCACACCCGAAACGGCTTACTCGAAAGTGGACGCCGATGCGGTTTCGATCACGACAGTTCGCCCCGACGGCACGCGCCAGATCTTCAGGTTTGCCGATCGCGATGACTATCTGGAGTCGGTGGACGAGATACCCGAGCCGCACGCATTCGTTGCAGTAGTCCGCCTGCCCAACGGAGAACATCAGATCGAATTCGAGGAACGCAATCACGACCACAAGAATGCAAAATACGCCGCAAATCGTGACCACAACATCCGCTCGGCCTACGTTCACGTCATTGCCGACGCCGCGGTTTCTGTTTTGACGATTATCGGCCTCCTGCTGGCACGTGCGTTTGGCTGGGTCTGGATGGACCCGCTTGCAGGGATAGTCGGCGCGCTGGTGATTGCGAACTGGTCGTGGGGATTGATGCGCGATACAGGCGGCATTCTGCTCGACATGAATCTCGATAAGCGCATGGTCGAAAACGTCCGTCATGTCGTTGAAGACAATGGCGACACCGTGCTCGACCTTCATGTCTGGCGCGTCGGTCCCGGGCACATGAGCGCGATCGTGTCAGTGGCTACCCGTGAAGCGCGGCGCAACTCGCGCTTCTACCGCGCGGCTCTCAAGCGGTTCAGGGGGCTGTCACATGTGACGGTCGAAGTGAATTCGACGCCATCCGGAGTTTGACTGATGACGGTCAAATCGCCTTGTATTGATGTGTGTGCGATCGACGGCAAGACCGGATTCTGCACCGGCTGCTTTCGGACGCGAGAGGAAATCCGGGACTGGAAGAAAATGACCGACCATCGGCGTCATGAGATTCTCAACGAGAAGTCCCGGCGACAGGCCAAGGTAAAACGCGAGCCGCAGATTTAAATGGTGGAAAGCTGAAGAGGTAGGGCTGTTGTCTGCCGCCGCGCCGAGGTCCGCTCAACGACTGAAACCGGTCGTAGTTCGACGACGGCCTCGTCGATACGCATACGAAGCTCGTCCTGTTTCGTAAGTGTCATGGCCCAAACGAAATCGGCAATGCTGTGGCTGATACTCGCTACGCTCGCGGTCGAGCGGCGACATGAAATGCGGTTTTTCCAGACGCTCAGCGTCGGCGGACTTTCCAGCGGAGCAGTCGCAACGCATTAGCCGTTACGAGTACAGTCGCGCCGGTGTCCGCCAGGATGGCCACCATAGGGGTGGTGACGCCAAGCAGCGTTGTGCAGAGGAATATTGCTTTCAGCCCAAGAGCGAGCGCAATGTTCTGCCTAATGTTCATCAGCGTCGCCTTCGATCCTGCGACCAGTTCCGCGACTCCCGATACTTCGTTACGCATGAGCGCGGCGTCTGCGGTTTCGAGTGCGACGTCGGTGCTGCCGCCCATTGCGATGCCGACTGATGATGCCGCTAGCGCCGGCGCGTCGTTGATGCCATCGCCGACCATCGCAACGGGCCCTTGCACGCGCAACGCCGCAATTGCTGCCAGCTTGGCGTCGGGCAACAGCTCTGAGACAGGACGCAAGCCAAGCGTCTTGCCGATCGCGTCGGCGGTGCGCCACGGATCATCGAAGCGTTGTCGCCGCATGCCACTTCTTCGGACATTACGTAGCCGAAACGACATCGGGCAACTGAGTTGGCCGGTAGCCGTTCTTTATGCCTGACGCTATTGCAGGCCGTTTCAGATACAGATTTTCCGGAACGCGATAAAATGCGCGCACTACAATCGCGATCATGAAATTCCTTCGGACGATCTTCATCCTGTTGCTTTGCGCGGTGCTGCCCATCAGTGGGCTGGCAGCCAGCGGCATGGCCGGGGTTTGTCCGATGCAACAGACAATGGCAATGGACGACGGCATGTCCGCCGCCATGCCCGGCTGTGACTCGATGAAATCGACCTCGACCGACAAGGCAAAGGGCGGCTTCTGCAAGGTGACGGCCCAGTGCCAGTTCGGCAGTTTGTACCATCCCGCAGTAACCGCGACCATCAGCCACCCAGCCTCGGTGGGAAGTCGCGTTGTTTTCCACTACGCGCAGTCGCTCACCGTCCGTGAACCGGGCGGGCTGTGGCGGCCTCCCCGCGCAATCTGATCCCTCGCTGACTGGTTCACCGCGTCTGCGGTGAGGTCGTCCTGCGTTCAGGACGTGGATTCCCATGGGTCTTCCCTTTGGGCTTCCGCCGTTGGGGTTAAGACATGCAAACCAACATTATCTGCACGCCACTGTGCTGGCGTGCACCACTGCGCGCGCATTCACTTGTCGCTGCGCTGATATTCGCGAGCGCCGCCGCGCATCCACAGAATGCGCCTCTCACGCTTGAGGCGGCGTTGCAGTCTGCGACCGATCGGTCGGCCGCGATGCAGGCCGCCCAGGCATCGGAGCGCGCCAGTTCGGAAGCCGCTGTTAAAGCAGGACAACTGCCGGACCCGACGCTCAAGGCAGGTATCGACAACCTGCCCGTCACCGGGCCACAGAAATACACGATTGGCCAGGACTTCATGACGATGCGGCGCATCGGCATCGAACAGGAATGGGTCTCGGGCGAGAAGCGACAACTGCGCTCGACACTGGCCAACCAGATGGTCGGGCGTGAGCACGATGGCTATCTTCTACAACTCGCCAACGTCCGGCAGCAAACAGCAGGGGCATGGCTGAACGCTGTCTACGCGAAGAAGGCCGTGTCGCTGCAGCAGGAGCTGCTGGACCACATGAACCATGAGCTCGCCGCGACGAAAGCCTCATACCGGGGCGCGAAGGCGACGGCCGCAGATGTCGTGCAGGGTCAGGCGATGCTCGCGCAGACGCAGGACCAGGTTCTCAAGGCCGGGCAGACCTACAGGACTGCTCTCATTTCGCTTTCGCGCTGGACCGCGACGCCCGTTTCCGACGTCACGGGCGAGCCGCCTGCGCCGGAGTCTTTCGTGTCGTCGTTGCCGCCTGAGGAGCTAAAGCAAGTCCAGCCTACGCTGGTGGCAGCGGCTGACGACATCGCTGTCGCCGATGCCGACACGGCGGTCGCGAACAGCGAACGTAGTCCCAACTGGACGTGGGAAGTGGCGTACCAGCAACGCGGTGGTGCGTACTCGAACATGGTGTCGGTTGGCGTGAGCATCCCGCTGCCCATCAACCGCAAGAACCGTCAGAACCGGGATGCCGCAGAGAAGGCGGAACTCGCCACCAGGGCGCGTCTGCTGTACGAGGACACACAGCGACGGGTTGAAGCCGACATTCAGGCGCAGTCCGCCACGCTCGCTAGTGGCCGGGAGCGCATCGCGAATTTGAGCCAGTCGCTCATGCCCGCCGCAGATCAGCGCGTGCAGCTTGCGAACGCTGCCTATCGCTCAGGGACAGGTTCGCTTGCCGATACGTTCGCAGCGCGTCGCGCGCAGCTTGATGCGCAACTTCAGGTGCTCGACCTCAAACGCGAGGTGTCCCAGACCTGGGCCCAACTCGAATACCAGGTCGTGCCATCGACGATGGCCGCTGGCCAGTGAAGGAGAAAACGATGATGAATAAACCACTGGTTCGCGCGGTTCTACTGGTATTCGCCGGCGCGGCCCTGCTTGGCGCAGGCTACTTCGCGGGCACACGTCACGCTGCGACGAAGGAAATGGGTGCATCCGTCAATGGCGCTGCTGCCATTTCAACGGGCGACAAGGTCGACCCGAAGACTGGCAAGAAAGTGCTCTACTGGCACGACCCGATGGTGCCTGCACAGCATTTCGACAAGCCCGGCAAGTCTCCCTTCATGGATATGCAGCTGGAGCCCGTCTACGCGGACGAAGGCGGAAGTGCAACGGGCATCAGGATTGACCCGGGTCTGCAGCAGAACCTCGGCATCCGCTATGCGACCGTGCGTCGGCAGGACACCTCGGATGGGTTCGACGCGGTCGGCACCACGCAGTTCGACGAATCGCAGGCTGACGTCGTGCAGTCTCGCGTGATGGGCTATATCGACCATCTGTACGCCAGCGCCCCGATGCAGCGGATTAGCAAGGGGGCACCGATAGCGTCGCTGTTTGTGCCCGACTGGCTCGCGGCGCAGGAAGAGTATCTGTCGCTCAAGCGTGGCGGGATGGACATGGGTCTGCTGGAGGCGTCGCGTGCACGGATGCGTGCGCTCTCGATTCCTGACGGGCTCATCGCCAGCCTGGACCGAACCGGGAAGGTTCAGACACACGTCGTTCTCTCGTCGCCCGAAACGGGCGTCGTGAGCGAACTGAATGTGCGGGACGGCGCGCAGGTTACGCCCGGTCAGACGCTTGCGAAGGTTGCGGGTCTCTCGAAGCTCTGGCTCATCGTCGAGATTCCGGAAGCGCTCGCGCTAAGCGTGCAGCCCGGCATGACGGTGGATGCCACGTTCTCCGGCGACCCGACGCAGCACTTCAGCGGGAAGATTCGCGAAATCCTGCCGGGCATCAGCACGACCAGCCGAACGCTTCAGGCACGGCTCGAAATCGACAACGCTGCGCTGAAGCTGACGCCAGGCATGTTGATGCGCGTGCGCGTTGGCGGCGAGAAGTCGGTTTCGCGGCTGCTGGTGCCCTCGGAGGCGGTCATCACGACAGGCAAGCGCTCGGTGGTCATCGTGAAGAACGCGGATGGCCGCCTGCAACCCGTGGCGGTTACGGTCGGCAACGAAGTGGGCAATGAAACCGAGGCGCTCAGCGGCCTGAACGATGGCGAGACGGTCGTCGCGTCCGGCCAGTTCCTCATCGATTCAGAAGCCAGTCTGAAATCGGTCCTGCCACGGCTCGAAGGCAGTACGGGCGCAGGGGCAGCTACTGAGGCAGCAGCGTCCGCGCCCGCTGCCGCTGCCGCTGCGACTGCGAGCTACGAGACAACGGGCAAGGTCGAACACGTGACGGGCAAGGACATCACTTTCTCGCATCAGCCCGTGCCGGCTCTGGGCTGGCCCGCGATGACGATGACGTTCAGCAAGCCTGCGTCCGATGCCTTTCCGGATGTAAAGCCTGGCCAGACCGTCCACTTCGTCTTCAAGCAATCCGATGACGGTTACCAGGTGACGAAGGTTGAGCCGGCAGGAGGCCAGAAATGATTGCGCGCCTCATTCGCTGGTCCATTCACAACCGGTTCCTCGTGCTGCTTGCGACGGTACTTGTCACCGCGTGGGGTGTGTACTCGGTGACGCACACGCCACTTGACGCACTGCCGGACCTGTCCGATACCCAGGTCATCATCAAGGCGTCGTATCCGGGCAAAGCGCCACAGGTCATCGAGGATCAGGTGACCTATCCGCTCACGACCACGCTCCTGGGCGTCCCCGGGGCGAAGACCATCCGTGCGTACTCATCGTTCGGCGATGCGTTTGTCTACGTGCTTTTCGATGACAAGACTGACCCGTACTGGGCCCGTTCGCGCGTGCTCGAATACCTGAACCAGGTACAGAGCCGTCTACCCCAAGGGGCGACGGTTTCACTTGGCCCGGACGCGACAGGTGTCGGCTGGGTCTACGAATACGCGCTCGTCGACAAAACGGGGAAGCACGACCTCGGGCAGTTGCGCGCGCTCAACGACTGGTTCCTGAAATTCGAACTCAAGGCCGTTCCTGACGTCTCCGAAGTGGCGAGCATTGGCGGGATGGTGCGCCAGTACCAGGTGGTGCTGGACCCGGACAAGCTTCGTGCATATGGCATCACACAGACGATGGTCGCCGACGCGCTCGGCAAGGCCAACCAGGAGTCCGGCGGCTCGGTCCTCGAACTCGCCGAGTCGGAATATGTGGTTCGCTCGTCAGGCTATCTGCACTCGCTGGATGATTTCCGCAATGTCGTTCTTCGGACCAATGATGCGGGAACGCCGGTGCTGCTCGGCGATGTTGCGCGCATCCAGATCGGGCCCGAACCGCGTCGGGGCATTGCCGAATTCAACGGTGTAGGTGAAGTGGCTGGCGGTGTTGTCGTGATGCGTTCCGGCAAGAATGCGCTGACGACCATCGAGGCGGTGAAGGCCAAACTCGCTGACCTGAAGCGTTCGTTGCCGGCCGGCGTCGAAGTCGTGACGACCTACGACCGCTCACAGCTCATCGAAAACGCGGTGGACAACCTGAAGGACAAGCTCGTCGAGGAGTTCATCGTCGTCGGGATTGTCTGCGCCGTGTTCCTGTTCCATCTGCGTAGCGCGTTCGTGGCCGTCCTGTCGCTGCCGCTCGGTGTGCTGGCAGCGTTCATCGTGATGCGCTATCAAGGCGTCAATGCGAACATCATGTCGCTGGGCGGGATTGCGATAGCCATCGGCGCGATGATTGACGCAGCCATCGTGATGATTGAAAACGCCCACAAGCATCTGGAGGCGTTCGAGCACCAGCATCCAAACACGCAGATAACGGCCGCTCAACGCTGGGCGCTGATTGCGACATCTGCCGCCGAGGTCGGACCCGCGCTGTTCTTCTCGCTGCTCATCATCACGCTGTCATTCATTCCAGTGTTCTCGCTCGAGGGACAGGAAGGCAGACTCTTTTCACCTTTGGCCTTCACGAAGACATACACGATTGCCGCAGCTGCCGGTCTGTCGGTGACCCTGGTGCCGGTGCTGATGGGATACCTGATTCGCGGGCGCATCCCGCATGAAACGTCCAATCCCATCAATCGCGTTCTGGTGCGCCTGTACCGGCCATTGCTCGAAGCCACGCTGCGGCGCCCGTGGTTCACCATCGGACTCGCGGTCGTCGCACTCGTGCTCACGGCGATTCCGGTGACGCGACTGGGGGGAGAGTTCCTGCCGCCGCTCGACGAGGGTGACCTGCTTTACATGCCGACGGCACTCCCCAGCATTTCGACCGGGAAAGCGGCCGAACTGTTGCAGCAGACCGACCGGCTCATCAAGACGGTGCCCGAAGTGGCCACGGTGTTCGGCAAGTCGGGCCGCGCCGAGACTGCGACGGACCCGGCACCGGGCCTCGAGATGTTCGAAACCACGATTCAGTTCAAGCCTCGCAGCCAGTGGCGCCCCGGCATGACGCCGGAGAAGCTCATGGACGAACTCGACCGGACCGTGAAGGTACCAGGGCTGTCAAACCTCTGGGTTCCGCCGATTCGTAACCGTCTGGACATGCTGTCGACGGGTATCAAGTCGCCCGTTGGCGTGAAGATTTCCGGGCCGGACCTCAATCAGATCGACAGGGTGGCCGCGCAGGTCGAGGCCACAGTCAGGAACGTGCCAGGCGTCACGTCAGCCCTTGCCGAGCGGCTGAATGGCGGCAGGTATATCGACGTCGACATCAACCGACAGGCCGCCGCGCGTTACGGGCTTTCCGTCAGCGGTGTCCAGTCCGTCGTGTCGTCGGCCGTCGGGGGCGAAAACGTCGGCGAAGTGATTGCGGGACGGGAGCGCTTTCCAATCAACATCCGCTATCCGCGTGAGGTACGCGACTCGCTCGAGAAACTGCGCCAGTTACCGGTGGTCACCGACCGGGGCGCGCAAATCCAGCTCGGCGATGTGGCCGACATCGGGATTGCCGACGGGCCTCCGTCGATTCGCAGTGAAAACGCACGGCTTTCAGGCTATGTCTACGTCGATATCCGGAACGTGGACCTGCAGTCGGCGGTGAAAGCGATGCAGCAGGCCGTGGCGGAAAAGGTCGCGCTTCCGCCCGGGTACTCGGTTACCTGGTCGGGCCAGTTCGAGTACCTCGAGCGCGCGGAAGCAAAGTTGCGAACCGTCGTTCCCGTGACGCTCGTGGTCATCTTCGTGCTGCTGTTCCTGACGTTCAACTCGGCTGCCGACGCGCTCCTCCTGATGTCGACGGTGCCGTTTGCACTGGTCGGCGGATTCTGGTTCATCTGGATGCTGGGTCATGCGGTATCGGTCGCGACATCCGTGGGATTCATTGCGCTCGCCGGTGTCGCGGCGGAGTTCGGCGTTGTCATGCTGCTCTATCTGAAGAGCGCGCTCAACCGGCGACTCGAACTCGGTGAGCCTCTTGACGAGGCCACGCTGCTTGACGCGATTCGCGAAGGCGCTGTGCTGCGCGTACGGCCGAAAGCGATGACGGTTGCCGTCGTACTGGCCGGCCTGATTCCCATCATGGTGGGCCACGGAGCCGGCTCCGAAGTGATGCAGCGCATTGCCGCGCCCATGGTCGGCGGAATGGTGACTGCGCCCATCCTCTCGATGTTTGTCATTCCCGCAGCCTGGTTCCTGTTGCAGCGCCGTCGTGTTGCACGAAGCCAGGACACGCGGCTTTCCCATGCAGTACTTTCGGGCACGAAAGTGCCATCCACCGAAACTGGAGAAATTTGATGAAGAAGATGATTGTTGCGTTCTCAGCTATTGCCGCCGTTGTGACAGCCCCCGCATTTGCAGGTGACGACATGGCCGGCATGAGCATGTCTGGAAAACCTGCGGCGACGAAGACATCAGCCAGCTCTGCCCTGACCGATGCTGAGGTCAAGAACGTCGATACGGCCTCGGGTATGGTCACGCTGAAACATGGCGCACTGGAGAACGTCGGCATGCCGCCGATGACCATGGCGTTCAAGGCGAAGGATGCAGCGATGGCCCGGCGGGTTCACGAAGGCGACAAGGTCAAGGTGCGCGTCGAAAACGTCAACGGCATGCTGACTATCATGAAGATGGAAAAGCAGTCCTGATGCTGGGATAAGCGCGAAGATGTGGGGCTTGCGGATTGTTCACCTCAAGCCCGCTTTTCATCTCTGAAGTACGCCCTCTTGCTGGTGGTCCGGGAACAAGCGCAACGCCCCAGTCTCTTTGGAGCACGCCTGAGATTGAGATGATCAACGAGAAAAGTCCGCTTCGTGCGCATTTACGGACACTCATGGGCAAACCGTGAAAGATCGCAACGGGTCGACTCTTGTCCGACGCGGCCGATCTGTGGCCGACCACGGCCGCCGGTCTACGTCGGGCCGTGGTCGGCCAAAAGGCGTCACTCATCCGCATGCGCTATGCGGGATGCACGGCCGTTCTGCGCAACATGACGGACCGCGAATAGGTGGCCCGGACATCTGCGCGCGTGTCGATTAGTCGTGCGATGTCGACCATGAATGCGATGTCTGTCCGATTGGACGGACCTCGCTTGACAATGAGCCATCGTCAAACTGTCGGTTCACACCGTAACCGGCAGTCCAGCTATAGGGAATGTCAGTTTGTTCTACAAGCTGCACTCTACGGAGGTGGAAGCGCTGGGTGCAGGGGTGCCGACGTCCGTCGCCGTGCGCGCCGGCTTCGCACGCCACGGCCACCGTTCTTATGTTGATTGGAGGAGGGCCACGCCCACGCCTCGTCGTGCGAGAACGCTAATAGGCGCCGCCGGTATCGATGGTCAGATAGAGCATGTCACGCTCGAGAATACTGATGAACTGTTCGTCTTCCTGAATCAGTTCCTCAAGGACATCACTATTCGATAGCACGCCGATAACCTGTCCAGAATCGATGACGGGCAGATGCCGGATCCGTTTCGTGTGCATCAATACCAGGCACTGTTCACAGGTATGCTCGGGCGGGACGTAGATCACCTGGGTCGTCATGATTTCGTCTACCTTCGTCTCGGCAGCGTTGCGGCCGGCCAATTCGACCTTGCGGGCGTAGTCGCGCTGGGACAGGATGCCGACAAGGCTCCCGTCATGCAACACCAGCACGGTGGTGACATCTTTGTCCGCCATCAAACGCAGGGCTGTCAATACTGCGTCGCCGGGACCGACCGAAATCACATCCCGAGGGTTCCCGGAAAGAATTTGTCGAGCCGTCTTTCTCTCCTTTTTCATGGTCGCCTCCGTTCCAGATCAATGACTCGATAAAGTACGAGAGCTCAGAATATTACGGATTCGAGATCTGCGGCGTCGCATATAGCGTGGGCATGTCGTACGTTCGGGGTTCGCTGAACTTTGGGGCGGGCTATCTTCATCTGAATAGTGCTGCGAGGACACCCGGACAGGTCAATTCCGGCGGCGCGGTGACAGATATGACCGCCTCCTCGCAGAAGCGACCGTCGGTCCGCGTCACCGTTTCCAGGCGAGGCGCGAGAGGCCTGCGACCAGAAACGGGTCATGGGTACTCCCGCCGCACCTGAAAACCCTATCTCTCCGCCCTGACGACGTGGATGCTGAGGGATGGCGGCGCATCAATTTAAGGGACGGGTTGCGAAAAAATCGGAGGACGGAACGCCTATCGCGAATACGTTACAGGAACGACTGAGCGAACCGTGTGCAATCCATCCGGCCTGCTAGACTGGAAGTTCCCCTGCAAGCAATGGAGGGAGACATGACTACTGTCTACGTCGTGAAGACTGGCGAGAAGTTCCTCTGCACCGCAGAGGACGGCGATATCGGCATGGCACCAGAGATTAAGGAAGCTACGTCCTTTTTCTCGTATGAGGAAGCGAACAAAGTCGCGAACGAAAACGCCGACCCCGGATACGAAATTGTGACCGTCAACATCACGAGACGCTGATAGGGAGTCCGCTCCCGGGCGCTCAGTGAACGAGGGCTAGCAATTCAATTGGCGCCATGCGAGCTGGTGCCACGGTCGGCTGCGTCCAGAATCATCTGAGGATGGGCTGTACCGTGCATCGAGATTCGCACGACGCGGTCGTTGCGCGCATTGAACTCCTGAGAGCGTTCCGTGCGGCTTCCGCACCGGGAACATTGGTTGTCAGAAGGATGAGCTGCGTCAGGCGGTTTCTGTGCGGGGACGTGATGTTAGGGCGCGGTATCGATCAGATACTGCCGCATCCGAACCGGCCCCATCTCTTCGAATCCTACATGCGTTCGGCGAGCGGCTACGTGCGCCTCGCGGAAGCGAAAACCGGCCCGTTACCGGAGTGTGTCCCGTTCAGCTACGTGTGGGGCGATGCGCCGCTCTAACTCGAACGCATGGATCCTGCCACGCGCATCGAACTGGCGGGAGGCGGCAGAGTGATCATCTTCGCCTTTGCCACGGAATGCAGCGGCGTGCGCGCGGATTGGGCCGCCCATCAGAGTCGTCCCGGCGTGAACCGGCTCTCTGATCTTTCGGCCGACTCCGTGTGCGAATACGAACTTTTCGACCCGATGCCCAACGCCCTCGCCGTCGGCGGGCGCGCTGACGCTGAGCAGGACACTAGATTTCCCGGCAGGCTTCCGCGCATCTCCGGCACGCATCGCTGCATGCGCCGCAGTGTTCGGGTGCGTGCCGCGCACATTCATCGGCGCACTCGTCACAGATCCGTGCGCAGAGTTCGCAAAACTCGGGGGCGAAATGGCTTTGTCGCGCCAGGGCCGCAGATGTGAGGCGGCATAGTGAAGCGCAATCGGCGTTGAGGCGAATACATTTGGCCATGTTCACCGGGCCCGGTTCATCGAGGCAAGCGGATGCGCAGCGATCGCAGGCAGCGGCACAAGCATCGCAGGCTTCAATAGACGGTTGATAGATTTCGGGGTTCATCGACGAAGCTCCAGACTTGAATAGAGTTGTTCGGCGTCCGCCGCGTGGTCTCTTCCAATGTTTGCGAATGAGTTCAGGGCCGACCAGCGCGGCTCTCATAGCAGCGTAGTCGCTAGTGTCGGCGCCGTAAAGCGAAGCTCCTGATCAGTGGTTCTGTCGCAGTAAGGCGGTCCGCTATGATGTACGGAACGACATGAACGACTGAGCCCTTGATGAAGACGCTAAATCCGGCCGTGGCCCGAGTGCTCAAACGCCTGCATGATCCGCTCGAGGTGATACTGACTTGCGTGCGCTGGTACGTGGCCTATCCGCTGAGCCTGCGGCACCTCGAAGAAATGAGGGCTGAGCGTGACGTTTCGGTCGATCATTCGACTGTGCATCGCTGGGCCCTCAAGCTGTCGCCCGCGCTGGAGAAAGCGTTTCGCCGCCACAAATGCGCCGTCGGTCAGAGCTGGCGCGTCGACCAGACCTACATTAAGGTCAAAGGCCAATGGAAATACCTGTATCGCGCCGTCGACAAGGCCGGCAACACCATCGATTTTCTGTTGCGTGCCCATCGGGACAAGGCTGCGGCGCGACAGTATTTCGAAAAATCGATTGCTCAGAATGGCGAACCCGAGACGGTGACGATCGACAAAAGTGGCGCCAATCTGGCTGCGCTGGAATCCATCAACGTCGAGCGCGAAACGCCCATTAAGATCCGCCAGACGAAGTACTTGAACAACATCATCGAGCAGGATCACCGCGCGATCAAGCGGCGCACCCGACCCATGCTCGGGTTCAAGAATTTCAGGTGCGCCCGCATCCTGCTCGGTGGCATCGAGGTGGCGCACATGATTGCCAAGGGGCAGATGAAAGACAACGGTGCCCGACAAACTCCTGCCGGGCAATTCTATTCGTTGGCGGTATAAGTAGTCCTCTGCATATCAGAATTTCCTCGCCTTGGAATCGTTATCGCGACAGAACCCTCGCGCGCGGACGCCGCGAAAAGGCTCGTATGACGCTCGATGCCACTCTCGATGTATTCCAACGGGCGAGGGACGACGCTTGGCGCGAGCTTGCAGGTCGACGGGTACGATCCCTACATAACAAAGGCAATGGCCGTGTACGGGAGCTCATTCGTTCTTTAATGGATCGTGGGCATGGTTTGACGTTTATGCCGTCACTTTTTGAGATGGCGCGCGCGCATCGGCTTTAGCACGAACAGCGCGAGCGCCGCGGTGCCGATGTCCAGCATGATCGCTACGCTGAACACGGGCACCCAACTTCCCGCATGCTGATGCAGGAGCGCCGCGAGTGGCCCGCCGAAGATCGAGCCGATGCCCTGCGAGATGTAAAGCCAGCCGTAATTCTCGGTGGCGTGGCGGGTGCCAAACGTATCGGTGAGCGTGGACGGGAACAGCGAGAAGATCTCGCCCCAGCCAAAGAACACCACACCCGAAAGCAGCACGAACAGCACAGCGTTGTCGCGCGTCAGGAGCCACAGCGCCATCGCAACGCCTTCCAGCGCGAATGCGACGAACATCGTGTTTTCGCGGCCGAAGTGATCGGACACCCAGCCGAACAGCGGACGCGTAAGGCCATTCGTGAAGCGATCGATGGTCAGCGCGAGCGGCAACGCGGCCATGCCGAACACGATGACCTTCGTGATGCCGAAGTCTGCCGCGAAGGTTGCCATCTGCGAGGTGACCATGAGGCCCGAGGTGGACATCATCGTCATCATCGCGAACATCAGCCAGAAGAGTGGCGATTTGATCATCTGCGAAGGACGAAGGTTCGGCACACTTGAGGTCGCGTCAGCCGATACTTTCGCCGGCGCCACATCGCGCGGTACGCGCAGGCCCTGCGACGCGACGAAGCCCACGATCGCGAACGCAATGCCGTAAATCCATAGCGTGGCGTCGATGCCGTGCGCCGCCAGCGATGCCGAGATCGGAAACGTGGTCACGATCGCACCCATGCCGTAGCCCGCTGCCACCGCGCCGGCCGCGAAGCCGCGGCGGTCCGGGAACCAGCGCACCATCAGCCCGACCACACCGACATACACGATACCCGTGCCCAAGCCGCCGACGAGACCGTACGTGAGATAGAGCATCGTTGTGCTCGTGGCCATCGACGCGAGCACCCAGCTCAGACCGGACATCACCGTGCCGAGCGAGATCAGGATACGCGGACCGAAGCGGTCGATCAGCTTGCCCTGGAACGGCGAAAAGAACGTCTGCAAGATGATGAGCAGCGAGAAGGTCACCTGCAATTCCGGCAGCGGCACGCCGAGCTTTGCCGACAGCGGTTTGGTCAGCAGCGTCCACACGTATTGCGGGCTGGAGATGGCCATCATGCAGAGCAGGCCGAGGCCGAGCTGAAGCCAGCGATTATGTGTCGCGGCGGCGGGCGCGCTTGCCGCGGCATTGTCGTGCATCGTCTGGATGCGTGTGTTCATATGCGTTCCCCGGTTACGTTGCGAATCAAGAATGAGAAATGCCCTGCAGTCCGACGAAACGCCGGACCGGACGTGAGACAACATTCCATAGTCGATGCAGCCTGAAGCGTTACCAGCCCGCGGCGGCGCCGTCGCTGCGCGGATCGCTTCCCGCTTCGAACAAGCCATCAGGATGGCGAACGATTGCGCCTGCATGGCCCATCGCTTCGTCGTAGGCGGCGAGCACTTCCACGTCGTGGCCGAGCGCGCGCAACGCGTCGATGGTCTGGGCCGGGAAGCGTGCTTCCAGCTTGAGCGAATCGGTGGACTGGCCCCAGGTGCGGCCAAGCAGCCAGCGCGGCGCATCGATCGCGGCCTGCGGATTCCAGCCGAAGCGCGCGATGCGCGAGAACACCGCGCTTTGCGACTGCGGCTGGCCATCGCCGCCCATGTTGCCGTAGACCATCGTGCGGCCATCGGCGAAATGGGCGAGCGCCGGATTGAGCGTGTGGAACGGGCGGCGGCCCGGCATCAGCGGATTGAGCGACGATGCATCGAGCGAGAAGCTGCAGCCGCGGTTCTGCCAGTTGATGCCCGACTGCGGCAGCACGATGCCGCTGCCGAACTCGTGATAGATGCTCTGGATGAAGCTGACCGCGATACCTTCGTTATCGATGACACCCATCCAGACCGTGTCGCCAGGGCCACGGCCTTTGCCCCACGGCGCGGCGTGCGACATCGACAGCTCGCTCGCCATCGCGTCGAGTGCCGCGTGCTCGAGCTGCGTAACCGGATCGATTCGCATATGGTCCGGATCGGTCACGTGTTGGTCGCGCACCTTGAAAGCGAGCTTGGTCGCCTCGACGCACGCATGTACGAACTCGGGGCCGAGCGGGTCCATGTCGTCGGTGAGCACGCGATCCAGCACGCCGAGAATCAGCAGCGAGACGAGTCCTTGCGTCGGCGGCGGCATGTTGTAGACCGTGCCGAGCGTGTGCTTGAGGGTGAGCGGCGCGCGTTCGCGGGCGCTGTGCCGTTCGAGATCGTCGAGCGTGACGAGCGTTTCCAGCGACGCGAGATCGCTCGCGATGCTGCGCGCGAGATCGCCGCGATAGAAGTCGTCGAGACCGGCATCGGCGAGTTGTTGGAGCGTGGCGGCGAGACGTGCGTTGACAAAGCGCTCGCCGCTGCGCGGTGCGCGTGAATCGGGCAAGAAGGTTTGCGCGAAGCCCGCCACGCTTTCCAGTTCACCGCGCTTGCTTGAGATGCACTCGGCCTGGCTGCGCGTGACGGGAATGCCGCTCTTCGCGTAATGGATGGCGTCTTCGAGTAGTCGCGCGACGGGCAAGCGGCCGCCGAGCGTGTCTTTCGAGAAGCGCTGCGCGAAGTCCCAGCCGGACACGGTGCCCGCGACCGTATTGGCCGCGAGCGGACCGCGTGCGGGAATCGCGCTCAGGCCAAGCGCGCGATACGTTTCGATGTCGGCGCGCATCGCCGCCGCGCCGCACGCCTCGATGCCGATGGGCGCGTGACCGGGGCGCGAGATCAGCCAGAAGCCGTCTCCGCCGATGCTGTTCATGTGCGGATAGACCACCGCGATGGTCGCTGCGGCGGCGATCATCGCCTCGACTGCGTTGCCGCCTTCACGCAGGACGGCAAGGGCGCTTTGTGATGCGAGCGAGTGCGGCGCGACCGCCATGCCGCGCGATCCGCGCGTGGGATTGAGTGTGTTGGCCGCGACGTGCGCGTGTTCCAGAGGCATTGACGTTTCCTTGTATACAACGAAAGGAGTCAACGCGAGATCCGTGCCAAGGCTTGGTAAAAACCCTGATCAAGCTTGCCGGGTAAGGCTTTCAGCGCTGTTTCAGCGAACCCGGAGCGGAGGCAGGGGATGTCGTCAGATGGTGCGCCGAGGCCTCGCCGGTGCGCGCGCGGTGGCTTCACGCCCTGCTGCGGTGCGCGCGGCGAGCAGGCGCTGCATGGTGAGGCCGCGCACGCTGGCCTGGCTGCCGCCAATGTGACGCGACACGCGTTCGACGCTCAGGGCGCCGTCGCCGCGGCGAATGGCGTCGAGAATGGCGGCGTGCTCGTCATACGTTTCGGCGATGCCGTCGCCGCGTACGAGATCGAGTCGACGCACAACACGAATGCGATCGGTGACGCGCTGCATCGTCGAAGTCAGTTCGTCGTTGCCCGCGGCCGCGACCAGCGCATGGTGAAATGCTTCGTCCAGCTCGACGAGCTTGCGGCCATCGGCGATGCGCCGCGCGCGCCCGACGTTCCAGACTCGGTCGAGCGCATCGAGCAGGAGATGCAGTCCAGGCGGCGGTGTTCCGCTGCTGCAAAGCTTCCGCACGGCGAAGGTTTCGATCATCTGACGCATCTCGTAGAGATCGTCGAAGCGCTTGTTGTCGATCGGCACGACTTCCCAGCCGCCGCGCACATAACCTTGCATCAGGCCATCGCTTTGCAGGCGCTGCAGTGCTTCTCGCGCGGGCGTGCGCGAGACCGCAAAGCGTTCGGCGATGGCGCCTTCCGTGAGCCGGTCGCCCGGCAGAAGGTGCATGTCGAAGATTTCTTCGCGCAGGGCGTAGTAGACGCGATCCGCCCGTGTGAGCGTGGCGTGTCGCGCGATAGCGGGGCGCTCGTCGGGCGTCATGTTCAGCTTGATGTCTGGCATGACCGAAGAGCTTATCAAAGGAAGGCGCGTCGCAAAAAAGCGCAGACCGCCGGCAAGCGGGAAAATCAGGGCGCGTCGGCTTCGCTTTCGTCCTGTGCGAGCAACTGGCTGTCGGGCAGCCGGAAGGGCACGAGGTCGTCCGAGTGGTTGGCTTCCACCAGCCGGATCATCTGGAGCATGAAGACATCCCGCTCGACGGGCGACAGATGCTCGATGGTGCGATCGTGCGCGCGCTGCACGGCGTCGGCCATCTTTCTGACCAGACGCTTGCCCGCGGGCGTGAGCCTGACGAGCCGCAGCCGCTTGTCATGGGCGGCTTGGGTGCGGGTCACGAGCCCGCGTGCGTTGAGTCGCGGAATGACTTCCGCGACGCTGGAGCGCTCAAGTCCGACTTCGATGGCAAGCGAGTTCTGATCCATCTCGCCGAGCGATTCCAGCGCGGTGAGCAGACTGTATTGCACCGGCGTGATGTTGAATTCGCTCGTTTCCTGCACGAACAGGAACGTGTGGATCTGATGCATACGGCGGATCAGAAAGCCCGGCCGCGAAAACAGCGGCGAGCGCGCTTGCCGTTCCGCAAGCTCTGCACGAATGCTTTTGATGTCGATGTGATCGGTGACAGTGGTTCGCATGTAAGCGACTCAGAAGAAAGAGGGGCGAGCGAAAGACGCTTCAATGCGCATTCTAGGCCCAATTCATCGCCGGTCGCAAATATGAGGTACACCAACGAATCACCATAACAATGCATCGCGCGTGCACATGGTGCGGGCATGCTCCGGCTGTGTCCGAGTTGGTGCGAGGCGTGAATGGAGAATTCCGTGGTACGGCACGCATCTGCAATCGATGCCTCCCGCTAACTCCATGATTGAAAATAGAAAATTCGACCATTCATACAGCGCTGAAAAACCGGCACACAATTTGCGGTACACCACACATCTTCCAATTCGCCTATCGCACCGTACATGTCACAAGTTCTGCTCAAAGGGGGCCGCGTCGTCGACCCGGCCCAGAAGATCGACGCCACGCTCGACGTTCTGGTGGACAACGGCATCATCGCCGGGATCGGCTCCGATATTGCGGTTCACGCGCGCCAGGCGGAGGTGATCGACTGCAGCGGAAAGCTCGTGCTGCCGGGCCTTATCGATACGCACAGCCACATCTATCAGTACGTCACGGGCCGCTTCGGCCTCAACGCGGATCAGTGCGGCGTGCAATCGGGCGTGACGACGATCATCGATCAGGGCGGACCAAGCTGCATCACGATTCCGGGCTTCCGGCATTACGTGGCGGAACGCTCGGCCACGCGCGTGCTGGCCTTCATTTCCGCTTACCTCGTTGGCGGGCTCGAAGGTCACTACTACCCGGACCTGTATCGCCCCGAATGTCTCGACGCCGATGCAACCATCAAGTCGATCCGCGCCAATGCCGATCTGGTCAAGGGCATCAAGGCCCACGCTGAAATCGGCGGCTTCGCGCGCTGGGGTCTCGACGTGATGAAGATCGCCGCGAAGATCGGCCGTGGCGCTGAACTGCCGCTGTATATCCACTTCGGCCAGCTGTGGCCGAAGCCTGAAAGCGGCGGGCTCCCGGTGCAAGCCGATTCCATCTTCAATCAGGTGGTCGAGACGCTCAAGCCCGGCGATATCCTCGCGCATCCGTTCAGCCGTCATCCGGGCGGCTTCGTCGAGGAGAACGGGCAACTGCATCCGCTCGTGCATGAAGCGGTCGCGCGCGGCCTGAAGATCGACGTCGGTCATGGTTCGCATTTCAGCTTCAAGACGGCGCGCATCGTGCTCGATGCGGGCGTCGTGCCCGATACGCTCGGCGCCGACATGCACGGCTACAACACGCACGTACCCGCGCCCGCCGGCACGCCCGACAGCCATCCCGACGAGGAACACTCGTTCCTCGGCCGCACGCAGTTCAGTCTCGTCAGCGCGATGACCAGCATGCTCGCGCTCGGTCTGCCGCTGCAGCACGTCGTCGCGATGGCGACCTGCAACGCAGCGAAGATGGTTGGCATGGAAGATCAGATCGGCTCGCTGCAAGTGGGGCGGGGCGCGGACATCAGCGTGCTAGACGACCGTCGTGGCCGCTGGATTCTGGAGGACAACGAGGGCACGCAGGTCATCGCCGACCGCATGCTGTCGCCGCTTTTCTGCCTGCGCGACGGCGTGCGTCACGACGCTGTCTCGCCGACGCTGCCGCTCGCGCGCGCCGCCTGAGAACGCGAGGCGCACACGATGATCAAACGTCCCCACACACGCAGCGACATCCATCGTCCGCAAGGCATCGGCGCCTCGCTGACCCGCAAGGAAGACGAACGCTTCATGCACGGGCGCGGTGAATACGTTCCCAACATTCGCATGGTCGGCATGGTTGACGTGGCATTCGTGCGCAGCCCGATTGCGCATGGCCATATCGTCGGGATCGAAAAGCCGCAAGCGCACGCGCACGCCGTCTATACGCTCGCCGATCTGGAGGGCGTGAAGCCCATCGTCGCGAACTCGGGTCTGGCGGGCTTCAAAAGCTCGCAGCAACCCGTGCTCGCGAGCGGCAAGGTGCGCCAGGTCGGCGAAACCATCGCGATGTGCGTGGCGGCGACGCGCGCCGCGGCCGAGGATATCGCCGCGCAGGTCTTCGTCGATTTCGAGGAACTGCCCGCCGTGGTCGACATGCTCGACGCGCGTCGCGAAGATTCAGCGCTGGTGCACGAGCACTGGGGCGACAACGTGTTTCTCGAAACCTTCGTCGATGCGAATCCCGACGTCGATCTCGACGCCATTCGCCGCGATGCGCCGATCCGCGTGCATCGCAAGTTGCGCACCGCGCGCCAGAGCATGGCGCCGATGGAAGGGCGCGGCGTCGTCGCGCACTGGGACCGCCGCCTGTCGCAACTGATCGTGCATACGTCCGCGCAAATGCCGCACATCACGCGCACGGGACTCGCGGAATGTCTCGGCCTCGACGAAGGACAGGTACGCGTGATCGCCCCCGATGTCGGCGGCGGCTTCGGTTACAAGGGCATTCTGCTGCCCGAGGAAGTCTGCTGCGGCTGGCTCGCGATGCAACTGGAAAAGCCGGTGCGCTGGATCGAGGACCGCCGCGAGCAGCTCACCGCGAATGCGAATTGCCGCGAACACGATTACGACATCACCGGCTATGCGGACCGCGACGGCCGCTTGCTCGCGGTCGAATGCAATGCGCACGTGGATTCGGGCGCGTACTCGTCGTATCCGTTTTCAGCGTGCCTGGAAGCGGCGCAGGTCGGCAGCATTCTGCCGGGACCGTACAAGATGGATCGTTTCCGCTGTCGCACGTGGTCGGTCGCAACCAACAAGCCGCCGATTCTTCCCTATCGCGGCGTGGCGCGAACGGGAGTGTGCTATGCGATCGAAACGATCATGGATGGAATTGCGCTCGAAGCGGGTCTCGAACCTTACGAGGTGCGTCTGCGCAATCTCGTGCAGCCGCACGAGATGCCCTACGACAACATCACGAAGAAGCATTTCGACAGCGGCGACTATCCCGAGGCAGTGCGCCGTGCGATGGCCGCAATCGACCTGCCCGCAGTGCGCGCACGTCAGCGGCGCGGCGAGCCGGACGGCAGGCGCATCGGCTTCGGCATGTCGGTCTTCTGCGAGCAGGGCGCGCACGGGACGTCGGTGTATCACGGCTGGGGCATTCCGATGGTTCCGGGCTACGAGCCCGCTGTGATCCGCCTCACGCCAGACGGCGTGCTCGAAGTGCGCGCGGGCGTCCATTCGCATGGGCAGAGCATGGAGACCACGCTCGCGCAGATTGCCCACGAAGTGCTCGGCATCGACACGGACCGCGTGCGCATCGTGCTCGGCGACACGGGCGTCACGCCGTACTCCACCGGAACGTGGGGCTCGCGCTCGATCGTGATGGCGGGCGGGGCAGTCGGCCGCGCTTCGAAGGAACTCAAGGAGCGGTTGATGAAAATCGGCGCGCATCTGCTACAGGAACCCATCAGCGAAGTGCGCTGGGAAAGCGGCGCGGTGGTCGGTAAGGCGGGGCGGCGCACCTTGCGGGAGATCGCGCGCACGTGGTATCTCGCGCCGCAATTGCTGCCGCCCGACGTCGACCCGCGCGGCCTCGAAGTCTCGACGTCCTATCAGGCAAAACGCGATTCGGGCACCTTCAGCTATGCATGTCATGCCGTGGTCGTTGCGGTCGATCCGGCGCTCGGCCAGACCGAAATCCTCGATTACGCGATCGTGGAAGACGGCGGCGTGCTCATCAATCCGATGGTCGTCGAAGGACAGGTTTACGGCGGCGCGGCGCAAGGTATCGGCACGGCGCTCTATGAAGCGATGCCCTATAGCGAGGACGGCCAGCCGCTCGCCTCAACGCTCGCCGACTATATTCTGCCGGGCGCGACAGAGGTGCCCGCGATTCGCATCGAACACATGGAGACGCCGGCGCCTTATACGGAGTTCGGGCAGAAGGGCATCGGCGAAAGCGGGGCGATCGGTCCGCCCGCCGCGCTCGCCAATGCCGTCAACGATGCATTGCGCGAACTTGGCGTGCGTATCGACCAGTTGCCCATCACGCCGCGTCTGATCGTCGAAGCCCTCGCGACGCCGCGTGCGCAGCAAGCCGATACACGCAAAGGAATGCCCGCATGAAAGCCGCTATCTACGATTATGCAAAGCCGCTAGCCTGCGATGAGGCGATCGCGCTCATCAGTCCCACGGAAGGCATGGGCAAGTTCGTCGCAGGCAGCCAGTCGCTTGGACCGATGATGAACCTGCGGCTTGCGCAGCCGGAAATGCTTGTTGATCTGCGCGCCATCGCGGCGTTGCGCGCATGCTGCGTCGAAGGCGAAACCGTCACGCTTGGCGCGTGCGTCACGCATGCGGAGATCGAGGACGGCAAGGTCGAAACCGGTACGCGTGGGCTCATGGAATATGTCGCGGGCGGTATCGCCTATCGCGCGGTGCGCAATCGCGGCACGCTCGGCGGTAGTCTCGCGCATGCCGATCCCGCTGCCGACTGGATCAATACGATGTGCGCGCTCGATGCAACCTTTCTCGTCGCGGGGCCGGGCGGCGCGCGCACGATCGGCAATCGCGCGTGGATGGCGGGCGCATTCACGACTGCGCTAGAACCGGACGAGATCCTCACAGGCGTGCGCTTTGCGCGGCTCTCGCCGACGGCGCGCTGGAGCTACTACAAGTTCAACCGAAAGCCGGGCGAATTCGCGGAGGCGATTGCCGTGTTCATCGACGACGCAGCACGCGGCGTGTGCCGTGCGGTAATCGGCGCTATCGATGCGCCGCCTTACGCAATCGACGATGCCCGCGTGTTGCTGCGCGACGCCGATCCGGACACAACGTGTTTCGATGTACATCTCGAAGCGGCGGGCATCGAAGGGGATACCTACGAACATGAAGTGCATCGTGTCGCGCTCGTGCGCGCGGCGGCGGGCATTCGCAATCAGAACGGGAAAGCATCATGAACGACGCATTCATCAAGACGATTGAACTCGTCGTCAATCACGCTCCCGTCGCGGACCGCGTCGAGCCGCGCACCAGCCTCGCGGATTTTCTGCGCGAGCAGCGCATGCTGTGCGGCACCAACATCGGCTGCGAGCAGGGCGTGTGCGGCGCATGCACGATCGACGTGGACGGTGTGCCGACACGCTCCTGCATCACGCCGGCGATCAGCTGCGCGGGCAGTGCGGTGCGCACCATCGAAGGCTTCGACGACGACCAGACCATGAATGAGCTGCGCGCCGCGTTCACGGCCGAGCACGCGCTGCAATGCGGTTACTGCACGCCGGGCATGCTGATGACCGCACGGGATATCGTCACCCGCCTGCCCGATGCCGATGACGCGCGCGTGCGTCTCGAACTATCGGGCAACCTGTGCCGCTGCACCGGATATGTGGGCATCGTGCGCGCAATTCGACGAGTGCTCGATGCGCGCCTTGCGCTCACGGCCGCCCCGGCGCCGCTCGCAGTGACTGCCTGAAACATCGAATACGGATCGACGCACTATGGAAATCGAACAAAGCTTCACCGTGCCTTATCCTCGCGACGCCGTGTGGGCGCACTTTCACGATACGCCCGGCATCGTCGCATGCCTGCCGGGTGCATCGCTCGCGACGCCCGTCGACAATGGGATGCTCAAGCTCGCGATGACCGTCAAGCTCGGGCCGATCGTCGCTTCGTTCGCAGGCGACGGCGAAATGAAGCTCGATGACGCACAGCATTGCGGCAGCATCACCGGAACCGGCGTGGATCGCAAGAGCGCGTCTCGCGTCAAGGGCGTGGCGTCGTTCGCGCTCGGAGAGACGCAGGCGCGCGAAACGCGCGTCGACGTGAAGGTGGATTACGCGATCAGCGGCAGCCTCGCGCAGTTCTCGCGAGGCGGCATCGTGAAGGAACTGGCCACGCGCTTGACCGAGGCCTTCGCGGACAATCTCAAGGCGAAGCTGGAGGAAGCGGGCGCGGCGGCCAGCAGCGACGCTGTCCAAAGCGAGCTTGCGCCCGTCGTGCCGGAAGCCGCTGCAAAGGCGTTGCCCGATCCTGAAGCCGAAGTGCCCGCGCCGCGTGTGGAAGCGCGACCGGCTGTGCGCGCGCAGCCGGCCAACGCGCCGCTTGATGTCGGGAACCTGTTCTGGAGAATCCTGTGGTCGCGCCTGCGCGGACTCTTCAGCTTCGCAAGCCGCTAACCATGCGTGCCAACGATGCTAACGTGCTGGCACTGAGCCGCGTGCATGCGGTGCGTCCGCAATGGCGCGGCGTCGTGGCGGCGTGCGACGCGGTGCGTCTTCCGGACTTCACGCTGCTGCACGCGGGGCCTCCGTTCGACGACCCGCGCAAGCCCTCGGTGCCCGTGCGCTCGTCGGCGGTCCTGTGCTGCCTGTACGAAGGCTGGGCGAAGGACGAAGCTCAGGCCGAACGCCTGATCGAGCAAGGCGACGTGCGCCTCGAATGTGCGCAGGCGTATGGCGTGGTGACGCCGCTCGCGGCTGTCGTTTCTCCGCGCACGATGCTCGTCGAAGTCGCGGATGCGAACGATCCCACGGCGCGCGCGTGGTCGTTGCTCGGAAGCGGCGCGGGTCCGCAGATCCGTTTCGGCAGCCGCGATGTACGCATACTCGAACGCATGAAGTGGCGCGATGCGGTGCTCGCGCCCGCGCTCGATGAAGCGCTCGCACGAGGTCCAGTCGATCTGCTCGCACTGGCGCGAGCCGGTCTCGATGACGGCGACGACCTCCATGCGCGCACCACGGGCGCGACCGCCGCGTTGCGCGCGCTGCTCGCCTCGCGTCTGGATCATGGGGAAGTCGACGCGATGCTGGCGCAGACGCCGCTCTTTTTTCTCACGCTCTGGATGGCCGGATGCGCGCTGATGCTGTCGGCGGCCGCGAGCGATGGACAATCCGCGTCGACGCTCGTCGTGGCACTGGCGGGCAACGGAGAACGCGTGGGTATCCGGCTCGCGGGCGCCCCGTCGCGCTGGGTTACCGCCGCTGCGCACGCGCCGGAGGGGCCGCGCAGCGATCCGCAACAGCAGACAGCCGCCGCGCTGCTCACGGGCGACAGCGGCGTCATCGACGCGGCGGGTTTCGGTGCGCAGGCGCTCGCGTTCGCGCCGGAATCCGCGCAAGCGTTCGAGACATACCTGCCGGCGGGGTGGCGCGATCGGCAAGCGCGCATCCATACAGGTCCACATCCTGCGTTCGACGGATTGCCCGGAGTGCTGGATGCGGCGCGTGTGGTTCGGGAAGGTATCGCGCCCCTCGCCGCGATTGCGATGATCGGCGCCGACGGACACGCGGGCTTGCTGGGCCGAGGCCTTTACGCGGCGCCGCCCGAACTCTTCGCGCGTGCACTGACCAGACTATCGGGTGATGCCGTATGAGCGTAGAGCCGGTTAACGATCCCGAGACGCTCGCGGCCGTCGAAGCCGCATTCGATCAATACGAGCTCGCGCTCACGACCAACGATGTTGCCGTGCTCGACACGCTCTTCTGGAACAGCACGCATACGCTGCGCTTCGGCGCGACGGAAAACCTGCATGGCTACGATGCGATCCGCGATTTTCGTGCGCAGCGCCCGGGCAAGGGACTGATGCGCACGATCGTGAGTCGTTCGGTGACGACCTTCGGGGCGGACTTCGCCGTCGCGAACATCGCGTTCACGCGCGAAGGCGAGGCGCGCATCGGGCGGCAGTCGCAGACGTGGATACGGATCGACGGTCAATGGCGCGTGGTCGCGGCGCATGTCAGCTGGATGGACCCGTCGTGATGCAAAACGATCTGCTGCAACCGGGGCTGCACGGGGCCTTCGTTGCCGACGGCTTCGATGCGTTGCCTGCCGCCGCGCGTCCGCCGCGCTCGGGCGACAAACTCGCGGGCCTGCGCATCGCGGTGAAGGACGTGTTCGATATCTCCGGGCTTCGTACGGGCAGCGGCAATCTTGCGTGGCGCGACGAACAGCCGGTCGCCGCCAGGACGGCGCTGGCTGTTCGCGCGTTGCTCGAAGAAGGCGCGCAATGGATCGGTAAAACGGTCACCGATGAACTGACCTACAGCCTCGCCGGCGTGAACGCGCACTATGGCACGCCCGTCAATCCCGCCGATCCCGCACGCATTCCGGGCGGATCGTCGTCGGGATCGGTGGTGGCCGTGGCGGCGGAGCACGCGGACATCGCGCTCGGCACCGATTGCGGCGGCTCGGTGCGGTTGCCGGCGAGCTATTGCGGCGTGTGGGGCATGCGGCCCACACACGGGCGCATCGCGGCGGACGGCTGTCTCACGCTTGCGCACAGCTTCGACACGGTCGGCTGGTTTGCGAGGGACGCTCGCAGGCTCGCCGATGTGTTCGAAGTGCTGGCGCGCAGCATCGTCATGGAGCGCGACGAACCGTTCGGCCCGCACGTGCCGCGCAACCTGCTTGCCTGCGTCGATGCGCCGGTGTTGGCGCGCTTCGAAGCATCGCTGCCGGCACTCGGCGACGCGGTGACGTTCGTCGAGCCCAAGGCGTCGCTTGCCGATTGGGCTCAGGCGTTTCGCGTGCTGCAAGCGGCGGAAATCGCGCAACGCTATGGCGCATGGGCGCACGAGCACGCCGCGAGCTTTGGGCCCGACGTCGGCGCGCGCTTTGCGATGAGCCGGACCATCACCCGCGAACAGGTCGCCGACGCGCAGCGCGTTCGCATCGAAGCGATCCGCACGATGGCCGATGCGCTGCCGCAAGGCACGTACTGGCTCGTGCCGACCGTGCCGGGCATCGCGCCCCGCGCGGATGCTTCAGCGGAAGCAGTCGATCACGCGCGCACGCGCTCGCAGCAGATGCTGTGCGTCGCGGGCCTCGCAGGCCTGCCGCAAGTAAGCATGCCGTGGACGAGTTTCGAGGGCGCGCCCGTCGGCTTGTCGCTGATCGGCGCGCGCGGCTCGGACGAAGGTGTGCTGCGCGCCGCACGCGCGGTGCACGAAGCCATGCGGTAGTCTCGCCGGGACGTTGCCTGGCGATGGATGAGCAAAGCGGTTCTCCGATTGAAGCACACCAAAAGGAACGTCCATGACGAAGCACTTGAGCGAAGCGCAGATCGCGCACTTCAAACAGCACGGCTATGTCTACCCGATGCGCGCGATCAGCGCGGAAGAGGCCGCGGAATATCGACGCATCGTCGAGCAATACGAGGCGTCTTCCGGCGAGGACGTCAACAAGACTCTGAAAATCAAGGGTCATCTGGCGCTGCCCGCTATCGTCGAGCTCGCGCGTCATCCCGTCATTCTCGATGCTGTCGAAGATCTCATTGGGCCGGACATCATGTTGTTCGGCGCGTCCATCTTCGCAAAGAACGGACGCGATCCGCGTTATGTGTCGTGGCATCAGGACTCGACCTATTTTGGGCTCACGCCGCATGAGGAAGTGACGGTGTGGGTCGCGCTCACACCCGCGAATTCGATCAACGGTGTGCTGCGCGTGCTGCCCGGTTCACACAGCGGCCCTGATCTGAAGCACGTCGAAACCTACGCAAAGGACAACATGCTCGCGAAAGGGCAGACGCTTGTCGGTATCGACGAGAACCTCGCCGTCGAAATGCCGCTGCAGCCGGGTGAATTTTCGATGCATCACGAACGCACCGCGCACAGCTCGCTGCCGAATCGTTCGGATGACAGGCGTATCGGCTTCGCATTCTTCTACGTGCCGGCGCATGTCCGCTCGGCCTCGGGCCGGCGTCGCGCGACGCTCGTGCGCGGCGTCGACCGCTTTGATCACTGGGACGCCGACACGCTGCCCGAATACGATTGCGATCCACGCTCGATGAGCGAACTCGCGCAAACGTGGGGCGAATATAAGGACGGTGAAGTGAAGCAGGCAGCGGACATGGCCGCGCCGCAATGAATGACGCCGCCCTGAATCGCAACGCTCGACACGCTGCGATTCAGGGTTCGCCTCAGGCGAGCTTCGAGGTCTCGCTCCAGTCGTCGGCTGTGTGATGCGGCGCGCGAAAACGTGCAAGAAACTGCCGCGCGCGCGGCGTTTGCGGCGCGCTGAAGAACTGCTCGGGCGGCGCGCTCTCGACGATCTGGCCCGCATCCATGAACACGACCCGGCTTGCCACCTGGCGCGCGAACTCCATCTCGTGCGTGACGATCACCATGGTCGCTCCTTCTTGCGCGAGCGAGCGCATCACGTGCAGCACTTCGCCGACGAGCATCGGGTCGAGCGCGCTGGTGGGTTCGTCGAACAGCAGGATGTCGGGCTTTATCGCGAGCGCGCGCGCGATGCCCACGCGCTGCTTCTGCCCGCCCGACAGCCGCGACGGAAACGCATCCATCTTGCCCGCGAGACCGACGCGCTCCAGCAGCCGTTCCGCTTCCGCACGCACTTCGTCGCGCGATCGACCGAGAACATGCAAGGGCGCTTCCATCACGTTCTGCAGTACCGTCAGATGCGGCCACAGCGCGAAGTGTTGAAACACCATGCCGATGCGCGCACGCGAACGCGCGAGTTCGGCGTCGCTCATCTTGATGGACGAACCTTCGCGCACACCCATGCGCCGGTTCGACACATGGACCGTGCCCGCGTCGGGAATTTCAAGCCAGTTCACACAGCGCAGCAGCGTCGACTTGCCGCAACCCGACGGTCCGAGCAGGCACACGGTCTCGCCCTTGTGCACGGTGAGCGACACGTCGCGCAGCACTTTGTTCTCGCCGAACGACTTCGAGATGCCGTTGAGTTGCAGGACTGTTTCGGTGCCTGGCCGCGCCGCTTCGCCGGAAAGGCTGGACGATGGCCCGGCTGCATCGGCTGCGCGCATGATGGTGGGCGGGACGTCGTTCGAAATGTTCATGCTCTGCGTTCCTCGGCAAATCTCGAGAGTAAGCCGCTGCCGCTTTCGATCACGAGGCAGATGGCCCAGTACAGCAGCACAGCCGTGACGAACGCGGCAAACGGAATGAAATAGGTTGCCTGAATGCCGTTCATCTGATGCGTGAGTTCGCCGACTGCGATGACCGTGAGAAACGCGCTGTCCTTGACGATCTGCACGAGCTGATTGCCGATCATCGGCAAGGCGACGGTGAAGACCTGCGGCAGGATGATCCGGCGAACCAGACTGAAGCCATGAAAGCCATAGGCGCGCGCGGCTTCGATCATCGGCGTGGGCAGACCGGCCCACGCACCGCGTAATAGCTCGGCCATGTAGGCGGTGTTGTAGAGAATCAGCGCGATGGCGCCGGCCCACCAGTTCGACAGACGAATGCCCGCCGTGGGCAGGCCGAAATAGATCAGATAGACGAACAGCAGGAAGGGCGCGCAGCGCATCGCGTCGACATAGAGCGTCGCGAGCCGCGCGATTGCGGGGCGTTTCGACATCAACGCGGGCGTCAGCAGCGCGCCGAGCACGAGCGAGGCGACCGCCGCCACCGCAAGCAGACCGAGTGTGTCGAGCAGGCCGGACAGCACGTCCGCGCGCTGTTGCCAGACGATCAGGAAGTGCTCCGTCATGTGCGAGCCTCCACGGGTTGGCGGCGCTCGATTATGCGTTGAGCCTTGACGAGCACGAACACGATCAGCCCGTAAAGCACGAGCGCAAAAACGAAAGGCGGTAATGGATCATAGGTGCGGGCGCCGACGCGCAAAGCCGCGCGCGTGATCTCGACGATGCCGATCACGGCGACTGCGGGCGTCGACTTGATCTGCAAGGTCATTTCGTTGACGAGGCCCGGCAGGCTTGCGCGCCAGATCTGTGGCATCACGATGCGGCGAAAGCGCACTGTCCGCGGCATCGCGAAGGCGAGCGCCGCGTCGTATTGATCGCGCGGAAAGTTGATCAGGGCCGCGCGCCAGATCTCGCAGTTGAATGCGGCGGTGCTGATGGTGAGCGCGAGTATCGCGGCCGGTGTCGGATCGAGCGAGATGCCGAACTGCGGCAGCGCAAAAAAGATCAGTAGCGTGAGCGTCACGGCCGGACATGAGCGGATGAGGCTCACATAGCCGACGACGATGCGGTTCAGGAACGGCACGCGTGCCCAGCGGATCAGTGCGAGGCCGAGCCCCAGCGGGACACCGAGCACGATGCTGACGACCGAAAGAACCACGGTCGCCAGCGCCCCCTGAGCGATGCTCCAATAGTCGAAGGCGTTCATCGATGCGGGATCACGAAGACGTCAGTTGACCGACTGCGGCATGTCCTTGTAGCTCGCACCGAGCCACTTCTGTTGAAGCTGGTACATCTCGCCGCTCTTGCGCAGTTCGAGCAGCGCGGCATCGACCATCTTCAACACGTCGGTGTTGCCCTTTTTCACGGCCCACGCGATATAGGTCGGCTTGCCGATCGCCTGGCCGACGGTGAACACATCCGGCCGGGTCTTGGCCAGCGAGTTCAGACTGATCTGCGTGTTGGCGACAGCGTCGACCCGACCGACGCCGAGATCCTGATAGGCCTCCGGGTACGACTGGTATTCGATGATCTGCTTGATGCCATTTCCGCCATGCTTCTTCTTCAGTTGTTCGTCGAAGAGCTTCAGGTCCGCGAGCATGGCGCTGCCTGTTTCTGCGCCGACTACCTTGCCGACGAGATCGTCCGGGGTCTTGATCGGCGAACCTTTTTTCGTTGCATAGAACGTGATGGCTTCGCAGGTCGGGGAGGCAAAGTCAAAGGTCTTCTTGCGTTCTTCGGTGACGAGCACGGCGGTGAGCGCCATGTCGTACTTGCCGGTGGTCACGCCGGGCAAAATGCCGGACCACGGCATGATCTGCTGCTTCACGTCGATGCCGATCTTTTTGCGCACCAGCGCGAGGAGGTCGTTGTCATAGCCCGTGTTCTTGCCGTCAGCCACGAACTCGAACGGGTTGTAGTCGTCCTCGGTTGCGACGCTCAGATAGCCGCGTGCCTTGATTTCTTCGGTGCTGGCAGCGTGCGCCGCGTGAACGATGCCGAAGGTGGCGACGAGCGCAAATGCACATGTGCGCAGGAACGTGACGGCGGTGCGCTGTTTCGACTGAGCAGAATCGCGGCGAGTGAGACGGACTGACATGAAGAGCCCCTTTGATAGTGGTAGCAACCGCGCGCGCAACGCTTCTTGCGCACGCGATCAGCGAAGATGATCATCGAATCGCTAATTTGTTTGGATACTGACGATTCTGCTTTTGAATATGCAAGGGGTATGCCAACGATCTCTTTCTCCGCGAGCGACGGATGCAGCGGGGCATAAGGTCCGAAAAGGGTGTTGGCGCAAAAATGCGTGGTGCACCACGCATGTTTTAAAAGCCTTGTAATCGTGCATAGGCGCACCGAGTTGCGACATACGATACGGGCAATCCGCGGATTGCTTGCCGAAAGGCAAATCCGCACGGAATTCAGCGGGTGGGATCTTCGTCCGGAGGAAAATGCGATGTATGCTGACGAACATCGCGCGCAGCGCATCGACGATCAGCATGCAAGGCAAACGGAACTCTCAGCACATGGACGCATTAACGACAACTGGCCTTGCCGACGACAACGACACGGAGCCGGTACTCACATGGCGCGACACGGCGCTCAGTCAACGGCCCGGCTTTCTGATCCGGCGGCTGCATCAGATTCACGTGGCTCTCTTCATGGAAGAATGCGCGGCCGAAGGCATTACGCCGGTGCAATACAGCATTCTCACGGCGCTCGAGCAGCTGGGACCTTCGGAGCAGGTCGTGCTGTCGCGCGCCGTGGGGTTGGATCGCGCGAACACGGCGGATGTGATCGCGCGGCTGGCGCAGCGGCGCTTCGTGCAGAGCCGTGTGTCGCGCATGGATCGGAGGAAGAAGGTCGCGGAGTTGACTGGCGTGGGACATGCGCTGCTCGCGCGGCTGGAGTCACCCGTCGCGCGAGCGCACGAGAGGACCATTGCCGCGCTGCCAGTCGAGGAGCGTAAGACGTTTCTCAGGCAACTGCTGCTGCTAGTCGAAAAGAGCAACGAACTTAGCCGCACGCCCGTTGTGAGCCTGACCGATGCCTGATACCGATAGCCGGAGTTGTCACGTTGCCGAGCTGATCGCGTAACACGCGAGTAATGCGCAATTGCGAGCCGTTCTGTTGGCTGCACAACAGCTATTGATTTATCCGAGCCTCGCACCCGGTTGTTGCGTAGCCGGTTCGTGGCCGCATTCACGAGCGTCACTCTCCGCCCCTTTTCTGCCAGCATCCGTCATTCGATAGATGGCTGGAGCTTGATGTCGTCCTCCGTAATGTCGATCCGATAGATCGGAAACGTGCTGGGCACGTGGATGGTGGACGTGGAGAACACCAGGCCGAGGACGCCGACGTTGGCGCGCAAAAGGTGTTCGCCCGGTTCGAGGTACAGGTCGACGCCTTCGCTCGTGGTGATAGCCGCGGTCCGACGACCGTCAACCGGCAGATCGACCTTCACGCCCGCGGCGAACAGGGCGTCTGCATTGGTTTGCTACGGCCATTGGGATGCACCCTGCTAAACTCGTTCCGATCAGTCGTTCACTAAGTCAATCATGAAGAGTAGTTCAAAAGGCGGCCTGGTCTATTCGACCGATGGCGGACGGATGTGTCCCGAGTGTAGACGCGCGCTCGCGGAGTGTGTGTGCAAAATGGTCGCCAAGGCGGAACCGGTAGGTGATGGCGCGGTAAGGGTAACCCGTGTGACCAAGGGCCGCGGCGGGAAAAGCGTGACGATCGTTAAAGGGCTGACGCTCGATCCTGTTGCCTTGGCGTTGCTCGGGAAGCAGTTGCGTACGGTCTGTGGTTCCGGGGGCACGATCAAGAATGGCGTGATTGAAGTACAGGGGGACCATTGCGAGCAGATCATCGAGGTGCTCAGAAAAGACGGCCACGCTGCGAAGCGGGCCGGAGGTTGATCGCGCGAATGCGCGGTCACGCGAACAGGTGATGGACCGCGTGCGGCCAGTTGCCGCCATACGCCATCGACGTTACACGGTCATTCGAACGGCCATTCCCCATCACGCAGCGGACGTTCGGTCGGGCGAGCGAAATGCCTTCGCGGGGTCACGCGTCACTGCGCAAGTCGTCGCTGTGCCGCTTATGTATTTGAAGACATTAGCGGCACCGCGCCTGAATGTAGCAGCGTCTTGCGGAAATGCTCGACCAGTGGTCTCAGGTTGACCCGATGCCACGCCGCCCATAGCGCCGTCCGATAACTGAACCACGACAGTTCATGCAGCACCACGCCAGCGGGCGCATGGCGCCGCAGGCTTTGCTGGATCATCGTGACGCCGAGGCCCGCCGCGACGAGACCGAGTGCCGCCAGCGGCTCGGTGGCTTCCATCGCGATATCGGGTGTGAACCCGGCTTTCGCGCATGCTGCAATGAAATTATCGTGGCGCAGCGCGCCTTCTTCGTACATCACAGCAATCCACTTCTGCGCCGCCAGATCGTCCGGTGTGAAGCGCGACGCGTTCGCCAGCGGATGGTCCTCGGGAATCGCGAGCAGCATGGGATCGTCGAGGACCAGCGCTGATTCGAGGTCCGGGTCGTCGGACGATAGCGGCTCGCAAACGAGCGCGATATCGAGGCTGCGCTGACGCAAGCCGGTTAGCTGATCGGCCGACCGGTAGCTGTAAAGCGCGATGTGCACGTCGGGCTTCTGCGCGCGCAGTTGCCGCAGCGCGCGAGGCAGCACGCCGGAGTGCATCGCGTTCTCCAGATAGCCGATGCACAGCCCCCCTTCGTCGCCGCGCCCAAGACGCCGCGCCAACGATTCCAGCCGTTTTGCGTGCGTGAGGAACGCCTGCGTTTCCGCGAGAAAGGTGCGCCCATCGGTAGTCAGCCGGATCCGCTGCTGCGAACGTTCGAATAGTGTAAGACCGAGATTTTCCTCGAGCTGCGCGATCTGGCGGCTCAACGGCGACTGCGAGATATGCAGCTTCTCGGCGGCGCGCCCGACGTGCTCCTCTTCGGCGACCGCGACGAAATAATGCAGTTGACGGATATCTAGCATATAAGACCTCTCCGGACTTAAGTTTGTCAAATTATGTCTTAGACAGACTTAACTTGTCACCCTAGACTTTGCGCTACCGACTCAATCAAAGGAGCAAGTCATGAGCATCAAGGACAAACTGCCGGCCGGCACGCAGCTGGGTTTTGGCGCTGCGCCACTGGGCAACATGTTTCGCAACATCCCCGAGGAAGAAGCGCTGGCAACCGTGAAGGCAGCGTGGGATCAAGGCGTGCGTTATTTCGACACGGCCCCGCTGTACGGCGCCGGCCTCTCGGAAATCCGGCTTGGCGATGCGCTCTCCGACCGCAGGCGCGACGACTACGTGCTGAGCACGAAAGTAGGCCGCGTGATTCTCGACGAAATCGAGGACGTCAGCGCGCGCGATCTCGGCGAGAAAGGGGATGTGTTCGCCTTTGGCCGTCCGAACAAGATCGTCAACGACTATTCGGCCGACGCGACGCTGCGCTCGATCGAAGACAGCCTGACGCGCCTGAAGACGGATCGTCTGGACATCGTCTGGGTACACGACGTCGCGCAGGACTTCTACGGCGACGAATGGCTCGCCATGTTCGAATCGGCACGCAAGGGCGCGTTCCGTGTGCTGAATCGTCTGCGCGACGAAGGCGTGATCAAGGCGTGGGGGCTGGGTGTCAACCGCGTCGAGCCGTGCGAACTGCTGCTCGATCTCTCGGAAGTGAAACCGGATGGCTTCCTGCTCGCAGGCCGCTATTCGTTGCTCGATCACGAGCGTGCATTGCAGCGGCTGCTGCCGGCCGCTGCCGCGAAAAATGTGGAGATTGTCGTCGGCGGTCCGTATAGCTCGGGCGTGCTCGCGGGCGGCGCACACTTCGAATACCAGAAGGCGTCGCCTGAGATTCTCGCGAAGGTCGAACGTATCAAGGCGATCGCCGCGCGTCACAACGTGAGCGTCAAGGCCGCCGCGCTGCAGTTCGTGCTGGCCAATCCGGTTGTCGCCGCAGTGATCCCCGGCGCGAGCAAGCCGGAGCGCATCGCGGAAGACCACGCTGCCGTCAAGGAAGTGATTCCCGCAGACTTCTGGCGCGAGTTGCGCGAGCAAGGTCTGGTCGCCGCCAATGCACCGCTGCCCGTCAAGGCTTAAGGAGACTGACATGGCCCAAGCCAATGCGTCGATCCGCATTCCCGTTTCGCCCGACAAGGTGTGGCAACTGATCGGCGGCTTCGATTCGCTGCCGGACTGGCTGCCCTACATTCCGTCGAGCGAATTGAGCGAAGGCGGACGTGTGCGGCGTCTTGCCACGCCGGCCGGGGATGTGATCGTCGAGCGTCTGGAAGCCTTCGACAACCGCGCGCGCAGCTATACCTATTCGATTCTCGAAGCGCCGTTTCCCGTCACGGGCTATCGCTCGACGCTGCAGGTGCGTGAGAGCGAAGAGGCGGGTGCGTCGCTGGTCGACTGGAGCGGTGCGTTCACGCCGAACGGTGTGAGCGACGACGAAGCATCGAGGCTTTTCGAAGGTATCTATCGCGACGGTCTGCGCGCGCTGGCGGCATCGTTCGCGGACAACGGCATCGCGTAACTTGCGTGGATTCGGGCCCGATGACGCACTATCAGGCATCCGGGCCCGTGATCACGCGGGACGCACGGCACCCGACGGCATTACGCTTCGCCGCCATGTTTGGCGTTCAGCTCCTCGATCAGCTGTCGCGCGCCGGGCGAGAGCTGCGCGCCTTTTCGGGTGACGAGTTCATAAGGCTCGCTACGCGAAGCAAGATGCAGCGGAAGGATGCACGTCATCTCGTGACTGGCGAAAAACTGCGCGACGTCGATCGACACCAGCGCGACGAACGACGGATTGCTCTGCAGCAGCGCGAGCGTGGCGAATGCAGACGTCGTTTCGAGCAGATGCATGGGGAAGCGAAGATCGGCTTCGCGAAACTCGCGCTCCAGCAATAGCCGCATCGGCATGTTCGCGCGATACACCACCCAGCGGTATTCCGCGACGTCCTGAAGCCTGACCTTCTTCTCGCGCCGCAGCGGATGCTGCACATTGGCCACGACTGCGAGCGTTTCCTCCTGCAGCCGCGTGGTTTCGTAGTGCTGCGGCGTCTGACTGATCGTCGTCCGGCAGATCGCCAGATCCAGCCGGCCTTCGTCGATCTGGCTGAGCAATGTTGCGCTCGTGTCTTCGACGATTTCGACTGAGATTTCGGGGTTTCGCGCGATCAGCGAAGTAATCGCATCGGTGAGCAGCGGCACGGCGCCCATGATCACACCGACCGCCACACGGCCGCCTTGGCCGCGCATGATCCCGACGATCTCTTCACGCATGTGCGACAGATCGGTGTGGATCAGGCGTGCGTAGCGAATCACGCAGCGTCCCGCTTCGTTGGGCTCGAGTCCCCGGTTCGTGCGATTGAACAGCGGTGTCCCGAATGTCGTTTCGATTTCCTGCAAGGCCTTGCTGGCGCCCGGCTGCGTGAGCGCGACCTGCTGCGCCGCCTTCAGCAACGACCCGTGATCCCCGAGGGCGATCAGGAGCCGCAGTTGCTTCAGATGCAGGCGGGAAATGATGGAGTTGAGCGGCGGTGTCATGAGGGTTGAGGGAAAGTTATATCTGTATCAAATCTTCTCAATTACTGAGAAATGGGTGCCTCCTTATACTGGCCCACACACGGCGTCTAAAAAGCGCCAGCATCAACGCGACGGCCCGGTTATGGGCCGTTGGAGTCCGGCGCCGAGGCGCTACAGCCACTATAACTGACGCTCATTCCTATGTCTCTCATCAACTACATCACGCAGATTCAGTTCGACTACGGTGCGATCCGTTTGCTTGGCAGCGAATGCGAGCGATTGGGTATCAGGCGGCCGTTGATCGTCACGGACAGAGGTATCCGGGCAGCAGGCATCATCGATACCGTGCTCGACGCGCTCGCTGGCACGGCGCCCGTCCCGATCTATGACGGCACGCCGCCGAACCCCAACGAGGCTGCGGTGCGCGACGCGGTGGCGGCCTATCGCGCGGGCGACTGCGACGGCATCGTCGCCGTGGGCGGCGGTTCGGCGATCGATCTGGCCAAGGGCGTTGCCGTTTGCGCGACTCACGAAGGGCCGCTGCAACGATTCGCCGTGATCGAAGGCGGCGCGACGAACATCACCACGAAAACCGCGCCCGTGATTGCCGTGCCCACGACAGCGGGCACCGGCAGCGAAGTGGGGCGTGGCGCCATTCTGATTCTCGACGACGGTCGCAAGGTCGGCGTGATCTCGCCGTTCGTGGTACCGCGCGTGGCGATCTGCGATCCGGATCTGACGCTGGGCTTGCCGCCCGCGTTGACGGCGGCGACCGGCATGGACGCGATCGCACATTGCATCGAGACCTTCCTCGCGAGCGCGTTCAATCCACCCGCCGACGGCATCGCGCTGGACGGACTGTGGCGCGCATGGCGTCACATCGAGCGCGCGACGCGTGAACCGGGCGACCGTGTGGCGCGACTGAACATGATGAGCGCATCGATGCAAGGCGCGCTCGCATTCCAGAAAGGCCTTGGCTGCGTGCACAGCTTGAGTCATTCGCTTGGCGGCATCAATCCGCGCCTGCATCACGGCACGCTCAACGCGATCTTTCTGCCCGCGGTGCTCGAATTCAATCAGCACGCGCCATCCGTGCGCGACGAGGACAAGCTCAACCGCATGGCAACCGCTATGGGGCTTGGCAACGGTGTGGAGGTGGCGCCGTCAGTGCGGACCATGACGCAGCGGCTCGGCTTGCCGACCGGCCTCGCGCAACTGGGCGTCACGCCCGCGATGTTCCCCGACATCATCAGGGGCGCACTCAAGGACCACAGCCACAAGACCAATCCCCGCGAAGCGTCCGATGGCGATTACCGCGCCATGCTGGAAGCATCGCTCTGATGCATCGCATCTGACTGACTCAGTGCCGCGCAGACGGCACTCCAACAAATCAACCGGAGACACTCAACATGCAGGCGAGCAAAAAGCTGCGTCGTATCCAGCGCATTTCCATTTTCTTTTTGACGCTGGCAGGCTGCGTCAACTATCTCGACCGTAGCGCGCTATCGGTAGCCAACAGCACCATCAGCGGCGAAATGGGGCTTAGCGCGTCGCAAATGGGTCTGTTGCTTTCCGCGTTTTCGATGTCCTATGCATTCGCGCAGTTGCCGGTCGGCGTCCTGCTGGATCGTCTGGGCGCACGGCTGATGCTCGGCGCAGGCATGTTGCTCTGGTCGGTCGCGCAGCTGTGCACTGGCTTCGTACATGGCATCCAGCAGTTTTTCCTCGCACGGGTGTGCCTTGGCATCGGCGAAGCGCCGCAGTTTCCTGCCGGCGCGAAGGTGATCGGCGAATGGTTCGCGCTGCGTGATCGCGGCGCTCCAACGGGGATTTTCGTGGCCTCTTCGACGATCGGCCCCGCGATTGCGCCGCCGATCCTCACTGCGCTCATGCTGAGCCTCAGCTGGCGCGAGATGTTCATCGTCACGGGTGTGTTCGGCATATTGGTGGCGCTAGGCTGGTACGCGGTGTATCGCAACCGCAGTGAAGTGGAACTGACACCCGACGAGCAGGCCCATCTCGCCGAAGGTGCGCAGGAAGAACCCAACGCAGCACCGCTGAACGGCGCGCAGTGGCGCAATCTTTTCGCGCAACGCACGACGTGGGGCATGCTGTTCGGCTTCATGGGCGTCATCTACATGGTGTGGCTGTATCTGACCTGGCTGCCCGCGTATCTGGAGCACGAACGCGGCATGAGCATCGCGCGCGCGGGTTGGGTCGTGGCGATTCCGTACCTGGTCGGCACGCTCGGCATGGTGGGAAGCGGCTATATCGCCGACTGGCTCTACAGCAGAGGCATGGCTCCGATCACGAGTCGCAAGTGGCCGATCTGCGTGGGGCTCGTCGGCGCGGCGGCGGCCACCGTCCCAGCTGCATTGACGCCTTCCGCCTCGATGGCCATCGTGTACATCTCGGTGGCGATGTTCTTCCTCAACATGGCATCCGGCGGCGCATGGTCGCTCGTGAGTGTCGCCGCGCCCCGTCACGCCGTGGCGTCGCTCGGCGGCATCCAGAACTTCGGCGGCTTCCTGGCGGGATCGGCTGCGCCGATCGTCACCGGCCTTGTGGTGGACCGCACGCATTCGTTCGTGAACGCGCTGATCGTGAGCGCCGCCGTCGCGCTGCTTTCCGCCGTTGCTTACATGGTCATGGTGCGCAGGCCCGTCAGCGTCACGCAAGAGCACGAAGAGGGTTCCGTGCTTGCAACCGTGCAGGCGGCCGACTGAACGGCAGCGAGCGCGGCAGCCACATCACGGCAGTTTCAAACCGATAGACAGTCAAGGTGCAGGGATCGAATGTCAGTCATTACGTGTGTTGAGGATTTGCGTCTGATGGCGAAGAAGCGCGTGCCGAAGGCGTTTTACGATTATGTCGATAGCGGCTCCTATTCGGAATCGACGTACCGCGAGAACAGCCGCGCGTTCGACGACCTGAAGCTGCAGCAGCGAGTGGCCGTGAATGTCGAAGGTCGGAGCACAGCCAGCACGATGATCGGTCAGCCAGTGACCATGCCCGTTGCCATCGCGCCAACCGGCCTCGCCGGCATGCAGTGGGCGAACGGCGAGATGCTCGGCGCGCTTGCCGCAAAGCGCTTCGGCGTGCCGTTCACCTTGTCGACGGTCAGCATCTGCTCGATCGAAGATGTCGCGCGGCATACCGCCGCACCGTTCTGGTTTCAGCTCTACGTGATGCGCGACCGCGGCTTCAATGCGTCGCTGATCGAGCGCGCGAAGCTGGCTGGCTGTTCGGCGCTCGTCGTCACGCTGGATCTGCAGATCAACGGCCAGCGGCACAAGGACCTGAAGAACGGCATGACTGTTCCGCCGCGTCTCACGGCTTCCAACCTGCTCGATTTCGCGTCGAAGCCAGGCTGGATGATGCGTGCGCTGCGCGGCGCCAAAACGTTCGGCAATCTGGCGGGCTACATCAAGGGCGGCGACGACGTCATCGCGATCAGCAAGTGGGTGGCGCAACAATTCGACCCGACGCTCGGCTGGGACGATCTCGTCGCCATCCGGCGCGGCTGGGATCGCAAGCTCGTGCTGAAGGGCATCCTGAGCGTCGAGGACGCGCGCATGGCCGCATCGATCGGCGCCGATGCCATCGTCGTGAGCAATCACGGCGGGCGGCAACTGGATGGCGCGCCGCCCAGCATCGAAGCGTTGCCGGCGATCGTCGAGGCTGTCGGCGACAAGATCGAAATATGGGTGGATGGCGGCATTCGCAGCGGGCAGGACGTAATGAAGGCGCTCGCGCTGGGCGCGAAAGGCACCATGGTCGGACGTGCATTCATGTACGCACTCGGCGCAATGGGCGAGGCCGGTGTCACGCGAATGCTGCAGATACTGCAAAGCGAACTCGACGTCAGCATGGCCTTGTCGGGCGTGCGAACGATCGGCGAAATCGGCCGGCACAATCTTTTTCAGCGTCGTCATGATCTGCTGTCGCGCGGCAGCCTGGGCGAGTCGCAGGATCGCGCAGAGACGGCAATCGTTTAAATCAAGGAGCAAGCTGGATGGATCTGAACATCAAAGGTCGGTGGGCGCTGGTGTGCGCGGCAAGCAAGGGTCTGGGAAAAGGTTGCGCACAAGCGCTGGTCGCGGAGGGTGTAAACGTTGTCATCACGGCACGCGGCAGTGACGCGCTCGAGGCGACCGCACACGCGCTGCGTATGCTCAATCCCGCGGTCACGGTCAAGACCGTGCCCGGTGACATCACGACGAGCGAAGGGCGCGCCGCTGCAGTGGCGGCGGCCCCTCACATCGACATTCTCGTGAACAACGCGGGCGGCCCGCCGCCGGGCGATTTTCGCAACTGGTCGCGAGAGGACTGGATCGCCGCAGTCGATGCGAACATGCTGACGCCGATCGAGTTGATCAAGGCAACCGTGGACGGGATGGCCGAGCGGGGCTTCGGCCGCATCATCAATATCACTTCGGGCGCGGTGAAGGCGCCGATCGACGTGCTGGGACTATCGAACGGTGCGCGTTCGGGGCTGACGGGTTTTGTCGCGGGACTGGCGCGGCAAAAGCGTATTGCGCAGGCCAATGTGACCATCAACAATCTGCTGCCGGGGCTGTTCGAAACCGACCGTTTGCGTCAGTCGACGCGAGCAGCGGCCGATGCGCATGGTCAGAGCTACGACACGACGCTGGAAGCGAAGCGCCAGATCGTTCCGGCTGGGCGCTTCGGAACGCCTGAGGAGTTCGGGGCGCTCTGCGCCTTCTTGTGCAGCGAGCAGGCCGGATATCTGACAGGTCAGAATGTGCTGCTGGACGGCGGCGCCTATCCGGGCACCTTCTGACGCACGGACTGCGGCTGACGTAGCGTGCATGCCCGACAACCGAGGCATGCGCGCTACGCGTGCTTATTTGATGACGAGAGGATTGACGGGAGCACCCGTGCCGCCAACGATCTTCAGCGGTGCAGCCGTATAGAGGAATTGCCATTGACCGTCGCGTTCGCAGTCGCCTGCGAGTTCGTCGAGCAGCACGACCTCGGTAAATACGACGCCCAGGTTGCGCATCAGCGCGTTATGCAGCGGAATCATAACGCCCGACAGGGGATCGACAGTGACTTCGTTGCCCATCGTATCCGTCACGAGACAAGGAATTTCCATCTCCCGAAACCACTCGACGAGTTCACGGCTGAACGTCAAGCCCGGCTCCATATAGTCCTGATAGAACTCATCCGCGTCGCGCTCGTAGAACGAGCCGATCCAGCCGGTGCGGATCAGCAGGATGTCCCGCGGCTCGATGGTCACGCCCTGCGCGCGCGCGGCATCGAGCAGATCCCGATGGTCGAACGTTTCGCCCTTGTCGAGCACGGGCTTGTTGCGGTGACGCGCCATATCGATCAGCACGGCGCGACCGGCAATGCCGCGCTCGGCGATCGGCAGAATGCTGGCGCGCGCCAGGCCACCGACGGTACTCATCGCGTCATAGCCGTTCCAGAGGGTGTCGTCGTACCAGACGTGGCCGAGTGCGTCGCATTGCGTCGATCCTTGAACATGCATGAAGATCACATCGTCGGCATATTCGACGTTACCGTCGAAGTGTGCCTTGCCTGCCAGAAAATGGCCTTTATCGAGCACGTTCATGCGCATCGAAGGGCGCCGGCCGGGAAATAGCGGCTCGCCTTTCGCATGACCGATATCGACTTGCAGCGTGAATGTCTTGCCCTGTCGCACCGCGGCGATGCCGCGCAGAATCTCCGCCGATTGAAGATAGTTCAGCGCGCCGACTTCGTCGTCGGGTCCCCACTTGCCCCAGTTTCTGGGCAAGCCTTCGAGCAGTTGCTTGACGTCTGGATTGCCTTTGGGATTCGGCACACACATGATTGTCTCCTTGGTTGTTGAAGCAAGCACGAAGTGGCTTGCCTTTGAGTTGTTGCCTGACGGATGCTTGCCTAGCGGATCGGCGAGAAGGAGGCGGCCAGCATGATGCGGGATTCCTGATCGATGAGCAGCGGCGTGGCCTTTGCGATGAACCTGTTCATCCAGTTCGGATCTTCGAGCAGCGCAGCACGGCGCTTAACGCGCTCGTCGAGGCTTTCCCATGCCCAGATATGCACGACCTGATTCAATGTGCCGACTTCCGTGTACCACCAGCCGATCAGCTTCGCGTGACGCGAAATGATAGGCAAGCCTTCCGCTTCGAAGTTCTGAAGATATTCCTTCAGCTTTCCTGGTTGAACCGTATAGGTTCGCATTTCATAAAACATGAACGAGTACTTTCCAAATCAAGCAGAAAGTCAGTATAGAAATCATCCAATAGCCTTTAAATTGAGAGCTTCTTATAGCGCTATAACGAGCTGTCATGTCCAAAGCGTTGACGCTTGCCAGCCGGTTTGAAATCATTCCGTGAAGGTGCTGCGAGGTCGAAATTGCAGCGACGCGAGCACAGTCGAGTGAATAACGACGCCCGGGACAGGGCGTCGACTTATCCCATCAAGGAAATGAAAATGAACATCGCAGGGAACTTGTTGATTGGCCAGAGCGTGCGACGCGGAACGAACGGCGTGTCGTATGCCATCGACGCGGCGAGCGGCGAACGATTGGAACCGGGCTTCGGTGGCGCGACGCTCGAAGACGTCGATGCAGCGTGTGCATTGGCATGGGCCGCTTTCGATATCTTCCGCGAAACCACGCTCGAAGCCCGCGCGGATTTTCTGGAGACGATCGCAGCCAACATCCTCGCAGCAGGCGATGCGTTGATCGAGCGCTGCGTCGCGGAGTCGGGCTTGCCGCGCGCGCGAATCGAGGGTGAACGCGCGCGAACGGTGGGCCAGTTGCGGATGTTCGCGGGTGTCGTGCGAGCAGGCGACTTTCTCGAAGCGCGCATCGATCCGGCTCAGCCCGAGCGCAAACCGGCACCGCGCGTCGATCTGCGTTTGCGGCACATCGGGCTCGGCCCCATCGCGGTGTTCGGTGCCAGCAATTTTCCGCTGGCGTTCTCGGTGGCAGGGGGCGACACCGCTTCCGCACTGGCCGCTGGGTGCCCGGTGATCGTCAAGGCCCATGCCGCGCATCCCGGCACGTCGGAACTGGTCGGCATGGCCGTGCAGAAGGCGGTGAAGGACTGCGAAATGCCAGAGGGGACCTTCTCGCTGCTGTTCGGAAGCGGCCGTGAAATCGGCCAGGGGCTGGTTCGCGATCCCCGCATCAAGGCGGTCGGATTCACCGGCTCGCGCCATGCGGGAACGGAGTTGATGGCAGTCGCCGCCGCGCGTACCGAGCCGGTGCCGGTCTATGCGGAAATGAGTAGCATCAATCCGGTGTTGCTGTTTCCGCATGCGCTTGAGCAGCGCGGCGAAGCGATCGCTCAGGCCTTCGTGCAATCGTTGACGCTCGGTGCCGGGCAGTTCTGCACGAACCCGAGTTTGATTCTCGCGGTGGAAGGTCCCGCACTCGATCGCTTCGTGGCTGCGGCTTCGGAGGCGTTGAGACGGGCGCCGGCCGCAACGATGCTCACGCCCGGCATTCATCGGGCGTTTGAAACGGCGGTGTCGAAGTTCGCCGAACATCCGCAGGTGCAGACGGTGGCGCGCGCGCAGCCTGCGACCGGCGCGAACAAGGGACAAGGCGCGCTCTTTGTGACCAGCGCCGCCGCGTTTCGTGAGCAAACGGAATTACAGGAAGAGATTTTCGGCGCGGCGTCATTGATCGTGCGTTGCCCAGATCTGCACACGATGCGTGAACTGATCGAATCGCTGGAAGGACAGCTGACGGCGGCGTTGCAGATCGATGAAGCCGATTACGCAGCGGCGCGTTCGTTCCTTCCGTCACTGGAGCGACGCGTGGGCCGCGTGCTCGTCAATGGCTTTGGTACGGGCGTTGAAGTCGCGCATGCGATGGTCCACGGCGGTCCTTATCCGTCCACCGCCGACGGTCGTTCGACTTCGGTCGGCAGCCTCGCGATCCGCCGCTTTCTGCGGCCGGTGAGCTATCAGGACATGCCGGAGGCGCTGCTGCCCGAGTCGTTGAAAACGGGCAACCCGTGGCGAATCAATCGTCTCGTCGACGGGAAGATCGCATTGGCGCAGCGCGCTTGATCGTCGTTGCCCAGGTCGGCGCGATTACGCCGCTGCCTTTGCGGCGGCGAGGTCATGAGAAGGGCAAGACGTACTGGTTTAAAGGAACACGCTCGACGGTCGTTCGGTCGGGGTTAGCGACTGCCTGATGGATGCCAGCCTAGGCGAACTGTTCTGATCTAGCCGCAAGGACAACGACAATGCATCAAGCCTGTCGCGCCAGCCCTAGATACAAAACGCCTTCTGTCATTCGCAGCATCGGATCGAACACAGAGCCGAACGGTCGCTTCGTGACACTACTGCTATCGGTCACAGCAGCCCGCACGCTAGCGTTCTTCGCCTGCGCCGTCGATCGGGCGTTCAGGCGTTGATTGTGCCCGGCAACACAGGCTATTCACTCGCCAGGGTCCGGGCCGCCGCTGGTCGATCGCCAAGCCAATCAACGACCTTGGCCCGTAAGAATTCGATCAATGCGCATGATGCGATTCGCATGTAGGCGCAGTGTGGTCTTGCTCCAAACGCCTTAAGCAAATCTTCCATACATCCGACAACCTGTGCGGTCAGAAAATGGTAATGAAAAGCAGGCTTCATTTCATATCACCGTAACTTGTGAAGTATTTATATTTCAAACTAATATGCCCGAGAGGATGTGATCTTGTCGATGCGAGGAAAAATGCTATGCCGTTTTCAACGTGAGGTTTTCGCGCGACAGAACGTGAGTTAATAGACGGGTACCGGGAGGCGGGACGCCTCGCGCCTTGGCATGGCACTACCCCGGCAGTATCGTTGCTCATAGGCAGAAGGAGGACGCGATGCCGAACACCCTATTCAGGACAGCGGGCGAAGCGCTGGATAGCCTCAAAGCTAATAAGTTCACGTACACCAAGTGGAACAAGGAGGAACATAAAGCGGTCACGGCAAAGGCGCCGGCTGCAAACAGCACCTACCTGGAAGACTTCGGCAAGATCGCTCGCTTTCTGTGCGATACCACGGCGTTCAATATTCAGTTAAGCGCGGTATCGGCCGACATGTGGAACGCCTACCGCGCCTTCGACCCAAAGCTGCGCAATAAATTTACGCGGGCAATGGGCGTGGTTGCCCGCAGCCTGAACTTCGATTTCCAGAATCGCTTCACCGCGAACACTACGCCAAATGCGCCGATCGGCATCATGCTCATCGGCGGCGACCCGCAACTCGGCTACATGCTGCGCAACAAGCTGTTCTGGAAGGACAGTATGGATCTGCGTCACGGCGAGCACACCCACAGTCTGCAGTGGCTGGCAATCGCCAAATGGGGCGGTACCGCGACACCCGCTGCGACGCTGTACTCGCTGACAGCCGATTACCGTGCCCAGTCCAAGGATGATCGTCCCGGCAATCGCTCGATGATCCTTTGGCAATGGCTGACCGACTGCTTCCCGACCGACATGAAAAGGCTCGCTACCGCTACCTTCCTTAACGGCGAGACACTGGAATCGCAGTCAAATCGTGCGCCGCAGTTCGTCATGGATCATCTGATGAGTACCACCGGACCGATCGCAGATCACTTCGTTTCCAACTATCTTTACTACCGCTACAAGAACCGCAACTGGCTGACGACGGAAGAAACCACCACGTGGACGCCTGACGGACCGAAAACGAAATCGGAAATCACCAAGCTGCACACCGGCGATCCGAAGACGCATCGCGCCGACACACGCGGTGCCCGGGCGTGGAATCCGAGCCCGTCGGTGCCGGACGCGCGTTTTATCCGGGATGCGACGACCTACAATGCGCGCCCAGCACGCACCGACGACGGGAAACAAATTGCGATGACATTCCATGGTCAGCCTGGCAACCTCACCTTTTACTACTCCGACTAGGGACGGCTTCGGCGCAACCTGCTCGTCTCGCGCATGATGCATTTGCTCTGGATTGACCCGCTCACTTTGATGCAGTCATGAAAGAGAACGTCTCGTTGCGCCTATTCGCCCCACGTCGAACTGGTCGCTCGTGGCGCATATTCGACAGCGGCACGACGGCCGCAAAGGCCGGCACTGGCGCTGGCCAGTTGGCATCTCCGCGGATCTGCCCGTTGCGCCTCCGGAAGCGCCATTTAGAATGCCTGGTCCCGAACGGCAGAAGAGGGATTTGGCGCGTGCTTGACGCTGGAAGCAGTCATTGATCGACCGTTATCGACACGGCAGCGCCGATGATCGGAATGGTCGATTATTTGTCCGCGAGTGGCTCTATCGCGCGACCGCTCGACGATACCCGCCCCTGCAACTCTGACGGTTCGACCGACAGCAACGGGTCGTGGAGACCCATTCATTGACGGTGGGAAGCGTCATCCGCCGGTGCCAGTTTGCGAATGGCAGCAACCCGACCTGAAGCAGACTCACGACTCGTATCGCCGAGCGTCAGCTATGGCCGATAAGCAACACTTCACCGTCGGGAGTGGAATGGCCGGTTCCTGAGCGCAGCCGATTTTCTGAAGATCCGAACGACGATGCTAGTAAAGTGCGCTCCATCGCTGAGCCGTAACGACGTGCGTCGTCCGCCGAACCTGGAGGTGCGTCTTCGTGATTGGCTGGGACCAAGGCGCTGCGGCGCGACTCTCACTAAAAGTGAGTTCTGCCTCCATAGGCACTTCGAAACCAGAATTGTTTGTTCAAACTTGCATCTGGATCAAATCTATTTGTTCGATCGTGCCTGTGAGGCCGTACTGACGGCGCGCCAAGGAGACGGCGATTTCGTTCATCTGATTACGATACTTTTGGCTTGTCTTGGATCAATTTCTTTGAGCGCGGATGTGCCTGGAAAGTTGCATTGAAACAATGATCTGTTTCCATGTCAGATTTAATTGTCGCTGTCTTTTCGCGTGTGGCCGGGCGTCAGATCAGGTTTGTTTGTCTAAATTCGGCATGTCAGGTTTGTTTGTCGCGGAACAGGTTTCGTTTGTACGTCACCACCGCCCGCCGACACCCTTGCCACCCCACCCATCTCTCATGATATATTACATATCAACGCATCCGAATTCGGAAGCACCGAATGACGACGCAACCGGTCTCAGGCAGAAAGATTCGTTCATGCGCGCACACCGCGCCCAATCCGGACTTCACAATGTTCGATCCGTCGCTGCTTGGCCGTCTGTCCTTCACACACGCCGATGCCGTCAAGGGTGCATTGCCGCCCGGCCGCAACCGGCTTGGCATCGCTGGTGATCGCGATGCGATCCTGTACGTGCCGCGCGGCCTCGAACCGAATGAGCCCGTGCCGCTTTTCGTGATGTTCCATGGCGCGGGCGGCTTCCCGGAAAAGGTTCTGCCCTACATCGAAGAGCACGCGGAGCGCGACAGATTCCTCGTGCTCGCGCCGCATTCGCTGTATCCGACGTGGGACATCGTGATCGGCGGCAGCGGCCCGGATCTGGAGCGGCTCGACCGCGCACTCGTCGAAGTGACCTCGCGTTATACGATCGATCGCGCTCGTCTCGCCTTCGCGGGCTTCTCGGACGGCGCGAGTTACGCGCTGTCGATGGGCATCACGAACGGCGACATCGCGAGCCACGTGATCGCATTCTCGGGCGGCTTCATGTCGGTGTTCACACAGGAAGGCGCACCGAAGGTTTTTATCGCGCACGGCATGCGCGACGAACAGCTGCCTGTCGAAACCAGCGGGCGCGCGAACGCCTCGAAGCTGAAAGCAGCAGGCTACGACGTGCAATACATCGAATTCAACGGACTGCATGCCATTCAGCCTGCCGTCGTCGGCATGGCCGTGCAGTTCTTTCTCGGTTAGCGGGCGGCGCGTTGCTGCCGTGAAGCCGCGTCATCATCAGATATGAGTGCGTCTATGGACTTTGAAATACCGGAATCGCTGGTGCATCCGCTGCTCGCGATGATCGAATCGGGATCGCCGCTCGCAAGACAACTCAATCAGCACGGCGCGTGTCACGGCAGCATGGTCGTGTCGAGCAAGCTGTTCGATTCCAGGTCGTTGAATACGCTCTATTCGCTCAGCAAAGCAAACGACGAGCGCGCGCTGATGTTCCAGATGCTCGCGCTCGACAACATCTACAACGCGCCGCAAGCGCGCACGATCCCGAGCCTCGAACAACTGGTGGCTGGCCTGATCGCGTATCTGACGCGCGATGCGATCGACGGCTGGCTATATGGCCGCGCGAAGGACGGCACGCTGCTGCCGTGGCTCGTGCGCCGCATGCGCCTCGTCGAACCCGATCAGGGCACACCGTACGTCGTGATCGATATGCTCGCGAACACGATGCAATCCGCGAATTCGGAACGTACCGAGCATCATTTGCGGCTCTCGGGCATGACCACGTCGCTCGTGATCAACCGGCACGATATCGTCGACCGCACGATTCCCGAGCTGCTGGCCGAGTTCGGTTTCTACAAGGAATGCTCCGAGTTCAAGCTCGAATACGAGCGGCATGCGGAGCGTTTTCTGCAGTTCCAGCCGCGTTTCGGCGCGCAGTTCGTGGTATCGAAGGCCGCTTATACAGTCGATGCAAAAAGCGGCGCCGAGCTGATCCGCATTCCTGACGGCGTGAGCGCGAAATGCGTGAACGATGAAGAGACGCTGGAAAGGCGCTTTCAGGCGACGGCCGACGCCGGCTTCTGGCGCGGCGCGAGCATCGACAGCGGGTTCGACAAGGTGCCGCTGCATTGCTACGTGTGCCTGTTTCATCTGGAATGGCACCGCGATATCTGGGTGCATGTGCAGCACATCGACGAATATCGCTATCAACCCGAACTGCGCGACAAGCTGGTGTTGCCGGATCATCATCGCGATCTGATCGACATTCTGACGTCGAAGACCAATGTGTTCGTGCAGGATTTCGTGCCGGGCAAATCGGGCGGCACGACGATTCTTTGCCAGGGCGCGCCTGGGCTCGGCAAGACGTTGACGGCCGAAGTCTATTCGGAAGTCGTCGGCAAGCCGCTGTATCGCGTGCATTCGGGGCAACTCGGAACGACGGCGGCGTCGGTGGGCGCGGCGCTGTCAGGCATCCTGCAACGCGCGACGCGCTGGGGCGCGATCCTGCTGCTCGATGAAGCCGACGTCTACATCCGGCGCCGCGATAACGACCTCGAGCACAACGCGATTGTCGCGGAGTTCCTGCGCACGCTCGAGTACTTCAACGGCCTGCTGTTCATGACGACCAACCGCATCGACGATGTCGACGATGCGATCCTGTCGCGCTGCATCGCGAAGATTCACTACGAAACGCCGCCGCGCGCGGACGCGATGCGCTTGTGGAAGCTCCTCGCCGAACAGCTGGGCGCCGATCTCGGCGACGACCTGATCGAAACCTTGACGAACACCTGGCCGCATTCGAGCGGGCGAGACATCAAGGAACTGCTGAAGCTGACCACGCGCTACTGCCGCGCCAAGGAGATTCCGCTGTCGTTGGACGCGTTCAGAATCTGTGCATCGTTTCGCGGTCACGCATGAGGCTGCGAAATCAGCCGGCGCGCACCTTCACGTAACGGCCAGGCGCGGGTTCGATGGGCTTGTGCTTCGCGCTGCCGGGCGCGGTGCGTGCCTTCACTTCGTCGCCCGCATGCTGCGTGACCCAGCGGATCCAGTGATTCCACCAGCTGCCCGATTGCCGCGTTGCGCCCGTCAGCCATTGCCCCGCGTCGCTGCCTGGCGTGCCGCCCGTCCAGTAGCTGCGCCTGTTTTTCGACGCGGGATTGATGACACCGGCGATATGACCGCTCGCACCGAGCACGAACTCCGTTTCACCGCCGAGCAGTTGCGTCGACTGATACGCGGAGCGCCACGGAACGATGTGATCTTCCTCGGTTGCAAGCAGATAGGCAGGCATGTCGATGCGCCCGAGATCCACGGGCGTGCCGCACATCGTCAGCCGGTTCGGCACACGCAGGCTGTTCTCCAGATACATGTTGCGCAGATACCAGCTGTACATCGGGCCGGGCAGATTGGTCGTGTCCGCGTTCCAGTAAAGCAGATCGAATGCGGCGGGCGCCTTGCCCTTCAGATAGTTGTTCACGACGTACGGCCAGATCAGATCGTTGGCGCGCAGCGTCTGAAAGACGAAGCCAAGCTCGCGTCCGGGGTAGAGTCCGCCGCGACCAATCGTATGTTCGCGCATCGACACACCCGCTTCGTCGATGAAGACACCCAGATCGCCGGGATCGCTGAAGTCGAGCAGCGCCGTCAGCAGCGTCGCGCTCGCGACGGTGTCGTCGCCATTCGCGCGCATCACGGCGAGCGCCGATGACAACAACGTGCCGCCGACGCACCAGCCCAACGCATTGACCTTGTCCGCGCGGGCGATCGTGCGCGCGACTTCGAGCGCCTTCATCACGCCGCTCTCGAGATACGCGTCCCATTGCGTATCCGCCATCGTTTCATCGGGATTGCGCCACGACACCAGAAACACCGTCAGCCCCTGTTCGCATGCGAAGCGTACGAACGAGTTGTCCGGTTGCAGATCCAGAATGTAGAACTTGTTGATGCAGGGCGGAACGATCACGAGCGGCCGTCGCGCGACGGTCGGTGTGAGGGGCGCATACTGGATCAGCTGGAACAGCTCGTTCTCGAATACGACCGAGCCTTCCGACGCGGCCACGCTGCGCCCCACTTCGAATGCGCTGCGATCGGTGATCGAAATGCAACCGTCCTTCATGTCTTCCAGCAAGCGGGTCGCGCCCGACACGAGACTGCTGCCGTGGGATTCGAGTGCGTGCTGGATGACTTCGGGATTGGTCGCGGCATAGTTCGTCGGACTGGCGAGGTCGATGAACTGGCGCGTGTAAAAGCGCAGCTTGTGCTTTTCCTTGTCGTCCAGCGTGCTCGCCTCGACCATGTCTTCGAGCATGCGCGCGTTGATCAGGTAGTTCTGCTTGAGCAGGCTGTACCAGCCATTGCTGGACCAGTCTTCCGCATGAAATCTCCGATCCCCATGCTCCGGCTGAACCACGGGCTGCGATGCGGATTTGCCGCCCGCCATGCCCGTCACCATGCTCGTGAACAGGGCGGTCTGCTGGCGCCAGTAATCGGCGCTTGCCTGCGTGAGCGTTTTACGCGTGCCGCCCGGTTCGTTCGATAGCGGCATCGCGCGCCAGAAGTTGAACCCGGCTTTGAACCAGCCCGACGCGAATTCGTCCGGCATGCTAAATGGCATTTTCATGTTGCATCCTGCTGTTACGCATTTACTGCTGCAAGCCCGGCGCTTGCCTTGATTTGCGCCTCGCGCGAAGTCGGCATGACGAGCGCATCGCCGTCGATCACCACCTTGCCGTCGACTTTGCACACGGTCGACAGGACCACGCGGCGTTTGTCGTGGATCAGTTCCTTGATCGTGACTTCGGCCTGTACCGTTTCGCCAGGACGAACGGGCGCCTTGAAGCGCAGGTTTTGTCCCAGATAGATGGTGCCGGGACCTGGCAGGCGCCCGGCGATCGTCGCGGAGATGATGCTCGCCGTCAGCATGCCGTGCGCAATGCGGCCCTTGAAGGGCGTGGTTTGTGCGAACTGCTCATTGATGTGGACCGCGTTGATGTCGCCCGAAGCGCCCGCGAACAACAGGATGTCCGCTTCCGTAATGGTCTTGGCGAACGTGGCAGTCATGCCGGGTTGCAGGTCTTCGAAGTCGTATCCGTTCAGCTCGTTCATGGTTGTTCCTTGCGGCAGGCGCGCGTTTGCACGCGTGATGTGCCGCTGTCGAGCGGCTTTCCGATGTGAGAAAGCAAGGTAGCACGGCAAAAACGGCTTGCTCCCCCCCGGGCGCGGGGGGTATGCGCATCACGCTCTAACGGCGATCGCGCACCGCAATCACGCGATGCTGTGCGACGGCATAGATCGCCGCGTCGTCGTCGGACTGGTTGACGACGTAACCGCCCGTGAACGCACCGAACGCAGGCAGCACGCCGCAGCGCGCGGCAAACCGGAAGCAGGGCACGCGCACGGCATCCGCGCGGCTCGCGATCACGTAGACGGGATGCTGGTGGCCCGCCACCACGTACGCGCCGTCGATGGCCTGCGGATAGTGACATAGCGCCCACGGACCGACTATCCAGGGCTCGAATACCGTTTCGACACCGAGCGACGGCGGCAGCAATCCGGCGTTGCGATCGTGATTTCCTTCGACCATCACGACGCGAAGCGACGCGTGCCGCGCGCGCCATTCGGAGAGCGCGTCCATCGTCTCGCTGCCGAGCGATTCGCGACCGTGCAGCAGATCGCCGAGAAATACGATCGATTCAGGCCGATGCGCGGCGATCAGCGCGTCGAGCCGCGCGAGATCGTCCGTCGTCGCGCCCGCAGGCACGGGCACGCCATGCGCGCGGAACACCGCGTCCTTGCCGAAATGCGCATCTGCGATCAACAGGCATTTCAGTTGCGGATCGAACGCGGCGCGTTGCGCGGACAACAGCAACGGATGACCGCCCGCATCGACGGTGACGGTTTCGAATCTCATCGGCGCGCGGCCTTGTCGAGTTCGGCCAGCATCCGTTCGATGCGGTCCGCGAGCTTTTCCGTGCTGACCTTTTCGCGGATGCGTCCGACAATCAGCGGAAACGCGAACGGCGTCGGCTTTTTCGGGTGCGTCAACGCGAGGCGGCTCGTGCTCATCGCATCGAGCGCACGTTTCATGCGATCGAGTTCCAGTTCCTGCAGCATCACTTCCGTATCGGCCTGCGCGAGCAGCAGGTTGCCGCTGTCGTGCTTGCGAAAGACCTCGTAAAACAGGCCGCTCGACGCCTGCAACTGCCGCGCGCTTTTTTGCTGTCCCGGATGCCCCTGATAGACGAGACCGGCAACGCGCGCGATTTCCCGAAAGCGCCGCATCGCGAGTTCGGATGCGTTGAGGCTGGCCATGATGTCGCCGGCAAGACGCGTCGAGGAAAAGAGGCCTTCTTCGATCAGCGTCGACCAGTCGAAGGGCTGCGACGACAGGAGTTCGAAACCATAGTCGTTGGCGGAGATCGAGAACGTGCCGGGCCGCTCGCGTGCGGCGCGCCAGCCGAGCAGCGACGCGAGACCGATATGCGCGACGCGCCCCGCAAACGGATAGCAGAAGAAGTGATGGCCCTCGCGCGTACGCAACATCTCGGCGACCAGCACGCCTGCTTCCGGCAATGCCGACCAGCCTGCCTGCAACTCCAGCAGCGGCCGGACCGCGATCATTTCCGGTTCGACGTACTCGCCGCGCCCGGCCTCGGCGAGTATCGCAAGCGCCGCGTCCGCCAGTTCCGACGACAACGGCATCTTGCTGCCCGCCCATTGCGGCATCGCGCCTCGCGACGAACTCGCGCGACGCACATAGGCCGTCATGTCGCGCACACGCACCAGTTCGAGCGCGCGTCCGCCGAACGTGAACACGTCGCCGGGTTTGAGCCGCGAGATGAACGATTCTTCCATCGAGCCGATCCTGCCGCCCGTGAGCCACGCGACGTGCAGCGTCGCGTTAGCCACGATGGTGCCGACGTTGTTGCGGTGTCGGCGGATCAGATCGTCGCGCCGCACGCGAAACACGCTGTCTGCGTCGCGCACGACGCGGTGAAAATCCGGATACGCGCCCAACGACGGACCGCCGCGCTCGACGAACGCGAGCGCCCAGTCGAATTCCTGTTGCGTCAGGTCGCGGTACGCGAAGGTCGTGCGCACTTCGTCGAACAGTTCGGGCGCCGTGAAGCCGCCGCCGACCGCGACCGTGACGAGATGCTGGACGAGCACGTCGAACGGTTTGCGCGGCGTCTCGCGGCCTTCGATACGCCGCGCTTCCACCGCACGGCGCGCCGCTGCCGCTTCGACGAGTTCGAGCGCATGCGTCGGCACGATCGTGATGCGCGACGCGCGGCCTGGCGCGTGCCCCGAGCGTCCCGCGCGCTGCATCAGGCGCGCGACGCCTTTCGGCGAGCCGATCTGGAACACGCGCTCCACCGGCAAAAAGTCGACGCCGAGATCGAGACTCGACGTGCAGACGACGGCCTTCAGCTTGCCGTTCTTCAGGCCGTCCTCGACCCACTCGCGCACTTCCTGCGCGAGCGAGCCGTGATGGAGCGCAATCAGTCCCGCCCAGTCGGGACGCAACGCGAGCAGTGCCTGATACCAGATTTCGGCCTGCGAGCGTGTGTTGGTGAACACGAGCGACGTGCGCGCCTGATCGATGCCTTCGGCGACCGGGTCGACCTGACGCGTGCCGAGATGGCCGCCCCACGGAAAGCGTTCGATCGTCGCGGGGATGAGCGTGTCGATAATCAGCGTCTTCGGCTGCATGCCGCTTACCGACACGCGCGGCGTGCGCACGGGCGCGAGCAGCACGTCGGCGGCGAACGCGAGGTTGCCGAGCGTCGCCGACAGTCCCCATACCTGCAGATCGGCACGCCAGCGCGCGAGATGCGCGAGCGCCAGTTGCGTCTGCGTGCCGCGCTTGTTGCCGAGCAGTTCGTGCCATTCGTCGACCACGACGAGGCGCACATGCTTCAGCGCGTCGCGTGCATCGCTGCGCGTGAGCATCAGCGAGAGGCTTTCGGGCGTCGTGACGAGCGCGCTCGGCATGCGGCGGCTTTGACGGGCGCGCTCGGAGGAACTCGTGTCGCCCGTGCGCAGGCCGATCGTCCAGGGCACACCGAGTTCGCGCGCCGAGCTTTGCAAGGCGCGAGCGGTGTCGGCGGCGAGCGCGCGCATCGGCGTGATCCAGAGCACGGTCAACGGATCGGCGAGCGCGCGCGGCGCATGATCGCCGTATGCCGCCATCGCGCCGAACCAGACGGCCCATGTCTTGCCCGCGCCCGTCGTCGCGTGCAGCAGGCCGCTCGAACCCGCCGCAATGGCGCGCCAGACTTCGCGCTGGAACTCGAACGGTTGCCAATGGCGCGCATCGAACCATTGCTGCACGCGCGTGGCAAATGGAACGTCGGTCTTGTCGGGCTCGGGCGCATAGGCCGCCGATGTGAACGCTTCGGGAGGTTGCGTGGCGCGCGCCTTCGGTATCGGACGAGGACGTGGCGCGCGGCGGCGCATTGTGCCGCTGGATGTATCGTCGATGCGCGATGCATCGGACGGATCGCGATCTGTCTCCGTGCCGGCGGAAGCTCCGGCTCGCGCCGTGTTGCGCTCGGGATCGATCGGCTCGGTCATGGGGGCTACATGTGGCGAGGCGTGACAGGCGCCCGGTTGCGCGCGCTTTTTCCAGGCAATTTCGGGCAATCTGCATCGTGCAGCATGGCGCATGCCCGCATCGTCGCTGGCGCGCACGGCGTGAAGCAAGCGGAATGAAGCGACTACTGACCGGCATTATTTTCAGCGTAAAATGCGATGGCCGCCGCGATGTACCGGCGTAGTGCCCTTACGTCAGCGATGCATGTCGATCTTATTACGCTTTATCTCCTTGCGATTGGGACGCTTCTTGCCAGCTCAGCGATGACGCTCTGGGAGTGCCGCGTTCATCCCAAGCGCAGCAAGGAATTGAGAATACTGGCCACTGCCTACGCCACGCTCGCAGTCGGCTGCGCAGTGGCGTCCTGGCGTCGCGAGCTGCCCGGTGTGCTCGGCTCCGCGCTGAGCAATCTCATCATCGTTAGCGGTTATCTGCTGATCCTGCACGGCGTCGCTGTGCTGAACGGCCGCAAATATGTGCGTGCATCGGCGGCTGTGCTCGTCCTGCTTGCGCTCGCGTGGGCGATAGCGGGCGTGCGCGGCGAGGACTTGATGTGGATGTACCTGAGCGCGATTCCGATTGCAGTTGCTTGCGGTCTGACGGCGCGCGAACTGGCGCGATCCGATGGGATGAAACGGCTGCACTCGCTGCGTATCGCGATGCTGGTGTCCGGCTTCCATGCCGTCTTCTACGCATTCAGGGCATGCATGCTGCCATGGCTGACGACGCTGTTCGGTCAGGTCTTCCTGATGACCGTCAGCAAGATCACGATGTATGAAGGCGTGCTGTATTCCGTCGTTCTGCCGATGACCTTGCTGCGGCTGATTCGCGAGGAAACGCATGGGCAGCTCCTGCAGGAATCGCAGACGGACTATCTGACCGGTCTCGGCAATCGCCGATGGTTCTTCGAAGAGGGCGCACGCATGATCGGCAGCGGCGGCGCATCGAAGCCCGTTTCTCTGCTCGCCATCGACCTCGATCACTTCAAGAAGATCAACGACCGGTACGGTCACGAGACGGGCGACCGGGTCCTCAAGTCATTCGCCGATATCGCGCGCAGCGTGCTGGGGCGGGACGCCATTTTTGCCCGCATCGGTGGAGAAGAGTTTGCCGTCCTGCTGCCGGAGTACGACAGTCTCCGTGCGAAAGAAGCGGGCGAAGCCGTCGTGCAGAGTTTTGGCGAGACGGTCACGCTCGGCGGCAACGGCGCGGGCGTTCAGGCGACGGTCAGCATCGGCCTCGCGCAGTCCGCAAGTGAGGCTTCGTCGCTGTCGGATCTGCTGGCGGCCGCCGATCAGGCGCTCTATCGCGCGAAGTCGCTGGGCGGCAACCGGCTCGAACTGGCACACGCCGACGCGCGCTCTGCGGCCGCGTGATACCCAATGCGAAAGCGGCCGGTCCGGCATTCGCTATCGAATGCCGGACCGGCCGTCTTCGTTTCGGATGAGTTGGCGGATCGCGGCGGGACTCAGCCCACGAACCACAGCGCCGCCGCATAGATCACGAGCGACACCGCGAACGTGACAGCCGTGTAGCCCATCACGCGCTGGATCCGGATGCCCGCAATCGCGACGATCGGCACGGCCCAGAAGGGCTGCAGCATGTTCGACACGTTCTCAGCCATCGCCACGCCCATCGCGGTGCGCGGCACCGATGCGTGCAGGCTGAGCGCAGCAGGCAGCACGAACGGCCCCTGGACGGCCCAGTGACCGCCCGCGCTCGGCACCAGCAACGTGATGATCAGCGAACTCAGATAGCTCCAGAGCGGCAGCGAGAGGGGTGAGGCGATCGTCACGAAGGCCTTCGCGATCATCGACGCGAGTCCCGTGCCCTTCATGATCCCCATGATCCCGCCATAAACCGGGTATTGCAGAAGCATCGAACCCGTCTGACGCGCGGCGCGGCGGATCGCGTTCGCATACGCGATCGGCGTGCGCTGCAGCGCGAGGCCGATCAGCAGGAAGATCAGGATCGTCGTGTTGATGTCGAGAGCGAACTTGTTCTCGCGCCATTCCATCGCGAGATAGCCGACGCCGAGCGCGAGCAGAAGCAGCGTGCCGAGCATCGACTGTTCGAGACGCGAGGCGAACGATGCAGGCGCGTCGCTGGGGCGTGCGTGCGGATCGGCGCTCGATGCGTCGCTGGCGTCGTCGCCGGTATCGCAGAACGCGACCACGTTCTCCGACTTCGGATGCATCCTGATGAAGATCGCCGTCATCACGACCACCACCAGCACCGTGGGAATGAAGACGAACGGCGCGAAGATCGTGTCGCTGAGCGGCACGACGTGGCCCGTCGCCTTCTCGACGAGATTGAGCGCATTGCCGTGCGGGGCCTGCGACAGCGCGATCGAACTCGACAGTCCGCTATTGCAGATCGACCACGCCGAGTAACTGCCCGCGACGAGCCACGCGAAATCGACATGCACGCGGCGAGCAATTTCGCGCGACAGCAGCGCGCCGACGATCAGCCCGAGACCCCAGTTGAGCCACGCGGCAATCGCGACCACGGGGAACACCAGCAGCGCCGCGCGGGCGGGCGTTTGCGCGCTGGCCGCGAGCGCGCGCAAGCCGCGCTGGACGATAGGCGCTTCCGCGATCGCGTAACCCGTCGCGAGAATCAGGATCATCTGCAGCGCAAAAGCCAGGATGCCGAACGTGCCCGTGTACCAGGAATCGAGCAGCGTCGGCAGGTTGCCCGTCGGCGCGATCAGCAGCGCGAGCACGGCCACGAAAAAGGTCAGGCAGATGGACAGCATGAACGGGTCAGGCATGACCCGCTCGAAAACGTAGACAAGGCCTTCGACGATTCCGCGTGGAGCGGCGGGCTGGAAGGCAGTGGTAGGGGATGTGTCTCGCTTCATGGTTCTCGCTCGATGTGGCGTCCGCCCGCGTAGGGCGGCGTGAACAGAACCGGCGCGCGGCGTGTCCGTGCACGAGGGATGCACCGCCGGCAAGCTTGATGTCACCCGGCTGTCAGGCGACTGTAGGGGCAGGAATTCCGGGGTGAAGCTCAGGCTCGAGCGCGCCAGGTCCTTGTTGCGCAAAGGATTTGTGCGCGGTCCGTGTTCTGTTGCTGAAGTTCGTTATACGAACATGGTTTCGTTAAACGAACGCTTCATTATTCGTCTTATGCGCATTGGCTGTCAAGGCAGCGCGCGTTCGTGTGACGCGCGACACGCCGCGAGTGCGGCGCGTGCGATTTGGAGAAGACTAAGAGACCGTCGTGGGTGACGCCCCGAAAGAAATGAGCTTACGCGTGTGCGAGCGCGCGATCGACGCGGAACACCGACACCGCGCCCTTCAGCGCGACGGTCTGTTCTTCGAGCGCGAGGGCCGCTGCCGAAGCCTGCTCGACGAGCGCGGCATTCTGCTGCGTGACCTGATCCATTTGCGTGATCGCGCGGTTCACCTGCTCGATGCCTTCCGACTGCTCTTCCGAAGCGGCTGCGATCTCGCCCATCAGATCGCTGACGCGATTCACGGAAGTCAGAATCTCGCCCATCACCTGGCTGGCTTTACCGACCTGTTCCGCACCTGCTTCCACGCGGCAGAGCGAATCGGTGATGCGCTCCTTGATTTCCTTCGCAGCGCTCGCGCTGCGCTGCGCGAGCGAGCGCACTTCGCTCGCCACCACCGCGAAGCCGCGGCCTTCATCGCCGGCGCGCGCGGCTTCGACGGCTGCGTTCAGCGACAGAATGTTGGTCTGGAACGCGATGCCTTCGATCACGTTCGTGATGTCGGCGATCTTGCCCGACAGATCGGACAGCCCTTGCATCGTCAACACGACTTCCTGCGCGGCGCGGTTGCCCTGTTCCGTGATGGCCGCCGTGCTCATCACGAGCTGCGTCGCCTGTTTCGCGTTGTCGGCGTTCTGGCGCACGGTGCTGGTCAGCTGCTCCATCGACGACGCCGTTTCCTGCAATGCCGCTGCCTGCTCTTCGGTGCGCTGGGACAGGTCAGTGTTGCCGCTCGCCATCTGATGCACGCCCGTCGCGATGGTGTCCGTGCCGCCGTACACGGTGTGCACGATGCCCGCGAGGCTGCGCTTCATTTCCTTCATCGAGTCGAACAGCTTGCCGATTTCGTTCGTCGATTCGTGCTGGATCCGGACCGTCAGATCGCCGCGCGCGACGTGATCGAGCACGCTCATCGCTTCCTTCAGCGGACGCACGACGTTCTGGTCCAGCGTGTAGTAGACGAGCAGAATCAGCGCGCACGACAGCGCGATCAAGCCGACCGCGACGCCCGTCAGCACCGATTTCGCTTGCGCCTTCTGGTCCTTCAGCTGGTCCGTTTCATCGGACGCCACTGCGAAGAACGCGTCCGCCGACTTGCCGAAGGCGGCGCTCGTCTGCGTCATCGGACCTTCGTTCGTCGCGGCATACGCGGTGACGTCGCCCGAACCGATTGCAGTGAACAGCAGGTCGATCGCGTCGGTGTGCGCATGGAACGTTTCGCCGACGCGGTTTGCCGTTTCCTGTTGCGCCGCCGTTTCCTTGGGGATGCCGTCGAATGCTGCGAAGGCCTTCTTTGCCTGGTTGTAGTAGCTCCTTGCTGCGGCGACGGCGGAGTCCTTGTCGGCGGGTTTCGAGGACAGCGCGATGAAGGCGCGGCTCAATGCGCTGCGGGCTTTCAGGTTGTTGATGTAGACATCCTTGAGATCGACGGTTTGCGCATTGAGCGTGCTGATCCGCTCTGACAACCCGTTGTTCTTCGAGAGCGAGTAGAGCCCGAGCAAGGCGCTGACGAGGACGAGCATTCCAAACAGTGCGAGAACCGCGATAAAGCCCGTGCGCACGGGCAGATTCTTCAGTTTCATAGTTTTCGTTTGCTAAATGAGCCGCGATGTTGTCCCCGGCAACCGGGGGCGAGAGCTAAGGCCACAGGACGATGCTGCGGCTGTGTTAACGGTCACTTAATTGAGAACTTGACGGTCGCGGAGAGCGAACGAGCGTGCGCGTCACGCGATGCCGGTCGAGAAACCGGCGTGCGGAAGGGGAGGATGCGTGTGTGGCGGCCGCGCATGGAGCGGCCGTAAGCGGACTAGGCGTGCTGCGGGGCGCTCGCGTCAGCATGTCCGACCCGCGAGAGGACGAACGCGCGGCGCAACGCGAAGCCAAGGCGCTCATATAGACGGATCGCCGTCGTGTTGTGGCTGAACACGTGAAGAAAGGGTGTTTCGCCGCGCTGCCCGATCTCGTTGCGAAGAATGTCGATCAAACGGCCTGCCAGGCCTTTGCCGCGCCACGCATCGTCGACGCAGACGGCGCTTATCTCGACATATCCGTCGATGCACATCCGTTCGCCCGCCATCGCGATCAGACGTCCGTGATCGCGAACGCCGATGTAGCGGCCCATCTCGTGCGTCCGCCCGGCGAACGGCCCCGGTTTGGTTCGCTGCGCGAGATCGAGCATCTCCGCCGAATCGGCGCTATTCAGACGGATCACATCGAGATCGTCCGGCGTTGCGGCAGCCGCGCGCGTCGCAACCATTTGATGGATCGTGCCGACGTTTTCCACCCGCAGCCTTTCGGCTCCGCCGAGGGGTTCCAGCGACAGCAAGGCCGCCTGCTCGTCTGGCTGCAGAAGCCGGCGCAGCGCTTCATACGCGGCGGGCGTTTCGGCTGCCAGCGCGGCAAATGGCGCGATATCGGCATGATATCGACGCGCCAGCGCATCGCCTTGCCCGAGGTGCGCTTGCCTCGTCGTGAGCGCTGTCCAGATCGGGCGATCGAGGTCGGCGTGAGTCGAACTGGCCGCGATGACGTTCATGCTGGCTCCAGCTGGGAAGTTGATCGGGAACGGTCAATGTAGATGGAAACCGGCGTCCGGGCTATTGCCGTAAATGCCATTTTTGGCATCGTTTACGCCAGTCTCGCTCGAACAGCCATCGGCGAAGGCGTGCGCCAGTACGCGCCCGGCACGGACAATGCCGACGCGCTCTGGCGCAAGACGGAAGACATGGTCGGCGAAACCTTCTGAAGTCGGGCGCAGTTTCTTTGCGCGTGCAACCAGTTTTGCCCGACACACGAGGCTGGCGGGAACGCCGGACAGCAAGCTTCGCTATTCGCCCAGCAATGGAATGCCGGCTCTCGCAGCCGGTGTTTCGCTTTTAGGCGTCAGACGATAGCCGCGTCCAGGTATGTTCTGGATCAGCCGCCGGTCTTCGCCGAGTGCCTTGCGTAACGCACAGACCTGCACGCGTATGTTCGATTCCTCGACGACGGTGTCGGGCCAGACCTTGCGAAGAATATCCTCGATCGACACGACCTGGCCGTGAGCTGCCATCAGCACGGCGAGGATGTCGAATGCACGGCTGCCGACGGGGACGGAGGTTCCACGCACCTGGATTTCCCGGGTCGACAGATTGACGTCGAAGCTACTGACCTTCATGTTCGATTCTCACGAATGGGCAAGCACCAGGGTTGATGAAACCGCAAGTGGTCCGGTGAGTCGATAGCACATATGTATCGGTCACTATACTTTGGTATTAACGTATGGCTCTTCGTTTGTCGACGCTATGGGCAGCGACTATAGTGCTCTTGCCACTTTACCTGGCTCGTCCGATCAGATCGGCGGGTACATCGTCCTTTCATCATGCGAGTGCGACAAATGAAGATCCTGATGGTGTTGACGTCTCACGACCAACTTGGCAATACCGGTAAGAAGACAGGTTTCTGGTTAGAGGAATTCGCGGCGCCGTACTTCACGTTTCTCGATGCCGGCGTGACCATAACGGTCAGCTCACCTAAGGGTGGGCAGCCGCCGCTCGATCCGAAAAGCGACACGCCGGAAGGGAAAACGGAGTTGACGGAGCGCTTCAAGAGCGACTCCGCTGCGCAGAAGGTGCTGGCCAATACGGTCAAGCTCGATACGGTCAAAGCCGACGACTACGACGCCGTCTTCTATCCCGGCGGGCACGGTCCGATGTGGGACCTGGCAGAAGACCCGCGTTCCATTGCGCTGATCGAAAACTTCTACGACGCCGGCAAGCCGGTAGCATTTGTTTGCCATGCACCAGGCGTTTTGCGTCACGTGAAGGTGAACGGCGAGCCGCTCGTCAAAGGCAAGCGTGTGACAGGCTTCACGAATTCGGAAGAAGAAGCCGTTCAACTCACGAAGGTCGTGCCGTTTCTCGTCGAAGACGAATTGACGCGGTTAGGCGGGCGCTTCGAGAAAGTCGACGACTGGCAGGTTCTGTCGATCATCGATGGACGCCTCGTCACCGGGCAGAATCCCGCTTCGTCCACGGCGGGCGCGCGCGATCTGCTGAAGGTGCTCGAGCAGTTGCATTCGAATCGCTAAGCGGCTTCGCCCGTCACGGATGGAGATTGATATGAGCAACGGCAGTGCGAATCAGCAGTTCCGGATCGAAAAACGCAGCCCGGCATACTGGCGCGTGATCATCGATAACCCGCCCTTCAATATCTTCGGGCCGGACTCGATCCCGCAGATGAACGCCGCCGTGTCGGCCCTCGAAACCGATCCCGACGTCAAGGTGGTCGTGTTCGAAAGCGCGGTGCCGGGATTCTTCCTCACGCACTACGACTTCATTCCGCCTTTGCAGGAGACCACGCGCATGCCGCCGGGGCCGACGGGCATGCCGCCGCTGCCGGATATGCTCGCGCGGCTGGGACGCGCTCCCGTCGTGTCGATCGCGTCGATCCGCGGCCGCGCGACGGGCGTCGGCAGCGAACTGGCGCTCGCGAGCGACATGCGTTTCGCGAGCCGCGAGAAGGCGCTGCTGTCGCAATGGGAGATCGGTGCGTCGCTGGTGCCGGGCGGCGGGCCGATGAATCGCCTGTCGCGTTTGATCGGACGTGGCCGTGCGCTCGAAGTGCTGCTGAGCGGCGACGATATCGGCGGCGAACTGGCGGAGCGCTATGGCTATGTCAACCGGTCGTTCGCGGACAGCGAGCTCGACGCTTTCGTGGATGGGCTTGCATTGCGTATCGCGTCGTTCGACAAGGAATCGATCGTCGCGATCAAGCGCCACGTGAACATCGCAACCTTGCCATCCGACGACGAAGTCGCGCCCGAATGGGACGCGTTCATCGCCTCCGTCGGCCGGCCGCAGGCGCAGGAGAGAATCGCGCAACTGATGCAGCTCGGGCTGCAGAAGAATCACGATGTGGAAGCACGTCTCGCTCATTACACGGGCACGCTGGGACGCTAGCTCGCACAGCGGCGGTTGCGTCCCGTCGTTGTGGCTGCAACCGTCGCGTTCGTTGGTCGGCCCCGCTGTCGGCACTTATGGGGCGCGATTCCGTCGTTGCATGATAGCCTGTTCCCGATTCGTTACCTGAAGACGAAACGGGGAGCTTCGTCATGGACTTCACTGGATTTCATCTGGAGCTGCTCCACGACGACGGCGATCTGTCGTTGTGTCGCGCCACGCGGCCCGACACGACCGTTTCCCTGCTCGCGCTGATCGCCACACGCCCCGCGGCGCAGAGCATCGCGCGCCTCGAACGTGAATACGAACTGGCGTCGCTGCTCGATCCGCGCTGGGCCGCGCAGCCCATCGCGCTCGATCTGGGCCGCGTACCGCCGATGCTCGTGCTCGACGACGACGGTGGCGAGCCGCTCGTCCGCCAGCTCGGTCAGCCGCTCGATCTCGGGCGATGCCTGCGCATTGCAGCAAATCTGGCGCGCGCAATCGGCCACGTGCATGGACGCGGCCTCATCCACAAGGACATCAAACCGGCGAACGTGCTCGTCGACGACAACGACGACGTCCGGCTTACCGGCTTCGGCATCGCGTCGCAACTGCCGCTCGAGCATCAGTCGCCGGCGCCGCCCGAAATCATCGCGGGCACGTTTGCCTACATGGCGCCCGAGCAGACAGGCCGCATGAACCGTTCGATCGACGCGCGCAGCGATCTGTATTCGTTCGGCGTCACGCTGTACGAAATGCTCACGGGCGTGCTGCCTTTCGCGGCGGCGGACGCAATGGAATGGATTCATTGCCATATCGCGCGCAGGCCGACGCCGCCCGAAGAGCGTAACGAGCACATTCCGGCCGTCGTTGGACAGATCGTGCTCAAGCTGCTTGCGAAAACGGCCGAGAGCCGCTATCAGACGGCAGCGGGCGTCGAGGCCGATCTGCGCGCGTGCCAGTCGGCATGGGAAGCGAAGCGCGAGGTCGCACCGTTCGCACTGGGCGAGCGCGATGCGTCGGACCGGCTGCTGATTCCCGAAAAGCTGTACGGGCGCGATGCGCAGATCGACGAGATCGTGGCCGCGTTCAACCGCATCGTCGGCGGGGAGCCGAGCGAACTCGTGCTGATTTCGGGCTACGCGGGCATCGGCAAATCGTCGGTCGTGAACGAACTGCACAAGGTGCTGGTGCCGCCGCGCGGCCTGTTCGCGTCGGGCAAGTTCGATCAGTACAAACGGGACATTCCGTATGTGCCGCTGGCGCAGGCCTTTCAGTCGCTGGTGCGCGACCTGCTGAGCAGGAGCGACGCGGAGATCGAGCCTTGGCGCCGTGCGCTGCAGGACGCGCTCGCGCCGAACGGGCAGGTGATCGTCAACCTGATTCCGGAGCTTGCGCTGATCATCGGCGAGCAGCCGCCCGTGCCGGCGCTGCCGCCGCAGGAGTCGCAGAACCGTTTCCAGATCGTGTTCCGCCGTTTTCTCGGCGTGTTCGCGCGGCACGAGCATCCCCTCGCGCTCTTTATCGACGATCTGCAATGGCTCGATGCCGCGACGCTCGATCTGCTCCAGCATCTCGTCACGCATCCCGATGTGCAGCACGTCCTGCTGGTCGGCGCGTATCGCAGCAACGAAGTCGACGACGCGCATCCGCTCGCGCGCACGCTCGCCGCGATCGCGCGGACGGAAGCAACGGTTCATCAGATCGAGCTTGCGCCGCTCACGGCAGACAGCGTGGCGCAACTGGTCGCCGATGCGCTGCACTGTCCCGTCGCGATGGCCATCCCGCTCGCGCAACTGGTGCACGAGAAGACGGGCGGTAATCCGTTCTTCGCGATCCAGTTCCTGACCACGCTCGCCGACGAAGCGCTGCTGGTCTTCGATCGAGACAGGTCGCGCTGGACGTGGGATCTGCCCCTCATCTGCGCGAAGGGGTTCACCGAGAACGTCGCGGATCTGATGGCGGCCAGGCTGACGCGTCTGCCCGACGCGACGCGCGAGGCGCTCGGCCAGCTCGCGAGTCTTGGCAACGTCGCCGACTTCGCGACGCTCACGCTCGTGCACGGCGAAGCGGAAGCGTCGATCCACGCGAAGCTTTGGCTCGCCGTGAGAGCGGGTCTCGTGTTGCGTATGGAAGCAGCCTACGGCTTCGCGCACGACCGCGTGCAGGAAGCCGCCTACGCGCTGATTCCGGCGGACCGTCGCGCCGCGACACACGTGCGCATCGGCAGGGCGCTCGCGTCGCGGACATCGGCCGACGCGCTCGAAGAGTCGATCTTCGACATCGTCAATCATCTGAATCGCGGCGCGGAATTGATCGATACGGACGAAGAGCGCGAACGGACGGTCGCGTTGAACCTGATCGCGGGCCGGCGCGCGATGCGTTCGACGGCGTACGCGGCGGCGCGCAGCTATCTGGCGCAAGGTGTGGCGCTGCTGTCGCCCGATGCGTGGACGCAACGCTACGAGAGCACGTTCGATCTGTATCTTGCCTATTCCGAATGCGAATATCTGGCCGGCGACTTCACGGATGCGGACGCATTGTTCGACATGCTGCTCGAGCGGGCGCGCTCCAGTCTGGACCGCGCTAAGGTGTTCGGCTTGCGCATCTCGCTTTATCAGGTGGCAGGCCGGTTCGACGAAAGCTTCGCGGCCGCGCGGCTCGCGTTGCGCGATTTCGGTCTGTTACTGCCCGACACCGACCGCGAGGTCGAGTCCGCTGTCGCAACCGGGTTGCAGGAGATTCCATATCGTCTTGCGGGACGCGTGATCGGCGAACTGGTCGATGCACCCGTCGCGCAAGACCCGGCGATACGCGCGCTGATCGATCTGCTGGTCGAAGCGATGCCTTGCGCGTTTATCGCGCGGCCTGCGTACTATCCGCTCATCACGCTGAAGGCCGTCCTTTTGTCGCTGCAGCACGGCAATACGGACAACTCGAGTTTTGCGTACGGCAATTACGCGCTGATGCTGGTGTCGAGCGTCGGCGACATTCCTTCCGCCGTGCAGTTCTCCGAGATGTCGCTGCGCCTGAACGAGAAGTTCGACAACCGTCGCTTCTACGGAAAGCTGCTGCATCTGCACGGCAATCACATCAACTTCTGGCGCAGGCATATCGTGACCGATCTGCCGATACTGGAGCGCGCGAGCGCCGCGTGTCTCGAAGCGGGTGACCTCGTGTTCGCCGGATATCTCGCCTTCACGACGGTCTGGCAGGCGATCGAGAAAGGCGCGCCGCTCGACGACGTGCAGGGCGTATCGGAGAAGCACGCCGCGTTTGCGCGGCAGAGTCATAACGATGCCGTCTTCGAAACGATCCGCCTCGAACAGCAGTTCATCGCCAGTCTGCGCGGCATGACCACGGAGCCGCTCAAGCTCGGCGATGCCCTGTTCGACGATGCGGCCTGTTTCAACGCCATCAAGACGGCGAACTTCGGTTGCGGCATCGTCTTTCATCACATCATGCAGATGATGCTCGCGTACTTCGATGGCCGGTACGCCGACGCATCGAAGGCAGCGAGCGATGCCGCGCCGATGCTCGGCGCCGCGATGGCGCTGCCGATCGAGCCGACCTATCACTTCTTCCACGCATTGACGCTGGCGGCGCGTTATCCCGCCGCCGGAATCGAAGAGCAGCAGGCATGTCACGCGCTGCTCGCGCAAACGCTCGCCAGATTCGAATCGTGGAGCACGCACTGCCCGGAAAACTTCCATCACCGCCATGCGTTGCTCGCCGCGGAAATCGCGCGCATCGAAGGGCGCGACTCCGACGCGATGCATTTCTACGAGGAAGCGATACGCGCAGCGCGCGAACACGGCTTCATCCAGTATCAGGGGCTGGCGCACGAACTCGCCGCGCAGTTTCATGCCGCGCGCGGACTTGAAACCATCGCCGATACTTATCTGTTCAACGCGCGTTCCTGCTACGAACGTTGGGGAGCGACAGGCAAGGTCCGGCAACTGGCACGAACGTACGCTCAATTGCGGCACGATCCGGCGAGCCTCGACGGCACCATCGCCACGTCGAACGAGCAACTGGATCTCGCGACCGTCGTCCAGGTGTCGCGCGCGATCTTCAGCGGCATCGACCTGAACGAACTGATTCATACGCTGATGGTGCTCGCGCTCGAACATGCGGGTGCGAACCGTGGCTTGCTGATTTTCAGGCGCGGCAATGACCTGCGAGTGGAAGCGGAGGCGTCGACGGTGCGGGACGGCGTGGATGTTCGCTTGCCGAAGGTCCGCGCGACGGGCAGCGAGCTTCCCGAATCGGTGCTGCGCTACGTGATCCGCACGGGCGACAGCCTGCTGCTCGACGACGCATCGGCGCGCAGCCCCTTTTCGTCGGACGAGTACATTCGACGTCACGACTGCCGGTCGATCTTGTGCCTGCCGCTTGTCAAGCAGACCCGGCTGATCGGCGTGCTTTACCTTGAGAACAATCTGACCACCGACGCGTTCACGCCCGCCCGCACAGCCGTGCTGCGGCTGCTTGCATCGCAGGCGGCGCTGTCGCTCGAAACGGCGCGGCTCTACGCCGACCTGCAGGACGCGGAAGCGTTGCTGGCCGACGCGCAGCGCCTGAGCCATACGGGCAGCTTCGACTGGCATGTGTCGAGCGGCGAACTGATCTGGTCGAAAGAGAGTTTCCGCATCTTCGGCTATGACGCCGATATGACGCCGACGGTCGACATGATGTTCGGTCGCGTGCATCCCGACGACGTAACCTTCGTGCGGCTCGCATTCGACCGCGCCACGCACGACCGCCAGCCGTTCGATATCGAACACCGGTTGTGGATGCCTGATGGATCGATTCGGTATCTGCAGGTACTGGCGCATGTCGTGGTCGATGAAGAGCGCCGGATGCGGGTGCTCGGCGCGCTAAAAGACATCACCGTGCGCAAGCAGGCGCACGCCGCGCTCGAACGCAGCGAACACCGCTATCGCAGCCTGTTCTTCGACATGCCCGTGGGTCTCTGGCAGATCGAGGCGCAGCCGTTGATGACCTTGCTCGCGGAGTTGCGCGCGCAAGGCGTCGACGATCTGTCCGCCTATATCGACGATCATCCGGGCTGGCTAAACCGGGCGATGGAGATGCTCGTGGTCGAGGAGATCAATCACCACGCGGCGCAGATGTTCGGCGCGCCGGACCGCAGCGCGCTGCTCGGCCCGCTGCCGTGGGTCTGGCGGGAAAGCCCGGGCACGTTTCGGCGCGCGCTGGAAAGCCGCTATAGTGGCGAAGCGATTTTTCAGGAAACCACCCGGCTGCCTACGCTGGATGGGCGGATTATCGACGTTCTCTTTACGATCGCGCGCCCGAGTTCGACGGAGGATCTGGGCATCGCACTGATCAGCCTCGTCGACCTGACGGAACGCGTGCGTGCGCAGGACATGCTGCATCGGCTCCAGGCCGACTTCGCCCACGCGGCGCGCATTTCGATGCTGGGCGAGCTGACGGCGTCCGTCGCGCACGAACTGAATCAGCCGCTTTCGGCAATTGCGATGAACAGCGCGATCAGCAACCGCTGGCTCGATCGTGCCGTGCCCGACGTCGCCGAAGCGCGGCTGATCAACCAGCGCGTGGCCGCCGATGCACGGCGCGCTGTCGATATCGTCGATCGCATCCGGAGCATGGCGCTTCGCCGGGATCCGAAGCGCGCCGTCGCGCAACTCAACGAACTGATCGACGAGGCGCTCATTTTTCTTCAGCACGAAGTGCGCTCGCGCGGCGTGATCGTGTTGCGCCAGCGCGCTACCGTCGCGCCGATGGTGCTCGCCGATCGCGTCCAGCTTCAGCAGGTGATCGTCAATCTGGTCGTCAACGCAATGCAGGCGATGGAGCAGTCGGGCCGCTCCGAACGCAAGATCACGATCCGCACGCAGACGCCGGACGGCGCGACGGTCTGTTGCGCGATGGAAGACAGCGGTCCCGGTATCGCGCCCCAGGAACTCAACCGGCTGTTCCAGAGCTTCTATACGACCAAGGACAACGGCATGGGGATGGGCTTGCCGATCTGCCGCTCGATCATCGAGGCGCATGGCGGACGTATCGGCGCCGATAACGGCTCGGTGCACGGCGGCGCGCGTTTCTTTTTCACGCTGCCATCCGCCGATGCCGATGACTAGAACAGCAAACAGAACAGCAAACAGAACAGCAAGCGCGGATCGTGCCTGCATCGAACATACGACGGTATGAGGCTGTCATGCGATGGTGGGTGAAATCGCAAGCAATAGTAGGCTGGTGCGTTAGCCGCGCGCCCGATAGGCTATTCCCGTGAAGTCAGGGAAGTCATCTCATCGGACATCGGCGTGACGTCGTTGCGCGCGATGGCGATTCATCGGGGTGCACATCATGGACGTGGCGGATCTGAAAGTATTCGACGCAGTCGCTCGCCTCGGAAGCATGAGCCGCGCAGCGCTCGAATTGCATACGGTGCAGTCGAACGTCACCGGGCGAATCCGCTCGCTCGAGGGCGAGGTGGGCGTCGCGCTGTTCGAGCGGCACGTGCGCGGCGTGAAGATGACGCCCGCCGGACAGCGAATGCTGCCGTATGCGGCGCGCGCTGCCCGTCTCGTCGCCGACGCGCGGCTTGCCGCGCTCGACGACGGTCCGCCGAACGGCACCCTTGCGATCGGCGCGTTATGGACGACAGGTTCGTTGCAGTTGAGCCGCGTGCTCAGTCATTTCGCGAGTCTCTATCCGCAGGTCGGATTGTCGTTGACGACGGATACGAGCAGCGGACTGACGGCGGCCGTCGCGGACTGCCGTCTGGACGGCGCGTTCGTTGCCGGCCCGTTGAGCGATGCCGGCCTCGATGTGCAGACCGTGTTCAGCGAGGAACTCGTGCTCGTCTCACCGACGACCATGCGCTCGCTGAAGGAACTCGGATCGATTGACAACCTCAAGGCGATTGTCTTCAGTCCGGGTTGCTCGTATCGCGAGCGCCTCGATCTGCTGCTCGCCGAGATGGGCATTCTGTCCGTGACGGCTCTGGCGTTCGGATCGATCGACGCGATACTCTCGTGCGTCGCGGCGGGCATCGGCGTTACCTTGCTGCCGCGAGGCATCGTGTCGAACGCGGCACACAGACATGCCGTCACGGTGCATCCGCTCGCGTCGGACGCGGCGCGCATGGAGACGCTGTTCATACGGCGGCACGATGCTTATCTGTCGAATGCGATGCGCGCCTTTCTGGATGTGGCGCGTTCCGAGGTACTCGTTTCGGACAGCGGAGGCGCATGCTTGCCGGCGTGATTTTTTCCGAGCTTTATTCATTTCCCGTCGTGCGATAAGCCGGACCCAATCGGCAGGTTTATGTGCGTCTTGTTCGTGGCTAAAAACCAATCAATGAAATATCGGTTTCTCGATACCTCCTGCCTTGCGCAATCGGCGTTAGTCGCTCGATAGCATCAGATAGTTTCTTGCCCGAAGCATTCCTCATTTCAGCACGCCTCGCAGCATCCGGCACGCGACTTTGCTTTGCGCTCGCCGCCGTTTGGTACAACAATGTATGTGTTGCTGAATCTGCATCAGACACTCCCCGGTTTGCACCAGCATCTTTCACTCGTTCACAAGGAGGCGGAATGGTCTCAGGACCGAGTTCGACGTCGACGACAAGAAGTGAAGAAGGTATGCCTCCCGGCAAGCTCCCCGACGGACGTTCCGTCGTGTATGTCATCGACGACGACGAATCGATCCGGTTTGTACTGAACGGCCTGGTGCGTTCGGTAGGTCTTCACGTGGAGACGTTCGAGTCACCCAAAGATTTTCTCGCTTTCCCAAAGTATGATGCGCCGAGTTGCCTGATTCTCGACGTCAGGCTGCGAGGCGAGAGCGGGCTCGCGTTTCAGCAGGAAGCCCAGCAATGCGGCGTGCGCATGCCGATCCTCTTCATCACGGCGCATGGCGACATCGAAATGACCGTCAAGGCGATGAAGGCGGGCGCGCTGGATTTCTTCGCGAAGCCTTTCCGCGATCAGGACATGCTCGATGCCATCGCTCATGCGCTGAAGCGCGATGCCGAGCGTCGCGAATCGGAGCATGCGCTGACGACGCTGCGCGAAGCCTATGAAACGCTGACGCAACGCGAGCGCGAAGTGATGAAGTTCGTGGTGGCCGGCATGCTGAACAAGCAGATTGCCTACGAACTGCATCTGAGTGAAATCACCGTGAAGATCCATCGCGGACAGGTGATGAAAAAGATGGGTTCGCGTTCGCTTCCCGATCTCGTAAGAAAGGCGGAAGCGCTCGGCATCGACCAGAAACAGCCGGGTTCGAACTAACGGGCGGCGTCAGGCACACTGCGCCGCTGCGTCTTTCCATCTGTTCAAAAGACAGTTTCATCTCTTTCGTCAAATCTCAGCGTATATATGCCGTAAGCGGTGCAATAAGTTTGCACTCCGTTGGAGTTGCGCCCGATCGACACATGCAGAGGTTGTACAGTCGACCATCGGCATGTTTCGGCTGATCTCTTTATGCACTGGAAGCGCGGCGCGCGCCGCGCTTAACGTTCAGCGGTCTTTCACTGATTCCGTTCTTCTGGAGGGCGACATGAAATTGATGACGTTGCACGCGTCTGTTGCGCTGCTTTGCGGCTTGTCCGTCTCGTTCGTTCCGGCGCATGCGCAACAGGCGCCGCAGCCCGGATACCACTACACGTTGCCGCTCAATCTTGCCGTCGAGGCCGCGGAAGAAGCGATTCGCGTGTGCGAAGAGAAGCGCTACTGGGTGACGGCGACTGTCGTCGATATGGACGGCGTGCCGCAGGTCGTCATGCGCGGCGATCACGCGACCGTCCACACGGGCGAATCCAGCTTCAGAAAGGCCTTTACCGTTGTAACGCTCGGGCCTGAGTTCGGCTTCGACCGTTCGAGCGGATTCTTCGAACTGGTCAAGACCAGTCCGTACGCGCCGCAACTCGCGACGGTTCACAACGTGATGGCGCTGCCTGGCGCGGTCGCTTTCAAGGCCGGCAACGAGATGGTGGGCGCGCTGGGTATCGGCGGCGCGCCGGGCGGCGACAAGGATGAAGTCTGTGCGGCGGCCGGTGTCGCGAAGGTGGCGAACCGGCTGCCGCACTAGTCGAAGATTCAGGCAGCCGCGAGGCCTCCGTCGACAAGATAAATGGCGGCGGAGAACGTGATGATCGACAGTACGGTGCTGACGAGAATCGACGTTGCGGCTTCGCTCTGATATGCGCCTGCCTCGTTGGCGAACATGGCCGGAATGGTCGCCGACGGCAGCGCGCAAAGCAGGATCATCTGCTGTGCGTAAAGCCCATGAACGCCGAGCAATACCGTCGCCGCGAACATCAGCAGCGGATGAACCAGCAGCTTGAGTCCGAGGTTCGCCCACACTTCGTTCGACAGCTTCAGCTTGACGGACGACATGATCAGGCCGAGGCAGAGCAGCGACACGCCGGGCGTCGCCTTGCCGAGCAGATTGAAGGCTTCGGCGAGCACGGGCGGCAGCTTGATCTGCAGCAGCGAACACAGGATGCCGAGCGCGGGCGCCCACATCAACGGCCGCCGCACAGCGCTTTTGATGCTCGACAGGAACGCCTGCGTGCCGCTTCCTTCTCCGCTTGCAACCGTGAGCAGCATGGTCGTCAGCGGAATCATGATGAGGCTCGCGATCAGATTGAGGATCAGCACCGAATAGATGCTGCCCGGACCAAACATCGCCTGCAGGATGGGGATGCCCATGAAGGCCGCGTCAGGGTAGCCGTTGACAAAGCCTTTGAGCGTCGCTGCCCTGAGCTCGCGATAGCGCCACCAGCCGATCAGCAGCGCGAACGTATACATCCCCATGATGCCGATGAAGGTCGCGACGATCAGCCTGAAATCAAACAACTGCGAGCGCGGCGTGCTCGCCATGCCGACCAGCAGCAGCGCCGGAAAGATCCAGCCGAGCACCAGGCGGCTGATGAGCAGACTGTCCGAATGATTCAGACGTCCGCGCTTGCCGGCAATGAAGCCGAGCACGATCACGAACGCCACGGGTAAAAGAGGTCCAACGATCCTGTCTAACATGTTCTCCTGACTCCAGGTTTTGTTATGCGTATGCAACGGCAAACAGCGGGGCACCCTCGCAACGCGAGGTTGCGTGGGATACGAACGCCGACCGGATGCCGAAGCGGTGTTTGCTTAAAGCTCGATGCGATAGTCGCGAATCACATCGGGGTTGGGTTCGATGCCGAGGCCGGGGCCTTGCGGCACGTCGATGCGTCCATGGCGCGGAATGATCGCGTCGCCGTAGAGCTGCGCTTCGAGGTCGAAGTAACGCCATTCGACGAGCGCCTTCGGGCCGCCCAACGCCGCGCTGGCGTGCACGCTCGCGAGCAGTCCGGGGCCGTCGTAGAACGTGTGGACCATGACCGTGACGTTGTGCGCGTTCGCCAGCGCGAAGACCTTTTGCAGTTCCGTGATGCCGCCCATCTTCGCTGGGCTGGGCTGAATGAAATCGACGGAACCGGCTTCGAGCAGATGCTGAAAGTCCATCAGCGTCGATGCGTTTTCGCCCGCCGCGACGGGAATGCCGCCTTGCCGGCGCACGGCCGCGAGACCCGCGTAGTTTTCGGGCGGCCACACGGGCTCTTCGATCCAGCGCAGATTGAACGGCCGCAGCTTTTCGGTCATGTCGAGCGCTTCGCGGACCGTCCACGGGCAATTGACGTCAAGCGTGATCTCGATGTCGGGGCCTGCCGCCTCGCGTGCGGCGCGTACGGTTTCCACGGTGATTTCATGCAGCTTGAGATGGCGGTAGCCGCTTTCCACCGCGCGCCGCACGTTGGTCGCGACCAGTTCGGGATCGGCGTAGCGGATCAGGCTCGCGTAACACGCCAGCGACGTGGCCTCCGCGCCGCCGAGCAGCTGGTGAACGGACTGGTTGGCACGCTTGCCTGCGATGTCCCACAGCGCGATGTCGATGGCCGACAGTCCGTAGATGAACGCGCCGCTTCGGCCGAACACATGGAACTTCTTCTGCAGGTCGAGCATCGACTTCTCGCGCAGCGCGATATCGCGGCCGATCAGCTCGGGCGCGAGAATCTTGTCGATCACCCGCTTCACGGACGGAATCGCCGTGAAGCCGAAGGTTTCGCCCCAGCCGACCGTGCCGTCGTCCGTCGTGACCTTGACGACGAGCGAGTCGACCACCTGCAGGTCTTTGGGGCCCCACACGCCTCCCGCCGACGGTCCGCCCGTCGTGAAGGGAATGCGCAGTGGGATGGTTTCTATGCTGGCAATGTTCATCTGGATCTACCTCAAATCGGATTGCGATGTGCACGGACGAAAGGCCGCCGTATGCTCCCGATGGTAGGAGACATCCTGTTGTCCTTCAAGTGAACAACTTGTTCCTTTTGTGCAAATGAATTGAGCGCCGTGTGCAACACAGACGCGGGTCGAGCCTTGTCGAGGCTTGATTTGTGGCCTGGAAAGACGGCTTGTTGGCGCAGCACGGGCGGCCCGCGCATGCTTCAGGATGTAGAATAAGAAGACAAGCAACAGCCTGAAACGACCATGAGCGAAATGAACGTGCGGCGCGTCGAACGGCGGCCCCATCTCGCGGAGCACATCACCGCCTCGCTGAGTGAAGAGATCGCATCCGGGCGATTGAAGCCGGGGGACCGCCTGCCCACCGAACACTTTCTCTCCGAGAATTTCGGGGTCAGCCGCAACGTCGTGCGGGAGGCGATTGCGAGCCTGCGCGCGCAAGGGCTGATCGAGTCGCGCCAGGGCATCGGCGCTTTCGTCGCCGCGACGCCGCAGCCGTCGGAACCGCTGCAACAAGTGAGTTCGCAACTGCTGGAAGGCGACAACACGATCCGCAACATGTTTGAAGTGCGGGCCGTGCTCGAAAGCCAGGCGGCCGCGCTCGCGGCGGCGCATATGACGCCGCGCCGACTCAAGCCGATCCAGGAAGCGGTCGAACGGATGCGCTACGAAGGCGCGCCGACGGCCGGCACCGTCAACGCGGATCTCGACTTCCATCGCGCCGTCGCGGCTGCGGCGGGCAACGACTACCTCGCTGCGATGATTCGCACCGTGCTCGAACCGATGCGTCCGCTGATCGCGGCGAACTTCGCGAGGCAAGGTCCGATGTTCGGCAACATTCCCAATGCCGCGCGCGCGGAGCACGAAACGCTGATTCAGGCCTTCATCGACAAGGATGCCGCTGCCGCGCGCGAATTGATGGGCCGGCATATCGTGAGCGCTGCGTCGCGCTTCGGCTACGACATTTCGTTTTTCTGAGCGCGCGTTTTATCGCTGGGTCTTCGTCACGCACCCGTATTTACACGGTGTAACGAGTGATGTGCCGCACACGCCGTTTATGCGTCCGCACGTCGAACGTATAGTCGGCTGATTCGCGCGGCCCGCCGGGCTGCGCCTCATCAGACGAAGATGGAACAGCGTATGAAACTGATATTTGTCGGCGACCCGATGTGTTCGTGGTGCTATGGCTTCGGCAAGGAAATGAGCGCGATTGCGCAGAGTCTACCGAATCTCGACGTGCAGGTCGTCGTGGGCGGCATGGCGGCAGGATCGACACAGGTGCTCGACGACGCAGGCAAGCAGTTCAGGCTTACGCATTGGGCGCGCGTCGAGCAGATGAGCGGCGCCGAGTTCAATCGCGAAGCGCTGATGGCGCGCGAGAACTTCGTGTACGACACGGAGCCCGTTTGCCGCGCGGTCGTGACTGCGCGGACGATCGCGCCCGGCGTCGACATGCTGAAAGTGTTCCGCGCATTCCAGCGGGCCTTTTATGTCGACGGACTCGATACGACGGACGGCAGCGTGCTCGCCGAAGTCGGCGCGCAGGCCATCGCGGAGCAAGGTATCGCGACGACGGCCGATGCGTTCTTCGAAGCATTCACTTCCGATGAAGTCATCGACGCCACGCAGCGCGATTTCGAACTCACGCGCCGCCTCGGCGTGCGAGGCTTTCCGTCGCTGTTCGTCGAGATCGACGGAAAGATCGGCCAGCTCAGTTCGGGCTATACGACGGCCGCGCAAGTCACCCAGGCGCTCAAGCCGCTCGCTGCATAGCGGCGGCTAGATCCAGTAGAGCCAGGCGAGCAGCGTCACGATCGAAAAAAGCGTGGTCATCGAAATCGCGGCGCCCGTCGAGGTCTTCTCGACGTCGTACTCGCTTGCCAGTACATAGGCGCTCTTGGCTGTCGGCACGGCCGCGCAGATCACGGCGGCGAGCGTGAGCGTCCGGTTCAGGCCCGACGCGACGCACAGGCCATAGACGATGAACGGCATCGCCACCAGCTTGAGCGCGGCCAGCAGCGCATAGCGGCTCAGATGACCGCGCAGTTCGCCGATCGACAGATCGAGGCCGATGGCGAACAACGCACAGGGCGTCAGCGCTTCGCCGAGTAGCCCGAGGTAGGTGGCGGCGGGCGCGGGCAACGCAGCGCCGCTGACGGACCACAGCAAGCCGAGAATGGTGGCGAGAATCACCGGGTTCGTGCCGATCTGCCGCGCGAGCGCGCTTGCGCGCATCTTGTGCGAACTGCTTTGCTGGTCGACTTCGAGAAGAATGACGAGCGCGGGAAACATGATTGCGCCGACAAAGACCGTCGCGACGGCGGCGGCGAGCACGCCGTGCTGGCCTTGCAGCGCCCTGAGAATCGGCAGCGCGACGAAACCCGTGTTGGTCATCGACACGATCGCGCCAAGCATTGCGCTTTTCCCAAGGCTCGCTTTCAACGCGAGGCGCGCGGCCACCACGACGGCCGCGAAGCAGAGTATCGAGCCGCCGCCGAACGCCGCCAGAAAACGCCACTCCAGCAGCGAATCGAGCGGCTCTTTGGCGACGGTCAGGAACACGAGCGCGGGCATCGCGACGTAGTAGGCGAACTGCATCAGCGGCCCGGCGACGCTGCGCGCGAGATAGCCCGTTGTGCCCGCCAGCCAGCCCGTCAGGATGATGGCGAAGATCGGCAGTATCAAACTCGCGACATGCATGATGGCGCTCCGTCGGCAGAGGGGACGTCCGGATGCAGCAGTGTGAGGATTACGCGAGTGGGGTGGCGGCCCGGCGTTCTGCCGGCAGAAGCGGTCTCGCCAGTACAGAGTAGTTCAAATGCGAGAGGATGCGTCCCTATTCGTAGCCTGGCGGCACTTTTCGGCATTTTCGATGAGCTGATCGAAATTCGCCGATTCACGCTGTTTCATCGTCCGCATACACTGGCTGTGCGATTCGTAGCGAACAGGTATCGATAGTGGACAGTGTCAATCTCGAAGTGTTGAAGTCCAGCGCGCGCTGGCTCGAACAAGGGCATCGCGCGCTACTCGTGACGGTGGTGAAGACGTGGGGCTCGTCGCCGCGTCCCGAAGGCGCGATGCTCGTCGTGCGCGACGACGGTGCGGTGGCGGGGTCGGTGTCGGGCGGCTGTATCGAGGACGATCTGATCGATCGCGTGCGACAGCGCGGCATCGAGCAGAAGAAGCCCGAAGCGGTGAAGTACGGCATCACGGCGGAAGAAGCGCATCGCTTCGGTTTGCCATGCGGCGGCACGATCCAGCTGGTTCTGGAACCTTTGACGAAGGCGAGCGGGATTGCCGAACTGTGCGAAGCCGTCGAAGACGGCCGGCTCGTTGCGCGCACGCTCGAGATGGAAACGGGCGTCGCGCGTCTCGGTCCCGCGCAGGCAACCGACGGCGTCGATTTCAACGACAGGCGCCTGCTGACGATACACGGCCCGCGTTACCGGATGCTCGTGATCGGCGCGGGGCAACTGTCGCGCTATCTGTGCAACATCGCGATGGGGCTGGATTATCAGGTGACGGTGTGCGATCCGCGCGAAGAGTACACCGACGAATGGGATGTGCCCGGCACGAAAGTCGTACGCACGATGCCCGACGATACCGTGCTCGACATGAAGCTCGATGAGCGTTGTGCGGTGATCGCGCTGACGCATGATCCGAAACTGGACGATCTGGCGTTGATGGAAGCGTTGAAAACGCCTGCGTTCTATGTCGGCGCGCTGGGCTCGCGGAGCAATAATGCGGCGCGGCGCGAAAGGCTCAAGGAATTCGATCTCACCGAAACGGAATTGGCGCGGCTGCATGGGCCGGTTGGAATTTATATCGGCAGCAGGACGCCGCCCGAAATAGCCGTGTCGATTCTTGCCGAGGTGACGGCTGCAAAGAATGGTGTGTCGTTGCCGACGTTGTTGCAGGTCGGCGCAGCAAAGAACGCGCAGGGGAAGGTGTCGTTCAGCGCCGATCCCGTTCTCGCGTGCGCAGCCTGACGGGTCTCGCACGACAGCGCATCATTTCGCGTTGGCAGCCGCGTCGAACGGACTCAGCTGCGCGGCGGCCGCGAACATCTGGGTGAACTGATCGAGCGCGGCGAGCGTATCGCGGCCGCTGCGCGTGATCCGGTAGAACGAAAATTCCACCTCCGGCCGGATCACGTCGATGCGCACCTGATAGTGGCGGCAAATGTGTTCGCAGAACGATGGCATGATCGCGACGCCGAGACCTTCGTGCGCCATGGCAATCGCTGTCTGCAAATGCCCGACAACGGTCCGCCGGCCCGTCGTCACTTCTTCCTTCGACAGCGACGCTTCGATCAGACGTTGCAGCGGATTGTCCTTGGGCAGCGTGATGAGCGGCAGCCCTTCGAGCGCGCGCCATTGCACGCCGTCGCGCGGCACCTTGCCGATGCCGTGCGCGCCGTCCATGTTCGACGACACCACGACGAGCCGCGTCGGAAAGATCGGCATGCGATCGATGCCGGAAAGCTGTGAAAAGAAGATGCCGAACGCGGCATCGAGATCGCCTTCCTCGACCATCTTGAGCAGTTCGCCGGGCGGACGGTCGACGAGTTCGATCTGCGCGTCGGGACTGGTCTCGGCGAAGCGCGCGAGCACCTGCGGCATCAGGCTCGCGGCAATCATCGGCGTGCAGCCCAGCAGCAGCGATGCCTGCTTTTGCCGGCCCAGTTCGTTCAGCTCGATCACCGACTTCTCGAGCGTCTCGACGATTTTCATTGCCGTCGGATAGAACAGTCGGCCCGCTTCCGTCAGCGCGACCGTGCGCGTGGTGCGCTCGAACAGACGGCAATTGAGCTGCGTTTCCAGTTCGCGAATGATCGCGCTCAGCGCAGCCTGGCTCAAATGCATGCTCTGCGCGGTCTTCGTGAAGCTCGACGCGTTCGCGACGCCAAGAAAGACTTTGAGTTGTTTGAGGGACAGGTTCATCGACGGCGATCCTCGAAAGCTGGGCACGTTAGGGCTGCCCGGATTCTATCGCCGTGCAGGCCTGACCGCGACCGGGGCAGACCCGATCGCGGACAGGTTACGCGAAGGCGTACCGCCCCTCTTCGTCGCGGACGATCTTACGCGTGGCGCTCGTGTCTTCGAGCCAGCGCACGATTTCGCGGCCGTCGCGCGTGCCCGTCGCCGACATCAGTTCGGTGAAGCGCTTGGGGCCATGTTCGAGCGCGGCTTCCAGCGAATCGAAGCGTGCCCCCGTGAATGCGGGCGGCGTCGGCACGCGATGTTCGAGGTCGCGCTCTTCGCCCGGACGCAATAGCGGCAGCGTCAGATCGAAGCCGACCTTCGCCGTGACCGTTGCGCCCGCAAGCGACGGATCGAGCGGCATCGCGCGCATGCCGCTGTGCATCACGAGATCGCGGTCGGCCTGGAAGCGCGTGGCGAGCGCCCAGTCCATCTGCTCGTCGGAGAAGATGTCGATGTCGGGATCGACGACGAACACGTGCTTGACGTTCGCGAGCGACGCGAACACGGCGGCGATCGCGTTGCGCGCCTCGCCCGGCACGCGCTGTTGCATCGCGACGCGCACGTTGAACATGCCGCCCGTCGCCGGGCTCGCATACACGCCGCGGATTTCGCGTACGGCGGTTTCCAGCGCGCGCCACACGGTCACTTCCGTGCGCAGCGCCGCGAGTTGCGCGGTATCCGTGCGCGCCATCGTGCGGCCGCCGATCGTGCAGGTCTGGAACACCGCGTCCTTGCGATGCGTAATGGCCGTCAGATGGAACACCGGGTTCGTCTTGATGCCGCCGTAATAGCCCAGGAATTCGCCATACGGGCCTTCCGGTTCGGCGTGGCCGCGTTCGTCCAGATAGCCTTCGAGAATGAACTCGGCGTCGGCGGGCACGAGCAGGTCGTTCGTCACGCATTTGACGACGCCCATCGGCGCGCCGCGCAATGCCGCGACGAGTTCGAGTTCGTCGGCGGGAATGCGCATCGTCGCGCCGACGTGGTCGACAGGATGCGTGCCGACCGCGAATGCGATGGGCAGCCGCTCGCCGCGCTTCGCATGAGCGATTGCGATTGCGCGCAGATCGGACGGCGCGACGAGATCGACGCCCGCCGTGCGCCGGCCGCGCAGCATCAGCCGGCGAATGCCGACGTTGGTCCAGCCGGTGTCGGGATCGACGGCGAAGTCGATCGATGCCGAGATATACGGCGCGCCGTCCAGGTCGTGCTGAAGATGAACAGGCAGCGCGGTGAAATCGCACTCGTCGCCCGTCAGCACCACCTGCTGCACGGGCGCTTCCTGGCGGCTCACTTCGATGAGCTTGCCCTTCGTGCGCAGACGTTCGCGCACGACTTCGAGCAGTTGTCCCGGCGTGGTGTCGAATGCCCTGGCGAGGCGCGAACGGCTGGCCGCCACGCTGCCCGCGAGCGATACCGTGCCGCCCGCCGGCTGCTGGAACCATACTGCACGCGGATTGCCTTCCATGATGCCGGCAACGTCGCCGAGATCGACAGGCGCTTCGCGCCGTTCGAGTTCCGTCTCATCGAGCGAAGCGAGAAAGCGCCGCAGACGGAAACGCTCGAGGTCGGGCAACTCCGCGCCTTGCGCGGTCGAAGGGATGGCGGTCTTGGGTCTCAATGTCGTGTCCTTATGTGAAGGGCGTCGCGGTCGCGCGCAGTCAGAAGCGTGCTGACAGCGCGGTGGCCGCGAGATGCGCGGCGAAGCCGCTCGAACCGGCGGCGGGCATGTCGGGTGCGAGATGCAGAAACTGCTTGACGGCGCGCAGCGTGACGGCGCTACAGCCGAGAAGCGTTTCCGTGAGCGCGTCTGCTTCATCGTCGAGCGAGGCGACGGGCACGACGCGGCTCACGAGCCCCGCGGCGAGTGCTTCCTGCGCGGTGAGACGCACGCGGCTCAGCACCATGTGCGCCACTGTTTTCACAGGCACGCGCCCGATCAGCGCCGACATCACGAGGGTCGGCGGAATGTCGCGCTCCATTTCGGGAATCTGGAAGACGGCGTCGTGGGCGGCCAATGCGACGTCGCATACGCCCGCGAGCGCACAGCCGACGCCGATCGCCTCACCGCGCACGACAGACACCACAGGCACCCGCACCGCCTTCAACGCATCGTAGAGCGCGAGCGGCGGCGCGGCGACCACACGCCGCAAGGTTTCGGCCGACGGCTTCGCGCCTTGCGGCGGCATCGGCGACTGACGTCCCTTGCAGAAGTCCTTGCCGCTGCTGACGATGCGCACGAGCTTCGTTTCGTCGTCGATCGTCGAGACGGCGGCGATGATGGCATCGCTCATCTGCTGGTCGATCAGGTTGCCGTTCTCGGGCCGGTCGAGCAAGATTTCGAGCAGCGCGCCCTTGCGGCGAATAGCGACGGATTCAGTTGACATGTGCGCCTCCTTGCGCGCGGTGAATGTATTCCCACACGACCTTCGGCGTGGCAGGCATCGCCAGTTCGTCGTCGCCATACTCGCGCAGCGCGTCGGCGAGCGCGTTGAAGATCGTCGCCGTTGCGGGCGTAATGCCGCTTTCGCCGCCGCCTTTCACGCGCAGCGGATTGCCGTGCGTCGGGTCTTCCGTCAGTTCGAGATTGAGCGTCGGAATCACGCCGGCGCGCGGCATGCCGTAGTCCATGTACGAGCCCGTCAGTACCTGGCCCGATTCGCGGTCCACATAGAAGCCTTCGGACAGCGCCTGGCCGATGCCCTGTGCGAGCCCGCCATGCACCTGGCCTTCGACAATGAGGGGATTGATCGGCTGACCGACGTCGTCGACGGAGGTGTAGTTCACGAGTTCGACGATGCCCGTATCGGGGTCCACTTCGAGTTCGCAGATGGCCGCGCCCGTCGGATGCGCGGGCACGCGGGTGTTGACCTCGGCATGCGCGTAGAGTTTTTTCATTGAAGGATCGCCGGGCTGGCCGTCCTTCGACACATGATGCGCGACTTCCGCGAGGCTGAGCTTCCTGCCATCGGCGCGCGCCGTGAAGCACGCGTCGGCGAATTCGATCTGCGCCGCGTCGACGCCGAGCAGCGCGCCCGCCACCTGCTTGCCGATCGCGACGATCTGCTGCGCGGTATCGACGAGTAGCATGCCTCCCAGACGCATCGTGCGATCCGAATGGCTGCCGCCGCCCACGCTGACAAACGCAGTGTCGCCCGTGCGCAGCTTGATCGCTTCCATTGGCACGCCGAGGTGTTGCGCGATCACCTGCGCGAACGTGGTTTCGTGGCCCTGCCCTGTGGATTGCGTGCCCGACACGATATCGACGCTGCCGTCCGGCCGCACTGTCAGTTCGATGCGCTCGCGCGGCGCGCCCACAGGCGACTCGATGTAGTTCGCGAGTCCGATGCCGCGCAGCCGGCCGTTTGCCCGCGACTGCGCGCGGCGTGCCTCGAAGCTATCCCACTGCGCGAGCGTCAGCGCGCGCGCCATGTTGCGCTCGAACTCGCCGCTGTCGTATGTGAGGCCCATCGGGCTGCGATACGGCAGCTTGTCGTGCGTCACGAGATTGCGGCGGCGAATTTCCGCGCGCTCGATGCCAAGTTGCGCGGCGGCGAGATCGAGCATGCGTTCGATCACATGTGTCGCTTCGGGCCGGCCCGCGCCGCGATAGGGCGCGGTCGGCACGGTGTTCGTCATCACGGCGCTCACATGCACGGCTGCCACGGGCACGTCGTAGACGGTCGTCATGATGCGCGTGCCGTTCGACATCGGCACATACGACACGGTATGCGCGCCCACATTGCCGATCCACTCGTTGTCGATCGCGAGAATGCGGCCGTCTTTCGAGAAGCCGATCTCCGAGCGGATGATGGCATCGCGTCCCTGATAGTCGGACAGGAACGCTTCGCTGCGATCGCTCGTCCATTTGACGGGGCGTCCAATGCGGCGCGCGGCCCACACGACGGCGAGCTGCTCGACGTAGACGAACGAACGCGGCCCGAAGCCGCCGCCCGTGTCGGGACAGACGACGCGCATGCGCGCGGGCGGCACCTTCAGCGCGGCGGCAAGGCACAGTTGCTGGCGCACGGCGCCCTGGCTGCCGGAGATCAGCGTGTAGGTGTCGGTGGCCGCGTCGTGCATGCCGATGGCGCTGCGCGGCTCCATCTGACAATTGACGAGACGGCTGTGATGAAACTCGCGTCGAACTACGTGATCCGCTTCGGCGAGGATCTTGCGTGCGGCTTCGCGGTCGCCGATCTGCGTCTGGAAGCACAGGTTGCCGGGCGCGCCATCCCACAGTTGCGGCGCATCGGGCTGCATCGCGTCGGCGCCGTCGATCACGGCGTCGAGCACGTCGTAATCGACGCCGATCAGCTCCGATGCATTGCGCGCCTGCAACGGCGTTTCGGCGATCACCATCGCGATCGCCTCACCCACGTAACGTACGCGGTCGACGGGCAGCGGAATATGAAACTGGTTGAAGATCGAGCCCGTCAGCGACGTGAGAAACGCCTTCTTCGTCGCATCGACGGCATCGACGGGATTCGGCACATGATCGATGCCCTGAAAGCCGTCGTCGAGATAGTCCTGGCCGATCAGCACGGCGACCACGCCGGGCGCTTCCTGCGCGGCGGTTATGTCGATCGAGCGCAATGCGGCGTGCGCATGCGGCGAGCGCAGAAAGGCCGCGTGCAGCTGGCCGTCGACGCGGATGTCGTCCGTGTACTGCCCATTGCCGGTGACGAAGCGCTGGTCTTCGACGCGAGGTATCGGTTTGCCGATCATGACGCGTGCGCCTCCGTCTTTGCGAACGGCGCGTCGGGGTACATCTCGCGCGCCGCGTGGCGCACCGCTTCGATGATGTTCACGTAGCCCGTGCACCGGCAGATATTGCCTTCCAGCGCGTTGCTGATGCTCGCCTGATCGAGCGCGGGTTCCTGGCGCAGATAGAACGCGCTCGCCATGATCATGCCGGGCGTGCAGAAGCCGCATTGCAAACCGTGGCATTGCACGAATGCGTTCTGCACGGGATGCAGCTTGCCGCCGCATTGCGCGCTGAGACCTTCGACGGTCACGACCTGAGCGCCGCTCGCCTGGGCCGCGAGCACGGTGCACGACTTGACGGCGTTGCCGTCGAGATGAACGGTGCACGCGCCGCACTGGCTCGTATCGCAGCCGACGTGCGTGCCCGTCAGCCGCAGATGCTCGCGCAGAAACTCGACAAGCAGCGTGTTGTCGGGCACGTCACGCGCGACGTCCGTGCCATTCACCTGCAATTGGACTTCAACCATGGTTCACCTGTGTTTCCGTTCGTGCTGCGCGCTCAATCGGCGGCGGGTTCGTTCGCTGCGCTCAGCGTCGCGTTGAAGCGCTTGAAGAACTCGGCGGCGAGCTTGTTCGCCACCGACGTGACGAGCCGCGAGCCAATCTGCGCGAGCTTGCCGCCGACCTGCGCTTCGGCGACGTAGGTGAGCAGCGTACCGTCTTCGGCATCGGCGAGCGTGACGGTCGCCGTCATCTTGCCGAAGCCCGCAATGCCGCCTTCGCCCTGGCCGACGATCCGGTAGCCGTTCGGCGCATCGCGTTCCGACAACTCCAGCGTGCCCTTGAAGCGAGCCTTCACGGGCCCGACGGACGCGACCACGACGGCCTTGTATTCGTCCGCGTTTTCCGCCGTGAACGCTTCGCAGCCGGGAATGCATTCCTGCAGAACGGCCGCGTCGTTGAGTCCTTGCCATACCTGTTCGCGCGATGCCGCGATGGTTTGCGATCCGGTGAATTCCATCCTGTTCTCCTGATTGAGCACGCGCCGTTACGACGCGAGCAACGCCTGCAGTGCGCGGCGGGTATAGGTTTCGATCAGATGCGCGCGGTACGATGCCGACGCGTTGTCGTCGTCGGGCAGCATCTCGCGGTCGATCCACAGCGACGCGAGCGCGGCCTCCGACAGGTCCTGCCGCAACGCGCCCTCCGCCTCCAGCCAGCGGAATACCGACGCGCCCGCGCCCGTCACGGCGACGCGCACGGCGTCGTCGTACTGAGCAATGAAGACGCCCGCCACCGCGTAACCCGATGCGGGATGCCGGTACTTCGCATACGCTGCGCGGCGCGGAATGGCGAATTCGATAGCGGTGACGAGTTCGTCCGCTTCGAGCGCGGTTTCGAAGGTGTCGATGAAGAAGTCGTCGGCGGGAATACGGCGCTGCGACGACGTGACGACATGCGCGTTCAGCGCGAGCACGGCGGACGGGTAGTCCGCTGCGGGGTCGTTGTTGGCGACCGAGCCGCCCATCGTGCCGCGGTTGCGTACCTGCGGATCGGCGATCACGCTGGCCAGATGCGCGAGCGCGGGAATCGCGTCGCGCACGACAGGCGAGGCCGCCACTTCCGCGTGCTTCATCAGCGCGCCGACGCGCAGCGTATCGCCGCGCACCTCGATGCCGCGCAGTTCGCCGATGCGCGTGAGGTCGATCAGATGCGACGGTGCGGCAAGGCGTTGCTTGAGCGTCGGGATCAGCGTCATGCCGCCCGATAGCGGCCGCGCTTCTTCGTGCTCGCGCAGCCAGGCGACGGCTTCCGCCAGCGATGCTGCGCGCAGATAAGTCGTGTCGTACATGTTGTCTCCTGCAGCATGCGCAGCGTCGCCGCGCATGCCTGACATCTGTCATTGCGGGCCTTCGAGTTCAGGCCCATTGCGGCTTTTTACGGCTCCGAGAGCCAGTTCTCCAGCGCCGTGGCGAGCGCGACGGGCACTTCGTACATCGCGTAATGCCCTGCGTTGCGCAGCGTGTCGAGCGTCGCGTTCGGATACCACGCGAGCCACGTGCGCGTCATCAGCTCGGCCGTGATGGTCGGATCATGCTCGCCGACGAAGAGCTTCACGGGAACCCGGTTGCCTTCGACCTGCGCAGCGAAGTCGCCCGTCGCCCATTGCGGCAGATAGCCCGCAAACGCTTCGCGCCGCGAGTCGCGTTGCGAAGCCTGCGCGAGATGCGTGCTCCATTGCGTGGCAAGCCGGCTGCCCGTCGAAAAGTGAATGATGCCTGCGCGCTTCGCGACATCGTCGATGCAAGCCGAGAACATCGCGAGGCGCGTGTCGTCCATGCGCGAGCCGCATGCGGGCACGGCGGAAATACCCGCCATCTTCACGACGCGTTCGGGCGCGCCGACGAGCACGCGCTGCATCGCCATGCCGCCCATCGAATGGCCGATCAGGCTGAAGCGCTGCCAGTCGAGACGATCCGCGAGCGCAAGCACGTCGCTCGCAGCCTCGTCGAACGTGAACGCGCCGTCGATTTCGCGCGAGAGACCGTAACCGCGATAGTCGAAGAACGCATAGCTGAAGCGTTCGGGATCGAGCGCGGGCGTCAGTGCATGCCAGTCCGCCGAACTGCCGAACCAGCCGTTCAGCGCGATGACCTTGTGCGGCCCGTGTCCAAACTGACGAAAACCGTTGAGCGCGGTCATGTTCATTGCCCCCCGGCGGCATGCGGATACGGCAGCGCGGGCGCGATGCGCCCGCGGCATTCGCCGAAGCCGATCGACACCGCGCCGGGCGCGCTGGCGCGTGCCGTGAGGACGATTTCGTCGCCGTCTTCGAGCGCGATGCGCGTTTCGCCGTTCGGCAGCGCGAGCGGCTTCTTGCCCGCTTCGCTGAGCTCGGTGAGGCACGCGCGAGCGGCGTCGTCCGCGCCGGAAATCGTGCCGCTGCCGAGCAGATCGCCCGTGCGCAGGTTGCAGCCGTTGCTCGTGTGATGCGCGACCATCTGCGCGAAGGTCCAGTACAGATTGTCGAGATGCGTGTGCGTGATCTGCACGGCGGGCATGCGGTCGCCGCGCATCGCAGCCGTCGATAGATGCGCGAACAGTTCCAGGTCGATACCGCCGCTTTGCTGATCGCGTGCGCCATGAAGATGCGGCAGGATCGCCGGGTCGCCCGCTGCGCGCGAAGGCGCGGCCTTGCGGAACGGCGCGAGCGCCTCTTCCGTGACGAGCCACGGCGACAGGCTCGAATGAAAGCTTTTACCGAGGAACGGGCCGAGCACCTGTTCGAACCATTGAATGCTTTTCGCCGACCAGTCGTTGAGCAGGCAGTAGCCGAACACGTGATCGCGTGCGGTGTCGATGGAAATGGCTTGCGTCAGCGCATTGCCGCGACCGATGACGGCGGCCAGTTCCAGTTCGAAATCGAGCATCGGCGCAGGGCCGAAGCGCACGTTGCCGTCGGCGTCGCGAAACTGGCCGTGCGGACGTCGCACATCGCCGCCGCTCACGCGCAGCGACGACGCGCGGCCATGATAGGCGATCGGCAACGACTTGAACGCTGCGGGCAGCGGATCCGCGAGGCCCTTGTAGCGGCCGTGGCGCTCGGTGTGATGCAGCGACGTCAGAAAGTCCGTGTAATCGCCGATCGCGCAGGGCAGCGTGAGCTCGACATCGGCGGCGAGCGGCAGCACGGCATCGAGCGATGCGGCGAGGCGCGCTTGCGCAGGCGAACCATGTTGCAGCAGATCCGATAGCGCGGCGCGCAGCGCGCTCACGCGGCGCGCGTCGAGCGCCATCAGCGCGTTCAGTGTGTGGTCGCATGCCGTGGCGCAGGCGAGCGCCGCATCGCCGTCGAGCAGTGCCAGATCGTGAAGCGCGCGCAGATCGACGATGCGATCGCCGATTGCGACACCCGTGCGGATCTGGCCGTCGCGCACGAACGCGCCGAACGGCAAGTTCTGAATGGGGAAATCCGTGGTGCCGGCATTCGCCGACTCGATCCAGCTTCGCCGCGCCGGATCGTGCGTGAAATTCAATGCACTCATTCGGGGCGTGTCTCCGATACTGCCTTGTTCTTTTCAGCCGTCCAGGCGTCGAGCGCCGGCCGAGCACGCATTTTATAGCCTTCCAGTTCATCGACGGGCGCGACGGGAACAGTCAGTTCGACGCGCAGTCCGTTCGGATCGAAGAAATAGATCGAGCGCACGAAGTGATGATCGGTCACGCCGAGCACCTCGATGCCATAGTCGATCAGGCGCGCCTTCATCGCATCGAGCTGGTCGAGCGTGTCGAGCCGCAGCGCGATGTGATTGACCCACGGCGGCGTATTCGGCGAGGGCAGGGCGGCCGTGTCGTCGCCGAGATCGAAGAACGCGATGTTCGAACCGTCGGCCATTTCGAAGAACACGTGCACATACGGGCAATGTTCGCCCGTGCTCGGCACGCGGTCGAGTCGGATCACGTGGACGAGCGGCAGACCGAGAATGTCTTCGTAGAAGTGGCGCGTTTGTTCGGCGTCGCGGCAGCGCCACGCAAAGTGATGCAGGCCGAGCACGGGCGCCGGGCTGGAGTTGGACACGGTGTCTCCTTGTATTGCAGATTCGGACGGGCGGTCGCCCGCTATCGCGTGCGCGGGATCAGACTTCGACGGCGTCGACGTCGTACTCGAACAGCCAGTTATAGCGCTCTTTCACGCGCTCCTCGCTCCATTCGCGATCCACATACGCAGCCGCGCCTTCCGCGTGCGCAAGCTGCGGATTGTGAAAGCGCGTCGCATTGGCGGCCGAGCCGCGTACGACGCGCGCCGTGCGGTCGAGGCGCAGCGCTTCGTAGCGTTGCAGCGCGCGAGGCACGTCGTCCGCGTAGCGTTCGACGCAGCGCGCGAGCAGATAGCCGTCTTCGATCGCCATGCCCGCGCCCTGCGCGAGAAACGGCAGCGTCGGATGGCAGGCGTCGCCAAGCAGCGTCGCGTGACCCTGGCTCCAGCGCGTCATCGGCTCGCGCACCATCAGCGCCCATTTGTACGGAATGTCGATCGCGGAGATCAGCGTGCGCACGTCTTCGTGCCAGCCTTCGAAATCGGCGAGACATTCGTCGAGCGTGCCGCGTTCGGACCACGATTCGACCTGCCAGCCGGACTTTTCGATCGCGCCGACGAAATTGATCAGCTTGCTGCCGCGCAACGGATAGTGAATCACGTGCGCGCCCGGGCCGACCCAGTTCGCGCCGTACGACTCGCGTAGATGCTCGGGTACCTTCGACGCGTCGATCACGCCGCGCCACGCCATCACGCCGGAAAAGACGGGTTCGTCGGGACCGAACAGCGCACGGCGCACGCGCGAATGCACGCCGTCTGCGCCGATCAGCAGATCGCCTTCGCAGGTCTCGCCGTTCACGGCCTGCACGACGACCTTGCCGTTCTGCTGCGTGAAGCTTTCCACCTTGTGATTGAGACGGATCGCGTCGGGCTTGAGCGAACGCACGACGTCGGCGAGCTTTTCGTGCAGATCCGCGCGATGCAGCGTGAAGTACGGAAAGCCGAACATTTCGCGCGATTGCGTGCCGAGGTCGAAGAGGCGCCAGGTCTGACCCGTGTTCCAGAGCCGCACGCGCTTGCCGAGGGGTTCGCACGCGAGACCCTCGAGCGCGTCGCCTGCGCCGAGCCGGTACAGCACGCGTGTCGCGTTCGGGCTCAGCTGCACGCCCGCGCCGATCTCCTTCAGCGCCTGCGCCTGCTCGAACACGGTGACATCGAAACCCTTTTTCAATAACGCGGCCGCGGCCGTCAATCCGCCGATACCGGCGCCTGCAATAACTATCTTCATTCGACGATTCGACCTCTTTCGTAATGGGCGCTTGTTTTATCGACGCTGGTTATCAATCGATCGATAATATTTATAAGTGGTAAACCCGGTGAAATCGGGAATTACTTTAAATCAGCGAATCGCGCGAAAGAAGCAAATTAATCGGAATGGCTTATCACTTAAATTTGATAATTGGCAGGCGCCTGGGATAAACCCTTTAGCGGCGAAACAAGGCAGAAGATTGCGTGCTCACATGCCCCAGCGCTGGACCGTCGCGGTGTCGAGTCCGAACAGATCCAGCACGCGGCCAAGCGTGTGATCGACCATGTCGGTCAGCGACTCGGGGTTCGCGTAGAAGGCGGGCACGGGCGGATAGACGATTGCGCCCGCTTCCGTCACGGAGGTCATGCTGCGCAGGTGGCCGAGGTGCAGCGGCGTCTCGCGGACCATCAGCACGAGACGGCGGCGCTCTTTCAGCGTGACGTCGGCGGCGCGGGAAAGCAGGCCGCTCGTCATGCCCGTGGCGATCTCGGAGAGCGTCTTGATCGAACAGGGCGCGACGATCATCCCCATCACGGGAAAGGAGCCGCTCGAAATGGACGCGCCGATGTCGGTGTTGGAGTGACAGACGCTCGCCAGCGCGCGCACTTCGGCGACGCTGTAGTCCGACTCGTGCGCGAGCGTGACCTGGGCTGACCGGCTCATCACGAGATGTGTTTCAATGTCGAGCTTGCGCAGCAGTTGCAGCAGCCGCACGCCATAAATGACGCCGGATGCGCCGCTGATGCCGACCACCATGCGCCGCGGCGGCATGCCTCTCATATCCATAAGAATTCTCCCGAATGCCAATCCTGACTCCGTAACGCGGCGGATGTTAGCACCGGGGTTCTGCTAAAAGAAGCGTGAAAGTCGATTTAATAGCCGCTCCTGGTGTTTTTACCGATCTATTAACGGCTTTATTCGTTTTGTTCGATTGGTTGATAAATAATTCGCGATTCAAAGCCGTAAATACGTTGGATACACTCTCGGCAACATATGGCAGGAACAGGCATCCGCGTACGCAACAGCGGGCACTCGCCACATGGGGATCAGGCGGCGTCTAGCCGGCTGGCGACAATAAAGACATTGGAGACACTGGTTGAAAACGACGAGTCTGCTGTTAGGCGGCTGCGCGTTCGCGTTGAGTTGTCCCGCGTTCGCGCAGTCATCGGTGACGCTGTACGGAAGCGTCGACGTGGGTGTCGATTTCGTTTCGAACTCGCGTGGAGCGCATCTGTATCAGGAATCGGCGGGCAAGCGTACGCCAGATCGCTTCGGGTTTCTGATCAAGGAGGATATCGGCGGCGGCAACACGGTGTTCGCGCGGCTCGAATCCGGTTTTCTGACGAACACGGGTGCGCAGATCAATCCGACGAGCTTCTTCAATCGCGATGCGTACGTGGGCATTTCGAACGACCGCTTCGGCTCGCTGAGCATGGGCCATATCCCCGATTACGTGTACGAATACGTGGGCGGGCTGAACAACTCGGTGCCGGGCATCTCGTCGTTCTACACGGTCGGCAATCTGGACGGGCTCGCGAACACCCGCGCGCTCGACAACTCGGTGAAGTACGAGACGATCAACTACCGCGGGTTCCAGGCGGGCGTGATGAACGGCTTCGGCAATCAGACGAACTTCAGCGATGGCCGCCAGTACAGCATCGGTGCGCGGTATCAGAACAGCATCGTGAAGCTGGGCGCCGCGTATTCGATGTCGCACAACCGCACGGCCGACCTGTTCGGCGTGTTCGGCGTGACGTCGGTGCTCGGCCAGACGCTGAAGCAAGGCACGCAGTTCAACGCGGATCGGTATAGCACGATCGCAGTGGGCGGCTCGGTGTCCGTCGGCGATTTCATCCCGCACGCAACGTTCACCGACGTGAAGCTCGAAGATCCGAAGGGTTCGGTGACGGAACGTAACTACCAGGTCGGCGTGAACATCGACCTGAGCGGCGGCAAACGCTTCTACGTGCTGGGCATTTCGTACAACCGCTCGATGTTCGAAGGGCTGGCCTACAACCAGTACAACCTGTTCCTGACCCACTATCTGTCGAAGCGTACACAGATTTACGCGGGCGTCGGCCTGCAGCGCGCGTCGGGCACGGGCGCGAAGGCGGAGCAGTTCGGTTATCAGCCGTCGAGCTCGAGCGCGCAGACGGTGGGACGCATCGGTCTCAATACGATGTTTTGATGCGCGCGTCGGGGGCGATATCGGCTGAGAACGGCTGTGTAGACGTGGGTGACGGATCGGCAGCGGGCGGAAAACCTGACGGGGTATGGCTTTCTTCACCTTTTTCGATCTGATCATCGAGATTTTTTGATTCTGTCGCTTGCCGGCGGGCCGTATATTGAGGCTCCTGGCAGCGGCGCCACTGTAAAGCAGCACGGGGCGGCGACGCGATGCAGGCGCGTCGCCGGCCGATCAGGCACATTGGGACGCACATGCAAGCAGACCGCACATTCAACATATCGACCCTCATCGAAGAGCAAAAAACAGGACGTTTCGCCGTCGGCCTGCTGTTCTGGTGTTTCCTGATCATGCTGATGGACGGCTACGACCAGACGGCGGTGTCGTTTGCGGCGCCCGCGATCATCAAGGAATGGCACGTCGCGCGGGGCGGCTTCGGCCCCGTGTTCGGCGCCGGGCTGTTCGGCACGCTGGTCGGCTCGTTCATCTTCGGCTATCTCGGCGACCGCTTCGGCCGCAAGCGCGCAATCGTCTCGGGTAGTCTTTTCTTCGGCCTGCTGACGCTGGTCTCCGTGTGGGCGACGTCGCTGCATGACCTGATGCTGCTGCGTTTCATCGCTGGACTCGGGATGGGCGGCGTGGTGCCGAATTCGGTTGCGCTGGTGGCCGAATACGCGCCGAAGCGTCTGCGCGCGACCTGGGTCACGCTGATGTTTTCCGGCTTCTCGATCGGCGCGGGCTCGGGCGGCCTGGTGTCGTCCGCGTTGATTCATCGCTACGGCTGGCCCGTGATGTTCGTGGTCGGCGGCGTCGGCTCGCTGTTTGTCGCACTGCTGCTGATCGTCATGCTGCCGGAATCGGCGAAACTGCTGGTCGTGCGTCAGCGCAGTGTCGAAACGGTGCGCAAGCTCGTCGCACGTCTGCGTCCCGACATCGCGTTGCCCGCCGATGCGCAATTCGTACCCGGCGAAGTGCAGGAAAAGAAGCGCTTCGTACTCAAGCTGATTTTCTCCGACGGCCTGCGCGGGATCACGCCGCTGCTGTGGATCGTCTTCATCGTCAACTCGATGGCGCTGTATTTCCTGCAGAACTGGCTGCCGATCCTGATGGAAGGCGTCGGCATCAATCCGCAGAGCGCGGGCCTCATCACGACGATGTTCTCGGTCGGCGGCGTGCTCGGCGGACTGATTCTGTGCCGCTTCGTCGATCGACACGGCGTGCTGGCCATCATCTCGCTGCCTGCCATCGGTTGCCCCGTGGTCGCGATGCTGGGGCACGGCATGTCCGAAGCGTGGCTGATGTTCGCCGTGTTCGCGACGGGCTTCTGCGTGGTCGGCGCGCAGTACGGACTGTATGCCGTAGCAGGCATGATCTACCCGACGTCGTTCCGCTCGGCGGGTGTGGGCAGCGCGATTTCCGTCGGCAAGATCGGCTCGGTGTCGGGCCCGGTGATCGGCGGCATTCTGCTGTCGATGCATCTGCCCTTCGCGCAGATGTTTTACGCGGCGTCGGGGCTGTTCCTCGTCGCGACCGTTTTTTCGACGGTGCTGGCCGTGCTGTACAAGGCGCGCTTCGGCGACGAGCATGGCAAGAAGGACGCGCCCATCAAGGAAATGCGTTCCGCGCTGGGCGACTCCTGAACCCGCGCCGTCGTGCGCGGCCGGTCCTCCATTTTTCATGACATACCGATACCCGCTGCCGGGCTTGCTCCCGCGAGCCGCGGCGGGAGCGCTCGTGCCCGCTCTTGCGGCACGATGCAGACCACCTTGATAAGAACAATCGACGGGTATTGAGATCGCGTGAATGCCCGTTGAAAAGGAGACTGGATGAACGGGTACTTTTCACTTGAGGCAAACGCGGCCGTGGAGCGTCGGCGATGAATACCCTCGACGTGACTTCGCTGATCGAACGGCAAAAGCTGCGTGGCTTCTCACTACGCCTGATTGCATGGTGTTTTCTGATCGTGCTGATCGACGGTTACGATCAGGTCGCGGCTGCCTACGCGGCGCCCACGCTGATACGCGCGTGGCACGTGGACGCCGCGAGGTTCGGCCACGTGTTCGGCGTTGGGCTGTTCGGCGTGCTGGTCGGGTCGTTGCTGCTCGGTTTCATCGGCGATCGTGCCGGGCGGCGGATCACGATCATTTACGGCTCGCTCTGGTTCGGCATCCTGACGTACGCATGCAGCTACGCCGCGACGCTCGATCAGCTGACCGTGCTGCGCTTCTTCGCGGGCATCGGCATGGGCGGCGTCGTGCCGAACACGGTCGCGCTCGTGTCGGAGTACGCACCGAAGGCGCGCCGCGCCACGTGGATCACGTTGATGTTCTCTGGTTTTTCGATCGGCGCGGGCGGCGGCGGCGCGATTGCGTCGTGGCTGCTGCCGCGCTTCGGGTGGCCGGTGCTGTTCGAGGTCGGCGGAATTGCGGCTGTAGCCGTCGCGCTCGCATCGTTCCGTCTGTTGCCCGAGTCGATTCGCTTTTTGATACTCAATGGACGTCCTGCGCGCGACGTTTCGCGCATCGTGCGTCAGATCGGCCGTGGCGTCGACGATAGCGACGCCAGCGTCCGCTATGTGATCGACGACGAGAAACGCGTTCGCGCGACGCCGCTCGCGTTGTTCGGCGACGGTCTCGCTCGCGTGACGCCTTTGCTGTGGCTGCTGTTCGTGCTGAATTCACTCGCGCTGCATTTTCTGCAGAACTGGCTGCCCATTCTCTTCAGCATGAGCGCGTTGCCTGCCGCGCAGGCGGCCAAAGCCGCGATGATGTTTCCCGTCGGCGGGACGGTTGGCGCGCTGGCGCTGAGTCGCTGTGTGGATCGTTACGGCATCGCTGTGATCCTGCTGCTGGCGATGCTCGGCCTGCCCGTGTGCATCGCGCTCGGCATGCCGATGCCCGCGCTCTGGCTGTACGGCGCGGCATTCATGAGCGGCGTGTGCGTGATCGGTTGCCAGTTCGCACTGTATGCCGTGGCGGGGATGCTCTATCCGACGATGCTGCGTTCAGCGGGCGTCGGTTCTGCGATCGGCGTGGGCAAGCTGGGATCGGTGGCCGGGTCGGTGCTCGGCGGTGTTCTGCTGTCGATGCATCTGCCCATCGACCGGCTTTTCATGAACGTGTCGGGCGTGTTCGTGTTCATCGCGTTGCTGTCGGTGTGGCTGGGCTGGAACCGCCGGCGCGAAGCAAGCCAGTCGATCGCGTAAACGCACAAGAGGTTTCGTACGATGCTTTCCCTTTCCACTTACCCCGCTGCGGGCGCGCCGGCGCCAGGCAAGACCATGTCGCTGCAGCAGCGCATCGCGTTGACGATGGCGTTGCTCGCCGCGCTGATGACGGGCATCGGCGTGCTAGGCCTGTCGGGTGCGTGGCGCGCGAACCGCGCGAATCGCGACACATACGAGAACAAGCTGACGGCGGCCGTCCATATCGGCAACGCGGAGCTGCTGATCGCGCGCACGCGGCTCGTGCTCGGCGGCGCGATGGCGCAGACGGACCCCGCGCGGGCGCAGGAACAGATCCGTCATGCCGACAACTTCTTCGCGCAGTCCGACATGGAGTGGCACGGCTTCGTGACGGGCGCGCATGAAGCCGGCGAAGCCGCGCTGATCGACGCGGCAGGACAGCGCCGCGACGCAATGCGCGCCGGCATGCGCGCATTCGTCGACGCATTGAGAGCGGGCGACCGGTCGAGCGCCGAGCGCATCGGCACGTCGCAGTTGAGCACGCTGTTCAACGACATGAGCGCCGCGAACGACATGCTGAAACGCGCGCTCTACGCAAACGCGAAGCGCAGCTACGACGACGCGGAGCGCTACTTCCACCTTTTCGTCGCGGCGTCGGCGGCGATGATCGTGTTCGGCATCGCGGCCGCGGGATTCAGCTGGTTCTCGCTGCGCCGCGCGATCATGGCGCCGCTCAGCGATGCGCTGACACACTTCGACGCGATCGCGGCAGGCGATCTGGACCGCACGATTCCGCAGCATCGCGCCGACGAAATGGGACGCCTGCTCGACGGCCTGCGGCAGATGCAGACGCGGCTTGCGCGAACGGTCACGGCTGTACGCGACAGTTGCGAATCGATCGGGACGGCTGTCGGCGAGATCGCGGCGGGCACGCTCGATCTGTCGTCGCGCACGGAGGAGCAGGCGGCATCGCTCGAGCAGACGGCGGCCAGCATGAGCGGATTGACTGACACCGTGCGCCAGAACGCCGTGCGCGCGCACGACGCATACGCGATCGCCGACGAAGTCGCGACGGCCGCGAACGAAGGCAACGGCGCCGTCGATCAGGTCAGCAACACGATGGCACGCATTCAAGCCAGCTCGCGCAGGATCGCGGACATCACGGGGATCATCGAGGGCATCGCGTTCCAGACCAATATCCTTGCCTTGAACGCGGCCGTCGAAGCGGCGCGGGCAGGCGTGCACGGGCGCGGCTTTGCAGTCGTCGCGACGGAAGTGCGTGCGCTCGCGCAGCATGCGTCGACGGCTGCGAAGGAGATCGGCGTGCTGGTGGCGGATTCCGTCGGCGCGGCCGACGATGGCGCCACGCTCGTCGCGGCGGCCGAACAGTCGATTCGCGCCGTGCTCGACGGCGCCGGGCGCTTCCGGGAAATGATGAGCGGCATCGCCGCCGACGCCGAAGAACAGCGCACGGGCATCGAACAGGTCGATGCCGCGCTGGGCATGATGGACTCGATCACGCAGCAGAACGCGGCGCTCGTCGAGCAGGCGAGTGCGGCCGCGCAACTGCTCGACGAGCAGTCGCGCGATCTCACGCGTCAGATAGCCGTGTTTCGCGTGGGCGACGTCGATTCCTGAGCGGCCTCACAACGAATGCTGAATGGCCTGGCCGAGCAGCTCCAGGCCCAGGTCGATCTCTTCCTCGCTCACCGTCAACGGCGGCGCGATCCGGAACACGCCGCCCATGCCGGGCAACTGCACGATATTCATGCTCAGGCCCAGATTCATGCACTCGCGGGTGATCTTCGCGCCCAGCCCGTCGGCGGGTTCTTTCGTGCGGCGGTCCTTGACGATCTCCATGCCGAGCAGCAGGCCCCGCCCGCGCACATCGCCGATGCACTCGAAGCGCTCCATCAGATCCAGCAGACCGCGCCTGAGGCGGTCCCCCATCACGTTGGCCCGCGCAACGAGCCCGTCGCGCTCGACCACGTCCAGCACGCGCAGACCGACGGCGGCAGGCAGCGGATCGGACACGTGCGTCGTGTAGAACAGATAGCCGAGTTCATGCGCGCGTTCCTCGATCTGCGCCGACGTGACGACGGCCGCGAGCGGCAAGCCGGCGCCTAGCGTTTTCGACAGCGTGAGGATATCCGGCGTGACGCCGTCGCGCTGGCACGCGAACATCGTTCCCGTGCGGCCGACGCCTGTTTGCGCCTCGTCGAGGATCAGCAGCATGCCGCGCTCTTCGCATTTGCGTTTGAGGGCGGCCATGTAGCCCTCCGGCAACTCGATGATGCCGCCCGAACTCAGGATCGGCTCGGCGATGAAGGCCGCGAGATTGCCGCTCGACTGGCGATCGATGAGGTCGAACGCGTAATCGAGTTCGGCGAGGTAATCGTAGTGACCGCTGCGCTCGAAGCGCGGCCGGTACGTGAACGGCGCGGGAATCGCGAACGAGCCGGCGGCCGCGGGACCGACGCCCTTGCGGCCCGCGCTGTAGGTCGCCGACGCCGCAGCGCCCGTCATGCCATGCCACGACTGCGCAAAGCCGACGATTTCATACTTTCCGGTGACGAGCTTCGCCATGCGAATGGCGGCCTCGTTCGATTCCGCGCCCGTGCTGAGCAGCAGCGCACGGTCGAGGCCTTCGGGCGTGATGTCGGCGAGGCGCGTCGCGAGATCGACGACGGGGCGCGAGAGCATGCCGCTGAACAGATGGTCTAGCTTGCCCGCGTACTCGTTGATGACCGAGACGATCTCAGGGTGGCTGTGCCCCAGCACGGCGCTCATCTGCCCGGAGGTGAAGTCGAGGATCGCGCGGCCATCCGCGTCGTAGACGAAACTGCCTTGCGCGCGCTCGATGATCATCGGCTCGAACGTGCCGCCGTAGCGGATCAGGTGCTGCCGGGCGTTCTGCCAGAACGCCGCGTCGTTGTTTCGGGACACCGTGCTTCTCCTCGCGAGTGATCGGATCAGCTTGCAGTCTAGGCCGCTCTCTGGTTTTATAGAATCGAATAGTATTAATGTGAGATAGAAGAGGATCTAATATCTTGAGTCTGTCGCTCGAAATCGATCTGTTGCGCTCGTTTGCCGTGATCGCCGAGGTGCGGGCGCTCAGCCGCGCGGCGAGCCGTGTCGGTCGGACACAGTCGGCGCTGAGCCAGCAGATGAAGCGGCTCGAGGAAATCGTCGATCAACCGCTGTTTCAGCGCACGGGGCGCGGCGTCGTGCTGACCAATCCGGGCGAGCGTCTGCTGATCCACGCGCAACGCATTCTGCGGCTGCACGACGAGGCAATGGCCGATCTGTGCGGCACGGGGCTGTCGGGCAGCATCCGTTTCGGCTGTCCGGACGACTACGCCGCCGCGTTCCTGCCGCCCTTGCTCCGGCAGTTCTCGAGCCAGCATCCGCATGCGCTCGTCGAAGTGGTGTGCGGGCCGACGCCGCGGCTGCTCGAACGGCTGAAAAAAGGCGCCGTGGATCTCGCGATGATTTCATTGCCCGAAGGCACGCCGGGCGACGACATCATCCGGCGCGAGCAGCTGGTGTGGATCGGCTATCCCGGACTGGATTCGGCGCATTTCGATCCGTTGCCGCTGGCGCTCTCCGACCCCGACACGCTCGATCACATCGCCGCCTGCGATGCGCTCCAGCGTGCCGGCCGGGCTTACCGTATCGCGTATGCGAGCAGCAGTCTGTCGGGGCTCACGGCGCTGGTGCGTTCGGGGCAAGCGTTCGCGGTGATGACGCAAACGGCTGTGCCGCCCGATCTGTCGGTGCTCGGTGCCGATCACGCGCTGCCGCCGCTGCCCGCCGTGGGCGTGTCGCTGAAATTCGCGCGGGCGCGTCCGTCGCTGCTGACGTCGGCGTTTGCCGGGCACATCAGGGCCATGCTTCCGCTGTTGTGAGCATGTGTGCGGTACGTTGGGCCTACACTACGCGAACACCGCCCGCTTCCCGAACTCATGCGCTCTCGCGAACCTCTCGACGCCATACCATCGTCAGCCGGATCGGCGGGCGCCGCATTGCAGGATCCGGCACTGCTGCGCCGTCTGCTGCGCGCCAAAGACGGGATGGACGCCACCTCGTACGAGGCCTGGCCCGTCGAGCGGCTGGCGGCCGTCAGCGGCGTGTCCAAAGCCCATTTCGCACGCTCCTTCAAGCAGGCGTTCGGCGTGCCGCCGCACCGATACCTGCTGACGCGGCGGATCGAACAGGCCACCACACTGCTGCGCGACACGGACCTGAGTATCACGGATATCGCCTTCGCCACGGGCTGGGAGAGTCTTGGCACCTTCGGGCGCACGTTCCACGACGTGACGGGCCGCAGCCCCAGCGCGATGCGCGTCGAGGCGCGGGCCAACGGACAGCAGCTGGCGCTCGTGCCCTCGTGCGTGCTGAAGGCCGCGCAGCGGCCGGACCTCACGACCGCAGTTTTGGAGAAGCGCCGGCGCAAGTCCAAAGGTACATTGCGGCCATCAATCGAGGAGGAGGTGTCGTGATGACTCAAGGTATCAACGTGGTGGGCCTGTACGTCGACGATCAGGATGAGGCGCTTGCGTTCTACGTCGACAAGCTCGGATTTCGCGTTCACACGGACGTGCGCAATGGCGCGTATCGCTGGCTCACGGTCCAGCACCCGGAACAGCCTTCGTTCCAGCTCGGCCTGTTCACGCCTGGGCCGCCCGTTCACGACGAAGCCACCGCGCAAACCTTGCGTGCGATGGTGGCGAAAGGGGCCATGCCGCCGCTCGTTCTTGCCGTCGCCGACTGCCGCGCGAGCTATGCGCGGCTCAAAGCGAATGGCGTGGAATTCACGCAGGAGCCGGTCGATCGATTCGGCAGCGTCGATGCGGGTTTTCGCGATCCCGCCGGCAACGGATGGAAGATGATTCAGGCGCCTGCATAGACGCGCTTCATCGTTGTTGGCTCCGCACTCACGCGCCGATGAGCGGTTCGAGTTCCTCGGCATCGAAAGGCTTCGAGAAAATCGGCACGCCTGTATGACGGGCTCTTTCCAGTTCGTCGGCATAGCCGGTCATCAACGCCAGCCGCTGCTGCGGGCGGTGAGTCTGGAGCCACTCCGCGAGGTCGATGCCGCTCATCTTTCCGGGCATCTGTACGTCGGACAGCACCAGCATGAATGCCTGGCCTTCCTGCAGGGCGATCAGGGCGTCGTCGGCGCTCGGGAGATGCGTGACGTCGTGACCCATCAGTTGCAGCACCGCGGACAGGCTGGCCGCGACCTCGTCGTTGTCTTCTATCAGCAGGACAGGTTGGCTTGCCGTTTCCGACGATGCCGCCGGCAGGTTCTCAACCGGTTCGGCGACGGGCACGGACTCGACGCGGAGGCTGCTGCGGGGAAGATACAGACGCACAGTCGTGCCGACTCCCGGTTCGCTCGTGAGTTTCGCGGTGCCTCCGCTCATTTCGCATACCGCCAGGACCTGGACGAGTCCGAGACCGGGATGCGCGGTTCCGCCCTTGGTGGTGAAAAGCGGTTCGAATGCCTTGGCCGCGACATCGCGGGTCATGCCTTCGCCATCGTCTGAAACGGACAACAGCACATAGTCGCCCGCGGGCACGCCCACGACGTGCGATGCGACCTGGATATTCTGCGCACGGATGGCGAACTTGCCTCCGCGGTGAATTGCGTCGCGCGCGTTGAGCGCGAGATTGACGATGGCCAGTTCCAGTTCGGCCGTATCGCTGCGCACAGGCCAGACGTCTGGCGCGACGTCGATGCTTGCGCAGACCGGGTCGCCCACGGTGGCTTGCACGACCTGCATCATCCCGGGAAGGAAATGCGTCAGGTCGACCTGCGTCAGCTTCAAGGGCTGCTTTCTCGCCGAGCCCATCAGGGTCCGGACCAGGCTTTCGACCGTGCCCGTTGCACGCTCGATGGCGGCGATCTCGGCGCGGGTGTTGCCGTGTTCCTTGGCCTTGGCAATGGCCACATTCGACTTGACCACCATCAGGTAGTTATTGAAGTCGTGCGCGACGCTCGCCACGAGGTTGCCCAATGCGCTCGCGCGCTGCAGATGCCGCGCCGATTCCTCGGCGTCCAGACGTCTGCCTGCTTCGCCGCGCCATTGCTCCCACGCGCGCTCTTCGGTCGACAACTGCTTCAGCGAAAAGCCGATGAGCAGCCAGATGATGAGGCAGGGCAGACCCGTCAGCGTGCAGATCAGAATGAAATGATGCAGCCAGACGGCGTAAAGCTGAGCGACCTGAAAGCCACCCGCCACGTACAGGCCATAGCTGCCGACCCTGCGATAAGTCACCACGCGCTTTTGTCCGTCTGCAAAAGTCGACGATACGAGATGGCCCACCGATTCGTTGCGGGAAAACGCCTGCGCGAACAGATTGGCTTCCTGTGCCGCTGTGCCTGGCGAATCATCGGGAAAGCTCGTCAGCAACGAGCCGTCGCTGCGATAGAGTCCGACGAACGTCGCGGCGTGCGCGTCGATGAGCTTCTGATAGAAGCTCGAAAAATAAGCGCGGCGAAGCGCGACTGACACGACGCCGAGAAACCGGTCATCCGCCACAATGCGCGCGTCCGTGACGTTGAATACGCTCGCTTTCGAGACACTGGCCTGCATCGGCAGCGACACGTACGGCTCGGGCTGATAGTGCCGCGCGTTGATGAAATCGTCCCGGCTCTGGATGTTGACCACAGGGGCCGGGAAAAAACGGCTGGTGACCAGCAATTGTCCTGACGCACCGAACGCCGAAATCGCGGCGACCTGCGGAAAGGCGCCCGCAATCCGGTTGAATCGTTGATGCAGCGCGGACTCGTCGTGTGCAATCTGCGCATCCGTCATGTTGCCGAGCAGTTCTTCTACACGCGATACGAGTTCCGCGTTCAGATCCATCACTTTGAGCGCCTGTTCTTCGGCGACCCGGCTCATCCGTTCGGTCGCTTCGACTGCATCGTTGTAGCGCTGTGCGTAGTTGTAATAGCCGTATCCGGCGAGACAGCCGATAGGAACAATCACCGTCACGGCCAGCATGAAAAGCAGAACTTTTCGGGTACGAGCGAAATTCCGCGATGGCAATGCGTGTCCCGGCTCGGTCGTATGGACGGAACTCGCGCCACGAGGTTGAATCGGTTCACTCATCGTATGACAAGGCGTTATGCGGCTGGCATGGAATCAAGGCCATCACTGCCGAATACAGCACGTTTCGTACCGCTTTTGCCGACCGATGCCGTGTGCGGGCGCCGCTGATGCTTCCGTTCGCAACCGTCGATAGTGGGCGGGTTCGACGCGAACGCGACTCCAGCATCAGTCGATTTCAACCTCGGCTTCGCATTCCACGGGTGCGTCGAGCGGCAGCACCATGCCGACCGCCGAGCGCGCATGGGTGCCAATGTCCCGTCCGTACAATTCAAGGATCAGATCTGAGAAGCCATTTGCGACGCCCGGCGTCTGATTGAATCCTGGCGCGACGTTGATCATCGCGAAGACGCGCAGCCACGCCTTGACGCGATCGAGATCGCCGAGCGCCCTTTTCAGGCTCGCCAGGTGCGCGAGCGCCACGAGCCGGGCGGCGGCGTAGCCCTCGTCAGCCGATACCTCTGCGCCGACCTTGCCGAGCGGCCGCGCGATGGTTCCGTCCGCGTTCAGTGGTATGTGACCCGACACGAACGCGCGGTTTCCGCTGACACGCACCCATGCAAAAGGCAGCGCCATTGACGCGTTTGCGGGTAGCTGCAACGGTTGCGGCAATACCAGCCCCATGTCCGCCAGCTTTGCTTCGATCCTTGCCATCGCCGCCTCCTGCTGTCATGCGAAAAAGCTAGACCGTGAAGCGCGATCCCGCAAGTTTCGACGACGCGTATCACGCGTTGCTGGAGACTTACAGGCATCAATGTTGCTGTGTGCAATCCGCGTGCTGCACGAGCACTTGACAGAAGTTCGAAGCCCGAAGCCCGAAGTAAATGCACACGGAGCCCTCACGCATGGCCGCAGAGGTTGCCGCGCCAGACAAGGAAGCCTCGGAACCGTCGCCGCGATCGGCGTCTCGTCGCAGTCTGCGAAGTCTCGATGGCCTGAACTTCCTGATGGCCGACGTGCGCGACGGCCTCGGGCCGTTTCTGTCGGTGTTCCTGAAGAGCAGCCAGCACTGGGACTCGGGCAGCATCGGCATCGTGATGGCGGCGAGCGGTCTGGCTGCTGCAGTCTTTCAGATTCCAGCAGGCATGCTCGTCGATTCCGTGCACGCGAAGCGTCTTCTGGTCGCGCTTTCGGGTCTCCTCGTCGCTGCCGCGTGCATGGTGATCGCCTGGTTTCCGCGCCTGGCCGCCGTGTTCGGCGCGCAGATCGTGCTCGGCGCGGCGTCGGCGATCATTCCGCCGTCTCTCGCGGCGCTCAGTCTCGGTATCGTCGGACACCGGCTGATGCCGGCGCGCATCGCGCGTAACGAGAGCTTCAATCACGCGGGCAACTTTACGGCGGCGGTGCTGGCGGGCGGACTCGGGCAGTTCGTTGGCGTGCATTGGCTTTTCTATCTCGTGTGCGGCTTTGCCATGGCAAGCGCGCTCGTCGTGCTGCTGATCGATCCGCGTGCCGTCGACCACGAACTTGCGCGCGGCGGCGAAACGCTGCGCACCGCTAGCGGCGCGCACCGTCCCGTGCCGCTAGCGGAACTCTGGCGCGATCGCCGGCTGCGCGTTTTCCTGATGACTGTCGTGCTGTTTCACTTCGGCAATGCGGCGATGCTGCCACTCGCCGGGCAGTTGATCGCGCAGACGCATCCCGGCATGGACGTGATCGCGTTGAGTGCCTGCGTGATCGCCGCGCAACTCGTGATGATGGCCGTCGCAGCCGTCGTTGGACGTGCGATGAAAGCGGGTGTCGGACGAAAGACCATCTTCCTCGTCGCGCTCGCGATCCTGCCTGTGCGCGGCCTCTTGTTCTGTCTGACGACGAATCCGTATGGGATCGTCGGGATTCAGCTGCTCGACGGCGTCGCGGCGGGCATCTTCGGCGTGGTGGCCGTCGTCATCACGTCCGATCTGATGCGTGGCACGGGGCGCTTCAATGTCGCGCAAGGGTTGATGGCGCTTTGCGTCGGCATCGGCGCGGCGTTGAGCAATGTGATGGGCGGACTCGTCGCCGCCCGTTTCGGCTTCGTCGCGGCGTATCTGAGCCTCTCGGCGATTGCGGTGCTTGCGTTTGCGCCGTTTGCCTGCTGCATGTCCGAGACTGGACGCGAAGACACGATTTCGACGGATGCGCTTGCTAATGATGCCGGTTAGCGTTGCTCAAGCCGAGCTTGCGCAGGACTGCAACTGCGAGCTTTTATGAGCAGTGCAAATTGAAATTCAGAGCCGGCAGAGCGGACAGAGCACTACTCAATGCATCCGTGCGATCGCGCCGTTCGTCGCAAGAGATTTGGCGGCGAGGATGCCGCGAATCGTCGCGAGCGCCTGTTCGCCTGTCGCGGTGGGTGCCGGACGGCTCACGGAAGCCACGAAGTCAGGTGGCCGCACACCGATCTGCCGGCAAACGGACGACAGGAACGGCTTGCCACCGGCGCACCGTTTGACGGCGGCAGCAATGGTCGCGTCACCGACGTGCTTGCGAAGCCATTCCAACGTTCGACGATCCTTCTCGTTGTACACCCTGACCAGATGCTCCATGTCGCCTCCGATACTGTATGCAAACACAGTACTGTGAATATATACAGTAATTCGAGATAGGGCAAGGCGAAGAGAAAGCTGTGCATCGGCACCTGCCGAAACGACAGGACACCCGTCAGGCAAGGAAGACGCGACCGCCGCCAGAGCGTGCGCGTAGCGTCGTCATCTGATGTGCATATCCAACGACTGTCCGACTGCAACTTTACAGATGTAAAAATGCACGCCACAATGCGACTGCTAATAACAATCATTCGCATTTAAACGGCAAGGCAAGAGGACAATGAAAGCAGCCAAAAACCACACGACCGCGCTACGGCCCCTCACGATGGCCGTTCTTCTCGCATTCGCGGCGAACCACGCAGGGGCGCAGTCGACGGAAGCGCAACCCGCCGCCACGGCAGGCGGCACCCGGAATCAGGCGACGCTTCCCGCCGTCAACGTGACCGCACAGAACGATCCGGATCAGCCGTATGGGCCGACGCATGGCTACGTCGCGGAATGGAACTCGAGCGCGACGAAGTCCGGCACGCCGATTCTGGAGACGCCGCAGTCGGTGTCCGTCATCACGCGCGATCAGATCGAACAGCAGAACGCGCAGAACCTGAACGCGGTCGTGCGCTATACGTCCGGCGTGACGCCGGAAACACGCGGCAGCGTCGCGACGCGCTACGACCTGCTGAAAGTGCGCGGCTTCGACGCCGACACATACTGGAATGGCCTGAAGCTGATCAGCAACGGCTGGTACGCCGTGCCGCAGCTCGATCCGTACATGATGGAGCGCGTCGAAGTGGTGAAGGGCCCCGTCTCCGTGCTGTACGGACAGGCTGCGGCGGGCGGTCTGCTCGACATGGAAAGCAAGATGCCGACAGTGGTGCCGCTGCACGAAGTCGGCGTCGAGTTCGGCAACTACGGTCATGTGCAGGGCAAGTTCGACCTGTCCGGTCCGATTGCCGGCGACGACCGCTATCTGTTCCGCGTGACGGGCATCGCGCGCAAGGAAGATGGTCAGGTCAACATGACGAAGAACGAGCGCATCGCGTTTGCGCCGTCGTTCACATGGCGCCCGGATAGCAAGACGTCGCTGACGCTGTTCGGCCTCTATCAGCACGATCCGCGCAGCACGTCATACGGCAGCGTGCCGCCGCAAGGCACGGTGCTGTTCAATCCGAATGGCAAGCTGCCGGCCAACTTCTACGACGGCGACCCGAACTTCGAGAGCTTCAATCGCGTGCAGGAGTCGATCGGCTACAAGTTCGAGCGTCGGCTGACGAACACGTGGTCGTTCCGTTCGAATGCCCGCTTCCTCCATCTCGCGCAGGACTACAAGAGTGTGTACGCCGCTTCGCTCGAAGACGATCTGCGCACGCTCGATCGCGGCACGGCGGCATCGGCGGATAACCTGAACACGTTTGCAATCGACAACCAGGTCGAAGGCAACTTCTCGACGGGGCCGATCGACCATACGCTGCTCGTCGGTTTCGACTATCAGCACTACGCGAGCAACTTCGACGCGGGCTTCGGCGCCGGGCCGTCGATCGACATGTTCGCGCCCGTCTACTATCAGGCGGTCACGCCGCCCGATCGCTATCACCAGATTCTGAGCGGCACGCAATACGGCGTCTATGCGCAGGATCAGGCGCGTTTCGGCAACGCGATCCTGACGCTCGGCGGACGCGAAGACTGGGCCAGCAGCAAGACGAACAACACGACGTACGATACGGCATCGAGCCAGTTCGACCGCGCGTTCACGGGCCGTGCCGGCTTCACGTATGTGTTCAGCAACGGCATCGCGCCATACGTGAGCTACACGGAATCGTTCACGCCGCAGGCGGGCACCGACATCAACGGCAAGGCGTTCGATCCCGAGCGAGGCCATCAGTATGAAGTGGGCGTCAAGTTCCAGCCGAAGGGCTACAACGCGCTGTTCACGGCGGCGCTGTTTAGCCTGACGCGCGAGAACCTGCTGACCACGAATGCCGACAACCCGAACTTCCAGTCGCAGGCAGGCGAGGCGCGTTCGCGCGGCGTCGAACTCGAAGCGAAGATGAGCCTGACGGATTCGTTGAACGTGACGGCCAGCTACACGTACCTGAACACCGTCTACACGAAGGACAACAGCGGCCTGGAAGGCAAGCACCTCGCCGGCATCCCGCAGAACCAGGCCTCGCTTTGGGCGTACTACACGATCGATCGCGGTCCGCTCGCCGGGCTGTCGATGGGCGCGGGCGGACGCTATACAGGCACGACATACAGTTCCGACAACGACTTCAAGGTGCAGAGCTTCTTCCTCGTCGATGCCACGCTACGCTACGACCTCGGACGCGCCGCATCGCAGCTGAAGGGTGCCGAAATCTACGTGAACGCACAGAACCTGTTCAACAAGGAATATGTCGCGTCGTGCTATTACGGCAGCTGGTGTGCGTTCGGATATCGACGCCAGGTATTCGCGGGCATGAACTATCACTGGTAAGCACCGCGTCGGTTCGCGGGTTGACGGTACGCGCCGTCAACCCGCGAGTTTCGAGCGCGGCCGCTTACTGGAAGCCTGCCACGTCGTGCGGCACGTACGGCGCTTCGAGCGAGGCGACTTCATCTGAGGTCAGCTTGATATCGAGCGCCGCAATCGCATCGCTCAGATGCTGCGGCTTCGATGCGCCGACAATCGGCGCGCTCACTTCCGCCTTGCCGATCACCCACGCCAACGCCACTTGCGCGCGCGGAATGCCGCGCGCCGCCGCGATCTTCGCGACGGCTCTGTCACGTTGACGAGGTGGTCACGTAAGATGTCGCGATGAAGAAGACAAAATCGCTTTATCACGGCCATCGGTTCCCGGCGACGGTCATTAGCCACGCGGTTCGGTGGTACTTCCGGTTCCAACTCAGCCTGCGTGATATTGAAGAGCTTCTTTTCGAGCGCGGTGTTATCGTCAGTTACGAGACGATCCGCCGCTGATGCGATAAATTCGGCGCGGGCTTCGCACGTCGCGTCAAGGCGACTCGCCGCAAACCCGGCAGCACATGGCATCTTGACGAAGTCTTCGTTACGTTGCGCGGTGAGCCTTATCTGCTCTGGCGGGCAGTCGACCAGCACGGCGCCCAACTCGACATCCTGCTGCAGAAACGTCGCGATAAGGCCGCGGCGAAGCGCTTCTTCAAACACGTGCTGGCCGCCTGTCCCGACGCGCCGCGAAGGATTGTCATCGATCAGTTGCGCAGCTATCCGGCTGCGAAAGCCGAAATTCCCGATCTGGCAAACATCAAACACGTCTTCGTCAAAGCCAGTGCACGGGTGAACAACCGTGCCGAAAATAGCCATCAACCTACGCGTGAGCGCGAGCGCCGGATGCGTGGTTTCCGCGATCCTGATCGCACACAAGCGTTCTTAGCGAGCTTCGGACCGGTTCGCCAGCACTTCGCGTTCAAGCGACATTTACTGCGTGCATCACTCTATCGCAAACGGCTCGCCGCACGTTTTGCCGGATGGCATCGCTTCACTGGGCTCACCCAAGATCCGTCCGATTTCTGAGCAAATGTACGTTCTGTGCCCACTTGCGTCTCGAAGACCTTAACGTGACAACGCCGTCCGGCGAGCAACACGAATACGAGCAGGAGGATGCCGCGCATGAAGCCGAGGCCGGCACTTGATGCCGGCCGCGACGTCGACGCTGCGGCAGGCTCGTCGATCACAGCTTCTTTCGTGCGACCGCCTGCCAGCATGCGTCGCTACGATGCCAGATTCGAGCAACATTGCAACACCTCGTCGATGCGATGCAGGCGCAAGTACGGCATCGCAACGGATCGGGGGTCGACTACCGTCGACCGCATTGGTGTCGACACTTGCCACTCCATCCGTACCTCGAGAGTCCGGATTGACATTGCGCGCCAGACGAGCCATGTAGTTGTGCTCGCAACAGGCATCGCCGTATAGGAACCGACCGCTCATCCTATATTGCCCGATGATTTTGAACGGGAGCTTGTTGCTACGCTTCAACTGGCTGGATATTGCATGGGGGGCGAGGCATCGGCTCGTCGTCAACGAATGCGATGCCGCACCGCGCGGCAAACACGAGGGCTGATCGCCTGTTCGCAAAATACCCCAGATCACCAAGCGAGGTGGCCTCGCCATCTTCCTCGAGAATGGATACGCGCGCGACGAACGTATTTCCGTTTCTTGCTACCGATGGTTGTATCGCTACGCTCTGGTGATAGAAGTGCATAACGTCTCCAGTCTGGTGCAGGTGCGGCGGTAATGCACGAGGTGATCGCTTGAATGGCAGCGTCGCCAAACCCATCGCCATCGCCTTCGGAACGGCTTGCCGCCACCCCATTCAAATGGGCGCGGCTCAGTCCCTCGGTCGTGCAGATGCAGTGTCGGTTCCCGGTCGTTATCGCTTCACTGTCTGCAATACCGGATCGACTGCACGCCTGGCGTTCTTCGCGGCTGCCGAGGCCACCTCAAGGTTACTTCGTGTCGCCTCGATCGCTTGATGACCGCTGCTCTGCAGGGTTTCGTAGAGTGTATTGGCAGCCGCAATCGCGGAATCCAGTGCGGTCAGGGTGGCCTCTGAACCCGCCGGCGCGTTCCTGGTGACGTCCTCTACAACCGACTTCATCTGGCGGCCGTACGTCTCACATTGAGCCTTTCCAATCCGCGCGAATTCGACCTGCGTGGCTGACACGAGGTCGAAGACCTGGCCGCAGTAACTCTGCATCCGGTCCGCCATGAGCGAGGCAGCGCTGTTCTGCATTGCGGGCCATTCCTGCGGCTCCTTGATCGACAGCGACTTATGCGCCAGATCCGACGTGTCCTCAAGCGTCGACCGGACCGCCTGCGCGTTCAGTGCGGCCAGTTTCCCGAGGTTCTCGACGGCCTGGTTACTCATGTCGAAAAAGAGGCGGAGATAGGCCTTCCGGGTTTCAGCAACCTGTTCCTGGGTCAGCATGATGAAACTCCTGTATGGGCGATCAGGCGCAGACGCCGCACTATGAGGGGCGGGCGACATGCGACAGCGGAATTGGGTGATTGGACCGACGGTGCGCGCGAGGCGTGCACGCGCATGACCGGTGGTCTGCAGGCGGATTGAGGGTCAGTGTTTTCGGACAACGGCTCGAAGAATTGAATCGCCGTCGTGAGTGAGGCGGAGACGCTGGGCGCCGGACGAGACATGCTCCAGGGCGATGAGTTGGCGTTCCAGCAGGGTGTCGAGTTCTTCTCGGTTCAGGTCAATTTGCTCGGGCGCGGCAGCGACCAGCATCAGGGTAGCGAATTCGTGCGGGCTCAGCATAGATGTGTCTCCGCTTTAATCTGGATTGAACGCCGTCGGGAAGCATCAATGTTTTGACGCGGCCGACCGGTTCGTATTGGGTACTAGTTCCAGTCTTTTGAGCGCCGGCTTTGCGAATTCTGTAGCCTTCAAAGCCGGGAGACAAATGTTAAATCGGAATCGAGGACGATACAGAATGAAAAATATATATGAACAGTGCATCGTTGATAGGGCCTCGTGACCACAAAGCGCCAGTCAGTTATGTTCGCGCCTAGCCATGCGTTCAAACGTCTGTAGCAGGCACGGGTCGGCCAACAGCCGCCATTGATGCACCATTCCCCGTGGTCACGCCTTCTTGACGAATTCCGATTTCAGGCTCATGGCACCAAAGCCATCGATCTTGCAATCGATATCGTGGTCACTGTCCACCAGCCGGATATTTTTACCTTGGTGCCCATCTTGATCACGCCAGCCGAACCCTTCAGTTTCAAGTCCTTGATGACGGTGACGGTATCCCCATCCTGCAGGACATTTCCGGCTGAATCGCGATAAACCCTGTCAACTGTTTCGGTCGGCACAGTTGCTTGCCCCGACCATTCATGCGCACACTCCGGGCAAGTGTAGACGCTCCCATCTTCGTATGTGAACTCGGAATTGCATTTCGGGCAGGGGGCAATGCGCTCATGTGTAATCCTTGGTGCCTGACGAGGGCAATGAAAGCGCGAAAGTATAGCGTGTCCGGTACGTTGGTCATCCTGCCGCGCTCACCACGTCACCATGTTGAGCGTCCGCTTTCGGGATGCCTGACGGTCCGCTTCGGGTCGACATCAGGCGCCCATACGCGAGGAGTCATTGCGCCGTATCCGCGACAGCGAGCATCGATCGACGGCAAATGACAGCGCCGCAATGACATGAGTAGTGGGCGCGGATTTCGTCGGTGATCTCGCCGTCGACTGCCAGGCCGTAATCGATGAAGAGTTCGTCTCCCGGCTTGATGGCGATGAGGGCATGAATAAACACTCGATCACCTGTCTCGATGGCCTCGCAGTTTGGTGCGCAGGCGTGGTTGATGAAGCGCGCGCTGTTTCCACCGCGACTGCCGTCGATGACCCGTCCGTCGGAAAGACCAAATACGAAAGTGTGCCCGTTCTCCGATTGCTGACGGGCGGCGGCACGTCGCCAGTTGGTCACTTCGCCTGCGTATTCGATGAGCCGCTCGCCTGCGGCGATCGGTTGTAATGCAAACACACCCCTGCCGTGCACAGGAGAGCGTCGTGCTGTGATGCGTCGTCGATGCATTGAGTCGTCCGTTCGTAGTCGGTGCGCGCTGATCATCCCGCGAGCGGCGAGCATAACGCTGCGATCAAACGTCTTCAACACACGATATCAAATTAGATGCAACTAACTGGCTGGCGCACACGCATCACGAACCAGCTTCGCCATGACGACCGTCTACAGCGAAGGTGGTCTGCCGGATGTCGCGGGACGGCAAGAGGGCAGGAGAACATGAAACAGGCTACAGCGGCTCCGCTCGCGCGAGTTGCCTTGCACTCCGCACATGCGTTAGGGTGTCCGCTCGTCCCGTAATACGCGGGAGTCACACAGAGGAAGTTTCTTACATGAACAAGCAAGAACTCATCGACGCCATCGCTGCCAGCACGGGCGAAAGCAAGTCCAGCACGGGCGAAGCCATTGACGCCATCCTTCAGGTCGTGACGGCGGCCGTCACGCGTGGCGAGGCGGTTCAACTGGTGGGCTTCGGCTCGTTTTCCACTGGCGCACGCGCTGAGCGCGCGGGCCGTAATCCTGCGACGGGCGAGACGATCACGATCCCTGCCGCGAAAACCGTCAAATTCACCGCGGGCAAGGCGTTCAAGGACGCAGTCAACGCGGTGTAAGGTGTCTGCAAAATCCGGGCTCCGATTTCGGCGGCGCGCCAACAGCCGACGTCAGAGTTCAGGAGACGATGTTTACCCCGACCGGCGGAGTCCGATGAGGTTCGCTCGCGGTTCCGCCGACCGGGTGATCAGCGATGGGAGAAACTCAAGCGAGATGGGCATTGCATCGCGCGGGTGGCGATCGTCGAGGGATTGAGCATCTGATGGGACTGACGGCCGCTCGCTGATGGAGACCGAGGTCGGGCGTATCCGCCCTGCTATTCGCAACGGGGCTTTCCTCTGACTAAGGATTCAGGATGCCTTTGAAGTTACTCGGCGAGCGAGTTGAGCGTTACGAGCGAATGCTGTAATTCCGTCAGCGCCTGATGAAGATCGGTTTGGAGTATTGAACCTGCGACAAGGTGGCGTTCGCCGAGTTGAACGATCACTCCGATGCTGCAAGCAGTTCCTCGGGTGTGTTCGGCACAGTCGGCAGTTCGGCGGGCGTTTCTGTGTATTGAGTTTGAAGGCAGGTATGTGCCAAACGAAATCGAGCGCAACGCTTGCGGTGCAAACGTACGGAGCGCAACTAGAGATTTCTTCAAGCGTCAGGGTGTTGGACGTGGTGGCGACACTCCAACTCTATCCGTCCCGCCTCGAAAGGTGTTACTGCAGGGAAACGGCTGCTTCATCGACTGATTGCAGACGGATTACGCGGACAGGTGCGTATCAGCAGTATGCTGACCGGCCAGCGATACCGCATATTTCAATGATGGTGCCTCGGTCCGGTATGCTGGAGATGTCGAGCACGCCCCGAGCATCAACACGCGCCTCGGATAGAGTTGTACAAGCGTTGACCGACCAGCTCGTTTTGCCACTGTGACCCCGTCAACGCGCGACCCAGTAGACTCGCTTGTGTTAGCGTTCGGGCAAGCAGATGAGTCCGGTAAACTGTATGAGCATCGCGTAGGTAAAAAATAGACCGTGGGTGAGCATTACGCCATGAGTGGCAGGGAGGCTTACGGTGAATTAGTATTCCTGATCTTAAGGCAGAGGTCGGAACAGAGACCAGTTTCATGCGCAACGCGCTCGGAGGGCGCAAGGGGCTAGTGAGGATGGCGGATGATCGCTCTGCCTCAGGTGTGGCGTTTGGCCTGCCAATGCAATGGTGGCTGGCTTCAGCGCCGTGTAAGACAGGCCGTCGAGGACCCGGTCTACAGCGGCGCACGAGTCCTCTTGGACATCACCTTGCGCGACGTTCGTCGGTAACGGAAAATCCCGCGGCACCAAGCCGACCTGATAGCGCCAGATCGAATGGGCCGCCGGGCACAGATGTTGAAAGCATTCCTGAAGGCGTTCAGTTCATCTTCTCTATCTACCTACCAATTGCAAGTGATGATTACCGTACAGGAGTTGCTCGATACCGTATCCCTCAAACTAACGGCTCTTGCAGGCTTGTCCGGGCTGACCCGGACAATCACCTGGGCTCATGCCGTTGATCTGCCCGATCCGTGGAGATGGATCGCTGCCGGCAATCTGGTCATGACGACAGGTGCAGGCCTTCCGCGTAATGCTCCGGACCAGATTCTCTGGTTGGAGAAGTTGGCCCAAAGCAATGCAAGTGCGTTAGTGGTCGCACGCCAGGCTGATGCGCCGGAATTGTCTCGCGACATGCTCGAAGCGGCCGACCGTCTCATGTTTCCTGTGCTCACAGCGAGCTTCGAGCTTGAATTCGTGCAGTTGTCAAAGCACGTAATCGAGAGTGTGCTGCAGGCCCAGCGCGACCGTTTCAGAGCCAGTGAACAACTCTTCGAAACTTATGCGACCGCGCTGCGCGACGTGCCCAACATGGCCGGACGAATGACCGTTATATCGGAGCGCCTTCGACTCGGACTGGTAATCGAAGACGCTCAGAGCGGCGCGGTCATCGTATCCTCAAGCCCCTCGCCATATTCTGATAACACCGCTCCGGTTCTCGAAGAACGCGTCGCGATTGGCGGCCGGGCGAGGGCGGATCTGGTCATATACCGACAGGACGCGGAAGCTTTACAGGATCCGTTGCTGGTGCGATCTCTCCTCGGCCTGCTCGAGATCGAACTTGAGCGGATGATGATCGACCGCGACAACCTGCGAGAAGAAGGCGCCGCACTCTTACGCAGCCTGTTGAAGGGCGAAGCCGAGTTTTCGTTTCGTCCGATGCTGGAGCGTCGTGGGCTGACGGGCACGCTCGTCGTGTTGGCGGTCGCTCCTGGCAAGCACGGGTCGTGGAGCGTAGCCGAGATCCACCATGCGCCGCCTTTGCACGCGCACCCTCCGTTGCTGCTCGCCGATGATGTGCTGCTCGTGCTCGCGCAGGATCGCATCGACACGCAGGAATGCCTGCGACTTGGCTTGGGTGCAGGCACCGTGGTCGGCATCAGCGGGCCCGTGACGGAAGCCGCTGGCTTTCGCGAGAGCGTGCGCCAGGCGCGCCTGGCACTGGCCCAGGCGCGTGAAGTGGGAAAGGATCTCGTGCGCTACGGGGAAATCGAATCTGGATATATCACCATGCCGAGGTCGCTTGCTGAGGCGAGCGCCCTGGTTGGCCGCTATCTCGGTCCCATGATCGAGTACGACCGCGTCCATGGGACCGCGCTGCTCTCGACGCTCGTGACGTTTCTCGAGAACGACGGCAACTGGAAATCCACCGCCTTTGATCTGGGGATCCACCGCCAGACCCTTGTCTATCGCCTGAAACAGATCGAGCAACTGAGCGGTGTCAAACCAACCACCACCGACGGCATCACCCGCTTGTGGCTCGCCCTACAGGCTGGCAGGGCGGCCAATCTGTTGTCGGAAGATATATCGAGATCGTCAGGCAGCTAATCATACATTTGTATGAAAGACATCCTTCGGGATGAAATTTTGCGCATAGCCCGGTCCGTGCGTTTTGCTTTTAATGGAGGTCATAGAAGACAAACCCGATTCCAGGAGACAACTCGATGCCTATCCAGACGGAGCTCGATCCGCGGCTGAAACACGCTCTCAAAACCCGGCATATCAGCATGCTGGCGCTCGGAGGGGTGATCGGAGCAGGCTTGTTCGTAGGCTCCAGCGCAGTGATTGCATCGACGGGACCGGGCGCGTTCATCACCTACGCCATCACGGGATTGATCGTCGCCCTGATCATGCGGATGCTGGGCGAAATGGCTGCGGCGCAACCCATGAAGGGCTCATTCGTCGACTATGCGCGTCTCGCGTACGGCGATATCGCCGGCTATGCGATGGGATGGCTCTACTGGTATTTCTGGGTGATCGTGGTCGGCTTCGAGGCCGTCGTCGGCGGACAGACCATCCACGCATGGATGCCTGGCATTCCCGTCTGGATCATCTCACTCGGGCTGATGATCATGATGACGGCGCTCAATCTCTTGTCCGTCAAATCGTTCGGCGAAGCTGAGTACTGGTTCGCGGGCGTCAAGATCGTCGCGATTGCTGCTTTCCTGATCATCGCAGGCGCGTACGTCTTCCATGTCTGGCCAGCATCGACGGCAACGTTTTCCAACCTGACCGCACACGGCGGCTTCTTTCCCAAAGGTGTTGGGACGCTGTTCACGGGCGTCGTGGTCGTGATCTTCTCAATGACAGGCGTGGAAGTCGCCACCATTGCTGCTGCGGAATCCGAGCATCCGGAACGCAACGTTCGACGTGCCGTCAACACGGTGATGGCTCGCATCCTGGTCTTCTTCGTTCTCTCGGCGTTCTTCATCGTTGTGGCCCAGCCATGGACGGACATCGTGCCAGGCAAATCGCCGTTCGTGACGACGCTCGAAAAGGTCGGCATCCCGGGCGCAGCCACCGTCTTGACCGCCGTCATCCTGGTAGCCGTGCTGTCCGTGCTCAACGCTGGACTCTATACATCGTCGCGCCTGCTGCTGGTCCTCAGTTCGAACAACGAGGCGCCGAAGTGGCTGGGACGTGTCAATGGGCGTGGCGTGCCTGCCCGGGGCGTCGTCGTGTCGACGCTCATCGGCTACGGTTGTGTTGTGATCGCAGCGCTCTGGCCCGACACGGTCTTTCTTTTCCTGATCAACTCGTCGGGTGCTGTGTTTCTGTTCGTCTATCTGATGATCTGCCTGTCGCAACTCAAGCTGAGAGGCGAATGGGAACGTCGGGGCGTACTGAAGCTCCGCATGTGGGGCCATCCGTGGCTGCCGCTCCTCGTAACCTCCACCATCGTGGCCGTACTTGCCAGTATGGCGCTTGATCCGAAGAGTCAGATAAGCCTTCTGCAAAGCGTCATCGCGCTGGTTGTCATCCTGGCCTCGTACCCGGTGTTCTGCGTCAAGGGCAAGCGGAAGCAGGCGCGAACCGTGACGCCAGCGGGTGCAAATCGCACGTGATGCATCGTCCGGCGCAGCCGTCGTCGCAGAGCAAATGCACCGAATTGCATGAACAAGAACCTGGATTGGTAGGAGAGACGGATGCCATCCGTGCAAGAACTGACACAACTTCCGAACCGCCCGCTGTGGCATGAACACTCGCCCGCGCGGGCAACGCTGGACGGGGACGAGCAGGCCGATGTCGTCATTGTCGGCGCGGGTTATACCGGGCTATGGACTGCGTACTATCTGCTGAAGGCGCAGCCATCGCTCAACGTCGTCCTGCTGGAGCGGGAAGCAGTCGGCTTCGGCGCCTCGGGTCGCAACGGAGGATGGGCGTCGGCGATATTTCCGATTTCGCTCGAACGGGTAGCGCAAATGTATTCGCACTCAGCCGCGTTGCATTTGCAGGCGGCGATGAACGAGACCGTGAACGAGATTGGACGTGTGCTCGATCTTGAAGGCATCGATGCTGACTATGCAAAGCAAGGCTTTGTTTCTCTTGCACGCAGTCAGCCACAGTTCGAGCGGATTCAAGCCTTGGTCGATGCGTCCGTTCGCTTTGGACTGCCCGATCAATGGCGTGCGCTCAACGCGACGGAAGCTACGGCGCGGATCGGCGCCGCGCGTGTGTTGGGCGGCCTTTACACCGAGCACTGCGCGTTGATCCATCCCGGCAAGCTGGTGCGTGGACTGGCAGCCGTTGTAGAGGCAATGGGCGCGCGAATCTTCGAGAAGACGGCCGCTCTCCATATCGCTTCTGGCCGGGTGACCACGGAACGTGGCGGCGTCAAGGCGCAAACGGTGGTGCGCGCGACCGAAGCGTTTTCCTGCCAACTGCCGGAGAACAGCCGCTCGGTCATTCCGCTGTACTCCCTCGTGCTGGCGACGGAACCGCTGCCGCAAGAGCTGCGCCAGAGGCTGCGGCTCGATCATCGCCTGGCGTTCAACGACATGCGACACCTGAGAGTGTACGGGCAGGTGACGGCGGAAGGCCGGCTGGTGTTTGGTGGACGCGGCGCGCCATATCGCTTCGGCTCCAGGATCACACCGGAGGATGACCTGGTCGACAAGGTACACGCCAGCATCCACGCCGCCATGCTTGAGTTCTTCCCCGACCTGGCCGATGCGCGCATCACGCATCGCTGGGGCGGCGCGCTCGGCGTGTCGCGAGACTGGTGCCCGACCGTGAGCATGGACAAGGCCGCGCGCATTGCGTGGGCTGGAAACTACGTCGGCGATGGCGTCGCGACGAGTAACCTGGCCGGTCGCATTCTGCGCAATCTGATTCTCGATCGCGACGACGAAATCAACCAGTTGCCCGTGGTCAACCATCGCTCGCCGGCGTGGGAGCCGGAGCCTTTTCGCTGGATTGGCGTCAATGGCGGTCTCACGGCGGCGGGCCTCAGCGATCTGGAAGAACGTGTAACCAACCAGCCATCGCGTACAGCAAGGGTTCTCGAAAAGCTGACGGGTGCCCATTGAAAAAGGAGTGACTACATGACGAAGTTCACCATTGTGAAAGCCGCCGATATTGCGTCGGTGCAACTCGCCGCAGCCGGACAGCGGCCCGGAGCCGATAGCGGCGATCCCCAGATTGCTGTCAGGACGGTCGCGCCAGAGGCGGTGGGAAATCTGGGGATATGGGAATGCCAGCCTGGCGGCTGGCCGGTCATCAACCGTCCGGATACCGAATTCACGTACATCATTTCCGGCCGCGCGAGGCTCACCGACGACTCGACGGGCGAAGTGACGGAAATCACTGGTGGAGATCTCGTTATCCTGCCGCCCGGTTGGACGGGGCGTTGGGACGTGCTGGAGCCCGTTCGCAAGATATATGCGATTTATTGAATGCGAAGCGATTGAGTACCTATAAAACCGACTAATCGTTTGGAGACAAATCATGCGTAAATTCATTTATCTTGGCGCGGCGACAGCTTGCACGGCGGTTACGCTGACGCTGCCGGCAATGGCACAGGAAGTCGTCGTCATTGGACATTCGGCTCCGCTTACGGGGCCTCAAGCGGCAAACGGCAAGGACAATGAATATGGCGCGCGAATGGCTATCGACGAACTCAATAAACAGGGAATCCTGATCGCAGGAAAGAAGGTCACCTTCAAACTGGAGTCGCAAGATGATCAGGCCGACCCCAAGACGGGCGTTCAGATCGCCCAGAATCTGGTTGACCATAACGTCGTCGCTGTTCTGGGGCCGTACAACTCGGGGGTGGCCATCCCGGCATCTCGCGTCTACAACAATGCAGGGGTTGCGCTCCTGCCTGTCGCATCCAATCCCTCCATCACAAAACAGGGCTTCAGGAACATTTTCCGGATCGGCGCCAGTGACTCCCAGCTCGGCGGAACAATGGGAGATTTTGCGGCGAAGGAACTAAAGGCCAAAACGGTTGCGATCATCGACGACCGTTCTGCCTATGGACAGGGAATTGCGGAACAGTTCGAGGAATCGGCTAAGGCAAACGGACTCGAGATTGTCGACAAGCAATTCACCAATGGCCAGGCAACTGATTTCCTTGGCATCCTCACGGCGCTCAAGGCGAAGAATCCAGATGTCATATTCTTCGGCGGCTATGCATCTCAGGCTGCGCCGATGGTCAAGCAGATGCGACAGCGTGGCCTGCGAGCGAAGTTACTGGGAGGCGACGCTATTTGTACCGCCGACATGGGTAAAGTGGCGGGCGACGCAGCCTCGATCGTCTACTGTTCGCAGGGTGGAACCGCTTTGGACCAGACTGAGGAAGGGCGACAGTTCATCAAGAAGTACAAGGACACTTACCATGCCGACATGCAGGTTTATGCCGTCAACTACTATGATGCCGTCAAGATGCTGGCTGACGCCATGACGAAAGCTGCGACGACGACTGACAAAAGCAAACTGATCGCGCAACTCGCGAAGGAACAATACAAGGGGATTGCCGGCACGTACTCTTTCGATGCAGATGGAAATCTGAAGGGCGCGCCAACAACCGTCTATATCATTCGCAACGGCGTGCCGGTTCCTTACGCCAGGAAGTGAAGATCCGCCGACTTGGCCCAAATCGCCGGGTACCTATTCAAAGTACCCGGCTGATGGCTTCCTGGTGAAGCAGCTTCCTCTGTTCTTCGAGCCGGAATAGCATGAATCGTCGAGGCTGCGCAGAGATGTCGGACGATCGTGCGTGTTCGAGCGGACGATCTCCAGACAGTACGTAGCCGAAATTACTCGGACCAGACACCCGTAGGTCTCGCAGGCTTTCTTTCACCTGGGAACGGCGATGTCGCAAACTGGTCATTGCTGTAGACCGCTTCACTTCTGAGGTAGAACTAGCACTGGCCTCCCTATATGGCATCATTGGAACGGTCGAGTCGTATATTCGGTTGGTCGACCCCGGCAAGTCCATCGGGAAATGCCGTCGGCTGAGCCGACTACAATGGATCCTGGCCAAAAAACGAATACGACCAGCCATGCCTCTTATCTCGATCCATCAAGCGCGGAAACGAACAGCCCGGCCAGTCTGGCTCGCCGTGTGCGTCGCGCTCCTACTGTTGCCGGCAGCCCTCGTTGCGCAGGAAGAAAAACCGGGTATTGCCTTTTCAACGATCGAGCCCGGCGAACCACTTCCCGCAGGCTGGAAGAACCTGCCGGTTGCGCACGGCAAGCGCGTGACGCAATACACGCTTGTTCACGACGGCGACACCACCGTCCTGCAGGCGGACGCGGACCGCTCTGCTTCGGCGCTCATGCACGAGGGTAATATCGACCTCGTCCGCACACCCGTCGTAGCGTGGCGCTGGAAAGCAAAAGGACCGATCGAGGGCGCCGACAACCGCGTCGGATCAAAGGAAGACGCGCCAGCGCGACTGGTGTTCTTATTTGACGGCGACAAAAGCAAGCTATCGTTTTTTGACAGGGCCAAGATGGACCTTGCAAAGCGCCTGGGTGGCGAAGAGCTGCCCTATGCCACGCTGATGTATGTCTGGTCAACCACCGCTGCGCCAGGCACCGTCATTGCCAATCCTCACACGAACCGCGTACAGATGATCGTGGTCTCTGGTCGGTCCGGCGATGCGGGTCACTGGCAAACCCTGCACCGCAATATCGTGCAAGACTACGAGCGCGTCTTTCACGAACCGCCTGGACGAATCACCGGCTACGGGCTGCTGACCGATACCGATAATACCGGTACTACTACGCGCGCTTGGTACGGAGACGTCGAGTTCCTTCTCGGGCCTCGATAACGCAAAGCGGCCGAACTATCTGAGTCCATCTGTCCGATCGGAGAGGGCTGTGCTTCAGTCCTTTCTCCGGAAGCTGCCAGTCGAAATCGTTCTCCCTGCGCGGACGATAGATGGCCTGGGTCAAGGCGTGCAAACGGCCATTCGATTGCCCAGGAGAAGCTTGTCACCCAAACATTGCAAAAAGTAATTTTGTGAGCCGGAGTTTCACATCATGAAGTGATGTGAAAGACCACCTTGGTGGCGAGCACGGTTTCATCGCGTTTCGCGAATTCCTTCAACGCGCGGCCGACGATTTCCTCGGACGTGCCATCGGAATAGGTGTTCGCGGTATCGAAGAAATTGATCCCGGCTTCTACCGCCTGACGGATCAACGGGCGGCTTGCGTCCTCGTTCAGCGTCCACGGGTGCGGGCCGCGCTCGGCACGCCGTACGTCATGCAACCCAGGCAGAGCGGGGAGATATCGAGTCCGGTGCGGCCCAGCCTCACATAGTCGATCTCATCCTCCGTGCAATTCGGCATTCGATCATGTCGCAAGTGGTCGACGCACGCGTCGATCAGCCGACATCGCGCTTCGTGCAGGTCCGTTTTCTGCTGCGGCCAGTCGAAGTTGACGGGCGGCATGTCGGCCGCTGTCACGAACAACGGAAAGGGAGCTGACGCATGAAGAAAATCACGCTATCGATCATCGTGGCGACTACGGCATTCGCCTTCGCTAATGCAAGCCACGCCGAAGGCTGCGCGAAAGGTGCAGCGGTCGGCGGCGTCACGGGACATGTGGCGGGTAAGCACGGCGTCGCTGGCGCGACGGCGGGCTGCGCGATCGGACACCACGAAGCGAAAAAGAAACAGAAGGCCGCCAGCGATGCGGCAGCGAAAGGCAGCGCGCCTCAGTGATCGCGAGCGCGGGCAGTGCGCGAGTTTGCGCTCAAAGGCGCAAATCCGGATGTCGGCGCGCTTAGTGCCGTCCGGCGTAGTCGTCGACTGCACTGCCCAGCGTGGGATGGAATCGCTTGTCGCCGACGACGTCCAGCATTTCGAAACGCCTGAGCTTGTCGCGCACCGGGTCTTTCATTTCGGCGAAGTGCAATGCGATCTCGCGCTCGCCCAGTATCCGGATCAGTTCCCGCAACATGTCCGCCGAGGTCACGTCGATACTGGTGACGGGTTCGGCCGCCACGACGATCCGGCGCACGGGCGTCGGCGACTCATCGACGGCTCGCAGCAGGCATTCCTGGAAAAGCTCTGCGTTTGCAAAGAACAACGGCGCATCCCAGCGAAACAGCAGCAGCCCCGGAATCCGCGTGGCCTGCGGATAGCGCTTGATGTCGTGGTAGCCGCGCAGATCTTCCACGCGCCCGAGAATCGCGTAATGCGGACGCCAGCCGTCCCAGAGAAACTCGATTACCGCGATCACAATTGCGATGCAAATACCGGGAATCGCGCCGAAAACAGCGACACCCGCAAAGCAGACCACGGAGAGCCAGAACTCCCATTGCTGGATTCGATAGATGCGCTTGAGGTCGGCAAATTCGAACAGGCCGAGGGCTGCCGCAATGACGACGGCGGCCAGCGCGCTGTTGGGCAGATACCGCATCAGATTCGGTGCCGCGAGCAGGAGAATCGCCACCGCCACGGCGCCGACGACGCCCGTCACCTGTGTTCTGGCGCCCGCTGCTTCCGCCACGGGTGTCCGCGAAGAACTGCTGCTGATCGGAAAGCCCTGAAAAAAGCCGGCCGCCAGATTGGCTACCCCCAGGCCGACCATCTCCTGATTGGGGTCCACGCGGGTATGAAAACGCGCAGCGAAGGTGCGCGACAGCACGCTGGTATCGGCAAACGAGATCAGCGCGACCGCGCAGCCGCCAAGCACGATCTTGACGAGATCGGCGTCGCCGACCCACGGCAACGCGAATGACGGCAGCCCTTGCGGGATCTTGCCGAGCACCTTGACGCCAACGCTGTCCAGGTTGAATGCGATGACGCTCAGCGTCGCGAGCACGACGGCGATCAGAATGCCCGGCACTTTGTCGAAGCGCTTGAGTAACAGGATCAGTACGAGGCTACCTGCGCCCACGGCGAAGCTGTACCAGTTGGCTTTGCCCGCGGCGAGGGCCGTGCCAAGCGACAGCAGATCGCGCAGCGGCCCCTGGTCATCGAACGAAATCGCAAAGAGCTTCGGCAACTGGCTGATCAGAACGGTCAGCGCAATGCCGTTCATATAGCCGTAGCGGATCGGCTTGGAAAGCAGTTCCGTGATGAAGCCGAGCCGCAGCAGTCCCATCACGATGCAGAACAGCCCGGAGACGATCGCCATCATGCTGGCCGTCGCTATCGCGCGCGACGGGTCGCTGCCTGCAATCGCGACGACGACGGCAAGAATCGGCGCGGCAAGCGCGGAGTCGGGACCGAGCACCAGAATCCGGCTGGGGCCGAAGACGGCATAGGCCAGCAACGGAACGATCGTCGCGTAGAGACCATACACGCCTGGTACGCCCGACGCCTCGGCATACGCGATACCGACGGGCACCAGCATCGTGGTCAGCACCAGACCGGCGGCCAGATCGTTAGGTAGCCAGCTGCCCCGATACGTTTTGAGCATCGTCAGGCCCGGCAGCCAGCGCAACCATCGCGCCGCTGTAACGGCAGGCTGTCCGCCTTCATGAATAGGGTGATCGGATTGCATTTGTCGGAGGGTTGTGATGGAAGAAGCCGCGATCCGGCATGTGCGGCACTTGCCCTTGCACATAAAGAATAGGCCGGCCAGGCGGGCGTGGCGTATGGGACCAAGGTCCAATACCTTCGCTGGCGGGCAATGCGTAGACTGATTTTGATCCACTTCCCGAGGCAACTGTCCGATAGCCAGGAGGGCAGAAATGAAAGCGAATCACGTCATCGTTGCAATGGTCGTGCTGATGGCAGGCTGTCCCGCGCTTGCGCAGCCTCAAACCACCGTGGACGTCACCAAAGCGCCCGGCAGCGCCACGGTTGTGGGAACCGCGAAGGTCACGGCCACCATCGTCGCGATCGAACGGGAGACCCGTACCGTGACGCTCAAGGACGCGAAAGGCAAGGTCGTGCAAGTGGAGGTGGGGGAAGAGGCGCGCAATTTCGACCAGCTGAAGATCGGCGATGTCGTCACGACGGAATACCGGGAAGCAATCTCACTGAGTCTCTCGAAGACGAGCGGCCCGCGTTCGGCGACGGAACGCGTCATTGAAAATCGCGCGGCGCCGGGCGCCAAACCGGGCGGCACGATCGGCCGCGAGATCACGGTGATGGCCGACGTCATCGCGGTGAATTCGAAGGAGAAGACGGTCACGTTAAAGGGACCGCAGGGCAACATCGTCGATGTGCACGTGGAAGATCCCGAACAGATCAAGCATGTCCGCAAGGGCGATCAGGTCGAGGTTGTCTACACCGAGGCCGTTGCGATCAGCGTGACGCCGGGCGCCGTGAAGTGACACATCGGCGCCGCGGCGAATACGCCAGCCTCATGCGGTCGGGGAGGGAATCGTGAGAAGCAAAGCGGGCGCGTGCGTCCCGTACGTGAGCCTGCTGCTCATCTGCGCTGTCGGCTCCGTGCTGCCTCTGGCGGGATGCACATACTATGGCGTGCCTCCCGGCACCGTCGTCGCCGCACCGGCCAGCTTCGACCGGTCCTTCGCGGCGGCAGCGGGCGCGATGCGGGACGAGGGCCTCTCGATTACCACGCAGGATCCTGCCAGCGGCACGATCATCGGCGCACTCGACGGCGATGTCGTGACGACCAGCGTGCGGCAGCAGGCGGACGGCAGTGTCGTCGTGCAGTTCGATTCGAAGCCCGCGCGCGATCCTGCGTTGCTCGACCGCATTTCGCACAGCTACGACAGGCGCATGGGGCGGTAGACGGAACTGCGCCTCTGGCTTCGACCGTGGAGGGCGGGATGACGAAGTTGCTGATCGACCTGGTGATCTTTCTCGCGTCCGCGCTGATTGCCGTGCCGCTGTCGGTGCGCCTTGGTTTCGGGGCCGTTCTCGGCTATCTGGTGGCGGGCATTTTTATCGGGCCATGGGTACTGGGGCTGGTGACCGACATCGACGCGATCCTTCATTTTTCGGAGCTGGGCATCGTGCTGATGATGTTCGTGATCGGGCTGGAAATGCGGATCGATGAGTTGTGGTCGATGCGCCGAACCATCTTCGGCTACGGCGCGATGCAGATGACCGTCTGCGCTGTGGTCCTGTCGGGGATTTTCATGATGCTGGGCTTGTCATGGCGCATTGCATTGACGGGCGGCCTCGCGCTTTCGCTGTCATCGACGGCGATGGTGATGTCCGAGCTTCAGGAGCGCAAGTTGATGGACATGCCGACGGGCCGAGCCGGTTTCGGCATTCTCCTGTTCCAGGACATGGCAGCGATCCCGCTGATTGCTCTGCTGCCGTTGCTCGGACCGTCGGTGATCACACCCACGGCGGAGCCCGGATGGCTCGTGGCGTTGAAGGCGCTCGCCATGCTAGGTGCGGTGGCGCTGGCGGGCCGCTATCTGTTGCACATCGTATTGCGTGTGATCATGAGCATCGGCGTACCCGAGATCTTCACCGCTTTCGCCTTGCTCTGGATCGCAGGTATCGCATTGCTCATGGAGAGCGTCCATCTTTCGATGTCTCTGGGCGCGTTTGTCGCGGGCGTGCTTCTCGCGGATTCCGACTATCGCCATCAGGTCGAAGTCGACATGGCGCCCTTCAAGGGCTTGCTGCTTGGCCTGTTTTTCATTGCAGTGGGCATGTCGATCGATTTCGGCGTGTTGATGCGCGAGCCTCTTCGTGTCGCGGTACTTGTCGTGGCACTGGTCGGCATCAAGGCGATCGCGCAGTGGTTTCTCGCCGACCGGTTCGACGTGCCGGCTTCGCAGCGCTCGTACTTCGCCATTCTGCTGTCGCAGGGCGGCGAGTTCGCGTTTGTGGTAATGGCGGCCGCCATGACGGCTCATGTCATCGATCAGCGGCAGTCGTCGCTCGTGACACTCGTCGTCGCGCTTTCGATGGTGTCAACGCCTTTGCTGCTGCTTGTGCATCGCAAGCTCTCGCCGCTCTTCGTCAGTCATGAGCTGAGGTAGAACGCGCGCAGCCGGGAGTTGTCCGCGCCGTTGTGTGATCACGCGTGGCCGCGTTGGTCGTGCGCCTGGAACCTGTCGTCCTCGCGCTTCTGCAACACATCCCCTTCACGTGGAATACGCGGTCACGCCGCATGCTGTTCGACGCCCTGTGTGTTTGACATGTTGCAAAAGTATTTAACGGGCCGACAGTGAAGCGCGAAACGGGTTAACCCGGCCCCCACTGCCGAGGGGGCCGAGCCGCGGTGCGACTCGGTACGCTGGATCATTGCGCGCAATTCCAATGCGTTGCCGACATGCCAGCCGACAAGGACAACCATCTCCTTTGCGGCAAGCCGCTCGCAGCGCACGACGCTGATCGAGCGTTTGTTCGTTGCGGAATCGCGGCGCCTCGCCGACTCTGCCACGCGTCGGTCGCGGCACGCCGATCATCGTGTGACTGGCGTTCCCCATTTTGCTTTCAATGCGGAGTACGCACTGTCCGGTGTCTGCTCGGCCGACACGATGTTCGAAGCCATGGTGCTGGCAGTCCCAGACCAGGGATCGCGGATCACGCGGCCCAATTCTTTTACCCGAAACCAGATCAACGGGAGACTTTCTTGAAACCTATATCAGCATACCGGCTCGCTTTCGGCGGCGCCGTCATTGCGCTAACGATCAACGCCTTGGCACAGGGCGGTTCGGCGGCTAGCGCGCCCGCCGCTTCTGCTTCGGCAGCATCGGGCGCGACTGCGCCTGCCACAGGGAAAAAAGCGGATCGCGCGCTGCGGCGAAAGGTTTATGCCGCTATCGGGAAGAACAGGGAGATCAAGGCCGGAAGTATCAGCGTTACGGCGAAAAACGGTGCGGTCACGCTGAATGGCTCCGTTCCGGATGCCAATCAGATTCCCAAGGTCGCGGAGATCGCGAGCGGTGTTCCGGGCGTAGTCTCTGTCACCAACAAGCTGGTGGTTCAGATGCCGTTTGGCGGCCAGTAAGCGCGCAAGTCGCCGGATCGCTTCGATGACGGCGTGCTGTTTCTCACTTCAACGGGGCGCTTAAGCCCCGTTGTCGTTGGCGCGATCGCAAGATTGAACGCTTGGAACGGCGGCAGCAAGGAAGGGGCGGCTGCCAGACAGCGACCGCCTGGCCGCCAGGAGACCGGCGAGCGCGTGACGCGCACACGCGGCAATGTCTGGGCCGGTGCGCAGGACGCAGCGCGCAGTTCACCAATAGAAGTGACGCCGTGTCGACATGCACACGGCGTCCCATAAAACCCGAACGATACGGGCCTGGCCGGCAGCGCCGCCCGGCCCGCTTTCCACGTCAAAACGCGTGACGGATACCCAGCATGCCCGCGGCAGTGTTCTTGCCTACTGCGACGGGTTGGCCGTACACGAGCGTCTGGTTCATCGTGCCGCGATTCGCGACATAGCCGCCCTGTGCATAGAGCGTCGTCGTCTTGGACAGGCTGTAATCGGCGCCCAGCACGTACGCGGTCGACTGGTTCTGGCTGTGCTTCTCGTCCTTCACGTAGTAGATGCCCGACGTGAGTTCGAACGCCGGAGAGAAGCGATAGCCGAGGCCGCCCGTCCACATGTCGAAATCGCCCGAAGCAACGCCCGCTGCGAGATTCCCGTTCGGATTCGACGGATTACGGCCGTTGCTGAACGAGCCGGATACCGAGAGGCCCTTCCACGTGTACTTCGCGCCGAAGTAGACGAAGCGGTTGTTGTTCACACCCGTTGCCGGGATGGGCGTTGCGCCGGGATTGCCCGCTGTCGGATACGGGAACGGGCTGGTGTCGTGTCCGTTGTAGTAGACGGCTGCGACGTTCAGGCCGAAGTTCGAATACTTCAGTACCGCCGACTCGCGCGTGCCGCCCTGGAAATGACCTGCGACGCCGCCCGGCGCATATTCGAGCGCTGCGGAGAAGCCATAAAAGTTCGGCGAGTTATACACGAGCGCATTGCTGTCATAGAGCGCGCCGATGCTGCCGTTCGTGCTGTTGGCCGTCCAGCCCGACTGCTGGTTCATGGTCAGCCACGCAGTCAGGACGCTGCCGAAGAACCACGCGTTGCGCACATCCGTGTCGGCGAGTGCATAGGCCATCGGCGCGAGCTGGCGGCCCATGTCGAACTTGCCGAACGGCCCCGATACGCCAACCGTCGCGATCTGATTGAAGAGCGCCGGCGCGTTTGGGGTGTCGCTCAGCTGGAACTTGCCCGTGCCGCTGTCGAACGAGCCCTGCAGCCGGAAGTTGATCTTGTAGCCGCCGCCGATGTCCTCAGTGCCTTTCAGACCCCACAGGCTCGAATAAATGCCGCCGTCCTTGAACCGGAAGACGTGCCCCAGATTAGGGTTCTTCGAAGCGACGGGCAGAAAGTTCGCCGCCGCGGTGTTTTGCCACAGCAGGCCCGAATCGATCGTTCCGTACAGCGTCACGGACGATTGTGCGTGAGCGGCGCCAGCGATTGCGAGAAGCGATGCCAATGCCGTGACTTTCAATTCCGACTTCATGAGGTCTCCATAACGGTGTTCTGATTCGATGCATAACGAACCCGTTCTTCATGAAGGGACATTGCATCCGGTACGAAAGCATAAGCACTGACGCCGGATCAATTACCCCATCGGCGGGGGCAGGGTTTCCCGTAGTAGAGGCGAATGGCGAGGGCCGTCCCGCGTCGGGCGACGCGGATCTCGCCCTTCCGGGCAAGCGGGGACAACTCAGGATTCAAGGGGCGGACGCGGGGATGGGGGGCGACGGTCGAGCCGCGCCGCACGTTTTGCAATGATCAGACGAAAGCGTTTCGCCAGGTGCGCGCCCCTGACGCAGCGTCCCGCACAGGGCACGCGCACTCGACTCGCAGCCCGATCGAGCCGGCTGCACTGCATCGGTTGATGCTCCCGCCGTTTGCTATGGAACGGCCGTCGCGCTGCCCGCGGGCAGGATCAGAAGCGATGTCTCAAGCCGACCGTTGCCTGCACCTGGTTGGTCGTGGAGGAGGGAGCACTGACGCCATTGATCCATGCGACGCCCAATGGCGACGTGCCGCTCGGACTCACGCGCTGCCACGCGCCCTGAATATAGACATCGGTGCGCAGCGAGAAGTGGTAGTCGGCCATCGCGCTGACCTGATTCCAATGGGGGATTCCACCACCTCCGTTTCCGCCCGCGCGCGAGTAGGTGTACGCGCCCGCGAGTTCGACCGACGGCGTCAGCGCATAGCGGAAGTTGCCCTCGAAGTTCTGGAACGTTCCGCTCAGCCCCCCTTGAAAGAACTGGGCGAACTTGCTGTGCGAGTAAACGAAGCCCGCGACAGCAGGGCCGAACGAGTAGTTCACGCCGAGACCGAAGGTCTTCTGGCTGCTGGCCAGCACGCCGAGCGGGACGCCGCTTGGCGAAAGCGCGCCTTGCAGGGAAGCGCCCGTCGTATCGGTGACCGCGCCGTTCGTGTTGAGTTGGGCCGGCGTGCGCGCGGAACTGTTGAGTTGAAGGTAGCCCGCACCGAAGTTCAGCGCGCCCGCTCGATACGACATGCCGAAGCTGTAGGCGCGATTGTTCGTGAAACTGCCTGCCTGATTGGAAAAACCGTACAGCGCGCCGAACCTGAGGCCACCGAACGCCGGGCTCTGGTATTTGACGGAGTTATTGATCTGGAATGAGTCGTTCAGATTGTCGTTGTCCAGCGGATGCGCGAAGTGCGTGCCGCCGAACTCGGTGCCCGTCAACGAAAGCGGTGCGACAAAATCGACCATGCTGTCGGTTTGGCGGCCCAGCGTAAGCGCACCGTAATCGCGACTCGACAAGCCGACATACGCCTGACGATTGAAGATCCGGTTGTTCGACGAATACTGCCCGTTGTTCACGTTGAAGCCGCTTTCCAGCGTGAAGATGGCCTTCAGGCCTGCACCCAGATCTTCACCCCCGCGAAGACCCCAGCGGCTGTACTGGACGGCGCCGCTGGTCATTTCCCAGTTGCTGTGCCCGCTGCCCGTTCCGGCGATCTGGTTGTTCGTGTAGCTCAGGCCGGCGTCGATCAGCCCGTAAAGCGTGATGCTGCTTTGCGCATGCGCCACGCCGGCCAGAGTGGTCAGCGCTGCCGCACCCGTTATAAGCACTTTTTTCATTTGGCCGCCCTAGCTGAGATCGAGAGAAAAACTCCGCACGACTCCGCCCCCGGAGACATCGACGCCTGTGTTGAAAGCGCTTCACTAGAAGCTGGCGCGATGTTCTTCCTCTACTTTATGCGACCGCGATGAGAATCGCCAGATTGTGCGACGATCGTCCGTTTGAAGCTGCCGTTGCCGCGATTGTGAGGGCGCGTGCTGTGCGGATGGTGTCGTCGAACATACCTGAATAATGTAGGCATCCTATGCATCGATAAGGCGATGGCACTCACTGAAGCAGCATGATCGTGATCGCCTGATGCGGACCACGCACCGCAATGCGTCGCCATGCAAGCCGCAATGTTCGCGCCGCGCGCCCGCCTTAACCATTCGCTCAGCAACCTGCTGTCGAGCCCCGTGGTGCGGGGCGGGTTGATCATCAACTTCTGCTACAGCTATTTCGCGTTCTACTGCATGACGTGGATGCCCGCGTATCTGGTCGAACAGCGCGGGCTGTCGCTGCGGCAGTCGGGACTCTACGCGTTCTTCAGTTTCGCGGGCATTGCCGTCGTGGCGGCGCTCGCCGGGCTGGCCGCGGACCGGCTGATCGCACGCGGGCACGATGCCGTGGTGGTGCGCAAGTCGTTCATCGTGGCCGGGTTCATGGGCGGCACGACGGTTCTGCTCGGCGCTTATACGCGTTCGCCGCAGATGGCGCTGTTCTGGAGTGTCGTCTCGCTGTCGCTTCTGGGTCTCGTCACCGCAAACAATCTGGCGCTCGTCAAGCTCACGTTGAATCCGAAGCAGGCGGTCGGATTGAATACGGGCCTGCAGCACCTGGCGACGAGTCTGGCGGGCGGCGTGTCGGCCAGTCTGTCCGAAGCCCGGAGAAGCGTATGAGCGGCGAGTGCAAATCCCTTCGCGTTCTCATCGAGGACTGGTTCGGAAGCGGTGAGCTTTTCACGATTACCCGGCCGGACCGCGCGAAGACATTGCCATGCAGGGCGGTAAAAGTCGAGGTCGCCAGGTCGTCCGGACCGCTCGCGATGGTGTTCTTTCGACACGGCGACGGCTCGTGATGCGTTTATCCGCCCAGGATCGTCCGGCCGACAATGAACTGGCTGTTACGCGCGCATCGGAACGCCGGATCCACATTCCACGAAACCACTCCATTGAACATGTTCAGGGAATCAGCATGATGTGTCTACCGGAATGTTCCGCTTGCGCGGCGCGCGGCCTTTCTCGAGGGCAGCCAGCGAGGCATTGACCCGCAAGCCCGCGCAGACCATGTTGACGCCCGGCATATTCGACGCGTATTGCGCGGGCAAGCGCTGTCGATGCGAACCCGCTCGGCTTTGTTACCGTCGACCTGCAGAAGGCGAAAGCTCTCTATATTGCAGCACGTACGACCGTAAATCGGTTGAAACGGCACCTCAGACAAACTACGATTCGTAACGCGGGATAGGCCCTGTTTCCATGCGGGCCGCCATCCGGCATATCTGCAATCTGGCGCCGGGCATTAAGCGTCATTTCGATGTAGAAAGGAACTTCTCGTGGCCGCATCGGGCAAAAGGTTTCCTCATCTTCGACTGTTGGCCGTTATATCGGCATTGCTGCCAATGATCGCGGGCTGCTCGACGATGGCGCAGGATGTGCGTGTCGATGGCACGGTGTGGCAGCCAGACGAAAAGACAGCGAACCCGTCGGCGCACTGGGATGTCCTGGGGGCTGAAAATCTGCTCATCCAGTGGACGGCGTTTGACGATATGTCGCTCATCGACGGCACGCCGTTACCGGGCGCGCCGTATCATATCGACTGGCAGCGAATCGGTCGGGAACCGTGGGCGAAGAATGTCATCCTGGGACTCGCCGCGTACCCATCTGAATCTAAAGCGCGTGCCAATGTTCCGAAGCTCGTCGCCCAGTCGCTCGACATCGCGCGAACACCTGTACCGCTGCATGTGACGGGATACTACTTCCCCGTCGAGGTGGACCCGACGTGGACAGATGTATCGTCATTTGCCGCGCGACTTGTGGCGTTGCCGAGGCCGCTCTGGATAACCGTATACGATCAAAGCAACATAGGTCCCGTTCCGCTGGCGGACTGGATGCAAACCTGGCTCCCTCCGGACATCGGCGTCTTCTTCCAGGACGGCTGCGGCGTCTATGCCCGCGAACCGGGAGTTGCCCGTCAGTACCTGGATGTCCTGTCGGAGCGTTTCGGCAAGGGGCGCATCCGTGTTATTGCAGAGGCGTTTCGTCCGGTTGACGCGTCCACGTTCCGCCCGGCTACTCCCGAGGAACTGCTTCCTCAACTACGCGCGTATAACGGGTATTCGGTTTATCTTTTCGATGGACCGCACTATGTTCCCGACGACACGATCCGGCAACTGGCTCCGGCGGCGGCTGCTGCGAAGGGAATGTAAGCGCCAGACGCAAAAAATGCGCGCCGGCCTCAAGGCAGGCGCGCAAAGAACAACACCGAGGGCGTTACTGCGCGGTGCTGGGATCGACGAACGTATAGCCGAGCCCGGTAATTCCTGTGATGATCGATTTGAAGTCTGCCAACCCCGGTTGATGAAGATCCGGTTCGAGCCAGAACGGATGGAAGAAGAACGACGCGAATCCGTCACGTACAGTCAACGCGTATTGCGCGTTGGTCAAGATGTCCTGTGCTGTGTACGTTATGCATGAAAACGGATCGATCGAGCAGATGTTGTATTCGACGTTACCGAGGTTTTCAGGCAATACCAGTTGTCCGTAGTAGTCGCTCTTGATGATGTACGGGAAGAACTGGCCAACCTCGAAATCCTTGTTTGGCACGTTTGCGTTGAGACTCGGCGTGTCCGACGTATAGTAGACAACGCGTTGATAGGTCTTGCCGAAGAGCGGCGGCACTGCCTTTATGGCAAGCGGCGACGACTGATAATGTGGTGCCTCCCAGGCAAAGGGCGTATAGCCGCTCTGGGAAAGCTCCAGCAATCCAGCCGTCAATCGACCGGAAGCCCACGGCGTCGAATCTTCATCAACGGGGCGCTCCTGAGGCTTGTACCAGAACTCGTAGTCATTCGCGCTGACGGCATTTTCGGTATTGGGAACCGAGTTGTACTGGTGTGTGTAGCCGTGCATCACGATCTTGCCGCCTCTTGCCAACGCATAGTTCAAGGCCTGCTTCAGACCCGTGGCCTGTGCGAGATGGATGGTTTGCGGTACGCCGCCGTTATAGGCGCCAAGCGGATCCTTATAAAGAGGGATCGTTGCAATCGAGAACGGTATTCTCTTCGAGAAGAGATAGTCCGTGAGCGACTTCATTGAAGTGACCGTGGTGACCGCGCTGACGTCCTCGAGCCTGACCAGCGCACGATGGCTGGTTGCCGCGCCGCTCTGCAAGATATCGTGAAGCATGTCGCAGATGACGAGATAGCGATCGCGTGGTCCGATGAAGGAAAAAGGCACATCCGCGAAATACCAGAAATTGCCCGCCTTGACGACGTAGGGTGCGACTTCATTGGTCTGACTGTCCGTGATGGTGACCAGCGTGCTCGCCTTCGTCGGGTCGGCGATGGCTACGACACCGATGTCAGGGTCGGCGGCGACCGTGCCCGACGTAGAGTCGTACGAGTAGTACTTCACCATAGTGGAGTTCTTGTAGCTGACGGTGTTGAAGAAGTCGGGTGTCGGATTGCTGGACGACGGCGTCGAGCCCAAACCACGCAAGCCAGAAAAGGTCACGCCTGTCTTACCGGTGAAGTTATACGTCTGATCCCACGCGAGGTTCCAGATGTTGTACTTGAACCATACGACCGTCTTGTCGCTCGCGGCCACGTCAGAGAGAAATGCGGCCGGCGTGGTGTTGCCATAGTAGCTGCCAATGTAGAAAACAGCGGAGTAGGGCGCAAGCGTGCCGGCTGTGTAGTTGTTGACGGGCGCGAGATCGACGGTCGCATTGAAGTGGCCGATGAGATTGCGCAGCATGATTGCATATGCGAGGCCGAGCTTCGAATAAAGGTCGTTGGCGGGTGCATCGTAAAGCACCAGTACTTTCGCCGTGGTGGTTTGCGCTTGTGTGAAGCGAGGGGTGACCGCCAGGCATATCGCACAGACGAGTACCGCCATCGCAAAAAGCTTTTTCATGATGAGGCTCCTGTGTCTGCGTCACTATTGACGGATGAACGTGCCATCTGCGCCACTAAACTGACGCAGATTTTTCCCGATTGGCTGGCCATGTCCCGATTCGGTATTCTGCTTGACCTCATCGGGAATTCCCGGCGACACGACGGATACGACGGGTGGCTTGTCAGGAGGAGTCACTTTGCCGCCGGGCCGGGGCGTCGGTGGCTTGGTTCCGTACACGCGCAGGCTCGGTGTGACAGCGAGTCCGCCGGGCCGGGCAGACTCGGCGGAGTTGAGCACGCTGGCGGCCGGCTCGGCGGCCAAAATCGGCCATGCCATGCAGAGGGCAGCAGACAAGGCTGCGGCCGCGATGAGTTTCGAAGGTTTCATCATGAACTCTCCAATACGCTTTAACGAATAAACATAAAAGGTGTGCCGATGGCGAAAAGACGTAGTGGTCAATCGGGGCGCACTTTAATGCTGTCGACGTCGTCGAGCGACAAGTCGATTGCTGTCGCGCTGTCCAATCTTTCTACGCGTGGAACCTTGATCTCTGAATCCAGGCTTTCCGGGAGATGTTCGCCGTTGAAGGGTTTTGCAGGCGCTATTGCGAGCACATCGACGAGTGTCGGAGCAGTGGACACTTCGATGGCGTCGCGCATGGGCGCGTCTTCGAGAGCGGCAACGATTCTCGAGCACGCACGGCCGTCGCCATAGGGGTTTGTTGCGCAGGCCATGCTGCGATAGGCATGTTCGTTGTCGAGCAGTGTCGATGCTTCTGTGAGAATGCGACCGATATCCGTGCCTACCAGTTTTGCGGTTCCCGCTTCGATTGCTTCCGGACGTTCCGTCGTATCGCGCGTGACGAGTACCGGCTTGCCCAGAGAGGGGGCTTCCTCCTGAACGCCGCCCGAATCGGTTATGACCAGGTATGAGCGCGACATGAGGAAAACGAAGGGCAAGTAGTCCTGCGGTTCAGTCAGATAGATGTTCCGCGAGCTGCCGAGAATTTGCTCCGCGGGCTCGCGAACGTTGGGATTGAGGTGAACGGGATACACGATCTGCACATCTGGATAAGATTGCGCAAGGATGCGTAGCGCCGCACAAAACTTGTGGAATGGTTCTCCAAAACTTTCACGACGGTGGCCTGTCACGAGAATCAGGCGACGCGACCAGTCTATGCCGGGGAATCGTTGTGATATCTCGTTTGCAAGCGCGCGATCGCTGTCTATTTTTTCTCGTACACCGAGCAGCGCGTCAATCACCGTGTTGCCTGTCAGCACGATCTGTTCTGCGGCTGCGCCTTCAGCCAGCAGGTTGTCGCGTGCGCGTACCGTTGGCACAAAATGCCAGCTGGAAACTGCATCGCATAGCTTGCGGTTCAATTCTTCGGGCCATGGAGACCAGATATTTCCGGTCCGCAAGCCGGCTTCGACGTGGCCAACCTTGATGTGCCGATAGAACGCCGCAAGACTTGCCGCGAGTGTCGTGGTCGTATCGCCGTGCACGAGCACGATCTCCGGTTTTGCTGAATCGTAAACCTCACCGATGTTATTCAGAATGTCCGATGTAATTTCCGTCAGCGATTGCCGCTTACGCATGATGTCCAGATCGTAGTCCGGCGATATATCGAACAGGTTGAGAACTTGATCGAGCATCTCGCGATGCTGACCGGTTACGCAGACCTGGACGTCGAAGCACGGCGTCTCGCGCAGCTTATGAACGAGCGGCGCCATCTTGATCGCTTCGGGCCGGGTGCCGAATACCGTCAACACTTTCTTCATTATTGCTCTCCTTCAGTTGCCTTATCAGAACCACAAGGTGGCACGCACGACGAGACCGCGAGCGCGGGCTGCCGACGTCAACGGAACGCGATATTGCACGGTTATATCTGCCCAGCTTGCCGGGGCGCGGTACCTGGATTCCCGGAACCAGAATCGAAATTGCACGCCGGGTCCGATGCCGATAGCTGTCTGATCGGTGGCCTTGTTATCGTGATCGCCGGCGAGTGCAATGTGCGGATAGACGGTGAGCTTTTCGCTGACGGGCGATACGCGCCATGTGTGTCCATAGCGCAATTCCGTATAAATGATGTAGCGGCCTGCATTGACGAAATACGCGCCTTCTATGTACGCCTGCCAGCTTCGCCAGCTCGGCTCCGTCACGCGCAGATCGGTACCGTCTTCCGATGAGTAGCCAAGCCGGAAAAGAAAGTCGTTTGTCGAGAGGCTGCCGATCTTGAACAGGCGCTCGCCTGTCACAACGAGGTTTTGCGACGGGAGCGGCTTGTAGCGCGCGCCCACTGAGCCTTGAACGGTTGGCGCTCCCGTCACGTTTCCGGAGCCGTCGTATGCCGTGCCGTAACCGCGCACGAAGAACTGAAGAATGCGTCCATCCCGATAGCCGATCTTCGGCGGCTGCCAGTACGCTTCAAAACCGGGCTGCAATACGTCTACCGTTCCCTCAGGGCCGAATGCCGCCGTCTGATACGGCAAGCTGAGCTGGAACCCCCATTCTCTTTCCAGTTGTTCGACTTCGCGTTTGTATCCGAAACGCCGTTGCTGGTCGAACTCGTGTTCCTTGTCGTCTGCGTCGAGGCTTTGCTCGAAGAGCTTGACCGAGCGGTCGTTGTCGAAGGTTCGCTTTGCGGCATAGGCGGCGTCGGCATAATTTCCCGCGTTGCCTGCGCCTGCATCGAAGCCGGCCTGAAATTCTTCGAGAGCCTGTGAATCCTTGCGCTCGCGCAAGAGGTCGTAGGCGGCCTGAAGATGAGCCCGCGCGTTCGCCTGCGCCTCTTCGGCTTCGGCGTTGTGAGCCTGATCGATGATTGCCTTTGCGTATGAGCGGTCGGCGTCCGTCGTTGCGTGATCGAGCGCCGCTTGCGCCGCTGAAACGGCAGCCTGGCGATTGCCTTCGATCAGCCGGGTCTGAGCGAGCCGCAACTGCACGGCTACGTCCGACTCGTCGGTCAGCGGTCCAAGCGCCTTCTCTGCTTCGTCGGGGCGCTCGGCGGCCAGTGCGCTATCGGCCCACGCCAGGCGCAAGGTTCTCTGCTGTTCACTGGTCCACGTTCCTTTCTCAAGCGCGGCCGAAAGGTACCGGAATGCCATCTGACTGCGCTGCTGGCGTTGCGCGAGAAAGCCGTTTTGCGCGAGCACCTGCGGGCTGTCGGGAAATTGCTGCAGCAGCTTTTCGGCGAGCGCATCCGCTTCGGGTGTCTTGCCCTCGCGGACATACACGTCGAGAAGCAGCAAGCCGAGTTGTTCGCTGCCGGGCTGTACTTTCCACGCCCTCTCCGCATAGCTTTCGGCGCGGGGCAGATTGCCGTTGGCGATGGATGCATACGCAGCGTCGGCGAGCCGGTACGCACGGGGCGACAGTTTGGGCTGCGCGTACGCATCGACGCCACAAAACGTGAGGCAGACAAGCACAGCAGCCGCACGGCCGAACTGGAAACGCGCGGGATTGAATTGAGTTTGCTTTGCCGTATTCACGCGACCCCCGGTCCGGATCTGACCTTCGGATCGATAAACGGCAGAACCTGTGCGCGTGCCCGTTCGAGTTCATCGTAACGGTTATGCTTGCGCAACTGGCTCCTCAGTTCTGCATCGGCAGCAATGAAGTAGGCCACTTTGCTGCCGGCGCCGCGGCGAACGATCGCCTGCTCGTCGGCCGTCAAGGGGCTGCCGATCGCGCAATTGAGCGTCCCGTCTTCGGCGATCGAAAACGGGACGATGCCGAAGGCGTGCTGAAGCTCGTAGGGCAAAATGCCCGCACAGAGATCGACTGCGACGTTCGCAAGACTGACGCGCGGAAGTTCCGATTGCTCCGCAAGGGCATCGGCGAGCGTATCGGCCATCACATACGCATGCTCGACGAGCAGTTCCCCGAGCTTCCTGCCGCACTGGCCTTGCACGGTCAGAATGTACTCGAGTTTCTCCTGGGTGAGCACGCCCCATTCGATCAGGATCTCGCCGAGACGTCGGCGAGATTTTCCCATTGCCTCATTCGAGAGGAAGGTGTGAGCCGTTTTGTCCCACGCGATCGCCTTGCCTGTTATCAGATGCCGGATATAGATTTTCCACGCGCGGCATACGGCGCAAAAATTGATCAGATTGTTGACGATAATGCGCGGTATCGCGAGCAAGCCCTGTAGTCGTCCGTTCAGCTTCGCGACAAAGTAATACCGCTCCCAGATGCGGAGGATCAGCAGCACCGCATTGATCGACAGCAGCGGATAGAGATAGTCGGTGGCCATTGCCAGCCGTGCGTCGACGAATACTTGCTGGCCGGCCGCCTGCAACGCGGCAAGTGCCAGGAAATTGATCAATACGACATACGCGATCACCGAAACCACCGACGTGACCATCCCTTTGCGATCGCGAAAGAACATGTAACGGGTTCGCAGGTTGCCGTTCCAGCCGAGTTGCTCCCATCCCTGGAAAGCGATGCCGAGAATCCAGCGGGCTCGCTGACGATAGGCGGTTCTAAAGGTGTCGGGGAAGTACTCGCGCGTGGCAAGCAGTTCGACTTTCTCTTTTGGATTACCTTTTTCGCCTTCTTCTGAAGCATTCGCCGATTCTTCCGAAATGGAGAAATGCGCGAATGTTTCTGTCATGCCCATTTCACGCAGTCGGAAACTGAAGTCGTAGTCTTCCGTCAGCGAGTCCGTATTGAAGGGCGAACCGCCGCGCAGTTTCATCGCCGTTTCGATCGCACGTCGTCCATAGCACGACGCGACTCCCGCCCCGGGGACGACGCCCGTCAATCGTTCGCGCGTCGGAATATCTTTCTGATGCGTCTCGCTGAAATCATCCATGTAAGTTCCCGCTACAAACTCGTTCCATTTGCGCGGAAGCGAGAGAACGGGAAGCTGCACGAGATCATGGCTCTCGACGGCGTAGTTGAAGTACTTCAACTCGATGGGGTGAATGACATCCTCGCAATCGTGCATGACCACGCCTGCGAAGCGAATGTGATGGGTTTCCTCATAACGCAGGATAGCGGCGATGATCCAGTTCAGGCAGTCGGCCTTGCATGTCGGTCCGTCGTTGAGAACGGTTGCGCGGGTGACGCGCCCTGGATAGCGACGGATCATCCGCTCGACTTCGGCTGTTGTTTCCGGGTCGTTGTGGTACGTGCCTACGAAGATCGTGTAGTGCTCGTACTCGATGGTCGATAAGGTGTTTTCGACCATTTTGGCGATGACGTCGTACTCCTTCCACGCCGGCACCATGATCGCGAAGTGCTGCTCGGTGAGTTGACGAAGCATCGGCGGATTGACCGTCTGCTTCTGTTCACCACGTATCCGGCGTTTCAGTGTGCTTAGCCAGAAGAACCCGTCCAGAAAGAGATCGTCGATCGTGCTGATAAAAATGATGCACGCGACCAGAAGCGCAACCGCATTGAGCCCGGTCAGGTAGACAGTCCAGAGGGTAGTCGTTTGCATGGCGTCGTCATGCTTTTCGATCTCGGCACACACATTGAAGGTGGCGCGTGCTCAATCGGCAATGGAACATTTGAACCATTGCTTGCGATGTACGCAGCGCCTATCACTTCTACATCGTCGTTGAACCGTGCTCGGCCAACTTGCTCGGGGGTGGATCATGTGTGGAATCGTGGGGGCCGTGTCGCAGCGTAATGTTGTCCCGATGCTGATCGAGGGATTACGCCGGCTGGAGTATCGAGGCTATGATTCGTGCGGTATAGCGGTTCACCGGACGGGAAAACCCAGACGTGCGCGCTGTACCGCGCGTGTCAATTCGCTCGCAAGAACGATCTCCGATATCCATCTGGAAGGGTCGCTGGGCATTGCGCATACGCGTTGGGCAACGCACGGGGCCCCCGCAACGATGAATGCGCATCCGATTTTTTCACGTGATCTGATCGCCATCGTCCACAACGGGATCATCGAAAATCACGAATCGCTCAAGGCGATGTTGGTGGAGCAAGGCTATGAGTTCCAGACGGAGACAGACACCGAGGTAATCGCTCATCTCGTTCATTCGTTTTACGACGGCGATCTGCTTTCCGCCGTGATGCGCTCGACCCACATGTTTCGCGGCACCTACGCCATTGCGGCATTCAGCAATAGTGAGCCGGGCCGCATGGTGGGGGCGCGGGAAGGTTCGCCTCTGGTGGCTGGAATCGGCGAAACAGAAACGTTTCTGGCGTCGGATGCACTGGCGTTGGCAGGCTACACGAATCGCTTTGTCTTTCTCGAGGATGGCGATGTCGTCGACCTGAAGCCCGGTCAGGTGACGGTGTGGGATCGGGACCGGCGTAGCGTGGAGCGCCCGAACCGGCTGATCGAACAGTCACTCGAAGATACCTCGCTCGGATCGTTCTCGCACTACATGCAGAAAGAGATCTTCGAGCAGCCGCTTGCGATCACCAATACCTTGGCGAATGTCGCTTCGCTCGGTTCTTCGATTTTCGAGGACGCTGACCGTTCAACGTTTGAAAACGTCGATAAAGTTCTTCTGTTAGGGTGCGGGACGAGTCACCATGCGGGGCTTGTCGCGCGGCAGTGGTTCGAGAGTGTGGCGAGAGTACCCGCACAGGCAGAAATTGCCAGCGAATTCCGCTATCGTGAACAGTGCCACGATCCGCGTACGCTGGTCGTGCCCGTGTCACAGTCGGGAGAGACGGCTGACACCCTCGCAGCACTGAAGTACGCGCAGGCGATGGGTCTCGACAATACGCTCGCAATCGGAAATGTCGCGAACAGTGCGATGATGCGAGCGGCGCGAAGCCGGTTTCAGACGAGGGCAGGTGTCGAAATCGGAGTCGCCTCGTCCAAGGCATTCACGACACAACTTGTTGCGCTATTTCTGCTCGCGGCTACTCTAGGACGAGTCCGCGGCACGTTGTCGTCACAGCAGGAGACGAGCTATCTTCAGCAATTGCACAAATTGCCGGTAGCGTGTCGCGCAGTGCTTGCGAAAGAACCACAAGTCATCGCATGGGCAAACGAAATAAGCACGCGTGAAAGCGCGTTCTATCTGGGGCGCGGCGTGCATTTCCCGATTGCAATGGAGGGCGCGCTGAAGCTCAAGGAAATCGCCTATATCCACGCCGAGGCGTACGCCGCCGGGGAACTCAAGCATGGGCCGTTGGCGCTGGTCACGCCGGACACACCGGCCGTGGTGTCCGCACCCAACGACGCGCTGCTCGACAAATTGAAGTCGAACATGCAGGAGGTGCGAGCGCGTGGCGGACAGTTGTTCGTCATTACCGATAACGGAGCGGGGATTCCAAGCGGGTCAGGGACAAGAACGCTTGAAACAGGCGCACACTTCGGACTTCTTTCTCCAATTCTTCATGTGCTGCCAATGCAGTTGCTCGCATACCACAGCGGTTGTGCGAGACATACGGACATCGATAAACCGCGCAATCTGGCGAAGTCGGTGACGGTGGAATAAACGAGACGAGGTTCTCTCCGGATATCCATCTATCCGGAGAGTTCTTTTTTCTCAGGTAACAACCCACGCACCTACGGGCTAAGCCCCGGTCCAAGCTGAGCGGCAAGTTCTGCGTTGTTGCGCACGCCCATGCGTTCGTGGATCGAGACGATCTGTTTTCTGACGGTGCTCGGGGAGATGCCGAGCAATCGCGCTATTTCCTTATGAGTGAGGCCGAGCGCGATCTGTTGTGCAACCTGCAATTCACGCGCGGTCAGTGAATCGACGGCTCTTCTTGGATGAGCGCAGATACACGCGATGGGTCCGTCGCGCATGATGCGATATCTGTGGGCGTTTTCGACGAAGCTCGTTTTTCCGGCAATCAATGCAAGGCGCAGCGGATCGGGAAGATGCGCGTCAACGGGCCTCGGCCATCGGGTGGCAACGTGTTGCACGAAACGATCGTCGGCGAACATCACGATGCCGCTCGCGGTGACGATTGCACCGGCGCCTTCCTGCTCGTGCTGGACGTGCCGGAAGCGTTCTAGCCTGTCGGTAGCGTTCGTTCCCCACGCCTCGCTGATGTGACTGTGCAAGGTCTGCACGATCTCGCGATCGTTGTCCGTGAATGAAGACGACGAACCATCGCGTTGCAGCGAAAGGACGAAAAAAGACAGGTTTGCAAAACGGAGACCGCTTGTGACGGAAGGCGCGTCCGCGTGTCCTCCGAAGCGATACCAGACAGCGATCGTATTCGCGAGATGCTCGAACTCGTCGCGATCATGTGCGCTCTCGTCCGCGGGGCAATCGATACGCGGTAGCAAGATAGATTCACTGCCTTTGACATACCTGACATCGATTTCAGAGACGCAAGGCGCTGTGAGCGCTCCGAGCGTATAAACGGTCAGGCCAGCGTCGCCCACGACACCGGCACGCCAGCGAATACGGCCATAAGGTACATATTCGCCAATGATCTGAAATACGTGCGTCAGGAACTCAGTTTGAGTGCTATTTTTCGACACCTTATAGATAGACAATATCGCGTCGCTTACCCGTCTCATTATCGTCTCCTCGGATCGCGCCAGGCTTAATGCCGCATGGCAACACTGCACAAAAATGGCATGACAGTGCGATGCGCCATCGGACCAATTAAACAGTTTTCTTCGGGATCGGGACTTACGAGTGACGGCTCTTTGCGCTTCTATGACGCAATGCCGTTATACGGAATTTTTTTCTTTTGTATGAGGTGACTAACAGCTTGGCTATCCTGTGTTCTAGTCGTTTCCAGATTCAATCACGTCAGGTCATTGAAGGGCAATGCGGGCGGAAAATGAGGATGATAGAGAGTAGTTCGCATGCAATTGAGAAACAGGGCCCTTAAATTGCTACTTCGATAAGCAAGTTGTACTTCCGCGCGTGTGCGGGCAGCACAATCTTACTTGGTATTACACGCGGATTGTTCGATGATTCCGCGCCTGGGACCTATGCCGGTTGATATTTGCGAGTGAACGTAGATAGGGACTTTCCTTAACACCTCGCGTATCGTCAGGAGATTAGGATAGTCTCTTTCGCTCTGTACAACTCCGGACGTATGCAATCGAATTCTGACTTTCAATTTGCGAAGTATTTTCACTTTGATGATGGTATTCAATTAACGTCGGAATAGCCTTGATAATGATAAGGAAGGTGCCTTTTCTGTCGTTCGAATATCGGTAAATGTTATCGAGCCCTTCGAAGCGATGCGACGAGGAGCGCGCGTGTCCGGCGATAGAGTGATCGCCGGACAGCAGGCGCGATGCAGTTAGCTCGGCGCTTTCAGGTTAATGATCGTCTGCCGGAGCAGTTGCCAGTAGCTGCTCTTCGTATAGGGCAACATCTGTTCGGCGTAATTCCACCAGAAGAATCCCCCAATGAAGCGCGGGTCGGTCATTGAATTGACCATCGGATAATACGTCGTGATCAGATTCTGTTGCACAGACGCGGGAGCGGATATGCTCGACGTGCCGATTTCACCGAAGCCAACTTTCGCGTTGGGGAAAATCTTCTCAAGCGCGGCGAAATCTGCATTCCATGCGGGCGACAGACCGGTGCAATCCTGATAAGGGTAGTAGCTGAAGAGGGCATAGTCGGTCGACTGGAGCACGCTCGCAGGAAGGAAGCTGGTCGGCCAGGTCTTCCAGTAGTCTTGCGGCTTCTCCCAGCAGTTATTGCCTTTGCTGTCGTCGTTGTAGTAAAGCGTGATCGCTGTCTTGCCGCCTACGCCTTTGACGATCGTGTTTGCTGCCGCAACCATCTGACCGATCTGCGTTTCCTCTGAATTGACGACGGACGCGGAACCGGACGGATGTGGGCGCAGCCACTCGCCGTTGATTTCATTCGCGATCTCCCAGACATCGACCGTGCCCTTCAACGTCGACACGAGTTCCTGCGTACGCGCCTTGTACGTCGTGAGATCGGTCGGGAAGTAATACGAATCCAGAACTTCGCCCATCACATAGGCGACTGAGTGCAGGCGCAAGAGCGGCGCGTAGTAATCCGAGGCCGGGGTGTCGGGATCGAAAACGACCCGCACGGTCGGACGGTACGGCAGATTGCTGAGCGAGGCGACGATGGCGTCGAGTTTGCTGAGGTCGTCGAGCGTCACGCCGTAGACGGGCGCCTTCAGGGTCTCAACCTGGGCATGTGCAGCAGGGGAGGACAGCAGAGTCGCGGTGACGAGGGACGCGGCAGCGGCCGCAACGGGGACAGATTTTCTAACAAGGTCAATCAAAGGCATTAGTCTGATCTACGCAAAAAAGCGCGATCTTACCAGTGTTTTGATGCCTATTTGTCTGATGTTAGGTATCTGTCGTGTGTCGTCGGCCACTCGCCGGCGCCTCTACCTGATGCCTACCGCCATCGAATCAGCGCCGGCCAGCGGCTCGACACGCACGTCCCTGAAGCCCGCTTCGCGCATCCATTCGATGCACTGCGCGCCTGTGTAGTCGAAGCCGCCGCGCGTCTCGATCAGCATGTTCAGGCTCATCAACAGGCCGAACGCGTTGTGGCGGCGGTCGTCGTCGATCATCGCGTCGTAGACGATCAGGCAGCCGCCTTCCGGCAGCGCGTCGTGGCATTTGCGCAGCAGCGTGCGCTTCTGGTCGAGATCCCAGTCGTGCAGGATATGGCCCATCACGAGCACGTCGGCGCCTGGGCAGGGATCGTCGAAGAAGTTGCCTGCATGGAACTTCAAACGCTCCTGCAAGCCCTGCGACGCGACGTATTCCTCGAAGACGGGACCCACCGGCGGCAAGTCGAAGCCGCCCCCCGTCAGATGCGGATGCGCAAGTGCGATCTGCACGGGCAATGCACCTTGCGCCGTGCCGATGTCGATGAACGTACGGTAGTTCCGCCACGGAAACTGCTGCGCGATGGCGCGCGCCGCGCCGAGGCTGACGCCGCTCATCGCGTGCAGGAACGTACGCAGCCGCGCTTCGTCGCTATAAATTGCCTCGAAGACGTTGCCGCCGTGCTTCGACTCGTTTTGCGGCGCGCCCGTGCGCAACGCTTCCGTGAGCGAACCCCAGAACGGATAGAGCCGTGAGTTCGCCATCTCGAGCAGCCCGCCGATATAAGCCGGCTTCTCCTGGTCGAGAAAGACGTCCGCGTCCCGTGTATTGCTGTAGACGCCGTCGACACGATTCAGCACGTTGAGCGCGACAAGCGCGTCCAGAAAATCGAGTGCCGGGCGCGGATGCAGTCCCAGCGTCTCGGTGAGCTGTGTGGCGTTTTGCGGGCCGCGCGCGAGATGCGTGAACAGTTTCAGTTCCACCGCCGAGAGCAAGGTCTTCGATGCCCAGAAGCCCATGGCCACCTGCAGGATGTGTTCGGGCGAAGGGGCCGCGTCTGCGGCGTGATCGGCGCGCGGCGCCTGCTGTTCCGTGTCGGGTGTCCGTGCCATCGATGTCTCCCATACGAAGGTCGGTCGTCGTCGGATCGCACATGGTAGGCGTACGATTCGCTTTCAAATGTGGGCTACCGCACAAAGCGGTGCGCTCCGTGCGGTATGCAACTCTTGATTCGATGGTTTGACTATAGTGAGCTTTCCCGTTCGGCAATGCCAGTCCGCGAACGTAGCGCTCGCCGTGCGAAGCCGTAGAAAACGCTGAATTTCAGACCTGCCGCGTCCCCATCCCTCCACAGGGTCAACCCTACCGCCTCCATCGAAGTGTTCAGTAAGGCACAGGCGATCCACGTCGGCGCCGACGAGGCGGCGCATTTATCCCCGGCTGCCGGATGGAACGTCAGTCGCCGAGCCGCTTGTCGTGGCGATCGACCTGAGCGAAATCGCCCTGATCGAAGGGCGTTAGACGGCTGCTCCGCGCGCGCCGAGGGAACCAGCCGAGCGCAATCCTTTCGGCCAGCGAGCGCGTCGCTGGCCCGATATGCAGCAAGGAAGCGTCGTGTTTCCGCTCTTCCGCGAGTTCGTCATGAAAGCTTTTGTTTATAGCCCGGCGGGTCTGCCCATCGACGATTCGAAGGCGTTCGTCGAAGTGGATCTACCGAAGTCCTTACCGGGTCCGTGCGATCTGCTGTGACCGATGCAAACCGATGACAACATGATCGAGCGGGCGCTGCTGCGTTTGCTGTCCCCTGGAGAGGTGCTGTTGAATCAGCCTGTCGAAACGACGTACAAGAAGAAAATGCGTCGGGAGAAAGCCCGGGCCGTGCGAAGGACACACGAAGCTGAATGGATTGCGCTGCCTGCGCGTATCGTCGTGCATGAAGTTCTTTCCGCTCATACGCTCAGTATCTGTTGGAGCGATTCGCAGACGGGGAACTACGCCGAGCAGGTATGGCGCCTCGGCCTGGCGCGTGACGATGGCCTTTGCGCGCTCTCCGGCCGGCCTATCGTCGAAGGGGATGACGTCTTTCGCCCTCGGCGCAGTGTGATGTGCGTTCCCGCAAACTGGAGCCGGATGATTCTCGCATCGGCCGTGTCGAGCGGAAACGGACGCTCGTTTCCTTAAACGAACTCGACGACATAATGCACGATCAGCACGGCGCCCGTCGCGATCGTCGCCAGCCAGCACAGCACGCGCAACGACCAGTGCGCGACCAGATCGCCCACGGCTTCGCGCTTCGAACTCAGCAGCACCAGCAACGCGAGCACGGGCGTAATCGTCATCCCGTTGACGAGCGCGCTCCAGTAAAGTGCGGTGACGGGATCGATGCCGCTCATCGCTAACGCGACGGCCGCTGCAGTACCGATCGCGGTGATAGCGACTAGCAGGACAGCGATGCGTGTGTTGCGTTTTTCGCCGTGCCGCCAGTCGAACGAACTGGCGGCAGCCTGGGCAGCCGAGCCGGCCAGCGGCGGCAATGCGAGAAGCGCCGAGCCGAGCAATGCGAGTCCGAGAACCTGTGGTGCAAACCCGTGAGCGAGCGGTTCGAGTACGCGTTCAAGCGCGACCGGTTCGCCCGGCGCGTAGTGCGAAAACTGAAATGCAGCGGCAGACGCCAACATGATCGCCAATGCAACCGCGTTGGAAAGCGCGGTCCGCAGCAGCGTGTCTCTGCGCAGCTTGCGCAGTTCCTCATTGGAACCGGCCGATGACCCCGGCGACGGATGTTCCTGCCGCTCCTCCACTTCCTGCTCGGCCTGCGAGAACAACAGATACGGGCTCATCGTAGTGCCGAACAGCGCGAGCACCATCGTCGTGTAGTCCTTCGTCCAGACCATTCGCGGGATAAACGCGCGAATCGCAACGGCGTGCCAGGGCACGTGGAGCAGCAGGATAACGCCGGCATACGCGAACATGCCCAGCGTGAGCCATTGAACGATCCGTGCGTAACGCGCGTAGGGGACGCACCATTGCAGTATCAGCGACGCGACGCCGCATAGCAGCGACAGCAAAGCGACCGGGCCGCCCGCGACGGCGCGCACTGCCGTGCCCATCGCGAGGATATCGACGGCGATGTTGAACGTGTTGGCGAGCAGGAATCGCGCGACGGCAAAATAGAAAAAGACAGGCGCATAGTGCTGCCGCATGTTGTCGGTCAATCCCTTGCCGGTGATCGACGCGACGCGCGCGGAAATCAGCTGGAGCGCGACCATCGACGGATAGGACAACACGCACACCCAAAGCAGGTCATAGCGATACCACGCTCCCGCGAGCGTGTAGGTGGCGATGCCGCTCGGGTCGTTGTCGGAGCCGAGCGTCACGAGACCGGGGCCGACGTCGGCGGCCCACGAACGCGCCGGCCCGTCAGTGCGCTCGCCGCTTACGCGCAGAGTCTGCTTGTCCGGATGACGCTCCATGCGACCGACCTGCATAGGGGACGATGATCATCGTCGGCCGCATAAAGCGTTCCCATGCTTTCGGCTCAGAATCCCACACCGACGCCGACACCCACGCCGCCACCGAAGCTGCCGCCTCCCACGCCTACGCCGATGGCGGGGCCAGGTGCGTAATAGCCGGGACCATACGCAGGATCGCTGCTTTGATACGGCGGGGCCGCAACGCATCCCGCGACGGCAACTGCTAGAGCCAAGATGCCTGAAAGTCTGATCATGATCGCCTCCCGTGCGCGAACTGCGCAGCAAGACCCGGTCCCCGGTTCGGTGGGACTTTCTGATTCTAGCGCGCGGTTGGGCCTCGGCATCACGCTCGGGCCGGGCCGCATGTGTTCAACGAGGGGAAACCGGACAGGAAGAATGAAGCGGGGAAAGGCGAGGCGATACGATACGTGTCAGCAGCTGCTTCGGAACGAAGCGGGCCGCTGACGTAAAGAGCGATTCATGTCGAGCGCGTGGCCACGCATGAACGCTTAGCTGCCGAAGTAGATGTTGCAGTAGCTGACCGGGCCAACACACGAATCGGCACCCGTGCTGCGCTTGTGAAACAGGCCGCCTGCGTGCGACGTGCCCGAAGCGACACCGCCATAGGAATTTGCGGTGTTATCGCCAGCCTGGGACGCTTGAGCAACCGGGCCGCGCTGCGAAGCCGGTGCGCCTGCTTCCGGGTTGTAGTACGGCGCCGGACCGAAGCCGCTCGCGAAGACGGGAGCGGAAACGAATGCAGTAGCGGCAAGAAGTGCGGCGGCGACGAGCCTGGTTTTCATGACGGTTCTCCAGTAACAGATCAGGGATCGAATGTTCGTTGAACAGCAGTGCGTCAACGTTGATGCCAAGTCTAGTCAGCGGAGTTCTGGAGAATAAGGCGTCTGGCAGGAAGGCTTACTTGCTGGATTCGTGCGTAATCTGGGAATGCGCTGCGCCCAGGCGCATTCACGCGCGTTTCTGTGGGAAGAGGGAACACGCACAGGAACACGCACCATTCCTGCGCCGTTTCTATGAGCCTGACGTAGTGCGTTTTGGAAAACCGTGTTGGGCCGATCTCGAGACACTGGCGAAAGCGGATCGCCTGGAATCTCGTTGATGTGAAAAGAGCGGCGTTTGCCGCCGCTCTTTATCGATTCTTCAGGCGCTCAACGGCTGATTGAACGGCTGCGCGTCGGAGCGGCGCTCGGTGGGGAATTCTGCGCGACGCTCGAGCGCCGCCTTGCGCTTTTCTTCAGCGCTCGCGATGAAGTCGAGCAGCTCGCGTTCCATGGCGGAATCTTTCGCGCCCGGCTTCCATGCCGCCGCGCCGTGGCGGCGGCGCGTCGCGCGAGCAAGCGCCAGTGCGAACGTGGCGAGCTTCGCACATTCGTATTCGACGCGGCTGCAAAGATCGAGCGGCTCGCCGAGTTCGCGGAACGCCTCAAGGTACTCGCGCGCGGCGTGCACCATGGCGGGGTACTCGCGCAATTCGGAAATGACCTTTCGATTCAGGACGGGCCAGGCGAGCCTGTCCGGATACGCAAAGGCAGGAATGGACACGCCCTCGATGGCTTCGAGGCTCATGGGACCGACGGGTTTCGCTGCCGCCCACGCGGCCTTGTGCATCATGGTCCGGCAGGTGCGCGCGTAGCTTTCCAGCGCCAGTGCGAGGTCCAGAGCGGTATCGCGCCGCTGGCGCCTGCGCTCTCTGGCGTCACGCACCGAGATCCAGGCGAGTGTGATGACGGAGCCGACTGCTCCCGACGCCACCGCCAGTGTGATCGGCGCGTTCAAGCTGATTCGTTGGAAATATTGGAGCGATTCCTGCCACATACATTGCGCCTCGGAGAAAGAGGTGCACAGAGTATAAGCAATCGTTTGCGGCATGATCATAGGAAAAAATGCGGTGTGTGTTTTCGCCACAAACGGGCCGATCACGCGGCGCACCGCTTGACAGATTCGTCTAAAAGCGGCGGGCGCCGTCGACAAAACGGACGACGCCCCATGCAAACGATTACACGTCGGGATTGCTCGCGATGAAGCCGGTAAATGCGCCATACGGCTGCGTCAGCGCGACACCGTCGACCATCAGACCGTACGTCGCGTCGCCGCTGTCGAGCACGTAATACATCACCGACTGCACGTTCTTTGTCTTTCTGGCCTTGAAGTAATTGGCGAACTGCGTGCTGATATAAGTCGCGCGATACGCCTGGGTGCTTTCCGGCCCCGTGTTCCACTCGGTGATCAGGAACGGCACGCCGTAGCGGGCCTTGCAGTACGTCGGCAGATCGAAGCCCGGGCCTGCTCCGTCCGTGCCGATGTTGAAGATGTCGCCATAGACTTCGTAGTTGTGCCACGTCGTCAGGTCCCAGCGCACCTTCGGGTAGCCGCCGCTGCCGTCCGGCTGCATGCCGTCCCATAACGCATCCGCTGCGCCGATATCGGCCACGCAGAAATTGATGCCGCACTTCGCAGCTGGTTGCACCGACTTCACGCCGTCGATCATCCCGCGCATCACGCCGCGCATTACCGGCCAGTTCGTGTTGCTGAAATCCACGGCCTTGGTGCCGGCATTGGTCGAATCGAGAATGATGTCGTTCTCGCGCGTCAACTCGTTGCCGCATTCGTACATGGTCACGCCATACGGGGCGAGCGCCGTCGCGACGGCTGCCGCACACGCTTTGCCGCGGTTGTACGCAACCGATTCGTTCGCCAGCAGCACGCGGTTGTTATCGTAGATGCCCTGGTTGATCAGCACGAACAGCGTCAGTCCCGCCGACTGGAACGCCTGCGCGAGCTTCGCGACGGCATTGAGTTGCACCGGATCGTCGGTGCAGCCCACGCGATACGTCGAGCAGCCGGTGCTCTTCATGATCGACACGACCTGCGCGGGCGTGTAGCGATAGTCGTAGTGTCCGTTGATGCCGAAGAACGTGCCCGCCGTCGCGGCCGTGACGATGCGCGGATCGGCGCAAGGCAGCCAGCTGGTGCTGACGTCGCTCAGCACGTAGAACTGGCTGCCCGTGCCGCGATGCCAGATCTTGCCGCCGTACCACAGCAGCAGCGTCACGTTGTAGGTGTTGCCGACCGTCTTGTTGTTGCGATAGATGACACCGTTGACAACCGTCCATACCGCACCGGCCTTGTCGATGATGTACGACGCGGACGGGATCGTCGTGCCGTCGGCAGACGTGCCGCCAAGCCGCGGGTCGTTGCACGCGATCCACGTCGAACCGTTCCAGCCGTAAAACTGGCCACCCGTTCCCTGATGGTAGACGCCGCCGCCGAACCAGAGCATCAACGCGACGTTGTAGTTGTTGCCGGCCTTCACGCCATCCTTGTAAACCGAGCCGCCCGTCAGCGTCCAGACGGAGCCCTGGTAGTCGATGATCGAAGTGGCCGACGGGACCGTCGTGCCGTTCGCCGATGCAGCCGCGGCCGTTTTGCTCATGGCCTTGACGACGGCGCTGCCGTCAGCGCCGAGGTCGGAGCCACCGCCCCCGCATCCCGTTAGAACATAGCTGCCGCCGAGCGCTGCCAGGCCGTTGAGAAATTGACGTCGATTGATCACAGAAAAATCCGCCGCCGGAAATACCGGCAAAAAATGTCAGGTGGTCATTGCCGAGTCGCGTCGCGGCCAACAGGAAATCCGTTAAGTGATTCGGTATCCTGAATAAGTGCCTGATGGTGCGAATCGATCTGCGAGCGACTGCGGAGTGCCACCCGGGCACCGCAATTCGTTATCGAAATACGCTCAGAAAAGGACTCCAGCTGCACCCGGCGGACTCATCGAGGCGGGCAGGAATCGGAAAATCGGTAATTAATGCCCGACTATCCTTGATCTGATGTAATTGATACCTAGCTGTCGGCAGAAACCCGAGCGGACGTTAGAGGCGGGTGCGAAATAAGTTGAATCTTCTGACAAATAGGCGATTGAAAACCGTTTTCGCTTTGTCGTCGTTTGAAGTGATGGCTCGGGCAGACGCTGCAGGGCGGGTTCGGCGCGAGAAAGATGCGCCTCGCGCAGACGGGAGCGAGGAAAAAAATATTCCTGATGGGGACCGATTTTTTGCAACGCTAAAGGGTGATGGATCGTTACTCGCCTTGGCGACAGGAGCTTCGCTTTACGCCCGCGCGTTTCGCGTCGATGCAAATGGCTTCTTTCTGCCGCGCGCGCTGTTCAACGCAAAAGAACGAGTTGAGGCGTGGCGTCGTCCGTCGACCAGACGATCGCGTTCTGACCATAGCGGGTACCGAGCGACTTTGCAGCGTCCAGTGAAAGTCCGAGTACAAGAAAACTCGCCTCGCCAGGCCAGTTATTCGACGGATGCTTGCCGATGCCTTCGATGACAACGTGGCCCAGCTGCGCCAGTTCACGCGCCAAGGCTTGCTGACGGTCGGCGTTGAACTCTGCGCTGCACGTCTGGCTGAAAGGATTCCAGGCGGTGATGAACGCACTGCACGCGACGCCGTGAGCTTTATGCAGCGCGACAAGCTGCGGATTGGCGCGACCGACCCTGAGTGTCGTGGACGCGTCGTCAAAGACGATGTATTCGGTTTCCAGATATGCCTGGATCGTTTCGCGCGGGATTTGCGAGTCTGAAAACAAAAAGATCTCCGTTGAAGGCTTCACATTGCAGGCGTCGCGATAACCCAAAGTTATCGCCCATGCAGCAGCTTTCATTATCCAACCGCGCCCCGTTTCCCTACATTGTGCGGCATACGCAATTAGCTCAGCCAACTGGAGACGAGGAAACACCATGAAATTGCTGCGATATGGCGCGCCCGGTCATGAAAAGCCCGGCATTCTCGACGGCAACGGCGCGATACGCGACCTGTCCGGCATCATCGACGATATCGCCGGCTCGACGCTGTTGCCCGAAGCATTGGACAAACTGCGCCAGCTCGACATCAGCAAGCTGCCGGTCGTCTCCACCGAAGAACGCATCGGCGCCTGCGTGGGCCGCATCGGCAAGTTCATCTGCATCGGGCTGAACTACGCGGACCATGCCGCCGAATCGAATCTGCCCGTGCCCGCGGAACCCGTCGTGTTCGGCAAGTGGACGTCGGCTGTCGTCGGTCCGAACGACGACGTGCGCATTCCGCGCGGCTCGCAGAAGACCGACTGGGAAGTCGAACTCGGCGTCGTGATCGGCAAGGGCGGCACGTACATCGAAGAAGCCGACGCGCTCAGGCATGTGGCGGGCTATTGCGTTATCAACGACGTCTCCGAGCGCGAATATCAAATCGAGCGCGGCGGCACGTGGGACAAAGGCAAGGGCTGCGACACGTTCGGTCCGATTGGGCCGTGGCTCGTGACTGCCGACGACATTCCCGATCCACAGCGGCTCGCCCTCTGGCTCGAAGTGGACGGCAAGCGCTATCAGAACGGCAACACCAGCACGATGATCTTCAACGTCGCGCAGATCGTGTCGTACCTGAGCCGCTTCATGAGCCTGCAACCGGGCGACGTCATTTCGACGGGCACGCCGCCGGGCGTCGGCATGGGGCAGAAGCCGGAGCCCGTCTATCTGCGCGCGGGACAGACGATGCGCCTCGGCATCGAAGGACTCGGCGAACAGCAGCAGCGTACCGTCGCGGCATGACAGGGAGCGCGCGCATGAACCAGTACGACTTCACGCAGCGCGCCGCCGTCGTCACGGGCGGTGCGCAAGGCATTGGCTATGCGGTCGCGGAGCGGTTGTTGCAGGGCCACGCGCGCGTCGCGCTGTGGGACCGCGACGAGACCGCGCTCGCCGAAGCGAAGGCGAGCCTCGCGCGTTTCGGCGATGTTCAGACCGTGTGCGTGGATCTTACGCAGCGCGATGACGTGCAGGCGGCGACGCAAGCGAGCATCGCTCAGTTCGGCGCCATCGACATTCTCGTGCACAGCGCGGGTATCGCGGGCGCGAACGCGACGGTCGCCGATTACGCGCCGGAAGAATGGTCGCGCGTGATCGACATCGATCTGAACGCGGCCTTTCACGTGAACCAGGCGATCGTGAAGACGATGATTGCGCGCGGCTATGGGCGCATCGTCAACATCGCGTCGATTGCGGGCAAGGAAGGCAATCCGAACGCGAGCGCGTATAGCGCGGCGAAGGCCGGCGTCATCGCGCTCACGAAGAGCCTCGGCAAGGAAACCGCGCGGCTCGACATCGCCGTCAACGCGATCACGCCCGCTGCGGCGCGCACGCGCATCTTCGAGCAGATGTCGCAGCAGCACATCGACTACATGCTCTCGAAGATTCCGCGCGGACGCTTCGTCGAAGTGAACGAAATCGCCGCGATGGTTGCATGGCTCGTGTCGGCGGAAAACTCGTTCACGACGGGCGCTGTATTCGATCTCTCGGGCGGACGCGCGACGTACTGATCTATCACGGCGTGATGCTTCACGCGAGCGCGCCGTACAGCGTGCCGGCCACCTGTTTCAATGCGCGCACCACCTGGGTCGAAGCGGGCGACAGCAGCTGCCCGGTGCGCGTGATGATGCCGAAGTCGTCCATGCGCAGCGGCATGTCGAGCGGCAGGATCGAAAGGAGGCCGTGTGCGGCGTAGTAGTGCGCGACCTCGGCGGCCAGTACGGCGAGCATGTCGCTTTGCGACAGCAGGCTCGTGACGAACAGCAGTTCCGCGCTTTCGACCACGTTGGACGGCGGCGCGAGGCTTTGGCGCTGGAACATCAGCTCGAAGCGATGACGCAGCACGCTTTGCGCGGGCGGCACGACCCACGACGCATCGACGACATCCGCGAGTGTCAGCGACTGCGCCGCCAGCAACGGATGACCCGAACGGGCGACGGCGAGCGCCTGTTCTTCAGCGAGAGGCTCGTAGCGCAGATGCAGCTTGTCATGTTCAGCGGAAAGCCGGCCGATCACGAGATCGAGCTTGTCCTGCGCGAGACTTTCGAGCAGCACGTTGCTGCTGTCGATCTCGACGCTCACGCTCAGGCCCGGATGCGTCGTCTTGACCTGTGCGATGGCGGCGGGCAGCAGGCTGACAGCAGGCGACGTGATCGTGCCGACGGCCACGCGCCCAAGCTGCCCCGACTTCAGCGCGAGCACTTCCTCGCGCGCCTGATCGAGACTGCCAACCACGGAGCGCGCGTGCCGAATCATCACCTCGCCGTACAGCGTGGGCCGCATGCCGCGCGGCATCCGTTCGAACAGTGGCGCATCGAGCATTTCTTCGAGTTCGCGCAACAGCTTCGACGCGGCGGGCTGCGACATGCTGAGCGCGTCGGCGGCGCGGTGGATGTTGCCTTCCTCGTCGAGCGCAACGAGCAGCAACAATTGGCGCGTCTTTAGCCGCGTGCGGACGTACCAGGGATTCGAATCGAGCATAAGGGTTAATACCAATAATTAAAGCGATATCAGTTAGACGCCAATTTTCATTAGAAAGATATCAGACCGCTTCGTACACTTTTCTTTTTCCATGATCCGCGATCACGACTTTCGCCATTCAGAAACGTTGCGCACGCAGCGTCGGATCGCCGGTTCAGCAAATCAGCACTTGCCTTCAGGAAGTAAGCATGTCGGATAAGAAATCGAAGCTGCGCTCGGCCCAATGGTTCGGCACGGCCGACAAAAACGGCTTCATGTATCGAAGCTGGATGAAGAATCAGGGCATCCCCGATCACGAGTTCGACGGACGCCCGGTGATCGGCATCTGCAATACGTGGTCGGAACTCACGCCGTGCAACGCGCACTTTCGCAAGGTCGCCGAGCATGTGAAGCGCGGCATCTACGAAGCGGGCGGCTTTCCCGTCGAATTCCCCGTGTTTTCCAATGGCGAATCGAATCTGCGCCCGACCGCGATGCTCACGCGCAATCTCGCGGCGATGGACGTCGAAGAAGCGATTCGCGGTAATCCCATCGACGCCGTCGTGCTGCTCACCGGCTGCGACAAGACCACGCCCGCGCTGCTGATGGGCGCGGCGAGCTGCGACGTGCCCGCCATCGTCGTGACGGGCGGCCCGATGCTCAACGGCAAACTGGACGGCAAGGACATCGGCTCGGGCACGGCCGTGTGGCAGCTGCACGAATCGCTGAAGGCGGGCGAGATCGATCTGCACAAGTTCCTGTCGGCGGAAGCGGGCATGTCGCGCTCGGCGGGCACCTGCAACACGATGGGCACGGCGTCGACGATGGCCTGCATGGCGGAAGCGCTCGGCACGTCGCTGCCGCACAACGCCGCGATTCCCGCCGTCGACGCGCGCCGCTATGTGCTCGCGCACATGTCGGGCATGCGCATCGTCGAGATGGCGCACGAGGGGCTCACGCTGTCGAAGATCCTCACGCGCGAAGCGTTTCTGAATGCGATCCGCGTGAATGCGGCGATCGGCGGCTCGACCAATGCCGTGATTCATTTGAAGGCGATTGCCGGGCGCATCGGCGTGAAGCTCGATCTGGACGACTGGGCGCGTATCGGCCGCAATACGCCGACTATCGTCGACCTGATGCCGTCGGGCCGCTTCCTGATGGAAGAGTTCTATTACGCGGGCGGTCTGCCTGCCGTGCTGCGGCGACTCGGCGAAGCTGACCTGCTGCCGCATCCGGGCGCGCTGACGGCGAACGGCAAGGCGCTCTGGCACAACGTGATGGACGCGCCGATCTACAACGACGAAGTGATCCGTCCGCTCGACAAACCGCTCGTGAAAGACGGCGGCATCCGCGTGCTGCGCGGCAATCTCGCGCCGCGCGGCGCAGTGCTGAAGCCGTCGGCAGCGACACCGGCGTTGCTGAAACATCGCGGCCGCGCCGTCGTGTTCGAGAACTTCGAGCACTACAAGGAACGCATCGTCGACGAAACGCTCGACGTCGACGCGAACTCGGTGCTCGTGATGAAGAACTGCGGGCCGAAGGGTTATCCGGGCATGGCCGAAGTCGGCAACATGGGCTTGCCGCCGAAGCTGCTGCGCCAGGGCGTGAAGGACATGGTGCGCATCTCCGATGCACGGATGAGCGGCACCGCATACGGCACGGTGGTGTTGCACGTGACGCCGGAAGCGGCCGACGGCGGCCCGCTCGCGGCCGTGCAGGACGGCGACTGGATCGAGCTGGATTGCGATGCGGGCACGCTGCGCGTCGATATCGGCGACGAAGAACTCGCGCGTCGCCTCGCGCAGCACACGCCGCCCGAGGCGCCCGCAGGCGGCGGTTACCAGCGGCTGTATATCGATCACGTGTTGCAGGCTGACGAAGGTTGCGATCTGGACTTCCTCGTCGGCTGCCGGGGCGCAGGCGTGCCGCGCCATTCGCATTGAGGAGAGAGACGATGAATCTGACGGGTGAACTGCTGATCGGCGCACGCACGCGGCGCGGCCAGGGCGCGGAGTTTTATGCGATCGACGCAGCAAGCGAGCAAGCGTTGCCGACGCCGAAGTACAACAGCGCACAGGCAAGCGATGTGGACGAAGCGTGCGCACTTGCTGAAAGTGCATTCGACGTGTACCGCACGCTGCCCGCCGAGCAGCGCGCACGCTTTCTCGACGATGCCGCGGCGCGTATCGAAGCGCTGGGCGAAGCATTGATCGAACGTGCGATGAGCGAGTCGGGCTTGCCGCGCGCGCGTCTCGAAGGCGAGCGTGCGCGCACCGCGAATCAGCTGCGCATGTTCGCGGCGCTCGTGCGCAGCGGCGATGCACTCGATGCGCGCATCGAGCCCGCCTTGCGGGAGCGGCAGCCGCCGCGCACCGATCTGCGTTTCCAGCGCATCGGCATCGGCCCTGTTGCCGTGTTCGGCGCAAGCAACTTCCCGCTCGCGTTCTCCGTCGCGGGCGGCGATACGGCCGCTGCGCTCGCAGCCGGTTGTCCCGTCGTCGTGAAGGCGCATCCCGCGCATCCGGGCACGTCGGAACTCGTGGGCCGAGCGATTCAGGAGGCTGTACGCCACGCGCAGTTGCCCGAAGGCGTGTTCTCGATGCTGTTCGACGCGGGCCACGAAGTGGGCGCGGCGCTCGTCGCGCATCCGGCGATCAAGGCCGTGGGCTTCACGGGTTCGCGTGCAGGCGGACGCGCGCTGATGGCGATTGCCGCCGCGCGCGCCGAGCCGATTCCCGTCTACGCAGAAATGAGCAGCGTGAACCCGAACCTGCTGATGCCTGCTGCACTCGACGCACGCGCCGATACGCTCGCGCGCGATTTCGTCGCGTCGACAACGTTGGGCTGCGGACAGTTCTGCACGAATCCGGGCTTGATGCTCGGCATCGCGGGCGAAGGTTTCGAGCGCTTCGCTGCGACGGCTGCTCAGACGCTCGGTGAAGCGGCGGCGGGCGTCATGCTCACGGGCGGCATTCTGTGCGCATACGAGGCGGGCATCGAACGCTTCGCAAAGAACCCGGCCGTGACGACGCTGGCGCGCGGCAAGGCGCCCGAAGCGGGCAGCCGTCGCGCGCAGGCCGCGCTGTTCCGCGTGAGCGCGCAGAGCCTGCTCGCTGATCACACGCTCGCCGACGAAGTATTTGGTCCGTGCAGCGTGCTGGTCGAATGCGCGGATGCGCACGAGCTGCGCACGGTGCTGAACGGGATCGAAGGCCAGTTGACGATCACGCTGCATCTCGACGACGCCGATCAGCAAGCCGCGCAGTCGTTGCTGCCGATTCTCGAACGCAAGGCAGGCCGCATTCTCGCGAACGGCTTTCCGACAGGCGTCGAAGTGTGTGACGCGATGGTTCACGGAGGTCCCTTCCCGGCGACTTCCGATGGCCGCAGCACGTCGGTCGGCACGGCCGCCATCGAGCGCTTCATGCGGCCCGTGTGCTACCAGAACCTGCCTGCCGCCCTCGTGCCCGAAGCGCTGCGCGACGCGAATCCGCTCGGCGTGCATCGGCGTGTCGCGGGACGGTACGAACGCACATCCGGCTGACGCGCAGTACGCCGGCCGATTGAGCGTAAAACAGCCGGCGCATAACGATACACATTGGAGACATTGCACATGACCACACCTCACGCCAGCGCGCAGCAGGCCGTGCCCATCGCGGGCGCGGGCGCGGCGCTCGCCGACGAACAGCGGATCATGAGTCTGCTGGTTCGCCGGCTGATCCCTTTTCTTGCGCTGATTTACGTCGTCGCGTATATCGACCGCTCCGTCGTCGGCTTCGCGAAGCTGCACATGAACGCGGCCGTCGGCATCAGCGACGCCGCCTACGGCCTCGGCGCCGGGCTCTTCTTCATCGGCTATTTTCTGTGCGAAGTGCCGAGCAATCTCGCGCTCGAACGCTTTGGCGCGCGTGTGTGGTTCGCGCGGATTCTGTTCACGTGGGGCGTCATCACGATGGCGATGGCGCTCGTCAGCGGGCCGACCAGCTTCTACGTGCTGCGCTTTCTGCTCGGCGCGGCGGAAGCGGGTCTGTATCCGGGCATTCTGTACTTCCTCACGAAGTGGTTTCCGATGCGGCATCGCGCGCGCATCATCGGCCTGCTGGTGCTCGCGCAACCGCTCGCAGGGATTCTGACGGGACCGGTCGCGGGCATCGTGCTGTCGACGCATGGCGTGTTCGGCCTGTCGAACTGGCAGACGCTGTTCGTGCTGAGCGGTTTGCCCGCCGTGCTGCTGTGCGTGCCGACGCTGCGCCTGCTGCCCGAGTCGCCCGCCAACGCAAAGTGGCTTCCGGCAGCGGATCGCGCGTGGATCGAACGCGAACTCGCCGCCGATAGCGCGTCGTACGGCCTGAAGTCGCACGGCAATCCGCTCGCCGCGCTGAAGGACAAACGCGTGCTGCTGCTCGCGCTGCTGTTTCTGCCGTTTCCGTTGAGCATCTATGGCCTGTCGCTGTGGCTGCCGACCATCATCAAGGCCTTCGGCGTCAGCGATGCAACCACGGGTCTGCTGTCCGCCGTGCCGTATCTGTTCGCCGTCGTCGGACTGTGTGTCGTGCCACGTCATTCGGATCGAAAGCGCGAACGGTACTGGCATATCGTCGTCGTGTCGGGCGTTGCGGCGATGACGATGGCGTTGAGCGCGTGGGCGCATTCGCCCGCGCTGCAATTCCTGTTCATCTGCCTGACCGCGTTCTCGCTGTATTCGATTCAGGCTGTGGTGTGGGCGCTGCCGGGGCAATTCCTGACGGGCGCGCGCGCGGCCGTTGGCATCGCGACGATCAATTCGCTCGCGAATCTCGGCGGCTACGTGGGGCCGTACGGCATCGGTCTCATCAAGGATGCGACGGGCAGTCTTGCCGCCGGCCTCTATTTCCTGTCCGCGACGCTGCTATTCGCCGTCGTGATCACGTTCGTCGTGCGGGCGTCACTACCCGAACCGAAGGCCGCCGCGCGCTGATGCGGTTTGCCCACTCAACTCATTTCTAGCGGAACACGAGCCATGACCTCACAATCCACTGCACGCTATCGCGGCATTTTCCCCGTCGTCCCGACCACCTTCACCGAAACGGGCGCACTCGATCTGGACAGCCAGAAGCGCGTGGTCGATTTCATGATCGACGCGGGCTCGGACGGCCTGTGCATTCTCGCGAACTTCTCCGAGCAGTTCGCACTGTCCGACGACGAGCGCGAAACGCTCACGCGCACGATGCTCGAACACGTCGCGGGCCGCGTGCCCGTCATCGTGACGACGAGCCATTACAGCAGCGCCGTGTGCACCGAGCGCAGCCGGCGTGCGCAGGAACAGGGCGCATCCATGGTGATGGTGATGCCGCCATATCACGGCGCGACGTTCCGCGTGCCCGAGACGCAGATCTACGAGTTCTATGCGCGGCTGTCGGATGGCATCGACATTCCCATCATGATTCAGGACGCGCCCGCGAGCGGCACGGTGCTGTCGGCGGCGTTCCTTGCACGCATGGCGCGCGAGATCGAACAGGTGTCGTACTTCAAGATCGAAACGCCGGGTGCGGCCGCCAAGCTGCGCGAACTGATCCGCCTCGGCGGCGATGCAGTGGAAGGTCCGTGGGACGGCGAAGAAGCGATCACGCTGTTCGCGGATCTCAACGCGGGCGCAACGGGCTCGATGACGGGCGGCGGTTATCCCGACGGCATCCGTCCGATTCTCGAGTTCTTCCGCGAAGGCAAGCGCGACGAAGCCTTTGCGCACTATCAGCGCTGGTTGCCGCTGATCAATCACGAGAATCGCCAGACGGGTCTGCTCGCCGCGAAGGCGCTGATGAAAGAGGGCGGTGTGATCGCGTGCGAAAACCCGCGTCATCCGCTGCCGCCGATGCATCCCGACACGCGCGCCGAACTGATCGACATCGCGCGTAGGCTCGATCCGCTGGTGCTGCGTTGGGGCAAGTAACGAAGCAATAGCGCGATGCGCGTCGGCAGTGAGAAAGCAGGCGCGCAACACTCCAGCCAGCATCGAGTCGGACCGGACAGAGTTCACAGCAGGCAACGAAAGGAGGAGACAGAATGGATGACAGGCTCACGGCAACAAGCGCGTCGGCGGCAGGCGCGACGCGCATGAATTATCGCTGGCACGTGCTGATCTGGCTGCTGCTCGGCGGGATCATCAACTACATGGATCGCGCGAGTCTTTCGATCGCGGCGCCCGGCATGATTCAGGATCTCGGCCTTACGCGCACGCAGATCGGCTTGCTCGGCACCGTGTTCGCGTGGACGTACGCGGTGATGCAGTTGCCCGCAGGCTGGATCATCGACCGTTTCGGCGCGAAGAAAGCGTATGCGATCGGGATGATCTGGTGGAGCGTCGCGACATGGCTGACGGGCGTGGTCGGCTCGATCTCCGGGCTGATCGTGATGCGCGTGCTGCTCGCGGTTGGCGAAGCGCCGTGCTGGCCGACATCCGCGAAAATCACGGCCGCGTGGTTTCCCGGCAAGGAGCGCGGCTTCGCGACGGGCGTGTGGGATTCGTCGTCGAAATGGGGACCGGCGCTCGCGCCGGCCGTGCTGGTTGCGTTGATGATCGCGTTCGGCTGGCGCTCGCTGTTTCATGTGACAGGTGCTGTCGGCATCGCGTTCGCCATTCTGTTTCTGTTCCTCTATCGAAACCCGGCGCAGAGCAAGCGGCTGTCGCGCGAAGAGTTCGCGTACATCGAAGCGGGCGGCGGCGGGCATGAGCATTCGCTCGCGACGTCGTCGATCAAATGGCGCTCGCTGTTCGGGCATCGCAGCGTGTGGGGCATGATTCTCGGCTACTTCTGCGCGATCTGGCTGTGGAATCTTTTCCTCGTGTTCCTGCCGCTCTATCTGCTCGACCGCTTTCATATTTCGCTTGCGCAGCTTGGCGTGTACGCGAGCATCCCGTGGTTCGGCGGTGCACTGGGCGAAATTCTGGCGGGCTGGATCGCGACGAAGCTGGTCGATCGTGGCGTGGCGTCGTCGATGGGCGCGAAGCGCGTCATCATCGTTTGCTGCTCGCTCGGCGCGGCTGTGTGCGCGATTGCGCTGCCGTTCACGCAGTCGATCGAGATGACGATCGTGCTGATGACAGTCGGACTCGCGTTCATTGCGGCGACGATCGGCAATGCGTGGGCGCTGGCGGCGGATATTGCACCGTCTTCGATGGTCGCGTCGGTCAGTGCGATCCAGAACTTCGGCGGCTATTTTGGCGGCGCGTTTTCGCCTGTGGCGGCCGGGTTCATTGTGGACCGCACGGGTTCGTACTCGCTTGCGTTTGTGATCGGCGGTGCGATTGCGGGGTGTGCTGCGGTGTTTTACTGGTTTATGGCGCGGCAGCGGGTGGTGGAGGCGGCGGAGCAAACGGCCCGCTGATGTCGAAGCCGGGCGCCGGTCGAGCGACGGGTGTGCGTTCATGTTGGACGCCCCTGTCGATGACGACGCATTATCTCCATCCATCGCGCGTTGCACGCATTTGAAACGCTGCAATTCTGCCTTTGCGGGTGCCTGCCTTTTTTGGGGTTTTTCGCTGGCATCCGCGATTTCGTATCGGTGCTGCATGCGTTGCCCCTGTGCGGGGCGGCACCTACTTTTCTTTGCAGCGGCAAAGAAAAGTAGGCAAAAGAAAGCCGCTCACACCGCCAGTTCTGGTCATTGCCTGCGGGCCCCCAACGGGTCCCGCACTCCGGGCGGCATCAACCTATTCAATGCCCGCTGCCAGCGCTCCTGGATTCGCATCCCCCACTTCACACCCCCGCGTCACGGACTCCGTTACCAGAAAGTCCACGGCCGCCCAGGTGGCAAACGGTGTGTAGGCCGTCGCGATCGACGTGCACCACTCCGGACTGAAAAGCGGGATCGGTGTCGTAGAAGCGCGAACGCGTAAGGTGCGACAAGCTACACACAGTTTGCCACCTGGGCGGCGCAGACCATTCGCTGCCGCTGGCTGCGCTACGGGAGACTGGAGAGGGGTATGCGCTTGGTTAGCAGGCTGGCAACGGGCGTGAAATAGCATGTTGCCGTCTGGAGTGCGGGACCCGTAGGGGCCCGCAGGCAAACACAAGAATTAGCGGGGTGAGCGGCTTTCTTTTGCCTACTTTTCTTTGCCGCTGCAAAGAAAAGTAGGTGCCGCCCCGCACAGGGGCGACGCTTGCAGCACCGCTAGGAAATCGCGGATGCCAGCGCAGCAAAAACCAAAAAACCAGAAAAACCAAAAATCGCGACTGCGTCGCAGACAAAAAACCTTATACCGCTGGCACGCGAATCCACCCCTCCATCAACACCCGCGCACTACGACTCATAACAGCCTTCTTCACAACCCATTCACCATCCACAAGAACGGCCTCAGCCCCAACCCGCAGAGTCCCGGAAGGATGCCCGAAGCGCACAGCTTTACGTTCTCCACCGCCGGCAGCAAGATTCACCAAAGTACCAGGAATAGCCGCAGCAGTACCAATAGCGACAGCAGCCGTGCCCATCATCGCATGATGAAGCTTCCCCATCGAAATAGCCCGCACGAGCAGATCAACATCACCGCCAGAAACAGCCTTGCCACTAGAAGCAACATAACCAGCAGGCGCAGCCACAAACGCGATCTTCGGCGTATGCTGCCGTTTCGCGATCTCATCGAGACTCTTGATCAGCCCCATCCTTAGCGCGCCATGCGCACGAATGGTTTCGAACTTCTTCAGAGCCGCGTCATCGCTGTTGATTGCGTCCTGCAACTCAGTACCCGTATAGCCAATCGCGTCGGCATTGACAAAGATAGTCGGAATTCCCGCATTGATCATCGTCGCCTTCAGCGTGCCGAAGCCGGGCACCTCAAGATCATCAACGAGATTCCCAGTCGGGAACATCGAACCCTCCGCGCCTTCTTCCTCGGCAGCAGGATCCATGAACTCGAGCTGCACTTCAGCAGCAGGAAACGTCACGCCATCGAGTTCGAAATCGCCCGTTTCCTGCACGGCGCCGTTGGTCATCGGCACGTGCGCAATGATCGTCTTGCCGATATTCGCCTGCCAGATGCGCACGACAGCGACACCGTTGTCAGGCACGCGTTCAGGGTCGATTAGCCCGCCGCTGATCGCAAACGGTCCCACGGCCGCCGACAGGTTGCCGCAATTGCCGCTCCAGTCGACGAACGGCTTGTCGATCGATACCTGACCGAACAGATAATCCACGTCGTGATCCGGCCTGCTGCTCTTCGCAACGATCACCGTCTTGCTGGTGCTCGACGTCGCGCCACCCATGCCGTCGATCTGCTTGCCATACGGATCGGGACTGCCGATCACGCGCAGCAGCAACGCATCGCGCGCGGCGCCAGGCACTTGCGCCGCTTCGGGCAAGTCCTTTAGCCGAAAGAACACGCCTTTGCTGGTACCGCCGCGCATGTAGGTCGCGGGTATCTTGATCTGAGGTGCGTGTGCCATGTGTTGTGATCCTGATGTGAGTAGGGCGGCACATCGCGCGCCGCCCACATGGAATGCATGAAAAGCGTCGGTCTTACGCCGCGGCCTTCGACGACTCCAGGAAGTCCTGCGCAAAGCGCTGCAGCACGCCGCCCGCTTCGTAGATCGAGACTTCCTCGGCCGTGTCGAGGCGGCACGTGACAGGCACGTCGACGCGCTCGCCGTTCTTTCGATGAATCACGAGCGTCAGGTCCGCGCGCGGCTTACGTTCGCCGATCACGTCGTACGTCTCCGTCCCGTCGATACCGAGTTCAAGCCGGTTCACGCCCGGTTTGAACTCGAGCGGCAGTACACCCATGCCGATCAGGTTGGTGCGGTGAATGCGCTCAAATCCTTCTGCCACGATCGCTTCGACACCCGCGAGCCGCACGCCCTTCGCGGCCCAATCGCGCGACGAACCCTGGCCATAGTCCGCGCCCGCGATGATGATAAGCGGCTGCTTTCGGTCCATGTACGTTTCGATCGCTTCCCACATGCGCGTGACCTTGCCTTCGGGCTCGATGCGCGCCAGCGATCCCTTTTTCAACTGACCGTCGACGACAGCCATTTCATTGATCAGCGTCGGATTCGCAAAGGTCGCGCGCTGCGCAGTGAGGTGATCGCCACGATGCGTTGCGTACGAATTGAAGTCCTCTTCGGGCAGGCCCATTTTCGTGAGGTACTCGCCCGCTGCGCTGTTCGCGAGAATCGCATTCGACGGCGACAGGTGATCGGTCGTAATGTTGTCGCCAAGCACGGCGAGTGGACGCATAGCCTTCAACGTACGTTCGCCCGCGAGCGCACCTTCCCAATACGGCGGACGGCGAATGTACGTGCTTTGCGCGCGCCAGTCGTAGAGCGGGCTGATCGGCTCGCCGCTCGCAGCCGTGACGGCAAACATCGGCTCGTAGACCTTGCGGAACTGCTCGGGCTTCACGCTTTGTTTGACGATCGCGTCAATCTCTTCGTCGCTCGGCCAGATGTCCTTTAGATAAACCGGCTTGCCATCGCGATCGTTGCCGAGCACATCGCGTTCGATATCGAAGCGGATCGTGCCCGCAATCGCATACGCGACCACCAGCGGCGGCGACGCGAGGAACGCCTGCTTCGCATACGGATGAATGCGGCCATCGAAGTTGCGATTGCCCGACAGCACCGCCGTCGCGTACAGATCGCGATCGACGATCTCCTGCTGGATCTTCGGATCGAGCGCGCCTGACATGCCGTTGCACGTCGTGCATGCAAACGCGACGATGCCGAAGCCGAGCTTCTCGAGGTCGGTCAGCAGGTTCGCTTCCTGCAAATACAGTTCGACGGCCTTCGATCCCGGCGCCAGCGACGACTTCACCCAGGGTTTGCGCGTCAGACCACGCGCATTCGCATTGCGCGCGAGCAAGGCCGCCGCGATCACGTTGCGGGGGTTGCTGGTATTCGTGCAGCTCGTGATCGCCGCGATGATGACGGCGCCATCGGGCATCTGTCCCGGCACGTCTTCCCATTTGCCTGCGATGCCGCGCTCGGCAAGGTCCGACGTGGGCAAGCGCTTGTGCGGATTCGACGGCCCCGCCATATTGCGCACGACGGTCGACAGATCGAACCTGAGTACGCGCTCATATTCCGCGTTCTTCAGCGAATCGGCCCACAAACCCGCCGTTTTTGCATACGTTTCGACGAGCTTCACTTGCGCATCGTCGCGACCCGTCAGGCGCAGATAGTCGATGGTCTGTTCGTCGATGAAAAACATCGCCGCCGTCGCGCCATATTCGGGCGCCATGTTGGAGATCGTCGCGCGATCGCCGAGCGTGAGGCTCGACGCGCCTTCGCCACGAAACTCCAGGTACGCGCCGACCACTTTCTCCTTGCGCAGGAATTCCGTGAGCGCGAGCACGATATCGGTGGCCGTGATGCCCGGCTGACGCTTGCCCGACAGTTCGACGCCGACGATATCCGGCAAACGCATCCACGACGCGCGGCCCAGCATCACGTTCTCCGCTTCCAGACCCCCGACGCCGACGGCGATCACGCCCAGCGCATCGACGTGCGGCGTGTGGCTGTCGGTGCCGACGAGCGTGTCGGGATACGCCACGCCATCGACGGCATGAATCACGGGCGACATCCGCTCCAGATTGATCTGATGCATGATGCCGTTGCCGGGCGGAATCACGTCGACGTTCTTGAACGCCTTCTTGGTCCAGTTGATGAAGTCGAAGCGATCTTCATTGCGCCGGTCTTCAATTGCGCGGTTCCTCGCGAACGCATCGGGATCGAATCCGCCGCACTCGACAGCCAGCGAGTGATCGACGATCAGCTGCACGGGCACGACGGGGTTCACCTTCGCGGGATCGCCACCCTGATCGGCGATCGCGTCGCGCAGGCCGGCGAGATCGACGAGCGCGGTCTGACCGAGAATGTCATGGCACACGACGCGCGCCGGAAACCACGGGAAATCCAGCTCACGCTTGCGCTCGACGATCTGCCGGAGTGCGGCGTCGAGCGTCGCGGGATCGCAGCGGCGCACGAGGTTCTCCGCGTGCACGCGCGACGTGTACGGCAGCGCGTCATATGCGCCGGGCTGGATCGCGTCGACGGCGGCGCGTGTGTCGAAGTAGTCCAGCGAAGTGCCGGGCAGTGATTTGCGGTATGCAGTATTCATGGCGTGGGGACACATGCGGTAATAATCGGGAGCGGCCTTGCGTACAGGGCCACGGCGTCACGCCGTATTCTCCCGTCCGTGCGGGTGGATCGCGTTCGTGCGCTTTCCGCGAAGTTTAGCGCGTCAATGGGCGGGCGGTGCAGCAACGCTCGTTCGGCAAAAAGCAGCCCCGGCTCGCGGGTATCGACAAGCCAGGGCCCAACTTCGATGCGGCTCTCACATCCGCAATCGATAAAACGGCTCGTCGGATCAGGCGCGCTTCGTGAGCGGCACGAACGGAAGATTCTCCGGTCCCGTGTAGTTCGCGCTCGGCCGGATGATCTTGTTGTCGATGCGTTGCTCGATGATGTGCGCGGCCCAGCCCGAGGTGCGCGAGATCACGAACAGCGGCGTAAACATGGCCGTGGGCACGCCCATCATGTGGTACGACACGGCGCTGAACCAGTCCAGGTTCGGGAACATCTTCTTGACGTCGTCCATCACGCTTTCGAGCCGTTCGGCGATGTCGAACAGCTTCATGTTCGACTGCTCTTTCGACAGCTTCTTCGCAACTTCCTTGATGACCTTGTTGCGCGGATCGGAGATCGTGTAGACGGGGTGGCCGAAGCCGATCACCACTTCCTTGTTCTCGACGCGGCGGCGGATGTCGGCTTCCGCTTCGTCGGGCGTCTGGTAGCGCGACTGGATCTCGAACGCGACTTCGTTCGCGCCGCCGTGCTTCGGCCCGCGCAGCGCGCCGATCGCGCCCGTGATGGCCGAATACATGTCGGAACCCGTGCCCGCGATCACGCGGCCCGTGAAGGTCGACGCATTGAATTCGTGCTCGGCATACAGGTTGAGCGACACGTGCATCGCATCGACCCACGATTTCGGCGGCTCGACGCCATGCAGCAGATGCAGGAAGTGGCCGCCGATCGAGTCGTCGTCGGTTTCGACTTCGATGCGTTTGCCGTTGTGCGAGTAGTGATACCAGTACAGCAGCATCGAGCCGAGCGACGCCATCAGCTTGTCGGCGATATCGCGCGCGCCCGGCAGGTTGTGATCGTCTTTCTCCGGCAGCACCGTGCCCAGCACGGACACGCCCGTGCGCATCACGTCCATCGGATGCGCGGCGGCAGGAATCCATTCGAGCGCCGCCTTCACGTTGGCAGGCAGGCCGCGCAGCGCTTTCAGCTTCGTCTTGTAAGCGGCCAGTTCGGCGGCGTTCGGCAGCTTGCCGTGCACGAGCAGATACGCGACTTCCTCGAATTCGCAGGCGCCCGCGATATCGAGAATGTCGTAGCCGCGGTAGTGCAGGTCGTTGCCCGTCTTGCCGACCGTGCACAGGGCGGTGTTGCCCGCCGTCACGCCCGACAGGGCCACGGATTTCTTCGGCTTGAATGCGCCCGCGTTCGTCGTGCCGTTGTCTGCTTCGCTCATGTGTCTTCCTCCAGATTCGAGATTCGATTGATTACTTGCTGGCCGCGAACAGCGCGTCGAGCTTGTCCTCGTACGCGTGATAGCCAAGATATCTGTAGAGATCTTCGCGCGTCTGCATTGTCGGTACGGCGGCCTTTTGCGTACCGTCGCGCAGCACGGTCTCGTAGAAATTGAGCGCAGCGGCATTCATCGCGCGATACGCGCCGCAGCAATACAGCGCGATATCGACGTTCGCCTCGCGCAGCTCGGTCGTCGTGAAGAACGGCGTCGTGCCGAACTCAGTCAGGTTCGCGAGGATCGGCACCTTCACGGCGGCCTTGAAGCGGCGATAGTCGTCGAGCGTGCGCATCGCTTCCGGAAAGATCATGTCCGCGCCCGCTTCGACGTAGGCAACGGCGCGCTCGATCGCTTCGTCGAGTCCTTCGGCGGCGGCCGCGTCGGTGCGGGCCATGATGACGAACTGGTCGTCGGTGCGCGCGTCGACGGCGGCTTTCACGCGGTCCACCATCTCTTGCGTCGCGACGACTTCCTTGTTCGGACGATGGCCGCAGCGCTTCTGCCCGACCTGGTCTTCAAGGTGAACGGCAGCGACGCCTGCCTTGATGAAGGAGCGGACCGTGCGCGCGATGTTGAAGGCGCCGCCCCAGCCGGTGTCGATATCGACGAGCAGCGGCAGGTTGGTGGCGTCGGTGATGCGGCGCGCGTCCGTCAGCACGTCGTCCATCGTGCTGATGCCGAGGTCGGGGATGCCGAGCGAGTTCGCGGCGACGCCGCCGCCCGACAGATAGACGGCCTTGAAGCCGACGGCTTCGGCCATTTTCGCGGCGTAGGCGGTGATCGCGCCGACGACCTGCAGCGGTTGTCCTTCGGCGACGGCCTGGCGGAATGCGGCGCCGGCGCTGGTGGGTTGTCTGGTTGAGTTCACTGTGAGGCTCCGTGGATTTGCGGGCCTGTATCTGCAAGTGGCGTGCCAAGCATGCCAATGTCGCTAAGTCTCTGATTTTGCGTAACCTGCGCGTCGCGCGGGGTGGGTCGAGGTTTCATAAATGAAATCGACGGTTTCTGTTATGAAATTCCGCGCGCATAATGGAAAGCCGCCCTGGATCTCAACCGGACCGCCTCGATGAGCACGCCTTCCACTATTTCGACCCCACGCCCGCGCATCTGGGCAATGGGCATCAGCCGCTTGCGCGATCTGTTTGTCGATATCGCCAGCGAATATGGGGGGCGTGCGGACCTGCGCGTGGTCGCTCGCGGGTTCGACGACGCCGTGCAGGAGATCGAGGCGGCGGGCGCGGAACTCCCCGATGTGATCGTCGCGGGCGGCTCGAATGGCGCGTATCTGAAGACGCGCGTCAACGTGCCCGTCGTCGTGATCACGCCGACCGGTTTCGACGTGATGCAGGCGCTGGCACGCGCGCGGCGCGATGGCGATTCGGTGGCGCTCGTCACGCACGGCGACACGCCCGATGAGGTAAAGCGCTTTGCGGCCGCGTATGGCATCGACGTGATCTTCGCGTCATATCGATCGACGGAAGACGCGGAGGATTGCGTGCGCGACCTGCGCGAGCGCGGCGTCGACGCCGTTGTCGGTCCGGGGCACGTCACCGACCTGGCCGAGCGCGCGGGCATGGGCGCCGTTTTTCTGTATTCGCGCGCGTCGGTGCGCAGCGCTTTCGACACGGCGCTCGAAGTCGCGCAGGCCACGCGTGCCGAAGGTGTGCGCCGTCAACGCCTCGACAATCTGCTGCAGCACTTGCGCGATGGCGTCGTTGCACTGGATGCGCAAGGGCGCGTCGAAGCAATCAACCAGCGTCTCGCGGGCGTGCTGGGCATCGATGCCGCGACTGCGGCGGGCGTGCCCTTGCAGCAGCTCGCGCCGGATATCGCAGGCGCGCTGCCCGATAGCGACGTCGACACGCTCGTGTCCGTGCGCGGCACGAGCTATCTCGTGCATCGCGGGCCGCTGGCGGGCACGGGGCCGTCCGCGGGCACCGTGCTGACGTTTCAGGAGTCGCGCGCCGTCGAACGGCTCGACCGCACGCTGCGTTCGCGTCAGCGCGCGCAGCAGTTCACGGCGCGCTACGAACTCGATGATCTCGTCGGCGAATGTCCGTCGATCGAGCGCGTGCGCACGCTCGTGCGCCGTTATGCGAAGTCCGACGCGACCGTGCTGATACTCGGCGAAAGCGGCACCGGCAAGGAAATGGTCGCGCAGAGCATGCATCAGCTGAGCGCGCGCCGCGACTTCGCGTTTGTCGCGATCAATTGCGGCGCGTTTCCGGAAGCCTTGCTCGAAAGCGAGCTGTTCGGTTACGAGGAGGGCGCGTTTACGGGCGCGCGCAAGGGCGGCAAGGCGGGTCTGATCGAAGCGGCGCATCGCGGCACGCTTTTCCTCGACGAGATCGGCGAGATGCCGCTGCCGCTGCAAAGCCGGCTGCTGCGCGTGTTGCAGGAGCGCGAAGTGGTGCGGCTCGGGTCGACGGAGCCGACGCGCGTCGATATCCGCGTGGTCGCTGCAACTCATCGCGGGCTGACGGAAGGCATCGAGGACGGCACGTTTCGCGCGGACCTTTATTACCGGCTGAACATTCTGAGCATTGCGCTGCCGCCGTTGCGCGAGCGCACGGCCGACGTGCTGCCGCTCGCCGCAGAACTGCTGCTGCAGGCCGCCGCGCGCGAACCGAGACTCGCCACGCGTGTCGCCGATCTGCCGGCGGCGGCGCGCGTGCTCGCGCAGATCGGCGAGCCATTGCGCGGCTATGCGTGGCCGGGCAATGTGCGCGAATTGCAGAACGTGATAGAACGGATTGCCGTCGAGCTTGCTGACTCGGACGGCAGTGCGGATAACGCGTTCACGCGCGAGATGCTCGATGTCGTCGCGCCCGAACTGTCCACGTCGATCGGACGGCAGAAGAAGGGCGAGTTGACGTTGCGCGAACGCAGCCGCCACGTCGAAGCCGATGAAATCCGCGCGATGCTGGCGGCCTGCGGCGGCGATCGCGATGCCGCGTGCAGGGCGCTCGGCATCAGCAAGACGACCTTGTGGCGCAAGCTCAATGCGACTTCATAACGGCGCAACGAGCGCCACGCTTACACGCCGGCGAACGCTGTGACGAACAGCCCGACGGAGACGACTGCCATGCCGATTGTGAGCTTCAGCAGCCAGCGTTTCTTCGTGAGCAGCGTAATGGCCGCGAGCGCGATGGAAATCTGGATCAGCGTGGTCGCCTGCGCCCAGCGATGATGCTGATGCTGTAACGACTCGCTGACTTCATTGTCCTGCTTCACCTGTTTTTCGAGCGCCTCCGCCTGCTGACGGATCGGCTCTTTCTCGGTCTTGTAGCGCTGCGTATCGGTGACGAACTTCGCATGCGCCGCGGACGCGGGATCCGTCAACGCCGCGCCCAGTTCCGCGAGGTTCTGCTTTTCGCCCTTGGCCTGGTAATAGGCCCATTGGTTCGCGGCTTCCGTCTTGAGGATCGCAGCTTCGTTCTTATAGAAGAGCGCAAGGTTTTCATTGGCGCCGCTCTGATAAGCGGCAATCGCGCCGACGCTCGCCAGAATGGCCGTCATGACGGCGAGGCGCGAAGCGCTGTTGTCGCCGCCGTGAGCGCCTGCATGCTCGACGGCGTGATCGTGCGGGCCGTGGACTTCGTATTCGTCGGACATCGGGATTCGTATGGTTTAAAGCCGGAAAGCCGCCAGCATACCGCAGCACGCGACGGGCAAAAACCCGGCAAAAAGGCGCTGTTGTTTCTTGTCGAATCCGGCGCGCGCCGCGTCGTTCAGCATTGCATCCGGCGCTGCGCGCGATACTCGCTCGGCGACGTCTTCATATGCCGGCGAAAGCTGCGCGCGAGATGGTCGCCACTCGTCAAACCTGCGCGCTTGGCTACCTTGTCGACGGGCAGATCGGTCTCGATCAGCAGATTGCAGACAACCTGCAAACGTGCATGCATCAGATAGTCGGAGGGGGTCATGCCGAGTTCGCTTCTGAAGTGGCGCAGCAGGCTGCGCTCGCTCATCGCGGCGACCTGCGCAGCGTCTTCGATCGTGATCTGGCGGCGGCAATTGTCCTGCAGCCAGTGAGCGGCCGCGCGCACCTTCTCGGCGGGCGTGCTGCCGACGATATCCTCGAAGATCGCGTTGAGCATGTCGCGCGAACAGATCGACAGGCGTTCGGCAACGCGCCGCGCCATGCCGTCTCCCATATCGCGGCGGATCAGTTTGAGCGCACCCGTCAGGGCGTCGTTGAGACTTTGGACCTTCGTCTTGCATTCTGCGGAATGGTGCGCCGCACGTGTTTGCGACTCGGGCGTCCGTTCATCGGGCGCGCGGTACGTATGGCCATCGAGTCCCGGCGGCAGCGCGCCCACGAGCCGCACGTCGCCCGCTTTCGAGCGCGCGCGGTTGATCCACGCAACGAGCGGCGCCGAGCGCGAATCGATGCACGCGTCGGCGCCGACGATCGCAAAGATCGCGTCGAATTCATGCTCCGCGTGTACATCGAATGCTTCTGCGGAGAGAAGCAGTGCGGCGGAACTGGCGACATACCCATCGTGATCGGAGAGTGTGGCGATCCGATATGTCCATTGAACCGGGCCGCGAGTCGAGAGCTCGCTCGCGAGTTCCAGCGTATTGGCGATGACGCTCGCGCTCATCAGATCGAAGCCGTCGAACAGCACGATCGCGACGTGCCGCAATCGACGGGGAATGACGTCTGTGCCTTCCGATTCTTTCGTGTCGAGTCTTTGAGGCGCACGCGTGGACATCATGTTCTTCCCCAACCTGAATGAACTGGATCAATACTGCGAAGACCCGGCGTCGTCACGTGACCCGTCACGCGCGCAGTTGCTCCAGTTCGCCCGTCAGCCTCTCATGCTGCCTCGCCGAATCGACGGGCGGATGTGGGCAAGCGCACGCAGCGCGACGCCTTTTCAATGTAGTGCGGTCTTCCTGGGCAGTCTCCTTTCTTCGACGCACACAATGGACAGGCGGTCTGCACGCGCATTCTGCAGATCACCCGCTGACAATTGACTGACGTCCCTCAGGCATCACGCGACACGGCGCCGTTCTGCTGTGTTGCGATGATCTCGCCGAGCATCGCGCGATAGGTGGAGTGACAGCGCTCTGCTGCATGAAAGATCTCGTCTAAAGCGGCACGGGCGGAAGCCGCATCGTGTTGGCGCTTCGTGTCGGACAGCGTGAGAATCGTGCGCATCGCATCGCGTTGCTGATCCAGCAGCAGTTGCAGCGCGCTGCCGAAGCTGTCCTGTTCATGGGCTGCAGGTTTCATGTCGGATCCGTTGGGGAATGCTGTGTTCGTCGGTTACGGCGCGTGCCTGATGAAAAAACGAATAGCGGACAGATCTTGTTCCCACGCTCACATCGATGATTCGTTGCGCTGCCAGTCGTGCAACGACAGGCTTTCCGCGATACCGTCTCCGTCGAAAACGGTCTGTGCGATCTTCAGATAGCGCTCGGCCGTGTCGCGCAACGTATAGCCGTCCAGTGCGCGATGCGAGCGAGGCGCATGCAGTGCGTCGAGCAACGCGCGCGCATAGGTCGAAGGATTCATCGTATCGACGAGCGACACGCCGGCGAAATCGCGCGCGAATTCGAAGGCCGCGATCCGGCTCGCCACTACGGGAATACCCGACGCGAGTGCTTCGAGGAAGCCGATGCTGTGCGCCTCCATATGAGAGGGCATGGCGAACACATGCGAGGTCTGCAGAATGCTGGCGACATTCGATACGGGGCCGCACAGTGTGACCCGATCGGCCAGATTCAAACGGTGCACGAGATTCATGGCCATATCGTGATAGGCCAGACTTTCGACCACGCCATAAAAGACCAGACGCGCGTCGGGCTCGTGCTGCAGGACGATTTCGAACGCGTGAATAGTTTCGAGGTGGCCTTTGTCGACGACATAGCGGCCCAGTTGCACGATTTGCCGTGAAGTACTGGAGACGTCGAAGGCGGGCGCAGGCGCGGCGTTCTCGAAGCGGGGCAGGTCGACGCCATTGGGAATCACCGTCACGCACGGATGCGGGCCGACTTCGCGCAGATAATCGCGCGTGTTTTGCGGCGACACGCCGACGACGACCTTTGCGCGGTGCGACAGCATTCGCTCGGCCCATTTCAGCTTGGGATTGGCGAAGTCGTTGGAGCCCGAATGCATCACATAGACGACGGGCGCAACGCCGGGCAGAAGCCGTACGTAGAGCGCGGCGAGCGTGGCGTGCGCGATGATGATGTCGGGCCGGAAGCGCCGTATGCAACGCCAGAGATGCTTGAGGCGTCCCACCCTCCCAAGCGGCGCATCGGGAAAGTCGCACTGTACGCCTGCAGCCGCGAGTTCGCCGCGGCTATGATCGAAGTCCGCCAGCTGCGGTTGCATCGACGTGATGCAGACATCGTGGCCACTCTCCCTGTGCTGGATCGCGAGACCCTTTGCGAGGATCTCCGCACCCGACAACCGTGGCGCATAAACAACCTGTAGTATCCGCACGTATCACCATTCCGAATGTGGCTTGTACTTGGAGAACGGCTCGCTGAACCGTGGAACTCTTTTTCTTGTAGCGTACGGTGCTTCGTTCGATCGTCGTTCGCTGCGATCGACTTATGTTGATATACCATACACAACCGGTTCAATGCGATTCGGTCAAGCACTAGTCGTTGCTGGACACGCACATTCTCTCCAGATCTGAAATAACCGTAATCTTCATTTGAATAGAATTTCGGTCGATCTATTGAACGAGACGTTCGAGCCAGAGCGATTCCGAGTAAACGGCCGGTAGCGGAAAAACTTCCATGGGAGTGGCTGGCAGTTCTTTTCTGTCAAACACATAACGCGCGAGCGCGGACTTACCGGCAGAGAAGAATGTGTTGGTCAACGGTACGTCGGTACGTTCGTAGAAGAAGAGCGCCGCGCTGTTTGCGTCGTGAAGAACGGCCGGCGTGGCGTCCTGCCACCGGATATCGCGCAGGTATGCGAGTAAAACCGGCGCGGACATGGGGCGAGCGAGATTCCATTTCCACACATCCACGCCACCCGGTTCGGCAAAATGCGGCACCGCAATGACAATCGACATGTCCGTGCCGGCGTCGCTCGCGAAGCGCGTCGAGTCACGCTTGAATTGCGAGGAAAGAAGAAGCGGTGCTCCAGTATTCCAGCCGCCATTGTCAAGGAAGAATGGCGTCACCGATATACGGCGTTTGTCGTCGGTCGATTGAATCGCAATAAAGGGGGCGAATGCTTTTCGCTCGCTTCTCAACGACAGAAGTTGCACCCCTGATTTAAAGCGCGCGGAGTCGAGCACTTTTGTCTGCTCAATATGTCCCGCGCGATTCGCACCTACCGTCCATAGCTCGACGGTCTTGTCCGGTCTTTGCATTGCAACCAGTACTTTTTCGTTCGGGGATTCCCTGGTCGAATAGGCAATGTACTGCTGCGCCCGGTCAGCGGGTATTCTTTCATCGCTCTGAAACCATAGCGTGGGCGCGAGAAAACGGTTGCCGTTGCTCTTCAATAGCCAGAACGCGGAGCCGCCTTTTCGCGGCGTAACGACCATCAAGTCGGCGCGGCCGTCGCCGTTGAAGTCGCCGACCAGATAGCGCGCACTGTCGAAGCACAAAGTCTCGGCATTGCACGTCGGCTGCGTCGCGCGGCTGTCGAAGTGAATTGCATTCGCATACCAGTTCTCAGGCTCGTCGGGTTTGCTCAATATCGAAGTCTGAACAAGGACGTCGAAGCCGGGCCCGTCGGGACGTCTTTGAATGTAGATGGCCGAGGGCGTCCCTTGTCCCGCTACATCGCCGTACATCGCGCCCGCGAGGCGAAGGTCGGTGGACCAGCTCGGACGCGCCGCGGACCATCGATAACGGGTCGTCAATGAAGCGCATCCGCGGATATGAAGCCGGTTGTTCTCTTCGCCAAGGCATCGCCGGGAAGGGGTAAATATCAGGCCAAAATCCCAGGGCGTCCAACGTTGTGATGCATTCCATTCTTCACACGGTTCTTCTGCGAGCGTGCCGTCGTGTTCGCCTACGCATAGCCCCGTTGAAGCGGACACGAGTGCCGCGTTGTGCGCATTGCCCGGATAGGCAGGACGCGGTAACCATGTCCACTGCTGGGCGGTCATATCGTCGCAAGGAGCGAGTGCAGGCTGGTGTCCGGCGCCGCGCGAAGTGAGGCATTGATTGGCCCCTGTGTTGAACAGAACCGAAGGCAGCGCGACGAAGTCCTGCTGTTTGTGGAGCGTCGTATCGTTGCGAACGTAATTGCGCAATATCCAGTTCCCGTCCCATTGGTATTCGCCGAATACATGCGCGAAGTCGTTTCCGTCGACAGAGAAATAGCTCGCCGCTACGTCGCGCTTACGTTGCGCTTCGTCGCCGAACAGCGTCGCCGGCCAGGTGCCCGTCGGATACGTGACGTAGTAGCCGATGGGAAGGGATCGCCCCAGCGTTTGCGCGACGTGGCGTGTGATGCGGGCAGCGTAGATGTGATCGGGGTGCTCGATGAACGGAACCGTGTCCGGGTTGAGTGTCGCGATGCGCGTGGCGTCTTGCAGGATCGTCCTCAATACGGCCGAGAGCGAGTCGCGCGTGTAGCGCGCGGCCGGAAGTTCTCCGCCGCCCATCGGGTACGTGGTCAGCGCTGCGCCCTGATCCCATAGCAATGCGAGCGGCACGCGGCCGCCGCGAACCGCGCCACCGGGCAGTCGAAGCTCGAGTAGCCGCACGCGCGGTTGCGCTTTCAATATGAGTTGAAAAACAGGCTTTCCCGCGATTCGTATGGTCGACTCATCCCACGAATTCGACACACCGGCGGCGCGCGCATAGGCGAGACGCGAGGCTTCTTCACGCTTCTGCACATACGCGAAGTTCGCGCCGTTGGCGCCGCCGATCAGATGAACCGTCGTGACACACCATCCGGCGCGTAAATGTTCGCTGATGGCGGGCTCGATGAACAGCAGATCGTCGTCGAGATGCGCGACGACCGTGACCAGCGTGCCGGCGCTGCAATCGGCAGTCGATGCACGCGCAGTCGCGACGAAAACGGAGACCAGGCAGAGAAGAAAAAGGACAACGCGTGACAGCCGGAAAAGTGGCGACGTATTCATATGATTGCGATCGTCCCTGTTCTTCTTGGTATTGTTCCCGAGAGCCGTCATAGACGGGATGAAGTAGCCTCGCCTTGTTTACCCGCAACATCGAAGGGCCTGCTCTGCTTACGTTTTTGAAAGAACGGTCTTTTATGAGGGAATGAAATGAATGCGAATACATCGCAAACCCGCATATGAAGATCAGTCTATCTTTGTGAGCCACTTTTTAATAGCGAGTAGTGTGCACGTATTAAGCGATGATTGTATTGTTCCGAACAGCCATTAATAGACAAATTGCTGTCACGAGTAGCAATACATACAAACGAAATGCGCCACACGTAATAGAGTAAGTGGCGGCTGGCGTGGCGTTCGCCAGTAGTCTGAACAATCGAGAGCATCGTCGAATCAATAATGGCATCCCTGCGTGTCGGCGCGTCGAGGGTCTCTGCCAATAGCAGCATTTTGAGGACGTCATGCGGATGCTGTTCGTTATCGGTCACCTGGGTGACTACCATGTGCCACGCTACGAAGCGCTGATGCGACTTGCGGCCAGACGCGGCGATGAAGTCTGTCTCGTCGAAGTATTCGGTCGATCAGGTTTCTATGCGTTTCCGCAAACGCGCCGTGCGTCGTTTTTCGAGCAGCGTCACGAGCGGGTCACTACCCTGGAGAAAGATGTCAGCGACGCAGGCGGCCGCTGGTTGAGCGTGTTTGCGCAACTGACTGCGATCGTCAGGCAAGTCGAGCCCGACGTGGTTGTCACGTTGGGCTACGACACGCCGTATTCGTTGTGGCTCTGTTTCGTCAGAAGGTTCACGCGGCCCTTTGGGCTGATCTACATGTCGGACTCCAAAGCCGACGACGGATTGCGCAGCAACATCAAGGAATGGCTTAAACGGCGGCTGGTGCGACGCTTCGATGGCGCGCTCGTTGCAGGCGAAAGGCATCGCGACTATGCGGAGTTTCTTGGCATTCCGCGCTGGCGCTCGCGCGTGGGCTTCGATGTGATCGATGTCGACCAGTTTTCGCACCGCGCGCAGGCTGCTTATTCGACTGCGGACGAGGTACGCGGCTTGCGCGGCTTGCCGCGCCGTTACGTGTTGTGTGTGAGCCGCTTCGTCGCGCGCAAGAACGTGGACGTCGTGATCAATGCGTTCGCCAGTTCCCGTCTCGCGGATCAGGCAATCGAACTGGTTCTGATCGGGAAAGGACGCGACGAACTGGCGCTGAGAAACCTCGTCTCGCAGCGCGAACTCGACGGTAGCGTGCGCTTTCTCGATGCGTTGCCGAACGCCGACATGCCTGCGATCTACGGACTTGCCGATTTCGTCGTGCTGGCGAGCGAGTTCGATCAATGGGGTCTCTGCATCAACGAGGCGTTCGCGGCATCGCGCACTGCGATCGTCACACATACGTGCGGCGTGGCGCGCGAACTCGTATTAAACGGCGTCAACGGCTATGTCATCGAGCCCGGCAACGCGGATATCCTCGCGGCGCGCATGCGGACGCTCGCGCTTGACGATGCGCTGCGCGAACGATTGTCGGCGCGCGCGCGGCTGACTGTCGAGCAATGGAAGCCTTCCGTCTTCGCGACCAATCTGATGGAACTCGCCGACTGCGTGGTCGATTCCGATGAAGTCGTTTCGCGAGCCGAGCATGAATAAAGCACGGGGTCATGCGATCCACGTGCGATCTTTGCAGGGAGATAATCATGAATGAGCCGGATGGCTTTCAGGTGCACACGCCGTTTTACCTTTGCATGATGGCCGACGAGCAGGATGAAGCGCTCGCGGATGTGATGACGTTGGCGCAGCCGGACGGCGAGTGCGGACTCGGCGCGGCACTCGACGCGCTTGCCGAGATTCACCAACTCGTGAAGAGTTATCTCGGAGCCTGATTCGAGAACATGCCGCAGATCGCGTCGCGCAGCCATGCAATGCCGGGATCGGCAGAGAACTGGATGTGCGTGTGCACCTGAATTTCGATGGGCGGCAATGAAAAGGGCAATGGCAGAATTCGAAATGCCTTGTTCCTGTTGAAGCGCAGCGCGATGCTCTTCGGAAAGATGACGGCGAGATCGGTGTTCTGAACGATCTCGGGCGCGACGACGAAATGCGGCAGCCGCAACACGATATCGCGGCGCAGATTTAACTCCTCCAGCCATTGCTCGACCATCCGGTGACCGGTGGCATTCGTACTGGCGTACACGTAGCGCAGCGCGGCAAGATCGTCTTTGGTCGGTTGACGTTTGCGCAGCGGGTGCCCGGCGCGGACTACGCACACATGCTCGTCGACGAATAGCGTCTGGCTCACGCAGCCTGGGTCCAGACCCGGCACGTAGCCGAGCGCCAGATCGATTTCGCCGCTGCGCATTGCCGCGCTCACGGCCTCCACGGAGAAATTCACGACGTCGATGCGTATGCCGGGCGCCGTGCTGTCGATCATCGCAAGCAGCGGCGGCAGGAAATAGAACTCTGACATGTCCGACATCGACACGCGAAACACACGATGCGCCGTTGCGGGATCGAACTTCGCAAGCTGTTGAACCGCGACGTTGATGATGCCGAAGGCCTGCGCGAGCGGCGCATGCAGGCGGAGCGCGGCATCGGTGGGCACCATTCCTGCTGGCGTGCGGACGAACAGCGGATCGTCGAACAGCGTGCGCAAGCGGCGCAGCGCGTGACTAACGGCGGGCTGCGTGAGCCCGAGCCGTTCGCCCGCTGCCGTCAGGCTGCGCAGATCGGAAATGGCCAGAAACACGCGGAGAAGATTCAGGTCCGTGATGCCGTGCGGCGTCTTTGTCATGTCGTTCGGATCTCGGCCGTATCGGCGTCCGACTTACGCTCGGTGAGTCGCCCGCGCTGTTGAACCGAACGGCATGCGCGGTCCGGTGCTGTCACTTGCGCGTCAGATTACCGTAAATGCTGCGCATCGGGTAATGCGGAGTGGGGCCGCCATACGGCGGAAACGAATCGAAATCCGCTTTCATGCGAGTGCGCACAGTCGATGCGAGCGCGGCATCGAGCGCGGCGATATCGTCGAATACGACCTTGTTGCGTTGCATGGCTGTCGCGCGTGCATGGCGCAAACCCGTCCGATAGTCGATGCGCGTGTAGATTTCCAGCTCGCGAATGCCGGGGAGTCGCGCCATCAGCGGCGGATGATGTGTCATGTAATGCGTGAGCCAGGCATTGAAGTCGTCTGCTTCTCCTTCGTAGCCGACGAGGTACGTGCAGCGCTCGTCGTGTGCTTCGGACGCGTGCGGATGCGGCGTGGAGAATTTGCGGACGGCCATCGCCTGCTGATGCAGCGTGCCATTCGATGCATGTTCCGCGATGCTGTCAGCGGCCGTCGCGATCGCATGGCCTGGTTGTAGCGCCGTCTCCAGTTGGTCAAGGTCGTCGAAATACCACTGCGTGACGCAGAAAGGCGCTGGCGCCGCATGCGAGCTAGCGACGGCGGGAACGTGCAAGACGAAGCGCTTCAAGCCCGCCGCTTCACGCGCAACGGACTGCAAGCGCGAGATGTCCGAACGATCGAATGCGCGCGCCTGACCGGTCTCGCCGATCAGAAAGAAGCAGACCTCCACACTCACCTCGCGCGCTGAGTCGAAACGGACGCGGGCCGCGCGAGGCGATGAAACTGCCGCGCGAAATAGATCAGCCCGTCGCCGTCGGTGCGGATAGTGATATCGTCGATCTGCACGAACATGACCGAGTGCGAACCCACGCTCTTCAATTCAACGATCGTCCCTTCCAGATTCGCAATGGCGTGCGAAAGCACGGGCACGTCCGAGCGCCCCGGCGTCCACGCGTGACGTGCGAAGCGCTCGTCCATCGCGCATGCGGTCATGCCCGCGAAATCGCGTGCGAGTTCCTGATATTCGCCCGCCAGCACATTGATACAGACGCTGCGGTTCGCACGCAGCACATCGTGCACGTAACTGGTCTGGTTGATACAGACGAGCATCGTCGGCGGCGAGTCCGTCACCGAGCAGACGGCGCTCGCGGTGAGTCCGCAGCGTCCGCTCGGGCCGTCCGTCGTAATGACATTGACGGCGGCGGGCAGGCACGCCATCGCGTCGCGAAAGCGGCGCTTCGTGTCTTCGTTCGTCATTGCATGTTCCTCACGTTCGATCGCGCACGGCATCACGGATAGGGCGTAACAGGCGGAATGCCGACGAACAGCGCGCCCGACGCATCGAACGTGCCTTCGCCGAGAAACGCATGCTGCGTCACGACGATCGAATCGCGCACCAGACGCTGCAGACGGCTCTCGCGATAGATCGCCGCGATGCCAGCCATCTGATAAGCCTGCATCACGACTTCTGCGCAGACATGGGCCGCATGCGTCGCGCTCAATCGCATCAGGTTGGCCTGGCTCGGCGTGACAGGGTCGCCGGCGACGATCGTGTCCCACGCGGCCTGTGCCGACTCGTAGAAGAACGCGCGTGCGCTGCGCCATTGCGCTTCGGCTTTCGCGAGCCCCGAGCGGTAATAGCCGCGATCGGCAAGGCGCGGCGCACCCGTCGTGGTCTTCGTTGCGCCCGACATGTCCGTCACGAGATCGAGTGCGGCGCGCGCGAGGCCGACGTTCACGGCGGCATGCACCTGAGCCTGATAGGCGACGGCGGGATAGCGGTACAGCGGTTCGTCGATCAGCGCGTGGCCGCCGCGCACGAAGGTCCATTGCGCATCGACGAACTTGTCGCGCAGACGCAGATCGTGACTGCCCGTGCCTTGCATGCCGACCACGTTCCAGTTGTCGACGATCTCGACTTCGCTGGCGGGAAACACGGCCGTGAAGGGCTTGCCTGCGCCGGCGTCGCCCGAACTCGCGGGCGTGCCGCCGATGCCGACGCCGATCCAGTCCGCGCCCTTGCAACCGCTCGCAAAGCGCCACTGGCCGCTCACCTTGTAGCCGCCGGGCACGTTGATCGCGGGTTGCAGCGGATAGAGTCCGCCCGCGAATACCTGGTCCGGGCCTTTCGCATAGATCTGCGCCTGCGTTTCGAGGGGCAGCGATGCGAGGTAAGTATTCGCCGAGCCGAACGCGGCGACCCACGCCGTCGATCCATCGGCAATCGCGATGCGTTCGAGTATCGCGAGAAACTGCGGCGGCGGCAGCGCGTCACCGCCGAAACGGCGTGGCGTGCTTGCGCGATAGATCCCCGCGCGCTTCATCTTCGCGATCATGTCGCGCGGAACGTGCGAGAGCTGATCGAACTCGTCCCGGCGCCGTTCGATCTCTTCGATCAGAACGTCGAGCGAGATGGGACCGGCATACTCGGGATAAGGCTCGGTCTCGTCGACGATGCGAGGCTCGTAAGCGTACGTCGAAATGCTGTGAAGGCTGTGCATGATGAATACGTGTTGAGTTGAATGAAGCAATCGATCAGGCGATAACGGGTTCGGCGTTCTGTCTCGCCTGCTGTCGCGCGGCGCGCGGGAAAGTTTCGGGCGCGATGCATGTCGCCACGACCGTCACGAGTGCGAGCGCAATGAGGTAGATCATCACGGGCGTTGCGCTGCCGTAGTGCGCGAGCAGGGCGGTCGCGACCATCGGCGAAAGGCCGCCGCCGAGTACCGACGAGATCTCGCGTCCGATGCCGAGGCCCGAGAAGCGCAGATGAACGGGCAGCAGTTCGCTGATAAAGGCGGGCTGCGCGCCTTCGAGAATGCCTAGCGTGATGCTGTTCGCGAGAATGAGCGCGGTGATCACTTTCCACAGCACGCCGGAACTGAGCAGCGCAAAGTACGGATACGCGACCAGCACCATTGCGATAGCGCCGGCGAGATACACGGGCTTGCGGCCGATCTTGTCCGTGACGTGTCCCATCAGCAGCGAGACGGGAATCATCAGCAGCATCGAGAGCGTGAGGCCGCCCAGGATCCACGTCGACTTCACGCCGAGAAACTGGCCGTACGCGATCGAGAATGCGAAGAAGATGTACGACGCGCCGCCTTCGCCGAAGCGCAGACCGAAGACGGTCAGCACCTGACGCGGGCAACGTCGCAGGACTTCGACGATCGGCATGCGGCTTTCGCTGTGCGTCGCCTTCACTTCGACGAAGTCAGCACTTTCCTCGACCGAGCGTCGCATCCAGAGGCCGAGCACGACGAGCACGGCGCTGCACAGAAAGGGCACGCGCCAGCCCCAGCTGAGAAAGTCGGCCGCCGACAGGCTCTGTGCGAGCAAAAAGGCCGCCGTGGAAAGCACGAAGCCGAAGGCTGCGCCGCACGGACTCCATGCGGCGAGTGCGCCGCGCTTCGATGCAGGCGCGCTTTCGTGGATCATCAGAATGCTGCCGCTCCATTCGCCGCCCGCAGCGAGCCCCTGAAGGATACGCAGCAGCACGAGGCCAATCGGCGCGGCAATGCCGACCTGCTGATAAGTGGGTAACAAGCCCATGCAAACCGTGGCGACGCCCATCGTCAGCAGCGTAAGCATCATCACTGTCTTGCGTCCGTAGCGGTCGCCGATATGTCCGCAGAGCACGCCGCCCACCGGCCGCGCGATAAAGCCCACCGTGAAGCCGCCAAATGCGGCGATGGTGCCTGTCAACGGATCGCTCCCGACCGGAAAGAACAATTTGCCGAATACGAGGGCAGCTGCCGTGCCATAGAGAAAGAAGTCGTACCACTCGAGTATCTGGCCCAACACGGCCGTCGTCACGGCGCGGCGAACCGTGCTTGTCTTGCGTAGAGGAATGGAAGAAGAAAGCGTGGCTGTCGCGTGAGAGTTCATGGCATTGAGCAGAGCAAGACGTTGAGAATCCCGCTTCTTTTGTGTGAGAACGGGCAGGGCGACGTGGCGAATCAGGCAGGCATGAGCGAACGATAGGAGCGCGAGAAAGCACCGTCAAATTCAGGCCAAAAATGCGCGACATAAATGCCATTCATGTCGACGTGCTTTGCATTGAAGCGCCTCAGAATGCAAATAAAGCACGCTTATCGAGGCTTCTCTATTTGACTGATTTGACTGTTTACATGTCGCCAATGTCATGGACGACTTTGCTGTGCATGACACACAAGGAGAATTGCGGCAGCAATACATCGGCACCACATCCGCCGGCAAACGCGTGCTGAAATGGATCGTGCGGCCCGTAAATCATGTGCACGATGCGCAAGCAGTTTTCGAGCGTGTGTCGTCGTATGCTGACGGGTTCGACCACAGTATCGACAACCAACAGTTAATAAGGAGTATGAAATGAGTGTTAGCGCTTCAAGCTCGACGCAGAGTCCCGCACCGCAAGCCGGCTCGCCGCAGTCCGGGGCGAACGCGGGGAGTGCGCACGCGAGCACTACCATCAGGGTCGTCGATCCGAATCAGCAGCCGGACGAAAATGGCAAGACTCCCAATGTCGCGACGGAATTCCATATAACCCCCGACGGCAAGGTCATCCAGACAGGCTCTCAGGTAGTTCCGCGGCCGCCGCATGATCCGAACAATGACGAGGGAAAAGGCAGTGTGTTCTGGCGCGGTCTCAAGGATGGGTTCGCAAATCCCTTTGGATTCCTTTTTTGGGCGTTCGGTCAGCGCAAGGCCGCGCTGGAGGACAGAGAGAATACGCCCGCTGAAGAAGAGGCGAACCGGGCCAAGGGCGAGCCTTATGACAATGCGGCAGACCAGGTGCCCTTCGTCTATACCGCCAAGCAGATTGGGCGCGCCATTTCCGGGTTGATCGACGCCATGCTTGGCAAACAGCCGGACCCCATCGACACCTCTCCGCCGGCAACTGTCGAAGGAGGCGGCGAACACAAGGGTAAAAAGCCAACGACCGTGGTGACGGTCAACCCGAATTCCGCCAATCACGGTTAGGCTGCTCTCCAGATTCTCTTGACACGCTCGCGGTGACTGCGTCGCTGGCAAGAGGGGCGGAGCAACGACCGGCGTGGAAGGGCGACGAAGCGTCTGGTAAGGCTGGCAATCCCGGAACCACAGCAGGTCGCCACCCGGTGAGGCGGCGACGCACGGCGGCACGCTCGCTTTGCGTAATCGCACGTCGGGCGGGCTCGAAGCGGAAGTGGTTTCGCCGCGCGAAACGTAAGTCAAAAGGCGCTGCGTCCCGCGCCTGAAAGCCATCGGCGTCTATTCGGTCGTTGCATCAATTGATTAAATAAAGTTGTTTGATGAATTTAAGGGAAAACCCTAGACTAGGTGGCTCTTAGGGTTGAATCGCGAGCCACGCCGTCATGCCGTCCATCATCACACTCGAACGCACATCTCTCGCGCGCCTTGCTGCCGTCACTGTTTTCACGGGCGTGGGTGCGGGTCTGGGTGGCATGCTGCTGGCGTTGCTGCTGCACGCCATCCAGCACGTCGCGTATGGTTACAGCCTTCATGCGATCGTCGGCGGCGAGAGTTTTCTGGAAGGCGTGAGCGGCGCGTCGGCTGAGCGACGCGTGCTCGTCATGACAGTCTGCGGGCTCGTCGCCGGATTCGGCTGGTGGGCCGTGCGGCGCTTCGGCCAGCCGCTCGTCAGCATCAGGCAGGCAGTGAAATCGTCCGATGCGCGCATGCCCGTGCTGGGCACGCTTGCCCATGCCGTGCTGCAAATCGTGACGGTCGCGCTCGGCTCGCCGTTGGGCCGCGAAGTCGCGCCGCGCGAAGCTGGCGCGCTAGTGGCAAGCTGGTTGTCGCGCGTGGCGGGTCTCCCGGAGAACGAGACGCGCGTGATGATCGCGTGCGGCGCGGGCGCCGGTCTTGCCGCCGTCTACAACGTGCCGCTCGGCGGCGCCGTGTTCGTGCTGGAAGTGCTGCTCGTCACGTTCGATGCGACCACGGTCGCGATTGCGCTTGTGACGTCGGTGATTGCGGCCGTCGTCGCGTGGATCGGACTCGGCGACGAATCGCAATACGCGATTCCGTCGTTCGCATTGAGCGGCAGTCTCGTTGCGTGGTCGGTGGCGGCGGGTCCGCTGTTCGGCATTGCCGCGTATGCGTTTTCGCGTTTCATGGAGCGTGCGCGCAACGCCGCGCCCAGCGCCGGCTGGCTGATGATTGCGTTGAACGTGCTCAACTTCGCGGCGATCGGCGTGCTCGCCGTGCACTTCCCGCAATTGCTGGGCAATGGCAAGGGCACCGCGCAACTGGGTTTCGACGGTCAGTTGAGCATTGGGCTCGCGGCTGCGCTGCTTGCCTTGAAGGTTGCCGTCAGCGCAAGCAGTTTGCGCGTCGGCGCGCACGGCGGTCTGCTGACGCCGGGTTTGACGGTGGGCGCGCTGCTCGCCATCGTGCTCGGTGGCGCGTGGAATCTGGTCGGCGCGAGCGTGCCGACGGGGGCGTTTGCACTGGTCGGCGCGACGGCGTTTCTTGCTACGTCGATGAACATGCCGGTCACGGCGATCGTGCTCGTCGCCGAGTTCACGCACCTCGGACACGACATGCTGTTCCCGGTGGTGTTTGCCGTGGCTGGCTCGGTCGGCACGAGCCGTCTGTGCGCGATGCTGGCGAGCCGCGCGGGCGGTGCTGCGGCAGATTCGGTGGCGAATGCGGCGACGCGTGAGCGGACTGCGGCGACGCGTGAGCGGACTGCGGCGATGAAGCTGCTGCCCGTCACGCACAAGTGAATGGCGTGGGACGCATCGCGGGCCGTGAGCCGGATGCGCCAGTTGTCAGAACGTTTCCCAGTCGGCTTCCGAGCGGCTCGCAACCGGCCCGGCTTTCGCCGCAGACGAGACGGGCGGCCGGGCCGGGGCTGCGCTGCGCGCCTTCATCGGCACGGAGACAGCGGCGCGAGCGACGCGCTTCGATGCCGCTGAAGCAACGGCCGTTCTTGTTTCATGCGCAGCGGGCAGCCGGAACGTCGACACCAGTTCACGCAGCGTCGATGCCTGCGACGCCATCGACTGGGCGGCCGCCGACGCTTCTTCGACGAGCGCCGCGTTCTGCTGCGTTACCTCGTCCATCTGCGAAATGGCGACGTTGACCTGTTCGATGCCGCGATGCTGTTCACCCGAAGCAGCGCTGATTTCGCCCATCAGGTCCGACACCTGACGCACCGACTGCACGATCTCGCTCATCGTGCGGCCCGCTTCGTCGACGAGCGCGCTGCCGCTGTTCACGCGATTCACCGATTCGTCGATCAGATCCTTGATTTCCTTCGCCGCCGATGCGCTGCGTTGCGCGAGCGTGCGCACTTCGCCCGCGACGACCGCGAAGCCGCGGCCCTGTTCGCCGGCACGCGCCGCTTCGACGGCGGCGTTCAGCGCGAGGATGTTGGTCTGGAACGCGATCCCCTCGATCACCGAGATGATCTGCGCGACCTGCTGCGAGCTGCTCGAAATGCCGTGCATCGTATCGACCACGCGGCTCACGACTTCGCCGCCGCGCGCCGCCGTTTCCGACGCGCGCGCCGCGAGCGCGTTGCCCTGGTTGGCATTCTCGGCGTTCTGCTTGACGGTCGACGTCAGTTCTTCCATGCTCGCCGCCGTTTCTTCGAGCGATGCAGCCTGTTCTTCCGTGCGCTGGCTCAGGTCGGTGTTGCCCGCGGCGATCTGCGAAGAACCCGTCGCGATGCTTTCGCTGCTCGAACGCACGCGGCTCACGGTGTCGAGCAGACGTTCGTTCATGTGGCGCAGTGCGCCGAGCAGCTGGCTCAACTCGTCCTTGCCGTCGACGTGAATCGCCGCGGTCAGATCGCCGCGTGCGACGGTTTCGGCCACTTCGACGGAGCGGCGCAGCGGACCCGTGATCGAGCGTGTGATGACAACGGCGATCGATGCACCGGCCACGAGCGCGAGCGCCGAGAGCAGCATCGTCCACATGCGCGCGCTGCGGAACGCGTCGCCCGCTTTCGCGACTTCTGCCGTGGAGCCGTCGTGATTCAGCTTGATGTCGCTGTCGATCAGTTCGAGCGTCGCCGTGAAGCGTTTGGCCGCTTCTGTCGCCGAGAGTTGGCGTGCTTCCGCCGCACTGCTGGCGCCCGCGTCGATGAGCTTCTCGATCTTGTCGTCGACTTCGAGATAGCTGGCCCACGACGATTTGATGTTGTCGAGAATCCGCTGTTCTTCCGGCGACGAAACCAGCTTCGAGTAGGCCTCCAGCGACGAGGCGAAGGCGTTGATCGCCGCCGTGTGTTGCGCGCGCGTGGCGCTCATCTGGCTCGCGTCCACGGCGAGCAATTCTCGCAACGACAGGCGACGCGCGTCGTCGGCACGGCTGCGCAGCGTGCCTAGCGTTTCAATGCTCGGCAGCCAGTCGCTTCCGATCTCGATGGTGCCGTCATAGATATGCGACGCCTGCAGCAAACCAATACCGCCGGTTGCGCACAGAAGAACCAGAACGATTGCAAAGCCCGCGCCCAGACGCGGACCGATTTTGAGTGTGTTGAGGAAGACCATTGCTCGTTATTGCAGGTGAACTGTTAAGTCTCTTAACGGCAACCACGTTGCGTTCTGCAATAAAGTTTCAAAGATGACAGATAGCCCACGACTATGCTGCCGGCGCATTACGGCGACGGATCCTGTGAAAGGTCAGGGTGACAGATGCCTTCGCGTCGTCTCAAACGTCCTCCTACCTTTCGCCGCGCGCGAACATCGACATCTCGCGCAGTATCCAGTCGAGCAGTTCGTTCGCGGCGGCCGCGAGCGGCCGTCCCGACTTGACCAGCAGGCGCGCCTTTGCGCCCTGAAACAGCGGGTGATCGATCGGCACGATGGCAAGTTCTTCCGCGTCCAGTTCGCGATAGGCCGCGAACTCGCCGATCAGCGTCACGCCGTCGCCATGCGCGACGAAGCGCTTGAGGGCAGTCAGCGAGTTGCTGGTGAGCGTCGCGCGAATTTCGATGTTCTCGGCGAATTCCAGCATCTTCGCGGCGTGGCCGATGCCGAACGTAGCGGGCATCAGCGCGAGCGGCCATTCGAGCAGATCCTGCACGCTCGCCGCGCCGCCGCGCTGCGCGAGCGGATGATCGCGCCTCACCAGCAGCACGACGGGCTGCGCCGAACTCGCGCGGTATTCGATGCGCGGATGCGGCGGCGGGTTGTACGCAAGCCCGATATGCGCACGGCTTTCCGCGACCTGATTCAGCAGATCGTCGACGGCGAGAATGTCGATGCCGACATCGAGCATCGGATACTTCGCGCAGAACGGCGCGATCACTTCCTCGATTAGCGGATCGACATAGCCTTCGCTGACGGCCAGTTGCACCTGGCCCTGCTGAAGTCCCTTCAGCAGATGAAGCTGGTCTTCGAGTTTCTCCTGCTGCGCGCGGTAGCCCCGCCAGAATTCGAGCAGATGCGCGGCGGCTTCCGTCGGCTTGACGCCGCGCGCTTCGCGCTCGAACAGCGTCGTATCCAGTTCCTCTTCCAGCAGCCGGATCTGCCGCGTAATCACGGATGGCGACGTGTTCAGGCTGTCCGCCGCGCCGCGAATGGTGCCGTGCGTCAGCACCTCATGAAAGTAGCGCAGCCTCTGCTGATTGATTTCCCGCATGACGGACGTCTCCCGGCGATGTGCGTTGCGTTGCCCGGCGGGCAACGAAGCGTGGACTTAGTTGCTCTTGCTCGCGCATTTTTACCCCGACAACATGGCGGAACGCAAGCAAGGGTCCAAAACCCACATACCGGAGACGAACATGACAGCGATACAGACCTTGACGGAGAGCGACGCCGTTCGGGCCCTCTACAACCGGCTCAACTGGCGGTTGCTGCCGTTTCTGCTCGCCTGCTACATGTTCGCGTATCTGGACCGCGTGAACGTCGGCTTCGCGAAGCTGCAGATGCAGAGCGATCTCGGCTTTTCCGATGCGGCATATGGCGTCGGCGCGGGCATTTTCTTTCTCGGCTATGTGCTGTTCGAGTTGCCCAGCAATCTGCTGCTGCCGAAAATCGGCGCGCGCAAGACATTCAGCCGCATTCTCGTGCTGTGGGGTCTGACGTCGGCGGCCATGCTGTTCGTGCACAACGTGCCGATGTTCTACGGCATGCGCTTCCTGCTCGGCATCTTCGAAGCGGGCTTCGCGCCGGGGATGATCTATTACCTCTCGTGCTGGTACGGACCGACGCGTATGGCGCGCGCCATCGCGATCGTGTTTCTGGCCGGGCCGCTCGGCGGCATTGTTGGCGGGCCGCTGTCGGCGTGGCTGATTTCCGCGTTTTCGGGCGTCTATGGTCTCGCGGGCTGGCAATGGATGTTTCTGATCGAAGGCTTGCCGTGCATCGCGCTCGGCGTGCTGACGCTGTTCGTGCTGTCGAACCGTCCCGCCGACGCGCGCTGGCTGAACGCCGGCGAAAAGCAGTTGCTCGAAAGCGAAACGGGCGTGGCGCACGCGCACAACCATTCGTTCAAGGCCGTGGTGCGCGATCCGCGCATCTACGTGCTCGCCTTCGCGTACTTCTCGATCATCTTTCCGATCTACGCGATCAGCTTCTGGCTGCCGACGCTCATCAAGGAGCAGGGCGTCAGCGACACGCTGCGTCTTGGCTGGTACGCAGCGATTCCGTACGTCGCGGCGGGAATCGCGATGTATGTCGCGGGACGCAGTTCGGACCGCACGGGCGAGCGGCGTTTGCACTGCGCGGTGCCTGCGCTGACGGGTGCGCTTCTGCTGATCGCATCGATTTTCACGCAGGGCAATCTGATCGCGACGCTCGCGCTGCTGACAGCCGCGACCGCGATGATGTGGATGGCCTACACGGTGTTCTGGGCGATGCCGGGCGAATACATCAAAGGCCCGGCGGCAGCGGGCGGAATTGCGCTCATCAACACGATCGGGCTGTCGGGCGGCTTCTGGGGTCCGGCGGCGATCGGCTGGGCGCGCACGGCGACGGGCAATTCGCATCTCGCGCTGTTCGTGATGGCGTGCATGCCGGTGATCGCGGGCCTGCTGATTCTCGCCAGTCGTCAGAGCAGAAAGCCCGCTCGCGACGCAGCGGAACTGACGCTGAGCCCTGAATCGAACTGACGTCATCCGAATCACGCGCATCGAACGCATCGAACGCATCGAGCACGAGGACACGCATCATGAAAATCCTGATCGCCGGTTTCCAGCACGAGACCAACACCTTTGCGCCGACGAGGGCGTCGTACCAGAGCTTCATTCAGGGTGAAGGCTTTCCGCCTTTGTCGCGCGGCGCCGACGTGCTCGCGCTACGCGACGTGAACGTGCCGATCGGCGGCTTCATCCAGGCGGCACAGCGAGCGGGTCACGAACTGATTCCCGTGATCTGGGCGGGCGCGAGCGCGTCCGCGCACGTGATGCAAGACGCGTACGAGCGCATCGCGGGCGAGATTGTCGATGCGGCGCGCGCAGGCGGGTTCGATGCGATCTATCTGGATCTGCACGGCGCGATGGTCGCCGAGCATGTCGACGACGGCGAGGGCGAATTGCTGGCGCGCGTGCGCGGTATCGTCGGCAACGCTATGCCGATGGTCGTATCGCTCGATCTGCACGCGAACGTGACGGACAGGATGCTGGAACTCGCCGATGCAATCGTTGCGTACCGGACCTATCCGCATGTCGATATGGCCGAAACGGGCGAGCGCGCCGCTGTGCTACTCGATACGTTGATGCGCGACAGGCGGCCGCTGAAGCGCGTGTCGCGGCGCATTCCGTTTCTGATTCCGGTGAACGGCATGTGCACGCTCGTCGAACCCGCGCGCGGCGTGTACGACATGCTGGCCGAACTTGAACAGGGGCCGGTCGCTTCGCTTTCGTTTGCGCCGGGTTTTCCCGCCGCCGATTTTCCCGAGTGCGGGCCGGTGCTGTGGGGCTATGGCCACGACGAAGACGCGCTCGCTCGCGCGATCGATAGGCTGTACGAGCGCATGCTCGCCGACGAACCCAGATGGGAAGTGCATTTCCTCTCGCCGGATGAAGCCGTCTCCGAAGCGTCGCGCCTTGCGCAGCACGCGGACAAGCCGGTGATCATCGCCGACACGCAGGACAACCCAGGCGTGGGCGGCGATTCGAACACGATGGGCATGGTGCGCGCGCTGCTGCGTCATCACATCGAAGATGCCGCTGTCGGTGTGATATGGGACGCCGAGGCGGCAGCGGCGGCGCATCGTGCGGGCGTCGGCGCGCGAGTCGAACTCGCGCTGGCGGGACGCTCGGGCGTGCCAGGCGACGAGCCGCTGAACGGCGTGTTCGAAGTCGAGCATCTGTCGGACGGCCGCTTTCGCTTCGACGGCCCGATGATGCACGGCATGCAGGGCGATCTCGGACCGGTTGCGTGTCTGCGCATCGGCGGCGTGCGGATCGTCGTCAGCACCATCAAGATGCAGATCTTCGAGCGCAACTTCTTCCGCGTCGCGGGTATCGAGCCGGAGGCGATGAAGATGCTGGTCGTGAAGAGTTCGGTGCATTTCCGCGCGGACTTCCAGCCGGCTGCGCATGCCATTCTTGTTGCGAAGGCGCCGGGCCCGATGGCCGCCGATCCCGCCGACTTGCCCTGGCAGCGGCTCGCTGCGCATATGCGCGTGCGTCCATTGGGCTCGACGTTTGGCGATTGGCGTGCGCTGGCGGCACGTGAAGCGGTGGCACAGTTGCCGTGAGCGATTGCATGTATTGAACGCGCTTGCCTGCACGCTCACCGATGATTTCATTCGACACGGACGGTCATCGTTTCAACCTGCGTGCCGTCGCGGTGATTCTGTCAGGCGACCAAGTGCTGCTGCACAGACTGGATGGCGACGAATACTGGTCGCTGCCGGGTGGCCGCGTCGAGGCAGGGGAAGACGCGGTCACAGCCGTCGCGCGCGAGATGCGCGAGGAGCTTGGCATCGCAGTGACGGTCGGGCGGCTGCTGTGGGTCGTGGAAAACTTCTTCGCGAGCGGCGGCCGTGCGTATCACGAGGTCGGGCTGATGCGCTTTGCTGCATCGAACGCGTCTCCTCATTTCTCGCAAGGTTCCTCAACGTCGATATCGAGCAACGCCGTGCTCATCGACTTGCCATGTGCATCGAGCGCCAGCGAGCGCGTGACGCCTCCGCCGAGCGCATGCCCAAGCACGAAATTGAACGCACCCAGGAGCGGCAGTTCATAACGCACGACATCGCCTTTCACCACCTCGGCGAGATGTGCCTTGACGCGCTCGGGCGTCAGCACGTTGCGCAGATGCGCGTAGTGCTTCGAGTCGAAGCAGATCACGGAGACATTGAGCGTGTTGCCTTTGTCGCCCGTGCGGCCGTGCGCGAGTTCACGCAATTTCATCGTTTGCCTCCACGATTTCAAAGACGGGATTCACATGCTCGCGCGGCAACAGCACGGACTGCACGGCGAGCACTTCGCGAACTGATTTCGTAACGCCGCCGCCGCCTGCCGGTCCGTTGGTGTAGAGCGTTTCGACTTCGTTGCCAATCCGCGCCGCTTCCCCGGCGTTCGATGTGCGGCCCGCCACCCGCACGCGCACTTCGTACGGATCGCCGTGAGTCGATGCGAGGTCATCGCCATACAGGCTATTCACGCCGATCAGATCGAAGCGCAGCTCGCTGGTATCGACACCCGTGATCGCCAGGCGCTCGCGCACGATATCGAGCGCGAGCCGCGCTCGCGCGACGGCGCCCGGCCCGCCATAAGAGATCTGCCCTTCGCCGATAAAGCCATCGACATAGGCAACGGAAACCTTCAGCGTACCGGTGCGTGCGTGGCCGCGCCCGCCCGTCACGCGCACGCGGTCTTGCGCTTCCTGAGCAACGTGTACCTGCGTGAAATCCGCGACGACATCCGGCTGGTAATAGCGCGCCGGATCGTGAATCTCATAGAGCAGTTGTTCCTTGCATGTCGCTTCCGTTACGCACCCGCCCGAGTGCGGCACTTTGCCGATCACGACGTTGCCTTGCGCATCGACTTCGCCGATCGGAAAGCCCAGCCGCGCGAGATCCGGGACGTTCTTGCAGCCGGGATCGGCGAAGTAGCCGCCTGTCACCTGTCCCGCACATTCGAGCAGATGACCGACGACGGTCGCCTGCCCGAGCGTGTTCCAGTCGTCCATCGGCCAGCCGAATTCATGGATGAGCGGCGCCGCGAACAGCGACGGATCGGCGACGCGCCCCGTCAGCACGACGTCGGCGCCCGCCGCGAGAGCCGCAACGATCGGCTCCGCGCCCAGATACGCGTTGGCCGACACGATGCGGTCGGCATATGCGCTCACCTCATCGCCGGACTCCTCGAAACGCAGATGCGATTGCAGCACGACATCGAGCACGTCGTCGCCGGTGACGGCCGCGATCTTCAGGCCATGCAAGCCGAGCTCGCGTGCGATTTGCGCCGTCTTGCGCGCCGCCGCACCGGGATTGGCGGCGCCCATGTTCGAGATGATCCGCACGCCGTTTCCGGCAGCGACGGGCAGCACCGCGCGCATGCGCGCTTCGAGCAGCGGATCGTAGCCGAGCGACGGATCGCGGCGGCGCGTCTGCTGCGCAATCGCGATGGTGCGCTCGGCGAGGCATTCGAACACGAGGTAGTCGAGCGCGCCGTGCTCCGCGAGTTCGACGGCCGGCTCGATGCGATCGCCCGAGTAACCCGCGCCCGCGCCGATGCGGATGCGCTTCGGTTTGACATTCATGATGCTGATTCCTTCACAGCGGAAATATGCCGAGCGCGACGCACGCGATCGTCATCACGATCGACGCGCCGAACAGCAGGGGAAACGTGAACTTCTGATGATCCGCGAGATCGATGCCGCACAGGCCGACAACGAGAAACGTCGCGGGCGTGAGCGGGCTCACGGGGAAGCCGGTGGTCATCTGGCCGAGCAGCGCGGCCTGTCCGACGTGCACGGACGGCACGCCCAGTTGCGACGCCACTTCCGCGATCACGGGCAGCACGCCGAAATAGAACGAATCGGGATCGAAGAGCATCGAGAGCGGCATCGACGCGATACCGAGCGCTACGGGAATGTGGCTGGCCATCGACGGCGGCACGAAGCCGACGGCTGCCTGCGCCATCGCCTTCAGCATGCCGCTGCCCTGCATGATCCCGGTGAAGACGCCTGCCGCGAGCAGAATGCCCGCCATCATCAGCGCGGCGCGCGCATGCGCGTCGATGCGCTTGCGCTGCATGTCGACGTTCGGATAGTTCACCATCAACGCGATGCACAGCCCAACCATGAACATGATCGCGGGCGGAATCTTCTCGCCCATCGCGACCATCGTGCCGAGCACGACGATCGTCAGGATGATGTTGAACCAGAAGTTCTTCGGGCGGCGCAGCGCTTCTTCCTCCCGCGTGAGCGTGCGCTCGGGCACGGGCATGGAGCCGCTCGCGCTCGAATAACCGAGACGCTTCTCTTCGCGGCGGCCGAGCCAGTACGCCATGCCGAACACGAATACGAGTCCGACAGCCTGCACGGGGATGAGCGGATTGAATAGCGATGAAATCGGCAGATGAAGCGATGCCGATGCGCGGATCATCGGTCCCGTCCAGGGCAGAAAGTTGATGCCTGCCGCCATCGACACGGCCGCGGCCAGCACCCGCTTGTCCATATCGAGGCGCTCGTAAAGCGGCAGCATCGCGGGGATCGTTACGAGAAAGCACACCGCGCCGGAGCCGTCGAGATGAATGAGCAGTGCGAGCAGCGTCGTGCCCATCACGATACGCGTCGGTTTCGTGCCGACCGCGCGCAGGATGCGGTCGATGATGGGATCGAGCGTGCCTGCGTCCGTGATCGTGCCGAAGTAGAGAATCGCGAACACGAACATGCCGACGACAGGCGCGAGGCTCTTGAGGCCGTCGATGACGAACTTGCTGGTCTGCAAGCCGAAGCCGCCGATCAGCGAAGCCGCGATCGGCACGATGATGAGCGCGACGAGCGGCGACATGCGTTTCGAAAGAATCGCCCCGAGCAGGACGACGATGGTGGCGAGCCCCAGCAAAGGCAGCATGGAAGTGTCTCCGAATCTTGTCTTTTGATGGGTTTCAGCGTAAGTTCGACGCGGCAATTACACAATTGAAATGATTTGATCGCAGAAATCACGAATCGTAATGGATCTGAATCTTCGCGATATCCGGGCGCTGGTCGCCGTGGCGGAGGCGGGCAGCTTCACGCGCGCGGCGGAGCGTCTGCATCTGTCGCAACCGGCGCTCACGGTGCAGATACGCAGGCTGGAGGACGTGGTCGGCGCGCGCCTGTTCGACCGCAATAGCCGCAATGTCGCGCTGACGCCGACCGGCCGCGAGCTGCTGCCGCTCCTGCGCAAATCGCTGCAGGACATGGAGAACGTGCTGCGCGACGCGCGCGCATTGGGCGAAGGGGAAAGCGGCGCGATCCGCATCGCCTGTTTGCCGACGTTCGCGGCCAGCGTGCTGCCGGAACTCATCATCGATATGAAGCGCGAGGTGCCGCGCGCCGTCTTTCAGATTCGCGATGTCGTGGCGAGCACCGTGAATTCGCTCGTGCGCAACGAGGAAGCCGATATCGGCCTGACGGGCGGCGAGGTGGCCGATCCGCTGCTCGAGGTGCTGCATACGGGTGTGGACCGGCTCGTAGCCGTGTGTCCGCGCGGCCATCCTCTGGCGAAGAAGCGCCGCATCGGTTCGAGCGATCTGGCGCGCACGCCGCTCGTGCTCACGGCGCCGGGCACGAGCGTGCGGGCCGTCGTCGATGCGGCGCTCAGCGGGCTACGCGAGCCTTTCGATGTCGCGTGCGAACCCACCTATATGATGACGGCCGTCGCCATGGTGCGCGCCGGACTTGGCGTGACCATCCTGCCTGAGACCGCGCGCGAGGTGCGCGCCGAGTCCGGGCTCGTCGTGAAAGCGATCGACGATCCCGCGTTTGTCAGGTCGATTGCGATCGTCAAGAAGCGCGGCAGAACCTTGCCGGCAATAACGGACAAGTTCGTGAAACTGATGCGTCAAGGTGTCGTGACTGAGTGAAGCACGCATCGTGGAAAAGGCTGGCCGCGCGTCCCCAGCGCTGCATTGGCAAGCGGATCAAAGTGCATGAAACGGCATTTCGGCCACCTGATCGCGAACCGCTTTAAAGAACGACCGGCCATTGTCGTTAACCGGAAAGTCAAGGTAGTCTCGGCCTAAGGCACTGTCCTTGCATGCGCCGTGGTCGCTGCACGTGCTATTCAGCGATTGCCACGCAACAACAGGCGGCAAAAATGACACACAGGCCACCTTCCACTGATGCGGTAAGCATGTCGGAGACTTCGCTTGGCCAGTCGGATTTTCAGACGCGTATCTCTTCCCATCCGGGTGACGCTGTTCATCGTCATCGTGTGCGCGCTGCTGATCGGCAGCGACGTATGGCGCAGCGCGACCTCGCGTCGCGACCAGATGGAAGAAATGTCCGTCGCGACGGCAAACCTTGCACGCGCGATGGCGCAGCACGCCGACGACACTATCCGGCAGGCCGACACCACGCTCGTCGACGTGGTCGAGCGCGTCGAACATGACGGCGTAAGCCCCGCCGCGCTCGAACGGCTGCATCGGCTGTTCATCCAGCGCGCCGCGGAATTGCCGCAACTGGACGGCCTCTATCTGTACGATCGCGACGGCAACTGGCTCGCGAATTCGCAGCCGGCGCTCGTCAAGAACTTCAACAACGCCGATCGCGAGTATTTCGTTTATCACCGCACGCATGCCGATCGTGGCGTGCATATCGGCATGCCCGTGCAAAGCCGCTCGACGGGCAAATGGATCGTTCCCGTCTCGCGGCGCGTCGACGGGCCGGACGGACAGTTCGCCGGCGTCGTGCTCGCGACCGTCGGCATCGATTTCTTCACGCGCTTCTACGACAGCCTCGACATCGGCCGATACGGCGCCGTTGCGCTCGTCGCCGACAACGGTGTGATGGTGGTGCGGCGTCCGTTCGAAACGCGCTTCGTCGGCAAGAACGTCGCCGATACGATGCTGTTCCGGGTGCATCAGCAGTCGCGCGAGACGGCCAGCTTCGTCTCGAAGTCCGCGCAGGACGGCGTCACGCGCCTGAACAGCGAGCGCACCCTGAGCCACTATCCGCTGTTCGTGGTGGCCGCGCTCGCGCAGGACGAAATTCTCGCGCGGTGGTGGTCGGACACGCTGTGGCACGCGGCGGGCACGACGGTGCTGGTGCTGATGCTCGCGGTGTTCGGCTGGCGGCTGGTGCGCAACGCCAACTTGCGCACGCGGGTCGAGCGCAAGCTGGCCGCGAGTCTCGAAACGCGCCGCGCGATTCTCGACACGGCTGTCAATCCCATCATCACGCTCGACCGTTCGGGCGTGATCCTGTCGCTCAATCCGGCGGGCGAAAAGGCGTTCGGTTACGCCGAAGATGAGATCGCCGGCAAGGACGTGCGCGTGCTCGTGTCGGGCACGGTCCACGAATTGTTCGACCGCTACGCGTCGCAGTTCGCCGGGCGCGGCGCGTCGGATTCGCACGACATCGTCAGCGAATGCGAACTGGCGGGCTTGCGCAAGGACGGCAGCGTGTTCCCCGTGCATGTGTCGACGGGGGCGATGGTGATGGGCGGCGAGCGCCGCTTCGTGTGCGTGATCACCGACATGTCCGTGCAGATCCGCGAGCGCGCCGAGTTGTCGGAGGCGCGCGACCAGTTGCTGCTCGCGGCGGATATCGCGGAACTCGGCATCTGGTCGTGGGAATTTACGAACGACGCGCTGCGCTGGAACGCGCGCATGTTCGAGATTTTCGGCATGAGCGCGACGCCCGCCGAGGGCTTGCATTTCGAGCACTGGCTGTCGCGCGTGCACGAGGAAGACCGCCCGGCAGCCGTCGAACGGCTTGAAGCCGCGTTTGCCGGCGAAGTGACGTCGAAGCACATCCAATTGCCGCTCTACCGGATCAGCCTGCCCGACGGCGAAATCCGTCATATCCAGACTACTTTCACTGTTCAGCGCGACGCATCGGGCAACCCGGTCGGCATGACGGGTGTCACGCACGACGTCACCGAGCAGCGCAATATCGAGCTTCGTCTGCGCGACGCCAAGCAGCAGGCCGACGCCGCAAACGCGGCGAAATCGGCGTTCCTTGCCAACATGAGCCATGAAATCCGCACGCCGTTGAATGCGGTGCTCGGCATGCTCGATCTCGTGCAATCGACGGGGCTCAACGAGCGCCAAAGCGGCTATGTCGTCAAGGCGGAAACAGCGGCGAAGTCGTTGCTCGGCTTGCTGAACGACGTGCTCGACTATTCGAAGATCGAGGCGGGCAAGCTGCAGCTCGACACGCATGCGTTCGAAATCGAGCCGTTGATGCAGGATCTCGGCGTCGTGCTGTCGGGCAACCAGTACGACAAAGAGGTCGAAGTGCTGTTCGATATCAGCCCCGACCTGCCGCCCGTCGTGATCGGCGACAGCTTGCGGCTGCAGCAGGTGCTCGTGAATCTCGCGGGCAATGCGCTCAAGTTCACGATCAAAGGCCAGGTGGTCGTCAGCTTCACGCTGCTGTCGCGGCTCGATACGGGCGTGCGCGTGCGCATCGCGGTGACGGACAGCGGCATCGGCATCAGCGAGGCGCAGCTCGGCCAGATTTTCGAAGGCTTCAGCCAGGCTGAAGTGTCAACGACGCGCCGCTTCGGCGGCACGGGTCTCGGTCTCGCGATCAGCCGGCGGCTCGTCGAACTGATGGGCGGCAAGCTCGAAGTGGCGAGCGAGTTCGGCAAGGGCAGCCGCTTCTGGTTCGACATCAATCTCGGCGTCAGCGCCGATGTGCACGCGGACGATCTCGATCTGCGTCTGCCGCTCGATCGCCGCTTGCGGGTGCTCGTCGCCGACGACAACGGCATTGCGCGCGAAGTGCTGTCGCGCACGGCGCGCGCGCTAGGCTGGGAAGCGGACGTGGTGCCGGGCGGCATTTCGGCTGTGAAGCTCGCAGCGGCCGCCGAGCGCGAGCAGGAAGGCTACGATGTGATCCTGCTCGACTGGCGCATGCCCGACCTCGACGGGCTGTCGGCGGCGCGGCGCATCGACGAAGCGCGTGCGGGCCGCAGCGCGCCCGCCATCGTGATGATCACGGCATATGGTCAGGAAGTGCTGGCGGCTGCGCAGGAATCCGACGACATGCCGTTCGATGCCTTCGTCACGAAGCCCGTCACGCCGCGCCAGCTTGCGCAGACCGTGCAGCGCGTGCTGACGGGGCCGAAGGCCGCGCACCCGCGACGGCCATCGCGCGCGCCCGTGGGCGAAGGGCGTCTTGCCGGACTCACGCTGCTCGTGGTCGAAGACAATCCGCTCAATCGCGAAGTGGCCGAAGGCCTGTTGAGCCGCGAAGGCGCGCATGTGGTGCTGGCCGAAAGCGGCCTCGAGGGCGTCGAGAAGGTGCTGACGGGCACGCGCGTGTTCGACGCGGTGCTGATGGACATGCAGATGCCCGACGTCGACGGGCTCGAAGCGACGCGGCTGATTCGCGCGCACGGCCGCTTCGCGGCGCTGCCGATCGTCGCGATGACGGCGAACGCGACACGCGCGGACCGCGATGCGTGTCTCGCGGCGGGCATGAACGATCATGTCGGCAAGCCGATCGACGTGAAGCATCTGGTCGACGTGCTGCTCGCGCAGACGCGCGCGATTGCGCTGCCCGTCGCCACCGACGCGCGCGCCCCCGATGATGCGCCGGCGAGCGAGTTGCTCGAACGCAAGGAATCGATCGTCGGGCGTTTTGGCGGCAGCGAGGATCTGATTCGCAAGGCGCTCGGCGTGTTCGTTGGCGAGATGGAGCGGCACCTGGACGACTTGCGTGAAGAAGCGGAGCAGAACGGCGAGGGACGCAGCGCGGCTTTGCTGCACGCGATCAAGGGCAGTGCGGGAACAATGGGCGCGAAGACGCTCGCGGATTTCGCGGCGGCGCTCGAACATCGCGTGCACGAACGGGATGAGAACGATGCGGCCGTGACGCCTGGCGAAGTGGACCGGCTCGAACGTCTGCTGATCGACAGTGTCACGCAGTTGCGCGTCGTGTTCGGCGACAGGCATAACGGGCACGCCGCGGACGTCGCTGAACAGTTGGAGACGCAAGAGTATCGGGCGCGGCTGGGCCGCCTGCTCGAACGTCTGGAGGCATCCAATCTGGAGGCGCTCGATCTTGCCGAAACGCTCGCGCCGCACGTGCCGTCGGAATTGCAGCCGCGTTTCGACCGGCTGCTCGCCGAGATCGAAGCGCTGGACTTCGTCACGGCGGCTGCCAGTACACGCGAGATGCTGGATCAATTGACATGCTAGAACACATCCCCGGCGACTTGGCCCACACGTTCACGCTGCGTCCGAAGCTGCTGATCGCGGACGATCAGCCCGTCAACGTCCGGGCGCTGCACGCGCTCTTCAAGGACGATTGCGACGTGTTCATGGCGACCAGCGGCGCGCAGACCATCGAGCTGTGCCGCAAGGTGCTGCCCGATCTGATCCTGCTCGACGTCGTGATGGACGGCATGGATGGCCATGAAGTCTGCCGCCGCCTGAAGGCCGATCCGCTGACGCATACGATTCCCGTCATTTTCGTCACTGCGCAGGCGGATGAAGCCGACGAAGAGTACGGGCTGTCGCTCGGCGCGGTCGATTTCATCACGAAGCCGATCAAGCCGGCCATCGTGCGGGCGCGGGTGCGCGCGCATCTTTCGCTGAAAATGCAGGGCGACGTGCTGCGCTCGATTGCGCTCGTCGACGGGCTGACGGGCGTCGGCAACCGGCGCAAGTTCGAGGAAGATCTCGATGCGAGCTGGCGGCATTGCCTGCGCGAATCGGCGCCGCTGTCGCTGGTGATGGTCGACGTCGATTACTTCAAGCGCTACAACGACCGTTACGGGCATCAGGCGGGCGACCGCTGCTTGCAGACCGTCGCGAAACGCCTGACAGAAACGCTGCGCCGTCCTTACGACACGGTTGGGCGATATGGCGGCGAAGAATTCGCGTGCCTGCTGCCGAACACGCCGCTCGAATCGGCGACGCGGATCGCATTGAAGATGGAGGAAGGCGTGCGCGCGCTCAAGCTCGAACATGTCGATTCGGGCTGCGCGGATACCGTGACGATCTCGGCGGGCGTGGCGACGCTGATGCCGACCACGGACGCGCGATCCGCCGAACTCGTTGAAGCCGCCGACCAGCAGCTTTATGAGGCGAAGCATGCGGGGCGGGGGCGGGTGGCTTCGGCGATGCGGATGATGGAGGGGTGATCGTTCGCGGTTCTTTCTGGCGCCTCACCCCCTATCCCTTGGCCTCGCCTGCAACGTCTCCACGATCTCGCGCATCAGCGCCTTCCGGTCATCCGACGCGCGCTGCACCATGCCGACCGTACGCAGCGTCGGCGGACTCGATATCGGAATCACGCGCAGCAACGGATCGTTCAGCCAGTTGCCGCGTATCAGCAGCGGCAGCACCGCGACGCCGACCTTCTCGCGCACCAACGCGACGATCGTCTCGATCGAATTGAGTTCGAGATACTCGTTCACCATCAGGCCCGCCTTCTGCAACGCCTGCTCGACCACCTGCCCGGTGCGCACGCGCCGGTCGAAGCGCAGAAAACCCTGGCTGCGCAGAATGCGCTGCGGATCGTTATCGCCGACATCGCGGCTCACGACGAGCATCATCGGCTCGGTATAGAGCGTGGTCCATTTGAGCGTGTCGGGCAGCGTCTCGTCCGCGCGCGCGACCACGGCGGCGACGTCGACTTCGCCCGCTTCGACCATGTTCGCCAGTTCGTCTGAGCGCGCCGACAGCAGCCGCACGTCGAGCCGCGGATGCGACGCCTTGAGCCGCGCGACAGCCAGCGACAGCGCACCGATCACCGACACCACTGCGCCGATCGTCACCGGCCCCTCCATCGCGTCCGTCGGCCTCGCTTCCAGTTCGGCGAGCAGATCGAGGATTTGCTCGACCTTCGGCCAGATCGTATGACCGTGCTGCGTCAGCGTGATCTGCCGGCCCCGGCGGTCGAACAGCTGGCGCCCCAGCGCTTCTTCGAGCCCGCGCATCTGCAGGCTGACGGCGGCCTGCGTCAACGCGACTTTATCGGCGGCGGCCGAGAACGAGCCCGTGCGGGCAACGGCCTTGAAGGTCTTCAACATGCGAAGCGTCGGCATGGGCAGGTTCCAGTCGAACTCATGATCGACTCATGAGAAAAACTTAAGCGTCGAAAAGAAAGTTTAATATTTTTTGTACGAAGCGCGCCATTATGATCGTTAGATGACGATCTGAAAGGACGAGCAAGACAATGCGGAGTCACCAGGCATGACAGGTGCTGAACGCCGGCCGGTTCTCGATGTACGAGGCTTCTCGCTGAAGTTCTCGAATTCGCCCGATGTCCCCAACGTCGTCGACAACGTCTCGTTTCCCGTCCATGCCGGCGAGACCTTGTGCATGGTCGGCGAGTCGGGTTGCGGCAAGAGCGTCACGTCGCTGGCGCTGATGGGACTGCTTGCGAGTCCGCCCGCGCGGCGCGTCGCGGGCACCGCGCAATTCGAAGGCGTGGATCTGTTCGCGCTGTCGGAGCGCGAACTGGCCGACATTCGCGGCAACCGCATGTCGATGATCTTCCAGGAGCCGATGACTTCGCTCAATCCTGCTTACACGATCGGCGATCAGATTGGCGAGAGCATCCGGCGGCATCGCGGCGTGAACCGCGCGCAAGCGCGTGACGAAGCGTTGAAGATGCTGCGCCTCGTCCATATTCCCGCACCCGAAACGCGGCTCGACGCGTTTCCGCATCAACTGTCGGGCGGTATGCGCCAGCGCGTGATGATCGCGATGGCGCTCGCGAACAGCCCGCGTCTCCTGATCGCCGACGAACCCACTACCGCGCTCGACGTGACCATTCAGGCGCAAGTGCTGTCGCTCGTGCGCACGCTGCAGGCGGAAACGGGCACGGCGATGCTGCTGATCACGCACGATCTCGGCGTGGTCGCCGAAGTCGCGGATCATGTCGCCGTGATGTATGCGGGCAGGATCGTCGAATATGGCACGGTCGCCGATCTGTTCGACGATCCGCAGCATCCGTACACGATCGGCCTGATGGGCGCGATTCCGTCCGTCGGCAAGCGCGAAGGCGCGCTCGCGACGATACGCGGCTCGGTGCCTTCGCCGGAACAGATGCCGCGCGGCTGCCGTTTCGCGCCACGCTGTCCGTTCGCGGAGCCACGCTGCTTCGACTCGGCGCCGCCCGAGCGCACGCTGTCCGGCGAGCATCGCGTCGCCTGCTGGCTCGCGCCTGTCGAACAGATCTTGAAGCCCGCGCAGCAGAAGGTCACGACATGAAACCGGCCATCCTCGAAGCCAGCGCGCTGACGAAGCGCTTCGGCGGCGAACGCCACCTGTTCGCGCGCACGCCGACCGTGCATGCCGTCAACGACGTCTCGTTCGCCGTGCAGACGGGCGAGACGTTCGCGATCGTCGGCGAATCGGGTTGCGGCAAGTCGACGCTCGGCCGTCTGCTGCTGCGCCTGATCGACGCGACGCAAGGCCGCGTGATCTATCAGGGCGAAGACATCACGCACTGGCAGGGCGCGAAGCTGCGCCGTCTGCGCCGCGAGATGCAGATCATCTTTCAGGATCCGTTCGCGTCGCTCAATCCGGGCATGACGGTCGGGCAGATCATCGGCGAGCCGGTGGCGTTTCATGGGCTTGCACGCAATGCTTCGGAGCGGCGCGAGCGCGTCGCGCAACTGCTGACCAAGGTCGGCTTGCAACCGGCGTATGCGGAGCGCTATCCGCATGAGTTTTCGGGCGGGCAGCGGCAACGCATCGGCATCGCGCGGGCGCTGGCGGGCGAGCCGAAGCTGATCGTCGGCGACGAGCCCGTGTCGGCGCTCGACGTCTCCGTGCAGGCGCAGGTGATCAATCTGCTCGAATCGCTGAAGGCGGAACTCGGCCTCACGCTCGTGATGGTCGCGCACGATCTCGCCGTCATCCGTCACATGAGCGACCGCGTCGCCGTCATGTACCTCGGCGAAATCGTCGAACTCGCGCAGGTCGACGAACTGTTCGACACGCCGCTGCATCCGTACACGCAGGCGCTGCTGCGCGCGATTCCCGCCAGCAGTCCACACGAGCGCCGCACGAAGCCTGCGTTGCAGGGCGATTTGCCGAGCCCGACGGCGCCGCCGCCCGGCTGCCGCTTTCACACGCGCTGCCCGCACGCGAAGCCGCGCTGCGCGCAGGAACGCCCGCTCGCCGAAGTGCTGCCGGGCGGGCGGCAGGTGGCCTGTCATTTCTGGCGAGACGTGCAGAACGCGGGCAGCGGTGCGCCGCTCGTCGCGAGCGTCAGCGCGAAACTGAACGAACGGCTCGCCCTTTACCGCGAGAAGCAGGCAGCAACGATGGCGAACGCGAACCGATAACCCGACTTCCGATTGGCAACCCGAACCGCAACAAGGACACCACGCATGCGAAGAATGTTGATTGCCGCCGCGCTCGCCTTGAGCGCATCTGCCGCGATGGCGCAGAGCACGATCCGAATTGGCCTGCAGGACGATATCGGTTCGCTCGATCCCGCGCGCAGCGTGCAGTTCGTCGACCGGATCGTGTTCGCGTCGCTGTGCAACTCGCTCGTCGACGTGACGCCCGATCTGAAAGTCGTGCCGATGCTCGCCACCTCATGGACGACGAGCGCCGACGGCAAGAGCATGACTTTCAAGCTGCGCCAGGGCGTGAAGTTCCAGAACGACGAGCCGTTCAACGCGGCCGCCGTGAAAGCGAACCTCGACCGCTACCGCAGTCTGCCGACTAGCAACCGCAAGAGCGAACTGTCGTCCGTCGATCACGTCGACGTAGTGGACGACAACACGGTGACGATCGTATTGAAGCAGCCGGACGCCGCGCTGCTCGCCACGCTGTCCGACCGCGCCGGCATGATGCTCGCGCCGAAGACGCTCGCCGACGCCGCCGGCGTCGCGTCCCATCCCGTCTGCTCGGGGCCGTACAGGTTCGTGCAGCGCGTGCAGAACGATCGCGTCGTGCTCGAGAAGTTCGCGGGCTACTGGGACGCGGACAAGTACCCGATCCAGCGCGTCGTGTTCCAGCCGATTCCCGACAGCACCGTGCGTCTCGCGAACCTGCGTTCGGGCTCGCTCGACATGCTCGAACGTCTCGCGCCTTCCGACGTTGCCTCGGTGAAGAGCGACGCGAATCTGCAGTTCAAGCCGGTGACGGGGCTCGGCTTCTACTACGTGACCTTCAACATCAACAACGGTCCGCGCGGCAATGGTCCGCTGAAGGACAAGCGCGTGCGCCAGGCGTTCGAACTGTCGATCGATCGCGATGCCATCGACCAGGTGATCGGCGCGGGCATCTTCACGCCCGCCAATCAGGGCATTCCGAAGTCGAGCCCGTATTACAACGCGTCGCTGCCGACCACGAAGCGCGACGTCGCGAAAGCGAAGGCGCTGCTGAAAGCATCGGGCCACGAGCATCCGACCATCGAGTTCGCCTATCCGAACAACACAGTCGCAAGCCAGATCACGCAGATGCTGCAGGCGATGCTCGGCGAATCCGGCATCACGCTGAAACTGCGGCCGAGCGACTACGCGACGGAACTGAACGCCGGCCATAGCGGCGACTTCGAGGCGATGTACACGGGCTGGTCGGGCCGCGTCGATCCCGACGGCAATCTGCATCAGTTCAACACGTGCGCGGGCAACCTGAACTACGCGCACTACTGCAACCAGCAGGTCGATTCGCTGCTCGACGGGGCGCGCACCAGGCTCACGGCAGCGGAGCGCAAGACGGACTACGACGCGGCCGGCAAGATCCTCGCCGACGACGATCCCATCGTCTATATCTACGCGCAGCCCTGGCCGTTCGTGCTGTCGAAGAAGGTGCAGGGTTTCACGCCTTCAGCCGACGGCCTCGTGCGTCTGCGCGGCGTGTCGATCAAGGGCTGAGCGTCATGCTGCGGATCATCGCGAATCGCATGCTGGTAGCCGTGCCGACGCTGATCCTGGTGTCGATGCTGATCTTCGGCCTGCAAAAGCTGCTGCCGGGCGACCCGGTGCTGGCGATGGCAGGCGAAGATCAGGACGCGCAGGTCATCGCGACGCTGCGCGTGAAGTATCACCTCGATCAGCCGGTGCCGACGCAGTACGCACTGTGGGTGCGCGATGTCGCGCATGGCGATCTCGGTGCGTCGCTGCGCACGGACGTGCCCGTGCGCTCGCTGATCGCGCAGAAGCTGCCCGTCACGATCCAGCTGGCGGTGATGGCGATGATCCTCGCAATCGGCATCGGCATCCCGGCCGGCGTGATTTCGGCGGCGAGCCGCGGCGGTCCGCTCGACTACGCGGCGAACATCTTCGCGCTGTCGGGCATGTCGATCCCGAACTTCTGGCTCGGCATTATGCTGATCTTCATCGTGTCGGTGCGCTGGCATCTGTTGCCGTCGTCGGGTTATGTGTCGCCGGGCGAGGACTTCTGGCTGAGCATCAAGACGATGCTGATGCCCGCATTCGTGCTGGGCGCGGCGCTCGGCGCGCAGCTGATGCGTCACACGCGCAGTGCGATGCTCGGCGTGTTGCGCACGGACTACATCCGCACCGCGCGCGCGAAGGGTCTGTTGCGCGGCGCCGTGGTCGTCAAGCATGCGTTCCGTAATGCGCTGATTCCCATCGTCACCGTGCTCGCGCTGCTGTTCGGCGAACTGCTCGCGGGCGCCGTGCTGACGGAACAGGTGTTCACGATTCCCGGCTTCGGCAAGCTGGTCGTCGATGCCGTGTTCAATCGCGATTACCCCGTCGTGCAAGGCGTCGTGCTCGTCACCGCGCTCGCGTTCATCGTTGTGAATCTGTTCGCCGACGTGCTGTACATCCTGCTCAATCCAAGACTGAGGCGCAGCTGATGGCTACTCCACTCGATGCCCGCTCCGTGCCGTCTGCGGGCGCCTTGCCGCGTCGCAAGCGGCGCGGGCTCGTGCGCTTCATGCGCAACCGGGCGGCCGTGTTCGGCGCGCTCCTCGTCGCGCTCGTCGTGGTGATGGCCGTGTTCGCGCCGTGGCTCACGCAGTACGACCCCGTGCAGGCGAGCTTCATGACCGTGCGCCAGGCGCCGTCGGCGGCCCACTGGTTCGGCACCGACGAACTCGGCCGCGACGTCTTGAGCCGTCTGCTGTACGGCGCGCGCGCCTCGCTGCTGGCGGGCGTCGTGTCGGTCGGCATTGCCGTCGTGCTGGGCGTGCCGCTCGGCTTGCTCGCCGGTTATTTCGGCAAGCTCGTCGACGGCGTGATTTCGCGTATCGCCGATGCGTTGCTGTCGATCCCGTTTCTGATTCTCGCGATCGCGCTGAGCGCATTCCTCGGGCCGAGCCTGACGAACGCAATGGCCGCGATCGGCATTTCGGCGATGCCGCGCTTCATCCGCCTGACGCGCGGGCAGGCGATCAGCGTCAAGGCCGAAGAGTATGTGGAAGGCGCACGCGCGATCGGCCTCGATCACGCGCGCATCATTCTGCGTTACATTCTGCCCAACGTGCTGCCCCCCATCATCGTGCAGGCCAGTCTGACGGTGGCGAGCGCGATCATCGCCGAAGCAAGCCTGTCCTTCCTCGGACTCGGGCAATTGCCGCCCGCGCCGTCGTGGGGATCGATGCTCAACACCGCCAAGGACTTCGTGAGCCAGGCGCCGTGGATGTCGATCTTTCCCGGCATCGCGATCTTCCTGGCCGTGCTCGGCTTCAACCTGCTCGGCGACGGTCTGCGTGACGCGCTCGACCCGCGCGAGTCCTGATTTTTTCCATGACCGTGCCGCGATGGCATCGTCGATCATCAGAGTGACAACATGACAAGCTTCAACTGGCAGAACCCTTATCCGACGCTGCGCATGCCCGTGTTCGCGCGCAACGTCGTGTCGACGTCGCAGCCGCTCGCCGCGCAGGCCGGGCTGCGCATGCTGTGGAAGGGCGGCAATGCAATCGACGCCGCGATCGCCGCGGCCGCCGCCATCACCGTCGTCGAGCCGGTGTCGAACGGTCTGGGCAGCGATGCATTCGCGCTCGTGTGGGACGGCGAGAAACTGCACGGACTGAATGCGTCAGGGGTCGCGCCCGCCGCATGGAACGTCGACTACTTCAAGCGCAAATACGGCGAGAACAACGGTGTCGCGAGCCAGCCCGTGCGCGGCTGGGACACGGTGACGGTGCCGGGCGTGATCGCGGGCTGGGAAGCGCTGCACAAGAAGTTCGGCTCGCTGCCGTTCGCGGACCTGATGGAGCCCGCAATCGACATCGCCGAACGGGGTCACGCCGTGGCGAGCATCGTTGCGCGCAAGTGGGCGGCTGCCGTGCCTGAGCTGAAGAACCAGCCGGGTTTCGCCGATGCGTTCATGCCGCACGGCCGTGCGCCCGAAGTCAGCGAGCTGATCCGGATGCCGGGCCACGCGAAGACCCTGCGGTTGCTCGCGGAAAAAGGTCCGCGCGCGTACTACGAAGGCGAGATCGCCGAGCGGATCGCGGCGTTCTCGCGCGAATGCGGCGGCGCGATGACGCTCGACGATCTGCGCAACTATCGGCCCGACTGGGTCGAGCCGATCGGCAAAGATTATCGCGGCTACACCGTGCATGAGATTCCGCCGAACGGACAGGGCATCGCCGCGCTGATCGCGCTCGGCATTCTCGAACAGTTCGACGTGGCTTCGCTGAAGCTCGACGGGATCGAATCGCAGCACTTGCAGATCGAAGCGATGAAGCTCGCGTTCGCGGATGTCTACCGCTATGTCGCCGATCCGCGTTCGATGGAAGTGACGCCCGAGCAGATGCTCGACGATGCGTACCTGAAATCGCGCGCGAAGCTGATCGACCCGAAGCGCGCGACGCAATTCGGCTTCGGCATGCCGAAGGCGGGCGGCACGATCTACCTGTCGGCAGCCGACGAGCGCGGCATGATGGTCAGCTTCATCCAGTCCAACTACATGGGCTTCGGCTCGGGCTGCGTGGTGCCCGAGATGGGCATTTCGCTGCAAAACCGCGGCTGCGGTTTTTCGATGGATCCGAAGTCGCCGAACGTCGTCGCGGGCGGCAAGCGCCCATTCCACACGATCATCCCGGCCTTCCTCACGCAGCAGGTGGACGGCAGGCAGGAAGCGGTGATGAGCTTCGGCGTGATGGGCGGCGACATGCAGCCGCAAGGGCATTTGCAGACGGTCGTGCGCATGCTCGACTACGGCCAGCAGCCGCAGGCCGCGTGTGACGCGCCGCGCTGGAAGGTCAACCGCGACTTCACGATCGATATCGAATCGACGCTCGATCCGCGCACGGCACGCGAGCTTCAGGGTCTCGGCCATACGATCAAGTCGATCGACGATCCTTATATGGATTTTGGCTCGGGACAGTTCATCTGGAGGCTCGACCGCAACGAACCCGATCGCGGTTATGTTGCCGCGAGCGACAGCCGTCGCGACGGTCTCGCAGCAGGGTTCTGACTGACGGGAGGTGAACGGGGCGGCGGGGCGCATACGCGCCCGCACCGTTCATTCCGGCAACGTGCCTTCGCCGTTCTTGCGCTCGACGCGCCGCGCGGCTTTTTCGACCGCGAGCCAGTATTCGCGCATCGCGCCCATCCGTTTCTGATCGGCGTGCACGGATGCGATCGCGTTCTTTACGCGAGCCTTGAGCACGGTGGGATGCGCGTGATTCAGCACGCTGTCGGCGAGACCTTCGAGCAGTGCGCGTTCGTAATCGGTGGCTGCGCTGTTTGCGCTCTCCATCATCAACAGCACGGGCACGCCTTCGAGGCGCGGCTCCTTCTTCAGCGCCGCGCACAGTTGCATGCCGTTCGCGTCGGGTAGCGCGGCGTCGACGAGAATCACGGTCGGCAGGCTGTGCATCGCGCGTTCGAGCCCTTGTGCGCCCGTCGCGGCGGACACGCAGCGTCCGAGATCGTGCAACAGATCCTGCAGACGGCTCAGGCGGCCGGGATCGCTTTCGATGATCAGGATGTTATCGGGCAGCGCGCCGAGCGTCGGCGGCAGGAACGAGCCGGCGCGAAAGCTTTCCGACTGATCGAGCATCTTGAGACGCTTGCGCAACTGCGTTTCGACGCGCGCGCGCAGCTGGGTTGCGTTCAGCGGCTTGGTGACGTAGTCGGATGCGCCGAGGCGGAACGCGTCGATTTCGAGCGCGGGCGCGTCGTGGCTGGTGACGAAGATGACGGGAATCTTCGCGAGTTCGCTGTCGGCTTTGAGGATTTCGCAGAAGTCGAAACCCGTCATGCCGGGCATGCTTGCGTCGAGCAGGATGAGGTCGGGTGTCGACTGACGTGCGAGCAGCAACCCCATTTCTCCCGAAAGGGCAAAGCGCCGTTCCCCGTAATCAGAAAGCATATCGCTCATGATGCGCACGGTCGCGACGTCGTCGTCGACGATCAGGAGCTTGAACTTGTACGCTGACATGTGATGTGTAGCGCCTTGGAATGGTGGTGCGGCGTTCGTGGACGCCGCTTGCCGGTCTTAAGAGTAGGCGCAGATTCGTTGAGTCTGCAATAGCGAATTTTCTGTAGTGTTTGGTTTTTTTGTCTGCGACGCAGTCGCAATTTTGGGTTTTTGCTTTTTGCTGGCATGCGCGGGTTGCCTGCGCGGGGCGAAGGGGTTATCGCGCTGGCATCCGCGTTTTGTCTCTGGTTCGCAAGCGTCGCCCCTGTGCGGGGCAGCACCTACTTTTCTTTGCAGCGGCAAAGAAAAGTAGGCAAAAGAAAGCCGCTCACACCGCCAGTTCTAGTCGTTGCCTGCGGGCCCCCCACGGGTCCCGCACTCCAGACGGCAACACGCTATTTCATGTGTGTTGCCAACGCCTCTAACAAACGCATCACCCACTCCAATGACCCGTAGCGCAGCCAGCGGCAGCGAATGGTTGGCGCCGCCCAGGTGGCAAACTGTGTGTAGCTTGTCGCAACTTACGCGTTCGCGCTCCTACGACACCGATCCCGCTTTTCAGTCCGGAGTGGTGCACTTCCGTCGCGACGGCCTACACACCGTTTGCCACCTGGGCGGCGGTGAACTTTCTGGTAAAGAGAAACGTGACGCGGGAGTGTGAAGCGGGTGAGGCGTGAGTTAGTACGCTGGCAACGGGCGTAAGACAGTGCGTTGCCGCGTGAAGTGCGGGACCCGTTGGGGGCCCGCAGGCAAACACAAGGATTGGCGGTGTTAGCCCGCTTTCTTTGCTTAGGAAGGTCTGAACAACCCGTTTTCTGCCTGGGATCTCTAACTGGCACGCGCGCAGTGGAATTCGCGTCCTCATTCACGCTGTGTTGAACCGATGCCGGTCGCATCTTGCGCGTGGACGCTGCGCCTTTGGGGGGCGTCTTCGCCCTTCATTTCGCTTTACCGAGCACCCCGCGAGCCAACCAGAGATTGATCAGCGCGAACTGCGTTTCGATCTGCGCCGTGTTTTTCGCCAGTCCCCGATACCGCGCCTTCAGATAGCCGAACTGACATTTGAGCACCCGAAACGGGTGCTCAACCTTCGCCCGCACGCCCGCCTTGAGCCGCTCGACTTTCTCGTAGATTCTGTCGAGCCGCTTGCTTTTGTCCAGCTTTCTTCGCTTGCTCGGCCTCATCGCCACGTGCCACTGGACCGCCCCCGTTTCGCCTCGCTTCTCGATGCCCACGTAGCCCGCATCGGCAAACGCAACCTGCTCGTCGCCGTGCAACAGTTCATGCGCCACCGTGACGTCGTGAACATTCGCCGGCGTGCACTTCACGGTATGCACCAGCCCCGACTCCACATCGACTCCGATGTGCGCCTTCATACCGAAGTACCAGCTGCCGCCCTTTTGCGTCTGGCTCATCTCGGGGTCTCGCGTGCCAGCCTTCTTCGTCGAACTGGGTGCCGAAATCAGCGTTGCGTCGACCGCCGAGCCCACCTTGAGCATCAGGCCCTTCGCCTGCAGGATCTCGTTGACCGTCGCCAGCATTCTGGCCGACAGCTCATGGGCCTCAAGCAGGTGCCGGAATCGCAGGATCGTGCTCTCGTCAGGCAGGCGCGTCATACCCGTGCCCAGCAGCGCGAACTCCCGGTACAGCGGTATGTCGTGCAGCGCCTCCTCCATCGCCGGGTCCGAGAGACTGAACCATTGTTGCAGGAAGTGAATGCGAAGCATCGTCTGGATCGGAAAAGGCGGGCGGCCAGTCTTGCCTTTCGGATAGTGCGGTTCGACAAGCGCAATCAGCTTCTGCCACGGCACCACACGCGTCATCTCATCGAGAAACTCGCGCTTGCGGGTGCGCTTCGTCGACAGATCCAGACCAAGACCAAGCTGTGTCATCACGCCACTCCATGAATTCTCCTGATCCCAGGATAGTTCAAGCTCACGTCAATGCCAGGACTTTTGCAGAGATTCCCTTACTTTCTTTGCGGCGGCAAAGAAAGTAAGTGCCGCCCCGCACAGGGGCAACGCATGAAGCACCGATACGAAAACGCGGATGCCGGCGCAGCAACAACCCTTTCGCCCCGCGCAGGCAAATCGCGCAGGCAAATCGCGCAGGCAAATCGCGCAGGCAACTCGCGGATGCCAACGCAAGGCGGCAAATCAAGCAGTTGCCCACCAGAAACACCCATAACACAAAACCCGTCTAGAATCCCCAGGCGTCGCAAGCCGCAAAGCCAAAAAAACCGGAAAAACCGGAGAAACCCAAAGGACACCCCCCGCTGTGTGGCATTTCCCCACCGCCATCCCCGCTTCGCTAGGCCCTTGGGCCGTCTTCCTCAGCGTACTGGTCACGCAACTCGGCGTTCCCGTGCCTGCCGCGCCGATGCTGATGCTCGCCGGCACCATGGCGGCAATGGGACAGGTCTCGTATGCCGCCGTCTTCTGCGCGGCCGTCTGCGCGACGCTGCTCGCCGATTCGCTGTGGTTCTTCGTCGGCCGCGTGCGCGGGCGACGGCTCCTCAACGGGCTTGTGCGCTTCTCGCTGTCGCTCGATACGACGCTGCGCATGGCGCGCGGCGTCTTCGAACGGCACGGCGCGCCAATTCTCACGCTCGCCAAATTCCTCCCCGGCCTCGGCCTGATTTCCGCGCCGCTGCTCGGCACGACGGCCATCGCGCCCGGCGTCTTCCTGCTGTGGGACGCCGTCGGTGCGTCGTTGTGGACGGGCGCGTATCTGATCGGCGGGGCCGCGCTGCACGACCAGATCGTGCAGGCGATGCTGCTCGTCCGGCACAACGGCGGCACGATCTTCGACGCGTTCGCCGCGATCTGCGTCACCGTGCTGCTGTATCGCTGGGCGCGGCGCACGCAATTCCGCCGCTGGCTCGCGAAAATGCGCATCAGCCCCGATCAGCTCGACACCATGATGCGTTCCGACGCGCCGCCGCTGATCTTCGATGCACGGCCGCGCAGCGTCCGCGAAAAAGAGTCCTATCGGATCGCGGGCGCCTATCCGCTCGATCTCGACTCGCCCGAGAAACTCGACGCCACGCTGCTCGCGCATCCCATTGTCGTGTATTGCGTGTGTCCGAGCGAAGCGACCGCCAGGCGCATCATCGGGCAACTGCATCGCAAGGGCGTTCATCACGCGCGCGCACTGAAGGGCGGGCTCGACGCATGGGAGAAACGCGGCTATCCCGTCGAACCGTTGCCCGCCGATTTCTACACGTCGCTGGAACGGTTCGGCATCGAAGTGCCGGAAGGCGAGTACACCGTCCGCGCGACAATGCCGGGCTGAAATTCCCGCGTGACATCACGGGCAGCTGCGATTGGCACGCCCGTTCGCAACACCGCCGGGGCTGCAATATTTCCCCCTTCGCGGCGACTTTTCAGAGCGCCGCCGATCCGGCCCAAAGCCTTGATCAGCAAGGCTTTGGGTGCCGTGACATAGGGTGAAATAACTTCCGCATAGCCTGTAACGGCCGGCATCACTACAGTGCACACATCGGATGCGATGCACTGATCCAAACCCACCGCAGACGATACCTCCCGCCACAAACCGTTATGGCATCGTCATGGAAAACCTCGGAAAAATCGTCCTCTTCGGAACTGCCTTCGTCGTCGTTGCGTCGCTGATCGAAGCAGTCGTGCTCAGCCGGAAAAACAGCAGCTCGTCGGCGCCATTCGCGTGGCACGAAGTCTGGATTTCGCTATTCGATCTCGTTGCACGCCGGCTGATGGCGTTCTTGCCGCTCTCGCTCGCGACGCCCGTCTTCTCGCTCGCATGGGACCATCGGCTGTTCACCGTGCAGATCAACAGCGCGCTGATGGTGCTCGCGCTCTTCATCGGACAGGAGTTCTGCTACTACTGGTATCACCGCGTATCGCACCGCGTACGCTTCTTCTGGGCCACACACGCCGTGCATCATTCGCCTAACCAGTTGACGCTGTCCACCGCGTACCGTCTCGGCGTCACAGGCAAGCTGACGGGCTCGGCGATGTTCTTCGCACCGCTCGTCTTCCTCGGCGTGCGCCCTGAAGTCGTGATGACCACGCTCTACATCAACCTGCTGTACCAGTTCTGGCTGCACACGACGTGGGTGCCGAAGCTCGGCTGGCTCGAATATGTGTTCAACACGCCGTCCGCGCATCGTGTGCACCATGCCTCGAATGTCGATTACCTCGATGCGAACTACGGCGGCGTGCTGATCATCTTCGACCGCCTGTTCGGCACCTACATCGAAGAACGCGCCGACGAACCTTGCCGCTACGGTCTCGTTACGCCGACCACCTCGCGCAATCCGTTCGTCGTCGAGTTCGAGCACTGGGCCACGCTGATTCGCGATGTCTTCTCGGCGAAGAGTGTGTGGATTGCGATCAATCACGTGATCCAGCCGCCGGGATGGCTGCCCGATGGCGGCGGCGAAACGACGGAAGAACTGCGCCGCAAAGGCAAGACGGTGCAAAGCGGATGCGAGGCCGTCAACGGCTAACTCAACAGGCAGGAAGTCATAGCGGGGCGCGCATGAGTATGCGCGCCCCGCTTGCTTTCGAAATGCCGTTTAGCACTTTCTTTTGGCTATTCATTCTGGATATTCAAGCGCGGCTTCTTTCAAATGCATTGACGAGGGCGCAAGCGCCAGCACGGCGCGGGCCAATGGAGTAGTCTATCGACCTGGCAGTCGCGCTCGCATGGCAGCGGGCAAGCGGCTTGCATCGCGGTGTGCATCATTCAACCGATCCATCAATGAGGCCAACATGGAATATCGTCACCTGGGCGCGTCCGGATTCAAGGTGCCCGTACTCAGTTTCGGCACGGGAACATTCGGCGGCAAAGGCGAATTCTTTCAGGCGTGGGGCGCGACGGATGTCGCCGAAGCGCGCAAGCTCATCGATATCTGCCTCGATGCCGGCGTCACGATGTTCGACAGCGCCGACATCTATTCGAGCGGCGCATCGGAATCCGTCCTCGGTGAAGCGCTCAAAGGCCGCCGCGACAAAACTCTCATCTCGACCAAGGCCACATTCCGTTTCGATGACAACGATCCAAATAGCGTCGGCTCGTCGAGATTCCATTTGATCAAGGCCGTCGATGCCGCGCTCAAGCGGCTGCAAACCGACTATATCGATCTCTTTCAGCTGCATGGCTTCGATGCGAAAACGCCCGTCGAAGAAACGCTGTCGACGCTGAACGATCTCGTCCGCGCGGGCAAGATCCGCTATACGGGCGTGTCGAACTTCTCGGGTTGGCATCTGCAGAAATCGCTCGATGTCGCGGACCGTTACGGTTATCCGCGTTACATCGCCAACCAGACTTACTACTCGCTGATCGGCCGCGACTACGAATGGGAACTCATGCCGCTCGGCATCGACCAGGGCGTAGGCGCTGTCGTGTGGAGTCCGCTGGGCTGGGGCCGCCTGACAGGGAAGATCCGCCGCGGCCAGCCGCTGCCGGAGCAGAGCCGTCTGCACAAGACAGCCGACATGGGGCCGCCCGTTCCCGACGAATACCTGTATCGCGTCGTCGATGCACTGGATGCAATCGCGGAAGAAACCGGCAAGACGATTCCTCAGATTGCGTTGAACTGGCTGCTGCAGCGGCCGACCGTCTCGACAGTGCTGATCGGCGCGCGCAACGAAGAGCAATTGCGGCAGAACCTCGGCGCAGTGGGCTGGAACCTCACGCCGGAGCAGGTCGCGAAACTCGATGAAGCGAGCAAGGTGCGGCCCGTCTATCCGTAGTGGCATCAGGAAGGTTTTGCGGAGCGCAATCCGTTCCCGGTATAAACGAACGGGACGCAACGAACGGGACGCGCGCGCAGCGCAGAGTGATTGAGAGAAGGCCGACGCTTCGGGTTCAGCATGGAACGCGGCGTCGGTCTTTGGATTTCGTTGGACGGCAACTTCCGAGGGGGCATCCGAACGTCACGGAGCGGACGCGGGTGCGGTGCATCGAATGGTCATGAGCGAGGCCAGATATGCCGACAGTGCTGCTTGTAGACGATGACGTTGAAACGCTGGACGCGTGGCAAGGCGTGTGCGAGGCGCATGGCTACGACACCTGCATGGCGGCGGACGGACGTGCCGCGCTCGACCTGCTTCGCGAGCGAGACGTGGATATCGTCGTCGCCGACTGGCGGATGCCCGTGATGTCGGGCAGCGTGCTGTGCTATCACGTGCGCAACGAACAGAGCCTCGCGGAAGTCGTCTTCATCCTCGTGTCGGGCGAGCCGAGTCCGCCTGCATTCGTCTATTACGACGGCTTTCTGCGCAAGCCGCTCGATCCGTCGGAACTGCTGTCGGCGATGGACCGGCTGTTGCTGGAACGTGCCGCAGATGGCCGCCGCAGACAGCCTCATTCGAGCGCGCCACGTAACTGAAGCGCCAGGCATGCGGCGTCGGTGCGCGTTTATTTTCCGCCGCGCACGTCGACGCCCGATGTTTTTGTCGCGCCTATGATGAAGTCGCTGCCTTGAGCAAGGCGTATTTCCGGTTGCCAACCATCGCCTGGTCTTTTATGATCGCGCGCCCGAAATCGCGGGCACGCCGATCGACGCTCGGCAGCATCATCACGGAGCCAGACAAACATGAAGAAATCCTTACTCGCCCTCGCACTCCTCGGCGCTTTTACCGTTTCAGCGCATGCGCAAAGCAGCGTGACGCTCTACGGTCTGCTCGACACCGGTCTCGTCTACACCAACAACCAGCTGGGTCACAGCAACTGGCAGATGGTGAGCAGCTCGACGCAGAACACGGTGTTCGGTCTCAAGGGATCGGAAGATCTCGGCGGCGGTCTGCATGCCGTCTTCAAGATCGAACAGGGCTTTCTGCTGAATAACGGCGCGCAGGCATTCTCCGGCGATGCCTTCGGTTCACAGGCGTGGGTCGGCCTGCAAAGCGATCCGTATGGCACGTTGACGTTTGGCCGCCAGTTCGACGTGATGAACGACCTCGTCGGTCCGCTAACGGCCGAGTTCAATACGTGGGGCGGCAGCATGGCCGCTCATCCGTTCGAGAACGACAACCTGGCGGCGAACTCCGTCGTCGTCAACAACACGGTCAAGTACACGAGCCCGACGTATCGCGGCGTGACGTTCGCCACGATGTACGGCTTCAGCAACAAGGCGGGCGACTTCGCGAACAATCGCGCGTATGGCTTTGGGCTGTCGTATGCAATGGGTCCGCTCAATCTCGCGGCGGGCTACCTGCAATTCAATAACGCGGGCAACAGCACGGGTGCGATCACGTCGTCCGATGCGAGCGCGAATTTCATCGCGGAACGTCAGCGCATCTGGTCGCTCGGCGGCAACTATACGTTCGGTCCCGCAACCGTCGGCCTGGTGTGGAGCCATACGCAGATCGACAACGCGTCGGGCGTGTTCTCGTTCGGCACGGGCACCTATCTCGGCGCGAACGATTCGTCGGCCGGGACGCTGGCCGGTTCGCTGCGTCTCGACAACTACGAGGTGAACGCGAAGTACGCGCTCACGCCTGCGTTGAGCGTGTCGGGCGCCTACACGTACACGCATGGCGCGTACAACGGCTCGGCGCCGGGCTGGAACACGGCGATGCTGCAGACGGATTACGCCGTCAGCAAGCGCACCGACTTCTACCTCGAAGGCGTGTATCAGAACGTGCATGGCGCACCGGCTGATTCGGTGCTCTCGCACGCGATGATCAATACGCTGTCGCCTTCGTCGACGGATTCGCAAGTGGCCGTGACGGTGGGCATGCGCCACACGTTCTGACGCATCCGATGTTGTGAGCGCTGGCGCATGGCTTTGCACGCGATGCGCCAGCGCCGGTTCTTCTCGCCGTTCCCGCCGTTCCCGACGTTCTCTTCATACCATCTGCGCGTCCCCTGCGCGGCCCTGTTTCGGCATCCGTGGCACACTTCAGCTATTCCCACCTTCGCCACGCCTTCACCCTTTCCACCGGATGGAACGGGGCGAGGAAGACAGCTCATGGACGCCGACGCTCTCTCATTCAATCAGCTTCGCCCGCGCCTGCAAAAGATCGCATACCGGATGCTCGGTTCGGTTGCCGAAGCCGAAGACATCGTCCAGGACGTCTGGCTGCGTTGGCATTCCGCCGAGCGTGAGAGCATCGACAACGCGGAAGCATGGCTCGTGTCGGTGACGACGCGGATGTCCATCGACCGCTTGCGGGCCGCCAAAATCCAGCGCGAACACTACACGGGCATCTGGCTGCCCGAGCCGGAAATGACGGAGTCGCCCGCGACTCCCGAGGAAATGACGGAGCGCGCGGACGATGTCTCCGTCGCGTTCCTGATGCTGCTCGAGCGGCTCACGCCGGAAGCGCGCGCAGCATTCCTTCTGCGCGAAGTGTTCGACGCGGATTACGACGAAGTGGCCAATGCGATCGGCAAGACGGAGGCCGCCTGCCGCCAGCTGGTGAGCCGCGCGAAGGCGCAGTTGCGCGACGAACGGCCGCGCTACGCGGTGCCGCGCGAGACGCACCGCCAGTTGTTGCAGAGCTTTGCTCAGGCGCTGGAACGCGCGGACTTTCACGCGATCAACGCCTTCCTCGCCGAAGACGCGATCCTGATCGGCGACGGCGGCGGCAAGGTGACGAGCTTCCCGAAACCGATGGTGGGCGGCCGGCGCATCGCGCAGCTTTTCTACGCGGCCTTGCGCCGCTACCCGGGCCGCGTACATGTCAAGCTCGTGACGCTCAACGGCCAGCCGGCGTTCCTGCGGTTTATCGAAGGCCAGCTCGAATCCGCGCAGACGTTCGAAACGGACGGCGAGCGCATCGTCAAGATTCACGTTCAGCGCAATCCCGACAAGCTCACGCGCATTGCCGCCGTGCACGGCACGCTCTGATCGCCGATACGCCCGTTCACGCGATTGGTGCCCGCCGGGCAACACCGTGAGCCCGTCTGCATGTCTACCGCCATGCGCCTCGCGACCCTACCATGATTTCCGTGCGGCTCATCGCCGCGAACGGCATCCGTCTATACGGATAACACTGTCATCGTCGCCAGGAGAAATCATGACCCAGCGTATCAACTACTTTCAGCAATCGCCGGAGTTGTGCAAGAAGTTTATGGAGTTCAGCAATACGCTGAAGGACTGTGCAATCGAAGAATCGATCCGCGATCTCGTCAACATTCGCGCGTCGCAGCTCAACGGCTGTGGCTTCTGCCTCGACATGCATGCGAAGGAAGCGCGCATTCACGGCGAGCGCGAATTGCGCATGCATCATGTGGCGATCTGGCGCGAGTCGACGCTGTTCTCGCCGCGCGAGCGTGCCGCGCTCGCATGGACCGAGGTGCTGACGAAGCTGCCCGAACATGGCGTGCCCGACGATCTCTACGAGCGCGTGCGCGGCCAGTTCTCCGAGAAGGAACTGTCGGACCTGACGTTCGAAGTGATGGCCATCAACGGCTGGAACCGTGCGAACGTGGCGTTCCGGACCGTGCCCGGTTCGTCCGACAAGGCATTCGGCCTCGACAAGGCAAACCTCGCCTGAGTCGACGCGCCGCTGATTTTCAACTTCGGCCGGTACATCTGCGTACGGGCTGAGTCTTTTGTGAGGAGCGCATCATGTTTCGCTCAAAGAGTATCGCCGCAACCCTGCTCCTTGCGACGAGCGCCCTGGTGACCCAGGCCCGCGCCGCGGCCCCCGAGGCGGTCGTCACGCCCGTCATGACCCAGCCGCTCGACGACTACCCCGGCAAGGAAGCGCAGATGATCGTCGTCGAATATCCGCCCGGCTCCGTTGATCCGGTGCATCGGCACAATGCGCACGGCTTCATCTACGTGCTGGAAGGCTCGATCGTGATGCAGGTAAAGGGCGGCAAGGAAGTCACGCTGAAGCCGGGCCAGTCCTTCTATGAAGGCCCGAACGATGTTCATACGGTCGGGCGCAACGCGAGCAGGACGAAGCCGGCGAAGTTTCTCGTGCTGCTGCTGAAGGACAAGGGCGCGCCTGTTCTCGTGCCCGAGAAGTAAGCTCGCAAAGGTTCTCGCAGGGTTCGGCAAAAAAAATCGACGGACGCACGTCACAGCACGTCACAAATGGAAGCGCTCAAACGTCTAGTCACGTAAGGACTCTACTCTTTGCGCTTCCATGTCAGACTACGCACCGCGCCGCTCGATCACGGGCGCCGACGATCCGATTGCAAGCACCTTCGCAACGAGTTTCGCCGGCGTCGTTTCCTTTCTTGCCGTTGCCAACGAGGGCAGCTTCGCCAGAGCGGGCGATCGCCTCGGCATCGGGCGCTCGTCCGTCAGCCGGAACGTGCAGAAGCTGGAGGCGCAGCTCGATACGCGCCTCTTTCTGCGCACGACTCGCAGCACGTCGCTGACACGCGAGGGCGAGCTGTTCTTCGAGAACTGCCAGGCGGGCGTCGAGCGCATCGTCCAGGCGCTCGAAGAGATGCGCGAGTTGCGCAACGGTCCGCCACGAGGACGGCTGCGCATTTACTCGACGCCCGGCTTCGGACGCAAGATCGTGGCGCCGCTGCTGCGCGGCTTTCACGCGCAGTATCCGGACATCGCGCTGGAGTTGCTGCTCAATGATCGTCCCCCCGACTTCACCGCTGATCGCATCGACGTATCGTTTCGCGACGGACGCATGGAAGACAGCGAGATCGTCGCGCGTCAGCTGATACCCATGCAGACGATCGTGTGCGCTGCGCCATCGTACGTTCAGGCGCGTGGCTTGCCGCGTCATGTCGACGAGCTGGCGGACCATTGCTGCATCAACTTCCGTACGGCATCGGGCCGCGTGAGGGAGTGGGAGTTCAAGGTGGATGGACTGCCGTTGCGGCGCCATCCGCAGGCACCGCACACGTTCAACGACCCCGATCTGATTCTGCAGTCGGTGCTCGATGGACAAGGCATCGCGCAGCTGCCCGGTTATCAGGTATGCGATCTTCTGGGCGAAGGGCGGCTCGTGAGTTGTCTCACGCAGTATGCGCCCGACGACAGCGGCCACTACATCTGTTATCTGAGCCGCAAGCATCTGCCCGCACGCATCCGCGTGTTCGTCGATTACATGACGGAGCACACGCGTGCGCTCGATCTGCATTGCCTGACCACGATCGACGCGATGGCGATGGCCGAATGATGTCGACTCACCTGGTCGGACACGCTGAAGGCATCGGGCGATCGAACAGCGCAGCCACGCTGCAGTCCGATGCGAGCATGCGTCGACCGTCGTGTCCGACACCAGGCACTTCGACGACCCGTTGATTCAGTCCTGCGGGATAGCGTTGCTTCAGATAATCAAGGTACGCGAGCCCGCGTGCGAGCCGGAACGGACCTTGTGCCATCGCCGCGCAAGAACGATCGATGAAGTGCGTCTGCCGATCGACATCATCCATTCCAAGCAGATAGACGACGTTGCGCGTTGCATATCGTGCCGCCAGCGAGGCGCTGTCTTGCGTGGCCACGTAGGCGGGCGCATCGGCCATGCCGTATTTCCACTCGACGGCGCGCGGACAGGCCTGTGTGTCGACAGGCGTGAAAGCGCCCGGCGCAAGGGGCCGTCTATCGTCGAAGTACACATAGCTCGATGGATTCGCGACGACATAGCGCACGCGAATCCCGTCGCGCGTCAACGCGTCTTCAGCGCGGCCCGCGACGGCGTAGCGTTGCACGACCTGCGCACCCGCCGAATGACCGATCACCGTCACCGTCGACAACGCGGGATAAAGCCGCCTGTCGTCGAAGTGTTCGAGCAGCGCATCGAGTGCCGCGAACGAACTGACGGGCGAGGGCCGGCGCGCAGGCGCCCCTTCTTTCCATCCGGCTTCGGACCAGGCCAGCGTCGCGTCGCGTATCGCATACGTGCGCAGATCGCGCGTCGTCGGAAACTGCGGCGCGACGATCATGTTCTCCTTCGGGCTCGCGCCGGCTGCCGCGAGCATTTGTCCGCCAACGTCAAAATAATTGTCCGCGTTGCGTAGCGTGCCGTGAACAATAATGAAGACGTGAGTCACGTCCGGCGCTGCCGCGTCGATGCTGCGATCGGCGTAGAGTGCCAACGTGCCGTCGCCACCGGCTGCGCGCACGGACAGGCGCTGATCGGCGACATGGGCGACGGGCGCATTCTGCCGCGACGCGGTTGCGCCCGCGGCGGCCTGCGCAGCGTGGGTTGCCGCCAGCGCGATCCACAGCGCGACGAATGACAGTCGGCTTGCCGGTTTTGAAAACATGTCGAGGATCTCCGAAACGGTCGTGTGTATTAAACGCGCCGTGCGGCGGATTCCGTTGCACGAATCGACTGTTTTCGCGGTACGGCAATTGCTCACTGGTGATGCCGGAATTTCGCTGCTGCGCGATTTCGCCAATGCGAGGCCGATAATCTTCGCGGTCGCTCGACCGCCTGGGGGACGTCCATGAACCGCTCGCACCGCTTGCATTTCACTCCGGGCAACTCCCGTCACATCACGATCTTGTGTCTCGTGGCGGCGATCTGCGTGTCCTGCAGCGGTGGAGGTTCTTCCAGCAGTTCCAGCGCGAGCGGTAGCGGAGGCTCGGGCGGTTCGGGCTCGGGCAGTTCGGGCTCGGGCAGTTCGGGTGGCGCCGCTGCGATGTCGGCGGATGTGCTGACCTATCACAACGATCCTCGCCGCACGGGGCAGTACCTTGCGGAAACCACGCTCACGCCGGCCAACGTCAACGCCGCTTCGTTCGGCAAGGTGGGTTTCCTTTCCGTCGACGGCAAGGTCGACGCACAGCCGCTTTACGCCGGCAACGTTTCAGTGAACGGTGCGGCGCACAACGTCGTCTATGTCGTCACCGAGCACGCCAGCGTCTATGCATTCGACGCCGACAGCAACGCGCAACTGTGGCAGCGTTCGCTGCTCGGTGCGGGCGAAACCACGAGCGATCCACGCAACTGCGCGCAGATTTCTCCCGAGATCGGCATTACGGCGACGCCCGTGATCGATCGAAGCCGTGGATCGAATGGCGTCATGTACGCGGTCGCGATGAGCAAGGAAGCGAACGGAACGATCCATCAGCGTCTGCATGCCGTCGATCTCTCGACGGGCGCCGAACTGCTAGGCGGGCCCGTCGACATCAGCGGCACGTATCCGGGCAGCGGTGCGAACAGCAGCAACGGCGTGACCGTGTTCGATCCGCAGCAATACGCCGAGCGGCAGGCGCTGGCGCTGGTGAACGGCAAGGTGTATCTCGGGTGGACGTCGCACTGCGATCAGGGCGTCTACGGCGGCTGGGTGATGGCGTATAACGCCGACACGCTCGCGCAGACGAGCGCGCTGAACCTGACGCCGAACGGCACGGGCGGCTCGGTGTGGATGGGCGGCGGCGGCATGGCGTCGGACGGCACGTCGCTCTATCTGCTCGATGCCAACGGCACGTTCGACACCACGCTGACCGGGCAAGGATTTCCATCGAATGGTAATTTCGGCAACGCGTTCATCAAGCTCGGCACATCGGGAAATCTCTCCGTCGCCGATTATTTCGCGACCTTCGACACCGTGTCGCAGTCCGCGCGCGATGCGGACCTCGGCTCCGGCGCTGCGATGGTGCTGCCCGATCTCGTCGACGGAAGCGGCGTGACGCGTCATCTCGCGCTCGGTTCGGGCAAGGATTCGAAGATCTATGTCGTCGATCGCGACAACATGGGCAAATTCAACAGCGCGAACAACGCGATCTGGCAGGAGATCGACAGCCAGTTGATCGGCGGCGTGTTCACCACGCCGGCGTTTTTCAACAACGTCGTGTACTACGGTGCCGTCGGCGACAACCTCAAGGCGTTTCCCGTCAGCGGCGCGCGTCTGGCCACCACGCCCTCGTCGCAGAGCGCGGGCAAATTCCCTTATCCGGGCACGACGCCGAGCATCTCGGCAAACGGCTCGCAGAACGCGATCGTATGGGCGGCGGAGAACGGCGCGACAGCCGTGCTGCATGCATTCAACGCGGCGGATCTCGGCCAGGAGCTGTACAACAGCAATCAGTCGGGCTCGCGCGACACGTTCGGCGCAGGCAACAAATACATCGCGCCGATGATCGCGCATGGACGGGTGTATGTCGGTACGACGAACGGCGTCGGGGTCTTCGGCTTGTTGAAATAGAACGCGCGGGTCAGCACGCCGCCCGCGCTTCCGCCAGAAGGCGATGAATCTGCGCGACCACGGCCGCGCCTTCGCCCACCGCCGACGCGACGCGCTTGGTCGAACCCGAGCGCACATCGCCGATCGCGAACACGCCGGGCACGCTGGTCTGCAGCGACATCGACTGCAGGCCGGCGCCGGGAATGTCGGGGCCTGTCAGCACGAAACCCTTGTCGTCGACCGCTACGCCGCAGGTGGAGAGCCAGCTTGTGTTCGGATCGGCGCCGATGAAGACGAACAGATGGTGCGTCGTCATGCTGCCTTCGATCCCGCCTGCGCCGCGATAATGCACGCGCTCCAGCCGTGCATCGCCTTCCAGCGCGGTCAATTCGATGCGCGTATGCAGCGTCACGTTCGGCAGCGCCAGGATGCGCTCGATCAGATAGTGCGACATGCTGTGCTCGAGGCTCGTGCCGCGTATGAACATATGCACGTGCTCCGCGTGCGACGCGAGAAAAACGACGGCCTGTCCCGCCGAATTGCCGCCGCCGATCAGCAGCACGGGCTCCTTGCGGCACAGACGCGCTTCGATGGGCGTGGCCCAGTAATACACGCCTGAGCCTTCGAAACGCTCCAGCCCGTCGACGTCGGGCCGCCGATACTCCGCGCCCGTCGCGATCACGACCGTGCGCGCGGTAATGCGCCTGGCGTCGGTGAGTTCGACGACGGGCGGCAGCTTGTCGCAATACAGCGCGCGAACTTCGCACGGAATGCCGATGTGCGCGCCGAATTTCTGCGCCTGCACGAAAGCGCGGCCCGCCAGCGCGTGGCCCGTGATGCCCGTTGGAAATCCCAGATAGTTTTCGATGCGTGAGCTGGTGCCCGCCTGTCCGCCCGGCGCGCGGCAATCGAGCGCCGCAACCGACAACCCTTCGGAGGCTGCATACACGGCGGTTGCCAGTCCTGCCGGACCGGCGCCGACAATCGCGACGTCATAGACGTGCGCCGGATCGAATTCGGGAATCAGTCCGAGACAGGATGCGAGCTGCCCTTCGTCCGGGTTGCGCAGCACCGTGCCGTCCGGACAGACGACGAGCGGGAAGTCGTCCGGTTGCGGCGTCAGACGTTCGAGCAGCGCGATCGCTTCGGCGTCCTTGTCCGCGTCGAGCGTCATGCTCGGAAATACATTGTGGCGCAGGAAATTTTCCAGCGCGCGCAGCCGTCCGCTGCTCGAAGGGCCGACGAGCACGACACCGTGTCCGCGCTCGATGACGAGAACGCGCCGCAGGATCAGCGCGCGCATGATCTTCTCGCCGAGATCGGCTTCGCTGATCATCATCGCGCTGAGTTCGTCGGGCCGCAGCAGGATCGCCTCGACGTCTTCGATCACGTGCGCGTCCACGACGGCAGGCTTGTTCGAAAGCTGCGTCACGTCCGACGTGAACTCGCCGCGGTGCGTGTACGTATAAATGACGCGCTCGTGCCCGAGCCCATCGCGGCCGATGATCCGCACCTTGCCCGACAGCAGCACGAACACGCCGGGACACCGGCTCCCTGCGCGATAGAGCAGTGCGCCCGTGGCATAGCGCGACGGCGTGCCAAAGCGCCGTATCCGCTCGATCTCGGCTTCCGCGAGGACAGGGAACATCTGCTGATGCCGCGGATGATCGCGCACGCTCGGGTCTTCGAGCAGGGCGTCGGCTTCGAGCGGATTCGCGTCCGTGGCGGGACGGCGCGCGGGCGATGCATCTGACGGCGTTGACTCGTTGCTCATCGCGGATTGTCCTCCGGCGATTGACGGGCAATCAAAACTGAAACACCTGCTGAATTGGCCACGCCGATGCAAGCCGCTGCGCGGCGCAATGACGGGACGACGCGTGGATCGTTGGCCGATGTCAGGGGAAACGTAAGTAACAGGGTAATCGAGTTGCCGCGAGTCGGCAGGCGTGGTCGCATCGTTCGACGTTGGCGGTGAATCGCCTTGTTTTACAGCGTCGAATTTCACGTTGCACGGCAATCGACGCGGCTCATTCGAGCTTCGTCTCGCGGCATGTGATTCGTGTGAACGGGTTTACCCCACATCCTTTCATATCGCTGCGGGGTGCCCGTCTATCAGTCGATGGCGCTGGAATCTGCATTGAGCTACAGACTTCGTTGAAGTCGGTCGTCAGCTTCACTCGATGCCCGGACGTTCCGCGCTAGCCATAGTTCGATTGCGCAGATGGAGGGCAACATGAAACGTTCCGATACGGGCAGGGCATCAATCGGCCTGCGCTTGAGTTTGATCGCAGTGCTGACATTGGCGGGTTCTTCGGGTTTCGCAGCGGGAAACGCGGAAGTCGGCCCGGCCGTCTCCACGGCTGCTTCATCCGCGCGAAATCCGTTGACGCTGATGATCCAGTCTCCGGCAGGCGGCGCAGTGCGGCTGACCTACGTGCCCGACGACGGCTGGAAAGCCGACCAGGCTGTGACCGTCGCAAGGGCGGCCGTGAGCGTTCCGCAGCCGGACGCCGATCCCGCGCTCGACGAGGCGACGCGCAAACCGATGACGGTGTTCATCGACGGCCCGACGGGCTTCACATACTTCTGGAGCCGGGAGCACGGCTGGAAATTCGTCGGGCGGCTGACGGACCGGCTCCAATAAGACGCATTGAGCGAATGCGCGCGGCGTCATCGGCGCGCGCACTCCGGCATTTCCCTATCGAAAGTGTTTGTGCGATTAAATCGTATGCGATTGACATGGTTAGCGGTTTCGATCAGTATGCGTCGCATGCGATTGAATCGCATGACAACCAAATTCCGGTCACCACTTTCGATCAAGGAGTTCACGATGACCCACATTGAAAAAGTTCTTTTCACGGGCAAGACACATACGACGGCAAGCCGCAGCGCTGGCGCCACACGCGGTCATGAAGGCAGCCTCGACATCAGGCTGTCCGCAACCGGCAACGGCTCGCATCGGGAGCATGTGTTCGAGGCCGCGCAGCCGCATCCGACGGCTGAGCAGCTGTTTGCAGGCGCGTGGTCGGCCTGCCTGATCACCGCGATCGGCCTCGCGGCCAAAGAGAAGAAAGTCGCGCTGCCGTCCGACCTCGCGCTGGACGTCGCTATCGATCTGGGCATGACGGGCAACGCCTATCTGCTTGGCGCGCGGATCGACGTGAGCATGCCAGGCGTGCCGCGCGACGTGGCGCAGGCAGTCGTGCACGCGGCGGACGAACTGTGTCCGTATTCGAAGGCCACGCGCGGCAATATCGACGTCGCGATCAACGTGATCTGACGCACATGTCCAGGCTGTAGCGCCGGATGAGCGGGAAAGGGCGCGCTAGAATGAAATCACGCGCCCTTTCCCTCGACGGCAGACGGCCATGACACTTCGCGTAGCCCGCTTCGCTCGCCCAACGTTGCAAGCCTTGTGCGTGGCTTCGCTCGCGAGCCTCGCCGCTTGCGGCGGCAGCGTATGCATCGGTTTCGACGGCTGTAGCGCCGTGAGTCCAATATCGAATCTTGCGCTCGCGGGAACGGCCGCAACGGGCAAGGCACTCGCCAGTGCGAACGTGAACGTGACCTGCGCGCAAGGCGCGGGTGCCGCGCTGTCGGACGGCGGCGGACGCTACAGTCTCGCGTTCAGCGGCGTGCTTCCGTGCATGATTGCTGTGACGTCGGGTGGCACGACGTTGCATTCGCTCGCGTTCGCGGGCGGCACCTTCAATACGACGCCGGAAACAGAACTGATGATCGTCTATCTCGCCGCGCAACTCGGCACGAGCGAGGCCAATCTGATTGCGAGCTTTTCCAGTAACGCGCAATTCCAGCAGGCGCTGTCGAACCAGAGCAATGTGCTGGCTGCGCAATCGGCTGTGGTCGCGAATCTGCAGCAACACTATGCGGTCACGCTGGCCGTGCCCGCATTCCTGACCACGCCGTTCACGGTCGGGCAGGCGGGCGTCGACAGCGATCTCGAGGCGCTGGCGAAAGCAGGCGCCATCGATGCCAACGGCATGCCCGATCCTGCCGCCGTGTCTCTGCTGACGCAAGCTGGCCTTGCGCAGCCGCTGGCAAGGGCGTCGACGAACGCCGCCACGGACGCCATGTGAGGCCGCGTATCAGGCGATCGGCTCCGTTGTCATTGCGCGCGTGAGGCCGTGCATCGGCCGGCGCATCGCGACATCGAACGGATTCACTTGCGGCCCGATGAGGTCCGCTTGCCGCTTCAGCAGTTCGACGACCATCGGCAGCCGGTCCTCGCCCAGACGCGCCGACAGCGTGCCCACGCTCAACGCGGCCACCGCGCAACCCGTGCGGTCGATAATCGGCACCGCGACGCCCGCCATCCCTTCCAGCACGCCGCTATTGCGCCCCGCGTAGCCGAGTTGCCGCACGCGTTCGATTTCCGTGCGCAGATAGACTTCGTCTAGCACACCGTAGCTGCGCAGACGCGGCACGTTGAAGCGAATGATCTCTTCGCGCTCCGCTTCCGGCAGGAACGCGAGAATCGCGAGGCTGCCCTGTCCGACACCCAATGCGACACGGCCGCCGATATCGCCCGTGAACGAGCGGATCGGAAACGGCCCTTCGCACATGTCGAGGCACACGGCGTCGAAGCTGCTTTTGACGAGCAGAAAAATCGTGTCGCCGAGGCTCGCGCACAGGCGCAGCAGAGCGGGGCGGCAGAGCGCGCGCATGCCGCTCGGATTGCCCGCCTGCGCGGCGAGCGCAAAGAAGTCGACGCTCAGCCGATAGAGCTTCGTGTTCTGATCCTGCTCGACGACGCCTTCCGCAATCAGCGCATGCAGGATGCGATGCACGGTGGCCTGCGTCAGCCCGACGGCTTTTGCGATGCGCGTCACGCGGCCGCCTTCCGGCTGGATTTCGCCGAGCGCGCGGATCACGGCGAACGCCCGCTGCAACATGCCCGTGCCTGGCGCGTCGGGTTCCTTCGAAGGATTCATTGGCGATCTCGATCAAAATTCCATTGAACGGAATACTAGCTGATGTTCAACCCGAAAAACAAACAGGCAGACGACGCAGGGCGATAAGCCAACTACGCGGACTGACTCAGTACTTTCACTGACGGCGCGCAGCGGAACAATCGCGGCGGAGCGGAGGGAATACATTCCATCCAATGGAAGAAAAGCAATCTTTATATCGTTGATTGGAATTTGACATTGACGCTCTGAAATATGGCTGGCTAGAGTCGGCTCAACAGACACCCGTCGACACAGCCGGTGCGTCGCACCGAAAGGCCAGACCATGTCGTTCCTCACATTGACTGACGTATCGAAGACGTTCGGCGACCTGCATGCCGTGACGGGCATCAACCTGTCGGTGGAAAAGGGCGAGTTCGTTTCGCTGCTGGGCCCGTCGGGCTGCGGCAAGACGACGACGCTGCAGATGATCGCAGGTTTCGTCGACACGACGCGCGGCCGCATCGCGCTCGATGGCCGCGACATCACGCACATGAAGCCGAACCGGCGCGGCCTCGGCATCGTCTTCCAAAGCTACGCGCTGTTTCCGCATATGAGCGTCGCGCAGAACGTGAGCTTCGGGCTCGAAATGCGCGGCGTCGATAAAGCCGAGCGTCAGGACCGCGTGCGCGAAGCCTTGGCGCTGGTGCGGCTCGATTCGCTCGCGCATCGTTTTCCGCGTGAGTTGTCGGGCGGTCAGCGGCAACGTGTTGCGATTGCGCGTGCCATCGTGATCGCGCCGCCCGTGCTGCTGCTCGACGAGCCTATGTCGAATCTCGATGCGAAGCTGCGCGAAGACATGCAGTTCGAACTGCGCGCGATCCAGCGCAAGATCGGCACGACGACAATCATGGTCACGCACGATCAATCCGAAGCGCTGTCGATCAGCGATCGCGTCGTCGTGATGGAAGCGGGGCGCATCACGCAGATCGACACGCCGTATCGCGCGTACGAGCGGCCCGAGAATCTGTTCGTGTCGCAGTTCATCGGCAAGGCCAACATGCTGGCGGGGAAGATCGTTTCGCGCGACGGCGACGCGATCCGCATCGACCTGGGCCACGATCTCGCGGAGACGGGCAGCATGACGCAGCTTGGTTCGCAAGGTCAGGCAATCGATGTCGGCGATGCCGTGACGCTCTGCATACGCCCCGAAAAATTGCGGCTGTGCGCGCCCGGCGAAGGACGCCTGGCGGGCAACGTGACGAGCCGGTTTTTTCTCGGCAGCCAATGGCTCTACCGGCTCGACAGCCGCGTCGGCGAGATGCTCGTGTGTTGCCAGAACGAAGGCAATGACCCGTTTCCGGAAGGCGCGAAAGTCGGTATCGACTGGCATGCGGATTCGCTGCGTCTGATCGGACAGGAGCGCGCGCATGGATAGCACGCTGCCCGCCACGCCCGATACGAGCCGCCGTTCGGCGCGTGCGCCGTGGCATGCATTCATGCCGCTGTGGCTGATGAGCGCGCCCGCGCTGATTCTGTTCGCGACACTCGTGCTCGTGCCGCTCGCGATGACCTTCGCGCTCACCTTCTATCGCTTCGATCCCGCGAGCGGCCCGATTGCCGCGTTCGACCTTCACAACTACGTGGAAGTGCTCGGCTCGTCGTATTTCCACACGATCTTTCTGCGCACGTTCGGCATCGCGTTGCTGACGACGGTGCTGTGCGTCGCGATCGGCACGCCCGAAGCGTATGTGTTGTCGCGCATGCGCGACCCTTGGCGCTCGCTGTTTCTGCTGATAATTCTGGCGCCGCTGCTGGTTTCGGTGGTGGTGCGCGCGTTCGGCTGGAGCATGCTGCTGAACACGAACGGCCTCGTCAATCAGGCCTTCGCACTGTTCGGCCTCGGGCCGTACAAGCTCGAATACACGACCTTCGCCATTGTCATCGCGCTCGTGCACGTGATGCTGCCGTTCATGGTGATTCCCGTCTGGACCGCACTGCAACGGCTCGATCCGCAGACGGAGAACGCCGCGCTCTCGTTGATGGCGTCGCCCGCGACGACGCTGCGTCGCATCGTCCTGCCGCAACTCGTGCCCGGCATTCTGTCGGGGAGCCTGATGGTGTTCGGTCTGTCGGCGAGTGCGTTCGCAATTCCCGGGCTGCTCGGCGGCAGGCGATTGAAGGTGGCCGCGACGGCCGTCTACGACCAGTTCCTGAGTTCGATGAACTGGCCGCTCGGCGCGACGATCGCGATGCTGCTGCTGATCGCGAATCTCGTCGTGATGCTCACGTACTACCGCGTGCTCGAGCGGCGCTACGCCCGCAGCATGGGTTGATCCCAACCCGACAGGCGACACATCATGCGCAAGAACGGCTTCTTTGCACTCGCATTCCATACCGTCGTGATTCTGTTCGTGCTCGCGCCGCTGGCCATCGTCGTGCTGGTCGCGTTCACGCCGGACGAAACTTTGACGCTGCCCACGCACGGCTTCTCGGTGCGCTGGTTCCGCGCGATCCTCGACTATCCCGACTTCATCACGGCCTTCTTCAACAGCCTGAAACTGGCGTTTGCGTCAGCGACGCTGTCGCTCGTAATCGCGTTGCCCGCGGGTCTCGCGATTGGCCGCGCGCGCTTTCCAGGTCGCAACTTTCTCAATGCGCTGCTGCTGTCGCCGCTCGTGATTCCCGGCCTCGTGCTCGGCATCGCGATGCTGCGCTTCTTCGCGCTGATCGGCGTGACGGGTTCGTTCGCGTGGCTGATTCTTGCGCACATGGTGGTCATCACGCCGTTCGTGATGCGGCTCGTACTGGCGTCGGTGAGCGGCCTGGACCGCAGCATCGAGCACGCGGCGTCGTCGCTCGGCGCCGATGCGTGGACGACGTTTCGCCGTATCACGCTGCCGATGATCGTGCCCGGCATCACGGGCGGCTGGCTGCTCGCGTTCATCAACAGCTTCGACGAACTGACGATGTCGGTCTTCATCACGTCGCCGCAGACGGTCACGCTGCCGGTGCGGATGTATATGTACGCAACCGAATCAATCGATCCGATGATGGCGTCCGTCTCCGCGCTCGTCATCTTCATCACGGCGGGCGCGATGCTGCTGCTGGATCGCGTCTACGGGCTCAACCGCATTCTGATCGGCCAGCACTGATGGCTTCTACCACTCACGCTCCCATGTCCAGCTCCAGCAGCCAGTTGCTGCGCGTCGCCGAAGCGGGACGCGCCCCGTTGTCGTTCGTTCTCGATGGAGTCGAAGTCGGCGCGCTGTCGGGCGATACGGTCCTGACGGCGATCCTGATGCAGCAGCGTCACGTGCGTCACAGCGAATTCAGCGGCGAGCCGCGCGCGGGCTTCTGCATGATCGGCGCGTGCCAGGACTGCTGGGTGCGTTGTGAAGACGGCGCGCGCATTCGCGCCTGCTCGACGCTCGTGAAGCAGGGCATGCGCGTCGTGACAAACGGTGCGCGCGATGAATAGCGACGGGCGGGTGGTGATCGTCGGCGCGGGGCCTGCAGGGATTCGCGCGGCGCAGACGCTGGCGGCAGCGGGCATTCGGCCCACCGTGCTCGACGAGAATGCGCGCTGGGGCGGACAGATCTATCGTCAGCCGCCTGCCGGTTCGGGGTTTACACGCAGCAAGGCGGCGCTCTACGGCTTCGAAGCGAAGAAGGCCGATGCTGTGCACGAAACGATGCGTGCGCTTCTGCCGCAGATCGACTATCGGCCGGACACGCTCGTGTGGTCGTGCGAAGACGGCCGGCTCGATACGCTGTGCAACGGGCAGGACGCGAGCGTGCCGTTCACGCATCTGATCATCGCGAGCGGCGCGACCGATCGCGTGCTGCCCGTGCCGGGCTGGACCTTGCCGGGCGTCTATACGCTGGGCGGCGCGCAGGTCGCGCTGAAGGCGCAAGGATGCGCGATCGGGCGGCGCGTGGTGTTGGCGGGCACGGGGCCGCTGCTGTATCTCGTCGCGTATCAGTACGTGAAGGCGGGTGCGCAAATCGAAGCCGTGCTCGATACGAGCGCGTGGTCGCGCCAGATCGCGGCGGTTCCGAAGCTCATCAGCCAGCCGTCGACCTTCGCGAAGGGCGTGTATTACGTCGCATGGCTGAAGGCGCGCGGCGTCAGGATGATGCGCGGCGTGACGCTGACGGGCATCGACGGCGCGCAGCATGTGACGGGCATTGGCTTCAAGACATCGGACGGCAACGAAGCAGTCATCGCTTGCGATGCAGTGGGCCTCGGCTTCGGTCTGCGTTCCGAAACGCAACTCGCCGATCTCGCGGGTTGCCGGTTTCACTTCGATGCGTTGAATCGTTGCTGGCTGCCCGAACGCGATGCGGCGGGACGCAGTTCCGTGCCGGGCATCTATCTGGCTGGCGATGGTGCGGGCATCGCGGGCGCCGATGCCGCCGAACTCGCGGGACGCCGCGCGGCGCTCGCGCTGCTCGACGATCTCGGCATCGCCCAGCAGGCGCAAGCGGCCCAACCCGGCGGCATGGATGCCGCGACGCTCGAACGCCGTCTGCAACGCATTGCGGTGTTCCGCGCGGGCATCGAAACGGCCTTCGCGCCGCCGCAACAGCCCGCAAAGCAATGGCCCGACGACATGACCGTGTGCCGCTGCGAAGAAGTCGATGCGGGCACGCTGCGCCGCTGCATTCGCGCCGGCGAGGCAAGCGAGATCAACCGTCTGAAGGCGCTGACGCGGATCGGCATGGGGCGTTGCCAGGGACGCATGTGCGGCGAGGCGGCCAGCGCGCTGCTCAGCGACGAGACGGGCCGTCCGCTCGAAAGCGTCGGCCGTCTACGCAGCCAGGCGCCGATTAAGCCGATCCCCATTTTGCCGATGCTGTTCGACGACGACATCGCGGCAATCCCCGAGGAGGCGCGCGATGAGTGATGCCGTCCACTATCAGGTCGTGATCGCGGGCGGCGGGCTCGTCGGGTCGTCGGCGGCGCTGATGCTCGCGCGGCGCGGCGTGCGTGTCGCGCTATTCGAACGTCGCTATTGCGGTGCTCAGGCGAGCGGCGTCAACTACGGCGGCGTGCGCTGCCAGGGCCGGCCCGCCGAGCAGATGCCGCTCGCGATGCGCGCGCGGCGCGTGTGGAATCGCTTGCCCGAACTGATCGGCATCGACGGAGAACTCGTCGTGTCGGGACATTTGCGGCTCGCGCGGCGCGATAGCGATTTCGGCGTGCTCGAAACCTGGGCCGCGATGGCGCGCGAACATGGGCTCGACACCGAACTGATCGCGGGCGCGGCGTTTCGCAAGCGCTATCCGTGGCTCGGCGACGCGGCACTCGGCGGCTCGCTGTGCTTGAGCGACGGACACGCGAATCCGCGTCTCGTGTCGCCCGGTTTCGCGCGTGCGGCGCAACGCGCGGGCGCGGTGATACGCGAGCAGACGGCCATCGCCGATATTGCTCACGACGGCATGCGCTTCCAGATTCGCGCGGGCGACGAGCGCATCACGGCCGACTGGCTGATCAACAGCGCGGGCGCGTGGGCGAACACGGTCGCCGGATTCTTCGGCGAAGCCGTGCCGATGAAGCCGATCTATCCAAACATGTGGGTGACGGAGCCGCTGCCGCGCTTCGTCGTGCACAACCTCGGCGTGGTGGGCGGCGGCGTCTATGCACGCCAGGTGGAGCGCGGCAACTGCGTGATCGGCGGCGGACGCGGACATGGCGACGGCGAATACGCGCAACCGTCGACACACACCACGCGCGCCGTGATGCGCGACGCCTGCGCGCTGTTGCCCGCCTTGCGCGACGCCTTGCTGATCCGCACGTGGAGCGGCGTCGAGGGCGAAACGCCCGACAGCAATCCCGTGATCGGCGCGAGCCAGAAGGTGCCGCGCCTGCTGCATGCATTCGGTTTTTCGGGCGGCGGTTTTCTGCTGGCGCCCGGTGTCGGCGAGGTGCTGGCCGACCTCGTGATCGACGGCGAAACGTCCACGCCGCTCGACGCGTTTGCGATCGGCCGCTTCAACCGAAGCGCGATTCCCGCTGTTCTTTAGTCATGTCAAGGAGACCCACGATGAAGCTGTCAAGCACGGTCGCGGCACTGGCCGCCGTGTTCGCGATCGGCGCCGCCGCGCCTGCCTGGTCGCAAACCAGAACGATCTACATCGGCATGAACGGCGGCCCGATGGAGAAGGCGTATACGAGCCAGGTACTGCCCGACTTCGAGAAGGCCAACAACGTGAAAGTGGTGGTGGTGCCGGGCACGTCGTCGGATGTGCTCGCGAAACTGCTCGCGAATCGCAACAGCCCGCAGATGCACGTCGCGTTTCTCGACGACGGCGTGATGGCGCGCGCCGTCAGCATGGGCGTGTGCCAGAAGCTCGACGATGCACCCGTGCTCAAGGAACTGTATCCGTTCGCGCGCATGAAAGACGATATCGGCGCGGGCGTGCAACTCGGCATGACGGGCATCGGCTACAACACGAAGCTGTTTGCCGAGAAAGGCTGGGCGCCGCCCACGTCGTGGATGGACTTCGCCAATCCGAAGTACAAGGGCAAAGTGGTGTTTCAGTCCGCGTCGAGCAGCACGTTCGGCCTGCATGGCTTTCTCGCGATCAATCGTCTGATGGGCGGCAGCGACCAGAACGTCGAGCCGGGTTTCAGCAAATGGTCGAGCACGGTGGGGCCGAATGTCGTCGAGTACATTCCCAACTCGGCGAAGCTCTCGGAGATGGTTCAAACGGGCGAAGCAGGCCTCTTTCCGCTGACGCCGACGGCCGTCGGCGATCTGCAGGACAAGGGTATTCCCGTCGGGTACGCGAATCCCAAGGAAGGCGCCGTGCTGTTGCTCGTCGATCTGTGTGTCGTGAAGAACAATGCCGACCCGCAGCTTGCGCAGAAGCTCGCGCAGTTCCTGCTGTCGGCGCCTGCGCAATCGAAAGCGGCCGCCGCAGGCAAGCAGATCCCGACCAACGAGCACGCGACGATGACGCCTGCAATGCAAAAGAGTCTCGGCAATCTCGACGATCTGGTGAAGAAGGTGACGGTCGTCGATTGGGATTCGATCAACGCGCACCGCGCGCAGTGGGATCAGCGCTGGAACCGTCAGATCGAGCAGTAGCCGGTTCATGCGTGCGGCGGCGCGTCAGTGACGCGCGCCGCACCTCATCTTCGCTCCGCGATGCATGACGGATCGGTCTGTGCATCGGCGAACAGATCTGCACGAAAAAGAAGGCCCATTTACAAAACGTGCACGGACGCTGCAATTTGTTCTAGGCTATAAAAGTTACCTGCTGCGCATTCAGACCGTCTCGCACGATGCTGGCCGGGCGCTTGCGCGGAACGCGTTCTGCACGCGCTCTCCTGTAGTCCGGCCGGATCACGGCGTGCGGCTAACCGTCATATCATCTCTATACCGTTCTGATTCGGCTGATCTGATTTGGGTTGACCCGTCAGCGCCTGTCGCACGCGCTGCGACGACACCCGACGTATCTGTTCGCACCTTTCACCAAGGAGGATGAAGATGGCGATTCGACTAGGAGAAGTAGCCCCCGATTTCACGGCGGAAACCACGGAAGGCACGATCCATTTTCACGAATGGATCGGCGATAGCTGGGCAATCCTGTTCTCGCATCCGAAGGACTTCACGCCCGTCTGCACGACCGAACTCGGCTATATGGCGGGACTCAAGCCGGAGTTCGACAAACGGAACACGAAGATCATCGGGCTCAGCATCGACCCTGTCAGCGATCACCAGAAATGGGCGAAGGACATCGAAGAAACACAGGGCAATGCCGTCAACTATCCGATGATTGGCGACCACGATCTGAAAGTCGCGAAGCTCTACGACATGATTCACCCCGAAGCGAGCGGCGGTCCGCGCACAGCCGTCGACAACGCGACGGTGCGTGCGGTCTTCCTGATCGGGCCGGACAAGAAGGTCAAGGCGACGTTCGTCTATCCGATGAGTTCGGGCCGCAATTTCGATGAAGTGCTGCGTTTGCTGGACTCGCTGCAACTGAACGCGAAGCACACGGTGGCGACGCCGGTGAACTGGAAACCGGGCGACGACGTGATCATTCCGACGTCCGTTTCCGACGACGCCGCGAAGGAAAAGTATCCGCAGGGCTTCAAGACGGTGAAGCCGTATCTGCGCTACGTGCAGCAACCGAAGTAAGTTCGCGGCTGACAACCGGTGCGCGCAGAAGCAACACTGCGCGCACCGGCATCGTTTCAGTCTGCATTCGAAGGCTTTTCCCGATACACGTTGAGAGACCGTGAGCGTGCTGATCTTCCGACAGCTGTTCGACCAGCAATCGTCGACCTACACCTACCTTCTCGCGGACAGCGACACGCGCGAAGCCGTGCTCATCGACCCGGTATTCGAGCAGGCTCGCCGCGATGCAGCGCTGCTCGACGAGTTGCGTCTTCATTTGCTCTATACGATCGACACACACGTTCACGCCGATCATGTGACGGGTGCGTGGCTGCTGAAAAAGCGCACGGGCAGCAACATTGCGATCTCGGCGGCGAGCGGCGCGGAAGGCGCGGACCGTTATCTCAGTCACGGCGATTCGATCGCATTCGGTGCGCATCATCTGCAGGTGCGTTCGACGCCTGGTCATACGAATGGCTGCATCAGTCTCGTACTCGATGACGAGTCGATGGCTTTCACGGGCGACTGTCTGCTGATTCGCGGCACGGGGCGCACCGACTTCCAGAGCGGCAGTCCGCATGCGCTGTACCGCGCGGTGCACGAACAGCTTTTCTCGCTGCCAGAAACCTGCCTGCTGTATCCGGCGCACGATTATCGCGGCCTCACGGTGACGAGCGTCGCCGAAGAGCGGCGCTTCAATCCGCGGCTTGGCGGCGAACTGTGCGAAGAAGATTTCGCGGGGTACATGACCAATCTCGGGCTTCCGCATCCGCGGCAGATCGACGTGGCCGTTCCCGCGAACATGAAGTGCGGCGTCGCGGCCAGCGATCCGTCACAAAAGCCGCTGCCCGAATGGGCTCCCCTGACGTACACGTTCGCGGGGATCTGGGAGATTCATCCGCAGTGGCTCGAAGAGCATCTGCAAGCGGTGCAGATCGTCGATGTGCGCGAGCCCGACGAATACGACGGCCCGCTTGGACGCATTCCTGAAGCGAAGCTGATCTCGCTTGGCAGCCTTGCCAAACGTACGGCGGAACTCGGCAAGGAGCGTCCCATCGTCACCGTGTGCCGCGCGGGAGGCCGCTCGGCTCAGGCGACCGTGATTCTTCGCCAGGCCGGTTTCGAAGATGTCGCGAATCTCGCGGGCGGCATGTTGCGCTGGCGCGCGGAAGGGCGTGTCGTCGAAAACGGCAGCGCGTAAGCGCGCCGGACGCGCAAGCTCAAATCATCAAATCGTGCCGAACAGCGCACGCGGACGATCGCGCAATGCATGCGCCAGTGTCTGCAGCGCGCTGACCAGCTGCTCGCGCGACGACGCGCACGCGAGATTGATCCGCACGCCGTGCTCGACCTCCGCGCGATCGACGGCGAACGCCGACGACGGCATCACCACCACGCCGCGCGCCTTCGCATTGGCCGCGAAATCGTCGGCGCGCCACGGCGGCGGCAGCTTGAGCCACACGAACATGCACGCCGGGTCGGACTCGAGCCATTCCTGCGGCAGAATCTGCCGCGCGAGATCGTGCCGCACGCGGATTTCGGCCAGTTGCGCGTCCATGATGCGCCGTGCGGTGCCGTCTTCAATCCAGATCGTCGCGATCAGCATCGACATCGGGGCGGGCATCCACGCGGTGGTGCGCACGGCTTCGGCGGCGAGCGCGGAGCGTTCGGGCGGACTCAGCAGATAGCCGAGGCGCAATCCTGGCGCGAGTATTTTCGACGTCGCGGCAATGTGGAACGTCAACTCGGGACCCAGGCTCGCGAGCGTCGGAAGGCGCTGCGAGACGAGCGGACCATATACGTCGTCTTCGATGATCGCCACGCCGTAACGACGCGCGATATCGACGAGCGCGACGCGCCTCTCCAGACTCATCGTCGTCACGGTCGGATTCTGCAGATTCGGCACCGTGAAGATCGCCTTGACGGGCACGCGGCTGCAAATGCGCTCGACTTCATCGGTGATCAGGCCGTCGCGGTCGCTCGGCACACTGACGATCTCGAACTGGAACACGGGCGCGAGCGCTTTCAGGCCGTAGTACGTGAGCCGGTCCGCGATGATCACGCCGTCCGTGCCGATCAGGCTGTTGAGCACGGCATAAAGACCGTGCTGCGCGCCGCTCGTGACGACCAGATGCTCCGGCGACGGCGTGAAGCCGGGCGCGGCCATCCACTTCACGCCCGCCGCGCGCGCCCAGTCGGGCCCTTGCGGCGGCTGATATTCCTGTAGCGATGGATAGCGCGGATCGCGCGGCAGATCGGCGAGCGTCGTGGCGAGGCATGACAGGAACTCGCCCGTCGCCGGCCGGTTGACGGTCAGATCGATCGCACCGCCCGGCGCCGCGTTGGCCGCGCTCGCCGTCTCGACGCGCGGCATCGCGCCGCCCGTCACCAGCGAGCCGCGCCGCTTGCTGCCGATCACCAGACCGCGCAGCTGCAATTCCTTGTACGCGCGCGACACCGTCGACACGTTGATGCCGAGCTCCGTCGCCAGCTGGCGCTGCGGCGGCAGCCGGCTGCCGGGCGGATAGACGCCGCCGCGAATCTCGTCCTCGATCGACGCCGAGACCTCGATATAGGTCGCGCGTTTTGTCTGGACGGCATCGCCGTTTGTCTGGTCCGCCTCGGTCGTGATGCCGTTGCTGTGCGCTGCCTTGTCTCTGCTGGAAGCCATTGTCTCGCCCTGTCTCCATACAAAACAGGTTTTGTATGCCTGTTTGTGCCAGTTCGCCGGATTTTATAACAGATACGCATCCGTGCCATGTATTTCAAGCCTGGCAAGGACTACGCCCAATTGCGCCAGGGAAAGTCCTGGACCACACAATGAGCTTTTTAATTGCACACAAAAAATTGTTGTGTGATTCTTTGAGTCAGGTTTGTGTGGTTTCGAATGTCGAATGATGATCGAGCTGGAAGGAGATTTCGCATGGCAGGGAGCAGTACACACGCTCGCGCGGCGCGCGACGGCCTGGAAAGAACGCAGGAAAGAGCGCAGGAAAGCGCAAGCCCCCGCCTCGGCGTGGCATTGCGTCAACGGCACGTCACGATGATTTCGCTCGGCGGCATCATCGGCGCGGGTCTTTTCGTGGGCAGCAGCGCGACGCTCAGCACGGTCGGGCCGGCGGCGTGCCTGTCGTATCTGGTCGCGGGCATCGTCGTGCTGCTGGTGATGCGCATGCTCGGCGAAATGGCGCTGGCGGTGCCCGGCATCGGCTCCTTCACCGAATACGCGCGCATCGGCCTCGGCGACTGGGCAGGCTTCACGAGCGGCTGGCTGTACTGGTACTTCTGGGTGATCGTCGTCGCCGTGGAGGCGGTCGCGGGGGCGGCCATTCTGCAGCGCTGGATCCCCGCGCCCGTGTGGATGATCGGACTCGTGCTGCTGTCGGTGATGACGTTCATCAACCTGATGTCGGTGAAGTCGTACGGCGAATTCGAATTCTGGTTCGCGTCGATCAAGGTCGCGGCCATCGTCGTGTTCATCGCGATTGGCGCGGCATGGGTGTTCGGCTTCGGCCACACGCACAGCGCGTGGAGCAACCTGACGGCGGCGAAGGGCTTCATGCCGTTCGGCACGATGTCGGTGTTCGCGGCCGTGCCGACCGTGATCTTCGCGGTGGGCGGCGCGGAAATCGCGACGATCGCCGCCGCCGAGTCCGACAATCCGGCGAAGAGCGTCGCCGCGATGACGCGCTCGGTGATCCTGCGCGTGATCACGTTCTACGTCGGCTCGATGTTCCTGATTGCGTGCATCGTGCCGTGGACGAGCATCGTGACGGGCCATTCGCCGTTTGTCGCCGCGCTCGAAACGATGCACGTGCCGGGTGCCGCCGACATCATGAATGCGATCGTGCTCGTCGCCGTGCTCTCGGCGCTCAATTCCGGGCTGTATGTGTCGTCGCGCATCCTGTTCCGTCTCGCGGGCCGTGGCGATGCGCCGCGCGCGCTGTTGCGCCTCACGCCGTCGCGCGTGCCGCGTCTCGCCGTGCTGCTGAGCAGCGTGGTCGGCTACGTGGCGATCGTCGCGGCCATCGTGTCGCCGCAGGGCGTGTTCCTGTTTCTCGTGAATGCGTCGGGCGCGGTGATGCTGTTCGTCTACCTCGCGACTGCGCTCGCGCAGATCCGCATTCGCCGGCGGCTCGCCGCGCAGGGCGTGCAGCCCGAACTGCCGATGTGGCTGTTTCCGTGGCTCTCGTACGCGGTTGTCGCGGCGATCGTCGGCGTGCTGCTTGCGATGGGCATGGATGCCGAACTGCGTCCGCAACTGATGGCGAGCATCGCGAGTCTCGCGGTGGCGTCGGCGGCGTGGCTGCTCGCGGCGAAACGCCGTCATGCGGGCGATGACAGCGGCACGCGCACGGGCTATCTCGCCGCCGCCGATGGACGTGCGTTGTCGGGAGAGCGTTGATGGCCGGGATCGCCATTGTCGGCGCGGGATTCATCGGGCTTGCGAGCGCCGGCTGGCTGATGCGCGACGGCCATCGCGTGACGCTGTTCGATCCGTCCGGCGTGGCGCAGGGCGCGTCGTTCGGTAACGCGGGCACGTTCGCGCCGTATGGCTGCATTCCCGTGAACAACCCGTCCGTGTTTCGCGATCTGCCGCGCTTTCTGCTGTCGGGCGAGAGCCCGTTCCGCTTGCGCTGGAGCTATCTGCCGCAGGCGTTGCCGTGGCTCGCGCGCTTCATGGTCAGCTCGACGCGGCGCCGTTATGAGGCGAGTGCCGGCGCGCTCGCCGCGCTGCTCGCGCAGGCTCAGGCCGGCTACGCGCCGCTGCTCGAAGAGCCTGCGCTGGCGAAGTACGTGAGGGCGCGTGAATGTCTGTATCTGTATTCGAGCGCAGCGTCGTTCGATGCGTCGCGTGCTTCGCTGAATCTGCGCGAGCAGCTCGGCGTGTCGTTCGATGTTTTGTCCGGTGCGGACGTGCACGCGCTTGAGCCATCGCTTGCGCCGATCTTCGAGCGCGGCGTGCTGTTCAGCGACAGCTGGCATTTCTCCGATCCACAAGGCTTTCTGCTGTCGCTCCATGAATTGCTCGCGGCGCGCGGCGTCGAACTCGAACGCAAGGCGGTGAGCGCGCTTGCGCCCGCAGCGCAAGGCGTGACGCTGACGACGGCCGACGGCGTGCAGCACCGCTTCGATCACGTCGTCGTCGCAACGGGCGCGCGTTCCGCGAAGTTCGCGGCGCAATGCGGCGACCGCGTGCCGCTCGACACCGAGCGCGGCTATCACGTGCGCTATCGCGGCGCGACGCAGCTGATTTCGCGGCCCGTTGGCTGGGCTGAGCGCGGCTTTTACATGACGCCGATGGACGACGGCGTGCGCGTCGCGGGTACGGTCGAGCTGGGCGGCTTCAGCGACGAGCGCAACCGTTCGCTGCTGGATCTGCTGACGTTTTCGTCGAAGCGCGCGTTGCCCGCGTTGCAGCAGCCCGACAGCTCGTGGCTGGGCTTCCGGCCGACGCTGCCCGACGGCGTGCCTGTGCTGGGCCGCGCCAGCGCCAGCGAGCGCGTGATCTATGCGTTCGGTCATCAGCATCTCGGGCTGACGCTGGCGGGCGTGAGCGGGCGCATCGTCGCCGATCTGGTCGCGCGGCGCGCGCCGCCGCTCGATCTGTCGCGCTACGCGGCGACGCGGTTCTGAACGCTACATTCAACGGACGACTTCGACGCGTCGCGCATCGGGTCAGTCGACACACCAAAGGCGCGACATCTTCTATCGACAGGAGCGCATCATGAATCGACGTACATGGCTGTTCAGGTTGGCAGTTTGCGCTCTGGCAGCGCAGACTTCGTTCGCGTTCGGCGCCGATCCCGAAGTGGTCAAGATCGGCTTTGTCGGCCCGTTGACGGGGCCGGTCGCGCGCGTCGGCAAGGATCTGCAATATGGTGCGCAGCTCGCGCTCGACGAGGAAAACGCGAAGCATCCGACCATCGCGGGCAAGCCCGTCAAGTTCGTGCTCGACGTGCAGGACGATCAGGCCGACCCGCGCGTCGCGATCCAGGTTGCGCAAAAGCTTGTCGACGATGGTGTGATCGGCGTGATCGGCCATTACAACTCGGGATGCAGCATTCCGGCTTCGGCTGTGTATCACAACGCGAATGTCGCGATGATCACGCCTGGTTCGACCAATCCGCAGTTGACGAAGCAGGGTTTCAAGAACGTATTTCGCACGATGGGGCACGACGGCATTGGCGGCGTGGTGGCAGGGCATTTCGTCGTCGAGCAGATGAAGGCGAAGCGCATCGGCATCATCGACGACCGCACGGCGTTCGGTCAGGGTCTCGCCGATGCCTTCGAGAAAGGCGTGAAGGAGGCGAACGGCAATATCGTTTCGCGCGAATTCACCAACGACAAGGCTGTCGATTTCCGCGCGATTCTCACTTCGCTGAAGAGCAAGAACGTCGACGTGATTTTCTTCGGCGGACTGGACGAGCAGGGCGCGATGCTGGTCAAGCAGATGCGTTCGCTTGGCATGCAGACGCAGCTGTTCGGCGCGGGCGCATTGAAGAGCAACGCGTTCCTGCAGATCGCGGGCGCTTCGGGCGAACGCACGCAGGATCTCGAACCTGGGCCGGCGCTCGACAAACTGCCTGCTGCGCAGGACTTCGGCAAGCGCTATAAGGCGCGTTTCAATCAGGACGTCGAGTTGTACGCGCCGTTTGCGTATGACGCCGCGCTGGCGATGATCAAGGCGATTCACGACGCGAATTCACTCGACCGGCAGAAGGTTGTCGAGAGCCTGGCGAAGGTATCGCTGACGGGCGTGACGGGCAAGATTACGTTCGATCCGTATGGCGATCTGATCAAGCCGCCTTATACGCTGTTCGAGGTGCAGCAGGGGCAGTGGAAGAGTGTGAAGACGGTGGGAGGTGGGGTGTGAGCGTATGCTGAAACCTGCAAAGAAGCCGCGTTGGCGCGCGGCTTCTTTTATGGTGTGCCGAGCATGCCCAACAGCTTGGGGGTGCGAGTCCCCTGCCCAGCCTGATGGTGGTGAAGGGCTAGTGAAACGCAAGGGCGTCGTCGTGAGGCGGGGTCTGAAGGAAGCGTGTAGCAAAGCCACGACCTGACGAACAGAAACCAGATACGAGGCCTACCCAGCCGGACGAGCGAGCCATTGATCGTGAAGTCCACAACCATCAAGGGCTGGGGTGGTAGATCTGGCAGGTGTGTGGTGAAGGCGGTTGGGCTTACCTCGGGAGGCCTGCGCGGTGTCCTGGAATCAGGACTGGACGATCCGCAAGGGGCGTCGATCGCCGCGCAGGAGTCAGCAGAAGGCATAGTAGGGCGGTGGTTATGCCTGAAGGCCTGAACGGAAAGGAGCGGCGAGTAAGCCGGAGAACTCGACATGGGAGCGCAGCAGAAAACGCATCGCGTCCTTGGGATCGGAGATAGGGGTGAAGCCCCGAAGGCCGATGCCCGAGGGGCTGAACCTGTGGCGGCGAACCCCGAGCCTGAAAGCCCGTCGGCTTGTGACCGACTGATGGAAGAAGTCTGTGAACGGGAGAACCTGAAGCAGGCGTTAAAGCGTGTGAAAGCGAACAAGGGTGCGCCGGGCGTGGACGGCATGACGGTTCAGGCACTACCGGCGTACCTGCGTGAGCATTGGCCGTCGATACGGGCCTCACTGCTCGAGGGAACCTACCAACCTCAACCTGTGAGACGGGTCGAGATACCCAAGCCGGATGGAGGGGGCGTGCGCAAGCTCGGCATTCCCTCTGCGCTCGACAGGCTCGTCCAGCAGGCGGTGTTGCAGGTATTGCAAAGGCAGTGGGACCCGACATTCTCGGACTCCAGTTACGGCTTTCGTCCGGGACGCTCGGCGCACCAGGCCGTGGCGCGCGCACAGGGCTACATCCAGGCGGGATACCGCTGGGTGGTAGACCTGGATCTTGCGCAATTCTTTGATCGCGTAAACCACGACATTCTGATGTCCCGGGTGGCACGGCGGGTCGGCGACAAGCGGATGCTCAAGCTGATCCGCGCCTTCCTGACGGCGGGCGTGCTGGAAAACGGGCTGGTTGGTGCGACGGATGAGGGTACGCCTCAGGGCGGTCCCCTCTCGCCGTTGTTATCCAATCTGATGCTCGACGATCTTGACCGGGAGCTTGAGCGGCGTGGACTGCGCTTCGTGAGGTACGCCGACGACAGTAACGTCTATGTACGCAGCGCACGCGCAGGCCAGCGGGTGATGGCGGGACTCAAGTCCTTCCTTACCGGGCGGCTGAAGCTGAAGGTCAACGAGGCGAAGAGTGCGGTTGCACGGCCACACACGAGGAAGTTCCTGGGCTTCACCTTCTTGAACCGGGAGCAGGTCAAACGGCGTATTGCGCCCAAGGCACTGTCTCGCTTGAAGGAACGGATCCGGGAACTGACACAGCGCACGCGAGGGATCAGCGTTGACCAGATGATCGGTGCGCTGAAGCGGTATCTCACCGGATGGCGTGGCTACTTTGGTTTCTGTGAAACACCAAGCGTGTTGCAGCGTCTGGATGAATGGATCCGTCGTCGCATACGCTGCTTCTTCTGGAAGCAGTGGAAGCGTAGTCCGGCGCGATTCCGGGAACTGACAGCGCGTGGTGTCACCAGGGATCTGGCGGCCCAAACGGTGGGCTCACCACACAACGCCTGGCGACTGAGCAACAGTCCTGCCCTGCAATGTGCGCTCACCAACCGCTACCTGGCGTCTCTTGGCCTTCCATCTCTGCGTCTCTAGCTGATCAACCGATCCGAACCGCCGTGTACGGACCCGTACGCACGGTGGTGCAGGAGGGGTCGGGCCGCGAGGTCTGCCCCTATCCTAATCAAATGTGAAGCTGGGGAGCGGCCGCAGACTAACGCGCCAGAGTATTTTGTTTGATGTCGAACATACCTGTGACGACGCCGCTACTGCCGCCTTGAGCGTTCTGCACCAGATATTCCTGCCGTATGCTTGCAAACGACAGGCGAACCCGCTCATAGCTCGCGGACATTTCTACTCCCGTGACGACCACATCACGCATCGTGATCCGAAGAAAGTCGACCGGCAGGCCGCCCGCCTTTCGCATTGTCAGAACGACCTTGGGAACGTGTTTTCCGGTCAGGCAATGTGACATCAGATTGGGACTTGCGCGGTCAATCTGATGGAAGAATACGAGGTCTTCCACGGTGGCTTTGGCTGCACCGCCACCAGAGCCAGACATCATCGATGACTGCTGCGACATTTTCCACGTCCAGTCGGCGACTTGTATTTCTCCAGGATGCATCGCGTCCTGCGATTCTCCGGTAATACCTTCGATCTTTACGAATACGTCATTCGACATCGGAACCTTTCCCGTTGCGTCTATCAATCGATCGGTTCCCCTGTCGCACAACCGCGACTGCAAGCACGAAGGAAACCGACAATGTCACGTAGAAATAGAGATCTTCGAGGGTTTCATCGCCATAGATACCGAACCATGCTCCGACTCGAATGAGTGCAGTCGTGGCATCGTTTGAGAACGGGATGTGGCCGAAGATCCACGCAAAGCACAATGTGATCGCCAGCGTCAGGATAAGGTTGAGCAAAAATCTCACGGATCTCATTTGACGTCTACGGTCCCGTAAGCGAAGCCTTTGCCGACCGGAATCGCTATTTGGGTTGTTGATTTCAAGCTTCGCCTTAACTTCTCGAAGGCTACAGGATCGGCAAGGGTGATACAGCCTTGGCCGAGATTGCGAGGACCATGAGGATGTAGCCGGAAATTTCCGCGCTTCACACCGTTCACGAATACCCAGTCATCCGAGGTGTTGGCGTGATAGAGCGCAAACCATTTACTGCGGTCCGTACCATAGACGTGAGTACGGAAGAAATCGACCAGATGCGAAAACAGGCCGCCCGATCCTCGATCAACGATGTAGTAGCGCCCCGGCGGCAGTGGACCGACATCGCGAATAGCTGCTGCTTTAGGATCGTCTTTTCCCGTCCCGTCGCCGGAAAATGCAGCGAAATCTCCGACACCGGCGCAGCGCAAGATGGACATTGGTTCGCCGTTAAGGCGGAATGTACAAGCAATCGGCATTTTTGCTCCCGTGACTTGATACATCACGGTAGCGAAAAATGGTAACGGATTAAATAGTTCGGATTCCGATTTAACGTCAAGAATTGTCGTCATCAATATACCGAATATTTATGAGGCGGGGCAGGAGTGGGATCGGACGCTGCATGACCGGACGTCTTTTTGCCGGGATGCTTAACGATGGCTCACAAATCAAGCTCCAGAAACTGCGTCCCTTCGACAGGATTGAACACGTACGCCGAAATCGGCCTGAATCCCAACGACGCATAAAGCCGTTGCGCGGCCTGCATGCTCGGCAGCGTATCGAGCCGCATCTTCCTGTAGCCGGCGTCTTTCGCCGCGTGCACGACCGCTTGCGCGAGACGCCTGCCGAGTTGCTGGCCGCGTCCTTCGGGGCGCACATAAAGCCGCTTCATCTCGCAGATGTCGTGCTCGAACGGTCTTAGCGCGACACTGCCGAGCACACGTGCGTCATCGCGTGCGAGCAGGATCGTGCCGCCCGGCGGCGCATATTTGCCGGGCAGCGCGGCCAGTTCTTCGTCGAAGGACTGAAAGCTCAGGTCGATACCAAGACTGTCGGCATATTCGCGGAAGACGGCGCGCACGACGTCGAGATCGTCGGGGAAGCGGGCGGGCTGGATATCGGTCATCGAGATCTTCTCGCCGATGTGACATATATGCAGTGTAGTCGGCGTGCGCCATGCGAAGGGAAACGCATTCACGCCTTGCGTCGCGCACCTGGCGTACCGTGATCCGCAAGAAGCGTAACCAGAAGGAGCGCGCCCGCAAATGGCGCGTCAAACATCAAGGCAGCGAAATAGTCAGATTCGCCGATTGCGGACCGAGCCGGATGACTTGCGAGTAAGGCGCGAGCGTGCGCAGCGTCGCGTCTTTCAGATACGTGTTGAGCCCAAGGAACGCGACGAGCCCGACGAGCGCGAACACGGCACCGATCGTCCACAGCGGCACTTCGCGCTTCAGCCGGTGCGCGATCTGATCGGGCAGCGACCAGTGCGGCGCAAACGGCGCGCGTTTGCCCTTCATGTGCGCAATCTCATCGCCGAGACGTGCGGTCAGATAGGCGAGCTTCTCCGGCCCTTCGAGCAGATATTTGCCCTGAAAACCGAGCAGCAGGCACATATGAAACACCTCGAGCGACTGCAGGCGCGCAGCGCCTTGCGCGCGGCATTCTTCCAGATGCTGGAAGAATTTCTCGCCCGCAAGCTGTTCGCCGAACAGCGCAAGTTGCAGCGGGCGGCGTTCCCACTCCGTACGAATCGAAAATGGCGACGACAGCACCAGTTCGTCGACAGCGGCGCAGAACGCGAACCTGGCCGCGTAGGCATCTTCTGCCGCGACGGCGAGCTTCTTCGCACCGCGCTCGAAATCGTTCAGGAACTGCTGGATGCGGCTCATGAACTCCCCGGCATTGCCCGGCTCGCGGCCGTTCTTGAGCAGGAACAGCATGAAAAAGCCGTCGTACAGCAGGTCGAGCAGCGAGCGAACCTGATAGCTCGGCTGCAACGCAGACGGCGGCGTCGCGGACGGCTGCGTGCTGGTATCGAACAGCGAAGGGGCGTAGCTCATGGTGTGACCGCGATCAGTTCGAGTTTGAGATCGTTGAGTCCCGACGGCGCATAGATCATCGTCGAACGGGCCTGCAACATGCGCTCATAGAGCGCGCCGCGTGCTTCCAGCGAGAAGTAGCAGGCGCCCGGCCGCACGGGAATCGCAGGCGGCACCTGTGGCGTGTACGCGAGCCGCACGCCCGGCATGGCGGAGAGGACGAGCTTGTCAACGTCGTCGGGGGCGCCCACTTTGAAACGCGCGGGCACCGCTTCGACCAGTTCGACAGCAGGCATGTCCGCCGACACGGCAAGGAAGAACTGCGTCTTGTCGTCGATCTTGCCGGAGTCGAGGCGACCCGCATGGAACGAGGGGCGCACTTCTTCGAGTGCAATCGCGAAGTAGCGCGTCGAGATCACCGTCTCGAGCAGGTCGCGCAACATGCTGTCGAGACGCGCGAAGCCCGGACCGGGATCGTCGTGTCGATAGGCGGGCAGATCGGCGAGCGCATAACCCTTCGAGAACGTCATCAGCTGACCCGCGAGCCGCAGCAGTTCCTGAAACAGCCGTTCGGGATGCAGCGCCGAATGCTGATACAGATGCGCGAGCGCGGCGAATGCGGCGCTTGCCGTATGCAGCAGCCAGAACGATGCAATATCGCCGGAGCGGAATTCGATGATGTTCTTCGTCGGCTCGCGATGAAAGCCGTAGAGCGCATTGACCTTTGCCTGCAACGCGTCGATCAGTTGACGCAGCCGTTGATGCAAGAGCGGCGACGCGTCGATCGCCAGACACGGCGGCACGAACGATTCGTCGAGTTCGAAACCGGACGTCGCCGTGCGGCGCACGCGCACGAGCGGCACCGAGAGCAGCTGGTCGCGCGGTTCGCTATGCGCGATCAGCTTCACGCTCGTCTTGAGAAAGGTGATGTCGGCTTCGGCGGCGTCGGTGAAATGATCGGGCACGACGCCCTGCTTGCTGACGTAGCGCGACACGAAACCGTCGGCTTCCGTCGCATAGTTCTGACCTGTTTCGCGCACGGGATGCAGCGCCAGGTAAAACGTGAATTCGTTGATGCCGTCAGGCAGCGTGTCGAGCGCGACGGGCGGCGGCAGGTCGTCGGCCTGAGGCGCGGCATAGAGCGCGCCGTCTGGAAACACGAGCGACAGTTCGCTCACGCGCAGCACATTGCTGCCGAGCGCATCGCGGTCGAAGCGCACGGAACGCACGCCCCAGTTGTATGGCTGAATGGCCTGGATCGATTCGAACAGGCGCGCCTCGTGGTACGCGTCCTGTCGCTGGAAATGCTGCGGCCTCAGGAAAAGACCTTCCCCCCAGAGCACCTTTGCGGAATAACTCATCGCGAACCTGTCTTTATGCGAATTACATCTTTAGACGCCCGGATGACAGTGTCTTATTAGACTGTCATTCGGATTTTTACCGCACGTCATTGTTAATTGTTAAATGACATTTAAACGTCATGTTTAACCGCAACTTACCGACGACAGCAAATTCAACGGCTGTACAGGCAATCCCTGTTCGGGCGGTATGACGGTTCCGTTTGTCACCGTCATTGCACAGTTATGCAGCCCGATCATTATGCCGGATTTCTCTGACTTTCCCGGATCGAACGCGAACTTCCAGCGCTGCATTGCCGGATCGCGGAATAGCGCGACGATACCGAACGCCTGCGCCTCGCGCGAGACTTTTTCAGTGACGTTATAGCGCTGGCCCGGAATAAGCGTCACTTCTCGCACACCTAGCAGATCGCCGCCCAATGTGCTCTTCTCTTTGGTGGGATCGGTAAAGGTATCGAAAGGCGCTTGTTGAAAAGAAGTGGGGTCTTTCAGCGTATAGAGACGTACGACGAGTGCGAGCGGCCGCCTGTCGTTTGCGGCATTCAGATTGGGCGCGGCATAAAGTGTTAAACCGATATTGCGCGGCGGCTTTTGCGAATCCGGCACGTCGGGTTTGCCGATGCCGGCGGCCTGCAAGGCCGACGAGGCGGCCGCGCCGAGCACGCTGACGCCCGCGGCGCAGCCCCCGAGCAATGCGCTTCCAGCCATGCTCAATACGATTAGCGATGCAACCCGGATAGCACGCGTATTCATTATGTATAGACCGGTATTCAAGCCGGCCGTCCCGTCGAATTGTCAATTAAAACGGCTGATAAGTGGTTCGTTTTCACCCTGCGCATGCCGGATTGCAAGCGGTGATTCAGGTGTCGGCGCCTGGTCGATTCAGGAAAATATTGCCGCATGATTCATGCGTGATGAATTGGTTGTGGCAATAAATTACCGGTCTGGTTGGGGATATTGTATTGACGTGTTCTCCGAGTTTTTCTTCGGAAGATGAAAGTTGAATTAATAAAAATTGGCCTGTACTATACGCGCGCACTTAGTGCAAAGCAAAACCCGTTTTCTTCATGAATTATAAAATTCGCACGGCGGTGAAACAAAGATGAAAAATCGGCTCTTTACCAGTCTTTCTGGGGCGGTGCTGGTATGCGGCATGATTGCCGGATGCGCCACGCAGGGAAACTCCACTCCGCCGACGCCTGAAGCATTTAATAAGGCGCTCAGCGACGCAGATACCGTAGCGAAGAATGGCGATCAGGACCGCGCCGTCGCGCTTTATCAGCAATTAGCCAAAACCGATCCGACACGTGAAGAGCCGTGGTCGCGCATTGCGCAGATCCAGTTCGCGCAAGGTCATTACGGTCAGGCCATCGTTGCCGCGCAGGAAGCATTGCAACGCGATCAGACCGATCGCCAGGCGAAGAGCGTGCTGGCCGTCGCGGGTTTGCGCGTCGCTACGCAATCGCTCGGGGAGTTGCGTCAGGATGCGGCCCTCGCCGGTGACGCAAAGTCGGACGCGCAGACGCTTGCGAAGCAGCTGCGCGACACGCTTGGCGAAGCGACGCTGTTCCCGCCCGAAGCGAACGACAAGCCGGCCGTGAAGAAGCGCCGCGTCGTCCGCCACGTCGCCAAACAGGCGCCGAAGGCAAACGATTCCGCGGACACGAACGCTGCCGCGCCCGCCGCAACGGCCCCCGCACAAGCGCCTGCCGGACCGTCCGTTGCGCCCGCCAAGGCGGCGCAAAGCGGCGGCGCATCCGATCCCTTCAGCGCACTGCGCTGATATCAGGCTGGTCTGAACCACACGCACCCGGGAGCCGTCGATGGCCAAGAAAGAAAGTATTCAAAAGCGCTTGCAGAAAGTGCGGCCGCCGCGCGTTCAACTGACCTATGAGGTCGAGCGCGGCGATGCGATCGAAGTGAAGGAACTGCCGTTCGTCGTCGGCGTGGTGGCCGATCTCGCCGGTCAATCGGAAATCGAGCAGCCGAAGCTGCGCGATCGCAAGTTCGTCAATATCGACCGCGACAATTTCGACGACGTGATGAAAGCGATCGAACCGCGCGCGGCATTTCAGGTGGAGAACCGCCTGAGCGATGCAGGGGGCAAGTTCGGCGTCGATCTGCGCTTCCGTTCGATGGCCGACTTCAATCCCGATGAAGTGGTCGAGCAGATCGAACCGTTGCGCCGTCTTCTCGAAGCGCGCTCGAAGCTCGCCGACCTGCGCAACAAGCTGGCTGGCAACGACAAGCTCGAAGACCTGCTCGGCGAAGTGCTGAAGAACACGCAGCAATTGCAGGCGCTTGCGGGAACCACGCAGAGCACGGACGGCGGCGACGCGCCTGACGAGAACAAGTAAGCCTCACGAGGCACCGGGGGTAACATGAATCAGCAAGCGGCTGCAGCCCAATATTCCGACGCGCAGGCAAGCGAAGGCGCATCGCTTCTCGACGAAATCGTCGAGAAGAGCAAGGTAGCGAAGTCCGAGTCCGAACATGCGCGCGCGAAAGATCTGATCGGCGAACTCGTGAATCAGGTGCTCGACGGCACGGTGATCGTATCGGACAACCTGTCGGCGACCATCGATGCGCGCGTCGCCGAACTCGACCGCCTCATTTCCGATCAGTTGAGCGCCGTAATGCATGCGCCTGAATTCCAGCGCATGGAAAGCACGTGGCGCGGGCTCGACTATCTGTGCAAGGAAAGCAATACGGGTTCGACGATCAGGATCAAGGCGCTGCACGCGCCGAAGCGCGACCTCGTGCGCGACTTCAAGACGGCGATCGAATTCGATCAGAGCGCGCTCTTCAAGAAGGTCTATGAAGAAGAGTTCGGCACCTTCGGCGGTTCGCCGTTCGGCACGCTGATCGGCGATTTCGAAGTGACGCGCCAGCCGGAAGACATGTATTTCATCGAGCAGATGTCGCACGTCGCGGCAGCCGCCCATGCGCCATTCATCGCGTCGGCGTCGCCGGAACTGCTCGGGCTCGAAACCTTCGCCGATCTCGGCAAGCCACGCGATCTCGGCAAGGTGTTCGACACCGTCGAATACGCCAAGTGGAAGTCGTTCCGCGACGCAGAAGACTCGCGTTACGTGGGCCTGACGTTGCCGCGCTTTCTCGGCCGTCTGCCGTTCAATCCAAAAGACGGCGCAACGGCCGAAGGCTTCAATTTCGTCGAAGACGTGGACGGAACCGATCACAGCAAGTACCTGTGGTGCAACGCGGCGTGGGCATTCGCTGCGCGCCTCACAGCGGCATTCGACGACTTCGGGTGGTGCGCTGCGATTCGTGGCGTGGAAGGCGGCGGTCTGGTCGAAGATCTGCCTACTCACACGTTCAAGACCGACGACGGCGAAATCGCGCTGAAATGTCCGACTGAAATTGCGATCACCGACCGCCGCGAAAAAGAACTGAGCGACCTCGGTTTTATTCCGCTCGTCCATTGCAAGAACTCCGACTACGCTGCGTTCTTCGCCGCGCAGTCCGTACAGAAGCCGAAAAAATACAATACCGATAGCGCGAATGCGAACTCCGTGTTGTCCGCGCAATTGCAGTACATCTTCTCGGTATCGCGCGTTGCGCACTATCTGAAAGCGATGATGCGCGACAAGATCGGCAGCTTTGCGTCGGCGCAAAACGTCGAAGTGTTTCTGAACCGCTGGATCTCGCAATACGTGCTGCTCGACGATAACGCGACCCAGGAACAGAAGGCGCAGTTCCCGCTGCGCGAGGCCTCGATTCAGGTCGCCGAAATTCCGGGCAAACCCGGCTCGTATCGTTCGGTCGCTTTCCTGCGTCCGCACTTCCAGCTGGATGAGCTTTCCATTTCGCTGCGGCTTGTTGCGGATCTGCCGAAGCCGGCAAATTGATAAACGCAGTCAGTACACCCGGGTAGGCCGCCCGGGTGACTGTTAAAACCACCTCTTTGGGGAGTCGAGTAATTATGAAGGACATCTACTTAAAGTTCGGAAATCCTGCAATCAAGGGCGAGTCCGCCGACAAGGACCACCAAGGCTGGATCGAAATCGATTCGTGGACGCATGCAATCACGCAGCCGCGTTCGGCGACGGCATCGACGGCGGGCGGTCACACGTCGGAGCGTTGCGAGCACGCCGACATGGCGTTCACGAAGGACATCGACGTCGTGAGCCCGCTGCTGTACCAGCACGCTTCGGGCGGCACGACTTTCGACGAAGTGACGATCGACTTCATGCGTTCGGATGGCGAGGGCAATCGCATCAAGTACCTCGAAGTGAAACTCAAGTACGTGATCATTTCGAGCATTACGCCGAGCGTTATTGGTGAAGGCCTGCCTAGCGAAGCATTCTCGCTGAAGTACGCTGCCGTGCAATGGAAGTACACGCAGCAGAAGATCGGCGGCAATCAGGGCGGCAATGCGCAGGGCGCATGGAGCCTGACGAAGAACGACAAGACGTACGCGGTCTGATGACGGCGGGTCCGTGCGCGGCCATGTGCGCGGACCTGTTATCGCAGACGCATTGAGGTCGCCCGATTCAGTTCATGAAGCGATTCGAACCCAGTTTCTTCGACAAGCTGTTCGACGACGAACCGCATCTGCCGGCGCCCGCCGCGATGCGGCAATTGTCGCTGGAAGAATTGAAGTCGAATGTCGCGCGCGATGTCGAGGCGATCCTCAATACGCGTATCGCGTTGACGGACGCCGAACTCGCCGCGTTGCCGGAGTGCCAGCGCTCGGTGCTCACGTATGGCCTGAACGACTTTTCGGGTTTGAGTCTCGCGAGTCACTACGATCGCATGTTCATCTGCAAGTCGATCCAGCAGGCGATCGGGCGGCACGAGCCGCGTTTGCAGCAGGTCGCGGTGACGCTCGAATTGAACGAGCAGTCGACCAATGCGCTGTACTTTGCGATCCAGGCTTTGCTGGTCGTGCATCCGGCGGAAGAGCCGGTGAGTTTCGACGCGATGCTGCATCCGTCGACTTTGCAATACTCGGTGACGCGCGCACGCGCGAAGCTGTGATACCGCGCGCCTGCTTGCAGGCCGAAGCGGAAAGATCTGGCTCGGGGATGGAGTAATGGAAGAACTGCTGCCGTATTACGAGCGAGAGCTGTCGTTTTTGCGGCGTTATTCGCGCGATTTCGCCGAGCGCTATCCGAAGATCGCCGCGCGTCTCGCGATGACGGGCGAGCATTGTGAAGATCCGCATGTCGAGCGGATGATCGAGTCGTTTGCGCTATTGGGCGCACGCATCAACAAGAAGCTTGACGACGACTACCCCGAATTCACCGAAGCGCTTTTCGAAGTGCTTTATCCGCATTATCTGCGGCCGTTTCCATCCTGTTCGATTGCGCAGTTTGGCGTGTCGAGCGGTATCAGCAATCTCACGCAACCGGCGACCGTCGAGCGCGGCACCGAACTCAAGTCGCGTCCTGTTCGCGGCGTGCAATGCCGTTTCCGCACGGCCTATGACGTCACGCTTGCGCCCATCCGAATTTCCGAAGCGAAGTACACGTCGGTTGCAATGGCGCCCAGCGCGACCGTGCTGCCCGCCAACGCGACGGGCATGCTGTCGATCACGATCGAATCGACTGCGCCGCAACTCGATCTCGGCGCGCTGAAGCTGAGTACTTTGCGCGCGCATCTGCACGGCGAGCAATCGTTCGTTGCGGCACTGTCCGACTGCCTGTTCATGCATGCGCTGGCGGCGTACGTCGAACCCGAACGCAATGGCGTGTGGAAGGCACTCAAAGTCATTCCGGTCGAACAGGCAGGCTTCGACGACCAGGATGCATTGATCGACTATCCGGCGAAGTCGCATCCAGCTTATAGACTGTTGACCGAGTACTTTGCGTTTCCGGACAAGTTCAGTTTCGCCGATTTCAATCTCGCTTCGATGCTGCGTGCAAGCGGCCGTTGTCAGCGCATCACGTTGCATGTCGTGCTAAGAGACGTGCGCAGCGATTCGAACATCGCTCGCCTGCTCGATGCAATGTCGGCGCAGCATCTGCGGCTTTTCTGCACGCCCGTCGTGAATCTTTTCCGGCAGCACGGCGAGCCGATCCGCGTCAGTCATCAGGCTGTTTCGTATCCCGTGGTGGCCGAAGCGCGCCGCGCATTCGCGTACGAGGTTTATTCCATCGATTCGGTGAAGCTCGTGCGTCAGCAGGCGCAGGGCGAGTCGGTGACAGAGTTTCGCCCGTTCTATTCGCTGCATCACGGCGAGACGGCTCACGCGGGCCATTACTGGTTTGCGCGCCGCAACGACTGGGTCGCGCAAAAGAGTCCCGGATACGAGACGGAAATCTCCATCGTCGATATCGACTTCGAACCGGCCGCACCGCAAACGGATACGCTGAGCGTCGACCTTACGTGCACGAACCGGGATCTGCCTGCGCAGCTTGCGGCAGGTCTGGAAGGCGGCGACCTGTTCCTCGAAGGCGGCTCGCTCGCAAGCACGCTGACGCTATTGCGCAGACCCACGCGAAGCGTCCGCTTCGAACGGGGCCGCTCCGCGCACTGGCGTCTGATTTCGCATCTTGCGCTGAATCACGTGTCGCTGGCGGGCAGCGGGCTCGCCGCGCTCAAGGAAATGCTCGCGTTGTATGACTTGCGGCGCACGGCGGTGTCGGCGCGTCATGTCGACGGGATTGCCGGCATCGATCAGCGCGCGGCCGTGCAGTGGTTGCCGGGCAATCCGTTCGCGACGTTCGTGCGTGGCGTCGAAGTGCGTTTGACCGTCGATGAAGAGCATTTTGTGGGCGCGAGTCTCGCTTCGTTCGTCGGCGTGATCGATCGCTTCTTTGGGCTGTACGTGCATCTGAACAGCTTTGTGCAACTGGTCGTCGTGTCGAAGCGCACGGGCGAGGAGATCTTGCGATGCAAACCGCGCAGCGGCGAATCGATCCTGGTGTAGTCGAGCAGTTGCTCGACGAGCCGCACCGCTTCGAATTCTTTCAGGCGGTGCGCTTGCTCGAAAAGTGGTTCGGACAGAACCCATCCCAGCGTCCTGGCGACGTCGTCGCGCAACGCATGACGTTTCGCACGACGCTGTCGCTCGCCTTTCCGCCGAGCGAAATTCACGGCGCCGTGTCGTACGGCGAAGACGGCAGCGCGTTAAAGGACAAGGCTCAACGCACGGCGGCGCTCGCGGACGACACGATCGACAAGGTCGACCTGACACCCGCATTCTTCGGCTTGCTGGGCGGTCAGGGCGCACTGCCGCTGAACTATACCGAGCAGTTGATCAATCGCGAACAGCTGACGCGCGATCGAGCCGCACGCGAGTTTTTCGATATCTTTTCGAATCGCGCAACGGCGCTCTTCTATGCGGCATGGAAGAAGTACCGCTTGCCGTTTCACTATGAACTGGATCGCGATGAACGCTATTTGCCGTTGTTGCTGTCGCTCGCAGGTGTCGCAGATGCCGACACGCGCACGAGTCTGCAACGCGGCGAAGGCGCGCTATTCGACGAAGCGATCGCGGGCCACGCACTCGCTGCGCGTCATCGGCCCGTGTCGGCTGCGTATCTGCAGCGCAATCTGTCCGAGTACTTCGGTGTGCCCGTTCAGGTCGAGCAATTCGTCGGCAAATGGTACGACGTGCCGCACGATCAGTTGACAGTGCTCGGCAGCGTCAACGCAACGCTCGGCGCAACGGCATTGGCGGGCACGCGTGTCTGGCAGCGTGACCTGCGCGTGCGCCTGCTGATCGGTCCGCTCACGAAGGCCGACTATGAGGCGTTCCTGCCGGGCGCGGAACGGGCAATCGCGCTGGAGCGCATGCTGACTTTGCTGGCGGGCGTCACGCTCGAATACGAAGTCAAGCTGAAGCTGCGCCACGAGGACGTCGGACCCAGCATTCTCGGCAAGGGCTCGCGTCTCGGCTGGGACGCGTTCCTTTGCACGCACGAGGTGGTCGAGGATCGTGCGGATGCCCGCTACGAACTGCACGTGATTCACTGACGGCCACACAGAACCACACGAAAACATCGGACAGTACGCCATGAGCACGCCATTGAAGACCCTGATCGCCAAACTCAACCCGACGTGCCGTCTGGCAACCGAGCAGGCCGCGAGCCGCTGCCTGTCGCGCGGCCACTACGAGGTCGATCTGGAGCATCTGTTCGGCGCCTTGCTCGACGAAGCCGCAACCGACGTGCCGCTCGTGTTGCGCGCGAGCGGCATCGATCTCCATGCGCTGCGCAGCGATCTCGAACACGAACTGGAACGCCTGAAAACGGGTAATACGCGCACGCCCGTTTTCTCGGTGCATCTGATCGCGCTGTTCGAGCAGGCGTGGCTGATTGCTTCGCTCGATTCGCAGATTGCGCGTATCCGATCGGGGCATCTGTTGCTTGCCCTGCTGAGCGAGCCGGATCTCGCACAATTCGCGCAGCGTATGTCGCCGCTCTTTGCACAGGTGCGCGTCACCGAGTTGAAGCACAAATTCGATGAGCTGACGCAGGGCTCGCGTGAGAGCGAGGCGACGACGTCGACAGAAAGCGCCGAGTCTGCCGATCACAGCGCGCGCGTCGATGCACCGTCGAAAACGTCTGCGCTCGACACGTACACGACCAACCTCACGCAACGCGCACGCGACGGTCGCATCGATCCCGTGATCGGCCGCGAAGCGGAAATCCGCCAGACGATCGATATCCTGATGCGTCGCCGCCAGAACAATCCGATCATGACGGGTGAAGCGGGCGTCGGCAAAACGGCTGTCGTCGAAGGGCTCGCGCTGCGCATCGCCGTCGACGACGTGCCGCCGCCTCTGCGCGGCGTCGCGCTGCATGTGCTCGACATGGGGCTGTTGCAGGCGGGCGCGAGCGTGAAGGGTGAGTTCGAGAATCGCCTGAAGAGCGTGATCGGCGAAGTAAAGAAGAGCGCGCATCCCATCATCCTTTTTATCGACGAAGCGCATACGATCATCGGCGCGGGCGGCACGGCTGGCCAGAACGATGCGGCGAACCTGCTGAAACCGGCGCTCGCGCGGGGCGAGTTGCGCACGATTGCGGCGACGACATGGAGCGAATACAAGAAGTACTTCGAGAAAGATGCGGCGCTTGCGCGGCGCTTCCAGGTCGTGAAGATCGAAGAGCCGGGTGAGGCGCTGGCAGCGGCGATGTTGCGCGGCATGGCGGCGCTGATGGAGAAGCACTTCAACGTCCGCATTCTCGATCAGGCCATTACGGAAGCGGTGCGGCTGTCGCATCGCTATATCAGCGGACGTCAGTTGCCGGACAAGGCGATCAGCGTGCTCGACACCGCTTGCGCGAAGGTCGCGCTTGCGCAAAGCGCAACGCCCGCGGCCATCGACGACACCAGCAGGCGGATCGAACGCATCGATGCAGAGATTGCCGCATTGGAGCGCGAAGCGGCGAGCGGCGCAACGCACGATGAGCGGTTGACAGAACTGCGCGAGCAACGCGCGACCGGGATCGAGCGGCTCGAACATGATCAGACGCGATACGAAAAGGAGCGTGCGATCGTTGGCGAAATCGTGGCGTTGCGCGAACAGATCGACGCGTCGCGTGATGGCAAGGGCAATGCCGATGAAATCGCCAGTGCGCGCGAAGCGCTTGAACGCCGTGTGGCGGAACTCGCAGAATTGCAGACATCCACGCCGATGGTGCCGTTGCAGGTGGACGCGCATGTCGTCGCTGAAATCGTCGCGTCATGGACGGGCATTCCGCTGGGCCGCATGGTGAAGGACGAATTGCGCACCGTGCTGAATCTTCAACCGCTTTTGACGGCGCGCGTGATCGGCCAGGATCATGCGCTCGAAGCGATTGCACAGCGTGTGCGTACTGCAAGCGCGAATCTCGAAGACCCGAACAAGCCGCGCGGCGTATTCATGTTCGTCGGGCCATCGGGTGTAGGCAAGACGGAAACGGCACTCGCGCTGGCCGACATTCTTTACGGCGGCGAGCGCAAGATGATCACGATCAACATGAGCGAATATCAGGAAGCGCACAGCGTATCGGGACTCAAGGGTTCGCCGCCGGGTTATGTCGGTTACGGCGAAGGCGGTGTGCTGACGGAAGCGGTGCGGCGCAATCCTTATTCCGTCGTGCTGCTCGATGAAGTGGAAAAGGCGCATCCGGATGTGCTGGAAATGTTTTTCCAGGTGTTCGACAAAGGCACGATGGACGATGCCGAAGGACGCGAGATCGACTTCCGCAATACGCTGATCATCCTGACATCGAATGTCGGTTCTTCTGCCGTGATGCAGGCGTGCCTGAACAAGAGCGCTGAAGAACTGCCCGGCGCCGACGCGCTCGCGGAGATGCTGCGTCCGCAGTTGTACAAGGCGTTCAAGCCCGCGTTTCTGGGCCGTATGAAAGTGGTGCCGTATTACCCGATCTCGGACGACGTGCTCGCCGAGATCATCGAACTCAAACTCGAACGCATCCAGCGCCGTATCGAGGCGAATCACAAGGCTCGCTTCGAGTGGGATGAATCGCTGGTCGATGCCGTGCTCGCGCGTTGCACCGAAGTGGATTCCGGCGCGCGCAATGTCGATCACATTCTGAACGGGACGCTGCTGCCGGAGATCGCCCAGCAAGTGCTGGAACGAATCGCGGATGGCGCGCCCATCAAGCGGATCGGCGCACGCGCGACGGAAGCGGGCGAGTTCGACTACACCGTTGCCTGAGATGCCTGAGAACATGCCGACTAATTTCACCACGTTGCTTGAACCTATCACGGAAGCCTTGCCGTGCGGCGAAGACCTGCTGTTCTCGGCGGAATTCGATGCGATCCAGCACGCCCGCCGCTTCGACGATGCCTCGCTGGATCAGGGCGAATGGGTGACGGAGATCAAGGAAGCCGACTGGTCTTTCGTCATCGAGCAATGCACGACGCTGCTGAAAACGCAGACCAAGGATCTGCGGCTCGCCGCCTGGCTCACCGAGGCGCTCGCGATCGAAGAGGGCGCAGTCGGGTTGACGCAAGGCTATTCGCTGCTGGCGGGCTTGTGCGAACGCTATTGGGAGAGCGTGCATCCCCTCGTCGATGGCGACGATGCGGAGTACCGGCTCGGCAATATCGGCTGGCTGGTGGTGCGCACGGCGGAGTTGCTGCGCGCGCTGCCCGTCACGCAGGCACCGGGCAGTTCGTTCAGCACGCTCGATTGGGACGTGGCCACGCATGTCGCGCAGGCGGTCAGGCGCGACCCCGAGCATGCGGACGATATTGCGCGCGGCAAGCCGTCGAACGAACAGATCGAGATGTCCAAACGTTCGACGCAGCCCGCGTTCTACACGGTTCTGCTTGCCGATCTGCGCGCATTCGAAGCGGCGATGCGTTCGCTCGAAAGCGAACTGGAGCGTCACGCGGGCGACGCCGCGCCGAGTTTCCGCCAGGCGAAGGAGGCCTACGAAGCCGTGTATCGGCTTGCCGAACGCTTCGCCAAAGACGTCGGTGCGAATACAGCGAGTACACGGTCGCCCGCCGCCGAACCGCAAGAACAACAACCCTCTGCCGAAGAACGCAGCGAGCCTTCGTTCAGGACGCCGCCGCAGCTCGAGGAGCCGCCGTTGCCCATGCCGACTACGACCGTGTCCAATCTGACGCCAGGCGTCATTCAAACCCGCGCACAGGCCGTTGCGCAACTGCGTGCCGTCGCGCGCTTCTTTCGACATACGGAACCGCACAGCCCCGCCGCCTATCTCGCGGACAAGGCTGCCGAATGGGCCGACATGCCGCTGCACCAGTGGCTTGCGACCGTCGTCAAGGACGACGGCTCGCTTGCGCATATCCGCGAAATGCTGGGCGTGAAGCCCGACGAGAACAGCTAGAAACCCGACGCGCGCGCTGCCAGCAAACAGCGCGCATGGGATCAGGAACCCGCGCGGAATTCGATGCGCCGGTTGCGCGCACGGCCATCGGCCGTATCGTTCGTCGCGATCGGCTGATCGGGTCCGACACCGAGCGTCGACAGCTGTTGAGGCGAAAGGCCTTTCGCCACGAGGTAACCTTTCACGGCATCCGCGCGCGCCTGGCTCAGCGCGATATTCGACGTGCGATTGCCCGACGTATCCGTGTGTCCGATGATGGCGACCTGCCTGGTCGTCATCTTTGTGAGTACGGACGCCATCTGATCGAGAATCGCGCGGCCCTGCGGCGTCAACGTCGCGCTGCCCGTTTCGAATTCGATCGTGCGATTGGCGAGCGTCTGATCGAGCAGACCCTGTTCGGACGCGCTGACCCGCAACGCGTTTCTGATCGTATAGGTCGGGTTCAGCGCGTTCGCCATATCGCTGGCCAGCTGCTGGCGCTGCGCTTCATTGCGCACTTCGCCCTTCACTTCGATCGACGTGCCGTCGATCTTCAACTGCCCCTTGCTGATCTGCTTGAGTTCCGGGCCGATCAGCTTCTGCACGTTCGTGCTCCAGTTCGGCGGCGTCGCTACATCGCCAATCTCGATCTGATCGACGACATTCGCCGCGCCATACGTGTCGCGCAAACGCGCGAGCACGGCGGCCTTGGTCGCTTCGTCGGGCAGCTTGCCGCCCACCACCACCTGGCCCGGCGTTGCGTTCGCGGCAGGCGGCGCTGACGTGACGGCGCCCGTTGCAGCAGGCGCCGACGCGTTGGACAGAGAAGCGGGCACAGAAGCGGGCACAGAAGCGGGCGCGCCCAGCACCGTCGTACGGATCCTGTTGCCGCTGTTATCGACAGGCGTGACGTTCGTGGGGCCCGCGTTGTCTGCAAACGCCGTGATGCTGACCGACGCGGCGAGCAGTGCCGCGCCGAGCAGAGGAAGCTTCAATTGCATCGTCATGGTCTTACGCTCCTGCAAACGCTTCGCGGAACGTGTCGATGCTGACGCGTAGCGACAGTTGCGGTTGATCGAGGTAACTGACGAGCTTGCTGATGCCATGATCGTTGTGTGCGTGTTCGTCGATCCATTCGGGATCGTCGATATCGATGTTGTGCTGCGCGTACGCTTGCGGATCGACGACACTGTGCAGCGTTTTCGCTGATGCGCCGTTGAAGCCGATCACGAGACGTTCGCGTTGCGCGATCGTGCCGATGAAAATGGCCAGTTCGAAGTCGGCATGCGCGACGAAGGGTGCGATCAGTTCGAGCCAGAAGGCCGCGACGAGCGTGCGATAGAACGGGTCGTTCGGCAACGGCAACGTGAGACCGCGTTCGAGATGCGATGTTCCGCTCGTCATCACAGGGCGCAGCAACGAACCGAGCGCGAGCATCGCGCCGCGCAGCCGCACGGGATGCCCGTTCGCGAGCAGCATCTGTTCGAGACCCGACAGCGTCTGATGCTCGACGAAATCGTTGAACGTGCCGTCGTGCGGATTGCCGGGTCCGGCAATTTCGATGGGCACCTGCGTTTCCCCGAGCGCCTGCAACGCGCCCGCCGGTTCCGTCGAATCGAGCAGCGGCTTCATCTGTGCGGCGACGCGCGACCACAAACGCGCAAAGGCGAGCGGACTGCGCGCGAAGAACGCGAGCGGCCGGTCCACTTCGAGCGCGGTCGCGACGAGAAACGGAAAGCGGCGCGCCGACTGATCCTGGCTCGCGACCATATGCCCCGCAATCGCCAGCTTGCTGCGCGAGCCGAGAAACGCGAAGTGCATCGGCTTCGCGCTTTCGTAGACGATTTTCCAGCGCGGATCTTCGGCGAGCAGTTCCATTGCCTGCGCGATCCAGCGGTCGAGCGTTTGCAGCAGTTGCGGATTGTGCGCGCTCTTCACGAAGTCGCCGCGCGACGGAATCTTGCCGAAGTAGGCGATTTGCGCCTGCACGGTCTGGCTCATTGCGCGCTCCCGTTGTTGTTGGCGGCGACGGCAGCCGTGGCCGTTTGCGACGTGACAGCCGGCGTCGAAGCCGCAGCGGCAGCCGTGCCCGCAGCCGTGCCCACATCGGCGATCGACGAAGGCAGCTTCAGGCCGCGCAGCGATTGTTGTTGAGGTGCATCGCCGCTGGCCGTTGCCTGCGATGTGCTGATGATGCGCATGCTCACTGCGACGCTCACGCTGCCTTGCGTCCATTCGAGATCGAACGTGCCATCCGGACGGCGCTTGCGCTGCGCCGAGTTGATGAGTTTCTCGAGACCGTAGCGGCCCGGTTCGTTGACGAGCTGGATCGTCCGGCCGTCGAAGGTCGTTGCCGACAGCGTTGCGCCAGGCGAGCCCGACGGATTCGGCCACACGAAGTTCGTCCATTGCGGTGGCGTGTTGCGATAGCGCAGCTGCTGGCCGTCGATGGCAATCGTGTACTCGGTCGTGCCGCTGCTCGGCTGCGGCAGGATCTGGAACACGGTCTGCGGTTCGGACGAAGCCTGTGCGCCACCCGCTGCGCCGCCTGCAAGCGGCGCGACCCAGCGCGCGAAGCCGTTCGTGAAGTCCGGCGTCAGCGCGAGGCCCATATCGCCCCACGTGCGGGCCGTGAGCGTGTCGCCGCGGCGCACCGCGAGCGGTCCGAGCGTGGAGCCGACGAACTTCGCGACGGCGCCATCCGGTCCGAAGATCTGCGCGATTTCGCTTGCGCCCGCTTCGACCTTCGCGTCGCCCGCGAACGGATACTTGCTGGCGAGCGACGCCTGGAACGGCTGATACACCTGCGCGTTCCACACCTTGTTGACTTCGGCGCTGGCGGGCTGGATCACGACGGCATACGCCTGCATCAGCGGACGCACGAGCAGCGGACGCAGGGCTTTGCGCTGCGCGTCCGTGAGGCCCGTGAGCATCTGTTCGTCGACGTACTTGAGCGAATCGGCGAGTTCGGAGCCGTTGCCGTCGAGCGTCTGCTGCATCAGCTGACGCGCGCCCGGTCCCGGATCGCCCTGATTCTTCAGCACGTTGAAGCGCGTGCGCACCTTCGACAGCGAGTCCATATAGCCGCGCAGCAGCGACACGTCGCCATTCTTTACGACGATGCGCGCGAGCCCCGCGAAGTCCGCGCCGACGGGGCCCATCGGCAGATCGACGGGCTTGCCGTTGATGTCGATGTTCGCATTCACCTGCGATGCCGGCGTGCGCGAGAACCACTGCTTGACCCAGTTCACGACGCCGCCTTGCGCGCTCTTCAATGCGACGTTCGCGAGCGACGGGTTGTCCCACGAGGTCTGTTCGTACGCGGTTTCGAGCACTTTGCGGATCGGCGAATCTTGCGGATCGCCGAGACGGTTCATCGCATCTACGGCCTGATTGAAATTGCCGAAGCTCTGCACCGCGATGCCTTGCATGAATTTCTGCCAGTGCTGCGCATACTCGGTCTTGTACATGCCGACGAGCGCCTTCTGGATCTGCTCGGGGCTGCCTTCGAGCGTGAGATCGTCGCGTGCGGAAGTGTTGAGCACCCAGTCCTTCGCTTGCAGTTCTTTGGTCGCGGCATCGCGGATCGCGGGCTGCACGTACTGGAACCACGCATCGCGCGTGAAGGTGCCGGGAATCGCATAGCTGCCCGCGATCACGCCCGCGTTGTTGTCGCCGACGATACGCGCGATCGTCATCGGCGCAAAGCGCGTCGACGCGCGTGCCTTGATCTCTTCGTACACGCGCTGACGTGCGGGCATGCCGCGCACGACGCGGCGCAGGTTGTCGCGTGTCTGATCGACGAGCGACAGATTCGCGTCGATCATCGGCCAGTCGTCGTCGCTGACGCGCGACAGGTAGAACGTGATCATTCGCTCGGCGCTCTTGATCATCTCGTCGCGTGGCATGTTGCCGCGATTCTGTTCGAGCCAGCCGCGCCAGAAGCGTGCAACCTGGTCCGTCAGGTGCGCGGTTTCGACGTGACGCTTGTCGGACAGCATCAGGTAGGTCTTCAAGGCGTTATATGCGTCCTCGACATTGGTCGGCGATGCATCGCTATAGAGGCCGCCCTGGGCCGCCGGGGTCATCGCCGTGTGCGCGGAAACAGGGATCGCGCCGGAGTCGGGCGCGTGCGTCATCGGCGCGAGCTGGTCGGGGTGCGCGTCGACGTCCTTGAGGAACGACGCGAGGCTCTGCGAAACGGGCGTCAGCATGATCTGCCTGATGCCGTTGTAGTACTCGGTCAACAGCCGCTGTTCGAGACGGTCGCCCTGATATAGACCCAGCGACACCGACAGCGGCCGCTCGCGGCGGAATTGTTCGAGTTGCTCGATGCGGTCTTCGAGCACGTCCATCGCTTGCAGGCGCGATTGCAGGTCGTTGCGGCCCTGCTGCATGCGCACGACGTTATCGAGGTCGGCCTGCACGTTGGCGGCGAGCTGCTGGTTGCCGATCGTCGACCACGTCCAGCCGCCCAGCGCGAGCGCGAGAATCACGACGAAGCCGAAGAACGTCGCGACACGCAAACGCGCCTTGGCGGGACTCGCGAATTGCCGCACCGTCTGACGGTCCGCGAAAATGACCTTCGAAAACAGATCGCGCAGGAAGAAGCCGTTCTTCGAGAACGCGCTTTGTGGCTTCGGCAACGCGTCCGAACTGAGGCCGAAGCGATTCGCGATGCGCTGCGCAGCGGCGCTGTTCGTTTCGCCTTCCTGCAATGCGCTGGTGAAATAGAAGCCGCGAAAGATCGGCTTGTACTGGAAGGGGTTGTTCTCGAACAGGGTGGCAATGAAGGCGCGCAGCGACGGCTTGATCGTCGAGAATTCGAGCGGGAAGCTCAGCTGGCCCGGCGAGAGCCGGTTGCCGCGGCTGATGGACAGTTGCGCGACGCTGATCTCTTTGAGCCCTTCGTAGAGGTCTTCGAAATGCTGATCGAAAAGCGCAACCACGTCGCGCTTCTCATCGGGCTGATAGGGCAGGGTAGCGCCCCACACGCGGTCGTATTCGTGACGCTCGTTGCCGCTGAAGAATTCCGTGAAGCCCGTGATCAGGTCGGCCTTCGTGAACATCACGTACACGGGCGCGAACACTTCGAGTTTTTCGGTCAGTTCCTGCACGCGTTGGCGCAGGTTCTTCGCGAGATTGATCGCGAACTCCGGCTTGCTGCCCGTCAGTTCCGCAATGCTCGCTGTGACGATGATCCCGTTGATGGGCGCTTTCGGACGAAAACGTTTGAGCAGGCCGAGAAAGCCGAGCCATTCGGTGCGGTCTTCTTCATGGACCGAATAGCGGCCCGCCGTGTCGAGCAGAATGCCTTCCGTCGTGAAGAACCAGTCGCAGTTGCGCGTGCCGCCGATTCCATGCACGACGGCGTCGTTCTTGTCCGCAAACGGAAATTGCAGGCCCGAGTTGAGCACAGCGCTGCTCTTGCCTGCGGCCGGGTTGCCGATCACGATGTACCAGGGCAGTTCGTAGAGTGCGGAGCCGCCCGACGTCTGGCCGATCTTCGATGTCTTGATGGTCTTCACGGCATCGACGAGACGCGTGCGCAGCACGTCGAGATCCGCCTGACGCGTGGGCGCGGCGGGGGTAGACGCGGTAACGGCCGCATCGTTGCCGACCTGCGCCTGCTGTTCGAGCATCTCGCCGAGCTTGCTGTTCGCGCGGCGAATGCGGATGCGTTTGACAATCCATGCGACGATCAGTAACGCGACCAGCAAGCCGACCGCAATGGCCGGCCAAACGGGATCGATCTGGAAGAAGTCTGCGGCGACGAACAGTACGGCCGCGAGCGCGAGCACGCCGACCATGGTCAGTGTGCGTCGGGAGGTCAACCCGTTGAGGAAGCGTTGCATAAGCCTGTCAGGTCTTGATGATAGGAATAGCGTGTTAAAGACGTCTAATGCGGCGCAATCAGCTTTTAACGGTCAATTGACCGGCCGTTTCAATGCGTCATGGATAAAAATTGAATGCCCGTATTTCGCGCGATTCGCGGCGGTCCAAAAGCTGGATTTAACATTTATCAATTACGGCCGAGCACGAAACCGGGCTTGTGGTATTCGACGTGTCCAAGATCCATCATTTTCCATCGTCCGCCCCATGTCAGACCCACTTGTTCGGCGACTTGCCCGTATAGCTGATAGCCGCGCATGGCCCAAGGGTCTTTTTCGGAAATGACGATCTTGCCGTCGCGCAAAAAGGCATTGTCGGCCGCCAGACCGTATTGATGATAGCTTTGGAACGCAGCGGCATTTGTGACATTGCTACCCATTTGCGCCAGGCGGTTTTGGCGTTCCGGACTCCGGTAACCTTCCAGTAAAGCCATTTCGTATCCGTATTGCTCGCGCATGATTTTATAAACGAGCAATAGACGCGTTCGGAAATCCGCATCGAGCAGGTTCCAGTCGCGGCTGGCGTCCTTGAGCGCCGGCCTGATCTGCTCGACCTCTTGCGTGGCAAAGGCTTCGGGCGGCAACGGCGGAGGCGGCACGAGCTGTTCGCCATTCAGCAATTGGGCGATTTTTCGTCCGGTGACCTCGAAATGTCATCGAACTGGAATAACTGTTTGCCGCGCAATGCAATGGCGGCTAATGGCGGCGCCGCAAGAATACCTGCCGTCGTTAAAATCAGCAAGCGCCGCCGGGCAAGTAAGTTTTGCATATCGGCTAATGCCGTTTGAGACATTTTTGCCGAATAGCTTAATTGTGCTTTCGCCTTCAATGCGCTATTCGATGCGTGTTGCATGAAGCGCGCATGAAAACTGGCTATACCGCCGAAAATTGTTAAACGGACAGGCGGTAATAGAGCGATTGCTGCAATCAGAACAGCAACGGCGAAATAAGCGAGGAGGGCAACGGCAATCAAAGGAAAGACCCCGGAAATTCTCAGCAATTGTTTTTTGTAATGCTTGCTCTTAGAATCAGGCGTGCCCCGGAAAGGGGCTTTTACACATTACCGTCGCAGATATTAACCAGATTTGAAGAGACAGTGAATGAGTGCGCCTGAATCGAACTCGAAAGTTCCGCCAAGTCTGCTGTCCGGGCCGGCTAAAGACGGGCAAGCGGGCGGTTCACGCATTCTTGCCAATCTGGAAGGACGCGTCGATCCCTCCGCGAACCCGAAGCCAAAGCGTTCGCGAACACTGCCCTTGGCGATCGCGGCACTGGTGATCGTGGCAGGCAGCGTCGGTGCTTATCAGATGCAGCATCGTTCTGCCCGTACGGACACGCAGAAAGAGGCGGCGAATGGCGCATCGACTGTCATTACGTCGAGCGTGAAGCTTGCCAGCGGTGTGACGGCAAGCGCGTCTGCTGCATCGGCTGCGGCACCCGCAACGATCATCGCGGATGACGACGTCAGCAAGGACACGCAACGCGCGCAAGCATCGAACGACGATGGCAGCCGTCTGTCGCGCGCGTTGGCGGACGGAGCGGGGGCGCCGGATGAAGCGTCGTCGGCGGCTATCGTGTCGAACGCAAAAGCTGATGGCACAACGAAGCCCGCGAGTGCGGCGAGCGCGAAGCATGTGGAGGCCGCGTCGAAAACGGAGCACGGCAAACACGACAAGCGACAGCTCGCTGAAGAGCGGCACGCGAAGGAAAGCAAAACGGCCGTGGCGTCGCGCGCGAAAAAGCAGAACAGCAAGCAGGATGCAAAGGACGATTCCGATGCCGATCTGCTGGCGGCACTCGTTGCCCGCACGAAACCGGCTGCCGCCAAAGGCGATAAACCGGCGGAAGCGCAGGCTGCATCGAAGAAGGTCAGTGCGACAGGCAACTCGACAGCGACGCTCGCCGAACGCATCAACGAATGCGGCCAGCACGGGTTCTTCGAGGAACAACTGTGCCGCTGGCGCGTTTGCGACGGACACTGGGGTAAAGACCCGCACTGTCCCGCAGCGTCGGCTCAGGCTCGACAACCCTGAGCCCGCGGTTTTCGTCGTTCCCGGCGCCCTGAAAGCGGCGTCAGCTTACGCTGTCAGAGCCCGTGCGCCTTCCGCAACCGGGCGCCTGTTTCCAGACGTTGTCTGGTTGGGCGGACATGAAATGCCGCGGCAACGACGAAGAGAATTCCCGCTACAGGCCACATGTAGATGGCAGCGGCGAAGCCGACCCAACACGCATATTCAGGTGGGTAGGCGGCGAGCGCCCATAAAAAGCATGCAACTGGCAACATCAGGATGGACAGAGCCGTCCAGTTAAGAAAAGCTGCGACTGTCGCTTTCTTGTGCGTTTCAGATTGCATGCCTGGCTCCATTAGGAATGGCACTGAGACATAGCGTCGCACACTCGTCATTTCACGAATACTTGGTAATATCCCTGACATAGGGCCGTGCTTGGGCGTGCTCGTCAGCAGCTCTGCAGTATCGCTTTGCAACATCATTCGAGCCGTTTCACAACGGCCAGTTCTTTCGCCGTCCTGCAAACACGACGCTCAACCCGTTACAGCTCGCCACATCGTGCGACTCACCGACTCACGCGGCCGCAGGATCGCTGACAAGATCACGGCCGGTCTCGATGCGGCCAGCCAGGCGCCGCAGGAATGCAGGTTGTCCAGCCACCGTTACGGAGAAGTCGTACCAGTTGCCGCTTGCGGAAACACGCCAACGGGTCTGTATTTCCCCGCCGGCAGGAACCGGAAATGTCCACGGACCATCCTGGTGATAGGCATTCGCGGTGACGAGAAATGTGCACGCCGTCTTGCCTGTATTTATCAATCGCAGGCAGAGCTCATTGCTCGATCTGTCGTATGTGGCCTTGATCTCAAGATGCGCTGTCGACGTTCCCGACGCAGTGGAGACGTCGCCTGCAAATGTGCGCAGATAACCATTTGGGCCGCGTAACGCGAGATGGTATCGAGTGCCTATCATCCTGGCATGTCCCCACTCGTCGGATAGCGTGGTGCCGGGCGCGAGTGCATAGCGACTCGGTGGATTGGTCCGGGTCCGAAGATCGTAGACGGACAACGGAACGCCATTCGGCCCGGCGTTGCGCATCACAAGACGAAGCGTTCCGTTACGCGCGTCCACGTGAGCATTCGCCTCGATATCGTAGGGCAAGGCTCGTGACGCGCGGATGCCTCGTTCCTGCCGCGGCATCGATTGCATTGCGGGCACAGTCGGTTCAGGCAGTGAACTGCACTGGCGGTTGGCATCCGCTATGTACGTGCCTGTGTCGGGCAGTGACGGCCAGGCTGCGTCCCGAGTCCTGAAGTCGAACGCCGACATGAGGTCGCCGCATACCGCGCGACGCCATGCGCTGATGTTCGGGCAGTGAATGCCAAAGCGCCGCTCGATGAACTGGATGACCGACGTGTGATCGAAGATCTCGGAGCATACGTAGCCGCCTTTCGACCACGGCGAAACGACCGTCATCGGCACCCGGAAACCGAGGCCTAGCGGCAGTCCTTCGTAGATTTCTCCCGTCGTAGCGATCGTGGTTGCGCCGTCGCTATTCGCGGCGGGTGGAGTCGGCGGCGGCTCGTGATCGAAGTAGCCGCCCTGCTCGTCGTAATTCAGCAGGAAGACAGTCTTCGACCACACATCGGGATTCGCGACAAGCGCCGCGAGCAGGCGCGCAGTGAGGTCTTCACCCGCCTGCGGATGGTAGCTGGCGTGTTCCGACAACGCCGCCGGTGCGATGATCCACGATACTTGCGGCAAAGAACGGGCGGCGACGTCGGCAGCGAAGGCGCGGACGACGTCGTCCACTCTCGCCATGCCTTTGCGGTACAGTGCGCTCGATAACGACGCAGACCGGAAACTTCGAAACAGCGCAAGCGCGTTATCGTCGAAGTTGTCTGCCTGCTGATACACGCGCCAGCTTATGCCGGCTAGCTCGAGCGTTTCGGCGACAGTCGGCCACGCGAAGCCAGCAGTGGGTTCGACATTGTCGAGTACCGGTAAGAAACCGGCAGACAGGCCGCTGCTGCCGCTAAAGAGATGCAGACGATTCGGGTTGGTCTGCGTGAAAGTCGACGCATAGTACTGGTCGCAAATCGTGAAAGCGTCGGCGAGTGCATAGTAGAACGGCAAATCGCTCCGATCGAAATAACTCATTCCGAGTCCCGCGAAACGGACTTTGTTCCATTCGTCACATCGACCCTGATTCCACATGGCAATGTCGACGGGGTAGTTCATCGAAGGCGCCCGCGCGCAGGTCGCGCGCGTGAGGGCAGTGTCTGCGTGGAACGGCAGGATATGGCCGGTGTCCGTGGGCTGCATCCATACGGGATTGCCATTCGGCAGCACGATGGCCATACGGTCGTTGAATCCCCGCACGCCGCGAAGTGTTCCGAAGTAGTGATCGAATGACCGGTTCTCTTGCGTAAAGATGACGATATGCGCGACGTCGTTGAACGTGCCCGTCAAATTCGACGGACGCGTCGCGAGTGCTTCGCGAATGAGCCTTGGCATCACCGCCGCGGTTGCCGAGGCGCCGAGCGCACCCACAGCCCTCCGCAGAAATGCGCGACGTCCTCCTCGGCCTGCGTTTTGGCCTGCAACGTACGCGTCGGGAAGAGTTTTGCGAATCATTGTCATCGCCGCGATGGCTGTCGGATGCGTTGCCTGTGTAAGACGCAAGACATATGGATCCGACATGATCAAAACGATTTCGTTGGCAATGCTACATGACGGTGCTTAACGAAACATTAAGGCCAGGCCAGTTCGCTACGGCATCTTCATGTCATTGCGATGAATCGGGCAATCAGATTGGCTACCTTTCAAAGTGAATCGAATCAGGCTGACGGTTGAAAGCTGCGGTAACGCTGCGTAACAGTGGCTTAACGTTTTCTTCAGATTGAGTCCCTTACGATCGCGTGGATCGGGCTCAATCTTTTGCAGCCGCCCGATGCCGTCAATGAAGATCATGTGTCGAGCGGTCGACAACGAGAGCGCCAATGAATAGCACAATGGTTAGATCAATCCGGGCGCATTTGATAACGGCGTCGATTGCAGCGACATGCATCAACGCGGTTGTGCTCGTGCGGATGTTTGTCTTCGGCGTCAGCGAATCCACGTTCGAGACGGGCGGGTTCAGGATCGCCGTCGTTGCCGCGGTCGCCATTGCAACTGGCTTGACGCGCCTGTTCGCGCTCGGCGCATATCGCTATGCGCTAAAGCAATCGGGCTTGTGCGCGACAATTGACGAGGGCCGCTACGTGCATGGCGCGGGTCGATTTCGAGCGCTCGTGTCGCTGCATCTTCGTTTCTCCGGTGTCTGACAAGGCGGATCACGCACATGACATCGGACGCAATGGTTATGGCTGCGCCACTCGTCACATTCGATGGGGCACGCCTCGTATTGGCCTGTTTTTTCGGACTGTGCGCTGCATTTGGCGTCGTCTATACGATCGTTGCAACGGTACTCATCGGGCCTTTCTTAGCCCGACGCTCACCCGCATGTGACCGCTATCCTTCAGTGACGGTCATCAAGCCGCTAAGCGGAATGGAGGCGGCGCTTCTGTCGAATCTGCGCAGCTTCTGCGAACAGGATTATCCGGGAACCGTGCAGTACCTTTTTGGCGTGCATGACGGGCGCGATCCCGCACTCGAGGTCGTCAGGGAACTCCAGGTTCTTTATCCGGCTGCGCATATCACCACCATTGCGAATAGCGCACTGCATGGCTGCAATAGAAAGGTCAGCAATCTCATCAACATGCTTCCGTCCGCCGAATACGATGTTTTCGTTTTCGCGGACAGCGACGTCACCGTTGCCGGCGACTACCTGTCGCGCGTCGTCGGCGAACTGGAGGCAGAGGGCGTGGGACTCGTGACCTGCGCGTATGTCGGAGTACCTGATCCCGGCTTCTGGCCGCGGCTATCCGCGAGGGCAGTCGACTACCAGTTTTTGCCGGGTGTCGTCGCCGGTCTGCGAGCGGGCCTTGCCCAGCCGTGCTTCGGGCAGACCATCGCGATGCGGCGTCAGACGCTCGATGCGATCGGCGGCCTTGGCCAGTTTGCCGGTCTGCTTGCCGAAGACCACGCGATCGGCGTGGCCGTGCGAGCGACAGGGCAGAAGGTGGTGGTGCCGGGTTTCGTGGTCGGGCACGCATGCCCCGAGTCGACAGCGACGCGCCTGATGGAACACGAGTTGAGATGGAGCCGAACGATCCGGCGTATCGATCCCATTGGCCACGCAAGTTCCGCCCTGAGCTATCCCGTCGCATGGGCGGCGCTTGCACTCATGACGGGCGGCGCGCCCATCTGGGCAGTGCTTCAGCTCGTCGTCGCGCTCGCCGCGAGGGCGCTGCTACAGTTGCGTATCGACACGATCCTGAAGCGGCCCGTTCGCGGCTTGTGGTTACTGCCGTTGTGGGATCTCCTCGCATTCGGCATACTTTGCCTGAGCTTTTCTTCGTCGCGCATCGTCTGGCGCGGAGTCAGTTTCCGCGTCGATGGCCGCGGCACGTTGACGGTCGAACCAGGGCGCTCGTCTGCGGATCGCGCCAGCTGACCGACACCCTGAGTTTCGATGATCAAGCACCTCGGCAGATACACGGCACTCGCGGGACTTGCGATAGCCCTTTACACCGTCTGGCACAGCCATCCTGCGCAGGTGCTGGATCTGCTGCGCGACGCGAGCGCGGGCCTGCTGGTCGCAGCCCTCGCACACGTGCTCGCGATGCTTGCCAACGCACGCGACTGGCAGACGCTGATACGAGGCGCCAACCGGCCTGTGCTGGCTTCGATGTTGAAGCTCGTGTGGATACGGGAGTCAGTGAACTGCATGTTGCCCGTTGCGCGCGTCGGCGGAGAGCTCGTGTCGTTTCAGCTTCTGAAGCGATGGGGTCTGAGGACGTCGACTGCAGCCGCGAGCCTCGTTGTCGATCTGCAACTCACCATCATCAGCCAGTTCATTTTCACCATGGCAGCCGTCGGTTTTCTGGCCGTCCATGGGGGCTCGGCCGCGGGACATGTGATTGGCGTTCTTTCGTGGAGCGCGGCGCTGCTCGTCCCCGTGCCCATCCTGTTCGCGCTCGTCCAGCACGCCAATCCGTTCGGATTCGCTTCCAAAGCGCTGGGACGGCTGACGAGCGGCAAGCTGGACGCACTGGTGGGCCCATCGGTAAAGACCGATCAGGCGATCAAGGCAATCTGGCGCAGACGCGGCGTGATCGTGCGATACCTGTTTTTATGGCAACCGCTTCAGTGCGCGGCGACGGCCTTCGAGTTGTGGATTGCGTTGTATTTCCTTCGATCCGACACGAGCTATGCCGTTGTACTCGTCATCGAAATCCTGATACAGGCGGTGAGCAGTGCGGCGTTCGTCGTCCCCGGCGCGCTGGGCGTCCAGGAAGGCGCTTTCGTCGTGATCGGCGGCTGGTTCGGGATCGAGCCGGCGACGAGCCTGGCGCTTGCAGGAGCGCGGCGTATCCGCGATCTGATGTTCTACGTTCCAGGGCTCGTTGCGTGGCATTTCTCGGTGCGCGATTAAGGGCGGTGCCGGCGGCGCATCGCCTTTTTATTTACTCGAAAATCGCAACTAACTGTCTGTCGCGACCAACCCCCACCAACGCTGTCGCGCAACCCTGCGTCTACAGATAGAGCGCGGGTACCTGCAGCCATCATTCGGCGCAACGCCTGAAGTGAAACAAACCGACCCATTTCGACATGCACCATCGACGGCGCGTGCTCAACGACAGTGCTAGTCTTTGCGCTGATCGCGCACAAGCGGGCCTTGCGAACTTCATCGAGCGTCGCGGCTCCTAGCGAAGAACGGTGACGTGCCGCCTGCGCACACGGGCGGCGAGCGCCGTGCTCGATCAACGCAGACAACCGACGCGAGGTAACGTGAATGAACACACCATCAAGCAACGACGTTGTCTTTCTGTTCGATGTCGATAACACGCTGCTCGACAACGATCACGTGCTGACCGACTTGCGCGCACACATGACGCGGCATTTCGGCGAACAGAACAGCGCACGCTACTGGCAGATTTTCGAAGATCTGCGCGGCGAACTCGGTTATGCGGACTATCTCGGCGCCTTGCAGCGCTATCGAAACGAGCATCACGACGACACGCAGCTCTTGTTGATGTCGTGTTACCTGATCGACTATCCGTTCGCGAATCGCATTTTTCCGGGCGCGCTCGATGCGCTTCGCTATGCAAGCCGCTTCGGCAAGACAGCAATTCTTTCGGACGGCGACGTCGTGTTCCAGCCGCGCAAGGTGTCGCGCTCCGGCTTGTGGGACGAAGTGGAGGGGCGCGTGCTGATCTACATTCACAAGGAGCTGATGCTCGACAACGTGATCGCGCATTACCCTGCGCGGCACTACGTGATGGTCGACGACAAGCTGCGCATTCTCACGGCGATGAAAGAGAAATGGGGCAACCGCCTGACGACGATCTTTCCGCGCCAGGGACATTACGCCCTCGATACCAGGGAAGTCGCGAAGTATCCGGACCCTGACATTACGATCGAAAGAATCGGCGAACTGACGTCGATCGATTTCGAGGCCCTGGCAGCGAAAGGCCGACGCTAGGCGAGCAGAATGAAGCGACAGCGCAGGCGGCGCTATTCGCTCATCCATTCGCCGCTCAGATCGCTGCCTTGCAGCAGTTCGAGCAGCGTGCCGGCGGGATGACTGAGCCGCTTCGCAGCCAGTGCGATGAATTCGACGTCGGGCAGCGCGGGCAGGCTTGCGCTGTTCACGGGCGGCGCGAGGCCGCGCGCCGACACGTACTGCGATTTCGCCGTCAACCCCAGGCCGCCGCGCGCGGCCGCGATGCAGCCCGCGTGGCTGCTGCTCGTGCAGATCACTTCCCAGCCAAAACCTTTTTCCGCGAGCGCATTCAGCACGACCGCGCGCGTGACGCTCGGCTCCGCGACGAGCACGAGCGGCAACGGCTGTTCGAGATCGACGACCGTGCCAGGCCGCGCAATCCATTCAAGCCGCGAGCGCAGCAGCGGCGTGCCGCGCCGCTCGCCGAGCCGACGCTTGCCGACGAGCAGATCGATCGAACCGGCATCGAGCAGTTCGTACAGGCGGCTCGTCATGCCGATGGTGATTTCCAGTTCGACATCGGGATGTGCGTGGCGGAATGCGGCGAGCACGTTCGGCAGGGCGCCCAGCGCGATATCGTCGGACGTGCCGAGCCGCACGCGCCCTTTGAGGCGGGGCTTGCGGAACTGCGATTCCGCGCGGTTCATCGCCTGCAGGATCACGTTGGCATGCACGAGCAGCGCTTCGCCGTCGGCCGTCATCGCAAGCGAATGCGTGTCGCGCACGAATAGCCGTCGGCCCACGCTCTCTTCGAGGCGGCGGATATGTTCGCTGACGCTCGACTGATTCAGACCGAGCCGTTTGCCCGCTTCCGTGAAGCTGCGGCAACTGGTGACAGTCGCGAACTGGTGAGAGACAAACGAAACCTGTTCTTGGGAACGGGCTAACTCATTGATTTTATTGAAATCTATATTTCCGCGTTTTTTGAATGTACAAAGAAATCTGAACTGGGCAAGTTGTCGAAGTCTGTCGCCATGACAAACGAAATCTGAACTGAGGTGACGCGGCCCATGTTTGGTCCCCGCCGCCACGCTGAGCGTCTGCACTTGAGGGGCGCAATGCCGCAGAACTATGCAGGTTGCTTGTCGTTCGCAGCTAACATGTGGAACAGCAAGTCACTCGTGCTTGACGACGGTCTTTGTTCCGCGTAGTCTGGCACCCACTCGCATCCCCCCGCGAGTTCTGTTACCTCGCTGTCTGCAGCGAATCCTTTTTAAAGCCCCGAGCGACCTCGTCGCCGGCCTGATGGATTCGTTCGAGCAGAGGTAGTCATGAAACAGAGTTCCGCATCCCATAGCCAGTTCAGCCGTAGCAATCTCCCCACTTTCCCGAGGCGCCAGGTCATCCCAGCCAGCCGGCCGATCTGTCGCTGGCTCGGTGCGACCGCAGTCGTTGCCGTCGAAACCTACCTGCTGTCGATAGCGGTACACGCGTCCCATGACCCGTGCCGTCTCTCCGCCTCCGAAGCCGCGTCTGCTGTAAAGGCACGTTCCTTCGTCGCATCCAGATTTGACCGTGAAGCCGACAGCGCAAGCCTCGGCGTAGCTCGCCCCCACCGCTCGACAACTTGAATGATGCGTCTGCCTGACTTTGATGGACGCAATTGCTTGAACCGAAGCTCCGCTAGTCGGGCGCCTATCGGTTCACACATGACAACTTGAGGACACAAGAAATGCTGAACCTAGAATTGACGTTCTACCGGAACTCGAACGACGTCTGGATTGGCGAGCTGTCGAACGGGGAAACCCGTTTGCTGGCCACGACTCATCCGGCTACCATTGCTGCCGCGATTTTCGCGATGGATGAATACAGTGTGCACGTTGAAACGGAGCGTGGCAGTTTCGAGATGGAGTTCCCCGCAAACACGGGCGAGCTGGACGCGCTGAGTCAACTGATGCTGGACCAGGAGATGGGGAAGTGGATGAGCGGCTTCTGCACGTTCTCGCGCATCGATTTCGTCGATCCGCATGCTATGGATAATCAGGCAGACGTTCACTTCCGGACGGCCATCCACCACTTGCCTCCCGAACTCGTGAAGGTCCGACCGTTTGAAATTGAGCCGAAGGGGTTCGGGAAGCAGTTGAAGAAGCGCAATCAGTTCATCTACTATCCGTGGTGTTAGAGTCGGCGCGGACTCCGGGGCAACGCCCGGTCCACGTCATGATTCACGAAGCCCGCGCCGAACCCTTGGTGCGGGCTTTTTTCGATGAGTTTGCCAGTAGCGTCGGGGACCGTGCGAGTGTCAATTGGCTTGCGGTTATGCAGCCGACCGTTGGACGTACCGCCTACGTATGAGATGCAGCAGGAAGGATCGAGCAGCTCCAGTTCTCACTGCGCTCGTCGATTTTCTTCCTGGAAGTAGGCGACGCGCAGACCGTGCTCCGGTTCTACCGGAGCGGGGCGGTCGATGCGGTCTAGTCGCTGGCGTGTATGTCTCAGGACCGCTGATGAACTTCAGGGACGAGCGGAATGCGACGCGAAGGCGAACGCTCTGGAGTATGAGCGTCGGCAATTGAGCAATCGATGGTTCGAGAAGGAGACCGCGCCGTACACGCGAATCAGATGTGCGGCGCCAAGCGCCCTTCCTGTGAGCGTTACCGGCTCCGCTTGCGTCCGATCAACCACGAGGGCCGTGGGTTTGGGGTGATCATCGGTGGCGGGCATGTCGGTCAATTCGGCGGCGAAGCAGAGTATTACTTTCGGTCTGAGCCGATACCGTGTGAGTCAGTCGCATGCCGTGGTTTCGCCAGAGTCAGCCCTGCGAGGCATCTCAGTGAAACTAGGCAACCCGCACAACACATGGAGGTTCAAGGGAGGTAACTCCGAAGGGTGTGGAAGCAAAGCCTAGTCCGTTGGCGCGTGCGTCGCAGATGTTACTGTTTTGTTCCGCGACTCGCGGCAAGAAACAGCAGATGTTACTGTTTTGTTCCGCGACTCGCGGCAAGAAACTCAACAATTTCATTCCACCTCCCGTCGCTCTGCATTCGGCTATGGAGACTATTGCAGGCGTTGTAGCTGCAGGAAGAATCGTCAAGTTCAGTCCAACCCATGCCTGTCCCCATCTTGACAACTATGCCGTTGAGGATGTCGCGCAATTCGTAGCGAAGAGGTCGACCGCCATTGTTTTCTTTGTACTCTCGCCGACTCGAAACTATCTCTTTGATAACGCTCCACTCACCATCGGTGAGTTTCCAGCCGTCATTCGTTGGCAGCAACCGGCTATCCCGAGTCTTCCGAGCCCTGTGATGCTGCCGCATGCCGTGCTCGAAGAAGTATCTCGTCGCTGACACCCTCGCCCATTCCACTGGAAGCTCGAGTGGTTTTAACTCCATGATCACAATGCTCCGAGCATAGAAGACATCGTCAACATAATGTCCATGCGCCGACATGAAAACCTCCGCAGCAGGGAGATCTAGAGCAATTTTCCCAGAGCACGCAAAACGATAGATGCTATTCCAGGTACGATAAGCAGAGGGGTACGCATAAAACCAATTGAGCCGCTGAGGAACGGAGGGAGATACCCTAATCCCATATAGTGGACGCAGCGCGTCCATCTCCGTGCGAAACTCGCGCTCGTCCAGTATGGGCGAGCAAAGCTCCTCCAGCCCATTTGGCAGATAAACGTACTTGACGATTGCTACGGAATCGCTAAGGAGGGCTCGTTGGAGTAGCCAGGCTGGAACCACGACACTTGTACCTGTCGAGGGTATGCGATACACGTCATGTTGTTCGGTAACGTGTGATTTAACTCCGAAAACCGCTGCGTATTCCCGGGCCGAAGCTCGTTCCCATTCATTGAACGATGTTTTGAAGGAGATCGAGTTGCCTTTTTCTCCTCCGAGCTTCGCCTTCTTCATTTCCGTTGGAGTCAGCATTTCTGTTTGACCTGACTCCGTGACTGCAACAATCCTCAGTTTCCCATCGACCCGCACAAATCTATCAAACCACATGATACGTCTCCTGAGTTTCATGAGACGTATAGACGTTGGTTTTAAATACGTACCTCGCAAGCTACCTCAGGTCGGTAATCTTGCGCTTCAACGATGCGGGGAGGCTGTTGCAGCTTGCTTCGTCCCCTGAGAGAGTATCGAGACTAACGCGGTCTTGCACATCAGGATATTCTTTCGCGCTAGCGTTCTGCCTAAAGAGCTGCAGTAATTCGGCGAAGTGATTAAACCGATGCACGACGAGGCAACACTGCTTTGTGCCGACATAAAGTATCGCTCGTTCAGTGCGTGCCGTCACGAGATAGTCGAGTGTCTTTTGCGCATCGAGCCACAAGGCACCGCTTCCGAGCCGGAACAGCGCAGTGGGGGCGCTATTCGAAGTGCCGGTTGCTAAAAAGCACTTGATATCTGAGTCTGACAATCCAGTTACGTGCGGGCGCTCAAACCAGGCGTCATCGATGGTAGCAGCAAGACACATACGCTCAGTCGTATGTTCTGACAGTCCTGCAGGAAGCGCAGGGCGGTCGAGCAGAAACGCGCTATTCGCGCCGAGCTTCATCCTTCTGATTTCATCGACAAGCTCGGACGATTCTTCCGTAACATACGCGGGGCGTGTCTCGCTGTATGCCTTCGAGCGAAGATTAGCCCGTCCTCTGAGGATTTTCAGCATCTCTCGTGCGGCGACTTGAAATGCCCACGTGCCATATCCTGGAGTGACGAGCTCGCTCTCGTCGACATGATAGATGTTTTCGTCTTTTTCCATGTCGTACCATCCTTCATGGTCTGACTGCACGTTTTCATCATCCGAAAAAATAAATACATTTTTCGCTTCCAGGAACGCCAGCGTTGCTTGCAGCTGGGATGCTTCGTCTCGCGCGAAGATTTCTGCCTCGAACGCGGGAATGTTCTCCTCAGCGTTCCGCACGCATGCTTCAACCGAGTCCATCAGTCGAACCAGGCACATAACCCTGATACCGAGAAGTTCCTTGAGATTCGCGTCGTCGATGGCAGCGGCAAGCTGGGCGTCATCTTCTTGCAGCCAAAGAAAGAGGTCGTCCGTATCTATCGCGTGCCAAAATAACAGCGTCTCGCACTCCCAGACCCGTGCGAGTGCGGCAAAGCAGTACGCCTCCGCGCGCCGCATCAACTCTACGTATCTATCGCTCTCGGCTTGCGATATCACCACCCCTTCGTTTTCGGCTAACCATTCGAGGCGCGGTGTAGCGGAAATCAGGGAGTATTCGGGGTTGCTTTTAATCTCGTTCATTTCCATCGGTCCGTCAGCGGCAATGCCGTGTATCAATTCCACACAACGTTGTTCGTTGCTGATGAGCTATTGTGTAGAGCGACGTTTTAGATGCGGTACCCGGTGCGAGCTTCTGTCGGGTTGTCCATGCTTGAATGCTGGCGCGGTTGCGGACCTGAGTTAAGCTAGCCGATGTCGGCAACGTTGAAGATTCGAGACGCGTTTCGATTCGCGGCTGGTTGGTGGCGTTGCTCAGAATGCCGGGTAGGTTTTGGTACGCTGCGCTTCAATGAATCGGAAGCCAGCGCGCAACCTCGGTCCACGGCCCCGCATTGGGGAGATTTCTGACTTCATGAGCGTCGGCCTGTGGTTGTCGAGAAACCGGGTGTCGGTTGCGCTTGCGTGAAAACCAGGCCGAGACAGAGCCCGCGAATCACCCGGATCGACGGACGGCATGAGTTGACACAGCGCGGTGCTTGATACAAGGCGCAGCAAAAAAAGTGCTTTCACACCGTTGCAATCATGTGGATGATGCCGCCTTGTACCCTGCAATTTCATGCATCACTTCCCGGATATATCCGACGACCTTATAGCCATCGAGTTCCAGGAAATCGAGGTAGTCGCTTTCGTCGTTTGCTTCAAGATGCTCTTCGAGCAACTCGTACAGGTCATCGTCATCGTCGGGAACCTGGTTCTCTGGCAGACTCAACAGATACGTGGCGCAGTATTCATCGAACTGGCGTGTGCCAATATCATGGGCAAGCAAGTCAGCGAAGGGATTCGAATTCGAGTCGGGTACCCGCCAGTGCGATTCCAGTTCGCACATGTACTCCGGTTGAAAGTTGTAGAGTTCCTCAAGGAAGGTCTGAGAGTTGATTCCGCGCCAGAAGCTTCCGGTCGATGTCTGGAAATTCTGCTGGATGGCACGCCTGAAATGATGCGGCATGGCCGAGGCGGGTCGGATGCCTAGCGGCAGGATTTTGCGTGCGACCTCGGCCTCGATGGATTGACTAGCCAAATTGGGTTTCTTTGCGCTGGTTTCAGTAACGGCTGCTTGCGCTTCGTTGAAATTCGACTCGGACATAGCGACGGCAATAGCAGCTGCGCGATTTAGCGATGCTTCCTTGCACCGCATAGCGAGAGGAAATGTGACGCCATCGAGCGCGGATGCGCAGGCTTGGTAGTGTTCGACGGCCTTGGTCTTTTGTCCCGTAACGTCCAGGCAGAACGCGTGATTGAACAGCGCAAAAATGCCGCTACCAATCAGTTCGTGTCTGGAACGAGGATAGGTTTCGATTTCGGAGACGAATTTCTCCATCGAAGTGAGGCGGTTCAGGACTGTCAAGTCATCTCGCAGCAGCGCGTCGAGGCACTCTGTCACGGTATCCTCCGTAACGTCGCCCGCGCGGATCACCATCGGAATAGACGCGCCGCCGATTCGCGCACCGTAATCGCCCAGACCAGCATTGGGAGCGGCGTCGTCAAATTCGTGCGCGAAAGACCAGAACCCATGGCACCCGAAGGACGAAAATTCGCCGGAGTCGTCAAAAGTCCATGTGATCCCTTGGCGGAAGCTGGGGAAAGTTCGTTCGGCCACGTCCGGCGTGCGCATGACGAAGCCGAGCGGCGCGAGGTGTTTGACGAAGAAAGTCTGGAAAAGGGCGGTGATGATTGCTCGATTCATGATGCGTTCAGTTTTTGCGACGACCGTCCTCCGATTTCTCCACGAGGAAGAAGTCGAATCGAAAGTCAGAGTAAATGTCGATTAAAGGAATGCGCAGAATGTACGGCAGCCAAATATCTGATGTCAACGTATAAATGACCCTTTGTAATTATTATATGTGTCAAAATGACATTAAATGCCTTTGTGTAAAAATAGCAAATTCGTTGTCGCGATCCTTATCTAGGGAGGGTAGTTGAGAAAGGCAAAGTCTTCGGCGCGATTGGCTCACGGCCGTTGATGAAAGATGTCGGGTTCCGGTCGTCACCACCATCACTGGTTTCACCGGTTTCCAGCCACGGTTCATACAGGGATTACCGAGCTGCTGGCGGTACTATGGCGGCCGCTGCTGGTGTTAGATAGCCGCCGTCTCAGCTGCCGCTGGAAGGACCGTCGTGGCATTCTGAAGGGCGTGCAAAATACGATTAAATCCTAACCGCGATTTTTTATACCGTCTAAATATTTATCGAAGACTTGGTCGAAATCGCGCAGAGAAATTTATACCTTGATTTCTATGCAATCGGTCGTTAATCTGATCTCCATTCTCGATTGACCCCGCAAAGGCAAGAATACAATGTCTGTTTCGAACTTGGACCTCAAGAAATTTAACGTCTCATCTCGCATTCCACTGGGAATGATGTTGCCGGCGAGCCAATATAAGCTCCCCAACCTGCGCGGGCCCGTGCTGGAACAGATGGTCTCGTTCAATCCCAAACGCTATGTTCGAGAGAGTCGTGCAGTCTTCAATGCGTTTCCTGCTATCGGTCCAGAGATGCCCATGGTGCATTTTGTTCTTCACCTGGGTGATGCGCGGTTAAGCTGGCTTGCCGACCCGACTGAACCAGGAGTATGGGACGCAATGGCGCAGTGGAACAAAAACGGGGTGGTTTCGATAGCCTTAAGTCGCGAGGAAACCCATATGTTCACCATTCCCTTGCGGCACAAGCTTGGAGAAGCCCCACTTGACGCCTTGCGGCGACTCAACAATAAGCCGGCATCGCATATTTTCGCCACGCAGGCTATTGAAATGTTCGAGCTGGATGTTATTGATGCGAACGAGGACCCGAAGGCGCCCCCTTCGACGTACCGACATTCCTGTCTACTGCATACGGCGAAGGTAGCGTGGGTACTGAACCGCCGGGGATACGTGACCGTCCAGCCGCGTGCCACGAGCGATACGGACGGCTTTTATGCAGAGGTGCCGCCAGCGACCAGTCATTCGCCTAAGACGGCCGAGTGCGATACCGCGCACTAACGACTCAGGCTCGATATCGGCCGAGGTCGCTATTGTGCGACTTGAGCCCGGATGTGTCCGATGGCTTGACCCGTGCGGTCGCCGACATCGCACTTGGGCTGGCAATGCGGAGGACCTTGCCTACAGGTATTTCCGGGTATCTGTCCGCGTTTGTGCCATGGGCTGAACTCATTGCGACTTGCGGCGAGCTTCTGAAACCGACCGAAACTCTGCCAATTCGCTACGAGGTTGACGAGTTTCCTGCCGACGGTGTCTTCTTGGCTCTGAGCGAGCGATTCGACAAGTTGGGTGTGGGTGCCCCGTCAGTCGTCTGATGGACTGAAACTATTGGCCAACCGCTGCTGGATTTACGCAGCGAGCCGATGGCGAGGGTATCGACCCAAAAAGGGCTCATTCACGTGAAAAAGCCCGCTCGAAAGCGGGCTTCGAAAACTTGCGTTACTGCATTCAGGCTGCTGCGTCTTTCAGCTTCTTCAGGGGGCGCACCTTCAAACGCACGGTTGCGGGTTTGGCGTCAAACCAACGCTCCTCGCCCGTGAACGGATCCTTGCCGAAACGCTTCTTCTTTGCCGGTACTTGCTGCACACCAATCTTGAGCAGACCGGATAGTGTGAATTCTCCGGCGCCCTTCTTGTGAACCGAACCGAGGATCGTTTCTTCCAGAGCTGCGAGAATAGCCTTGGCCTGCTTCGGCTCAACGCCGGCCTGCGTAGCAACGTGGGTCGCGAGGGAGGCCTTGGTGAACTGTTCCTTCAGCGGCTTCAGCGGCGCTCTTGCGACTGCAGCTTTTTTGGCCGGCGCTGCTTTCTTTGCTACGGGTTTTGCCGCGGCCTTCTTGGCTGCTGGTTTTGCGGTCTTCGTTGCCATCGACTTCCTCTCATTTTTCAGGTTTAGAGAACCGCTTAAGACGGCACACGACGCCACGCGTTACTGTGCCGTCTTAAGCTGAGTGCTAGCGTAGCAATGGTTGATTCACTTCGCAAGCAGGCGAGCCTATAAAACAAGGGTTTTTTCATTTTATGGATCACGAAGAGGGCGATGATGGCTTCATATCACGGTGCGCGGGCAAGACCTGAATCCGCTGAAATTCACCTGCTATCAGGCGTGAATAAAACAAACCTGTTGATGGGATTTCTGCTTCGTTGAGTGTGGTGATTCTGGTATCGGCGATGACTAGCTAGGCCAGATACCGTCAACGGCGCCATTTCAAGGCTGCATCGTGAATTAGGCTTCCTTTGGCGCACCAAGTCTGCTTAGGGCGGCCGCGCGCGACGCAATCGCTGATGTGACGGACACATCGAGAATATCGAACGGGGGGACACCGAAGGTATAGGCGCTGCCGTAGCGTGTTGTGCGCTCGTGCATAGCGAAACATGGTGGCTATGGGAGGCGCCTATGTCGGGGATGCTACGGTCCTTCTTTTCAAATCCTGAAGGGTAACCCCGTCCGCATTTTTCCAGTCGAGCCACCCGTTGCACGTGGTCCCGCAAACCACAGCCGACGCCCCGCTAGGAGAAGTGAAGAGAACGTCTTCGTTGAATACGAGTACGCCATCGCGCAATGCGATTTTCCCCTGTTGAAGGAGACCCTCTCGAAGCCGGAAGAACGAATGTCCCTGGAACCCACGTCCGACTTCGGCTTTCCCTACCGAGTCCTTATACACAACGAATCCTTCATCCGTATAGCAGCCGCGAGCCATTGAGCCGGAGCGCCTGCAAAACAGCGTGTCGTCTTGAGACTCGCCACTCGTGGGCTTGGCAACCGGCTCGAAAATTGGGTAGCCGAGTGATGTGACCAAGGTTCGTGCAGATTCGAAGAGTTCCATGCAGTCAGCAGCGAGAGGCAGAGGCGTGTGCGACCTTGTCCCTTCATTGCGGTTCTCGGTTATGTAGCGACCGGCATTTTTTGACGCTTGAATGAACAGATTCTCAAGGTAGAGTACGTGAGTGGAGGTGAGGCTTTCCGTCTTCGTCGTGAGGACGAGGGCACGCTGCCAGAAGTCTTTCTCCTTGTTGTGCGCGTGTAGACGCGACCGCACGTCGCCGCTCTGCCCAATGTATATCTGAGTGCCGGCACCATCCTCCTGTTCGCCTATCAGGAAATAGAGTGACATCCGTTCACTCTCATCCATCGCCAGAAAGTCTGCAAGCCGGCTTCTTGGAACATCGATAGCCTGCACGATACGAGTAGTGATTTCGGCCATCCGGATGCCACGCGGGTCACCGTTCGGAAGGAAGATTTGAATGGTTTGGGGACGGTAAGTCATAGGGCCTCTAAGTGACCGCGACAGCTCGCTTTGTCTGGAATTGCGACGCTGCAATGCGTAGTCACTTGAGTAGCGACCGGATTTTATCCGGGGGAGGCGGGGCTGCGAATCTGGGCCATGGGACAACGATTTCCGACGATCTCACGGTCAACGTCCTAGAATGACTAGAATGACACAAGGTGATCGAAAAGGATGTTCAAGAGGATGTGCTTCGTGGTGTTGAAAGGAAACCTTGAGGAAATCAAAGGCACGGATCTGCGGGGATCCAAAATGACACTTCGTCGCACGACGACCCAGTCGAAATTCACGCGGGAAAGGTACTCTGGTCCGTAGAATGCCTTGAGCGCGGCGAACACTGGATTCTCAGATGGATCGGAGAGATGTGTGCCGGCAAGCATCTGCAATAGTTGGCTGTATTTCGAAACCTGAGCTTCCACGCTCCATGTCCGCCCTTGGAGGCATTCCAACGAAGCGGACGAGACCTCCTCAGTCAGCAGGGAGGCTATAGCCTGGTCTGCGGTCTTGCTCGGCATTTCTGCCGGGAGAGCGTCGCGAATGGATGACAGCAGTACTTGGGCCTCACGCAAGGGATGTTGGTGGATGCGGCAACTGAATATTCCCGGAAGCAGGTGTTGCCGGTGCCAGTAAGGTTCACCATACTGTTTCGCGTCCTCGGCCGCACAATCATCGCAATAGCGGACGAAAAACTGCCTTTGCCGAACGTCACCCGCAAGGTAGTTGAATTTCGTGAGCAAGCTGGCTGAGAATTCCAGTTCAATCGAATGATGCAAAACATCTCTCACCGCTGGCGACATAAATGCGACCACGTAGGGGAAAAACGTATGGCGATACAACAAGTCATTGAGCGGGATCCGGGTCAACCTGGAAAGCGCCGACAGCCCAAACGGTCGAACGAAGTTGATCTGTCCGGGATTCACTCTCAGGTAGTGGCGAATGAACGAGGGCAGGTCGTAACCTATGTGGCGAGCCGCCCGTATCAGCAGACTTGCGGTTGGCTCGTCTGGATACGGGCGCGGAAAGTACACGTCTAGCTCAATTCGAGCAGTTCGTCGAGGTCACAGACGTGTCCCATCGCATCAAGCTGTGCGAACACGGTTGTCTTGCCGTCTCGAGCTGCTGCAATAGCGTTCCGATAGTCATCGGGTGGGAGTTCGGCGGCCGATTTCCTCTGGTCCGCAGCCCCTTCTTTCGTTGCCTTTGTCTTTTTGGGAGGCTTCACCTTATCGAGCGCGGCCTGAGTGCCATCGAGCAGATTCTTGGCTTTGCCGTCGGTTTCAACAGAAGACGCAATCTGCGAGGCGAGTTCTGCATCGATACCCATTGCCTTGAGCGTTGCCGTAATAGTCGGGACGAAATCGCGGTGGCCCGGACGTACGAACTTCTCGCGAACTCGAACGCCTTCGTACCGATTCAGCGCATTGTCCAGAAGTTTTTCAGACTTGAGCGGGGCAATGTCGTGATATTTATCGAGGGCCTCAGGGTCGTTCAAGCGATACGCGTCCATCATTGTGTGGATGAGCTCGAAATCTCTTTTCCATACCTGCTCAATCACCTGCGCCGTAATCGTTTCGCTTTGGTCCAGTATGCATTGCCACTGGACGCTCGCGAAGAGTTTGACGGCAATGTCGGTAATTCCCTGACTATGGTGGAACATCAGGTCAGAGAGGGACTGTGTCAAAGGAACAGGGTTGTGCAACCATTGGAAGGGCCACACGGTGCTTATGAAATCTTCCCATTCGTCGGGCTTTTTGAGGTCCGAACTCCTTTGTAATGCAGTCCAGTTATAGATAGCGTTTCCAACTGAACGCCGAGCTGGACTTGCGTCGAGCCCCAGCACGTTTGCGGCACGGTTCGTTCCGACGAACAGGATGGGTACACCAAGTTCGTTGGATGCGGAAACGAGGAGAGCCATCATTTTTTCCATGCTCTTGCCACCATTCTTGAGATTCTGAATCTCGTCGGCGACAAGTAGACCCACGCAATGCGTATGCATCAGGCGCGCAGCGTGGTTAAGAAGTGTTTCGGCAGAGTATGACTTCTTTCCGAACCTTTCATAGTAGTTTCCGTCGGGGATGAGCCGGTCAAGCTCCCGGAGAATCGAAAATGCAAGACCCTTGGTCGATACTCCGTCATGCGGAGCTTCGATATGCAAGTAGGTTATTTGTGTAATATCCAAATCTGGATGGTAGATTACCTGCGGATACAGGTTAAGAATACGCTTGAGACTCGAGGTCTTCCCGACGCCTGAAACGCCAAGGAGGGCACTTGAGAGCTGGGCGGTTGCATTCTGCTTGGTACGGACACTGAAAGGCGCATTCGCCTTGCGCGCTTCATAGAGCTTCTGGTATGTCCTTGTGTGGCTTGCCGTCCGAGGCACGCGGGCGACGTAACCCTGTCGTACAAGCATATCGACAGCCCACCCTAGATGGACGTGTCGATTCAGCACGACCATGCTGTCCAAGAGTTCCGAAACCATATGAATACGCTCGTGAGCAGGCCAGGTCCGCTGCACGCTATCGAACTCGGGAAGGTCGAATAAGTCGACTCCCAGACTCTCATAGTCGAGCAAAGGCGGTAATGCCTCGATGAGTGCGTTGTCCTTGTACCGTGGAATCCGTGACTGTGTGTAGACGGCCGTCACAGCGTTCGGGTTGATGTTACTGTGTGCGTGCATTTACAAGCTCCATTTGTTTCAATCGTAGTTTTTCCTGGAACGAGAGCGGACGCGCTGGTTCAGTACTGGTGGCATCCGCTCCAGCGGGCAATGATGAAGTACCTGATGAGGTGCCAGAAGGCACGGACGGCACTGTGTCAGTTGTAGGGCAACGGGAGTCCTGCGCGTGCAGTGCGGCGGCGCTTCCAACGAGAGTCGGCGACAAGTCGTCGGACGTCGGCAAGCTAATTGCGGCTTCGCCAGCCCGTCGTTGGGCACGTTCCTTGTTGCGGTCCTCAGCAATATCGCGCTTACGGGACGCTCGAGACTTCCCAGCAGACGCCTTCTTGGTCGCCGCACGCGCCGGCTTGGCAATATCTGATATGGTCGTGTGCAGCTGCACCCGCTGTCGCCGGTCTTCGTTTTTGTTGGCCCGTTGAGTGGCAACTGCCTCATTCTCTACGAAAGCGACTTCAGCGAACGAATACCCGTTATAGGAGGTACTTCTTGGGGTGAGCTCGCAAAGGTAAGATTTTCGGCCGTTCTTTTCGGTGTGGACGACAACTCCATTGACCAGACGCCGGTCATACGACACCTCAACGTCCCATCGCCCTCTGTTTTTTGCCGTGATGAACCAGCCGAGCTGTTCGAGTTCTGGACAAGAGTAGTAGCAGCCTTTGAATAGAATACCGCTCTCTGTGACGGTGGCTTTATCACGGGGAAGGAGCTGAAGGCGCAGGTAGTCTTCGGTGTAACGTGAAAGCATGCCAGCAGAACGCGACATGTCATGTTCCCAGATGTCGATTGGCGTCGGAGGTAATCCTTGCAAGACCATTGCGGGTGTCATGCCGTAGTTGGGCATGAGCGATCGGTTGTGCTTGATGATGGCCGCAAGAACGATTGCAATGAACTCGTCCAAGGTCAAGCTTGCATCCTGGTCGTATTTCTTCCCACGGCGGCGCATGAGGTTTCTGGCTGGTTCATAGCCGGGCGTATCCATTGCAATGGATTGGTGCAGCAGTCTGAAGCCGCATTCGACAGTGCCCTTGTTCTGCGGCGTCAAAGGCGGCGCATTGGAAATTGTGCTTTCCATGCCCACGCAAATGCGGTTGCTGTTCCGGGAGATCATCTCCCCACAGTCACCGAGGAATTTCTGCGGAAACATGCCATGAGCGGGCCAGTCGCGCGGGTCGTACTCGATGCCGTGCTTGAGGCAAAGCGCTTCCTTGTCTTCGGCGATACTCAATATCGCCTGCATCGCGGTTTCCCATCCTGGGTTTTCTAGTCCCACATAGAATCCGACGCAGAGGCGGCTGAACCGATCGTAGATGAGGTAGAGCGTTGGCTTTCCAATAATCTTCGAGCGATTGTCCATGGCGACGAGATACACGTCAGCGATCGTGGCGTCGATCTCGTAGATGTGCCCGACGCACTTCGCCTCATGGAGCGCGCCGACAATTTTGTGGTTATGATCCCGCTCAAAATCGCTGTTGCCTTTCTTGCGGCGCAGAATCTCCTCAGTAGTAAGGCATCGTTTGACAACTGTCAGGAACTGCCGGTATGTGGGGCACTCCCCAAAATCCTTCGGAAGGCTTTTCCCGTTGCTGTCCAAATATGAATAGTGCTCGGCGAGCATTGCATGGTATGCACCCGCGAGCGTGGCCACGTCGCCGGTCAGATAGTGCTTCTTAACGGCGGCTTTAATATTGACGTCATCGACCTTCGGGTCCATCTGATAGGTCTTGTACCACCCTTCGACCGGTGCGCGGCCCCGGCCGTGTGTTTTGCCTGACTGTTTAAGACCAATGTTCGGAAAATTTGCTATAAGCGCCTGTTTCGACTGACCTCCGCGCCAGTACGTGCGGAGATGTTTGTATATGGTGGTTCTCGACGCACCCGTGCTTTCTGCCCGCTCGGTAACCAAGGGGCCGCGCAGCTTTGGATGAAAGATTGCGGGATTCTTAACGAGCGGTTCAATGATGTCCCACGCCTCCTTCAACCGGGCATCAGCGGCCTTTGATTTGAACGGGAGCTGGCCATCGCCTGTGTTCGTCACAACGGTGAATTCTTTCGCCACGAGCGATTCGAGGAGTAGTGTGTAACGGCATTCGCGAGGCCAGCCGTCTTTATCGCTCACGTTGATGATCCACGCACTCCCGTCTTCAGCAACTTCGAGCAATCGGAAGCGTGGACCGCCCGCGCGCTCAAACAGGTCATTTTTGACAAGGGTTGCGGGGGCAACGGATCTCACCGGCGAGTGTGTCGGAACGACGAGCGCGTTGCCTGTTAGCGTGACCGACGTGTCCATCAGCTACCTCCCGCGGCGTCGAGGACGCCCGCAGGAGCGCTGCAGCGGAAGGTCGAAAGCGGAGCAGTTGCGAGGTCTGGATTAGTCAGGTCGCACAGCAGGGTTCGCTCATACATGAGCAGCTTCGCGACGCGCAGCCCCTCTGCCGGAGACATACCATGGCGGATTTCAAAGTTCGCGCAGTACTCATTGAGCGGCATGTTACGCGTAGAGTTGGCCAGTTCGTGGGCCATGATGCGTGACTTCTCGCGGAAGTAGCCCGGATAACGCTCCTGTTCCCCCGACTTGATGAGTCCGCTACGCATCCATTCGATGTTGCGGATATGGGTTTTCGGTAGTCGCGAGTGGAAAACGAGCCGATGCGGCACGTCCATGCCGGCGAAGTAAGTCCGGGTGATTTGCAGTTTCTCTATTGCGTGAGTATCTTCGGCGGCTTCGGTCCGTTTGCAGTCGATGGCCTCGTAGCCTGGGACACCGTTCCTGACGACCTTGCAGAATAAGTCGACGGTCATTACAGTCGGAACATCTGTACCCGGGTAATAAGGGTGGCGAATGTTGAGGTATTTGGCGATTTCGAGTGTGATTTCCCGGTCGAGCGGGTACTGTTCTCGCGCGTCGAGCACACGTTGCGAGTACTCAGCGGCGTAGAAAGTGTCCCGCTCGACATCGGACATCAAATGAATAGTGCGTCCGAACCGCGCGCTTTCGGTGCGTTCGACGCGCCCTATGGACGAAAAATCGAACACCTCCAGCCAAGGTTTGTACTTCGGACCTTCGCCCTTACCGCGACCTTCCTTCTGCCACTGGGCGATGAGCGCCTCAGTCATCTTCTTCGGTCCACGTCCCATGCCACACCTCCATTGCAGTTGTCTCTGTCCCGGAAATCTCCAGGACTCCTACAAGTGAAGCGACCGACACGACCAGCTTGAATAACTGGTTATACGGCAAGCCGAATACCTAAATTACAGGGTGAATATCCCACATTTGAGACTATATACCAAGATTCGCCGGAAAGCATGGCATACTGATCACCTCGATTCAGACACCGGTTCGTTAGATGGTCGACTGGAACAAGGAGGCGAAGCGGGTCCTCCGGGCTGAACTCGTGCGTAAGCAGATTGGTTACAAACAGCTTTCTGTTTTGCTTGAAGGGCTGGGAGTTGAAGAGACCGAGCGCTCCATCGCGAACAAGATTTCGCGCGGCGCCTTCACGTTTATCTTCTTTCTTCAGTGCATGAAGGCCTTGGGCAAACCGGCTGTGAGCATCGATCTGACCGACGTCGCCGAGTAGCCGAACGCTCAGTGCGTGCCCGCTCGATGATTGAATTGAGAATCCGCAACTGCGGAGGCGAGCGCTCGCCTGTCGATTTATAAGCGCGGTTCGCCGCCCCGGTCGCGAGCGATACAGGACGACGTCCAGTATGTTCGAGCGAGTGGTATCGGGGTGTACACCATGCCGCTGGCCTTGGATCGTGTCGCATGCGGCGTGTGAGGCACCTCCTGGAAACTCTCACTTGTTCACGGGAACGACCGCATTCTTGCATCGTCGTGCTCTTCGCCGGTTCGAAATTCTCTGAGACTGAAATGAGTCCTTCAGCAATTGCAGTCCATGTCGATGCGACGCACTTCGTCGTGGTTCTTTCCGACGGTCGGACACTCCGCGTGCCGTTTTCCTCGTTCCCGCGCTTGCTCGCGGCTTCGCCAGTCCAGCGCGGCAAGGTTCGCATCTCATCCTCAGGACAAGGTTTGCACTGGGACGAACTTGACGAAGATATAAGCGTGAAAGGGCTATTGCGTGTCCAGCGTGACTAGGCCACCCGTAAAAGCTCACCTCTCGTCTTTGCGTCGTGTCGAGGTGTGATAGCGGCGGCACTGTTGAATTGAAGGGCCGAACGGCATGGGCACAGATATCCCGGTCTGGGATGGGTGTCGTGAGTCGTGGCTACAAACAGAGAACGAGGCGGAGCATGAAAGTTCGAGAACTAATTGCCCAACTGGAGCGCGCGGATCCCAACGCGACTGTACTTTTTTTTGGGTCCGTACGCCGATGCCTGTGATGCTGCGCTTGTCGACGACGTGTTTCTCGACGAGCGACACTGGCTTCGGTTTAGCGAATCTGCTAAGGCCGACCATTTCCGTCCTGAAATAGTCGAAGACGCCGCGGAGAAAGAAGGTATGGCGTGCCACACGCGAACGAGTGGTCGTGCTCGGCATGTATGGACCAGTTGCGAAAGTACGGCTTTTAGCTCGCCACAATCAGCTCGTCTGACTGGGGTGTTCGCGAGCACATGGGAAGCGACGGTCAGGGTAGTCGGCCTTCGAAGAGCTTCACTGTTTCGTCGTCGACGTTCTTTCGTTCTTTCTTCATCAGATTTCCACAAACGAGGCGACTTCCGGTGCATGTCGGAGATTCGACCGTCAAACCGCGCATTGATGAAGATGCGCAATCCTCTGCACACGCAGTTCTCGGCGAGCTTAGTCGGACCACCATTGAGCTCGCGGGCTCGATGAGCCTGCTCGTTTCACGGGGAAAGTCGGTTATTTGATGTATTTGATTATTCGACGTATTTGAACGAACGACTTAGCAGGAATAGATGAAGGGTAACGTTTATATGGAATGCGGTTACCTGAAAAGTGTGCTGCTCCTTTTTTTGGTTTTTAAATTTTAAACGTAAAAATATGGGTTAATCACTATGTTGCATTTTCTCAATGGAGAAAATAAGATGAGCAGCAAGGAAAAGCTCGTCGTCGCATTGAGATAGATGCGCTTAAAAATTCAACAAAACGGAAACCAGATGCAGTCGTATATTTATCTTTCAACCTACACCGGGAACGACCCGAAGTTCAAGCGCTTCGTCGGCAGCCCGTGTCTCGTCTATAACGCGGTTTCGAACGAATGGGACAATGATGGCTCGCGGGGCATCAGCCCAACATTTACGTTCGCAACCGCAGACAATCCGGAGGCGCGCGTATTGGTTCTTGAGACCCAAATCAATAACATATTTCACTATGCGTTAATGGATTTATCAGACCCCGAGTTGTGGAAAACTCTGGGTATCTGGAAACAGAACCGGGGACTCGTTGTGGTTAGGGGGATGGCGGGGGGTGTTAGCGTGAACGCGTGCGGGCTGGACGACGAGAGCGCTACTTTCTACGAGAAGTATCGTCGAGACGGGCGGGTGCCTAATCCGGATGCGTTTTATCGCTACGCGCAATCGTTACTTGAACACAAGTCATTCGAACAGTTGGCAGCTCACAGGTTAGAGCAAGCAGGTGGTGAGGAGGGTGTCACTCCCATTGTCGAGGTCCAGATCCTTGAGGGTGCAGACGTGCGAGGTGAGGGCACCGCGCGGGGGGCATTGGCTGGCCTGCACCGGACACTCCGTATGCGACAGCCGACAATCCTGATTACGTTCCGACGCTCGCACCAATCGGAATGATAGAAAAGGCGTCTGATTTCGCTGGAAGGTCGGCTTCCGCTTCGTCCATGAAGCCCGACACGCCTGTGCTCGTGTCGTCTATCGACTTGAATCGCTTCCTCGATTTGGCTCATGTAGAGGGCACATTTGGATTCGGGCATTTCCGACTCGATGGGCGCATCGTGCTGTCTTTGCGCTATCAATCCGGAGCGGCGCAGATTTACTGGCTTGCTGATTCTGCTGACCCAGGTGTATGGGCAGCCATCGACGCGATGAAAAAGAATGAAGAGGTTGGCTTCATGCTGGAGGAGGGAGGCCACGGTGCGTTTGTTCGATGCGAACTGCCACCGAATCACGAGGATATTCGTGTACTCCGTGCGGAAAGTTTGAGTCACCCCGGCGGTCTCTCCGATGCGGCTGCCGCGCTCGCCAACAGTGGATGTGTGCAGGCGAACGCGACCACCGACATTCCTGGCATTGAGCTTCAGTATGTTCACGTGAACGTTCTCGCGAGCCAGTTCGTGCTGCAAATGCTTCAGGCAATTCAGACATCGCTTCCCGAGAGCGCCAAGCACCATCGTGGAAGGTTTGAAGACAACATGGCGAGCGCGGGACATTCGCTCCAGTGACGTCAGACGCCCGAGTACCTCAGCTGTTGTCATGCTCTCGCATAAGATGTCGCGATCCCTTGCGTCGCGACGCCTTATGCAGGCTATGCGAGAACTACTTGGTGAAGCGCTTGCTCATTCGTTGAAGCTCATCGGCGGTTTATGCGTCGCTCGTTAGGTACGGGCGCGAAGGGCGCAACTATGCCATGCACCATGCGCTATCAGCCGTAACGGAGATCATGAAGCCGGGCGACTCCTGCATAACAAGTCGTCCGGAGATAACATAATGGAGAACAGAAACGCGTTTGCCGTAGCAAGCGATGTTGTGCTTTCGAATAGGCGATGACCGCAATGCGGGACATGCGTCGAGCCAGGCACGGCGACCGGTATGGTGAGCTTTTACGGGAGATTCAATGGTCCTGGGCACGTTCATAGACGACGCGAAAGGGAACATCAAGAATCTCGAAACGTGGCCGATAATCAGATGTCTGAACTGTAAAGAAATTGAAAGTGGCAACTGATCTTCAACATCTTGAGGCAATCGCCTGTCGCGCTACCGTGGATGCCGTTCGCAAGGCCGAGGGGAAACCTCGCCCCGAGGACCTTCCCCGAGGATCTATTGCGCGGATGCTTGCGGAGATCGATCTCATAAGCGATACCCTGCGCATGCTTGGCATCGATCCTAAGAACCTTGGGGAGGATGGTTGGGCCTCTCCCATGATGGCATGCTGTGAGCGGAGCGGTTGGCGGCATTTCTCCGCAATAGTGACTATCATGCGTTTGATTCCTGGCGGCACCAACGTTTGGTACGGACCATGTCAAGCGAGACGTGCGCGGCGCAGACCTGCTATAGCAGACGACTCGTCGGGAAGAATCGAAGGATCCGGCATACTTCGAACTTCCAGGTTTCCGATGGATCGTGCTGTACTACCGGGTCCGACGGAGGCCTGGTGTCTACGTTGTCGAAGTAATATGTCAGTCGGACCTTTAATAAATAAGAATCTAGAGCGTGTTAGGCACTTTTGGTGAGGTTTCCGAAATGGACGAGCATCAGAACGGCAAAGATGACGAAGTGAAGCCCGGCAAGTGTTTCTGGCAAGCGCTCGTAATCGCGCGCGAGTCGACGAAAGCGATTCAACCAGCCGAAGCTGCGCTCTACAACCCAGCGGCGCGGCAACAGGACAAAGCCCTTTTTCGCTTCCGCCAGTTTGATCACTTGAAGCTCAATTCCCTCGTCAAGCGCGGCCTGCGCAGGTTCCTCGCCGGTATATCCCTGATCGGCAAACGCGACTTTCACTGTCTGGCCGGTGGCCTGCTGGACCTGACGCGCAAGCTCGCCGACCTGTGCACGCTCCTGTTCATTGGCTGGTGTTACATGCACAGCAAGCAACTGCCCCAGAGTATCGACGGCCATATGGACCTTGCTGCCTTGTTTGCGCTTGTATCCGTCATAACCGGCTCGCGGCCCGCTCTCGCACGTCGACTGCAGCGTGCGCCCATCGAGAATCACCGCGCTGGGCTGCCCCTGGCGCCCCTGTGCGACTCGTATGATCGAACGCAAATCGCTGACCATGGCCTCGAAACAACCCGCCTGAATCCAGCGTTGCGTTTGCTGATAGACCATCTCCCACGGCGGGAAGTCATTGGGCAACAGGCGCCAGGGTGCACCCGCGCGCACGATCCAGCGAAGCGCGTTGAACATTTCGCGCAGTTCGTATCGACGCTGCGGTGCGTCTTTGTTCATCAAGGTCAAATACGGCGCGGCGAAGTGCCATTCTTCATCCGATACATCCGTTGGGTAGGGGCGGCGTTTGCTCATTCCGCCAGGTTACCAGGTTTGGCAGCAAGTGCCTAACACGCTCTAGAGAGACCTCGAGGCAGAGAACAATGACATTTGTCGTCCCTGCAGAGTACGGTGGCCGCGAACAGGCGCTGGTCAAACATGAGTTACTCAAAAGTTACCTTGAGAAGCTGGTGCTCATCATCGGAATGAGCGCAAAACGGAGCGGCAAGGTTGAAATCTGTTATGTCGACTGTTTTGCCGGCCCTTGGGGCGCGCGAGGGGAAGATCTCGATGGAACGTCCATTTCGCTCTCGCTTAGTCTTCTTGCTGTCACCAAGCTGGCCTTGGAGAAGCAAGGCGTGAAATCCAGGATGAGGGCACTGTACGTGGAGAAGGGGAAGCAAGCCTTTGCCCGGTTATCGACCTACCTTCGGGAGCGCGCACCCTCGTCGGTTGAGCACGATTGCCGCAATGGCGACTTTCTGGATCTTCAGGCGGAAATTCTCGATTGGTGTGGTCCAGATGCGTTCACGTTCTTCTTCGTTGATCCGAAAGGCTGGAAGGAGATCGGGCCAAAGAAAATGGAGCCCCTATTGCGGCGCCCCCGTTCCGAATTTCTGATCAATTTTGCGTTCAACAACATCAATCGTACTGTTTCGATGGATGCGTGGCAGGACGACATGAAGGAATTGCTGGGGGCAACTGTTGAACTCGAGGACATGCTGCCAGCCGACAGGGAAGAAGCGCTCGTCAACGCTTACCGCACGGCCTTGACACGGCGCGTGCCCGCAAAGCATTCGAAGTATCGCGCGCGGACAGCGTATGTCACGGTTCTCGATCCCTTGCAACAGCGGACAAAGTACCACCTTGTATACCTGACAACGCATCCACTGGGCATCGTCAAGTTCATGGAAATTTCGGAACACGTCGATGCAGTTCAAAAGAAGGTGCGAGCGGCCACCCGGTTCGATGCGCGAAGTAAGGAAACCGGCATGCTGGATATGTTTGGTCCTTCTCCTGATGCCGCCGAAGGAGCCCGGGAAAATGGAAGATTGCCGGTCGATGTCGACAACTACTGGCGCACCTATCTCGCCGACGGTGAACGACTGATCGACACAGATGCGTTTGCTGAAATCCTTGAGCAGACCAACTGGTTACCATCGGAGCTGCAAGCGTCACTAGTGAGGCTGCTGAAGGCTGGTGAACTTCGAAACCTTGATGCTAACGCAACTACTCGATACAAGCGGCCGCTGCACTTTGAAGCGAACGAGCGATTGCAGCTGATTAAAGTCTGACGCGTCGGCGCTGTCCGGCGTTGCAATTGTGACCGATATAGTCGACTTCGGCGCTCCATCCGAGGTCGTTGCGTTACAGCGTCAGTCTTGCCATTTAAAACCGGCAGCTACACGGACAAAGCGGGAACGGTTGCCGATCGCGTCACATGCGTAGACCGGTGCTACGGTGCCGCAGCCTCCTGTTCGATGTACGGATTGTGTCGACGACGCGATCCGCAGCGGTACAATTCCGGGTAAAAGAGAATGGAGCTACAAAATGAGCGGCGGACAGAGCAAGATTGAGTGGACAGAGCGGACGTGGAATCCAACCGTTGGCTGCACGAAGCTGTCGCAAGGATGCAAGAACTGCTATGCGGAGGGTATGGCTCATCGGTTGCAGGCGATGGGTACGCCCGGCTACGAAAACGGCTTCCACCTGACGCTGCTGGAGAACCGGCTGGACGAGCCTTTGAACAGAGCAAAGCCGACGGTCTACTTCGTCAACTCCATGTCTGACCTTTTTCATCAGTCGGTGCCAGATTTGTACATCACGCGGGTTTTTGACACGATACGGGCGTGTCCTCAACACACCTTCCAGATACTCACGAAGCGCGCGGAGCGGCTCGCAAGTTACTGTGGGCGTAATGATATTCCGACCAACGCCTGGCTGGGGGTGTCTGTGGAAGACAAGCGGCATGGCGTCCCACGTATTGACCATTTGCGCCAGGTGCAAGCCGGTATCCGCTTTCTTTCGGTCGAGCCGTTACTCGAGGACCTTGGGAAACTGGACCTGCGCAACATTGACTGGGTTATAGTAGGCGGTGAGTCGGGACCCAAGGCGCGTCCGATGAAGTCCGGATGGGTCGAACGGGTGAAGGTTCAGTGTGAGAAGCAAGGTGTCCTCTTCTTTTTCAAGCAGTGGGGCGGCTGGGGCGCTGACGGCGTCCGACGTTCCAAGAAAGCTAACGGTCGACTGTTTGATGGTCAGACTTGGGACGCGATGCCGGACCCGATGGCTTTGGCATAGAGCGGTCGTTCAGGCGAGGATGATTTGGCGAGAGTGCTTAACGCGCTCGGGCTGATACTCTCTAGAACCAATCCGAGCGGTGTTGATCCGGCGTGACGATCGGTACTCTTTCAGGGGCAGGTGTTTCCAGCGGCCAGACATCACATGAAAATGCGATGATGCGTTCAAGCTATAGTGAGCACGTTGAATAATTGCGAACTCTGCACGCATAGACCAAACAGGCGGGCCGCCGCCGCTGCTTTGCGGATTTCGCTCGCAAGCGCACCAACCGCTAGTTTTGGACGCCCGTCCATCGTGTCAAGCACCACCTCTTGGGACCATGATTCAAGCTCATACGACAGGATCTCCAGATTGTCGACCAGAAGCCTCGATCCCATCGAATAGATTGGTAGTCCTCCGTTCATAGACAAATCTAACAACGACCATGCAGCATGCAACCGCTGAGCGTCGGTCAGGTCGTTGTGGTAAGCCAAAGATCCCATCAACTTGCGCCTTTGCAGATAGATGGTGGCAAGCAGAATCTGCGTGTCCGGTATGCCCGGATGTTGGGTCGCCAGGTTCTGGATCCAGGCAGCCCAACCCTCGTAGGGGATGGCCTGTGCATCTGAATGGACGATGACGTATCCCGCAATGATCGCCGCGTATGGGTTCGTGATCTCCGATGCAAAGATTTCCGGGCGACCTTCCAGGAGCTTCAGTGCTCTGTGCATATCACCTTGCATGAAGTAGCCGACGATCGATTGGAGAATTCCGTCGGTCAATCGGAGCCTGAGATTCCAATTTCCCGTCTGGTAATTCCATCTATCGTCTATCTCTGCGACGACGCTGCTTCGGTCCCAGCTAAGCGGCACAAGAGCCAGTTGCTCTATGCCCTGTTCGCCTCTAGCGACGATGTAGCGTTGTCGATACCACTTTAGCCGCTTGAGTCGCGCCCCCTGCCGATGTAGCAAGGGCCATAAAGCGTCGTGCGATCGCGCACTGAGCAAGCCAGATCGCAATGATTCGTCGACTGATTGCATTCTGACGATATCGTCCGTTTGGGGAACCAGGAATGAGTTAGCCCAACGTGAAACAGACGCACGATCGGAGAGCGTCTGCCACAGGCGATCTACATCGAACGAGGTGCTTACGACGTCATAGACCATCCGACGCGCCGGGTGTGGGTGACGTCGGGTTTGTATCGTGGGGCCCGTATAGGCGCCGAGAAGGTTTTTCGTGGCAGGCTGTGCCGCGACCTGCAGGAACGACTTCTGGCGGGGGGAATCTGCTGGAACTGATAACCAAGGGCCGTCCGCGTCGCCACAGGAAGCGTTGACGGAAGGGCAGCGGGCGATATTGTCCGTCGGGGCTCCCGGGGGCCCTCGAGCGCAGAAGGCGTCGTGCGAAACGTGTATCGTTGGCTCGGAAGCGAGATATTTGGCCCGGACAACACCACCCTTGCGACACCCGCTGATGGGACATTGACGATCTGAGTGAAGTGGCGGCCGTCCGGCAAAGCTGCGGAAACCCGATAGCGTCCAGCGGTCAACTGCACATCGGTTTCGCCCAGACCTGCGTCCACAAATATAGGCACGTCTGTCAGGACGGGCCGGCCAAAGGTGGACGAGCCCTCGTCCAATAGAGCGATGTCAGCTAAGGCGGTCGTCTGCAAGTCAAAGCGTGCGGTCTCGACGTCGACAGGCGATATCGCAATTTCCAGCTTACTCAATTCGCTACTCCATCGGGATTCTGACTACGGCGATTGGCGGACGAGCATCTTTCGTAACGGTACCCTGGCATGGCGTTGAGAGATTGCACGCGGCATGGAACGTGTAGCTACCAGGAGAGAGATCAAGAATCCAGCGATGATCGGGCTCCGTCGCATATGGTTGCCGCGTCTTGACGTCTATTCCGGACGCGTCTTGGCAGGACAGCGATGCGCCCGCCGAATATTCGTCAGGGTCACAACGGACCACAACAGGTATGCTGAAATCGTCCCCAAACTTGTGCAATGTGAACGTCTTGCCAACGGGTTGGCCAGATTCGGGCTCCTGGTCGACTCCTGTCACTACAGCGAGATACTGCGCCATGGCGTACTGGATGCTTGAAGCCGTCGCCACCATGCCTTCACTACGGGCGTCATAAATCGCTGCGCCTCCCTTCATACTCTGAATGAACGTGGTTGCGAAGACCGAGGGGGCGCCATATAGTACCCATGCTTGCGCACCACCGGCGGTTGCCCACAAAACCGACTGCGAAACCGCCCCGAGATCGTCTGGAGCGCGCCGTGCAACGATTGCGTTCCCGAATTCGGTGAAGTTATTGGTGAACGCTGGTAAAGGCGCTCGACAGGTATCCAGCAAGAATAGTTGGCGATTTGCGGCACACGTCCGCATTCCCCGTTCGAGGCCTTCGTAGTGTATCGCGTGGTCAAAAGGTGCGAGATCGTGGGCTCCGAAATCCGAGCAGAGCAGACTGTGATTCCCTTCCGAATGTCGCATTCCGTGGCCGCAGAAATAGAAGACAAGAAGGTTGTCTGGCGACAGCTGTCCGAGTTTGTACCAACGCTCAATGGCTTTCCGGACGTTGCCAAACGTCGGTTGCTCATAATCGGTGGTCGTAACGTCTGCGGCGCCCGCTGCGCGGGACGCGAGAACGTCCACGCTCTTGACAGTGAATCCTCGGTTACGGAGGTTGCCATTGGCAAACCATTCACCTAACAGTTTGCAAGAATGAGTCGGTGCATCCAGCACGCTAAAGCCCGCGCCTAGTTCCCTATGCGTACCATCTTCCTCATGCAGGTATTCGTATCTATCGACACCAATTAGCAGGATGTGAATTCCGGGTGTAGTGTCCCCGGTCGGTGGTTCGACAATATAGGTCATTATTCGAGAAGCCATTGTGAGCGGAGTGATAGTCTCACAACGTGGGCTGGATGCCCATAGATGATTTGAATATCGAAACTCACAGGTACTGAATGAGCTTAAAAAATAAGGAAAGCATTTTTCGCCTGCGCGTGCTCGCCGCTGGAAACGGAGATGCGCTCTGGATTGAGTATGGCGATTCCAACACCCCTCAGCATATCCTGGTCGATGCGGGCACCCAAGGTACCTCGACGGCCGTTCGAGCAGAGTTGAGGAAGGTAGCAAAAGCCGACGCGTCGACGAGCCACAGGCTACTAGTCATAACCCATGTTGACGAGGATCACATCGGAGGCGCGCTTGCGTTGATGGAGGATCCCGCCATCGCCAGTCAGTTTGATGAGGTCTGGTTTAACGGTTGGAAGCATCTGGAGCAAGCGCCGGGTTTGCGTTCGTTGGGAGCAGTGATGGGAGAGCGCTTGAGCGCAGCTCTCGAAAAGGCGCCCGGTCGATGGAACGCTTCGTTTTCCGACGGTCCGGTTATGCGCAACCTTGATGGAGCGGCGTGCACGAAGCTTTTCGGGGCTGCCACGCTAACAATTCTGTCGCCCAGTGCGGAGGAACTCCGCAAGCTCAAAGGCAAATGGGCGGCGGAGATTATTGCCGCTGGTTTGGTACCGGGAGCCCTGCCGAGGAAAGCGACGCTGGGCCCACCCGGGTTGGTGCCACTGGGCGGGATTGACGTAGACCGCTTGGCCGGCCAGCAGGAGAAGGAGGACACGGCCGAAGCGAACGGGAGTTCCATTGCCATGCTCGTCGAATTTGAAGGAAAGAGGCTTCTTCTCGCCGCCGACGCTCATCCATCCGTGTTACTGGCGGGCATCCGGCAGGTCGCTACCGCGGGCAAGCTCACGGTCGATGTGTTTAAGGTTGCGCACCATGGCAGCGCTAAAAACGTAACCGATGAGCTGCTCCAGGCGCTCGAGGCGAAGGTCTTTGTCTTCTCCTCAAACGGTTCACGTCATCATCATCCTGATGCACAGGCTGTCGCGAAGATCATACGAGCGTACAAGGACCGCGACATAGAACTCGTCTTTAACTATGAAACGCAATATACGCGGGTCTGGAAAGACGCAGCCCTGCAGCGAAAGTGGGGCTACCGGGTTCGATATGGAAACAACGACGAAGGGGTGACCGTCGATCTTCTCGATTGTCCCGCCTGAGAGCGCTTGCGTTGAGCCGATGCCGAGATAGTCGACGCGAGGATGGGTGTGTCTCCCTGATACCGTCGAGGCCGTAGGCAGAACGGTCGCATCACACTACAACCTTTTCAGGAGCTACGTCGGAAGCGAATTTAAATGCTATCAATTATTAAATAGTATAGTTTTATACTAACACTCACGTAGTGCGATCATTGTGGGAGCGTCCTGCACGCGTGGCGAGGAAGAGGCGGCGCCCCACGAATGCCGTTCTCACAATTTTTCGCCTTTATCTTTCCGGTTTTTGAGACTGCAGGGGAACGAAATTCGTTGGACCGAGCGTCCCGTAAACTCAAAGAGTTCCCAACGAATTCGGGCACGCTACAGATGACGGGGGCCGAATAAATTGGATTCGCCGGATTTAAGAGCCGAAATTGTTGGATTTGCCGGAGTGTTAGAGCGACCTGCATCGCGCCTCTGCGAAAGGCTGCGCGCGGGCACTTGCAGTAATTCACCTGTACGCGCAACCGGACATACGGCCGTGGGCTGCTCGTCAGACTGCTGACCTCCGCCACCTTAATGTTAGGCGAACCGCGAATTGTCCTTGGAAGTACGTGCTATTCTTTCAAAACCCTGTTTCAATAATACAAAAAATGTATAAAGGAACGCGCCATTCAGGAAGGACTTGGGGATACAAAGCCGGCTCGATTAGCACGTCGTCGTTTTCGACTGACGGGGAATGCCGGGCCATCGTCGCAAAATGCAAACAGACTTTTACTGATCTGGGCCTGTTGCGCGAAGCGGATTTTGACGAGCTACGGTCCCGGGTGGCCTTCGATGCGACGAAGGCGGTCGGGGCGCGCATTGGCCGCGGAAAGGAACTGCTTGCGAGCATTGGCGTGCCGCAACCTATTATTTTCGCGGTACCGAACTACCTGCTGGTCGCGCCCAAGCTTGGCGCCTTGCTCTCCCTCATGCGACGCGCCGAGACCGGTCGGCTTCCGGTCGAGTTACGGGATCTGCAGAAGCATCTGAAGAACAACGGCGCGCTACTGGATGCGCGAGCGCCTGGCGCCGTACACGCGACGCCCAAAGCTCTCTTCCACGTCGCGAAGGATGGTTCGCGGACGGCCTTCACGCCTACCAGCTCTTTCCAGGCTGAGCGGCTCAAACGACAGAGCGGCGGGAATCAGCCACCCCGCGCGGCTACGATCGCCACTGCGCCACCGAAGCCCGAGGAAACACCCGCACCTGTCGATACGATCTTCCGATGTGACCTCAAACCCACACCAGCCCAGAAGTCCCTCCTCGACACGCTGTTCTCTGGTCCGACTCTTCTCAGATCGCTGCTTTTGAAAGCCGAACGGAAGCCTCAATCTCGGCACGATGCCTCGATGTTCCTCTTGCAACACCATAAGGAACTTCAGCCTTACCTGGTTGCGGGACATCGCGGCGACGCAGTCGATCTGTTGAAGAGTCTCGTTATCCAATGGGCTTCCCGCATCCCTGAGCGGATCGAGCTTAAATTTTCGGGCGACTGCGCTCTCTCAGACTCGAATAAAGTTATCCTGCCCATTCCCCGGCTCGGGGCCGTAACCGTGCGAAACGAAAGCCGGTTGATCGAGGCGCGACACCACTCGCAATATAAACCTGCCTTCGCACTCGCTCACTCCACACACGGCTACCTCATAGAGATCATTTTCCATCGTCCATTCACCGGCGCACCGGCGCCTGCGGCGGTGCGGGCTCGAGAACCTGAAAAGCGCGTTCGACGCGAACCACCGCACAAGCGACCGGCTGAAGAGCGGTTGGAGTTTGGCAAGTTCGTCTCGCTCTTCAGCGCATTGGACCAGCTGCGAGAGAACGAAGCTCGGATCGGGAGACAGTTCGTGAAGCCGGATCTCGCTGCCCTTGAGGGGAGAGCGGTGCAGGGAGGCCTACCGACGCTAGGGAAACGGAGAAAGTAGCCAGCGACCAGCACTGGGTCAGGTGAAACGGGCGGCGCCGAGCTAGGCGGCCGAGATCGGGCCAGTTACGGTTGTTCGACAACCGCGGGTGGATCGCTGACACCCATTAACGGGTCCGGTGTCAAGCGAGCATCTATATGTCGATGAGGCTGGAGCGCGGAACACCGTTTTAAATGGACGTCGCGCAGTTTGGCTTGGCTTGACGGGGACGGAGCCACGATATCGACCGGCGAGATGGCGTCGATGAGATTCACAAACTATTGCAAGCGCCGCCCGAACGCGAGTGCTCGATCGCCAATACATCTTTTTCCGACGGTCCGGTCATCACGCGTGAGTACTCATGGGGTACCTACAAGGTGCCGAGAAGCCATCATCTTGACACCAGTCCTCCTAAGCCTTCGATAGCGGCGCACGGCGTGGAAAAATCTGAAATTCCTTCGGCGAGGCGTTGATAACCCACCTGGAGTAGATGCCCTACTAGTCAAAGTTCTTGATTCGGTAGAACAGTCAACTCTGCTCTAGGTCGTGCGACACCGAGACAAATTGCCATCAAGCACTGGCGCGGCGAAACGTGGCTGATAAGCCGAACAGCCGAATAGCCATGAATTGTTCCGATTGAGCTTATTGGCGATCACTTGACCCAAAAATTAGCGCCGAAAGCTCGCACTCCGCCATTTTTATATGGCATAGTGCGGCCGTTGACATCATAGGGAGGGAATATGGCAACACTCGAAAAACTGCAATCGCAAATCGCGAAACTGCAGGCTCGTGCGAATGAACTGATCTCCAGGCAATCCTCAGTCGGGATCGCGAAGATTCGTGACATCATGGAAAAGCATGGTTTGACTATCGCCGATATAGATGCACATATCGCGGGAAACGAACGGGGCGGTCAGCCACAGCAAAAAGTCAGCGTCGCTTCCACCGCATCGCTTCCCAAATACCGCAATCCAAAAACTGGCGCCACATGGACCGGGCATGGCCGTGCGCCCGCTTGGATTGCTTCGGCGAAGGACCGTAACCGATTTCTGACAGAAAGGGGCGAAGGGGCTGCTCCTACTGGCCCAGCAGCGAAGCGTGTTGGCAATTATCCGACGGGGCCTCAGCCGGCAAAGTATCGCGACCCGAAAACTGGCGCCACCTGGAGCGGTCGCGGTCGTGCACCGGCGTGGCTGGCTGGCGTAAAAGATTTGTCCTCGTTCTTGATTGACGGAAGTCCTGAAACGTCGGAATCGACAACCGCTGGTCCGGCGAAAACTCGCGGCATGAAGAAAGGCGTGAACGCAGCGCGGACACAAGCGATCGGGAAGAAAGCTGCTGCAACAAAGAAGCCTGCTGTGAAAAAGACGGTAGCGAAGGCGGAAATTGCAGCTAAACCGGCGACGAAAAAGGTGTCGGCGACTCCGGTGAAGACAGCCGCGAAGAAAGCGGCTGCGAAGAGGGTGGCGGCACAAAAAGCGGCTGCAAAGGGATCGACCGTCACTCGTAAGGCGGCAAAGAAGGTCGCTGTGAAGAGTGCAGCGAAGGTCGCGGAACCCGCGGTGGAGACGCCGGCGGCCCTTACCGGTGAAACTGCGACGGCGGACGCGTAACCTCCAATCCAGCGCAGCCAAATCGGGTGCGAGTATCAGGGCGGGTCTCGGTCCGCCCGGATATCGAGCGTCTTGACGGCGCCATATACACCGACAAGATTGCTATGCAGGCCGTGGAGCCTTTCCTGCGCGCGACTGGGCCTCGCGCTTTTGTTCGACATACTGCTGCCTCTGACTGACATCGGACGGAAATAGCGCTTGTACAAGTCGGTCGACGAACTGAAAGAATCTGTCGGAGGCATATCCGGCGACAAAAGCGATCGCTAGCGGAGACACCTCGGTGCCGCCATGAACTAAATCACTAAAAAGGCCGATTGAAATGCCGACGATAACGGATGTTGTGACGTGCGACCGGTTGGCGACTTTTGAATATTCTGGATGGAACAGGCATGCGGCGGTATCGTCCCGCAATTTGCGTAGGATGGCAGCAGTCGCACCAAGCCACGCGTACAAGATAGGCAGGACGAAGCCTGTTGACATTCCAACAAACGTTAAAATGTTGTCGCGTGCGTAATTTGCCGTAGCGCGAATCTGCTGATAGATGGCAATCTTCTGAAATCCCTGTTTCACCGTGTCATCCGGGATTATCATTCTGTGCTTGCTATCAGCCGTGGTGCCGATGTCGAAAAGAGGTAAGTCGACCTCTAGCGCACGGCGAATTGATTCGGTCGTGCACTCCCAACCGGCGACTGGAGGTGCCGCGGGCCAGTTCAAGCTAAATCCGTACTTCATGCCATCAACGAATGTAAAGTCTTGGTTAGCGGCGCTCGCGGCCTCTGCCTTGTCGCAACCATCCGCGTACCGGCTGGATACGATTCCCCAACTTTCTCCCCATGGCTCACCGAATAAGGCGAAAACATGCTTGCCGACAAGATTGGGAACCCAGAAAAATAGCCTGCTAATCGTTCTCGTCCGATCGATGTCTGAATAGAGTTGCCGGTTATTCGTGGCAAATTTCTGTAACGTTTCCTTTATCGCGACGGCTTCCGGTGAATTTTGCATTTGCGACAGCACGTCAGGAGACGGATGTTCGTTGGCTTTCGCGAGCGCAGCGGAATACGCTTGCAACTGATTGTGCATTATCAAGGCGATCGGATCGTTTTTCTGAATCCCGTCATGAACATCTTCGGATATCTGCTTGATTACGAATAGCAGACACGACAATACCAACACGAAGAAGGTGAGTGCCGCTGCAGAGACTGAGTAGTTCCTGATCGCTATCCGCGCGCCTTTACGCGCGTCCGCACCTACAGTTTCGCCCGATACAGGCTCAATCGCCTGCGAAATTCGGCTCATCGCGTCATAGAACGGTACTTCTACCGACGCACACCATCGGAATGCTGTCTGTGCCTCTCGCGCAACGGAGAGTGCTTCAATGTCGGAGCTTGAAACAGGTTTCCCTGCGAGTCTTGCGTAAGACAACGCATCGGCGCAGTGCCGGAGGTCATCAGCAACCTTCGCGCTTGGAAAAACAGTGTGCGCTACGATGTATGGCATCGCGCGATAGAATGCAGACTCCGTTGTTGCGCTGACTTTGTTAGCCTGTATTTGTGCGCGAGCGTTTTTGACGGCGCGAAGCTTCAATCTGGGAATTCGCACGCCGGCGCGTGCCGCGAGTTGTCACGGATCGGCGTAAAGGCGCCGGGGATGATCGCCGTAATGGCGCCAGTTGGAAGTGGTGTTAAACGCGGATTCGAACGGCCTCAAGAATGCGGTTTTTTACTGGATTTTGCAACGGCAACTTCGCCGTTTTCAGGCATCGGTTTGGGCTTGCGGAAGCTCTCGCCCTCGATGACGATGCGATAGGCACCGTGGCGTAGGCGGTCAAGTGTCGCGGCGCCGAGGACCCGGTTGTCGGGGAAGGCATCGCCCCATTCGCTGAGGTCGAGATTGGATGTCAGGATGGTAGCCGCCCGCTCATACCTGGCCGCCACCAGGTCGTGGAAGTCTTCGTCGTGTGGCGCGCGCAGAGGTTTGAGCGCGAAGTCGTCAACGATCAGCAACGGCACGCGCACGAACTGCTGGAACTTGCGTTCGTAGAGGCCCGTGGCGCGAGCCGCATGCAGTTTCCTGATCAGATCGGTTTGCGTGACGAACAGCACGTCACGCCCCTGACGTGCAGCGCAGTGGCCCAGTGCCTGGGCAATGTGGGACTTGCCGACGCCGGTTTGACCGACCATCAGGATGGCCACCTTCTCGTCGATGTAACGACCGGTGGCGAGATCGTGGATGTGCGCGCGGTTGAGCTTCGGCAGCCGATCGAAGTTGAAGGTCTCCAGTGTCTTGCCTAGCCCGAAGCCGGCGCGCACGAGACGCGCGCCGAGCTTCTTCTGGTCCCGCCGCGCGACTTCATCATGCAGAAGCATGGCGAGGAATTCCGTGTAGGCGAGCTGTCCGTCGATTGCCTGACGGTTGCGCTGCTCGAGCGAGTCGAGCACGCCCGACAGGCGCAGCTGCTTGAGGATCGTATTTAGTTCGGGACTGGGATTCATGATGTTCAATGCAGGAGAAGGGAGTGGAGGTCACGACCGAAGCGGCCGCCGTTCAGATAGGTGTCAGCAGGCGCCGTTGACGTTTGCGCCGCTGCTGCGGCGGACTGGCTGTCCAGTCCCTTGTCGAGGATGGTCTTGACGGTGCGGTACTTCGGGCTCGCGAATGCAAGCGCACGCTCGCACGCGGCGTCCAGCCGCTGATCGCCGAACTTCTCGCGCATACGGACGATGCCCTGCGCGCCACGCAGGTTCACCAGCACCGTGTCGTTGAACATCGCGAGAACCAGCGCGTGACAGGATGGCCCGATCTCCTTGGCACGAGCCAGGCACCACTGCGGATCGTGTTCGAGCCACGCCTGCGCCGCCGGCGGCTGGTGGTCTCGCACCGTGTGGCGCTCACCTGCCTTGCGCAGTCGCGGATGGGTTGCGATGAGTTCGTGCTGGTGGAACAGTTGTACAACCGTATCGGTCGATTTGAGCCAGAGGCTCTTGCCAACCAGCGTGAACGGCACGGAGTACAGCGCCTTCTTGTAGACGACGTGTCCGTCCGTATGCACCTTGACTTCGCTCCATACAGCCAGCACCGGCGCAACGTCAGGCAGCGTCGTGAGCAGCGGCTTCTCGATGGCAAAGCGCGCCAGCGGCTGCTCGCGCGTCGTGCCATGTTCGCGCGTGCTGGCCTGCTGCATTATCCATTCGCGCAATTGCCGGTTGGCATCGGTCAGGTCGCGGAACGTGCGCAGTGGCACAAAGGATTTCTTGACATACTTGACGCCCGACTCAACGATTCCCTTCTTCTGTGGGTCGTGCGGTGGACATGCGTCGATCCGGAAGCCGTATCCCTCAGCGAGCGCGGCGTACGAGCGCTGGACCTCTGGGCTGTACATGCAGGCTCTGGTGATTGCACACTTCGCGTTGTCGATGATGACGCGACCCGGGCAGCCACCGAGCCACTCGAAGGCGCGACGGTGACACGCCAGCCATGTCTCGACGGTCTGGTCGAGCACGAGCTCGACATACTGGTGCCGCGACCAGCAGAGGGTCATGACGAAGAACCACGTCTTGATCTGCGCGCCCGATTCATGTGCCAGTACCGGCCCGGAGCCGAAGTCGACCTGTGCGGCCTCCGCTGGCGCAAACTCAAGGATCGTTGTGGCCGGCACGCCGCGTTCGGCCCTCAGGCCCAGCAGGATACGGCGCACCGCCGAGTAGCTGCCGGCGTAGCCATGGTTGCGTTTCAGCGCGTGGTGGATCGTAGTGCCCTGGACGCCGGCGTCATGCCAGTCACGGATCTGCTCACGAAACGGTTCGAGCGTGGACACACATGTGCTCGGCAAGTGCGGAGTGCGACCGAACACGCCGGCGATCACGGTATCGTCAGGCAACGGCTGCCCGGGATTCAGCCAGCCGCGCTCGCCGGCCATACGACGAACAGCGGTCAACTTCTTGCGACCCATCAGGCCGCTACGCGCGATGTCGCGATCGGAATCGCCTTGCCGCATGCGGACAAGGACTTGACGGTACTCAAACAATTCGAACCTCCGGTTGGTCATGGACACTCCGTTCAGAAAGAACGGAGCGTACCCATCTGGAAAGTTCGAATCGCGTTCAACACCCGGCGCCGGTGGCGCCTATACGCCGATCATCGACTGGCTCCTTTACGCCGGTCACGGACTGGCGCCATAACGCCGATCCTACGCTGGCGCCTATGCGCCGATCATCCGGTGGCGCCAATACGCCGATCCCGGAATGGCTCGATAACGCCGGTCAGTGACACGAGTGAAATACAAATCTCACAGCGACCAACGTCTTTTCTTAGGTTGGCTAAGTTAACGTCGTCGTTCGGCGTGTCTCCATCATGCCCGGTTACACTAGATGAAGTGCTCATAGGGACCTCCTTCACGAATCAGAGGGTCACCGTTTGGAAGGGGCGACCGAGAGTCTGCGAAAACAATACGGTGTATGTTGACATCGTCTGCCGTATTTTGCTTTCGCAATCAATATGTTTGTTTTCGCTATCCGGGTCGCTCGAACGGGACACAGCAGGTTGACAAAGATAGAGCGGAAAGGCGCATCTTAAGTCGCACCAAAGGCGCAATATCGTTCAAGTGGACAACTTTTGGCGCGTCTGGGTTGGCGCCGCTCGAAGGGTTCCGGCGATCGACGCTTAACTCGGAGATTTCGAATTGCTAGGATCGCAAGACGCGCCATTGCCAATTCATCGGCTCTCCGACGATATCGAGTCTAGATTCACGGATATCGGTGCACCATATGTCGTTTGACATAGTTGGCTGGCTTGTCGGCGTGGCATTAATCGGCGATGGGCGTATCCTCATCTGCCATATTTTTAGAACAGCGGGCGTTCATACTCCTATGCGGTTTTTCGCAGGTTACGTTACGATCCGCTGGTGGGTGGAGACACCGGGATCGCTCGACGCAGTGCAACCGGATTCGGGATGGATCTGTGTCTCGCGGGGAAGGACGCAGCGGATGCGGATTTTCCGGCACAGGGGAAATTTCGGCTGATTAGCGATTTCAAGCTGCGCATTAACTGCTTTGGTGTGTATTCTGAAAAGATGCCGTCGGGCGGTGACATTGTCTCCGAGATTTCGCCGATTTATAACAGCTGCCGCTAAGTGCAACATAGAGGTGCCGACACGGCTCACGGACTTTATCGGGGTAGCGCGGCGTAGTGCGTTGGTGCTGCCCTCTGCTGAAGCGGATGCCCCGACTATCTGGAAACTCGGCAGTCGTGTCCCAGGCACGGTAGATGCTAGCCGGCCTGCCGATTGGGTGATAGACGAGTGCTCATGGAAAAGACAGGTACACCAATGGACTGGTTTGCGAGCCCAGCGACCGACACCAGCGTCGAGGCCGCATGGGAGTGTCTGATCAAGGGGGGAACGCGTCGACGGATGCGTTACGCAGAATCGTAGACGAGTCCTGGCACCGATGCCTGGACGGCCGCGTCGACCCAGATACGATGTGTGCGCCGGCGCCGCTTGAAGAAGGGCCGCTCTTCGACTTGCGCATCAGGAATGACCAACTGATGCATGCGAGCGTACCGTTTATCCATCAGACAGACGAGTTCCTTTCGCAAACAGGGACCATCCTGCTGCTTGCGGATCCAAACGGAATGATTCTCGAGCACGCCGGCGATGCACGCCTTCTCGAACCGGCGCGCGAGGTCCACCTGATTCCGGGCTGCACCTGGAACGAACTCAGTTCGGGCACGAACGCGATCGGCACGACGCTGGCCGTGCGGCAGCCTGTGCAGATTCACGGATCCGAACATTTCTGCGCGGGGATCAAACGGTGGACGTGTTCTGCGACAGTAATTCGTGATCCCGTTGACGGTTCGATACTCGGCGTTCTCGACGTATCGGGACTTGCCCGAACCTATAACCGCCACAGTCTCGCGTTCATTGTCTCAATGGCAGGGCGCATTGAGGGCAGCCTCAGCAAGTTCGCCATGGAACGACGACTGCGGCTGATCGAGCGTTGCTGGGCTTATTGCTCGGGACGCACGGACGGCGTGATCGTCGCGGACGATCGGGGGCGCCTCGTCAGGGCGAATCCGCAAGCCTCGGGCGCATTTGCTCGGCTAGGGATGTCGGGCACGCTGGAAAACGCTTTCCCCGTCCCTGAGATCGCGCGTATCGCCGCAGGCGCGACCTCGCCGCGAGATGCGGCGTGGCTGCACCTCGCGCGAATTGAAACGGTCTCGGAAGGCAGCGAAATACTCGGCTTTATGCTGATTGCGCCGGCCGTCGCACGGCGCGCCGCCTCACTGTCATATTCGATACCAAACGCATCAACGCGTGTGCCGGCGTTCTCCCGCCTTATCGGGTCCAGCGCCGCACTTCGTATGACGATTCATAAAGCAACGCAACTTGCAAGAGCATCCGTCCCTGTGTTGCTCATCGGCGAATCGGGCGTCGGCAAAGAGTTGTTTGCGCAGGGTATACACGACGCGAGCGACAGGGCCGACGGTCCATTCATCGCGCTGAATTGCGGTGGCATGTCCCGCGACCTTCTGGCAAGTGAACTGTTTGGGTACGCGGAAGGGGCGTTTACTGGCGCGTGCAAATCCGGCATGACAGGGAAAATCGAAGCTGCGGATCATGGCACCTTGTTTCTTGACGAAATAGGAGAAATGCCTCTCGACATCCAGCCATTTCTACTGCGTGTTCTGGAAGAAGGCGAGATATATCGACTAGGCGAGAATAAAGCACGAAGGGTCGACTTCCGCCTTATAGCCGCGACGAACCGTAATCTGCGTGCGGATGTCGCAAATGGCAAATTCCGCATGGATTTATACTACCGGCTCGCAGTAACGCATATTGCGATCCCGCCGCTGCGCGACCGCAAGGATGACCTGGAAGAACTGATCGAACATTGGCTACGCCTCTTGCTCGAGAGGTACGGCCTTGCGGGCGTCGTGTTCGACGATGCGGCACGTGCCTGCCTGCTGAACTATTCATGGCCCGGCAACGTGCGCGAACTGCGCAATGCGATTGAGTGTGCGGTGCTCATGAGCAGGGATGGTGTGATCACCGTGAGCGAGCTTCCGCTAGAAGTACGCGCTTGCCCGGCTGTTCACGGGAACGTCTCGCCGATATCTACGCGCAGCGTTGAGTCTGCTCAACAGAAGGTGGTTTCGCTCGAAATGGTAGAAGCAGAGGCAATCCGAAAGGCGATCCAGCAAAGCGAAGGCAACCTCACCCGGGCGGCAGCTCAGCTTGGGATCGCAAAAAGCACCCTCTATTTGAAAATGAACAGGTACTCTTTGAAGCGCGAGCCGTAACGAGACGGAGCAGGATTCGATGAGGTTTAAGTTCTGTTCATTGACGAGCCGAGAAGCCAACGGTCACGTTCTGCTCGCCAAGCCCCCAACGATAGCTCGCGGACCGTCAAACGGCGAGTCCGGCGCTGACACGGCGCTAGCTCCGCGTGTCATTCTCTCTTCCGTCATGGTCGCAGCTAGCACCCGGCTGTTTCCAGCTACGGTCATTAAACCCTTAGCGAGAAAGCTTTCCTCGGGCGATTAGAATTTCGTCGGTGAGTCCATATTTCGCGACCTTCTGATACAGCGTACTTTTCGCGATCCCGAGCTGAGCGGCGGCCTCAGTGACATTGCCCCGATGTTTCTGTATCGCGAACCTTATCGATTCCGCTTCTGCAGCGTCAAGCGATAGGACCTCGCGGGGAGTTGGCTCGGAGGCTGCGGTGTGCGGCCTGTCGTGGGCGCCTTCAAAAACCAAAGGCGTCTGGATTTCGGTGGGTAGGTCGCCGATCCTGATAACGCCGTCGCATGCCATCAGCACGGCGCCTTCAATAGCATTGCGCAGTTCGCGCACGTTGCCAGGCCAGGCGTAGTTCATCAGACACTCAAACGCGGTGTCTTCGATTACGACGTTCCTTACCCCGAAGCGGGCTCGGGAAACGCTTAGCCAATGTTCAAGCAGGTCAGGCAAGTCATCCTTTCGCTCGCGTAGCGGGGGGATCGGGACATTGGTGACGGCGAGCCGATAGTAAAGGTCAGTGCGGAAGCTACCGTCAGCAATTTTTGCCCGCAGGTCGCGATTGGTCGCTGCGATCAATCGGAAATCAACCTTTCGGGCCGAGGTTTCGCCCAGTCGGAGGACCTCGCCTTCTTCCAACACGCGGAGCAAATGCGGTTGGATGTCGAGCGGCATCTCTCCGATTTCATCGAGAAACAGCGTACCGCGATTGGCCGCCTCGATCTTTCCCATCATCCCTGACCTTCGTGCGCCGGTAAATGCGCCTTCTGCGTAGCCAAAAAGGTCGCTGGTAAGCAGGTCCCGGGACAAGCTGCCGCAATTCAGTGCGACAAAGGGACCGTCAGCCCTGGTGCTGGACTGATGAATGCCTCGTGCGAACAGCTCTTTCCCCACCCCTGTTTCTCCGAGGAGCAGAACCGGGACGGCAGCTTTCGCCAGCTGCTGCGCCTTTTGGATAGCCGCGCACAAAGGGGAACTCGAGCCGACGATGCTTGAAAACGCCGGCGCGCGATCGGATTTTACTGACAATGTGCGATCCGGGCTCAGGGTGGCAAGCCTGGTGGTCGCCGGAGCGATCAGCATGAAACCGAGCGTATCCGGCCCATCTTTGATACGTTCGATTCGCGCCACGCGCAGCCACTCCGGCGAATGCGGCGACACCCATCCCTCTGCAATTGACGCGATGTCCGGAATCGGAAATGCGCTTTCCAGGGAGCCTTGGACGCCAAGCCGGGCGAATGCGGCGCGCGCCTGCGAGTTGGTTTTGACGAGACGTCCAAATTCATCGACTATTGCCACGCCGTCTGAGGGGCGCGAACAGTAAGTAAGACCATTTTCCAGGAGACGCAGATGGCGCTCGAGCGTGACGCGACCGAGTCGGCCCTCTATACGTGAGGCCAGTGAGACGATGAACGGAAGACTGTGCCGACTGTAGGTGTGTGCGAGTCCCGAAACATCAACTCCGGCCAGCACAGTGCCGTCTTGCGGATCGCAGATGACGGTGGCGGCGCATGTCCACCGCTTCATCGCCATGCAGAAATGCTCGGCGCGATGGATCTGCACCGGTCGGTGCAACGCAAGCGCGGTGCCAATGGCATTGGTCCCGCCGGTGCGTTCCGTCCAGTTGCCTCCCGGTATCAAGCGCAGTTCGCCTAAGGGGCCAACGATGCGTGAGTCACCCGCGAGTTCGAGAATTGTCCCGTTTGGATCTGTCAGAACCAGTACGGTCTCGGTCCTGCAAAGAAGTTCACGTGTCTGTGCGATAAGCGGCCCAATCGCATCCAGTAACCGGCTGTTCTTGACGCGAAGGTCATAAACGCCGTCTTCATCAAGCGGTGGCGGCCCGCTCGTGGCGCCAGGGTCCACGTGACCTTCGAGGCACCGATGCCAGGAAGCGTCAATGACCGCGCGTACAGCGCTGCTTGGTGGCTCGCGTCCCTCAATGATGCGTTCCCACGCCGACATAATGCTCGCGTCCTGATCCGGGCGGGAAAAGCAATCTACTGATGTACCAGCGCCTTTCATTACGCCTCCTGGCGGAATCCTTCCCCTTCTGGGACCGTTCCCGTGGGACTCGGGCCGCCATGGGTTCATTGACGGTGCACCTGTTGACGAGCGCCAGCCAACGTCGCCGCCCGGCCTGAAAGGCGGGTGCGGGAGGACCTTGATTCGCACGGATTCCTCGCCCGCCGAACACCTTCATTCAACCGCTTATGTTCGGAAACTCTGGCGTCGAATTTATACGTTTAGTTAGTGCCTCCGTTTGAATTCTATGCGTTTGGCGTCCGAAAATCGAACGCTCAGAAGAGGAGTGTTTCTGAAGCGGCGGAAAGAGGATGGGAATTAGCATTTAAATCAACGAGATAGGCGCGTGCAGTGCCGTCTGGCACATTCGATGCCTTTAGAGGGCTATACGGCCGCTCCTATGATCCTCTGCGTCGAGAGCCCCGGCAAATAACACGAGACGCTCCGGGAGCTGCCTTCACACGACGCTGTCCTGCCGGAGGCGACGCGGCGTCTCCAGACTGTTACGGGAGGATATCGTGACACTTCAAAGATCTGAACTCAGGACCACCGGTGCTCCGCCGCTTGTAATGGTGGTCGACGATAACGCCGCAGTGCGTGAAGCCATATCAGAATTGCTGAGCTCGGTCGGCATCGCGGTTAGAGACTTTCCGTCTGCCCAAGGTCTGTTGGAGCAGCTAGAGGATCCAACGACCAGTGAAATCGCGGACGCGAATTGTCTGATTCTGGATGTTCGAATGCCTGGTATGGGAGGTTTGGAGCTTCAACATCGACTGCGCATCGCGCACATTAATGTGCCAATAATTTTCATCTCTGCCTACGGGACATAAGGATGACGGTTGATGCGATGAAGGCCGGGGCGTTGGATTTTCTGAGCAAACCGTTCCGTAGCCAGGACATGCTGGAGTCTGTTGAAGCGGCTCTCGAATACGACTATCGCCGCAGAGACATTCACCGTAGACAAAAAGAACTCCTTGCCCGGTATTTATCCCTTACACCCAGAGAGAGAAATATATTGGCTCTTGTGGCCAAGGGACTAATGAATAAGCAGATTGCTTCCGAACTAGGCGTCAGTGAAATAACAATCAAGGCAAACCGGTCGCATTTGATGCGCAAAATGAAAGCAAAATCGGTGGCGGAACTGGTCAGAATGGAGGCGTATTTGAAAGGGGTTGCTTCGGATCAAGAGGACTATGCAACCGTACACGGCGGGCATCGAGTTATTAACAATTCTTCGTCGGGTGCAGATCGGGCTATTTGGAGAGCAAAACAACATCCCCGATTGTTGGCGCGGGACTTTGAAGAAAAAGTGTTGGGTGATCTCTGACGCGTGAGTGTGGCGGCGGCTTGTTGCGTTTTTTCATGCGCAAAGTGTTGTCCGGTTCGTGCCGATTTCGGAGTACGCGTTCTCGGCTCGATTCGATACCTAAGTATGTTGACCAGACTCTTATGTGGCATGTGGAAGCTCCTATAGATAATGGTTTTTCTTGCGCATCTCTCTAACATTAAAGCGTAGGTAACACATAGAAATCGGTTCTCCGAGAAGGAGCTTTTTGACTCTGCCTTGAAGGTCGATTTCATGTTTGTTTGATCGATTGTGGTGTGATTTCATATCGAGGATATTGCCATGTCTTGCTCTTTGCATCGTTGGATTTTTGTTGGCTCAAATGCTTACGACGAGTATGTTTTCGTGCCGTGGCTTAATAGAAATGTTTACCTTCGGACCGTCGATCTATGCCGTGTTTGCATTCAATAGTCGCGGTGTCAGGCGTCCCCGGAAACCGGCTGCGCGCGAGCTGTATTTACGTGTCGCCGCTGGAATAGGGAAGGAAAGCTCTTGCAATCCCGCTTACGTTGGGACCAAGGGCTGCCACGGGAAGGTCATTGGTATGGTATGGCCAATGGCCATCAAACCCTAAAGTCTCTTCCAAAGCATGCGCGTGCTCAGGGAAGTACGGAAACACAAGTTTTCGTCATGTGGGCTCTCCGACTAACCGTGCTGCGGTGAGAGCGCGGATATCAGTCCAGTTCGCGCAGCCGGGCGGACCACATCGTCTCGTTGCGATTGCGACGCGATCCGCCCAGGTGCAAATGGCTAGCCGTGCGCCTGCGCGAAGACAGCCAGTTGCCATTGGATCCGACCCAGCCCGGGAGCGTGTTGATGATGATTCTGCGGTGGCAAGGTGTGTCCCTTCGCAATACCGATCTCATGGCCGCAAGCGCGACAACGGTAGATTCCTGCGTCAGGTGCCTGAACACCGGGCTCGAGCAGAACGTCATATGCTGCAAGATCTTTTTGTTGAAGGAACTGATCGTATTTGTATTGAGCCAATTTCGCACCTTTTTTCGTTAAAGAAACAGCGAAGTCTCGGTCCTGGACCGCTAATTTGAGATAACGGCGACGGCGCGACGCCACTGAAGGTGATTTGCGCGTGAGCGTTATGCAGTAACGATCATCTGAGACGAATCGGGGACGCTTGATCACCGCTTCAAATCCGCGAACCTACTACGCCTAAAGCCGTTTTCGCACGCAGTGATCGGAATCGCAGGAATCAGAACATACTGCAAACGCCAGCGCGCAGTCGCGTTATGGGGGTGACAAGTACTGTGCCTCCCGGAGAGCGCTACCCTGACAAGATCTCAAAAGACTGGCTAAAATGGGCTCGCTACTCATCTCGCTATGAAATTTTTCCGGACTCTCCTCATCCTACTGCTTTGCGCGATGCTGCCCATTACTGGGCTGGCAGCCAGTGGTATGGCCGGCGAATGTCCGATGCAACAAAGAATGTTGATGGACGACGGTACGTCTGTCGCCATGACCGGCTGCGATTCGATGAAGTCGTCCTCGACCGTCAAGGCAAAAGGCGGTTTCTGCAAGATAACCGCCCAGTGTCAGTTCGGCAGTTTGTACTATCCCACTGTAACCACAACCGTCAGCCATCCCACGTCTGTGGGAAGTCTGGTCGTCTTTCACTATGCGCAGTCGCTTACTGTCCGAGAACCGGGCGGCCTGTGGCGACCTCCTCGAGCAATCTAATCCCTTGCTGACTGGTTCGCCGCATCTGCGGCGAGGTCGTCCTGCATCCAGGACGTGGATTCCCTATGGGTCTCCGCCGTTTGGGGTTAGAACATGCAACCAAAAACTATCGGCACGCCGCGCTGGCGTGCATCACTGCGCGCGCACTTGCCCGGCGTCGCGCTGATACTCGCGAGTGCCGCCGCGCACGCCCAGAACGCGTCCTTCACGCTTGAGGCCGCATTGCAGTCCGCGACCGACCGCTCGGCTGCGATGCAGGCAGCACAGGCATCGGAACGCGCCAGTTCGGAGGTCGCCGTCAAGGCCGGGCAGTTACCCGACCCGACACTCAAGGCGGGCGTTGACAACCTGCCCGTCACCGGGCCGCAGAAATTCACCATCGGCCAGGACTTCATGACGATGCGCCGCATTGGTATCGAGCAGGAATGGGTTTCGGGTGAGAAGCGACAACTGCGCTCGACACTGGCCAACCAGATGGTCGGTCGTGAACACGATGGCTATCTGCTGCAACTCGCCAACGTACGTCAGCAGACGGCCGGTGCATGGCTAAACGCCATCTATGCAAAGAAGGCCGTGTCGCTGCAGCAGGAACTGCTGGACCACATGAACCACGAACTCGCGGCGACGAAAGCCTCGTACCGGGGCGCGAAGGCGACTGCCGCCGATGTCGTGCAGGGTCAGGCGATGCTCGCGCAGACGCAGGACCAGGTGCTCAAGGCGGAGCAGACGTACAAGACTGCCCTAATTGCGCTTTCCCGCTGGACCGCCACCCCCGTTTCTGATGTCTCGGGTGAACCGCCTGCACCGGCGTCGTTCGTAACGTCGCTGCCACTCGAGGAGCTGAAGCATGCTCAGCCAGCGCTCGTGGCCGCTGCCGACGACATCGCGGTCGCCGACGCCAACACGGCTGTGGCAAACAGCGAGCGCAGTCCCAACTGGACGTGGGAGGTTGCCTACCAGCAACGCGGCGGCGCCTACTCGAACATGGTGTCGGTTGGCGTAAGCATCCCGCTGCCCATCAACCGCAAAGACCGCCAGGACCGCGACGCTTCCGAGAAGGCGGAGCTCGCCACCAAGGCGCGCCTGCTGTACGAGGACACACAGCGTCAGGTCGAAGCGGATATCCAGGCCCAGTCAGCTACTCTCACCAGCGGCCGCGAACGCATCGCCGCTCTCACCGAGTCGCTGCTGCCTGCAGCTGACCAGCGCGTGCAGCTTGCGAACGCAGCCTATCGGTCAGGGACAGGTTCGCTTGCCGATACGTTCGCTGCACGTCGCGCGCAGCTAAATGCGCAACTTCAGGTGCTCGACCTCAGGCGCGATGTTTCCCAGACCTGGGCCCAGCTCGAGTATCAGGTTGTGCCGTCGACGATGGCCGCTGGCCAGTGAAGGAGAGAACGATGATGAATAAACCACTGGTCCGCGCGGTTCTACTGGTGTTTGCCGGCGCGGCATTGCTCGGTGCGGGCTACTTCGCGGGCACCCATCACGCCTCGACGACTGATATGGCCGCATCCATGAATCCTGCCGCGAGCACTGCTTCGGGCGACAAGGTCGACCCGAAAACTGGCAAGAAGGTGCTGTACTGGCACGACCCGATGGTGCCGAACCAGCACTTCGACAAACCAGGCAAGTCGCCTTTCATGGACATGCAACTCGAGCCCGTCTACGCGGATGAAGGTGGCAGCTCGACCGGCGTCAAGATCGACCCGGGGCTCCAGCAAAACCTGGGCATCCGCTACGCGAGCGTGCAGCGCGAGGAAACAACGGAAGGATTCGACGCCGTCGGCACCACGCAATTCGATGAATCACAGGCCGACGTTGTGCAGACGCGCGTCACGGGCTACATCGACCGCTTGTACGCGAGCGCTCCGATGCAACGCATCTCGAAGGGTGCACCGATTGCTTCGCTCTTTGTGCCGGACTGGCTGGCACCTCAGGAAGAGTATCTGTCGCTCAAGCGCGGCGGGATGGATATGGGTTTGCAGGAAGCCTCGCGCGCGCGCATGCGGGCGCTGTCCATTCCTGAGAGCGTCATCGCGAGTCTCGACCGCACCGGCAAGGCGCAGACGCATATCGTCCTGTCGTCGCCCGAGACGGGCGTGGTGAGTGAACTGAATGTCCGGGACGGTGCGCAGGTGTTGCCCGGCCAGACGCTGGCGAAGGTCGCGGGGCTTTCGAAGCTCTGGCTCATCGTCGAAATTCCCGAGAACTTGGCGCTCACCGTGCGTCCTGGTATGACCGTTGACGCGACGTTCAGCGGTGACGCGACCCAGCATTTCAAGGGGCAGATTCGCGAAATCCTGCCCGGCATAAGCACCACGAGCCGCACACTGCAGGCGCGACTGGAAATCGATAACTCCGCCTTGAAACTCACGCCCGGCATGCTGATGCGCGTGCGCGTCGCGGCGCAGAAGCCGGTCTCGCGGCTGCTTGTGCCGTCTGAAGCCGTCATCACGACAGGCAAGCGCTCGGTCGTTATCGTCAAGCATGCTGACGGCCATCTGCAGCCGGTCAACGTCGCCGTCGGAAATGATGTCGGCAACCTGACCGAAGTCACCAGCGGCCTGAATGACGGAGACACGGTCGTTGCGTCAGGCCAGTTCCTGATTGACTCGGAAGCCAGCCTGAAGGGCATCCTGCCCAGACTCGAGGGCAGCGGTGGTACAGGTGCAAGTGCGCCGGAAGCGTCTTCCTCGCCCGCTGCCGCACAAAACTACGAGACCACCGGCAAGGTCGAAAAGGTGACCCCTGCGGACATCACATTCTCGCATCAGCCCGTGCCGGCGCTCGGCTGGCCCGCGATGACGATGTCATTCAACAAGCCGGCGTCCGACGCGTTCGCGGATGTGAAGCCCGGCCAGACGGCGCATTTCGTCTTCAAAAAGTCCGGCGACGGATACGAGCTGACAAAGGTCGAACCAATGGGAGGCGCGAAATGATTGCACGCCTTATCCGCTGGTCCATACACAACCGGTTTCTGGTGCTGCTCGCGACTGTGCTCATCACGGCATGGGGCGTGTATTCGCTCAAGGAAACGCCACTCGACGCGTTACCTGACCTGTCGGATACCCAGGTCATCATCAAGGCGTCGTATCCGGGCAAGGCGCCTCAGGTCATCGAGGACCAGGTCACGTATCCGCTCACGACGACGTTGCTTGGCGTGCCGGGTGCGAAAACCATCCGCGCCTACTCGTCGTTTGGTGACGCGTTCGTGTACGTGCTGTTCGATGATAAGACCGACCAGTACTGGGCCCGCTCCCGCGTGCTCGAATACCTTAACCAGGTGCAAAGCCGCTTGCCGCCGGGCGCGACGGTTTCACTTGGTCCGGACGCTACCGGCGTGGGCTGGGTCTACGAGTACGCATTGGTCGACCGCACGGGTCGGCACGACCTCGGCGAGCTTCGGGCACTTAACGACTGGTTCCTGAAGTTCGAGCTCAAGTCCGTGCCGGACGTATCGGAGGTGGCGAGCATCGGCGGCATGGTGCGCCAGTACCAGGTCGTGCTCGACCCGGACAAACTGCGTGCATACGGCATCACGCAAGGGATGGTGGCCGATGCACTGGGCGAGGCCAACCAGGAGTCCGGCGGCTCGGTGGTCGAACTCGCCGAGTCTGAGTATGTGGTCCGTTCTTCCGGATATCTGCATTCCCTCGATGACTTCCGCAATGTCGTGTTGCGAGCGAATGACGCAGGCACACCCGTGCTGCTGGGCGATGTCGCGCGTATCCAGATTGGCCCGGAGCCGCGCCGGGGCATTGCCGAACTGAATGGCCAGGGCGAGGTAGCCGGTGGCGTCGTCGTCATGCGTTCCGGCAAGAATGCACTGACAACCATCGAAGCGGTGAAGACCAAACTGGCCGAGCTGAAGCGCTCGCTGCCGCAAGGCGTCGAAGTGGTGACGACCTACGACCGTTCTCAGCTTATCGAACGCGCGGTGGACAACCTCAAGGACAAGCTCATCGAGGAGTTCATCGTCGTCGCAATCGTGTGTGCTGTCTTCCTGTTCCATCTGCGCAGCGCGTTCGTCGCGGTCCTGTCGCTGCCGCTCGGCGTGCTCGCCGCCTTCATCGTGATGCGCTATCAGGGCGTGAACGCGAACATCATGTCCCTGGGTGGCATTGCAATTGCCATCGGCGCGATGATTGACGCGGCCATCGTGATGATTGAGAACGCGCACAAGCACCTGGAGGCGTACGAGCACGCGCATCCAGACAGGCCCATTACGACGGCGCAGCGATGGGAACTGATTGCGGCGTCAGCGGCGGAGGTCGGGCCGGCGCTTTTCTTCTCGCTGCTCATCATCACACTGTCTTTTATCCCGGTTTTTTCGCTGGAGGGGCAGGAGGGCCGGCTGTTCTCGCCGCTGGCGTTCACGAAGACCTACACGATTGCGGCGGCGGCTGGCCTCTCGGTGACGCTGGTGCCGGTGCTGATGGGCTATCTGATTCGTGGACGCATCCCGCACGAAGCCTCAAATCCCATCAATCGCGTACTGGTGCGTCTTTATCGGCCATTGCTCGAAGCGACGTTGCGCCGACCCTGGTTCGCTATCGGACTCGCAGTCGTCGCGCTCGTGCTGACTGCGATTCCGCTGTCGCGACTCGGAGGAGAGTTTTTGCCCCAGCTTGACGAGGGTGACCTGCTCTACATGCCAACGGCGCTTCCCAGCATCTCGACCGAGAAAGCCGCCGAACTGCTGCAGCAGACCGACCGGCTCATCAAGACGGTGCCCGAGGTCGCCACCGTATTCGGCAAGTCGGGGCGTGCTGAAACGGCGACCGACCCGGCTCCTGGGCTCGAAATGTTTGAAACCACGATTGTGTTCAAACCACGCAGCCAGTGGCGACCCGGCATGACGCCGGAGAAGCTGAGGGACGAGCTCGACCGGACCGTGAAAGTACCAGGGTTGTCGAATCTCTGGGTTCCGCCTATCCGCAACCGTCTGGACATGCTCTCGACCGGTATCAAGTCCCCCGTTGGCGTGAAAATCTCCGGCGCTGACCTCACACAGATTGACCGGATTGCCACGCAGGTTGAGGCCGTGGTGAAAGATGTGCCGGGCGTGTCGTTCGCGCTGGCCGAGCGCGTGAATGGTGGCCGGTACATCAACGTCGACATCAACCGGCAGGCGGCTGCGCGCTATGGACTCTCCGTGGCCGACGTTCAGTCAGTGGTGTCATCAGCAGTGGGTGGAGAAAACGTCGGCGAGGTCATTACGGGACGGGAGCGCTTTCCCATCAACATCCGATATCCACGCGAGGTCCGAGACTCGCTCGAGCGGCTGCGTCAGTTACCCGTCGTGACCGACCGTGGCGCGCAAATACAGCTGGGCGATGTCGCCAACCTGCAGATTGTCGATGGGCCGCCGTCGATTCGCAGCGAAAACGCGCGGCTTTCGGGTTACGTGTACGTCGATATCCGGGACGTGGACCTGCAGTCGGCCGTGAAGGCGATGCAGCGCGCCGTCGCGGAGAAGGTCCGGTTGCCGCCAGGGTATTCGATAGCGTGGTCGGGACAGTTCGAGTACCTGGAGCGAGCGGCGGCAAAGTTGCGCGCCGTCATTCCGGTCACGCTGGTCGTCATCTTCGTGCTGCTTTTTCTCACCTTCAACTCGGCAGCTGACGCGCTTCTGCTGATGTCGACCGTGCCGTTCGCGCTGGTCGGCGGATTCTGGCTCGTCTGGATACTGGGTCATGCGGTATCCGTCGCGACTTCTGTGGGATTCATCGCGCTCGCGGGTGTAGCGGCAGAGTTCGGCGTCGTCATGCTGCTTTATCTGAAGGGCGCTCTAAACCGGCGACTTGAACTCGGTGAGCCTCTCGATGAGGCCACACTGCTCGAGGCGATCCGTGAAGGCGCTGTGCTGCGCGTTCGACCGAAAGCCATGACGGTTGCAGTTGTGCTCGCTGGTCTGATTCCCATCATGGTCGGGCATGGAGCGGGCTCCGAAGTGATGCAGCGCATTGCCGCACCGATGGTTGGCGGGATGGTGACCGCTCCCATCCTCTCGATGTTTGTCATTCCCGCAGCCTGGTTCCTGTTGCAGCGCCGTCGCGTTGCACGAAGCTAGGACACGCGATTTTCTCATGCAGTACCGTCCGGCGCGAAAGTGCCATCAACTGAAACAGGAGAACTTTAATGAAGAAGATGATTGTCGCGTTTTCGGCTTTCGCGGCCGTGGTCACCGCACCCGTATACGCAGATGATGGGATGGCCGGAATGAGTATGTCAGGAAAGCCTTCGGCAATGAAAGCACCGTCCGATGCGGCGATGACTGATGCCGAGGTGAGAAACGTCGATGCCGCCGCAGGCATGGTCACGCTGAAGCATGGCGCGCTCGAAAACGTCGGCATGCCGCCGATGACCATGGCGTTCAAGGTGAAGGACGCCGACATGGTCAAACGAGTTCACGAAGGCGATCGAGTCAAAGTGCGCATCGAAAATGTCAACGGAACACTGACCGTTGTGGCGATGGAAAGGCAATCGTGATGCGGTGCTGAAAACGGTACCCGCGGACCGACCGCTAACGGTCGGTCTGCGGCTCCCGTATCGAGATCACGCCACACCGACGTACTCGCCACGCGCCGGATAATCATGCTCGATCGCGAAATCGAGGGCGTGCAGCAGTTCCTTGAAATTGGGGCGCACGAAAGGAAGCGACTGAACCGAAAGATAGTAAATCGTCCGGTCGGCACGCACCAGAAACACGCCAGACTCAAAGAAGATTTCAAGCTCTTCGATTCCAATAGATGACTTGCCACGAGATGTCGAGATAAAGAGACCCCATTTCCGAGCTTCGGTTAGTGGAAGTCCGTAACCGATGCGCAAGTGGTTAGCTTCAATCTTTTTCTGCGTCCCTCTCGCCCGAGCCTTGCTATCAGAACTGATGGCAATAGTCGTGACGCCTCGTTCAGCGAATTGCGGCGTCAGGCGTTCCAGCTCCTCGAGATATGCTGCGCAAATCCTGCAGTGGAGACCTCGATAAAAATAGATTAACGTCATTCGTCCCGGCCTCTGTGAGGCTAAATCGAACGAACCGTGGTTCACGGTATCAACGACAAGTGAGGGTGCCGTTCGACGCGGGACAAGCATGGCACAGCTCCTTTCCTACAGATAATTCGCGCCCGTTTACGCAGAGGCTTGAACGTCGAAGTCCAGGCGGTTGGGCTTCCTGACAACTCATACCAAGGAAATGATTATCTATTAAGGCAGAGAGAGGTTCATGCTTGCTCTTAAGAGTGGTTACGCCGTAACGGAATCGCTTCGATCGCTACGGGCATCACGGCCGTGCGGTCGAGACCGTGACGGTTCGTCGCCGCGAAATATGCGTAGTCGAACAGTTGTCCCCTATCGCGCGAAGCTTCGAGCGGAACTGGCAGGGCCGTGTCGATCAGCAGCGAGGTCGGCGCTCCTTATCCGCCGGGCTAGTCCAAGCGTCGCCGCGTATTGACGATGTAGGGTTCGACTGTCGTGCGCCGTGGCGACCCTGGTCGTCACGTCTGGCAGTGTCAGCGACACGGGGCGGCGTGCGGGTCATGGCGAGTCGGTGCGCCGTCACAGACACATGTGCTTTCCGCCACCGCTGGGTCGGTGGGCATTATCACGAGTTCGGTCAGATCGCGAGTGCGTCGGCTAAACACCGCCCGAGCGCGCGATGATTGTCATGGATTGGAGAACTTGCCGTTGAGTATGCCGACGCGGCGGTGCAATTCCCGTTTCCCGGCGCTGGAATGAGCGGTTTGCATTTAGTTGCGGTCCTTTTGCTGGCGTTGGGAGCGAGGGCTGCGCGACGCAGTGCGTCAGACCCACTCGCGGGACACGAGAAAGTCGCTGTACAGGCGCGCTTCCGGTGTACCCGGCTCGGGCTGCCAGTCGTAGCGCCATTTCACGACAGGCGGCATCGACAATAGGATCGATTCCGTGCGGCCGCCGCTTTGCAGCCCGAACAGCGTGCCACGGTCGAACACGAGGTTGAATTCGACGTAGCGGCCGCGCCGGTAAGCCTGAAATTCGCGCTGGGCTTCGCCGTACGGCGTCTCGCGGCGTTTTGCGATGATGGGCAGATACGCATTCAGGAACGCATCGCCGACGCTCTTGATCATCGCAAACGACTGCTCGAAGCCGGGCTCCGCGAAATCGTCGAAGAAAATCCCGCCAATGCCGCGCGGTTCGTTGCGATGCTTCAGGAAGAAATAGTCGTCGCACCAGCGCTTAAAACGAGGATAGAGGTCGGAGCCGTACGGTTGCAGCGCATCGCGGCAGACGCGGTGAAAATGCTGGACGTCTTCTTCGAAGCCGTAATAGGGCGTCAGATCCATGCCTCCGCCGAACCAGAACACGGGCGCTTCGCGTTCTTTCGTCGCGACGATGAGGCGCACGTTCATGTGAACGGTCGGGCAGAAAGGGTTGCGCGGATGCAGCACAAGCGACACGCCCATTGCTTCGAAGCCGCGCCCAACAAGTTGCGGGCGCAGCGCGCTCGCCGAGCCGGGCAGCGCGTCGCCTTGCACGTCCGAAAAGCCGATGCCGGCGCGCTCGAAGAACGCACCATCCTCCAGAATGCGCGTGCAGCCGCCGCCGCGCAGATTCTCGTCGGGCGCGCGTTGCCAGCTGTCGATGGCGAACGGCGTGCCGTCAAACTCACCCAGCGCGTCGGCGATCCGTGTCTGAAAGTCTTGCATCCAGGTGCGGACAGTCTGGATGTCGTGAGCGTCGTGAATCGAATCGGTCATGATATGTGGGACGTGGCAAGTGCAGAACGCCGCGGCAGTCGAGACTCAAGGAGATGAATTGACCTTATGTGCGGTTCGCGGCAAAAAAGTCTGCCGGCTATTCCAAGTGTAGCCTCGGAGCGGATAGGTGCGTGTAGGCTCCCACGGGCAGTGCCGGGCAGCAGCCCTGCGCCGCCTTCTCCAACCACAACAACATACGTTCGAAGTATTCTCATGATGCCTCGGATACTGGTGGGAGGGCGCTGAAGTCATTGAGATGCATCGCGCGCCCCTCACGTCTCAACTTGCTTTAGATTCCGCTCAATGGATCCGGTAGCAAGCAGGATGCAAGGATCGGTTCGCGGTGTCAGAATCGTTACATGGTGCTTCGCGCGCGTGACACCCACACGGAGCGACTGACGGGCCTTTTCATTAATGTTTTCGCGTACATTCAGGCGCACGATCCGGTCGCCATTGAAGGGCGACAGTCCCTTACGGCGCACCGGCCATCCTTCGAAGATGATCACTTCGTCGAACTCCTTTCCCTTGGCCTTGTCCATGTTCATGACGATGATGCCCGACTCGGGTTTCGCGTCAGTCGAGAAATGCTGTCGCATGAAGGCCTCCCTCGCGATTTCGAGGGCGTTACGGTATCCGCCATTGTTCCTCCAGTCGTGCGACAGGGTCTGATGCAAGTGCGTGCCAGGCTGGAATAGGCTAATACTCCTTGCGTCTTCAGCCACTTCACTCAGGCGTCTACACGCGCCTCCCTCCAGCACGCTTCTGACCGCGCGCCAGTCAGCGTCAGGGTCACCCGTCAGTTTTAACGCACAAACCTGGTCATACACCGCCAGAACGTTCACGATAATGCTGTTCTTGCGAATTGTCTTGCCGTTAGTCTGTGCCACAAACAGTTCCTCATATGCCTTGCGTAAGCGTGCGGCTTCATTGAAGGCTTCGTGCCTCGGCTCGTCGCCTCCTTTACCCAGATAATAGTGGCTAAGCAGATCCATAAACTGCGCAAAATGACGGGGACTTGAAGCTGGTTGCATCAGTAGCGCGATGACGTCTGCCGCAAGAATAGCGGCTTCCATCTCGACTACCGCGTTGTGAAACATCTCGGGCACGCCAAGTCGAGGAAGACGCAGAGCATGCGAGACAAGTTGGGTCATCTTGTTCGTCGGAACCAGGATTGCCACTGACCAATCCTTGGAGCCTCGATTTACGAGGCGCTGCTGTGCGGCGCAAGTAGCTGTTACGAGCATTGCAGTAGCTGGAGCCATGTACGGCTCAAAGTACCGGATCGTGACGCCTTCGTAGATCTTTTGGTGGATTCGCCCGGTCAGGAGATCATCACCATACGTACCGATTTCTGTACCGCAGCTGCGATGATTGTCGAACATCAGGTCGACATTAACTGGATTAAAGACGTTCCGGAATTGATCAAGGCGGCCCGGATCCGCGCCGATCTCGTCATAGATTCGCTGCCCGGGGTCGCCAAGTGCCATGAGTCGGCAGCGGCGGCCCAGTTCACGTATCACCCGCCATTGGGCACTGTTTATGTCCTGGAATTCGTCCAAGATGACGACAGGATACATCTCGGCTACGAGGCGAGACACGCATTCGCTCGTACACAGGATGTCACCGGCATATGTTGCAAACAGATCAAAGCAGACTCGTCCTTCGTCCATTGCCAGACGTGCGCGCTCTCGCTCTTCAGCGAGGCGTTTCGCCTCTATTTGTCCATCGGTCAGCTTTCTTCCCGGAAACCGCGCACGGGTGTCTGAGAGCGCGATGGCTTCTGCGGGTGGAGTGAGTACATCGATTCGTCTTGGTAGGCCGATAAGATGCCCATGATCCTTCACGATACGCCAGAAGAATGAATGGTACGTCTCGAAGTCGAGACGACGCTTCTCTTCCATAGCCATCTTATGTTCGCGTTCGATGGCCGCTTCAACGCGCGCGAGAGATGTCCGCGCAAAACTGACGAAGAGGATGTTCTGCCCTGCCGCCAGTTCGCTCCCAGAGACCTTTGCGGCTTTTAGGATCGCAACACTTGTCTTGCCTGATCCCGGACCGCCAACCACCAGTAGATGGCCGTCGGTACGCATGACATGATGTTGGCCTTTAGTAAGGTGCACCAACGTTCGCCTCGGAAATATCGCACTCTTTTTTTTCGTGCATCGGAAGGAGTTCAACTCGAGCTTTATTTATCACTTTGTTATCGGCAGTACCCGGAACCAAATTATGAGAGCCCCTATATTACGCAGTGCATTTTCGACGTGCACGGCACGATACGGTGGATGCACGACTTGAAAATGTAGCGTGGCGTGGCAGTTGCGATGGGAGAGTGCCCGCCCGTATGCGCTTCTGGTGCGGTCGGACGAATGGTTTGCAAATATCGGGCCTACTTGGTGCACTCGTTACGCAATAACAAATCTGTTGTGGAAATGTCTATTCTTCCCGGTCCTTCGGGCCAGTGCGCCTGTTACAGCAGTTGAGGTCTGGGTTGAGTACTTCTCATCGACCTCATCGAACCATACGCCTTCACAATCGCTCTTGTACTGCAGCAATGCCACGTTCGGTTTAGGCCATGTGCTGTCGGAAAGGTAGTTACGGCTGGTTGGTAGCTGAAGGCGCTGCGAGAAATGTAGTGAATCTGTACGCGGCGGTTCGATGCTTCCTTTGATCGGTTCCCGCCGATTTAACGAGCACACGGATACGTCCCAATTCCTTCGCACGTCGGATCAATGCGTCGAAGTCGTGCTCGCCTGCTCGCTGACCGTGGAAGGAATCGGCTTCACCCGCATATGCTCGAAATCTTGCCGCTCAAGCCGTTGCCGCATTTTGTCTGCTATCAGATGAGCGCGACAGGTGTTCGCGCCCGGCAGGGCTGCAACAAATTCTCACCTCCCCAGCCTGCGAACAACTTGGATTCGTGCCGGATCGACATGCCGACGTCCCTTTGCTTATCATTTTTCTGACGAAACGAAGCGGACAAAGAGTAAATCATGTTCTCTGGCCTCGCTTGGCGTCTGATCGCGCAATGCGCCGCCCGCTGGCGAGCGCTTTGATGATCTGCGCTCCACGCTCCTGCAGCCACGCCAGTTTCGTTCCGAAGACATGTTCGACGGTTCGCCTGCGCACTGTCATCGCATCAGGCGTCTCGTCCAGCCGAGGTTGAACTGCGTTCGGCACCGATTCATGCGTTCAATCATTGGATGGGCTACACCCGCTTGCTGATGCGCAGATGGCCCAACGTAGGTACGGAGATGAGTTCGAATGTACTCGCCTACAATCTCACTCGAGTGCTGAAAATCCTGGGCTACAGCAGGACGATGAAGGCAATGCGGCGATTGGGTGCTTGAGCACCCAGTAGGTTCCGAAATAAAGCGTCCTACACTCGCCAGAACGTATCGGGGAACCTCGCCCTCTCGCGTTCGCCGTGATGGGCTGAAAAGGCAGCCAAACGCGCCGCTGAGGTCACCGATCGTGCGTCGCATGGCAATTCCATCGGCTTTCCACACGGCTTGGGTCAGTGCTGTCCGTGGGAAGCAGGACAGCTGTCGAAAAGTGTTGATTTGGTGCGTTGGCCGTCGGCCCGGATCCGGCCAGTGTCAACGTCGGACACAATATCCTCCGAAGGGGGCGCGCCTATTTTCTTGAACTGAGTTATGCCGCGATTCCAAGACTCTGCCGGTATTTGACGGGGCTGAGGGAGCCGAGCGACAGTTTGATCCGTTTTGCGTTGTACCAGCGAATGTACGAGTCAACGATTTCGATGAATTGATCGATGGTCGTGGTTCGCCAATCACGAGGATAGAACAACTCCGTCTTGAGTCGCCCGAAGAAACCCTCTCAGGCTTCACTATCCGGCGAACATCCTTTGCGCGACATCGAGCGAATCATTCTGGCAGCCTGCATACGCGAGAGCCATCCCGGCCAGCGATTGACAGGCCAGAACCTGCCGTTCGACATCTCCGCTCAAATCGCTAACGATTTGTGACCCGAAGCTAAATGCCGGCGACATCGAGCGGCGTTGACGGCCTCGCGGAGAGGCTATGGGTATAACCTACGCCAGTCAAAAACCTTGCAGTGCCTGTCAGCGGCTCCGTGAAAACTCATCCCCCTGTTGCGCTTGTCACCGGTTCGACCTCCGGTATTGGTGCTGCGATTGCGCGCCGACTCTCAGTGAACGGATTCTCAATGGCTAGCATCGCGAAGTTCGGCTCAGTGATCTTCCATCTTGGCACTTTGATGCCGTCGGCCCGTGAGAGTCCGCCTCTTCGGCGTCACTCACCCGGTAGGTTGGGGCGTTCATTCCATTTGTCGCCGCGCAGGTCGACTCGGGTCGATACCGCGACGCTTTTGAGTCTACTGGGACGCGAGCGTGCTGCCCGCGTTTCGCACCGGGAACAGGAAATTGCACACCTGTCACTACATGGCGATCTGGTGGGCCGGCGTCCGGAGCGGACATATTTTCCGAAGGAATGGACATCGCCTTCCCTTCGGGGACGCTTCCGGGGTCGTTTCCGCTCAACTTCCTTGGCGGGCGGCGCATCTTTCATCAGGGTCAGATCAGAGAGACGTCCATATCGCTCAATTGCACTCGCGTCTGCCCGCATTGGCGAAAGTAATCGCTAGCATTAGACTGGGATCGAGGCGCCATGCGACTTCGAGCTAGTGAGATCGGACGATCCGTCGGGCAAATGGTGGGTAGGAAAGGTACCACGTTCTGGAACTCTGATTCCGAACTAGAGGCCGGCGAACTCGAAATTGCCGCCCACAGCGGGCTTTCGACATGAGGCGAATATGTTCATGGAAAGGTCAGCGGCCGGATTACAGGCGCATGAGTTTGTACTCTCGAATGTTTCCCCCAGCGTCGCTCAAAGGCGGTTCGCGCTTTGCGTTGTGCTAGTGCTGCTCGTTGTCTTTGTCATCTTGGCAGGCCCGCTCTCGGGTCTGCCGCTGAGGCGGGTTGACGCCTTTGTACCCGCCTACGGCACTGCGATCTTCGTCATCGACTCTATCACCGCAGCCCTGCTCTTCGCGCAGTTTTCCGTCCTACGCTCGCATGCGCTTCTCGCACTGGCAGGTGGCTATTTCCTGACGGCGCTCATCGCAATTCCTTGGACGCTCACATTTCCAGGCGTGTTGGCGCCGGAGGGCGGCCTTGGCGGCGGCCTCCAGAGTACGGTTTGGCTCTATGTCCTGTCACACGCGGGCTTCGCCCTGTTCGCGATCATCTACATACTGCTGAAGGATGCCGATCCAATGGAGTGGCTGTCGCCACGCTCCATTCGTTCGAGGGTCCTTACGACTGTCGGATCAGTTACTGCGGTGGTCTGTTGCGCAACAGTTTTCGTTACAACAGGCCATGCGCTCCTCCCGCGCATCATGCTCGACACGGCGCAGGTTTCCTCTCTCTGGTACTACGTGGTCGGACCGATGGCGGCATTATTCGTCGGCGCGCTTCTCTTGCTATGGCTGCGGCACCGCTCGGTACTCGATCTCTGGCTGATGTTGGTCTTGTTCGCATATATCATCGAGATCTCCCTCACCGCCTTTCCCATCCCGTACCGCTTTAGTGTCGGCTGGTATGCCGGGCGAGTTTACGGCGTGCTTTCCGGCAGCTTTGTGCTGCTCATCCTGATAAAAGAAGTGACGATGCTATACGGCGAACTGCTGCGCGCAGTCCTTGCCCAACGCCGGGAGCGCGAGGTGCGTCTGCTGACCGGGGACGCGGTCGCAGCCACCGTTGCGCACGAGATCAAGCAGCCATTGTCGGCGATGATTGTAAACGCCAGTGCGACCCTGCGCTGGCTTGATTGCGCGACGCCCAACATCGATGAGGCCAAAGCCGGATTACAGCTGATCGTGAAAGACGGGCACCGTGCGGGCGCGGTGATCGAGAATATTCGGACGCTCTTCAAGAGGGATGCGCGAACCCGGACCTCGCTCGACGTCAACAATCTGATCCGCGAAGCTCTGGCGCTCGTGCGCGACGACCTGCAGACGCATCGGGTAGCGGTTCAAACCGACTACGGCCAATCGCTCCCACCGATAGAGGGCAACCAGGTTCAGTTGCAGCAGCTGCTCGTGAATTTGATCACGAACGCGATCGATTCAATGGCCACTGAAGATGGGGGCCGGGTAATTTCCTTAAGGTCGAAAGTCTACGACTCCGACAGTCTGGTGGTGTCGGTCGAAGACGTGGGGAAGGGTGTTGACCCGCGCGCTGTCGATCTGATATTCACACCGCAGTTTACGACCAAGGTGCACGGGATGGGGATGGGATTGTCGATTTGCCGGTCGATCATCGAGGCCCATCGGGGGCGGTTGTGGGTGACCGCCAATCTGCCCCGAGGTGCCGTTTTTCACTTCACGCTGCCCACGCACCGGGAGCACTAGCATGCGCAGTGCCACTCTTGAAGATGCAGGAGGTACTATTTCGGTCGGCCCCCTCGGGGCAAGATGCGCAGCAGCGGCAGCCAAACGGTTCCTTTCATAGAACCGTCGCTTGCAAACAGTTTGATCATCCGGAGTTCCAATTTCAGGTTTCCGATTGTGCGATTGCCGCATAGGACAACAGTTGGCTGAAGCGATTTTCTGACCAACGTGTCGCGGACCGTGAACGATTTCGCTCCGGCGAGACTTGCAAGTCGGTTGGATGCTAACAATGCTCCTAGGCCGGCGCGGCTGACTCTCTCCGTATCACCGAGCCCGATACGCAGATCCATGTGGTAGGGGCCTGAAGGCGAGATCAAACCAGTGCCCGGTTCGTTTTCGAGGTATGTGCGCTGTCCCTTCTGGGTCCGCGAGTACTCGTTCACTCGCACCGGCGTCTGACATTCGACGCTACCACGGCGCAAACGGCGGCAAAGCGCCTATCAGCTGCCTCACAGTGGCCAACATTCCAGCGTTCGCTATAGCCGACAAGTACGCCTAGAGTCCGCCGGAAAACCAGCCGTTCGAGTGGCGGCTGCACGGTTTAGACGAGCGGCGGACTGTGGCGAGAGCACCGGTTAAAGGGGGCGCTATGAAGCTGCCTGAAATCTCCAACGGCTGCTTTCGGGTGGCTTCTGTGAATGAGTATGGTCGGCCAACTCCAGCCGTTCGTCTTTGTGGCATGTGCACCGGTCAAAGCCGTTACGACCTTATCCACTTCCTGGCAGGAAAAGGAGTGTATAAGTCAATAAAAGCGCCGGATGCTGCCGCCAACTTCTCTTCATCGTAGACATCCCGATAATGGATCGCATAGATGTACATGGCAAGCTCCTGCGGCATTCAAGAAGGATGTGGTCACCGGACTTTTGCTTCAAGTGAGGTGTTCATTCCGCTAGCAACTGCCTATGCTCTCCGACCGCTCTTCCGTGACGGGCTCGTCTATTCGCGCCACGATGTTCTCCGGTCCCAATGATTGACCACAGGAAAGGCACGCGGGCGTGGCATCGGCGAACAGCGGATCGAGTCCTTCATATTCTCCTAGATGGGAAAGACCGCAGACGAAATTGAAGTGCCACTGTGGCATTATTGTGTTATCCCTGCTTTCGACAATAAAGCCGCGATGACCGCACGCACACAGTAGGGTGAAAATCTTGCGCCTTTTCATGGACAGCCTCCCTTCCTTCCTTCGTCCGCGAGCCACCTGGCCGGCGGCTTTTTATATCCCACGCGTAGAAGACGCCGGTCGCTCGCGCCCGAATCCGATCGTACCGATGCGGTTCAAAGTCCGGCGATACGACCCTTAGTCGGAACACAAACAAATGCTCTTCCTATGCACGTTGTATTGCTTGCAGTCTAGCGGGATCTTGGGATCCGCAAACTCATGGTAGACCGCCGACCAAAAGAAAACCATTGTACGAACGGTTCAGTGCAGTCTTACGTGGGCATATAGCGCTCATACTTTTGGATACCTCGATGTAGCTTGCGCAGAAGATAGCCGCTCCTATCCGCAAGGCGACCTAGCGCTCAAGCACCAGCTACGCACGTCGAGCGCATCCGCGTCGCAACAGCGCTGGAAGCAACGCAGCGCGGCATTCTCACAAGTCGAGGCCTCGCATCGCCGGGCGCGCAAAGCATCCTGAACGTACGGAAGCAGGAATCCGCCGACCATGCGATCTCGAAAGTCTGTTCGACCGTGTCTGATGCGAACCTGCGTAGCGTAGCCAGCGACTTCGAAACACGCGCGGCAATCAAAAGTTTCGTGCAGTGCGGTAAGGGGCGTGAACATTCTCGCTACCATCTCGGCCTTTTCGATTCTAGCGATCTATTCAACACGGATGACGAAAATAGGCGCGGCAATTCCGGATCGACGAGATCTCTGGGCGTGCGGCGCAATCACGCTTGACCTACTTCCTACACGAGTGTGGATGTCGGCAGCGCGACTCGCAGTTGCCCAACGGACGACAAATCTGATTATTGGGTTTGACCGGCTTGCGTTCTTATCCTGCATGTTGCATTTGCGGCGTATGTAGGCTCCGGCAGCTAAGCTTTAATGGGGATCGGAATTCAGAATCAAGAGGGCCGGGAAAATACCTAGCAATGTAATTGCCCTTATCGCTGAAATATCGCGAACTGAAAGCCTTTTATAAAAGCGAGGAATCGCCTCAGCCCCCTCGCTAGATTTTAGCAAGCGCCAGCCTGTCTTGCTCCGTAGGTTGCTTGACTTCCGGTATATCGGTCTCCGGCATTTGAGGAAAGTTGACGAATGAGGCCTTTGCACGAGAAGCCTTGCATGCTGAGATACTGCTTCGCAGACTTCACTGCCTGCTGGTTCCAGTCAACGTTCAGACTGTCCACGGCAACCGTAGCATCGGCAATCGTGTATCCGTCCCCGGCATCCGATGAGAGTTGATGAATAAGCCCGTCCCGCGAGAACGCTTGCATAATGAGATACTGCTTTGCTGATCTAACCGCGTTATTCTGAGGGCCAGTCAAATCTCCGGCCCATGTGGATGCAGCAGCAAACAAAGCGGCAGTCATGGCAACCTTCCAAAAATTCATTGAAATAAATCTCCGTGAACATATGCGATACCTCTGACGCCATGGAAGCTCTTGCCCCAAGGGCTACAAGCGGCGACGCGCACCGCGATGAGATGAGTTTTGTATTGAAGGCCAAGCAAAGCTTACCTTAACTTTAACCGTCTATGTCTAAGTTCTCTGGCATAGCGAGTTGGCCATGTCGACGCATCGTCTAAGATGCTTGCTTTCGGCGAATACTCGTGACGTTATGTCCACTATGTGCGCGCCACCGGCTCGCCATGGCTGCGATTAGCGGAGCCCCGACCGACTTCGTCGTGTGCCGTGATCGTCGCTTGCAACTAAAGAAGGCATGAACAAGATGCCGCACGCGCCGCTCCTATTTCCGACAACGGTCCGTTCGACAAGAGTTTGCACATTGCCGAATCGAGAGGGCAGAGCGGATCGGCGGAGTGAGGGCGAGGACGAAAGGTGTCAGGTCGCGCAGGCGTTTGAAAGTGCTGGACCGGTCTAGCGTCGAGGATGGCCCAGCCCAACAATCATTTCATGGCCCTACGGCCGGTCTCAGCAAATGGATACCATAGGCGACCCATCAAGGAAAACTTCTGTCGATGCTCGGATTTCTCGCGCGAATGCATTGGAGTATGGTTGACTTGAGCAGGACCGGCTCACGATGTTTACCAATCCGCAATGGTTTTCGCCCATTCGCGAATGGCTGTCGCTTGGTATTCCGGCGAGTCCGCATCACCGGTTCTCCACCCTTTCTGTGAAATTTCTGTGCTTTTTTTGTGAAGGTTGCTGTTCCCCACGGGAATCCCTTGCGCGTAAGCCTCTCGCATTGACTCCATTGTATTGACTGACCCGATTCGCGCTCCATTGACTGCTACGCCTAATTTGCAAATGCCGAACGACTCCAGAATACTACTGTTCTATGATGGAACAACCGAAGCAAAGTCCGCTTTGCTTCGATGCGCCTCGCTTTCTTTAGCGCTTGCGGCCGTTGTCGATGTCGTCGCGGTTGTCGATTGCATTGGCACGGGAGCCATCGCTGGGGGCATGATGAATGAAGTCTTGGTATTGCAAATGGAAGCAAACGCGCGCTCTGACCTGAAGTACGCAATCGACGAGCTAAATATGAATGGAATTTCTGCATGCGGCCATCTCGTATTTGGCCACGCTGTGGATGCGATCTCTCAGCTGCTCGAACGATTGAGCGCCGATATGATCGTCGTCGGTCACCGTGTGAAAACCGGCTTCGCGAGATGGTACGGGGGGCGCCCGCTTCACATTGACCTGTCGGACAGGTTAAAAGGGGCGACGATCGTTACCGTAACTGTGGGCTGGTGAGTGAGATCATCCGCAACAATGGGGCCTGCAGTGGCTTTGGTTGCGCCACCTGACGCCTCCGGGCCTGGCGGCGTTTGAGGCTCCCTGCCATTGAGACTGGTACCATTAAACGATAGGGCTGTAGCCGATAATGTATAAAAACCGTCCTACCATCCTGACCGGGGACCGGACCACGGGCCCGCTCCATCTCGGCCACTATGTCGGGTCGTTGCGTGCAAGAGTTCAGTTGCAGCATGAAGCACGGCAGTTCCTGCTTCTCGCAGATACACAGGCGTTGACCGACAACGTCGGTCGACACCAGAAAGTAACCGAGAATGTGATTGAAGTAGCACTCGATTATCTTGCCGTCGGAATCGACCCGACGAAGTCCACCATTCTCATCCAGTCGCAGGTACCAGAATTGGCGGAGCTCTCTCAGTATCTCCTCAACCTCGTAACCGTCGCGCGTCTAGAACGTAACCCCACGATCAAGGAGGAAATTCGACTACGGGGTTTCGAGAGAGACATTCCGGCCGGCTTCCTGACGTATCCGGTCAGTCAGGCTGCGGATATAACAGCGTTCAAGGCAACGCACGTACCTGTGGGCGATGACCAGTTACCTATGATCGAGCAGACGAACGAGTTGGTGCGCCGCTTCAACAACACCGTTGACCGCTCTGTACTGGTCGAGTGTGAAGCCGTGCTCTCGCAGGTTACTCGATTGCCCGGTGTCGATGGCAAAGCCAAGATGAGCAAATCGCTAGGTAACGCGATTACTCTGGGAGCCACTGAGGACGAGATTTCGAAGGCGGTCAGCGACATGTATACGGACCCGAACCACCTGCGGATAAGCGATCCTGGTAGGGTAGAGGGTAATGTCGTGTTCGCGTTCCTCGATGCATTTGAACCCGACGTACAGAAAGTTGACGAGCTCAAATCGCACTATCGTCGTGGAGGTCTGGGCGATAGTGCGGTAAAACGGGTCCTAAACGAGCGACTACAGTCACTTATCGAACCCATTCGGGTGCGCCGTCGCGAGCTTGAGGAAGACCGGGGCGAGGTGCTCGCAATCTTGCGCCGCGGTACGATGTGTGCGCGAGAGGTGGCCGCAGAAACACTGTCGGAGGTCAAAGGCGCGCTCGGGTTGAGCTACTTCTAGAGCTAAGCGGCCGCTGTCGACTATTTCAGCACTGCCCTCGAATGTCGCAAGTGGCACAACGGCGTTAGGGAAAGCGTTGATGAAAATCGCGCGCGGCGTGACCGCGAGCGCGAAGCTGGGCGCGTAGGCCGCAGGGCTTAACGCTTGCACGATATTCAACCGCGCGTTAGCGGCGGGCGTTTCATACTTACAAGCTCTATCAGCTCATGCCGGTCATCTGCGGATGAGACGGCAACGGTCAACCATTTCCCGTCGGGGTATGGATGAGCATCGTCGTAGAGCTTCACCAACTTCGGGCTCCAGGAATAACGACGCTCGTCAAATTTTTCCCGCTCCGCTCGCCCTAAGACGACGAGAACGGACAACATCCTGTATTCGGGCAACAAGGTGCAGAAGGCCTTGGTTTTCTTGTAGCGCAGTGACCAACCGCGTTTCTTGCCGCCATAGAGCCAGTCGGGTGCGAAAACACCAGGGTAGGATGCGTCGATCCAGCTTTGCAGACGGGTCCAATGTTTGAACGCATCGGCCCCCATCCAGTCGCGTAGAGTTCGCTCATCGGGTGGTGTGGATTTGTCGGTGATCCTATCGCCGATTTCGGGAGACTGATTCATGTTGCTTTCCTCTTCCTCTTTGTAGGCGGAATGCTTTTGCCGGTGCATGTGCTCTTCTCGCCAGCGATCTTACATGAGCTTCTGGCCAGTGATTCGGATGCTTCTGAAGGCTTATTCATATCCTCTGGAGGCCGCAATGGCAGTCTCCAAATTCACAGATCTTCGATGCGGCCAGACACGACGTGCTAATCGGGACTACAATGGCTCAGTCGTCTGCAGGGAAAATAAACGTTAGCGTAGTGAATTCAACTCATGACACTTCGTTACTGCGTAACGGACATGATGGCATTCAGTGACGCTGTCCGGCTAAAGTGCAAAACGGCATGAGTTGCGTATTTTCACCAGACACCTGCGATAAGGTAACGATTAAGTGGTGTTCGGTGGACGCAGTCGTGTAGGTGCCTTGGGCGACCGCGTAATGTTGAGCGTCCGTCTAGCCGTTACGCGGTAACAAAACTAAGCCGGTGACAGCAATAGCGATATGCGACAGGTTGATCGACGTCACCACTGGCCACAGCCATTTGTCGATACGTACGCAAGCGCCCGGTTCGGTTGAATTCTTGTAGCCCTTCAATGCTTCTTCAGGCTATTCCGGACGCCGTAAGCCATCGCACGGTTGCACATTGAAAGATTGCTGGCGGGAGGCGCAATTTCAAGCCACGGAAGCACTTTGCGGCGTGCTTGCCTGGACCGGCCAGCCTTGCAGGTGCTGGGCAACGATTTCGCCGAGCGCCGCGATCCACGCGTGCGATGCATTCAGGCAGGGAATCGCGTGAAAAACTTTCCCGCCGGCGTGCACGAATTCGTCGCGCACTTCCATGCCGATTTCCTCGATCGTTTCCAGACAGTCGGCCGTGAAACCCGGACAGAACACGTCCGCCCGGCGCACGCCCGCCGCACCCAGTTCCTTTAGCGTCGGCGCCGTATAGGGTTGCAGCCACTCTGCCTTGCCGAAACGCGACTGGAACGTGACCCGGCACTCGACGGGCGTGAGCCCGAGCGCGTGCATCAACAGCGACGCCGTCTGCTGGCATTGCTCGTGGTACGGGTCGCCCAGATCGAGCGTGCGCTTCGGCACGCCGTGGAAACTCAGCACCAGTTTGTCGCCCGCCGCGAAATCCGGGCGGCCGTGCGCATGCCAGTAGTGATTCACCTGCGCGGCGAGCGCTGCGATATAGGCGGGATGATCCGCGTACTGACGCACCGTGCGGATTTCCGGCTGCTTGCGCATGCGCTTGAGCGCGGCGAACGCGTCGTCGAAGGCAGTGGCCGTTGTCGACGACGAATACTGCGGGTACATCGGCATCAGCAAAATGCGCTCGGCGCCCGCCAGCTTCAACTCATTGAGCATGGCGGGAATGCCGGGCGTGCCGTAGCGCATCGCGTAATCGACGATCACGGAATAGTCGTTCAGCTGCAGCAGATGCCGCAGCCCTTCCACCTGTTTCTCAGTGTGCACGCGCAGCGGCGAGCCTTCCGGCATCCACACGGCCGCGTACTTCTTCCCCGAAGCCACGCCTCGAAACGGCAGAATCAGCAGACGCAGGATGATTTGCCACAGCAACGACGGAATCTCGACGACGCGCGGATCGGACAGGAACTGCGCCAGATAGCGCCGCACGGCGCGAGGCGTCGGCGAATCGGGCGTGCCGAGATTGATCAGCAATACGGCGACGCGACGAGCCGCAGCAAACTCCAATGACCGTTCGAGATTGAGGCGCATAGGCAAAAGACAAGTGCCGCGCGAAGGCGCGGCATGAAATGGACAATTATGAACTGAAGCTCATTATAGCCGCGCCCTCTGCCGGCGACACCTGGGCGTTCGGCCAATTGGCACGGGCAAAGGAACGCCGCGGATGATGCACATCATGGCGGCGCCGGCGTGTCTTACCGCAGAAATGATCTATTTGGCTTCCGTCTCCACTGCGGTGAGCTAGTCGCCCTTCTGGCTGAATCAGCAAACGCGAACTCATAACTCGTAGGTGACCCATAGCAGATGCGTAATGGGTGATAGGCGACGACCAGTAATGGCCGGTGGTACTCTGGAAGACATGTTACGGTGCGCCGGCATCGGAGTCCTGTTTGTCAGCTCAGAGGTCTATTTCATGGTATGAAGTCGCTAGACACCCGATATTCGCCGGCGGGATTGGCGAACGCGCGCGGCCTGAAACCAAGATGCTGTTCATAAGCGGCAGGATTGTTGACAATCAGTGATCGAAGGCCTCTCTCAACCGCCGGACTTGCTTTAAAGCTTGCTCCGGAGTGGCAATATTGGCAAATCCCATCAGCAGTCCAACCGGCGATCGACGGCGTATGCACCATTCGCTCAAGGCCATTATTGCTAAACCTTTGGCATTGGCAGCGGCAGCGAATGCCTTATCGTTGTACTTTGGTTTTAGATGCGCAACCACATGGATTCCACCCGCGCGTTCCGGAACCAGCAGCATATCGCCGAACACGTGAGCCAAAGCCTGAACCAGATAATCGCGTCTTGTCGCGTAAAGTGAACGCATTTTCTTGATGTGCCGAGCAAAATGGCCCTGCTCCATGAAATCGGCGACGGTGGCCTGAAAAAGGACTGGGCTGCTTCCGAGTTGCGCCATCGAGTTCCGGAACTTGTCGATTTCATGCTCCGGAACCACCAGGTAGGCCAGTCGCAATCCCGGGTATAGCACCTTGCTGAAGGTGCCGGCATATAGCACCCGCCCCCCGTGGTCCAGGCTTTTCAGAGGGGGAAGGGGCCGGCCGTCGTATCTGAACTCGCTGTCATAATCGTCTTCGATGATCCATGCGCGTTGAGCTTGCGCCCAATCCAATAACGCCAATCTTCGGGGCAGTGACAGGGCGACGCCGGAGGGGCTTTGATGTGTTGGCGTAACCACTGCGAACCGGGCGTCAACCGCGTGACGCAGACCGGCTTCGACGTTCAGGCCATCGTCATCTACTGGCACCGGAATCAATTGCATGCCGGCATCCTCAAGGAACCGTCGAGCGTGCAGATACCCTGGATCCTCGAACCAGCCGCTATCACCATGCCGGAACAAAGTGCGTCGAATCAGTTCCAGTGCTCCGCGGTATCCTGCAGTTACGAAAACCTGATCGGGCGTGCAGGCGATACCGCGTGAAACCGCCAGATAAGCAGCAATCGCCCGCCGCAGCGGCTCATATCCGCTTGGATCCGCGTTGACCATGTCCGCGACGTGCATCGCGCGCAAATTTCGCCCTGCGAGCCGAACCCAGGTTTTCCGGGGAAAAGCGTCCAGTGCGGGCAATCCCAATTGCAAAGGCTTGGAGCCGGCTTGTTTCACGTGACTTGATCGGGAAGGAATGCTCGACCCAACCGGTGTCGTCGCGCTGACGCGCCCATCAAGCTGAGGAGACACGACCGTGCCGGCCGGTCCACGTCCTATCAGATACCCCTCGCTGCTCAACATCTGATATGCCGCCTCAACAGTACCGCGTGCGAGATTCAGTTCACTCGCGAGACTTCGAATCGAAGGCACGCGGTCGCCAGGAGCCAGCTTGCCGGTGGCGATTGCATTTCGAAAACGCCAATACAGCTGCAAATAGATCGGCGACTCGTGATCTGTCAGCGACTTGAAGTCAGGTAAGCCCATCTCGATGTCCCAGTCGATTGAGTGTTTCTTGTGCCTGTTGAGTAGGTCACCCTTCTTCTAAACTGGCGACTCGGTAACTCGGATATCGCCATGACATTCACCTCCTTACGTCATATCGACAACGATCAAGATTGTATCGCCTGCTATGCCGTCATGCTGGAGTTGCGACAGAATCTAATCGGGCCGGAAGCCTTTGTCGCGCAGTTACGAAGGCAATCAGAACAGGGCTACCGGCTGCTGGCTGCATGGCAGGGAGAAGAGATCGTTGCGCTGGCGGGTTATCGGTTCCAGGAAAACCTGCTGTACGGTCGTTTCGTCTATATCGATGATCTGGTGGTAGGCGCTGGCGTACGCAGCCAAGGCCTCGGTCGGAGACTGATTGAAGCGGTACGTGAAGAGGCGAAACGACTGCGCTGTGATCGGCTTGTGCTCGACACAGGTTTGTCGAACGCGTTTGCTCAGCGCTTTTACTTCCGACAAGGCTTACTGGCAACAGGATTGCATTTTGTTGAGGCGGTTGACTGATGAGCACCTTTCTTCTCTTGGAATGCAGCCCGCACGGTGAGCGCTCGCTGGGTGGTCAGGTGGCACGCGACGCTATCGAACAGTTCCAGTTTGGACGCCCGGAAGTCCGTCTCGTGACGCGCAACGTCGCTACTGATGGGTTGCGCGCCCTTTCAGCGGCGTACGCGCAAGGTCTATTTGAGTCATGGACACATACGTCCGATGCCTTCCCGGATTCCGAACAACTGATTGATGAACTGGAGCAGAGTTCTTACGTGCTGATTTCCACTCCGATGCATAACTTCGCCGTGCCTTCGGCGTTGAGGTTATGGATTGATCACATTGTGCGTGATGGGCGCACTTTCAAACGCGGGACCCGGGGGAAAATTGGGCTACTCAAAGACCGCCCGACACTCGTTCTTATTAGGTCTGGCACTCCATGCTTTGGGGAAAGAGCGAGTCAACCTGATTTTCTAACGCCGTATCTGCGCCATGTTTTTTCCGTTATCGGGATTCATAGCACCGAGTTCGTTTATCTGGCGGGGGAAGACCCGACAGCGGGCGACATTGCGGTTGCCCGCGCGAAACTGACGGCATCGCTTGAATTTTCATCGCGGGTGTTCCGGTCTGTGCGCAACACAGAGCGGACTGGACGGAATGAAGGTTCGATTTCAACCACGGATGGTTTGCACGGCAGGAACGACGCCTGAATATCAAAGTGCTTGAGTCGACGCGATACCGAGGACCACATTCAACTCATCTGTTTGTCGGCATAAAGCATCCATCGGTTGGTTGGTGTTTCAAATGGGTGGTTTGAACAAGTGTTTGCACAGGCAGGTTTTCCTGAAAAATTTCCGGTGAGGGATGTGGTGGATAGTTCGGAATCTTGTCGACGCATTACGAGCGCTCCCAACGGTCCCGAAAAGACTCACGGATCACAATGACGGCTTGCGACTCAAAGGGACGCCTCGCCTGCTGTTCGACGGTGTTCTTCGGGTCACAGATAGCAAAACGCGCTTTCATTCGGTCTGCGTCTACAAGCTTATCTGAGACCCGCATCACGCGATTCGCTTTTCCGTCCGCGCTATTACCCCCTTTGCTCCCATGAAATGACCGATTTGATCGCCTTAAAGCCGCCCTTACGTCGCCCACGCCAACCAGGATACGACCGATCTGACGAGATGTAGCACATGCTTACTAGAAAAACTTTTCACTTAATAACCGCGATTGCGGCTTCTGCTATTGGATTAGCGGCGTGCGGAAAGAAAGAATCCGTTCCAGGCCCTCAACTACCTGAAGTCGGCTTTGTGACGGTAAATCCACAGCCAGTGTCCATCTTCACTGAGCTACCGGGACGCACAAGCGCGTATCTGGTTGCACAGGTGCGTGCACGAGCAGACGGGATTGTACTTAGTCGTGACTTTGTTGAGGGCAGTGAGGTAAGGGCAGGTCAACGCCTTTACAAGATCGACCCCGCACCGTACATCGCGAAGGTAGATGCTGAAAAGGCCGCTCTTGCTAAGGCCGAAGCAAATCTCATTACCGCGACTGCTTTGGCGAAGAGGGATAAGGTGCTGGTCGCGGCGAGTGCGGTTAGTGAACAGGATTACGAGAACGCCGTCTCCGCGGAGAGAGCAGCTGCTGCAGATGTCGCCGCAGGAAAGGCGGAAGTTGAGACGGCGCAAATCAATCTGCGCTATACCGACGTAATCTCACCCGTGACAGGTCGCACTGGCGTGTCGCAGGTAACGCCGGGCGCATATGTTCAAGCGAGTCAGGCGACTTTGATGGATACCATTCAGGAGATAGATCGCGTATATGTCGATGTCGCACAAGCCAGCCTCGACGGACTCAAGCTTCGTCGCGAGATTCAAGAGAGGCGTCTGGAAACGTCCGGTGCAAATGCGGCTCTAGTCACGTTGATTCTTGAAGACGGTCGTGAGTATTCGCACAAGGGGACTTTGCAATTCTCTGACGTAACCGTAGACCAATCCACAGGTTCCGTAACGTTGCGGGCGGTTTTTCCGAATCCCGATCGCGTGCTGCTGCCTGGCATGTTCGTCCAGGCACGCATAGAGAAAGGCATTGATGAACATGCGTTTCTGGTGCCGCAGGTTGGTGTCACGCACGATCAGAAGGGGCGGGCGAATGCACTGGTAGTTGGTGCCGATAACAAGGTGGTCGCGCGCTCACTCGTCACCGCTGGAACGTACGGTAGTGACTGGGTCGTCGACAGCGGCTTGCAGCCGGGAGATCGAGTGATCGTACAAGGCACGGAAAAAGTGCGGCCCGGTATGACCGTGAAGGCTGTTCCAGCAACAAATGCGTCGACAGTAATGGGCTCTTCCGCGGAACCTGTCTCCCGACGCGGAGCTTCACCAGGTGCACCTGCTTCACAATCTGTAGCCTCTGGCGTTTGAGTAGGAGTAGCGTCAATTGTCTAAGTTCTTTATCGCTCGCCCGATTTTCGCGTGGGTGATTGCGATTATCCTGATGCTTGCGGGCGCAGCGTCCATCGTCGCGCTTCCAGTTGCCCAGTATCCACAAATCGCGCCGCCGGCGATCCAGATCACAGCAAACTATCCCGGTGCCTCTGCAAAAACCGTCGAAAGTACGGTGACTCAGGTCGTCGAGCAGCAAATGAGCGGTCTCGATCATCTGCTGTACATGTCGTCGAACAGCGATGATTCGGGCGGCTCCACGATTACAATTACATTCGCACCGGGCACAAACCCGGACACTGCACAGGTTCAGGTGCAGAACAAGTTATCGCTTGCGACACCGCTTCTACCCCAAGCCGTGCAGCAGCTGGGCTTGCAAGTCACGAAATCAACGAGCAGCTACCTGTTATGGATCGCTTTTACATCCGATGATGGGAGTATGTCTTACGTTGACTTGACGGATTATGTCGCGTCGCATGTTCTAGATCCTATCAGCCGTATCAACGGTGTGGGACAGACACGTTTGCTGGGCTCGCAGTACGCGATGCGGATATGGCTCGATCCGTCCAAGCTGACTAACTATTCGCTCACGCCACTAGACGTTACTCATGCAATATCCGATCAAAACGTGCAGGTTGCTGCCGGGCAGATCGGAGGCACGCCGGCGGTAACGAACACGGTAATGCAGGCCACCATTAACGCAGCCACTCTTCTCCGGACGCCAGAGCAATTCGGCAACATTCAGTTGAGGGTTAACCAAGATGGCTCGCAGGTACGTCTGAAAGACGTGGCTAGAATTGAGCTGGGCGCCGAAACGTACAGCTTTGATATCAAGTTTAAGGGGCAGCCCGCTGCCGGCTTCGGAATCCAACTTGCGCCGGGTGCCAATGCTTTGCAGACGGTCAGCGCAATTCAAGCGAAGGTGAAGGAGCTGTCGGCGTCGTTCCCTCACGGACTGGCGGTCCACTATCCGTACGATAGCTCACCGTTCGTGCACAAATCTATCGAAGAGGTCGTTAAGACACTGATCGAAGGGATAGTGCTTGTTTTTCTCGTGATGTACCTGTTCATGCAGAACCTGCGTGCAACGTTGATCCCAACCATTGCCGTACCTGTTGTTTTGCTTGGCACGCTTGGCATCGCGAACGTGCTCGGTTTTTCGATCAACGTGCTGTCGATGTTTGGACTTGTGCTCGCAATTGGCCTGCTTGTCGACGATGCGATCGTGGTCGTTGAGAACGTAGAACGAGTGATGATGGAAGAGGGGCTCTCACCACGAGAGGCAACTCGCAAGGCGATGGGACAGATTACCGGCGCGCTGATTGGCGTAGCGCTGGTCCTGTCGGCGGTATTTGTTCCGGTCGCACTCTCTGGCGGGTCTGTCGGCGCGATCTACAGAGAGTTTTCCGTGACTATTGTCTCGGCAATGGTCCTGTCGGTGCTCGTTGCACTGATTTTGACGCCGGCGCTTTGCGCGACGATCCTAAAACCGATTCCGCGCGGTCATCAGACCGAAAATGGAGGTTTCTTCGGCTGGTTCAACCGGATGTTCGATCTGAGTCGCGTCAAATACCAAGGTGGTGTGCATCACGTCATCCGACGCTCGGGGCGGTGGATACTGATTTACCTCACCGTTATCGCGGGCGTTGGAGCACTTTTCATACAGTTGCCGAAGTCCTTCCTTCCCGACGAGGACCAGGGGTACATGTTCGTCATTGTGCAGACCCCACCCGGTTCGACGAAGGAAATTACCGGACGCACGCTTTCGGACATCAACGACTACTTGCTGACTAGCGAGAAGGACGTCGTAGATTCGGTTTTTACGATGAATGGGTTCAGCTTTGCCGGACGGGCTCAGAACGCGGGTCTTGCGTTTGTAAAACTGAAGGATTTCGAACAGCGCCAGCACGCAGATCAAAGTGTTCATATGTTGATCCGGCGTGTGGCCGCACACTACGCGAAGTACAAGGATGCAAAAGTCATTCCCTTTAACCCGCCTGCGATTCGTGAATTAGGTACGGCATCTGGCTTTGACTTTGAGTTGACAGACAACGCTGGCGTTGGACATGAGGCTCTGATGGATGCCCGAAATCAACTGCTAAAGATGGCTTCCGAGGATCCGGTACTGTCGCTGGTACGTCCTAACGGCCTAAACGACACGTCCACATACGAGGTCAATATCGATAGAGAGAAAGCGCAGGCCCTTGGCGTGTCGCCGTCCGCGATCGATCAGTCCTTGTCGATTGCGTGGGCATCTCAATATGTGAACAACTTCCTCGACGCCGACGGTCGGATCAAACGTGTCTATGTTCAGGCTGACGCGCCATTCCGGAGGACGCCCGAAGACCTGAGTCGGTGGTATGTACGTAACGACGCCGGGACAATGGTGCCGTTCAGCACTTTTGCTGACAGCCGGTGGGCGTACGGCTCTCCGAAGCTCGAACGTTACAACGGCGTGTCGTCGGTGGAGATTTTGGGTCAGGCTGCGCCTGGAAAGAGCACCGGACAAGCTACGGCGGAAATGGAGGCGCTCGCGAAAAAATTGCCTGCGGGCATCGGTTATTCGTGGACTGGGTTGTCGTTCCAGGAAGTTCAGTCTGGGTCGAAGGCTCCGCTCATCTACGGAACGTCGATTCTCGTTGTGTTCCTTTGTCTCGCGGCGTTATACGAGAGCTGGTCGATTCCGTTCTCTGTAATTATGGTCGTGCCGGTCGGCGTCGTCGGCGCGTTGCTAGCCACGACACTCCGAGGTCTTGAGAACGACGTTTTCTTCCAGGTCGGTCTTTTGACGACCGTTGGACTGTCAGCAAAAAATGCGATTCTCATTGTCGAATTCGCGCGTGAACTGCAGGATAAGCAAGGGATGGCTCCGATTGATGCGGCACTCGAGGCGGCGCGCCTGCGGCTGCGCCCTATCATCATGACATCCCTCGCGTTTATCTTTGGAGTCTTTCCGCTTGCCGTCAGTAATGGCGCAGGGTCCGCTAGTCAGCATGCAATCGGAACAGGAGTGATCGGCGGGATGCTGACGGCGACGTTCCTGGCGATTTTCCTGATTCCGATGTTCTACGTGAAGGTGCGAACGATGTTCGCTCGCCAGGGCGGTGGTATCGATGAGGCCACGCGCGCCGTAGAGGAGCATGAGCAGTAAGCGCCTACCCATCGTGATGACGAAAGCAATGAGACCCTCAATGAGACCCCTGGTCCTTACCATCGTAGCTGGAACGCTTATGGCGGCAGGCTGCACAATGATTCCTGCGTACCAACGCCCTACTGCGCCAATCTCGAGCCTATATCCCACGGGCGGAGTGTATGCAACGCAGCCGAGTCACGGCGGTGAAGACCGAAGTGCGAAGGAGCGCGCTGCGGCCGATATTGGATGGCGTGAATTCTTCGCCGACCCTAGATTGCAAAAACTTGTCGAAATCGCTCTCAGAAATAATCGCGATTTGCGCGTGGCCGTATTCAACGTGGACGCCGATCGCGAGCGCTACCGCATAACCCGGGCTGCTTCACTTCCTGCTATCGACGCCTCGGCCGGGGCGAACGTACAACGGACGCCCAAGGATTTGGCAGTCTCTGGACGAACCGTTTCGAGGGATTATAGCGTTGGGCTAAACACGTCTTGGGAGATCGATCTCTGGGGACGCATTCGGAGTCTGAGCGGAGCAGCTCTGGCGCAATATCTTGCAACAGCACAGGCAAGAAAATCAGTCCAGATTGCACTTGTGGCGCAGGTCGCCGACGAGTACCTAACGTTGCTTGCGTACGATGACCTCCTGAATGTGACGAAAAACACGCTATCGACAGCGCAGGAATCCTACCGCTTAACGAAGCTTCAGTTTGACACCGGAGTTGGCTCTGAACTTGACCTGAAGGAGGCGCAGAGTGTCGTAGACCATGCACGGGCAAATCTCGAAGCACAAGCCCGTGCTCGGGCCCAAGCTGAGAACGCGCTCGTGCTCCTAATTGGCGAACCGTTGCCGGACGATCTCCCGCCCGGGTTGTCACTCGACGCCCAGGATCTGTTAACAGATGTTCCCGCGGGGTTGCCGTCGGATTTGCTTTCACGCCGCCCCGACGTCATGGGGGCCGAAGAGCAGCTGATTGCAGCTAACGCGAACATTGGAGCAGCGCGGGCCGCGTTCTTTCCCAGAATTTCTCTCACCGGCGCTTTCGGCACGGCGAGTCCGACATTGGGGGACCTGTTCAAGGCTGGGTCAGCGGCGTGGAGTTTCGCCCCGCAAGTGGCCTTGCCGATTTTCGAGGGAGGCGCGAATACCGCGAACCTGAATCGAGCAAATGATCTAAAACAGATACAGATTGCAAACTATGAGAAAACCATACAGTCGGCATTCCGTGAGGTCGCGGACGGCCTTGCTGCGCGTGGGACATACGACAATGAGATTTCCGCCCTTCGAAGCAACCAGGACGCACAGCAGCGCCGCTTTGACCTGGCGTCCGCGCGATATCGTAACGGCGCCGACAGCTATCTATCGGTGCTGACGGCGCAAACCGATCTTTACTCGTCTGAGCAACAGTTGATCGTGACTCGACTCGCGCGATGGACAAGCATCGTTGACCTGTATCGGGCTCTCGGCGGGGGCTGGTTGGAGCACTCGGGTGATGAGCCACTGGCGCCGGATGCTACTGCGAGCTATGCGCCTGTGAACTCCCAGATCTGAAGAGGCTGTCGCATAGTTGCGCCGTCGACGCTAAGATCGTCGCCTCGATCACTGTATCACCGTCTCAGCGAGCGGCTATATTGGTGGACTTCATCGACCAGTTCGGACACGGCATCGGGTTCAGTGAAACGCGAAATGCCGTGGCCCAGGTTAAACACATGCCCTCCCTTGCCGACGGGGCCGAAGGCGTCTAGCACGCGGCGCGCTTCCTTGCGGATGGCCCCCGCTCCGCCAAACAACACCATTGGGTCAAGGTTACCCTGCAGCGCCACGGCGTCGTCGATGCGCCGGCGCGCAGACGCCAAGTCGACGGTCCAATCTAAGCCCACTGCGTCACAACCGCACGCAGCGATCTGTTCCAACCATTGTCCGCCTCCCTTGGTAAAGACGATAACCGGCACGCGTCGGCCATCGCGTTCACGGGTCAATCCGCCCACGACCTTTCTGGTGTAAGCAAGCGAAAAGTGCTGAAAAAGTCCGTCTGCCAACACGCCGCCCCAACTGTCAAATATCATCACGGCCTGTGCGCCCGAAGCGATTTGCGCGTTCAAATATTGAAGCGTGGCTTCCGCGTTAATTTCTAGAATGCGATGCAGCAGATCTGGGCGCGAATACAGCATCGTCTTGATCAAACGGTAATCCTCGCTACCCTGTCCTCTACCATGTAACAAGCGATGGTAAAGGGGCTGCCTGCAAAGCCGATCAGCGGCACCTTGCCGTCAAGCTCGCGTCGAATAGCGCTGACTGCATCGAACACGTAGCGCAGCTTCTCCATATCGGGCACGGCAAGCTTCCTCACGTCGTCCTCGCTGCGAACCGGCCGTGCGAATCGGGGCCCCTCGCCTTCCGCGAAGTCCAGGCCAAGGCCCATTGCATGCGGGACGGTGAGGATATCCGAGAATAAGATGGCCGCGTCAAAATCAAACCGCGCAAGTGGCTGCAGCGTGACTTCCATTGTGTAGTCCAAGCTCCGTGCCAGCCCCATGAAAGAACCAGCGCGCGTGCGTGTCACGCGATATTCTGGCAGGTATCGACCCGCCTGGCGCATCAGCCAAATCGGAGTGTAGGGCACCGGCTCGCGCAAAAGTGAGCGCAGAAATACATCATTCTTCAAGCTGGATGCAGACACGTTGTCCTCGGCAATTGAAAGAGAAAAATTATGGCTCTTTTGAGCATGCAATGGGTAACACGGCCCATAGCGGGCATGCGAGTTGAACGCCGAGAAGTCGAGTTTGGGAGCAGTAAGCAACAGTACCATTCGCACTGTTTCGAAGCGCGTGTAGCCACGCGCCTTGCGGTTGACAGCCGGAAAAAAAGCCGCTGATGGCTCGATGAAGTCGTTGGTCTGTCGAGTCTGGGCCCACGCAACGATGCCGTCGAAGTGTCGACGAATCAATCGTGCGACATCCTTCATCGGTTCGACTTTCGAACACATGACATTGGTACACCATTGCTGCAGCAAATCTGAGACGACATGAATCTGCTTGCGTTCGAGAATCACGCGCAACTGCTCGCGATATAACCAGGCGCGGGCCGTTCGCTTAGTGGTGTACTGCCTGAGCAGCGCCTCGAGGTCGGTCAATTGCGCAATGTTCAGTTTGCTGGCGTCCTTGTGCAGCGTCCAGCGCATCCGTTTGAGTTCCGGGTCGGCTTTCTGTTGTTGGCGACGCACCGTATCAAGCGCCTTGGACGCATGGGCGACGATGTGAAACTTTTGTAGAACGTCACTCGCGCGTTGGGCGAATAACAGCCACGCGAGGCTCAGAGACGCAGCGGTCGCGGTGCCGCATCAGTATATCGCGTCGAGCAGTGTGACTTACGATTATCAAGGGTAACCATACCCTCTGTAATCGACACTCGGTGGCCGCTCATCGTTACGCGGTAACGATGCTTAATAGAGGTTCGAACAATTTGACAAATCGAATCGTTCGTTAGGGCAGGCCAACGGGAACTCTGGTAATCGTGCATCGGCGCATATCTGAATGATTCACGTGGGATTCACAAACTGACAACAATGAATTGTTCCGATAGTACACAATTCCAGGAATACATCCCTCTAAAATGCTTCCATTGGACCCGAGACATCAGGCACCAAACACCTCCCGGAGGAACTCATGAAAATTGCTCAATTCGTCGTCGCAGCGACCATCGCACTGGCGAGTGTCCCGTCATTCGCTCAATCGGCGCCCCTAACGGCCAACGACGAGGTTAGCGCGCAATTAGCCCAGGAAAAGATGACGTATGGATATTGGAGTTCCAACGACCGGACGCGGACTGCGACATCGGGTTCTAAACCGACAGTGGTGCCGCCGCATCAGATAACCGGGGTGGAGCTTGGCCGCTATTCACTATCAGTGGTGAGTCCGTCGTTTTGATCTTGTCAAGGCTTGATTCGGCCCGAGCTACTTTGGGGCGCATGCGGTGGCGCGAGACAGTTCCCGACTCATCTTTGGCTATATCTGTACGAACCAGCGAGTTGGCTAATGCGCTCTCATGAAGCCTGTCCAGTGCTCACACCGTATGAGGAAGTCAGAGACAGCCGGCTGATTTTGTGCCTGCTTTCCGCACAGACCCGGCCGAGAGGGCTCAATCTATTGGCCATAGATGTGCGTGAGAAGAGGATTTGAGCGTTCGACATACTCGATACCGTTACTGTCTAACGCAATACGTAACTTGACTGCCGCTGGAACGCACTTTACGCTCGATCTCACTGTTGGGCTGTTTATCCCGGACAGTGTGCTCACGCCATAGAGCCCCTGAAATGCCCGCCAATGTTCTCCATTGGCGGGCAATTTTTTTCAACTATTGGAGCGTGGGTGCAGCACCATCTCTAGCGCGTTGCAGTCAGCCGATATCTTGTTTGAGCCCCCAGCCCATAGGGCTACAGCCTCTGTCGTATGGTTCACGTTGGCAAAAGAAGCCGGAATACCCATTGCGCGGAAAACGCGGCTGTATCATAGAACGGAAACTGACGAAAGTTTGTGTGGACAGCGGCGCATACTAGGTCAGGCGATCGTAACGGGGGAAGTTTTCCTAACCGGATTCATGTGCCGAGGTTGTCCCAGATGATCGGCTAAACGCGGCACGTCACGTGCGCTTCGCCTGTTGATAATCGCGCGGTCCTCTGCCGTGAAATTCCTTGAAGGCACGTGCAAAGCCGACAGGGTAAATGCCCAGTCAAGCTGGGAGGCTGCCTGCCGCATCCGAAGGTCGCGCAAAAGCTGCATCGGGCGAGCGTCCAATGACACTGGTAAAACGTGACATGAAGATTGACCGGCTCTGATTAGCCGTGTTCGCGAGGCTTGCAATTGTATGATTTGCACGGGGATCCGCGGCTATTTGAGCGAAGGCTCGCGCAATTTCCGGGTCGCTGAGCAAGGAAAAGCGCTCTTCACACAGGTTGTTTCGATTTGACAGAGCGGCGCAGCAGAGCGACGATGACCTGCTTTAACAAGGCGCCCTTCATCGCTCCAGCTGTGATTTCATGCGCCAGTTGTTCCTGGAGCATTGTCTTCAACTGACGCTCGAGGTGGTCGCTAGCGTCAAATTGCTCAACGATGGGAGTGGAAAGCGTCCCGAACAGGTCGACTGACGGGCCGTACCGAGCCTGAAACCGGGGCTAACCAGGCACTCCGAGAGCCCGATTACCTGAACCTCGAGGAGAGTGATCAGGCTGTTCAGATCAAACTGAGAGACGGAGGATGCAGCGCGTGTTGCCAAGATTCCAGTCCTTCGGTTGCGTTCGTTCACTTCGTTGAACAGATCGCATTCGAAGAATGTCGCAGCGTATCCGGTTCAAATGAAGAGCGAATCTCGCGTTCATCGACATATACCGTACGTGTCGTGAAACTGTCTCGCATACGTCCGCCTCGAGGCAACCGGACCGTCAATCGAAGTGGTCAGAAATTATACTGAACATATAGCTGCTCGAACTCAATGCCAGGATTTGGCTCCTTGATGCTCGCGTTAGATAGGTGCTGGAAGCGAAAACCGGCCGCATACTGCTGGCGGCTCCCAAAGCTTGCTCCCACGCCGACCATGTCTGCAAACTGAAAGGCACTGGACATCGTATAGTGGCTGGTAATTGACGGGTGTGAAAGCAGTCGGACGCCGACTCCGGCCTCAACGAAAGGGCGAATCGCGCCACTACTTTTGATGAAACGGAAGACGGGCGTCACGCCAAACTCGAAAACATTGTCATGCGCATCCGCCTTGCTCGAGTGCCAGTAAGCAACATGCCCTTCCAAGACTGCGGCGAAATGCCAGCCACCGATCTCCCACCATGACCACTGTGGATCCCACACACCACCGAGATCTACCTTACTCTCGTGCACGTCATGACTGTTTGCGATGCCGCCCGCGACCTGTACTCCAAACTGATCCGCACGAGCAAGTCCTGGCGCGGCGAGTGAGAGCGCCATCAAGGAGGCGGCTCCAATAAGTGAACGAGACGTTGAGCTGGAGAAGCCGCGAACAATTCGATGCTTGAGGAGTCCTTTCAGATTTTTCACTTGTGTTCGATTTGGTGATAGGTTGACCTTATGCGGAACCCCGACGGGATGGGGCCTGCGCATCGACGTAACGTCGCTTTTTTACGGCTGACTGTTGGGAAGAAGCTTACCCACGTTCGAGACGTCCCGGAGCGTTGACGCGGCTATACGTGCGTATAGAAAAATTACCCCGACGTGGCCTGAACGCCCGGGCCTTCAGGCCGGGGATCGAAGCAAAGCTTGCCCAGGCCCAACGCACGCGGAAGAAGGTGCGCCTACACACGCTCCACGCGAAAATCAAAACTTACGGAAAGACCAGTTGCACAAGCTTCCACGACGCTCGTGAAGGAGTACGGCGCCATTTTCGTCGGCAATGTCAACGCTTCGGCGCTTGAGAGGACACGAATGACGAAATCCGTGCTCGACGCGGGCTGGAGGCTGTTCCTGACCATGCTGCAGTACAAGAGCGATTGCGCGGGCGTATGGTTCATTGAGGTCGTTGAAAAGTACTCAACCCAGATCTGGAGCTGCTGTAACAGGCGAAGAGAATGAGCCTGTCCGGAATGTGGCGCGTATGATCATCGTGACATCAACGCCGCAGTGAACATTCTCGTCGCGGGACGTCACCGTCTTGCAGAAGGAATCCCCGTCCTTTGCGCGCCAGGCACGGCAGCCGAAAGGCTGAGGGCGGGGAGGGCGTCAACGGTAAGCGAATTCCCAGAGGCGACCAGGACCGTGATTTTGTTTGCGGCGCCGTATGAAGCGCAAGCGAAAACCTGACGCGATTGGCGTGGTCTGAAAATCTTCGATGCCGGCCGCGACGCCGGGTGATCGGCTTTGCGGTGCGGGTACCGCTAGGTCAACCTGTGTGATTTCGGGTATGTGACGTTGAAGCAGCCGCTAATCCTAGCCTGCGCTCATGAGAGGCCGCCATCGCCCCGGTGTTATTTCCATCTTGTGGGTGAACGCGCGTCGAAATGCCGCCACGGACCGGTATCCGACTGAGTCAGCTTCGCAGGCTTTGTGAGCTTACTGGCGGCCCGGCTCATGCGGAAGTCAGTGAGCATTTCGGTGGCCGAGCGTCCGAGCTTGTCCTGAAACTGCCGCATGAAGATGGCGGATGACATGCCGCACAAGCCAGCCAGATCAGGCGGGTTCCACGGGCCTCGCTGGATCGGTGAGCAGGGCGGAAATGCCAGGCCCCGGTAGCGGATGACCAGCAAGCGCGAGCAGGCCTGCGGGGCCTGGATTCCCTCGCCGCACGCACCGTGAGTGTGAAGGGCGTAGCTGGCCGGCGATGGTGCCCATTTGCAGGGGATGGCTCACCCAGTCGACTCGAGATGTAGGAGTCCCGTAACTTGCGACGCTCTAGCATCGTATGCTGGTAGCAAACAAGTTTCCCAATGACGCTGCCGCAAAGTACGGCCAAATGGCGCCCGGTGCGCCGCAGTCCATCAACCTGGTGCTGCGACCACAAGGATGGCGAGGCGGCGAGCGAACTATGAAGTCAAGCCTGCGCGAATTATCACGTGAATTGTCTTCGATATTGAACAAACCCCGAACGATCAACGATGCGGTCGTAAAGCTGCATCGCGTTACCGTTGGATTCGTGCGTCAACCAGTGCACACGGGCCGCCCCATTGCGTCTTGCATCGACGAAAACATTCTCGATCAGCGCCCGGCCGACGCCGCGGCCACGCGCATTGTCGGCAACGAATAGGTCCTGAAGGTAGCAATAGTTGCTGGTCGTCCACGTCGATCGGTGGTAGATCAAATGCACCAGCCCTAACGCTTGTTCTCCTGCGATGGCAAGCGCTGCGTCCATTGGTTCTGCCGGATCTAAGAAGCGTGCCCACGTTCGCAGCGTAACGGTTTCCGGGATATCCACATCGTAAAATCGCTGGTAGCCTTTCCACAGGGGAAGCCAGATATCAAAATCGGCGCTCTGGACGGCACGGATCTCGAATGGTTCCATAGAATGCTCCTCAAATAAGAACGCTAGGGATGATGAGACGCGGAATGTATTCTTGCACTGACCATGATATGCGGCGATCAATAGCCGCTGTAGGCACTCTTATTCCCTTGGTCCTTCGTTATGCTGCCGTCACCTGCAGTCCGCGCTGTACTGCCGGCCGTGAGAGACCATCGTCGAGCCAGCGCTGGACGTTCTTGAACCGGTCGAACCCGACGAGTTCCCGTGCCTCATAGAAGCCAATCAGGTTGCGTACCCAGCCGAGCAGCGAGATGTCTGCAATGCTATATCCGTAGTCCATTACCCATTGACGAGTCGCCAGCCGTTCGTCAAGAACGCCGAGCAGACGTGCTGACTCGGTGGCATAGCGATCGCGCGGGCGCTTGTCCTCGTATCCCTTACCGGCGAATTTGTTGAAGAAGCCCACCTGGCCGAACATCGGACCCACACCACCCATCTGCCACATCAGCCACTGGATTGTTTCGTAGCGCGCGTTAGGATCGGCCGAGAGGAACCGTCCGGTCTTGTCGGCGAGATAGATCAGGATTGCTCCCGATTCGAACAATGCGAGCGGCCGGCCGCTCGGCCCGTTGGGATCGAAGATCGCTGGAATCTTGCCATTAGGGTTGAGCGCGATGAAAGCCGAATCCTGATTCTCGTTTGCGATGATGTCGATGCGGTGAGGCTCATAGGCGAGACCCGTCTCCTCCAGCATGATCCCCACCTTCACGCCGTTGGGTGTTGGCAGGGAAAAGAGCTGGAGCCTATCTGGGTGCTTCGCCGGCCAGCGCGTGAAAATCGAATGATTGAGTGTCACATTTTGCTCCTTGACCCGGTCGTCTCTACGGAAAGTCCGGACACCTTCCCTCGGCTCTTTCCTCTAGGTGCCCGGGCTCCGGCGTATGTGCGCATCACACGGGGCCTCCAGGGGCTCCGTGAGACGGCTCAAGCAACCGAGTAGGGTCTCAGATTGAGCCAGCCGGTGTAACGGCGGGAAAGTCTTTCTCGGGGTCAAACACGTTGTTGAAGAAGTTCGTGAGGGAATACATGGCGACTAGCGCCACGATCTCCATTACATTCGCATCCGTGTACCCGGCATCACGGACGGCTTTCAGATCTGCGTCAGTGACCTGGCCGCGTGTCTCGATGACTTTGCGTGCGAACTGGACGGCGGCGTCACGCTTCGGATCGCTCGCGTGGCCCTTTCGGGCGAGTACGACTTCTTCCGGCGGCAGCTGGGCCATATGCTTCGCCGTAAAGCTGTGGACTGACAGACAGTAGTTGCAGCCATTCACCTCGGAGACAGCCAGACCGATGCTGTCGCGCGTCTTCACGTCGAGCGCCTTACTCAAGGAACCAAGCAGGGTCGCCCACGCGTTGAATGCGATGGGGCTTTGTGCGAAGGATGCCATCATGGTCGGAGTGAATCCGATGTTTTTCGTGAAAGCATCGAGAGTAGGTTTCGACTCGGCAGGCACCTGTTCCGGTGATAGAGCAATAGTTCTCGGCATTTAAGTACTCCTGAAGTAATTAAATTTACTACTTGAAGGAAGCCCGTGTAGGAGCTGTCCGTCGGCTTACTTCGTGCCCAAGGCAGGGTCGAAGCTGGTTTGGCCTTCAAGTGGGAAGTGGTGTGCGATTGCCTCTCACTTGTCGGCCGGTTAATCTGTCGCTGTCGCCGCGGTCACCGTTGCGGCGACTCACTTATACCAGGTCCAAAACATCGGCCACGGGCCGGCGCGGCTTCTGTGCCCAGTTTCCCGCACGCTCTGTACCTACTGTCAACAACATGACCGGCACTTCATCGTCGGCCAAACCGAACTCACGGTGCACGGCTTCGGCATCGAAGCCGATCATCGGCGTAGACCCCAGTCCGAGTGAGCGGGCCGCATAGATCATCGCTGCTGCGCCAAAGGTGCCACTGCGCACTGCCTCGTCTCGCTGCCGCTGGGGGTACTCCTTATACAGGCCGCGCGCAGGGATTTCCCATTCCGGCACCATCTCTGCTGGCATGACGCCGGCTTCGACGAGAGGAGCCAGGCGATCAGGTATGACGCTCGAATCGGCCAACTGGCCACAGACGATGAAGGTAACGGCGGCATCGGTGATCGCGGGCTGATTCCAGGCGATCGGACTGAGCTTGGCCTTGGCTTCAGGTGTACGGACGGCGATGAAGCGCCAGTTCTGCAAGTGAAAGGACGTGGGCGCCGAAGTGCCGATACGCACCAGTTCGCGAATCTGTTCGTCGCTCAAGGTGGCGGCGGGGTCATAGTACTTGGCGGCGCTACGGCTCAGGATACATTCGATGACGGCATTGGTCTTGATGCTTGCGTTGGTCATGCTGACTCCTATGGTTAAAGCGACAGGTTCGACTATAAGATTGCTTTCGTTCTATGCAGAGTTGCTGTCATTCAAAGCGCTGTAGGCGTCCTGCTCGATTGAGCTGGCCCATTGAAGCCGTCGAAGGTGATCCAGACGCTGTGAACGCATTCGGGACTTTGGTGCCGGCAACGTTGCTGACCCGCACAAAGCTATCAGCGGTTGCGCCAATTGAGGATTGAACGACTGGAACAGGGCAACGGCTCATCGTGGGGACGTTTTCATCAGGTGGTTAAGAGCCTCTACTGTAAGTTCACTGGACATAGATTTCGAGACCGTATTTACTCAATTAAATGCTAGAAAGGATCAAATTGACGAGGAATCCATTGCTCAATGCTGTTGCAGCTCGGTACCATGCGGTCGTCTCATTCGAATCCCAGTGCATGAAGACGAGTGCGCTTTTGCAAGGGCGGCTACGGGCGGCATTGTCTGCGACAGCCTTGCGAGAGCGTCATCCGGACCGTGGGGCATTAGCCTCCGTCGCGCGCCTGACTGCGCCATTGCCCCGGCGTCATGCCCATCTTGTCGGTGAACGCGCGCCGAAATGCCGCCACGGATCGGTACCCGACTGACTCAGCGACAGCTTCCGTGCTCATCGCCGGCTTTTTGAGCTCATTGGCGGCCCGGCTCATGCGGATGTCGGTGAGCATTTCGGTGGCCGAGCGTCCGAGCTTGTCCTGAAACTGCCGCATGAAGGTGGCGCGTGACATTCCGCACAAGTCGGCCATCTCAGGTATGTTCCAGGGCCGCGCCGGGTCGGTGAAAATCGCGGAAATGGCGGGCGCGAGCCGTGGATGACCAGCAAGCGCGAGTAGGCCTACGGGGGCCTGCTCGGATTCACTTGCCGCGCGCAGCGTAAGCGTGAACAGCGCTGAAGAAAGGGCATTGAGGATGGCGCGGCCGCCCGGCTTGTCTGAGGCGGATTCTTCTCGCATCAGAGCTACGAGACTGGCCAAGTGGCTCGACGCAGACGCGAGCTCTTGTTTGGACGGTCCGGCCGCCGCCCGTACCACCAGATTTGTCGGGAGGTAATCTCGAATTAGCCGATCATGAGGCGGTCCGATGAAAAATCGGCCGCAAAGCATGTCCAGATGCTCGCCATCCCCCTCGTTCTGGCTGAGCGTCCAGCCTGCAGAACTTTGTTGATTGTGGGTAGGACCTGGTGCATGCCCGCTACCATCGTGAAGCACGTGTGCTGACCCGCGAGTCACTAGCACGATGTCTCCACCCGTCAATTCCCTGGTGGTTCCTGCCTCCGGATCCTCAATAGTGGCCCGGCCTTTCAGGACGACATGATAAGGAATTTCATGGGCCGCAGATTTACCCCAGGCCACCTGCCAGGGCGAGCCATAGGCACAGCGTACTTCGAGCTGGCCCGTGATGGTGATCATTTGCAAGAGATGGCTCAGCCAGTCGACTTGAGACATATGACCTCAAAAATTGAAACGCTCTAGTGACCGGCAAGAGACGCTGACCAGGGGCGACGAGACGCTTGCTGCAAGCTCCACGAGCTTGGCGGCCCTTGTATCTGACCAGACTGTCTGGCGTTGAACCTGTCAAACTGCTCGCGCAGATACAACAGACCCACGCGAAGAACCCTACGATGGGTTCGCTGCCAGGACGAAATAAAACGGGATTGTCTCTGGATGCGAGAACCCGAGGCAGGACGTTCGCCAAATGATGGCATCGCAAGGCAATGAAAAGTGCGCAGTTAATTTCATCGGTCGACGATATATCGCCGCCTCGAGGAGATCTGCTTGCTTTGTTTTATTAACGGCGGAAGTCGTAGATCCACGAAAGCTGATTCATCGCCCCTGACTGGTTCGCTATGCATCCTCTGCCACAAATCCTTGCGAAAAGAAGCGCTGCTGTCCGTCTTCGTCAAGCTGACTAAGCACTTCACTTGTCCTCTCGTTAATCAGCATCTCAATTGTGCCGGTAATCGTCCGATCGAAATGAAATGCAAGACGTTCTAGACTTCGCTTCGTAGCAATAGATACGAGGCAACTGATACGTTCATGTTTTCCTCCAACGCCAAGCCGCCTCTCCCGATACTGTCTTTGTCGTTCTGAATTCGAAAGTGCCATGGATGGTTTCCCGGTTTTTGCCAATAATCGTTTGACGACCCAGTGTCGAGGTCGCCGTCCGCGGAATCCTTTTGACGGCCTGCTGCAGATCGAGAATGGATTTCCGGAATGCGTTAGTTGGTGCAATCCGCACATGTCGACTCCTCCATCGACCCGGCGTATAAATTTACGCCCGCATAAACTCGATCAACGGCAGGTCAACGCAGCCTCGTCGCTTTTTCCGCAATCTTTTGGTCGTCGATCATGCAACGACTTCCTGACGAACCTGCTGTCATAGCTTCAATTAAACTTTGAATACTTCGCCAGCGCAACGAAATCAAAGTCTCTTGTTGAGATACGCGCGTATAGGTTTACTAACGGTGAAGATGATCGATGCACGTCATCTCCGCACGCGGTCCGGTCTGACCGTGGTGTAGGGTAGGGGCCATACGTCTATATCGTCGCGGCGACAGTAGGGGCCGGATGAGCGTCGCGCTCGAGAAAAAAACGGCGGTTGCTCGTCTGTGCGGATGACCTGTACAGATACTTTACGTGATGAGGCGGCGTTACCCGAACCCATTTTTCGGCCTCGATCCTCTCCGGAAATGTATATCGTCGATGATGACGCGGTGTTGACGCCTATTGGGAGAAACGCCGCCTGTCAGAAGCGTTTCTCCGTGTTTCCGATCGATATTCGATAGCGACGGCGTCAGCCTTTCACTGACAACGCAGAGTCGGGCGTGCGACGAAAGCTGATGGCTAGGCGGTTATAGGCGTTCATCAAGCTAATGGCCATTGTGAGGTCAGAGAGCTCTTTCTCACTGAACACCGCGGCGGCGGCAGTGAAGTCATCGTCCGGCACATGGGTATCGGCTACCAGGGTTACTGACTCTGCCCATGCCAGCGCCGCTCTCTCTCGGTCAGTGAACATCGGTTTCGCCTCACGCCAAGCTTGTACGAGGGCGAGCTTCGCTGGGGTAACGTTCTTCTTGATCAGGTCGCGGGTATGTATGTCCAGGCAGTAAGCACAACCATTGATCTGGCTCACACGGAGATAGACGAGGTCAATGAGGACGTCATCGAGCCCCGACTCCAGTACGTAACCATAAACGCCGCCAAACGCCTTCACACCGCCGGGCGAAGTTTTTATGTAGTCCAGTCTCACTTTCACTCTCCTACTTGACGTTGGTCGTCAGTTGCTTATCATCCGAATCGACAACGAAGACGGCAAGCAGCTTTGCGGGCTTCGTCTTGCTCGCATTGCGGCTCACTGCGTGCAGAGAGCCGGGCTCCTCGAAGAAGCTCTCGCCCGCCTTGTAGACGTGCTCAGGCTCGTTGTTCACTTTGCTGACCACGCTACCCGAGACGACGTATGCGTAAATGAATGCCGATTTGGCATGCCTGTGAGGATACGAAGCGCTACCGGGTGGGTAGACGACTTCCACGGCCGTCAAAGATTTCCCGGGAACATTCGGTAGCGCCCTCGAGAAATTCGGAGCGACCGTTTCGCTGCCATCGTGAGCCGCGGCGGCGCCGGCAAAGCCCAAACTGATGGCGACAACAAGGGAAGGAAGAATGCTATGAACTTTCATGATCAGCTCCTTGAACGCTAGAATCATGAACTGTTACAAGTTCATCGAAAAGAACCAAGAACGCAAATTTTTATTGGACCATGGGCTATGACTATTCTGAATCTGACGCTTGACCGTGCGTCCAAAACCTCGCTGTCGGAACAGATTCGACTGGGCATCGTTGGTGCGATCGAAAATGGAATACTCGTTCCTGGTGCTAGGCTGCCGTCTTGGGTGGACTTGGCTACGCAGCTAGGAGTGGCACGTGGCACAGTCCGGACAGCGTATGAGCGGCTGTCCGATGCGCAGTTGGTCGTTTCATCTCGCGCGGGCGGGACCAGAGTCTCGGACCATACGGGCATGGCGCGTCCTTCCGGGGAACCTACGCGTTGTTTCGAGACGAATCAGCCATCTGCGTTATACCAACACTTTCTGCACGGGTCTTCCATCTTTCAGAATGGGATACCAGCGTCGGACTGTTTCCCTCGCATCTTGTTTGCTAGGCTCAGAGCTCGTGCGGCGCGTGACGAAGTCGAAGCGCTCGCGTCCTATCCGGACCCTCGCGGCGAACATCAACTGCGGCGAGAAATCGCGGCCCATCTGGCTCTGTCGCGCGGCATCGAATGTTTGCCCTCCCAAATCTTCATCTCGGGAGGGTTCACAGGGGCGCTTGGTGTTGTACTCCGAGTGATACAACCGGAAGGTCGAAAGGCGTGGGTCGAGAACCCGGGATTTCTCCCCAGCCGTATGGCTTTGGAGCTTTCGCGGCTCGAGACGGTTCCCGTTCCGGTGGACGAAGACGGTCTCGACGTCGCTTACGGCGAACTGCACGCACCGGACGCTGCGATTGCTCTCGTAACGCCAGGGCAGCAGGCGCCTTTAGGTCCCACATTGTCGCTTGCCCGACGCGTTCGGCTCCTGGAATGGGCAGGGAATGCCGATGCCTGGATCATTGAAGACGATTATCTGGGTGAGCTTCAGCTGGGACGGCGCGCCGCGCCCGCCCTTGCATCGTTGGACAGAGCGGGCCGGGTGATCCATATAGGTTCTTTCAGTAAGACAATTAGCCCGACGCTTCGGCTCGGGTTCGTCGTTGCGCCTGCTTCCCTCGTGTCGCGATTTGAAGAAGTTGTGGCCTGTCTCGCCACCGCTCCCGGTCCGGCCGTGCAATTGGCGACCGCGGAATTCATGCGTGATGGGCACTATATGCGGCATTTGCGTAGGATGAAGCGAATCTATGCGAGCCGAAGCAACGCGGTTCTGACGAGTCTGGAAGCCAAGGGCTTGGATGTCTATCCATCCGGACTTGCAGTGGTGCTCAGGCTTGCCGATGGGGTGGACGATAAGAGGATCGTCCGGGAAGCATATGCCTACGGGCTTGCGCCGGGGCCTTTGTCGCGCTGGTATTGCTCAGAGGACACACAGCGATCGGGGCTGCTCCTCGGCGTGGCCACTGCGATTGAACGGCAACTTCCGAATGCATGTGATCGTTTGCAGCAGTTGATCCGGAAGCTCTCGTAGGCGCGCCGCTTGCCCGAGGGCTTGCTTACGCTACGATGCGCTTGGGGCATACCCGCATCGTCTGTTGCTGCGGGGGCGTAGATTTCGGACATCAAACTACACCGGCTTGCTGTGCGCGGGGAACGGCTAATGACCGGCGCTCAGGCCGCCGTCGACGTGAAGGATTTCGCCTGTGACAGATGGTGCGGAATCAAGAAGGAGAATTGCATTAGCGATATCGCTCATCTCGCCCAAGCGTCCCAATGGATGCAAGATTCCCAGTGCCTCGTGGGTCTCAGGTGCATGCATCGGCGACTTAATGATCCCGGGCGCGACGGCGTTCACGCGAATCCATTTTCTTGCGTACTCGATCGCCAGCGACTTCGTAGCCGCGTTCAGACCTCCCTTGGTCAAGGCCGCGAGAACCGAATAAACACCGGTGCGCGGAGCGTCAATTACGCTTGCCGTGACGCTAACTACATGGCCGCTCGAATGCTTTTCCATTTCCCCGATGGCGAGCTGAGTGATGTGATAGAAACCTGACAGATTCACGTTCACCACCGCTCCGTAATCTTCGAGTGTGTTTTCCGTGAAAGGTTTGCCGATGTAGATGCCTGCGTTGTTCACCAACGTGTCAATCCGGCCAAAGCGGGCGATGGTTTCGGAAATCACGCGTTGCGCGGTTACCGGATCGCCAATATCACCCGCGATGGTCATAACAATCGGGTCGTCCGATGGCTTGATTGAACGGGCCGTCGCGACAATGCGATAGTCGAGCCTCTCAAACATCTTGGCGACTTCCCGGCCTATGCCTTGCGAGGCGCCGGTTACGACGACAACTTTTTGTGAGGCGCTGCTCATATTGCCCTCAGTTAATTTTATGGCGGGGCTGCAACCGCAGCCTAGCTTGCGGCTACGCCCACGCCGGACAGAGAGGCGTCAATTTGGATTTCGCGCACATCAACGCGCTTGTTTGTTAACGGCAGCCACAGGTGACGGCGCATTGGCCCGATTGACGCTTTGACGTTGCGCTCGCATCAGTTGAAGCTGTCAGGAAATTATTTGGATTTCCGTTGCGAGAGCAGTGGGTTCAGATCGATCCGGCCGGTGTAACAGCGGGAAAGTCTTTCTCAGGGTCGAACACGTTGTTGAAGAAGTTTGTCAGGGAATACATGGCAACCAGCGCGACGATCTCCATGACGTTCGGATCGGTGTAGCCCGCTTCGCGAACGGCTTTCAGATCGGCGTCAGTGACTTGGCCGCGTGTCTCGATGACGTTGCGCGAACTGGACCGCGGCGTCACGCTGCGGGTCGGTCGCATGGCCTTTGCGCGCAAGAATTGATTTCATCCGGCGGCAGCTTCGCCATATGTTGGGCCGTGAAGCTGTGAACCGTCAGGCAGTAGTTGCAGGCATTCATCTCAGAGACAGCAGGCCGATGCTGTCGCGCGTCTTAACGTCGAGGGCCTTGCTTAAGGAGCCGAGCAGCGTTGCCCAAGCGTTGAACGCTATGGGGCTCTGCGCGAAGGTAGCGATCATCTTCGGGGTGAACCCGATGTTCTTTGTGAACGCATCAAGCGTGGGTTTCGAATCGGCCGGCACTTGTTCCGGCGCTAGAGCAGTAGTTCTCGGCATGTTGGTGTTCCTTCAGTGACCTGTTCAACTTATACGAGATGCAGCACATCGGCCACGGGACGGCGGGGCTTCTGGGCCCAGTTCCCGGGACGCTCTGCACCGACGGCCAACAGCATTACGGGCAGTTCGTCCTCGGCCAGACCAAACTCACGGTGCACGGCTTCGGCATCGAAACCGATCATCGGCGTAGACCCCAGTCCGAGCGAGCGGGCCGCATACATCATCGCTGCTGCGCCAAAGGTGCCACTGCGCACTGCCTCGTCTCGCTGGCGCTGGGGGTACTCCTTATACAGGCCGCGCGCAGGGATTTCCCATTCCGGCACCATCTCTGCTGGCATGACGCCGGCTTCGACGAGAGGAGCCAGGCGATCAGGTATGACGCTCGAATCGGCCAACTGGCCACAGACGATGAAGGTAACGGCCGCATCGGTGATCGCGGGCTGATTCCAGGCGATCGGACTGAGCTTGGCCTTGGCTTCGGGTGTACGGACGGCGATGAAGCGCCAGTTCTGCAAGTGAAAGGACGTGGGCGCCGAGGTGCCGATACGCACCAGTTCGCGAATCTGTTCGTCGCTCAAGGTGGCGGCGGGGTCGTAGTACTTCGCGGCGCTACGGCTCAGGATACATTCGATGACGGCATTGGTCATGGTGGTTCCGTTGGTTATAAGTTGAAGGACAACAGTATTTCCGCAGTTAGGGGCACCTGATCAGGTTTCGACGTGGTGTTTCCTCCTATGCTTCGGGTGATTGCTCGATGGAGCACCGGTTGCGAGCAGTCCTTCCTTAGCAAGATCCGGGCGTGAAGCATGTCGACGCACTTCGCTGCCGCACCTAACGTGGTCCGTAGTTGCTGAACGGCCGCCCCAAGCAGCGGGTCACGGTTTATTGCAGTGTTGCACCGGACTGGTTCGCTGCATCGCGCTGAAGTTGCTCAAGGACACACATCGCGTCGTCGGCTGCCTCGAGCGGAACAAAGATGTGATCGTGATAGGTCGCGGCGACTACATTGCAGCTGATCCCGACAGCGCCTAATGCACCGGAAAACAAAGCTGTTAGCCCAGCGGAAGTCAGGTCCGAGCGAAGCAGCAAAGTTATCCATGCTGCACGAAACATAATCTCTAAATTGAATCGCTCCGCTACGCCCAGCTCGACAAAAACGGTTAGTCCTTCCTGCTCCCGAAAAGTCCCGATAATTGCGCTGCCTGGGATGCCTTCAGGAGCTCTTTCACCTAAAGCAAGACTTACAAACGCGACGCGCTCCTGATTGAGGACTGGAGACATAGATGCGATGAGTGTAGTCAGATTCGTAGTACTCTCGTGCATGTTCTGATATCCCAAAAAAGACCAAATCGCACGATGAGTGGCGGTCTGGCTGATAGCCGTAAAGCGTCGGCCAAACATATGGCCATTAAGTGGGATTGCCGCCGGATGGCTTAGGAGCGCACTTCTGGCCTGATCGGATGCGAAGGGTTGCACAGTAGGTGCGCTGTCAGGAAAGACCGACCACAATCTGGATTCTGTCGACGTTGTTCGACGTTTTTCGACGTAGTGGCGTATCCGATGAGTGTACAAAGAGCAAGCGTATTGTTGGTCCATACCTGAGGATATGAACCCGATACCTCATCGGCCTTGCTGGAATCTTCAGCTTGCATAAGACTGTAGCGATCCGGATCATGACGACCGCAGAGGTTTTACTGTCAGCGAGGATGACCGGCTCAAGAGATGATCAATGCTGTACACGTCGTTGCCCCAGCACAGCATTGAGAGTCACAGTGGCCGTTTCGGGTGTGGGCCCGGGACAACTTCCACTAGCTCTCCGTTGCGGCCCGGTCACAAGGGCGAAAGTCCATCAATCAGATGCTCTATGAATGCAGACGAGGAATCCCCGTTCGACCTGGAGCCTAGGGCTTCGAAAAATGCTATGAATGAACGGTCGCCTGGTGCGCCAAACGACTTTTCTGATACCGCGTCGGAGGACCCTGTCCCAGATCACGGTGTTTCAGCAAATTACGGGCGCTATATTTCCAATGCGCCGTCGGAGCATGTACCGGTCAGGTCGCGGAATGCGCCTGGGGGGCGCTCCGCGAACTACGGCTATTACCTGAACCCCAGTCGTGCGCAAGAGGAAGGGCAGTGGGGGAGGAGGGCGGCGCTCGAGCAACGTCGCCCTCAGATGTACCCCCGACTCAGCGATGCAGACGTCGAACGGGTACGTAGGTTTGGTATGGTGGAGTCTTGGAAAGGGGGCGAGACCATGTTCCGCGCTGGCGAGCCGGGACTCGGGATACGAATTATCTTACGCGGCCATGTCTTGCTTACCCGGCGAGATGCGCTGGGGCAATCGAAATTTTTGGCTGAGCTAGGCGAAGGACAGTTCCTTGGGGAGACAGCGCAGTTAACTGGAAAGCCATATCTGGTAGACGGATATGCGATCAACGATGTCTGTGCGATTCTGGTCTCACCCGCGCGGGTGCGGACGCTGTTGATTGAAGAAGCACAGCTTGGGGAGATCATCATGCGCGCGCTCATACTGCGTCGCGCAGAGCTGGTCCAAGAGGGCAGCGGCCCGGTACTCATCGGGCCGGCGACAGACACCAAGACATTGGCGCTCGAGGGTTTTTTTCGGAGGGTAAATCATCCCTACCGGGTGGTCGACACCGACAGTGACGCGGAAACGGTCAGTGTTCTATCAAAGCTTCCGGATTGGCGGGAGTCAACGCCAATCGTGGTGCTCCCAGACGGGGCCATACTGCGTTGCCCTGACGAGGCGGCCTTGGCTGCAAGGCTGGGGCTTTTGCCAGAATTGACTCCGACGAAGATTTTCGATGTCGCGATAGTCGGGGCGGGGCCAGCGGGATTGGCTACCGCAGTATATGCTGCATCAGAAGGCCTGTCTGTCATAGTATTCGACTCATATGGCGCTGGAGGACAGGCTGCGGCCAGCGCACGTATCGAGAACTATCTGGGCTTTCCCGCTGGAATTTCGGGGCAGGCATTGGCTTACCGGGCATTCATGCAAGCGGTAAAGTTCGGTGCGGAGATTTCGATTCCATCAGAAATCTTGAAGCTGGAGTGCGCGGCGTCACCGCTTGCAGTGCATCTCTCCGATGGCCGTTTGGTCCATGCGCACTCGGTGGTGATTGCCAGCGGGGCCTCATATCGTCGTCCGGACATCCGTGGCCTGGATTTGGAGACCGAGAAAGGCGTCTATTATTGGGCCTCATCGGTCGAGGCGAAGCTCTGTCTGGGGTCGGAAGTTGTACTTGTCGGAGGCGGGAATTCAGCCGGGCAGGCAATCGTGTACCTCTCGAACTATGCTAGCCATGTTCACGTACTCGTGAGGCGTGAAGGGCTTGAAGAAAGTATGTCTCGATATCTGATCGATCGCGTAATGGCGTTACGCAATGTGACGATCCACGCACGCGTGACAATCGAATCAGCGTCAACCGATGAAGACGGACTCTGCGGCCTGACGGTGAAGGCGGACGGGCGTAATGCGGCCATTGCGACCAGACATCTCTTTCTGTTCACCGGTGCGGATCCAAATACCAGGTGGCTTCGCGAATGCGAAGTAGAAGTTGACGACAGGGGATTTGTTTTGACGAAGGCTGCAGCGTCGTCCGATCCTAGCGGTTGCCTCTCATTTCAGACCAATGTGCCTGGTGTTTTCGCGATAGGTGACGTGCGCTCTTCGTCTATCAAACGAGTCTCGGCCGCGGTGGGAGAGGGTGCGGCGGTCGTGTCGGAAATTCACGCGATGCTCGCGCGAATGAGTGTCAATTGAACATATCGCGCAGGGCTCGCCCGGTTTCGATCCCGAAGCCGCAGTGGCGTTCGTTCTGAAAGTGCGGCGTTCGCCTATGCGCGGCTGGTGCGTACGCCATTTCTAGGCATAGGCACCAGATTTGTTTCAGACAAAATGGCATGAGAGATGCCATTGCTCTATTTGGCTAGCGAGACATTGCCGCCGCCTCAGGAGCGCCGCCGGGCGCCAATTGAATTGATTTCATCAGGAGGCAGGCCGACGCCGCGAGAAGAACAAGGTCCTTAAGCAGGAATTGCCCGACATCACCTGATAGCCACGGGAAGCCGCCCAAGGGAGCGGCGGTTACGCCGGGAGTGCTGAACATAAACGTCAAGGTGACGATATAAGTCGCGCATGACATCGCAGCGCCAAGGGCGGAAAAGATCGGGACAAATGCGCCGAGGATGAGCGCGGCAGCGGTCGACAGTTCGAGGACGCCGATGACATAGCTCGCACCCTGGACGCCGAACAGGGTGTTAAGCCAACCCATGATCGGACTATGTACGATAAACGAAGAGATCCCGTGAGCTTCATAACTAGTGAACTTCATGCAACCGAACCAGAGAAATATGACGACTAACGCCCAACGAAGGAACCCGAGTGGCCAGACTGAAGTGTCATACTTTTCGGCGACGTGTACGTTCTTAAGCATATCTTCCGCTCCATTAGATTTGGTTTGAGAATTTGGCCGAAGCCAACGTCTTACGATTCTGTTGTAATCCGGGCGTGCGACCTTGGCCAGACGACCGAGCAAACTGAACGTCATCCTGATGCCCAAATCGATCCGTGGCCGTTATGCGTCGGCTTGCTCAGTGAGCATCAGATGGAAAAATGATATCCGCCGGCTTCACGATTAACAAACATACGTGAGTATCGTTTGATGTCCAGATGGATCCGCGGGACGAAATCCAAGCAATGACGATCGATCGTCGTATCAAGAGAACGACGCAGCCTAGCGATTCTCGTGTGGAAGGAGGTAACGCCTAGCTGCGGAATACGGGTTAAGAGCAGACTTTTTCCACCAGAAGAGTGCGGGCGGCGAGAAGGGCCCGTTACTCACGCATCAGGTGAGTGGCGTGGGTGATCGCACCACCTGCGCGAATTGCGGCTGCCACCACCGCGGTTTCAGCCAGTTGGGCGCTAGTTGCACCGGCGTCCCGCGCGGCAGTCGTGTGGAGCTCAATACAATACGGGCATTGCGTGGTTAGTGCTACAGCAACTGCAATCAGTTGCTTAGTCTGAACGGACAGAGCGCCCTCCTCAAACGCGGCCTTATCAAACGCCCAGAACGCCGCCATTCCCGCGCCTGCATGTTCTTCAAGCAGCTGAAGACGGTTCAGATTTGACATTTCCAACATGTTCATCTCCTAAGGCAACGAAGCAGCGTCTGTTAAGACTCCGCGCTGTCGACGATTGTCACCAAACGCGTTTGTGCACTGAGTCTACAGGTGCTGTTTTCCTCAACGGGATCATATGACCAAGTGCGGCTACCTACAAACATACGTCGGTATATCGAAAACATATCGAACGTGCGGTTGTTGACATGTGCCGACCGCCCCATTGATGCGGGAGAAGGTCTTTTGATTAAGTTCCATAACGTCGGAGACGTGATGTCAGATCGGGCGACGTGATGGTCGGCGCGGACCTTCGGATGTAATGATAATGTAATAAGGCGACGCAATTGCTTTCGCGCAATCGTTCGGTTGCCCAAAAAAATGGTGACAGAAAAAAGCATCTACCATTTTAGAACGCATCGAATAAAATGGCTGTTCGTCTAAAGGAATGATCCGGTGGGCGAGACCGCAATCGATATATCTGCCACGCCAACATGAACGAACCTGCCATGCTCGAAATGACTCAGCTCCGGAAAGATCGGAATCAACTGTACCGAAAGTTGGAAGGCGAGAGAGACTTCTTCTGGTTGCGGCAGCGCGTCGTGCATGGTGATGATCTGGCACCGCGAAAAATGCTCATCAACCGGCGCTAACGGCGTGGCTCACAGGCTGGGGTAGCGCAACGGTGTTCGGGGTGGCTCAGGTCTAGTTAGCGACTTGACGAGCAGGTCTGTGCATTATCTCGCCCCGAAACTGAGCGGGACGATCAACCTGTCGCTTGATCGAAGTGCGGATCTATATCCTTCGTGTTGCATACCATATGAACTACATTCAGACGTTCGAGGCCATGAGCCTAGAGTCGGACTGGAGCGAGAATCTTATTGATGGCGCTGCTTGCGCGGGCACCGGCGCATTCGCCTTCTGGATACTTCGCCTACAGAATTGCGTCCTTTTTCGTGATCAGGAGGGCGCCCTACAAGCCGAACAGAGAGCGAAGGAGTTGCTTAGCGCCACCTCCGCACACCTCGAGACCGCAGACGTCTCTTATTACGGCGCGCTCTGTCGAGCGGCTGCATTCTCAAGGGCGACGGAAGAATGGGTGCGGGAAGCGCACCTCCGCGCGCTTGAAGAGCACAATGATTACCTGGAGTTGCTGGCGCAGTCATGTCCTGATAATTTTGCCGATCGCGCGGCATTGGTGGCAGCGGAGCTAGCGAGGGTACAGGGTCGGACAAATGATGCGCAAACGTTGTATGAAAAAGCGATCGAGCTTAGCCGCGCGCAGAAGTTTGTTCACAACGAGGCAGTCGCACTCGAAGCCGCGGCGAATTTTTACTCAGATCAGAAACTCTCGGTTGTCGCCGAGACACTGCTGAGAGATGCGCGCCTTGCCTACCTCCATTGGGGCGCGCAAGGGAAGGCGCAAGAGATCGAGTCTCGCCTGACGCGGGTTATCTGTTCTGAGCGGAAGGAACCCGCGAGCGGTACGTGGAGGGAGCACCTGGAGACCAGAGCGGTCATCGCAGCATCTCATGCGCTTTCTAGAGAAATCCTACTCTCCAGAATCCTCGAAGTCCTGCTAGGAAACGTGCTTACGCATGCTGGAGCGGAGAGGTGCGTGGTAGCGCTGCACCGGAAAGGGGAATTCAGGATAGAAGCCGAAGCGCGAACATCTTCGGGCGGCATCGTACATGTCATCGAATCGCGTCAGCTCCAGGACGTTGAGCTTCCTCTCGGAATATTCATGTGCGTAGCAACGACTCGACAGAAAGTGCTGCTCGGTGACGCGTCCCGTTGTGGTGAGTTTGCAGAGGATCCTTACGTTAGCCAACGGGGGCTGCGGTCGGTGCTGTGCTTGCCCTTGCTGAAACAATGTGAGCTCGTCGGGATACTGTATATCGAGAACAATCTCATCTTGGGCGCATTCAGCGACGAGAAGACGACTCTGCTTGAAGTGTTTGCGTCACAAGCTGCTATCTTGCTCGAAAACGCACGACTCTACGCAGAGATTCAGGAGAGCAAGGCGCTGCGCGAAGCTGCGGAACAAGAGCTCCGCGATTCGAGGGAGGAACTCGCGCGGGTGGCAAGCCTTACGACGATGGGGCAGCTAGTCGCGTCTGTTACGCACGAAGTTAGTCAACCGCTAGTATCAATAGCAACGAGTGCCGGCGCGGCTTTGAGGTTCATGAGACTTGACGAGCCCGACTTCTCCGAAGTCGAGGAGGCGTTGCAGAGGATTCAATCCGACAGTATTCGTGCGCATGAAGTGGTGCGAAGCCTGCGAGCACTGGTCAAACGATCTGCTCCTTCCTTTTCATCGTTCGACATGCACGATGCAGTCGTCGAAGTGTTGTTGGTCACAAGGACTCAGCTCGAAAAGTACGCTATTCGAGTCGAGTCGGATACGGTCCCTGGTACGAGTCTCGTTTGGGGCGACAAGATCCAGATACAACAGGTGGTCCTCAATCTGGTAGTCAATGCGATTGAGGCAATGCAGGAGGTCACCGATCGCGAACGTCGCCTGCTGCTCGGGAGTTCGACCGTCGATGGGCTCGTGAGACTCGTAATCGAGGACACTGGAGTGGGCATCGAGAAGGGCTCCGCTGATTACATCTTTGTGCCATTTGTCACAACGAAGTCGCATGGCATGGGCATGGGCCTGCCGATATGCCGGTCGATAGTGGAAGCGCATGCAGGGCGCCTTACCGTCGAACCGTCGAGGCCTCACGGAACGCGGTTCGAAGTATGGCTGCCCGAAGCAGGAGGGTAGGCTTCCGCCAGCTTCGATCTGGTACTAGATTCAATACGTTTTCAAACGGGCATTGACGCGGACGTTCCAACTTTTACGCCCATTGAACCCACAGACTCGCGACGGCAGTTTAACGGATCCGTCATCGCCGGCGGTCGAAGTCAGGGTTTTGGGCAACCTCAATCCTTGGACGACCGAGAACAGACGAAAAGCCCGCGTGGCATGCCAATCAGCGATTCGTAGGCTATCTTAGCAAGCTAAGGAACTGCCGCGATGAAAGGGAACATGCCTGCATATCAAATATCGCGGACCTTAGCAATCAGTCGCGTTCCGATAGAAATTGACGTTCCGTCTCTATACCGAGAATCTCCCCTATGCGGACGAAGTCCGCTAGCGTGCGGCTCGCCATTTTTTTCATAGCATGAGCCCGGTGCGTTTTTATTGTGATTTCACTTAGATTCATTTCGGCCGCGATCTGTTTGTTCATGAGCCCAGCGACGACGTAGCCCATCACCGCGCGTTCTTTGGCGTTCATTGAATCATAACGGTAGCGCAAGTCTGCCATCGAGCGTTCGTTTGACAGACGCTCGGCGTCGTGGCGCAATGCCGATGCGACGGCATCTAGAATGTCCTGGTCTCGAAACGGTTTAGCCAGAAAGTCCAATGCGCCAGCCTTCATGGCTTGAACGGTCATCGGAATATCGCCGTGCCCGCTGATGAAAATGATGGAAGCTGATAGCCCCATTTTTACAAGCTGCTGTTGAAGTTCCAACCCGCTCTCGTGGGGCAGCCTCACGTCGAGGATGAGACAACTGGGAGATTCCGGCCTGGGAAATAACAGGAATTCAGCCGCGGACCCGAACGTCTCTGCGCGCAGACCCACGGAGCGGAAAAGGGCGCTCAAAGAACGCCTCGTCGGCTCGTCATCGTCGACGACGTACACGATGGACTCGAGCTCGGAATCTATTCTGACCGCATGCGTTCGTTGGGGCGAATGGGAACGGGCGAACATTATTTCTTCCTTTGAATCACAGTTGACGGTAAGCGGACCGTTGCTGACGCCGGGGATGAATTCTTCCCTGGCAATGGAGTATTACATGACATCGTAGCCCTTGCTACCTGTGGGCATCGCTAACCCATGGAACGGACCGTGGACGGATGGAAGTCTGACAATTGTGTCAGACTATCGCACCTCTGACGATGCGGCAGTGCGGCTGATTGGCTAGCTCGGCGGCCGGCTCCCTACAGAGTCACATATAATGGGGCAATATCGCAACCCGCATTGCCTTCACACTAGAGGACGGTTCGAATGGCGCGCCCCAGAGAATTCGATGAGGCAGCCGCGCTTGACGCGGCAGTGGAGCATTTTTGGCTCCATGGCTACCAGTCTACGTCGATTCGTGAATTGGCGTCCGCGATGGGGATTACCGGCGCCAGTCTCTACAACGCGTTCGGCGATAAGCGCGCCCTTTTCAAGATGGCGCTCGGACGCTACATTGAGACAGGTATAGAAGGGCGCGTCATTCGCGAACGTCAGTCTACCGTATATGCGATAGATGAATTTTTCACAGATATCGTCAACTATTCCATCAAAGACAAGAGCCGGAAAGGCTGTTTACTTGTGAATTCAGCCCTCGAACTTGGCGACGAAGACACAGAACTAAAAGGGGTCGTGTCAGATGTTTTCGTTGAGATAGAAGCATTTTTCAGGCGAGCTATAGCAGCTGGCCAGAAGCACGGTGAAGTGTCGACGGCGCTCCCTGCAGCTGACCTGGCCCGCCTATTATTAGGCGCTTTGCTTGGGATCCGCGTTCTGGCCCGCGTTCGTCCCAACCGTCTTCTTCTAGAAGGCATTGCTCGTTCGGCGCTCCTCGTTTTGAAGCGGTGACCCGTTCTGCGCATATGCTCTTTCGTGAGCGTCCGTGGGGTAGGCGGCAGTAGGGACGCGTGCGCGCCCCTATCCGCCGCGCCGATTACAGGCCTGACTCGCAAAAGGCGCCCTGCGTTTCGGCTCTAATGTTACTTGCAGCGCTTTCAGCCGGCATCCCGCCTTACCACCGCCATAAGCTTTGCCATTCGGCGTTCGAGCACCCTAACCCCCGCATTCGCAATCATCAGGGATCGATCCTCTCTCCAAATCGATCAACATTTATATTTTCAGCGAAAGTCCAAGTCAATCTTTTTGTTACTGCATAACGGGAGGCGGGCCATTCGCCTACGGCATACACTCGTAACAAGAAGAGGACCGGGCTTGCTTTCGATGTGCATCTTTCAACAATCTTCAAGAGGTTCATGGGTGAGACGGCTTTCGACTTCTGTCGCAAGCATCATTGCGGACGGGTTGATTGGTCGTGGCTTCGAGAGAGGCTTGTATATGCTGTCCCCGGCGTTGATTACGATGCCGCTGAGAGAGCAAATTCCCGGTCTGGTTGCGTCGAAACGGCGCCAAAGCTGGAAACTGTAACTGCATCGCGTTGGGTCGCGCCAAGATACGATCACGGTGCATTGGGAGGCCCGCTCGAGGATGCTGACTGTCGCGTGGCGCAAATGCATATCGTCCGATACTGAGGTTCCCGTTGATGTCATCAGATCTGTCGATAGAACTCTTTGCAGCGGTTGAGAATCTGATTGAGCGAGCGATCGCACGATGCTCTTCCATGGTGCGACTTTGGACGTTGTAGCCGATGCTTCCATGTCTAGTCTCCGGGAATCTCAGGGTTTGGCGGCGGGCAAAGTGAGATGGCGGTGGAGCCCGAGCGCCAATCCGTGTAGTAGGGGTCCGCAATCGCACGGGTGGGTGATATGGATATCTATCAACCACAGATGTTTCGTGACGAACGAGTGCGACGCCGATGTAAAAATGGTACGCGGCGCTAATGCGCGAAACAAACATGCATCGGTATAGAAGTTCGACGCCAAAGGATATCGAACGATTCGTCTGCACCGGAGACGGTTGAGCGATGCGGGTCGGCGCGGATCTTTGTCCACTTGCAGCTAGAGGTGGCGTGGCTTTATTGTGGTCTATCTCTGTGCCCGGAAAAGAAAGCCGCAGATCGAATGACGCGTTCACTGGAGTACGGCTAACGCACCGTATTCCGAAATTGCGTCTTCTTCCGATGCGCGAGTGACGTCTGAAACCTTCGAGAAGGGACCAATCCAGCGCAACATGGTTAAGAGCCTGCTCGGCCTATGACGGTCGCGCATGATGATTACACCGGATCTCGTTCGAGAAGGTTGCGCATGCTCCGCCCTGAGGCTTCGGGGCTTGCGCCAAAGCCTTGCCGGGTCGATCATTACGCCGCGCCGATCGAGAGGAGTTGAGGCCCGTCGGTACGCCTTACATCAACCGACGTCATTGGGTTAGGGGTTAACGTCAGACGAAGCATGCAGCCTATGCGCTAGGCTTCGTCTGCGATGGCTTCCAGCGCGGGGAAATCAATCTCGATATCGAAGACATTGCCTACGAAATTGGCATACAGAAATTGCGAAACCCGCGCGATGATCTCGATAACCTGAGCATCCGTCCACCCTGCATCGCGGACTTCTTGCAGGTCGCTTCCCTTCACCTTTCCGCGTGTCTCAGCGACCTTCTTCGCGAACTGCAGAGCCACATCGATCTTTGGATCACTGGACCTACCGTAACGGTTCATCTCGAGTTCGGTGACATCAAGCTTGCTGAATTGGGCCCCGATATAGGTGTGAGCACGGACCATGTAGTCACAACTATTCATTTCCGAAACGGCGAGTGCGATACGATCGCGCATAGCTGCATCGAGCGTTCTCTCCAGTGGAATCTGCAGGCTCTTGAACGCCGCTAAAGCGTGCGGGCTCTGGGCCATCACCGCAAAAATGTTCGGAACGAACCCAAAAAGCTTCTCGAAGCTGTCGAGGGTGGCGTGCGAATCCGCCGGGATTTGCGTGCGGGATGGACTAGCATTGTCGGCCATGTATTCTCCAGTCAAACGCGTGGTTTTGATCGGAGGAATCGTATCCTGCTCAACAGGCATCGATAACCCGCCGCATGTGATATGTACTGTCTCGAAAATCGAGAGGGTGAGGAGGAGCTGCTGACTCTCTTGATCCTTTCGAGCATGGATTGGGCCACCATCGCGCAGCTTTCGGTATTTGCAGGTTTTAGTTAAGCTGTTTTAAAATGCGGTTACTTGATGCCTCAACGGGTGTTGCTCCTCGCGACGCGAGCCGTCAACCATAAGTCTGTCTTTATCATCATTCAATGCGTTGCGCAGTCTTGGGACGCAAAATTCGATGAATCTTCGGATCTTGATTGGCTGCATCTTCTGCCCAGCGTGCACGATGCTGACGGGCATCGGTTCCGGCTCGAAATCCCTGAGGACAAGTGTTAGCAAACCAGCTTCGACCGCGCGGGCGATCTGATAGCAAAGAACATGTGTTACGCCGACACCAGCAAGGGCAGCGTCGATCGCAGCTTCAGCCGTGTTTACGGAGAGTCGAGGACGAATGCCGACCTGGCGATCTGGTCGCTGGCCTTGATTAGATGCGAAGGTCCACGTTGCCCCCGACGCCAGTGCCTCGAAGGTTACGCAGGAATGTTCTGCCAGATCTTCCGGCTTCTTGGGCTTGCCAGCGCCGGCGAAGTAGGCGGGACTTCCGCAGAAGACTCGACATACCGTACCGACGTGTGCCGCTACGAGCGAGCTGTCCGGCAAATGACCTATACGCAGTGCAATGTCAATTCTGTCGTCAATCAAGTGCAGACTTCGATCCGACAGGATGAGTTTGATGCGAATTTCCGGGAACGCAGCGAGGAAATCGTTAACGACTGGCAAGAGATGCAGGCGGCCGAAAACGACGGGCGCTGTGACGACCATGTCGCCGCGGGGGGTTGAATATTCACCCGACGCGTTCCTTTCAGCGTCGCCGACCTGATCGAGGATGGTCCTGCAAGCATTCAAATATGCCTCGCCAGCCTCCGTTGGCGTCAGCTTCCGTGTAGAGCGAACGAGCAATCGTGCGTTCAGATGCTGTTCAAGCTCTGCGACCTTGCGGCTTACGGTCGGCAAGGGAGTGCCGAGTTTGCGGGCTGCGGCAGAGAAGCTGCCGAGATCCACCGCGGTAACAAAGAACGACATTGCCTCGAAGCGATCCATCTATCCTCTCATTTGGTGAGATAAAACATATCAAAAATACACGATTAGCAACCAACGCGCGCGCTATTAGCATTCCTTTAAAATTAGTAGTGGATGGTCAACAGGAGAAACACATGCCCAGAGTCACGATTCCAGATCGCGACGACGCGCCAACGGAGTCGCAGGAAATGTTGAATGCCGTCGCGAGACAGCTGCGGTTCGTACCAGCGCTCTTCCGGGCTACCTCCATAAGCCCTGACGCCCTCACAGGGATGACACAACTCAGCGCGGCAGTATCCAGAGCATTTGACGCGCGAACCCTCGCGCGCATTGCTTTGGCGGTATCGCAGGTCAATGAATGCAAATATTGCCTGTCCCTCCATACGTATCTCGGCATGAACCTCGGAAAACTGAGCCCGGACGAAATGTTGCGAAACCGGTGGGGTGATTCCACCGACACAAAGTCAATGGCGCTCGTGATGTTCGTCCGGAAATTGGTCGAGACCCGGGGAAACGTCGTAGACAGTGAGTTGAAAATGATCCGGGGTGCTGGATTTGGCGACGCACAAATCATCGAGATTGTGGCGGCGAGCGCATATTTTATCTTCACGAACCTGATCAACAACGTGTTTGACACGAAAATTGACTTTCCCGAAGTGGATGTTGATGCGAAGGCAGCGTGACGCATCTGCGCAGAGCGCGAATCTAATACCGTGATATGCCCTAGGCCGTGAGTGGTTAGCAAGATGCGTGCAAATACTGGTGAATGTCTGGAACGCATGACTCTCCAGGTGGGGGCGGCGTTTCTGTTAGCCCGGCTAACAGAGCGGGCGGCGCGTGCTGAAATCGTTCGAGATTGTTCATGATGTTCGATGTTCGACACTGCGACGATTCGAGGACGCCCGGATAATAAGGTTGGCGAGTCTCGATGTGTGTCGCGAATAAGGCTGCCGTGCACGGGCGAAGTGGTTCGGGCGGTGCAGCTAGACCAGGACGTCGATGGACGATTGTCAGCGCGCAAGAGCGAGCCGGCCAACTTATTCGGTATGTAAATAGAAGTTTGCAGTAAGGATCTCAGATGGCTGGAAAGAGACGATTTGATGAGCAAGCTGTTTTCAACGTTGCAATCGAGGTATTGGAGCGCCGAGGGTACAAGGAAGCCACTATGGTCGATTTGGCTGAGGCGGCCGGGGTGCGACGTAGCGCACTCTACAACGCTTACGGAAGCAAAGAACAGTTCTTCGTTAGGGCATTCAACTATGTGGCTGTCGGGTTTTTCGAGCGGGTTAGCCATGCTCTTACGAAGTCTGATAGGCGCGCTTGCCTGCAGTCCTTTTTTGAATTGATCATACCTCTTGATAACACCTCGCGGTGCGTTGCCTTCATCGCGACCCGGTTGACCACTGAATCAGCGGACTCGTCACAGAGATTACGGAATTCGTTGGTGGAGTTTTTTGTCGAGCTCGAGAACCTGTTAAGCGAAGCTCTTAGCGTCGAGCGAGACGGTATGCAATTGTTCATGTCGGCGCAGGAAGCGGCAAAGCTTGTTGTCGCAACTACGCGTGGGATTGCCGTCATGCGCAACATGCATATGAACCTTACGATAGCCACATCGGTTACCAGTGCACTCCTTAATGCCGTGATCTCGTCTGCTCCCCGAGACTCGTGAGCATGGTATGTCAACCGCTCGCGGCGGCGCCTTTCCTGCTCCGACCTCGCGCGCTCAATCACATCTCCATCCCGCCAGCACTCGGTAAACATAACGCTTGACCGTGAATGTTGGTCGGTCGTGTGCCGGGACCGTCTCCAAGGGAGGGCTGCCGGTTTCCGCAACTAGCGGGACGAGGGGTTCTCACGTTTTGAAATTGCACTTTTCAGAATCATTGGCTTATCAGAATTTTGAGGCAATACTATGATGGACCCGGTGCTGCACGTGGTCGGCGCAATCGGAGGAACAAAATGTCCCGTATCGATATTCCTGGTCATCAAGAAACTGCTGCGTCGAGTCTGCAACCTTTGTTTCACTTCGTTAGCAGGCGTTTTGGATTCGTCCCTGTTCTCTATCGGGTCCTATCCATCAGTCCGCACTCGCTGAACGGATTGATGGAGATGCAGGTAGCGCTCTCACGAGCACTGGATGTGCGTACCCGCGAAAGGATCGCGATAGCTGTGTCTGAAGTTAACGGCTGCGACTATTGTGTTTGTGCTCATTCGTACGTCGCACACTATTTCGCTAAGCTCGTCCCGCAAGAGATAGCCTTGAACCGCGTTGGCCGATCGCTGAACCGCGATGCAGAATCAGCGATAACGTTCGCACGGAAAGTTTCAGTATCCTGGGGGAAAGTGAATACGGAGGACCTGAACGACATACGCGCTGCAGGGTATTCTGATGCACAGATTGTGGAGATCATCGCACTGTGCGCGCAGGTGTTTTTGACCAACCTTCTAGCCAATATATTTGACATTCAGTCTGATTTCCCGGAGTTTTCGGGTGTGGAAGCTGTGCATGGGGACTTAAACGTCGCCTGGCGTTCAGCCTCCTCCTACGAAAACTAACGGGACGTTCGTTGTGTATATCTCTTCCCGCACACACACGGGCTCAGAACTATCTTCCTCGTCGATTTCGCAGGCCTATATCGAAAGCTTTGGTGGCGAATCGACCAACTCGGTCTGATTTAGGCGAAAAAATCCCCATCCCGGATTTTCACCGAATTGCAGACTGTCCTTGACTGCCACATTTGCCGATTCCATGGCTGAGGAGTCGGAACAAAGTCTGCAGCTTCGATCCGCGAGCCCAGAACTCATAATGGGGTGACTGTCGCCAGTTGTCTTGAAGGCTATGATACCTTCCGGAAGAGTGTTGTTGCACAGGAAATGTTTATACGCGACGGGGTCGACGTAGGCGTCCGAATATCCCATTTCCACGCAGTGGCCGACAAGGTTACGAACTGGTTCATCGGTCAAACGAAGATGAACCCACTCATGGAAGTTGGTTGGCAGGATTAGATCGCCGTAAATTGAATATTCCAGCGTCGCCCCCCGTACCGATGTGCGCTTTGTCGACGTAAGTAGTATTTGACGAAGGTAAGCGATGCCCGCTAATGCTACACAGATAGCAAATATTTCCATCATCTCGGCCGGATCGTACATCACACTCCTCATGCTCGCTATGTAACCCAATGCAGCGATTCAACAAAAATACTGCGGCTTCGTCAATCATCTTCCAGGTTAATCACGAGATACCTCAGTATATCCACGGACATCAATACCTAAAACGGTGACAAATGAGCGAGACGGCCGGGAACGCTGCGGCGCGTAGTTCACGATAATCAACTATGCTGATTTCGGGTCCATGACAACCACTGGGAAGTCGATAGGTGTGTCGAATACGTTGTTTATGAAATTGGTAAATAGGAATTGCACGCTAAGCGCAATGATTTCGACAAGGTTGGCGTCCGTGAACCCGGCTTGTCGCACGATATCAAGATCTGATTCAGTCACTTTGCCGCGCGTTTCCAGTATTTTCTTCGCAAAGCGGATGGCGGCACCCCTCTTCGAATCACTGGAGGTGCCCATCCGGTTGAGTGAGATTTCCTCTAGACTGAGATTGGTAGCATTAGTCGCCCAGAAGGTATATGCCGATAAGCAGTACCGGCAGGAATTTACTTGCGACACAACCAGTGCGATCGCGTCTCTTGTCTGCGAATCTAATGTCTTCGCGAGTGCTCCCTGGAGGCCCGTCCAGCCAATTAACGCGTCCGGGGCAAGAGACATGATACTAAACTGGTTTGGAGTAAATCCGAATTGTCTGTTAAACGCATCAAGCATCGGTTTCGAGGCGAGAGGCATTTCGTCGCACGTCGGGATTGCGATACGGGTCATTTAGCTTATCCGGTTAAAAACCAACAAGGACGACAGGTTAAATTATAGATGACACTATTATCGATACAGACGCGTCATTTCGAGAGGCGATTAATTACTCGAAAGATGGCTTACCGATCCGACTTTGGCAGGCGCGCTTCCAATTTGACGAGTTCAACCAGCGTCTTCGCTTTCATCTTACGCATGAGCTGCCCGCGATGCACTTTTATAGTAATCTCGCTCAGATTTAACTTCGCCGCTATCTGCTTGTTCATCATACCGCCTGTGACCATAGACAGGAGCTTTCGCTCATGGGCGGTCAAGGACTCGTATCGTTCACGCAACTCTCGACGGCCGCGTTCGCTTTCGCGCCGTATTCGGTCATGAATCATCGCAGAACGGACCGCGTCAAGCATATCCTGGTCACGAAAAGGCTTGCTCAGAAAGTGGTGGGCACCCGACTTCATCGCCTTCACAGTCATCGCGATATCACCGTGTGCGGTCATAAAGACGATTGGTACGTAGACCTGGAACTTGGCGAGGCGCTCTTGTGCCTCAAGCCCCCCGATTCCTGGCATCCGAATATCGAGGATGAGGCAGCTCGGCAACGCGGCCGCGTTATCGGCGTTCTTCGCCAATACCTCAATCATTTCCGTGGCTGAGCTAAAGAGCCTTACCTCCAAGCCCACGGTCGCCAAAAGATCTGCGACAGATTCTCTGACCGAAATATCGTCATCGATAACATAAACTAAGGGAGACGATTCCATATCGTGATCTTCCGATTCTGAAAAAGACATAGTCGCTTATTGGTTTAAGATTGAGACCGAACATAATTCACTGATGTGCCGTCTAAATACGGCAACGTAAACCGGAATACGGTTGCATCTTCGCATCGTTCGGCTTGAAGCAGACCTCCGTGCGCCTCTACGATGGAACGGCACACTTTCAATCCCATGCCCATACCATTGGGTTTGGTAGTAAAGAGTGCGTCGAAAAGCTCCTCTGCCGAGTGTTCGCCGAAGCCGCACCCATTGTCTTGGACGGTCACCATAGCGAACATGGAGTCGTGCGAGGTGGAGTTCACGATAAGAGACTTTTGCGTGCCGACCACGGGTAGCAAAGCGTCCATGGAATTGCGTAGCAGATTTTCCAAAACTTGTTGAATCTGTGTGCGATCACCGAGTACTGGTTTGACTACAGCGGTTTGCAGGCGTAATCGGATGTTGGCGCGGTCAAGCTCGCCTTGCAGCAGAAACGCGACTTCCCTGATGGCATCGTCGAGGTCCACAGGAACCTTAGTAATGCCCGAATTGGACGCCACAGCCCGTAACCCTCTGAATACGTCCGCAGCCCGACGGGCGTCTCGAGCCACTCGTCGAGCGGAATCGCGTGCCCGAGCTGTTTCTGCGGGTGATTTCGACAGCCACCTAAGACAGGCTTCCGCGTTCGTAATAATTCCCGTGAGTGGCTGGTAAACCTCGTGGACAATTGATGCTGCCATCTCGCCCATCGTGGAGAGGCGATGGGCACGCGCGAGTTCCGCGCGCGCCGCTTGTAACGCATCCTCCGCATTACGTCGTTCCGTAACGTCAACGGTTACCCCGATGTATTGCAGATCTTCCGTGTCGTCAGTCTGCGGATGACCTTCCACTTGCACATATTTGATTTCCCCAAAGCCGACTACAATCCTGAATTCGAGTTTGAAGACGCGCCGAGCGGCGATGGCGTTCACGAGCGCTATTCGCACAAGTGGGAGGTCGTCAGGGTGGGTCAGATTTATTAGTTTGGCACTATGGATACGTCGTTCACACGGAATTTCATATATCCGGAAGAACTCTGAGGACGCTTCTAACAGGTCGGTATCCGCGCGCCACCTCCAGCTGCCCGTGTGACTCATCCGTTGCATGTGGGCCAGCTCATTTTTGTTTGCACACAGCGCTACTTCGACCTCTTCAATCGTCCTATCCTCAAAAGCGATGCGTGCACGAAGCCGCAAATTTTCTCGTTTCACCGCGGCTTGCGCTGAGAGGATGTTCAGATGGGAAACGACGGACCAATCGAGCGGTAGAGTATCGCGGTGCGTGTCGAGACAGAGCATCTCCTTGCTCTCGTCACTACCGAGCAAGGGCACGCACAACATGGGGCTATCGATGCCGTCGGGTTGACGATCTTCCCAGACTTGTGTCCGTTCAGAGGAGCTAGTCCCCAGGAAAACCGGCATATGGGTCACCGAAACCGTATCGAAGACGTTCCTGAACAATCCCTCCGACTCAACGGGTCGCCTGCCATGGCTGACAACGATTTCATCATGGTGCGAGCGCCGTGCTTCACATTCGACTAGCATCTTCCCTCCGTCGTTCCTGATGAGCCGAGCCCGGTTCGCCTTCGCCATCGATATGGCGCTTTTCAGGAGAGTCGCGACGACTTCCGTTTCGTTGGTATCACGTGAAAGTTGTTGAGAAGCTTGGACCATTTCCAGTAGCTGCGTGCGATGCCCATTACCGATCATGCCTGTTGTAGTACGAAAAATTCGGGTTTCTGTTTGTGACGGGAGGAGGCCTGCTCCCGCCGCTTGCCCGCTTGGAGCGTTGCATGCAGTGAAACTGTTTGGGTCTGCAGGGTTAGCTGATCTTCGGACTCTTCAATTGGTGAAGCGTCGGACAAACGCTTTTCAAGGTGCCGGCGCTGCGCCCTTAACCGGCAGAAGATGCGCATGCTGAGCAATGTTGTGAGGAGCGGGCTTCCGAGCTCCGTCGATGGTTGAGTGCGGATAATTTCTTCCTGCAGTCGGCCCGCATACACGCGCTCTGTCAGACAGCTCTCAATCGGCTTAATTGTTTGCGAGACAATCGCAGAACAGTCTGTATCGAAGCTTTCTGCCTCGAAACCGACCGTATGTAGCAGTCTGGCGTCACTCCTTGCCGGATGAACGTACGTGTCAACTGCTTGTGCGAAGAAGAGCTCAATTTTGCTGAACGGAGAGAGCTGGGCCGGTTCCGCTACTATTGCGCGCCCGAAACTTCGCTCGACGCTGTGGACGAGGGTGCTGCGGAACAATGACCGCTTGTCAGCGAACGCGTTATAGAGGCTTCCGCAACTCATGTCCGCACAGTGCGCAAGCTTGCGCATTGACGCGTCCAGGAAGTTGTCTTCTCCAAAATAACTGAAGGCTGCGTCGATGACGTCGAACTTATTAAATTCTCGTGGACTTAGCATAATTTCCGCAAGTTAAACTGTTTCGGAACCCGGATCCGCGCCCGCAAAAGATAACCCTGTCGACGAGTGTAATTTTTCAAGCCTAATTCGATTGGTTCGGATCTCCTTGCTTCATTGGCGGAACTTTGATAACCGCTGTGCGGCGCCGTATGGATATCGTTCAAGCCGAATGACTCGCCAAGCCCGTATCGTATCTTTTTGATCGGTCGCCAGGTCGCATAGATCTTTCTATGACGCAATCATTTGAATCGAGTCGGAGCGACTGAACCAATATCGCTAGGTGCCGCGAACCATATATCCGCCAAGCCATACACGCGTATTGCAATGCGGTGAACTGCTCAGTATGGTCATTTACCACCCATGCAACACACTAAGTACGGTCTATTGACAGTTTGACAGTTGCGACATGAGCTTCGGTATTTCCTCCCACTGCATATCAGTTTCCAGCCGGGTAAGCTCACTGTCCATATTAACAAGTTCCCGGGTTGTACCGGCGTCGCATACGTATGCGACGATATACTTCGGTATGTCTTACTTAGACGTCTTTTATGGGTGCGCACAAAAATATTCCGTTAATCTGGATTGTAGAGGGTAATGTAAGTCAAGTTAGTCGAATCACATCGTTACGCTGTAACGGTGTGGACCTATTCGAGCTGTGAGAGTCTTCCTGGAAGTCTGGAACGTACGGCGACATCTCGTGCGACTATTTCGAGTGGCGAACGCGCGGCACCTGTTGCGGTAGGGCTCTTTCTGTAGCCGCATCGGACCGCCGGTGCTGATTACGAAAGAGCAACTTTCCGCGTCTGCTTTCTGCCCTGGTGTCGTGACCGACAAAGAGCGACGCAGACATAGGGGGGGACTTGATTGCAGCGCCGGTGACGGCATATGCGTGCAATATGTGCGGGACTTTTACAGGCAGACGGCCCGTAAGAGGTAAGGGGCAGCATCAGGCGTTCGAGCCGAAGCGGTGCTGGGGAGGTGATGTGCTTTCTTCCGTGAGTCGAATCGATGCTTCGAGAACTGATTGCTGAGTACGGTTTGCCGTTGGTTTTTCTGAACGTACTGCTTGAGTCGCTTGGTTTGCCAGTGCCGGCGATGCCAACGCTTTTACTAACCGGCGTGATCACCTCGTTGGTAGGCGGCTATGAGAACGTTTGGTCGACGAGACTATCCCTGTTGAATGTTGCCCTCGTTGCAACGAGTTCAGCCCTCGTGGGCGACTTGTTGTGGTTTTGGCTGGGGCGACGTTATGGGAGCCGCGTACTGGGATTTCTATGCAGCATGTCGATATCACGAGACAGTTGTGTGAGCAAGAGCGGCGAGCTTTTTCAAAAGTTCGGTGTTCGGGTGCTTGTCGTAACAAAGTTCATTCCGGGCCTCTCTACGCTCGCGGTCCCGGTGGCTGGTGCGATGGGCGTATCTCTCATCGATTTTCTCCTTTACGATGCCGTCGGGGCTGCACTGTGGGCGACCGTCGGGGTAGCTCTCGGCGCGATGTTTGCCGATACGGTAGAACCGATTCTTAACATCCTCGACTGGTTGGGTTTTGGCACCGCGATCATCGCCGCGATCTCTCTCGCTGTTTACATAGGTATCCGATGGCGACACCGAGCGTCGCTGCTCCGGCGTTTGCGCATGCCTCGAGTCGACGCTGTGCAGCTTGATGCGCTGCTGACGGAAGAGTCTCCACCTTGCATCATAGATGCGCGGCGGGAGCTGAGGCGAGAGATCGACCGCGTGCGGATTCCGGGTGCGATTGTGTTTGACCATCGTGCATCGGTAACACAGCTCGACGGATTCGACAGAAACGGGAGATTTGTCGTCTACTGCGATTGTCCAAACGAAGTGAGTGCTGCATTGGTGGCGGAGCAAATGAAGACGAAAGGGTACAGCCGTGTCTTTCCGCTCGCCGGCGGACTCGAAGCTTGGCGCGCTGCGGGCTTCGCCCTTGAACCGCTCTTGCTTGACGAGGCGACGCGAGAAGCGGTGGATAAGATTCATCCCCGATCCGTATCATGAGGGCCGGTTGTTTTAACGCAACGGCTGGCGTGTTTCAATTCTGAATCCTCTTCGCCTTGACGTCCTCCCCGCCCTCAGTCTTCGGCTGCCGCGCCTGGCGCGGAAAGGGCGGGGATTCCTTCTGCAAGACGGCGACGTCGCGCCGCGAGAATGTTCACTGCCGCGTTGATGTCGCGATGATGATACGTGCCACATTCCAGACAAGCCCATTCTCTTATTCCGAGATCTTCCCGGCCCTTCTGGCAAGTGCGCCTGTCACAGCAACTGCAGATCTTGGTTGAGTACTTCTCATTGACATCTCGAACCATACGCCCCTGCAACATCCTTGCACATATTCGGCGTCTTCACCGTGATGGACGAGCCTTTCTCGACGCGCATGCAGGCTGCATACCAGCGCAGCATGGCCTTGTTGTTCTTTCCTTCGCGGCTGTGCAGCTGACGCCGCGCCCCCTTGAACCGTGGACGGCCCCGGTTCCCGAACAGAACCTCTTCAAGCGCCTTTAAAGACCCGCGCGGCGATGTTCTCGGTTTCGAGCGAGCCGGTCTTGCCCGGCGAAGCCGGCTGCATTCTTATGGGCGACTGCGAACGCGTGAACGGCAAACCCCGTGAAGCCGTGCGCTTCCCGTACCGCCTTAAAGCCCTCGTTACCCGTTTTTGCAGCTTGCGCGCGGCGACCCAACGCTCAACGAGCCGAACTGCCTCAACGATGATGAGGCAGTTCGGCAACTTCCCATTGAATATCCGTTTGCCGCATTCCAGGTGCGAGGGAAGTCGTGACACGTCGGACGGCGACATCTCTAACGGCGATGTAATGATGAAAGTCGCAGGAAAGTATCCGCGAAATCAGGTTACTTTTGAAGGAGATATGCAGTGTGCGGTGCGCGCCAGAGCAGAAACCGAGTTCCAGCAAGATTCGTTTGCAGGTGTTTCGCAAACCCCGCCCTGAGGGACGCAGCTTGCGCGAATGATCTTCGGGTCAAAACTGGGAGATCAGCGTCGCAATGACCATGGAACAAAGAAATAGCGACAATGCGCGAGTTGCGCAGATCATCCTTGGCTTCTGAAAACCGGGTGGTAGATGTTGTATACCGGTTGTCATCGGTCGAACCAGATCTTGTCCCTTCACGATCCGGTACAGCGCAATAACTACTATGTGGATAATGACAAACGTCACCAAGATCGTGAACAGTAACCCGTGCGCAGATACCAACATATTTGAGGTATCACCGGAGAAGATGCCGAAAAGCGGTCCTACCTGGGCCACGTCGTTGTAGGCATATAGCCCCGTCAAAACCTGCATCGACAGTATCAGGATTAGCGCAATTACCATCCATCCGCCAGCGGGTGTGTGTCCGACGTGCATCGCCCCAGCGTGGGAAAAGAAGCGACGCGCATAGACCAATGCGCTCGAGGGGTGTACGAGAAACCGCCTGAACCGCGCGGTTTCGCTACCCCAAAAACCCAACAGAATCCGGAAAATCAATAGGGTAAGCGTCAATTGCCCCAGTCGAACGTGCCAAGTCATCCAGTTGTACCGAGATGTCACATACGCCGCGATGACGAGACCGACAATCGACCAGTGAAAGATTCTCACTGACAGGTCCCACACCCGCACAGGCATGCGGTCAGTTTCGGGGGGAAGTGAGTCTGATGCTTTATCCAAGATTTACTCTTCTGGGCAATACAATCGCAGGATTTTATGATGCGAGTGTACACGTCTCGGGACCCGCCTTTCATAAGTACGCCAGGAGATATTTGGTATTGATGTTCTATACCCAGGTATTGGGTCGCATCTGCTGTGTTTGATGGTTTGAATAATTGTTTTAAGGCACGATCCATGCCGTCACAATGCTGAAACAAAAGTCCTACCGGAATTTTAGAGACAAGATGCAGGATAGGTTAGGCGGAATTCGAAGACGAATATACCAACGGATGCGCTGACGATACGCAGTGAATATTGTAGCGTAGCTTCTCCATCGCTAACATTGCCTCCCAGTCCCGTTAGGAGGGTCATCAACCTTGGGCTGCTCAATTAGGGCCGCGCACCGGATGTGAAGACCACGGTCAAGCTCGCCTCTCCGAAGGCAAAGCGGTTGTGTAATCGGGATGGTGAAAGTTCACAATTGTGATGTCGACCAACGAAGAAGGTTCAAATGATTCTAGAAGCTCGCGAAGACATTATTGAGAGAGCGTTGCTGTGCCTTTTAGCGCCGCCACCGGCTGCAAAAGTAGCCCATATTAAAAAAAGAAACTTCGTCTGACGAAAACCCTGCTCTGTGAGGCGGCGAAGGAAAATCCGAAGAAAGAATTGTTGCCGGCAAGGATTTCGATAATCGAACGGCTTTCATCCGTCACGCTTAGTGTTTGCTGGAGCGACTCGACTACCGGGTATTTTGGCGAACAGGTCTGGAGGATGGGTCTAGCACACGATCGATCATTCTGCGCACTGAGTGGTATGCCGATCAAGATCGGGGATTCAGTTTTCCGACCATGGGTGAGCGAGACGCGGGCCCCCGCAAACAGTCATCGAATGATTCTCGCGTCATGCGTCGACATGTCGAGCTCGTGACGATGATGGCAGGGCACTGTTAAAAATTCCGACGCGTCTTCTTTTGGCGGTGGAAAGAGAGCTGCATTTTTTGTGATAGATGGTGGCGTTTCCTTCGCCGCGGCTGCATGAGCCAGTCACGAAGCTGCGGCGCGGCTGTCCCACATCATAGAGCACCGGAGCGAACATGTCGGCCACTCGTTCGAGCAGAGTAGATAAAAGACTCGAAAACGTAGCTAGTCGAATCAACTCTCTTCGAGGGAAAGAGGGAGGATTCATCGCTAGACTGTTACCAGTAATTGTACGAACCGCACAGTGCGCGCTTCCGCTGTCTGTTGCAGTGTGGTCGATATTGGAATTGCCAGTCGAGTTGGTACTTGCACAATCATCGCTGGAGCGTTTCGCTTCCGCGGCGGGCAGGCTGATATGGGTGGCGTTAGCTATCGGCACTGTAGTCAAGATCCGGTTTGCCAGGACTATATTCCTTTTCCTCTGCGTCGTCAGTTCGATAGTTATCGCGCAGGCGCTATCGATGGCATATGAATCGTCTCCGCTGGTGTTTAGTGTGCTGGTGGTGGATCTTTTGCTAAAGGTAATGGCACTTGGGACATTGCTGTTCCCTCCGCTTGTTGCGCGACATTCACGCTAAGCTGTTCTTCAAGAGAATCGTCGTTTCCCCAAGCTCAGGGCCGAAGTTTTCGGCTGTGCGCTGCGCGAGGCGGACCACTGTCCATTCGCAAGACCCCCGGAATCAATCCATAAGAGGTGCACCGCTTCAATACCGTCGCGAGATGACGGGTTGCACGATTCTTGAGTCATTTGCTCGCGTGCAATCTCCCCCGGGCGATGTCAGTCCACGCCGGGGCCTTTTGACATTCTGCGTTTCTGTTTCCGCTTCTATGGGGCGCGCTTCGGACCTTCGTTGGAAGGCATATTATAGAAAAAAGGGTTCATCGCAGGAAACCGTGGAGCTTCCGGATGCGATTGGGTAACCTGAGCCTGACTTGATAGAGGTCAGGAGGGGGTATTGCGCGATCGCAAGGCACTTCAGGCGCTGGGTTGCTGGTCGGGTTATCGGCTCGAACGTGTTGAATGGCCTCAAGGCGAACTCCATACGCTATCGCTGTATCTGAAGCCGGTGAGCAAGGTCATGCGTTGCGAGCAATGTGGAAGTCGTTGCACGCAGATTCACGAGACGACTGTGCGACGCGTGCGCGATCTGCCGCTGTTCGAATACCGGGTGGTGCTGCACGTTCCTCGCCGGCGGGTCTGGTGTGAACACTGCGGTGGCCCGCGACCGGAGAAGCTGTCGTGGCTGGGCCGCTACCAGCGGGTGACGGAGCGCTTTGAAGGCGAGCGAGAAGCTGTTGCAGGCGGCCAGCGTGTAGGCAGTGGCGGCCTTCTACGATCTGGGCTGGCACACGGTCAAATCGATCGACAAGATGCGCCTGCGTGAACGCGTGGCCGAGCCGGACTGGTCGACGATCCGCTATCTGGCGATGGACGAGTTCGCGCTGCACAAGGGCCATCGGTACGCCACGGTGGTGGTGGATCCGATCGGCCGGCAGGTGCTGTGGATCGGAGCGGGACGCTCGCGCGAGACGGCCCGCGCCTTCTTCGAACAACTTCCCGAAGGCGTGGCGGCACGCATCGAAGCCGTTGCGATCGACATGACCACGGCCTACGAACTGGAGATCAAGGCCCAGTGTCCGCAGGCCGAAGTCGTCTATGACATGTTCCATGTAGTGGCCAAATACGGTCGTGAAGTCATTGACCGGGTGCGGGTCGATCAGGCCAACCAGCTGCGACACGACCGGCCCGCGCGCAAGGTGCTGAAATCCAGCCGCTGGCTGCTGCTGCGCAACCGTCACAACCTCAAGCCAGACCAGTGCGTGCGTCTGAAAGAACTGCTGAGCGCCAACCAGCCGTTGTTATGTGTGTACCTGCTGCGCGACGAACTGAAACGGCTCTGGTTCTACCGCAAACCCGCATGGGCGCAAAATGCCTGGGAACAATGGATCGAACAGGCCCGGCAAAGCGCAATACCAGCCTTGCAGTTGTTTGCTCAGCGTCTGCAAGGCTACTGGCACGGAATCCTGGCGCGCTGTCGCCATCCACTCAATACCAGCATCGTTGAAGGGATCAACAACACTATCAAGGTCATCAAACGTCGTGCTTACGGGTACCGCGACGAGGAGTACTTCTTCCTCAAAATCCGCGTCGCGTTCCCTGGAAAACCTCGATGAACCAAAAAAAGGCCCGCCATTAAGGCGGGCAAATTTCCTTTCGAGTCCGACGACAGGGGTGTCGTCAAGGTGAGCTTACCACCGACGTAGCCTACAAGTCGATGCTTCGTTACGCCGTAACTGGGGCGGGTGTAGCAAGTCAGGTTTTATTTTGGTTACGCATCTGAATGAAGCGCACGTCGCCTAATAGCTTCTGTATGGCAGCGGAATCCGGAGGGAGATTCGCGTATGGCGGCCTGACGCAGCGTTCATGCAGCGTACAGAGGTGTGGTGCGCGAGCGTTGGCTCGCCACGCGGCGACGCTTGCCGCGCCGGCGTGCGGCAGGCACCACTGGTGAGGGCGCAAACACCGTTCCCCATAGCAGGGCCAGCGTTACTCCTGCTCCATAAATCTGTTTGAACAGATTTAAGCACGATCAAGCTAGCGGTAGGTAGTCTCACCTCGACTATGACTTTCGTTAAGAGAATGAATTCGTAGCCAAAGAAAGAGGGGGCCGTCAGTCAGCTTCAGCACACGCGTGAATTTCATCAGAATCGTATGCGGCAGTATATAAGCCCGATACCCACGGGACGTTGCGGCTTAATGCACATCGCCATACCATGAATTGCTATTGTGACATGTTGTCCCGTCAGGAGCCGATACGATACGTCTCGATGGGCGGCATGAGTGAATAGATTGTCTAGGTTGTTCCAGATTCACATCCAGGAAAGTCTCTTGAATAGCCAACATCGTCGAACAAGCCAAGGAGGAGGTTGAAATGAAGTCGTGTCGTCGTGAGTTCATCGTACGAAGTGCTGTGGGGTTAGTGTCGAGCGCTTTCTTTCCGCTCGTCGCTCATGCAGCGGAAGAACTGTCCGAGACAGAGCCGAGCGCAGTCGCACTCGGCTACCGAGCGGACGCGACCAAGGTGGACAAATCCAAGTTTCCGAGGTACGCCGCCGGGCAGAACTGTGCCAACTGTCAATTCTACCAGGGAAGTGCATCTGCAAAGACGGCCGCCTGCCCTCTATTCACCGGCAAGACCGTCGCAGGAGCTGGCTGGTGTAATGGGTACGCGCAGAAAGGGTAACCCAGCCGGTTTCCGCCCGCGCGCATCGCAAGTGCTGCAATAAAGTGTGTGGTCGAATTACCGTTCTCCGGCGGCGTCGAGCCAAACTGAAAGGCTCTTAGCCGTCCGGGACGTCGCTTGCTCGAAAGCCTGTATCCGATGTGCACCATTTTACGGATGAACGGCCTATGAGGCATATTTTCCAGGATCGAGGTCGAAAATGGACATGACATCAGATGCCCCGCATCGCCCATCATTGCGCGACAAGAAGGTGGTAATCGCGCCCTCTTCACGCGTTACGGTCTGGCAACCGAGGATTCCCCCGAAGACGTTGCTTCTTGATGTGCTGTTCGCAGTGACTTTGGTTGCCGGGGCAGCGTTCGCGCTGACCAAGTATCACGCGCACATGAATTTTTACGACAAACTAGTGCTGGTATGCGCGATTCCTGCCCTTACCACGCTTGGATGGCGTTGGAAGCCAGCGCGCATGCTAATGGCCGGTATCGCTGGCCTATCCCTGTTTGCGATCAACCTCTACGGCAACGTCCTCGGTCGAGCGGATCATGCGTTCTTCCTGAAGTACCTCCTATCGAGTCAATCCGCAATCCTTTGGATGAGCGCGCTATTTGTCATGGCGACACTGTTCTACTGGATCGCCATGATAGGCCGCTCGCCGTCCGCGGGTGCGATCGCATCGAAGCTCACCTGGAGCGCAGTGCTGATGGGTTTCGTCGGGATGATGGTGCGCTGGTACGAGTCCTATCTGATCGGACCGGACATTGGGCATATCCCCATCTCGAACCTGTATGAAGTCTTCGTATTGTTCAGCCTCATCACGGCGCTCTTCTATCTGTATTACGAGAGACACTACAATACACATGCGCTCGGATCCTTCGTATTGCTCGTGATTAGCGCAGCGGTGGTTTTTACGATGTGGTATTCCATATCGCGGGATGCTCAACAGATTCAGCCGCTTGTCCCGGCACTCCAAAGCTGGTGGATGAAAATACACGTACCGGCGAACTTCATCGGATACGGCACTTTCGCTCTATCCGCGATGGTTGCCGTTGCGTATCTCATGAAAGACAAGGGAATCCTGGATGATCGTCTCCCAGCGCTCGAAGTACTAGACGATGTAATGTATAAGTCAATTTCTGTCGGATTTACTTTTTTTACCATCGCGACAATTTTAGGGGCGCTATGGGCGGCGGAAGCGTGGGGAGGTTATTGGAGTTGGGACCCAAAAGAGACTTGGGCGCTGATAGTATGGCTGAACTATGCTGCATGGTTGCATATGCGTCTGGTCAAGGGCCTTCGAGGCAGGCCTGCAGCATGGTGGGCGTTGACGGGGTTATTAGTCACGACATTCGCGTTCATCGGCGTCAATATGTTTCTTTCGGGTCTGCATAGCTACGGCAAACTCTGAAAATGGCGTGCGCCTTCGGGGTGGACCGCTAACCTTATATGCACGTTCAGGTGTTGCGTAGCTTGGGCTGGCCTCACCGGGCCGGCCGTTGCGTTTGACTGCCAGCGACTGTTGCATATGATTGCCAGACTGGCGTGGTGAATGACCTGCTGTTTGCGCTTCACCGCTCGCACGCCCACATGCTCTGGACATCGGTGGCAGCGATGCTGGAGCAGATTTCATCGGGCTTGAGTTGCTTATCAGCGCGTCCAGCTTGCGCTTCATTGTGCCGTAAAGCGTGGCCATCGCGTCGAGCGTCCGTGCGTCGGACGACGAGAGGTGTAACCGGGTCTGGGTTGTCGACTGCGTCAGACTGCCAGCGCCCGCGGGTTCTTTCGGCTGCGTGAACCGTACAGGCGCGATGAAAAGACCGTCAGGATTTCGACAAGCTCTTCCGTAAGCTGCGGCTCCCGGCTTAAGTCCGGGACCGCGTTCAGTACGGCGACTTCGACGTGAAGGAATTCACAGATACGGAACAGCAGTTCGCTACCGAAACGCAGCAGCCGGTCTTTGGTGACCAGCACCAGGCGTGCAACGCGGCCACGGAGAATGTCGCCCAGCAGCTGTTGCAGTCCCTTCTTGCGATAGTTCAGCCCGCTTCCGAGGTCAGTGATCACCTCGATATCCGGGATGCCAGCGTCAGCGCAATGCTTTTCGAGTCTCGCGGCCTGCGTTTTGAGTTGTTCGGCCTGGTCGTGCGAGGAAACACGGGCGTAGCAGATCGTCTTCCCGGTTGCGGCAGCCTCGGTGCCGGCCAGGGGCTGCACCGTATCGCGCTGGTATCGCCGATGCCCACCAATCGTCCGGCAGGACGGCGGCAATAGTCCCCGTCGATGCCGGCGCCGCAGTGTACTTGCCGCTACGCCCAGTTCAGTTGCAGTTTTGCCGATCGATAACAGTCGCATGAAATATCCCCCTGATATCTCGTAACGCTTTTTAAACGGGCAATGATCAGGTTTGCATGGGTTCGGCGGTTACTTTTCGAAACCCTCTCGGGACTACCCTACGCAGGATTCCGAGTGCTGTGAAGTACTCTTGGAAGCGGGGCTGGGTATACATGCTACTGCGGCGGGCGTGATCGCCCGCCTTAGGCAGAAGTTGACTGGGCGTCTGCTGGGGCGGGCACGGAAATCCGTTTGCCATTTTGGAGCGCTGATGGCACCCTTGGCGGATGCGCTCACGCGTCTTCACCCTCAGCAGGAGCGGCCGTGAGGCTTGCGAACAGTCGGTGCTTTCCGCGCACTCGAGGAGAGGGATCTTCGGTGGCGGGTCTCGCTTTGTGGTCTACGCGGGATTAAAGCATCTCGTTATACAGAAGTGTCATACCCGTCGCGCAGGATCTGGATGGTGATCACCGCATCCATGACACGCTGCATACCAATCCACAGTGTCTTCGCGCCGGGTTCACCATCGCCCTTGCGTCCGAGGAATCCACCCAGTGACGCGATCATCCGTATCATCTGGTTAAGCGTCGGTGGCTTTTTTAGGCGGGGTTTCTTTGAGAGCACGTGTGCGCCGTGTATCTCGTCAGCCTTAAGAACAGCGAGGCATCCAGGTCCGGGCAGGTCCTGCCCAGTCGCATGAGCCGTGCGATACGCCAGGACACCACCATATACAGCACAAGCGCCTTCTCCACGCGCTCCATCTGCGAGAGCTGCAGCGTTTCAACCCGCCAGGCGTTCTTCAACACATTGAAGAACATCTCGATCTCCCACCTCGCGCGGTACCAGTCAATCAGTTCGGTGAGCGCATGCGCATCGGGCACTTCGCGATTGCTCAGCAGGCGCCAGACGACGGGCTTCACGTCAGTGGGCGCATCCACTTCACATGCCTCAATGCAGCTCAGCTCGACGCCGCCGCGCCCGGGTAACGTCACGCGCTGTGCGCCCAGCTCCTGCTTCACTTCATGCGCTTTCTGGCCACCTCGCCCGGGCAGCACGAAGCTGATATGACCGAGCACCTCGCTCGCGTGTACCGTCTCCCACAGTTTCGCTTCGCCCTTGAGTGCGCGGTTGTGCTGGGAGCGGATCAGCCAGTCAGCCGGTTCGCCCAACTCCTGCGCACGCTGCACGAGCGCGGCGATATCACCCTCGCGATCGGCCATATATACCAGCGGCGTGCCGGGCATGGCTGCCGCCTGCTGCGCCACGATCTCATAACTTTCGATCCATCGAACGCTCTCGCGCACGCCGCCACGCTGGCCGTTTTCGTCGCGCGGCTCGCGTGCCCACATCCAGGCGTTCATGACACCCAGCGCCTCGCGATCCGGTGTGACCGCATAGGTCGCGTGAAGATACATGCCCACCTGCGCTTCGTAACTGAGCGGGCCGGCCCCCTCGATGTCCTGGCCGTTGAAATTCAGCTCCGTCGTGTCAGCCACGCAGAGGACTACCGGTAACTCGCCCATGCGCGCAGTGGTGCGCTCCCAGTGCGGCTGCATCATGTCGCGCCAGTCGATGTGCTCATTGCCCAGAAAGCGATACGCCGCCATGGTCTCGGCCCAGCCCTCACAGGCACCCGGAATACTCGCAGTGGGACGCGTGGCAAACCGCTTCAGCAATTCCTTCGCCCGACGATCCCGCCTTGGGTCACCCAGATCCAGTGTTTCAAATTCCTCGTCCACCCACGCTCCCGGCTCATTGCGAATCTGCATTCGAAAAGTCGAGAGTAAACGCGAAATTCCGGCCGTTAACAACCCCTGTCACGCCGGTGCATCGCTCAATGCGCTTTTGGACAAACGTCCGCTACTGCGGCCACTTCTGTATAACGAGATGGGATTAAAGGGCGTAGATAATGCCTGCAAAGATCGACCCGAACAGGAACCACTTAACTGCATAGTAGGTGGGTCGATGCCAAGCCTTCATCCGCTTTCCCAATCGACGGATTACGTAAATATATTTGAACACACGGTTCAGAAAGCCGGTACGGTCGCCGGTTTCGTTCGGAGAGGTGGCGGCCCGGAGCACTACGTTTGAGAAAGCCCTGTTGAACGCAGAAACCCAGCGATAGCGCATCGGACGTTCTATATCGCAGAAGAGGACGATGCGTGAGATTGAGGTTTCGTTTTTTGCGTAATGGATGTAGGTCTCGTCGAACATGACCTCCTCACCGTCCCGCCAGTAATATCTTTCCCCGTCCACCTCGATAAAGCAACTGGGATTAGAGGCCGTGACCAGTCCGAGGTGATAACGGATGGATCCGGCGTATGGGTCGCGATGTCTAACGAGGCTCGCGCCAGGCGGTAACTGAGCAAACATCGCTGCCCTTATGGACGGTATGTCCTGAAGCAAACGTGTCGTTACTGGACAAAGCGCTTTTGCAGACGGATGAGGTTGGTCGTACCACTTCAGATAGAACCGCCGCCATCCGGTCTTGAAGAATGAGTTAAATCCGATGTCGCCGTAGTTTTCCGCAGCCGCGATTTTCTGTGCTGTGTCGATTGCCATGGCCTCATCCCGGATAGTCTTCCAGTTCGCTTTTAGCGGCGCCAATTCGGGAAAGCTGGACGCGTCGATATACGCGCCTCGTTTCAGCGTCGAGAACATATAGAAGACGGCATTAATCGGCGCTAAAAACGTTGAATGGTCCGATAATTGGCGCCAGAACGTGAAGCGTACGCGACCTCGCATTGCCACGTAGGAAGCGCTAGCAACAAACCAGAACAAGAACAACACGCGCACCGTCCACTCCTTAATAATTCGGCAAGGTAAACTCGATCTGCAGAAGTTTGCTTTCGACGCCACGTGGTATGTGCGACCGTGCACCGAAGATCTGACTTAATGAGGCGGTTCATTCCGGTCCGCTACGCCGTCTTTGCGTCACCCAGAGTGGGGGCGGCGGGAAAGACCCCGGTGAAAAGCAAGGGGCGCAATCTTGCGATGCAGTGCATCAGCCCGTCACGAAAGACTGCCGCGCATTAACTGGCCGAAAATTATATCCGTGACCATTTTCGTTTGTCTCGATGACCAGCATGCCACATGCAAGCGTTTCGACGCAACTCATGGGTTTCCATCATCTTAAATGATGTCAAAACGGAAACGCTGCATCCTTCGGTATACGCGGTAGATACGTGAGCATCTTTTGACGTGGCGTGGCACTTTCAGAGAATCATTGCTTTCGGCGAAAAGTTTGCTGTGCGTCGCAGTCTGGGTCCGTTGCGAGCTGACTGTTCGAAGTCTTCGCGTGGGCCTGCGCCACCTGAGTGCAAACTTGGAGGCATACTCACGCATATTGCTTGCATACTCAAGCGCCGTTGCACCTCTACGTCTTTCAGCAGGAAACTATATGTGTTCATCAACACACGAGGAGCAGTGCCATGAGAATTGCAGGTGTCTTGTGCGTCGCCTTGGCAGGCTTGTCCGTCACGGTCGCTGCTAGCGTCTACGGGCAGACGGAGACGCGTTTACCGTACAAAGGGGCGACAGCGGCTGTTGTCGACGGCAAGGGGAATATGCACGTCCCCGCCGATTACCGCACCACATATCAGATGTTGGGCAGTTGGGCAGTCGCTGCGGACAGTGGCCCCGGCTCAAAGCAATTGCACGTGGTCTATGCGTCACCGGGAACCATCGCCGCATATCGCAAGACCGGACATTTTCAGGATGGCACTGTTCTGGTCAAAGAAGTGTACAAGACGAACACGAATCCAATGACGACAGGCACGGTAAGCAGTGCGGGCACCCTTTCAGGCTGGTTCGTGATGGTTAGAGATGATGTCGGTCGCTTTCCGGAAAACAAGCTTTGGGGCGACGGATGGGGCTGGTCATGGTTCGATGCAGCCGATCCAAAGAAAACTACATCCACGGACTATAAGAAAGACTGCCAGGGATGTCACATACCGGCGCAAGCATCAGACTGGATATATACGACGGGTTATCCGCCTCTCGGTCGCTAAGGTGGGCACGGTCTCGGTGGTTGTCGAGCCGCTGCGCTAGCTTGAGCATTTTCGGAAAGCAGAGGATCACGGCGCGGTGCTGATTGTCCTTTGCTTTTGAAAGTTCCCCTGGCGTCTGAAATGAGGCGTCGAACGGATTTCGGCCGCTACTGCGTTTCGGCCAAAAACCGAGGAGATAAATCGCATGAAGGCAATCATTGTGACGGACCAGTCTGCCGGGACGGCCGGCATGAAGCTCGCCGAGCGGCCGGAGCCGGAGGCAGGGATAAATGACGTAGTAGTTCAGGTCCATGCGTCGGGATTCACTTGGGATGAGTTGACGTGGCCCTCCACGTGGACTGATCGTCAGGGTCGTGACCGGACACCATCAATTCCCGGACAAGAGTTGGCAGGTGTAGTCACCGCCCTCGGCTACGGCACGAGGGGACTTTCGGTGGGGCAGCGCGTGTTCGGCCTCACGGACTCGTATCGCAGCGGTACGTTGGCGGAGTATGTGGCGATCGAGGCGCGCAACCTCGCGCCGCTGCCAGGCGACGTCGACTTCACGGTGGGGGCAAGCGTCGCAATGCCGGGCCTGACCGCATGGCAGGGACTATTCGACCACGGTCGCCTTCAGGCAGGACAAAGCATCCTTGTACACGGAGCGGCCGGTGCAGTCGGTTCGATGGTAACCCAGCTCGCACGCGAGGCAGGCGCCTATGTCATCGGCACAGGACGCGCTAAACACCGTCAGACGGCGCTTGAATTCGGCGCGCAAGAATTTATCGATCTTGAGAACGACGTCCTGAAAGATGTCGGTGCAGTGGATCTGGTCTTCGATGTGTTCGGTGGCGAAATCGGGAAGCATTCGGCTCGTGTAACTCGAGCCGGAGGAACGCTGGTGACAATTGCGGGGCCGGCCGAGGCGCGACCCGTTGACGGCTTGGCGATCGACTTTGTTGTCGTATCTGATCGCACCCAACTTGGCGAAATCATCCGGCGCGTGCGTGAGGGACGGTTACGTACGCATATCGGCATGGTCTCTACCCTTGAGGATGCCGTTGTTGCGCTCAGCCCGACCGAAAAGACCAACGGAAAAACGATCATCCGAATTCGTCCGTGAGCTATACGCAGCCGTCACTGCAACGGTTCCAGTGAAGAAGCACGCAACATGGAGAGAATGCACATGAAGGCGATTGTAGCGGCCGATCAGACAGCAGGATTGGCAGGATTGAAGCTTGTCGAGCGGCCGGAGCCGTCGGCAGGCATAAACGACGTTGTTGTTCGGATCCATGCATCCGGGTTCGTCCCCACCGAAATAGCATGGCCTTCGACGTGGACCGATCGGAGCGACCATGACCGAAAACCGTCGATCCTTGGCCATGAGCTCGCCGGAGTGGTGACCGCCCTCGGGTACGGAACGACGGGTCTGTCTGTGGGCCAGAGAGTGTTTGGGCTCGCCGACTGGTACCGGGACGGAACCTTGGCGGAGTATGTGGCGATTGAGGCGCGCAACCTGGCACCGCTGCCCGGGGATGTCGATTTTGCAGATGGCGCTAGCCTGCCCATCTCAGGGCTGACCGCGTGGCAAGGGTTGTTTCAACATGGGCGCCTCCAGGCAGGGCAGCGCGTGCTCGCTCACGGTGCCGCCGGGGCGGTCGGCACCATGGTGACGCAACTCGCGCGAGAGGCCGGCGCGTATGTCATTGGCACAGGGCGGGCCGCGGACCGTCAGAAGGCGATCGACTTTGGCTCGCAAGAGTTTGTCGACCTCGATAACGATACGCTTGAGGATGTCGGCGGAGTTGATCTTGTGTTCGATGTCATCGGTGGCGACATCGGGAAACGATCCGCAGGCCTGGTTCGAGCTGGAGGGACACTCGTGTCCGTTGTCGGGCCGTCCGAGGCTCGTCCTTATAACGGGCGTGCGATCGATTTTGTTGTCGAGTCCGACCGCGCCCAATTGTGCGAGATTGTGCAGCGGGTGCGGGGCGGACGACTACGGACCAACATTGGCGGGATCTCGACCCTCGACAATGCCATCGCGGCCTTGAACCCGACCAAACGACGTGAAGGGAAGACGATTATCCGCATTCGGCAGTAAGAAGCCGGTAAAGCGCGGTAACCGATTCACGTGACTAGTTACTGCTCGCCCGAGTGCGTTGCTGCGGTCAGTCCAGCCAAAACGCAGTACATGAGCGATGCATGCAGCTCGACTGCCAACGGTAACGCGTTCCGAGTCTCATGACTGCGGTGTCGAAGATCCAGGAGGCGTTCGCGTTCGAACGACGGCATATTCGCCATGCGTCGCCTCGAAGACAGGAACGGACGGTGCGGTCTCTCGGAAATAACATTCGCGCCACACGACGGTTTTGACTTGTCACTCGGGATCGACAGACCGAGTCAATCCAATCCGTGGCTAAAGTTATGCCCCGGGTGTTGTCCCCAAGTGTCTAGGTAGAGAGCTGCGCTACCAGTTAAGTGGCGCTCCGCCGTTAAGTCGTCAAATAGCGACGACACGTAGAGCGAGCACCATAACGATATATTCATCAGATCAGGGAGGTCTAATATGCATCAGCGTGCTGTACTTGCTGGGGGATGTTTCTGGGGAATGCAGGACCTGATCCGCAAGCTTCCCGGTGTTGTTTCGACTCGTGTCGGTTATACCGGGGGCGACATTTTGAACGCGACCTACCGCAATCATGGCACTCATGCGGAGGGGATCGAGATAGTCTTCGATACAACGCAGACAAGCTACAGGCGCATTCTCGAGTACTTCTTTCAAATCCACGATCCGACAACACTGGACCGTCAAGGTAACGATGTGGGGACAAGCTACCGTTCGGCGATTTTCTATACGACCGACGAGCAGAAAAAGGTGGCACTCGAGGCCATTGCCGACGTGGAAGCATCAGGCCGGTGGCCCGGCTGCGTTGTCACTGAGCTTGAGCCCGTCGGAGACTTCTGGGAAGCTGAGCCGGAGCATCAGGACTATCTTGAGAAGCATCCCGGAGGGTATACCTGTCACTTTCCTCGTCAAAACTGGGTTCTTCCGAAGAGCGAGACAGTCGACGATTTCGCGACAATTCATACCCATGCTGGTGCGGTTACCCAGTCCTAGGTGCATTCCGTCATGCAAGAACTTTGCGTCTGGCCGGATGGCAGTTTTCGCACTGCGGACCGGGTGCTCAACGCGGTGCGTCTCGGTTGCGAACGAAACCAGCGTCGGTTGTTCAACGACGTCAGCTTCGGCCTCGCGGCCGGTGACATGTTGCGCATAATAGGTCCCAATGGCAGTGGAAAAAGCAGCCTGCTGCGTCTGCTATGCGGGTTGGCGCAGCCGGCTGAGGGGCGGGTCGAGCTGTTCGGCCAAGCCCTTGCCCAACAGCGCGGAGCCCTCGCTTCTCGGCTGCTATGGATAGGGCATGCCCCCGGTGTGAAGGCACTCTTGACCGTTGAGGAAAACCTGTCATGGCTAGGAGCATTGCACGGGCGCGATGCGATCGCCGCCGTAGAGCGAGCGATTGTCGCGGTTGGCCTGCGCGGCTTTGAGGACACGCGTTGCCATGCCCTGTCGGCGGGCCAGCAGCGTCGCGTCGCATTGGCGCGCTTGTATCTGCCCAGTGCGCCAATGCTGTGGCTACTGGATGAACCGTTCACGGCGCTGGATAGGGCAGGCACAGCCCAACTTGAAGCGCACCTGGCATTGCATTGTGAGCGCGGCGGTGCGGTGGTGCTGACCACGCACCACGAACTGACCCAACGGGCGCGAGCTTACGCTGTCCTTGATCTTGGGCAGTACGCAACGTGACCATGGGCGTGGTTTCCTTGCTTAACCGCGAGTTGCGTCTGTTATGTCGCCAACCAGGGGACGTTGTTAACCCTTTAGCTTTTTTCTCCGTTGTCGTCGCGCTGTTTCCGCTCGCGCTGGGGACGCAATCACAGTTTCTGCAACAAGCCGCGCCAGGGCTAGTGTGGGTCGCGGCGTTGCTGGCCATGCTGCTTTCGCTAGACGGCCTGTTCCGTGCCGATTTCGACGATGGCTCGCTGGAGCAATGGATGCTTTCATCACACTCGATGCTCGTGCTGGTACTGGTCAAAGTAACCGCGCACTGGATTTGCAGCGGTCTGGCTATGGTGGTGGTGGCCCCTCTCCTTGCCTTCATGCTCGGCCTGCCGGCCCACTGCTTTGGCGCGCTGCTGCTTTCCTTGTTGCTGGGGACGCCTGTGCTCATTTTGCTCGGTGCAGTCGGCGCCGCGCTCACGGTTGGTTTGCGTCGAGGCGGGTTGTTACTGGGGCTGCTAATTCTGCCGCTGTATGCCCCGGTGCTGATCCTGGGTAGCGGTGCTCTGCAAGCCGCGTTGCAGGGCCTGCCTGTTGCGGGATACATGCTGTGGTTGTCGTGCCTTACCGCGCTGGCAATGACTTTGGCGCCGTTTGCGATTGCCGCGGCGCTTTCCATCAGTTTCGCCGAATGAAGCCCCATCCGTGGTGCCGACCCGACGACCGCTCAAGAGCAACTCGAATGAACTGGACCTGGCTACACAAATGGGGCTCGCCAAAGCTGTTCTACTCCATGAGTGGAAGGTGTCTGCCATGGCTCGCGTCGGCGAGCGCACTTTTGCTTGTGATCGGCCTGTCATGGGGACTGGCATTCGCGCCCGCAGACTATCAGCAGGGCGACAGCTTTCGCATTATGTACATCCACGTGCCGGCTGCTCTACTTGCTCAATCAATCTACGTCATGTTGGCGACTGCCGGGGTCATTGGGGCGATCTGGAAAATAAAGCTGGCGGACGTCGCGCTGCAGCAGGCGGCGCCCATCGGTGCCTGGATGACATGCATCGCGCTGGGTACTGGGGCGATCTGGGGCAAGCCCACATGGGGCACTTACTGGGTATGGGACGCACGCCTGACTTCGATGCTCATCCTGCTGTTCCTGTATCTAGGTGTCATCGCGTTGGGCCAGGCGATCACCAATCGCGATAATGCCGCGCGCGCCTGCGCGGTGTTATCCCTGGTCGGCGTTGTCAACATCCCTATCATCAAGTATTCGGTCGAATGGTGGAACACTCTGCACCAGCCCGCAAGCTTCTCGCTTACGCACGCGCCGGCCATGCCGGCGCAGATGTGGCTGCCATTGGCATTGACCGTGCTGGGGTTCTATTGCTTCTTCGGAGCTGTTCTGTTCGCGCGCATGCGCCTGGAAGTGCTGGAGCGCGAAACCGGCAGCCGTTGGGCTGACGCTGAGGTCGCCCGGCTTCTGGAGAGTCGGACATGATCGCATTCGCGTCGTTCGCTGATTTTCTCGCCATGGGTGGACACGGTGCCTACGTCTGGAGCGGCTACGGCTTGTGCGTTGCTCTATTGGCATTGAATGTGATGTTGCCCTTGCTGGCACGGCGTCGGTACTTGAATAAACTCGCGCGAAGCCGACGCCGGGAGGTTTGGAAATGACTCCCGCACGCAAAAAGCGACTGTATTGGATGCTGGCGCTGCTATGTGGCGCAAGCGCGGCCGCTGCGTTGGCAATGGCGGCGTTGCGGCAAAACATCAATCTGTTTTACACGCCGACTCAGATCGTGGCTGGTGAGGCACCGCGCGGCACACGCATTCGCGCGGGTGGGCTGGTAGAGCCGGGTTCGTTGCAACGCACGCCGGGTTCTCTGGCACTGCGATTTGTCGTGACGGACGGGGAGAGCAGCGTCCTCGTGCGCTACGAGGGCATTGTGCCTGACCTTTTCCGAGAGGGCCAAGGCATTGTCGCCACGGGTCACATAGAGCCCGACGGCGCACTGCACGCTGATGAAGTGCTTGCCAAGCATGATGAGAAATACATGCCACCTGAAGCGATGGGCGCGCTGAAGAAATTCGGTGCGAGAGGCCAGCTTGGGCGCGGCAAACAGGAGTCGTATCGATGATCCCGGAACTCGGACTATTAGCCCTGATCTTGGCGCTGTGTCTCGCAATGGTTCAAGCAAGCGTCCCATTAGCTGGTGCCTGGCGGGGCGATCAACGCTGGATGGCCCTGGCGAAGCCGGCCGCGTGGGGACAGTTCACGTTCTTGATTTTCAGCTTCGCGTGCCTGATGCACGCATTCCTGACGAACGATTTCTCGGTTGCGTATGTTGCGGAAAACTCCAACAGTGCGCTGCCCTGGTATTACAAGGTCAGTGGAATCTGGGGGGCGCATGAAGGCTCGTTGCTCCTATGGGCTTTGATACTGGCCGCATGGACAACTGCGGTCTCGATCGGCGCGCGCCAACTACCGGAGGCGATGCTGGCGCGAGTCCTGGCTGTGATGGGCATGATAAGCACTGGTTTTCTGCTTTTTCTGATCGGCACCTCCAACCCGTTTGCGCGCTTGCTAACCAATGTCCCAGTCGATGGCCGGGACCTCAATCCTGTGTTACAGGACGTCGGCCTAATCGTTCATCCTCCCATATTGTACATGGGCTACGTTGGCTTCTCGGTCGCCTTCGCATTCGCCATCGCTGCCTTGCTGGATGGCAAGCTCGACGCCGCTTGGGCACGCTGGTCTCGCCCCTGGACAAACGTGGCGTGGGCGTTTCTCGGCGTGGGCATCGCCGTCGGGTCATGGTGGGCTTACTCTGAGCTGGGGTGGGGTGGTTGGTGGTTCTGGGATCCTGTCGAAAACGCGTCATTGATGCCCTGGCTGGTGGGCGCTGCCCTGATCCACTCCCTGGCAGCTACTGAGAAACGCGGCGTATTCAAGAGCTGGACTGTGCTACTGGCGATCGGCGCTTTCTCGCTCAGCTTGCTAGGCACCTTCCTGGTCCGGTCGGGCGTATTGACCTCCGTGCACGCTTTCGCCACCGACCCGGCGCGCGGCGTCTTCGTGCTCGCGTTTCTCCTGGGCGTGGTTGGCGGGTCGCTTGCGTTGTTTGCTCTTCGCGCGCCAGTGGTCAAGAGCCATGGAGGCTTCGGAATCTGGTCACGTGAGACGCTGCTGCTGGTCAACAATCTGCTGCTGTCGGTGGCGGCGGCCGCGATCCTGCTCGGCACGCTCTACCCGATGGTTCTCGACGCACTTACCGGCACGAAGCTGTCAGTTGGGCCGCCTTACTTCAATGCCATGTTCGTGCCGCTGATGGCGCTGCTGATGGCGACGGCTGCGGTTGGCTTGTTCACGCGCTGGAAAGCCACGCCAGTGCGCAGGCTCGCGCGAATGCTTATCCCTGTGCTGGCGGCCAGCCTGATGCTCGCGTTGGTCGCGGCTACCTTGCAGACCCGGTCACGTTGGGCCGTGGCTGCGAGCGGCTTCCTCGCTGCGGGGATCGTATTCGCAGGCGTACGTGATGTGCTGGACAAAACGCGTAACAAAGGATTGCTCATGGGCCTGCCAACGCTCGGCCGTAGCTATTGGGCGATGCAACTGGCCCACCTTGGCTTCGCCGTCTGTGCTTTGGGCGTCGTGCTGACAAGTGTCTGCAGCGTTGACCGGGATTTGCGCATGACGCCAGGCAAAGCCATCGAAGTCGGGGGCTACGATTTTATATTCAACGGCACCACACGGATTCAGGGGCCGAATTATGTTGCCGATCGCGGCAGTGTACGGGTCCTTCGAGACGGGCGTGAGGTTGCAATTCTGCATCCGGAAAAACGCGTCTACCAGGTCCAACGGACTCCCATGACCGAGGCCGCTATCGAGGCGGGTTTCACCAGAGACCTGTTCGTAGCTCTGGGAGAACCGCTGGCCGACGGCGCCTGGGCGGTCCGGGTGCAGATCAAACCTTTCGTTCGCTGGATCTGGGTGGGTGTGCTACTGATGGCGTTGGGCGGCTCCCTAGCGGCGACAGACCGGCGCTATCGCGCCAGATCGACCAGATTGGCTCAGGAGAGACGCATTCGCGGAGCGCGAACATGAAACGGTTGCCGTTGTTATTGCCATTGGCAGTATTTCTGCTCATCGCGGGTCTTCTGTATCGCGGTCTGTTCCTCGACCCGACCAAGGTGCCATCCGCCCTAATCGGAAAACATTTTCCCGATTTCGCCCTGTCGGCTCTCGACCAGCCGTCGCGCATCCTGACACGCAAGGACATTGTAAGAAGACCGGCGTTGGTTAACATCTGGGCCTCATGGTGCTCATCCTGCCGGCAGGAGCACCAGGTGTTGACAAGACTGGCCTCTCGAGGCGTAGTCATCTACGGTGTCAATTACAAGGACGACCGGTCTGCGGCGCTACGCTGGCTGGGTAAGTCGGACAATCCGTATCTGTTGGACATTGAGGACAGTGCTGGGTCCTTAGGTGTCGACCTCGGCGTTTACGGCGCACCCGAGACGTTTGTCATCGACGCTAAAGGTGTCATCCGCGACAAGTATGTTGGAATAATCGACGAAGACGTTTGGCGGAATAAGCTCGCCCCGGTTTATTCCGAGCTGTTGCAGGAGGCCGCACCATGAAGCGTGTTTTCGCTGTGCTTACGCTAGCGCTAGGCATGCTCAGCGGCAGCTACGCCGCAATCGATCCCCGTGACTTCCCTAGCGACAGCCTGCGCGAACGCTATCACGAACTGGCCGTCGAGCTGCGTTGCCCGAAGTGTCGGAACCAGAGCATCGGGGAGTCGGATTCACCGATCGCCAATGATTTGCGCGGTCAGATTTATCGCATGCTGCGCGAAGGCCGAAGCGACAGCCAAATCATTGACTTCATGGTCGCGCGCTACGGAGATTTCGTGTTGTACGACCCACCGCTTTCCAGCCGCACGGCGCTCCTTTGGGTTGGCCCTGCAGGATTGTTAATAGCTGGAGTTGCGGTCGTCGCCGTGATCGTCGCACGCCGGCGTCGACCACCCCACACAGTAGCAAGTCCTCTGTCGGACGGAGAGCAGCGTCGCTTAGCGGGCCTGCTTGGAGCCACGGACCCATCCATTGGACAAGATATATGATCGCTTTCTGGCTTTACGCAGGACTGTTGTTCGCAGCAGCGCTAGGCTTCGTCCTGGTGCCCCAGTTGGGCCTCTGGCGCACGCCCGTTGATGCCGATCGCACCCGTACGAATGTCGAGCTCTACCGCGAACGTCTGCGCGAACTGGAAGAGCAGCACCGCGTCGGCGCGCGCGACACGGCACAGCTCGATCTCGGGCGCGTCGAGGCTGCACGTGAACTGCTGGACGACACGCAAACTGCGGAGCATGCCGTTGATTTCCCCCTAGGCCGAACTATTCCGCTTGCAGCAGCGCTATCAACGCCGTTGCTGGCGCTGGCGCTGTACCTGCACTGGGGCTCGCTTGACCAACTTAAGCTCACTCGCCTACGCTCCGTCGCGCAGAATATCGAGAAAATCGCGATGCGCCAGGAGGCCGTATCACTAGCCGCTACGTCGGACTCGGCCGATGGTTGGTCATCGTTGGGCCGCGCCTACATGGCACAAGGACGGATGTCGGAAGCAGCCCGGGCGTACGAGCGTGCAGCTGCGATAGGAGGGCGGCCGCCGGACGTGCTGGGTCACTGGGCCGAGGCCGAATATTTCGCGGGCGAGCGTCAATGGACTGCCAAATTGCAAGCACTCGTCAACGAGGCGCTCACGAGCAACCCGCGAGAGGAAGTAAGCCTAAGGTTAGCAGGCATGGCCGCATTTCAAGCGGGTCGATACAGTGATGCGGTTGGCTACTGGGAACGTCTCGCGGCGACTCTGCCTGAGGGAGACATGAGCCGCGCCTCGATCGCCAAAGACATTGCTCGCGCCCGCGATTTGGCGAAGTAGAGACGCTTCCTAAACGGACTTTTCAGTTGATACGGCCGACACTGACGTTATTTCCCATCCGCGGCCGACGCAACAGTCAGGTTTTGTGCTGTGCTGACGCCTTCATGTTGAAAGCGACGAGGAGCCAGCAGAGGACAAGAACCGAGCACGCGTAGAACACCGCACTGGCACCTATATGTTTGAGTAGCCATCCGCCCAACACGCCGCCGAGCGCAAGGCCGATCGACTGAGTGGTGTTGTAGACGCCCGTTGCTGCCCCTTTGCGGTTGCCGGGCGCGAGCTTTGATACCAGCGATGGCTGCACGGCTTCGAGGATGTTGAAACCAAGGAAATACACGAACAACAGCGTTGTCACGACCACTGTGGTATGCGCGAGCAAGCCGAGCATAAACTGGCCAATGAGGACGAGTCCAATAGCTGAGACGACCACCGACTTCATCATGTGTCGCTTTTCGGCGGCAATGATAGCGGGCACCATCAGGACAAACGAAAGGCCCATAGCCGGCAGATAGCTCTGCCAGTGCGACGCAACGGGGAGGCCCGAGTCCATGAGCAGGCGCGGGACGACCAGAAAGAGCGCGGTCTGCGTGGCATGAAGCACGAGCACGCCGAAGTTAAGACGCAGCAACTCTTTATTGCGCAGTACTTCTGCGAACGGCGCCCTCACATGCACAGGCTTGGGCGCATCTGGCACGATCCATAGCACGACGGCTACCGCAAGAATTGAGAATGTACCGACGAGCGCGAAGAGGCCGCCCATACCTAGCCAGTGGAACACGATGGGTGCGCCGACGATCGCCACGGCGAATGACAAGCCGATCGAGCCGCCAACCATAGCCATGGCCTTGGTGCGGTGGGCTTCGGAGGTGAGGTCGGCGATGAATGCTAGCACTGCGGAGGAAATCGCACCCATGCCTTGAATTATCCGGCCGGCGATGATCCACGTGATGTCGTGCGCGAAGCTCGCAACGAAGCTGCCGATAGCAAAGATCACCAGGCCTGTGATGATCACGGGCTTTCGTCCCAACTTGTCAGAAAGCCAGCCATAGAAAATGTACAGCAGCGACTGTGTGACGCCGTAGGCGCCGAGAGCGATGCCTACGAGCAGTGCATTGTCGCCACCGGCGATGCTTTTCGCGTATATCGAAAAGACGGGCATGATCATGAACAGGCCCAACATGCGCAGGGCAAAGATCGCGGCGAGCGAGAGCGTCGCGCGCAATTCCGGCGCGCTCATTCGCGAATGGGAAATCGAAGATGTGGAGGAGGCGTGCATGTGGATCAATCAAATAAGGCGCGAAGGCGCTGGCGGGATATTGCGTTCGTTGGGAGGCGGGCCAATCTTTCGATGCGCTAAGAGTACAACGGTATTCGTAACCGAGCGCGGGCTCACCGACTTTGGTTCACGGTGCATAGCGGCGCATATCATCCTTTCATAGCCCGTTCTGCAGTATCGCAAACCATCAAGGAAGACGTGGCCGAGGGTGCCTGTCGACTGCTAACGAGTATGTCGTGCGATTGCGTCATGTGTCTTCTTGCACCAATTCATAGTGGCCACGCCACGTATTTTCTGCTGGCCTCATTTGAGAGGTCGATGGTTTCTGCTGTACTCTAAGACGTTCCCGAAGGAAATGAAAACATACTTAGGTATTGAAGCGATATCCTCGCGATTGCGCTACCTGGACTTCGGGATTGTGCATCGGTAGCCTCTATCGTTGGCAAGCGTGCAAAGCAAACCACCGTATATGCGGTGAGACGATTCGGTTCTCCAGTCTGCACTCAAGGAAAACGTCGTGCTTCGTCACCAGTTTTCGCGCTCCTTGGGTCCCACCTTCGACTGTCGCATTCTCACGGAAAAGGACCGGGATTCCTTCCGCAACACCTCGACGTCGCGGTGCTCGAATGGAACTCGAGCATGGATGTCGCCACGCGTCTTCTGAGCGTCGATACGTCACGGACGGCTGATGACGACTGGACGCTGTATATTCCGACATGTAGCGGTGTAGTATTCGGCTGCGACGCTTTTTTTGAACCATGCTTTATTCATGTGATGACCAGAACGACTGCATTTGAAAGAACCGCCCAGGCTGCGCAGGTGCGCCGAAGTAAGGCAGTATTGTTACCTATAGCTCGTGCCGAAGCGGACCGTGTGAGTTTGCAAGTGCACGTCGCACTCGATGCCATGCGACGAAAAAGGGGCAATCTCGATGCCGCGCGTACGCTATGCCAAGTCACGATCGTGACTGGGCTGCTCATCGAAGCCGGCTATGGCGATGCAACGTTCGAACAATTGAAGGAAGCCGAAAGCATTCTCTTCGCGGCATTCAATCGAGGTCGACATTCCGACTTATGGATGCTTGAGGAAGAAGAATTCCAGCATTTCGCTATCATTGTCGCGACATACGATTATCAAATGCGTCGCGCGCCACTGGCGGCAATCATCGAAGCCGGTCACCGGTTGGAGCGGTTTCGCGCCGGAGAATCGTTTGATCGGATGGCCTACAGGCGGGCTTGACGTCGTACCAAACCTGGAACAGTAGCTCGTGACGGATTTGGTTTGGCTCATAGTGCCGATTGTTCGGTCGTTACTGAGACTGACACGCTTGGCAAGGCTTGGGAATTGACGGTCTGCGGGCTATGATTACCTTCATGACCAACCACGTAAAACGTAGCCCAGTGACAGACTCCTCTCGACTAATTTCTCACAATGTTCAGGCCGACCCCACGAGCCAGCGAGTGGTCGAGGCAGTAAAAGCTCGACTCTGCGGGGACGGGAATGTTCCAGCAGCGACTCTCGAGCATCAACTCGGGCTCGTTGATCGGTTGTCCGGGTTTGAATTGGGCAGGTTCCTGCTGGTCAACCGCGGACTCGATGCATACTGGACACACCGACTCGTAATCCACGAGACCGACTCCTTGCGGCAGGGTATGGTGTCCGAGCTCGAGTACCTGATTTTTGAACGGCTTCCGGCGGTACTTGCCACTCGCGAGCGCTTCAAGATCTTTCGTCGAGAATTGCAGGCGAGGCTCAAACCGGGATTTGTGCTTGCGTCTGTGCCCTGCGGATGGATGGGGGACCTTTTGTTGCTCGATTATGAGACCTATGCCGATGTGAGGTTGCTAGGCCTTGATCTCGACAAGAATGCGCTCGACGGAGCATACCAACTAGCCAATGAACGCGGTCTTGCTCGGCAGGTACAGTTGCACCATGCTGACGCGTGGGAGATGGACCTTAATGCCAATGTAGACATACTGACGAGTAATGGTCTAAATATATATGAACCGGATAACGAGCGAGTGGTCAGCCTGTATCTTAAGTTCTTCAACGCGCTTAAGCCAGGTGGTCAACTTATTACGAGTTTTTTGACACCGCCGCCAACGCTGTCCAATGAATCGCCATGGGACATGAATGCGACCACGCCGACCTTGCTTGCACTGCAACAGTTGCTATTTGTGCAAATAATCGAGGTTAAATGGAGTTCGTTCCGCACTCATTCACAAACCCGTGAACAGCTGGAGCGGGTCGGTTTCAGAGATGTCACTTTTGTGAATGACCGGGGGTGCATGTTCCCTACCGTAATCGCTAAAAAACCATCTTGAGATTCTTCCCGCCTGGCCTACGGGTATCGTGAGTGGCGGGATCCTTTTCGACGGCGACATTTCACCGTGAAATGTTCGCCGCTGCTTTGATGTCCGCGATGACGGGGCCCCATCGCATTGCGGTGGACAATACCACGTGGTAGCGGATCTGCTGGGGGAAAAGCTTTGCTTTACCTCGAAGTTCCGGCTTGTCGTGCTTGTGATCAGGGTTCGCGAACTTCAAGCTATGTGTTTGGTGTCTCCGCCGTGTCATAAGACGCACCTGCTTTTTCGATATGGATGTCGACGCAGTGGCGTTGATTTCAGGCTCAGTCTTGACGGGTCACCAAGGTCATCGTCAGTAGCCGATAGCTTAGGCCATGAATCCGCTTCTGTTTGGGCGGGACAAAGTGAGCTGGACGTAGGGAAGTTATCAGATCATTGAGATAGGCTATGCAATGAGCTGGTAACGAAACTACTCAACAGCTAAATGTTCACTGCTTCGTCGAAAACTCTAGATCATCTTTCGCAGCGATAATTTCGACATCAACTAACCTGCTCGATGGATCAAGGTGAGGCACTACCAAGAGCGTCGACGCCGGCATCGCGCCTTCAAGATATTTATCTCGAATCGCCGAGTATAAGGGTATATGTTCTTCAAGTTTGAGATACTGCGTCACTTTAACGATATCGTGCACTGTCATTCCTGCTTTCTCGAGAGCATCGATCGTGCTTCTCCATACATTCTCACTCTGCTCTTCGATACTTGTAGAGATCCGCTTCGAGGAGAGAAGATGCGCGTTACCTGACATCATCAGCCATCGAAGCTTGGGCCGGATGGTAGGGTTGTTATCACGTTGTTTTGTCTTCGGTGAGGTGAGAGACCCGAGTGCAGAATAACGCATAGATTGCTCCATGGTTTAATGAAGTTGGAGGTTTTTGTCGGCTCGAACGTGGATAAGCTCACGGAAACGCTATCAATCTGTAGGTGCCACGTGAATCGCTCTTTTGCGACGCTAAGCCGGCTATTGTGGCAGGGGCCGCCGACCGATTCGGATACGGCAAGCATCTCTTCGACCTGTCTGACGTTCGCCAGGTGCACAATCGCGTACGATACCAATATCGTCAGATTTAGCTGTCAGAGCTGTAATTTCAATGCGCGAAGCGAGCGGCATGACGCAGTCGGGAAGTCTGGTTTTTGCCAGCCACCGCGCCGTCACTTTTGGGGCCGAAGGATCGGGTATCGGCGCCAAGTCGCTTCCGCTTGGAGTGGCCCGAAAGATGTTGGACGCCGGGCCGAGGCGCTATCGATAGAGCGACTTCCGGTGATGCTGCCCAGTTGCGGCGGTCGATGCGAAAGTCCATAAGGGACACCTTGCAAGATAAAAAAATGAAACCAAACGGTGGCCGCATCAGTCGCAGTCACTTAACCGATTCAGGTGCAGGAAATACGGCGCGAAGTTTTCCGGCCCCGCTATTAAATGTTCAAATCGCTATATATTCAACCTGAACGAAGTATCGGAAGCGATACATCCGTATATCCACCGCGGAGATCTCGACGAGAGACGATGGGAACTGCCGGTGAGGGTTTTCGGCGGTGACGGTTGGTCTGCACGACCTGACCAAGACGCTTAGAAGCCGTTGCAACGGGACGTATCTGCTCGCGAAACCGCAAAGCGCACGGCCGCAAGAAGGCACGTGTACGCGCGCTCCATGCGGAAATCAAGAATTCCCGGACAGACCAGTCGCACAAGCTTTCCACGGCGTTCATGAAGGAGTACGGCGCAATCTTCATCGGCAACGGGAACGCTTCGGCGCTCGCGAGGACGCGGATGACGAAATCCGTGCTCAACGCGAACCGGGGTCAGTTCCGGACCGTGCTGCAGTCACGCCGGCGCATGGTTCGATGAGGTCGATGAACATTCGACCCAGACCTGCAGCTGCTGTAACAGCCGCACTGGGCCGAAGGGCCAGGAAGGTCTGGGAAGAAGAGAGTGGCGAGAACGCGGCGCAAATCATCATCGCGGCATCAACGCGGCTGTGAACATTCTCGCGGCGGGACATCGTCTTCTTGCAGAAGGAATCCCCAAGGCCGATTGCCGGGAGGACGTCAACCATTGGTGAGACGGCTGTTGGGCAAGGCTTCGTACTCTTACATCGGCAACGGAATATCAGAACGCTCTTTCGAAAGATGGCGCTTCATAGGAAGCTCCGATCTCGAGTCCGAGATAGCTCACAAAGGTTTTTGAAGGCGGACTGCCGAAGGTAGCGCATCCAATGACAACAGCCTTTCGTTGCGCCACGATGAGGGAGGTAGTCGCCAGGAATGTCGGCCGGTTTTGCGCGCCGCTATCTAACAGCTTGAATGTCGACTACCGTGCGGTCGGCCTCGGTCGGAACTCCGTGTGCGACTCGGGATCAGCGCCTATGCTTTTCGTCGACGGATGGCGCGCATTTGGACGCATTTCTAAGCGCGGACGAGAAGGGTTGTCGTCGATGACTTGAATGATCGCCGCTCGCACGTTCGATGATGAGGGTACTGGGTGTGGCAGGTGAGGGCGTACAAGGCGCACCGGAGCACGGCTCGCTTCTCAGCTTCCTATCGCTGGCGGCCACTGAACGCGATGGCGGCGCACCCATGCCACGGAATGCTACGACGCGTATGCGGCGCTAGCTGACAACGGTATCGCGGTGGGCGAAGAGCGGGTGTTGTGCGATTTCTTCTCGCGCTCGCCGGAGCGCGTCGGTTACCGCCTCGTCGCCATGCGTGAGTCCTTGCAGCAACACGAAATGAGTGGTTTTCAATCCGATGGACTGAAGCGCGTAACGTACATACGGGGTGAGGAAATCGCCTTGCCACGCCCGATCGCCGCTATGAAAGCTACCGGAACCGACGATCACGAAGGTAGGCCGGTCGCGCATCAGACCGACCTTTCCCTCCGGCGTTACGGCGAAGGTGCGATGAACACGCAGTACGTAGTCAATCCAGAGCTTCAGCGCGGCCGGAACCGTGAAGTTATGCATCGGTGTGTTGATGATGAGCGCATCCGTCATTTCAATCTCACGAATGAGCTGCTCGGATACGTCGAACCGGCTTACATCAGGTTCACGTGACGTGATGGCTTTTGCATAGTCCTGTGTGATCGGCGGCAAAGGTGCCGAAACAAGATCACGCTTCACCAGGGCGCTAGGCATATTCCTACCCAGCGAGCGAATCATCTCAACGGCGAGACGATAGCCGTGGCTCATTTGTCCGTGCGGGCTGGCGTTCACGAAAAGAATTTTCATCGTTCGCCACCTGTTCCGCCGTGCGCGAGTGATTCCACGAAGTGCATACCTTTGGCCAGCAGGCCGTTGCGGAAGTAGAAACGTTGCGCGAGCGGCATGTGCAAGCCCGTGTCAAGCACAAAATGCGCGCAGCACGCTTGACCTGCAATCTCGCGAACCTTGTTGAGCAGATCCGCTCCGATGCCACTGCGTTGCAGTGGAGAAGTTACGACAAGGTCGTCGAGATAGACGAAGCGCCCATACAGGGTATTTGTTTGCGCGCGATATCCGGCTAGACCGAGGATTGTCCCGTCCGCACCGCACGCAGCGAGCAGGCGATAGTTCTCTTCGTGCTGCCGGCGCAATTGCTCACAGAAGGCTTTGGGGTCCGTCAGATGCGGCCGCAATTCCTTCATCACGTCAAAGGCGCGGATCCAATCATCGGGGGAATCAAGATGCTGGAATGTTGCTTTCGTGCCCATATCGTCCTCTCCTTGTTGCATCGCGCGAATTGTATCCATTTAACGAAACGCACTGTAGGGACAAGAAACGATCGTCCGACCAGGTCATCTTGTATGGCTCGGGGCTGGTCTGACGATCCCGATTGTTAGCGGCGGTCTTGACAACATCGTTGACCGTCTTCGGCATTGCCGCTAGAAAGGGACTGTTCGTACGTCGCTTGAGCAACGCGCACGCGCAGCCGGGCTAGCTGGTGTGGATAGGCCTTCGCATCGCGCTTCGAGTAGCAGAATCGATGGCCGTGGTAGCCGACGTCCAAATCGACGGTGGCCCTCTGAGCGGCAAGCGATGCGCCCGTACCGGATGTGGTTTGTGTCATCATCGCCTCATCAATGCTGCAGTGAAGATGCTCGTAGCCAGGACGGCCGGCTTGCAGCAGTAGTTGCGTTGCCGCCCCGGCACCATGCTTACGGATCGCCGGACCACGGACGCGAAATTTGGCTGGCGCGGTAGATCCGGAACTAGCCTCGCAATTCACGAAGTCCGGATATTCGCTGCCTGCTTGCCTTTTGGACCCACACCGATCTCGAAGGACACTTTTTGATTCTCGCGGAGTGACTTGTATCCGGTCGATCGAATCTCGGAGAAATGTGCAAAAATGTCTTCGCTGCCATCATCGGGTTTGATGAAGCCAAAACCTTTTGCGTCATTGAACCACTTCACAGTACCTGTAGCCATTTGCTTTTCCTTTTGAGTTCGGTTATCGAGATAGCGCGTTTGAATATAGGGGCGGGTTGTTGACCGATAAAACGGGCGCCAACTATAACGATAGAAATGTATTGGCACATGTCGATCGAACAGCGAAAGTCTTGTGCTCGCTCAATATGCAGCAAGCACCGTACGATTCTATTGGGCGTCCGCCCAATACTCAACGCACCTCTGGTATTCATGTATAGACTCACGTATAAGGTTGCACACTCGGGGCCCATCGCGATGCGTATTCCATCGCACCGATGGTAGACGTATAGGGCCGGGTCAACCAGAATCGCTTTCATTCCTGCCCGGAAGTACTTTGCCGGCGAGCAGTTAGCGGGATTTTGCGTAGAGCGGACCCGAGAGCCCTGTGGGCTAAACAGCGTACGTCTGCCGAAGCAGGTGCCAGCATTGCTCGCCTAAGTGGAGCACAAGTTTGCGACAAACGCCGCATCTGGCTCTTATGTCTGCCGCGTCACGGGGGGCTGACGGGGTTTCGAACAGTAACCGCCGAATCCACGCAAACCTGATCATTGCCCGTTTAAAAACGTTCGCTTTATGAGATATCAGGGGGATATCTCATGCGACTGTTATCGATTGGCGAGACTGCGGCTGAACTGGGCGTAGCGGCAAGTACACTGCGGCGCTGGCTTCGGCAGGGACTATTGACGCCGTCTTGCCAGACTATCGGCGGGCATCGGCGGTACCAGCACGATACTGTGCAGACCCTGGCCGGCACCGGGCCTGCCGCAACCGGCAAGACGGTCTGCTATGCCCGTGTTTCCTCACACGACCAGGCGGAACAACTCAAAACGCAGTCCGCGAGACTCGAAAGGCACTGCGCTGACGCGGGCATCGCGAATATCGAGGTGATCGCTGACCTCGGAAGCGGGCTGAACTATCGCAAGAAGGGACTGCAACGGCTGCTGGGTGACATTCTCCGTGGCCGCGTTGCACGCCTGGTGCTGGTCACCAAAGACCGGCTGCTGCGTTTCGGTAGCGAGCTGCTTTTCCGTATCTGCGAATTCTTTCACGTCGAAGTCGTCGTACTGGACACGGTCACGGACGTAAGCCGTGAGCAGCAGCTCACGGAAGACCTCGTCGAGATCCTGACGGTGTTTTCCTCGCGCCTGTACGGTTCACGCAGCCGAAAGAACCTGCGGGCGCTGGCGGACTGATGCAGGCGACCGCGCAGACCCGGCTATACCTGTCCTCGTCCGACATGCAGACGCTCGACGCGATGGCCGCCCTTTACGGCACGATGAAGCGAAAGCTGTACGCGCGCATCGCGGCCCACGGCGGTAAGGCGAAGTCGCACAAGACGGCGTTCTGCTGGGAGCACGGTGCGTATTTCGGACGAACGTGACCGGCCGTTTCGGGATGGTGACCGGCGATTTCGGCAACGTGACCGATCATTTCGGAAACGTGACCGAGCGGACCGGAAGGCGGGATTGGCGTTGCGCATGACATCAACCACGCGGGCTATGCTCGCCGGCTTTGGCCGGAGAGACGATGCCCGCGCACCGGATGAACATGCGCATGATCAAGGACGTTTTACGACTTAAATTCGACGGCGGCTTCTCGCACGATCGGATCGCCGCATCACTGGGCATATCCAAGGGCGTGGTCACGAAGTACATCGGACTAGCCAGTGCCGCCGGGCTGGACTGGGCAAGCGCCTGCGATATGGATGAAGGCGAACTCGAGCGGCGGCTGCTCGGCAAGCCCACGGGGCCAGCAGCCTATGCCCAGCCCGACTATGGACGCATCCATCAGGAGCTGCGTCGCAAGGGCATGACGCTGACGTTGCTATGGGAGGAATACCAGGCTGAGTTCGCGGACCGGCAGACCTACCGCTATACGCAGTTCTGTGGGCACTACAAGGCGTTCACAAAACGCCTGAAGCGCTCGATGCGTCAGATTCATCGCGCCGGCGAGAAGCTGTTTGTCGACTTCGCCGGCCCCACGTTGCCACTGACGACTGGACGCCGCGCGCACATCTTCGTAGCGGCTATGGGCGCATCGAGTTACACGTTCGCATGTGCGACGCCGGCCGAGACAATGGAGGACTGGCTGGGCGGGATCGCTCGCGCGCTGACCTTCTATGGTGGTGTGCCGCAGTTGATCGTCCCGGATAACCCGCGTGCGATGATTGCCGATCCCGATCGCTATGAACCTCGCGCCGGCGACACTGTGCTGGACTTCGCGCGTCACTACGGCACATCATTCCTTCCTGCGCGCGTATATCGTCCGCAGGACAAACCGAAGGTAGAGGTTGCGGTCCAGGTGGTCGAACGCTGGATCATGGCGCGCCTGCGTCATCACCGGTTTGACTCGGTCCACTCGGTCAATGAGGCCATCTGCCCGCTGCTCAGGAACCTGAATGAGAGGCCATTCCAGAAGCTGCCGGGATGTCGTGCCAGCGCGTTCGCCCAGCTGGACGCGCCGGCACTGCAGCCGCTGCCGGCACAGCCCTATGAGCTCGCGCGCTTCAAGACCGTGACGGTTCACATTGACTATCACGTCGAGATCAACAAACACCGCTACAGCGTGCCGCACGCGCTGGTCGGCCTCAAGCTCGATGCGCGTATCACGGCGGGCACTGTCGAACTGCTACATCGCGGTCGCCGCGTCGCCAGCCACGCACGTAACGATCGCGCAGGCAGCTATACCACTGTTGTCGAGCACATGCCTGCGGCACACCGCGCTCATCTGGAATGGACGCCGCAGCGGCTGATTCATTGGGGACAGCAGATCGGCGCGGCAACCGGCGCGCTCGTCACCCGGCTGCTGCAGGAGCAACGCCATCCGGAACACGGCTATCGGGCGTGCCTTGGATTGCTGTCGCTCTCACGTCGCTATGGCCGTGACCGTCTCGAAGCCGCCTGCGCGCTGGCGCTGGAACTGGGCGTACACCGTTACCGCCACGTGCGCGACATCCTGGTCAACAACCGCGACCGGGCGGCGGTGGTAACGCCTGCCGACTGGACCAGCCCGAGCCACGCGCATGTACGCGGCCCCAGCTACTACCAATAAAGAAGACCACCATGATGATGCAACAGACACTGACGCAATTGCGCACCCTGAAGCTGGACGGCTTCGCTGACGGCCTGGAAGAACAATTGACGCAGCCCGGTGCGGCCAGCCTGAGCTTCGAGGAACGCCTGTCACTGCTGGTCGACCGGGAAGCCAGCTGGCGTGATGATCGCCGTCGTACCCGATTGCTCAAGCAGGCGCGCCTCAAATATCCGCAGGCCGCTATTGAGGATCTCGACACGCGCGCTGGCCGTGGCGTCGATCCGCGCTCGCTCACGAGCCTCGCACTCGGTGACTGGGTGCAAGCGGGCTACAGCCTGCTCATAAGCGGCCCAACTGGCGCGGGGAAATCGTGGCTCGCTTGCGCCCTGGCCCAATACGCTTGCCGGCGCGGGCATTCAGCCTTGTATCTGCGCGTGCCGCGACTTGGCGAGGAGCTTCGCGTTCTGCACGGCAACGGCGGCTTCACAAAATGGCTGCTGCAGGTTGCCCGCGTCGACGTGCTTCTACTGGACGATTGGGGAATGGCGCCCCTCGATGCGATGGTTCGAAACGATCTGCTCGAGATGATCGATGACCGCTCGGCGGGAAAGGCGACCATCGTCACCAGCCAGTTACCGATTGAGCACTGGCATGGATGGATCGGCGACGAGACTATCGCCGACGCAATGCTCGACCGCCTCATGCAGCGTCATCATCGGATCACGCTTACCGGTGAATCCCTCAGAAAGGCATCCCCAAAACCCAACGTCCTGGAGCCCGAACTCGACCAGAACTAACAAGGAAATCTACAATCAACACCGCGCAATGCCAAACCCCGCCGAATCGGTCACGTTCCCGAAATCGGCGGTCACGTTCGCCGAAATACGCAGCACGGTATCTCGGCCCGGATGTTCAATGCAACCGCCGTTGAACTGCAGGGACTGCTTGATGGTACACGCGAGCTGCTGGATACGGAGCGCAAGGAGCTGCTCAAGGCGATACACCGCCAGCAGCGCCAGCTCGATGCACGTCGCGAACGCCTGGCGGAGATCGCGGCCGACCGGCTACGGATGCATCCGCAACGCGAGGCGAAGCTTCGTCATACCGCGCATCGCAATGGCGTCGCACTCGCGCGCCTGCAGGGAAAGCTCGGCAGGGTCGAGCGCAGGCTCGCGGCGAAGGTGCCGGGCATCTGCTTTGGCACGCGCAAACTGTTTGCCCAGCAGCATCACCTCTCGCTCGCCGGTTTCAGGGACCGTGACGCATGGCGGCAGGCGTGGCGGGACAGTCGCTCCCATCAGGTCTTCTTCGTCGGCTCGAAGGACGAGAAGGGTGGTAACCAGCTGTGTCAGCTCCGAAAAGTGGAGGGTGATGGATACGAGCTCAAGGTGCGGGTACCCGACCGCCTGCGTACCAAGGGCGAGCACAAATACCTCATCATTCGTGACGTGACATTCAATCGCGACCGAATGGCGCTGGCCGAGGCATTAGACTCGAACGTCGCACTGACGTGGCGTCTGCACTGGGACGGGCAGCACTGGCGCGCATTTGTCTCGTTCAATCACGCGCCGGCGCGACGGGTGACGCTCGACGCGCAGCACGGCGTCGTGGGGCTCGACTTCAACGTTGATCACCTGGCAGTCACCGAAACTGACCCATTCGGTAACCTGTTACGCACGAAGCGCTTTGCGCTGCTTCGGGAAGACGCCACGTCGGGCCAGCGCCAGGCGGTGCTCTCCGATGCGCTATCGGCGGCGGTGGCGTGGGCCAAGGACGAACTGAAACCCGTCGTCGCAGAAGACCTCGATTTCGCAGCAAAAAAGAAAGCCATGGCGCAACTCAGCCCGAAAGGCGCGCGGATGCTATCGGGGCTGCTCTATGCAAAATACCGGCAACTGCTCGAAGCGAAGTGCTTCCGCGCAGGTGTCGAACTGATTCTGATTGACCCGGCCTACACGTCGACCATCGCTGCCGTGAAATACGCATCGCGACGCGGCTGGAGTGTGCATGCTGCCGCAGCGGGTGTCATCGCCCGTCGCGGACAGAAGTTGACTGAGCGTTTGCCACGCACCGACGCGGTTATCCGTGTACCGGTGCGGGGTGGTCATCACGCCCTCGAGCTTCCTGCAAGGAAAGACGGAGATTCGCGTGTGGCCGCCTAGCGCAGCGTTCATGCAGCGTACAGAGGTGTGGTGCGCGAGCATTGGCTCGCCACCCGGCGCGGCTTGCCACGTCGGAGTGCGGAAGGCACCCCTGGCAACGGTGGAAACGCCGGGCCCCTCAGCAGGACCACCGTTACGCCTGCGCCCCCAAAATCTGCTTGGATAGATTTGAGCACTATTAAGTTAGCGGTGTATTTAGGTATTAAACGTTTATACCTTCGGAGCGTTGAATAGTGCTCCGATGTCGCGTTCAATTGAAACCTGGTAGGCTGGGGACTGTTGAGCCCGTCATCGTAACGGGATTCACAGATCTCGTCATGGAGTTTTCAATCCAACGTTACAAGTGATATGAGGCAAATATTAATGTCAGTTTCAGGCTGGTTTATTCTCACCTTGGCCGTATCGTTGGCCAATTTTCCTTTCGCCACAGGCAGGTTATTTGGTGTTATCACTCTCCGACATGGCAAAACATCCTGGGCTTACATAGTGGAGTTTGTAATGACCTACATGATTTTGGCCTCTGTGGCGTATGCATTAGAGGCGCGGGAGGGTAGGGTGTTCGACCAAGGCTGGCAATTCTACGTAATCACCGTATCGTTGCTGATGGTGTTTTCATTTCCGGGATTCGTCTTTCGCTTTCTGCTTCCCCGGACATTGTTTAGCCGATGATGTCGTTGAGCGCCGGTCGTTGATAGGTCATGTTCCAGCCGGACTTGTTGCCCGGCTGGTTGGAGACCTCAGGACCTTAGCTTGTTTGAGCGCGTTTCGTGTCCAGTGCCATGTGTACCGCGTCGCGCGTGCTTGCGAACTCCCTCTCGAAGTCAAGCGTACGTCGAGCGGTCGACATTGCCATCAAGACTTCTGCGCCCCCTTCGTTTGAACTCTTGATCCAAAACCAGAGACGTCGCTCGCGCACATAGAACATCGAGAATATGCCGATCACGAGTAAAAGACTTCCGATATATACCATGGGCTTGCCCGGTGCCCGAGTCAACTGGAATGCCGACGCCTGAACCTGCGTGAACGAGTCAAGCTGGACGAAGATTGGCGCCCCGTAGTAGAAGCTGTCTGACAGTGCATCGACCGAAGCTCGAATAAAGGAAATATGTGACGGATCCTGTTTCATCTCAGGCTCGCCATGCTTAATGCGAGACAGCTGCCACAGGTCCCACATAACACCGTTCAGCGTGCGTAGGAGGGTCATCGCCGCCTTCTCCTGTTGCACTGCGGGCGTGGAGTGGTCGACCAAACCGGCAATCGCCATGAAGCCGCCCGCTGATGCCGCGACTGTCGTTGGGCCCATAGTTCGCTCGACGCCAGCGAAGTGGTCTAGCAGCCGAGATACGTCGGATGCAGCAACTTTCTGAGCTTCAGTATCGGCACCTGAGTACGAACGCTGTACGAATCGAGATACGGCCTGGCTTCGCATGCTCGGAGACTGCAAGGCAGCTCGAAGATTCACCCAGTCCCTTACTGAATTGTGATCGTCTGCGGGAATCCGGAGAAAGCGGAACGAATCGTTGATCCCCAACCTTACGCCGGTCATAAACATCTGCTGGCCGGAGATATTTACTGGAAGCATAAAGGTTTGATATTCGTGGGCCTGCCCGTTGATATCGCGAACCTTGTACTGCATCGAGGGCCCTAGATTTCGTAGCGTCGTAGATAGATTGCTTTTCGCGCCTGAACCGAGTCGTGCGTCAATCTCGCTCTCGAGCGAACGTTCTTTGAGAGCACCTCGCATACTATGGGCATCGTCCGTGTTATGAATATCTTCGACATTGATCGACCGAAAATCGGTGAGCTCCACCGTCTCTCCACTTTCTCCGGCGGTCGGAAGGTGAATATGCGTGACACCCCCGATTACGCCCTGAAGCTGCTCCGTGAATTCTGCCGTGCCGGCCATCGGCCACACGGTCATCGCCACCTTGGACCCGCCGTCCTGAAAGCTCGATTGATATATTGAAATACCGTTGTAGGTAAACGGCTTGTTTACCTCGACGCGTGCCTGAACGCGCTGACCAGTCTTATGATCCGTAACCACGATATCACTGGCGAAAAGTTTGGGCATGCCGGTTGAATAATAATCAACCACGAACTTTTTCAACTGAATTGAAAACGGCAGGTCTTGGATCAATGAGCCGTCCCGGCGACTAAGTAGGACCGTACTTGTCTCGCGGCCCTCGGGTACGAGAGAGTATCCCCGGAAAGTTGGGTTTGAAGGGGATAGTCGATGGTCCGGAGAAACTGCGTCTACATCCGTCTCCAACTCGGTCGCAGTCTTCCCGGAGAACCACATCTGCAGCTGGATAGGCAGATTGCTGTCCAGCAGGCCGCCCATGCAGATGACCACGATCGCCAAATGGGCCGAAATGTAGCCTAGCTTTGTGAGAGCACCACGTTTACCTGCAATCAGAATCTCGCCGGTGTCGGTATTGCGGGTGACTAGCTTATAGCCCAACTGACGTCCGAGGCGCATCAGGACTTCGGCCGTTTCAACGCCACTTAGGGCAGCTGCGCGGAACTCACTTTTGTGGTGGAACGCGCGTAAGCTCCCTTCGCGGACGCGGTCCTTCCAGCTGCGCGCGTCCCGGACCATCTTCGGGGCGTTGTCAATTACACAGAGTGAGACCGAAATGACAAGAAAGACCAGGATCAGCATGAACCACCAGGACCCGTAGACGTCGTACAGATCTAGCCCGCGGAAGACGTCGGCCCAAAATGGGCCGAACTGGTTCACATAATTGACGTACGTATCCTCCTGTGTGAGGACAGTGCCGACGATGCTTGCGATCGCCAGTATCACCAGCAAAGCTATGGCAAAGCGCATCGACCTGAGAAGATCAATGGCGTGCTTGAGCTCGTATGGATTTCTACGAACTCTCAAGCAAATCTGGCCTTCGGCCGTCGGACGCTCGCTCAAGGGCACTCCAGATAATTGTGATTAAGACGGGTGTAAAGGATCGGTATCGCTGTCACTCCGAATGTCGGCGGGCAGCGGGAAATTAAAACAATCCTCAATTCTGATTTCTACACGAGTTTTTGGTGAGAACAAAGAGTGGCTGACTATACATGCGTATATCGAACGGTCAGGCGTTATCAACTCGTCTCGCGAGCTATGTTCCCCATTGGGGGCGGGCTGAGAGACCGTCGCAGCGCGCTGGCTCGCGGCATCAACGTGGTGCAACCATAAGGGCATGATTCATATACCTGTGGATCGTTGAATGATGAGCGCCAAAAGTATTTAATTCCGTAGCCAACACAGGCTACGGACTGGGACGTCGCAAAGCGTACTAGATTCCGGTTATCTCGTTCACGTATAGGAGAATCCGCATGTTGAAGCGACTCTCAGTCATTAGTGCAGTATTGATCGCGTGCGCATCATTTAGCACCGGCGCTTGGGCTGACTCGGATGGGCAAGACCTTCCCACGGTAAAGCGGCAACTGCCGCAATACACCGCAGATGGCCAGCTTCTGCTTCCAAAGAACTTTCACCAATGGATCTACGTCGGAAGTCCGTTGACGCCGAACGCTCTAAATGGAGGGAAGGCAAACTTCCCCGAGTACCACAACGTCTACATTGAGCCGGGTTCGTACGCAATCTACAAGAAAACCGGCGAATTCCCTGAAGGGACGATTTTTGTCAAAGAACTTCAGCTGACCACGCCGCAGCAGTTTCCTGACGGTTCGAGAAATGAGCCGTCCGGTCGCGGCCTGTTCCCTGGGAAGTTCAACGGCGCCGATGTCACTGTGAAAGATTCAAAGCGTTTCGCCGCGACAGACGGTTGGGGATACTTCAACTTCAATCACTTTGAGCCGAAGGCAAAGATGGCGAAAGTCAAGGCGAAAGAAGAATGTGCATACTGCCACATTGCCAGTGCGAAGAAGGATGACGTCTGGACGCAGTTCTATCGACTGCTCGACGATGATGGGCACCTGAACCCGAACTACAAGCCTGAGACTCAATAAGATCGTGCGCCGCGGTTATAGCCGCTAGCTAGATCCATCGGCGCATATGCTGACACCGCGCTGGTCATCGGGGTGCCTTCCGTCTTGATCAGCGCGACGAGGCAGGTGCGGGTGCGTTGCGCTCCCTGGCGAATGCAATGTCTGCTTGTGCGGAGACTCGTTAGCGTTTAGTAGCTCAGTGCCGCATGATAGAAGTGGGGCCGGTGGGTACAGTTTTCGCAATAAACGGCCGGCGGATCGGCAATCGCATTGCGCGATTGCTATTAGTCACGCGAACCCGTGCCGTGGTTGGAGCGACGAGTCCAGTGTGGGCCGTACATAAATCTGCCGTGGTTTCGCGGGTCGGTTCGGCGAGCTCGCGATTGCGCGCAAGCAAGGACTCACACCTGGCTGGGATTTTTTCGCGCGCGCGTACCCGATCCGGATTTCGGTGTTGACGTCGCGGGTCCGTTTAAAGCTTTGCATGCTCGACATGTTCAACCCTGTCCAGAATTGCCGTGGGAAAACCAAGTGAACCCGAAAGAAGACGACGATCAAGCCGTTGAACGAATTGTTCTCGATGGCCCGAAGGGCGCGATTGTGCTAGCAGGTACTTCGACAGCAATCGTGATCCTCATATGGATCGTATTTTACGTACTTGTTTTCCTTCCGCGTGGCGTTATCCAATGAGCGACAAAATCAGGGAAAATCCGTCAGTCAGTATCGTCCATAAAATTGAACGAAGGTGGGCGATTTTGATGTCGACAATCATGCTCATCATGATGCTGACGGTCGTCTTCACTGGATTGCATTGGGCGATGATGCCGCCGTCCAGAGTAGAAACGATACGCATCGCATCCCTGGAAACCAATAGTGAGTTTTCTGAAAGTAACCTGGGAAGCGCCGCTTCAAAAGACGGATCTGTTATCGTCCGGGTACTGGCGCAGCAGTATTCGTTCACACCTCAATGTATTCTTCTTCCAGCCAACACGCCTATCACTTTCAGAGCTACCAGCGCTGATGCGATCCACGGCATGCTTGTAACGGGGACTAACATCAATTCAATGATCGAACCAGGCTACATATCCACGTTTAAAACGGTGTTTCCGCAGCCAGCCGAGCATTTGATGCCTTGTCACGAATACTGCGGGACGGGTCATCAGGCGATGTGGGCGCGCGTCAAAATCATAGAGCGCGCCGCCTTTTTCGAAATGCTTAAACGAAAAGGGGCGAACGGGAGGCTGAACTGTGTTAATTAACAAGCGGCTTGTGCTTCTTCATTTCTGGCTTGCTTTCGCGAGTTTCGCTGTTGCGTTGGCGTTGGGCGCCTGGCAGATGTACGTGAGAAGTCCGCTACATCCGTGGATAAAGGATCCGGAAATTTACTATCGATCCGTGTCGGCGCACGGTTCGACTATGGCGTACGTCTTCCCGACTCTCGTCGCGATGGCCCTCGGATACGCAGTCATTGAGCTTTCTCTTAAGCGAGCCATTGTCGGAGTGAAGCTGGCGTGGGTAGGCTTCGGCGCCGTTACTTTGGGCTTTGTGCTGGCCGTTATCACAATAGCGAAGGGTACGGCTTCCGTTCTGTACACGTTCTATCCGCCGATGATCGGCAGCTCGATTTACTACATAGGCGTCGTCCTGATCGTTGTAGGGTCATGGATATGGGTTGCGCTGATGGGTGTAAACCTCGCGATATGGAAGCGCGCGAATCCGGGAGTTCCCGTTCCCCTTCCGATGTTTGCCTGTGTCGCGAGCGCATACCTGTGGGGATGGACGGCCGTCGGTGCTGCAATCGAAATCATTTTTCAGATTATTCCGGTTGCTTTGGGATGGAAACACAACATTGATGCCGGTCTCGCACGCGTTTTCTATTCCTGGACGCTGCATGCAATTGTGTACTTCTGGCTGATGCCCGCCTACATTGCGTATTACACAATCGTTCCACGTGCTATCGGCGGGAGACTTTATAGCGATTTGATGGCACGGGTATCTTTCGTAATGTTTCTGGTTGTATCAATGCCGATCGGCATACATCACCTGTTCGCCGATCCACAAGTGGGATCGGGCTTCAAATTCATGCACTCGGTCTTCACGGCATTGGTCGCAATTCCTACCTTGCTAACGGTGTTCACAATCTGTGCCTCGGTTGAGATTGCAGGGCGGCTACGGGGCGGGAAGGGAGTCATTGGTTGGTTAAAAGCCCTTCCATGGGGCAACCCCATGATGCTCGCCATCAGTTTTTCGTTTGTGATGTTGGGTTTTGGAGGAGCAGGCGGACTCATCAACATGAGTTACCAGTTAGATTCGACTATACATAACACCCAATGGGTAACGGGACACTTTCACCTCATCTTCGCCGGGGCGGTCGTGATCATGTACTTTGTGATTGCTTACGACCTGTGGCCGCAGATTACTGGGCGCGCGATCACAGACGTGCGACTGATCCGTATCCAGCTATGGCTCTGGTTCATCGGAATCATGGTATTAACAATCCCCTGGCATTTGGTGGGCATCATGGGTATGCCGCGCAGAATGGCATACTTCGACTATACGAATGGCGAAATTTCGTCTCAGGCGATGCCTGTGATCGTATCGGTCATTGGCGGAGTCATCTGTCTGGTCGCCGGTCTCCTCTTTATTTTGATTTTGGTTCGCGCCCACCGCTCGACGGTCGATCTAGTTGAGGACTACACCTTTAGTGTGCCGATTCATCGAACAGAGAGTGTGCCATCTGCGCTGAACGGCTTTCGACTTTGGCTCGCCCTGATGATCGGTCTGACATTGTTTAACTACGGATATCCGATTGCGTCACTGATTGCCCGCCCAGACACCTCCGTGCCTGGAATCCCGATCGGCCAGGGGCATTGACATGGACGCGAAGCCAGTGTTTTCGCTGACGAACCGATGGCTGGTAGGCAGCGTGTGCGGTACCCTCGCCGTCGCGGCCACCGCTGCTGCGATAGGGTTTGTCCTTCTGCCGTCGGTGCAGGGCGGCCCTCAGTTTCGAGGCATATGGAATGCGATCTGCAGCGCGGCGGGGGTATCCCGCCACTGGGCGGAGAGTGAATCAATCGTCTATCCTGCTGACGGCGCGGTAAGTGCGGTTACTATAACGCCGCAGACACTTGCTCATGACGACCCTGAGGCGATGCGGCGCGGCGGGGTGCTCGCAGCACGATGCGCTGCCTGCCACAACGCATCTCAGGCCGTTGCGCCGCTTCTGGTCGGGCAAGACGCTGCATTCGTCTATAAGCAGCTTTCAGATTTTCAAAGTGGTGCGCGAACCAATGTAATAATGACCCAGATGGTCAAAGGACTATCCGAGAGAGATATGCGTGACCTCGCACACTACTTCGCTTCATCAGGGCATTCGACGGGCGGCGTTGCGACGGAGGTAGTGCCGCCGATCGTCGCGCGTGGAAACCCTATAAAGAATGTCGTTTCCTGTGCTGTTTGTCACGGAGGCATTGATCACAAGGCCGGAGCACCATTTTTGCAGGGTCTTTCAGCATCCTACCTGGGTGCTCAACTACATGCCTTTGCAGCAGGTCAACGACATAATGATTCCGGCGAGCAGATGCGAAATATCGCCCGGAATCTGACCGAAACAGAGATAAAGGACGCGGCGGCATACTATAGCGGGTTCACGGATTCGGAAGGACGAATATCCCAGCCCTGACACCATCAGCACGGGCGCTGACTTTGTTATCGTGGTCAGGCAGGACGAAGTCAGTTCCCCGAGAATACCGGAGCAGCCAGTTCCTAGTAGACTAGGAACTGTTTTTTCGTAGTCGATTTGGTCTCGGACTCGCCCATGAAAAACGCGCAGTTACGTGAGCTTCCTGTCCTGGAACGCTTTCTTGCCGCTCTGGACATCGGCGTGGCGAATTTCACGCTCTGTGACATTCGTGATGGCTGGAGCGCTCGGTTCGAGGCCTGCGCGACGGCGAGTCTGCATTACTGCATGGACGGAAGCGGTGTTTTAATAACTCAACACGGTGAACGAGTATCGCTCAGCGCGCACAGTTTCGTACTTCTGCCGCCAGGTATCGGTTACAAAATCGAGAGCGGCAAATCGTGCGCGACGCGCGAAACGAATCGCTCGCGTGTCGGTGACTGGCCTTGGCAAGAGACTGTTCCGACTGTCCAAGTCGGTGGTGGCGACAACGGTATTTCCACCGCATGTGGGGAACTGCGTCTTGACACGACTTCGGGCAGTGACCCGTTCAAGACGTTGCGACACCCGCTCGTCGCTCAGTTCGAAGGCAAGTCAGGATTGAGAGACCAGTTCGTTTTGCTGCTCGCGGAGTCCGCGCGTCCGGGGCTTGGCTCGCGTACCCTGGTCGAAGCGCTGCTGAAGCAGTGTCTGATCCTCGTGCTTCGGCGACAGATAGATAACGGGGGGTGGACCTGCCGTGGGCAGCCGGCGTCGCTGACAGGCGTCTCGCCCGTGCCTTAGAAGCGATCCTCGAGCGATCGGCGTCTGCCTTGTCAGTCGAGCGTCTGGCAGACATCGCCGGAATGAGCCGCTCAGCGTTCGCTGCGCAGTTCATGAAAGCGTTTGGCCAGTCGCCAATGGCGATGCTTAAAATTGTTCGCTTGAAGAAAGCCGCGGAATTGCTGGCTACCACCAACTATCCGGTAGCAGAAGTGGCGAAAATGGTAGGTTTCTCGAGTCGAAGTAACTTCTCACTGGCGTTTAATGCCCGGCACGGCTTGGACCCGAGCACATTCCGACGTCGCCTGACATCTGTGCGAGAGCGCCTACCCGAGTAGCCTCTGTAGCCGGCGAAGAGACGAGAGACGGCCGGAGGGCATCGCCGGTCGGCGGGCGCGCTTTCTCTCGACCATGGTGGGTCATCCGCATTTTCAACACCCGCCTGCCTGCCACTTTTTTGCTAGGCGTGGGCTGAAATGCACGGTGTTACTGTTGCTGCTCGTTTGAAGTACAGATATGTCTGTAGCTCGTCGCCGAGACGAAATGGCCAAAAGGTTTCGCCGAGCAATGAAGAAGCGGGTTATTCATGGACGATGCAAAGAAGCCGGAGAAATGGGGCTAGGTGAGTGACAAAAACGAAGCCCGCAAGGAGCGGCTGACCAACTGGTTGACTGGCATGGGGAAAGCAGGTTGAAACCACACAGAGACGGTGCGAGATGAGAAACAACGTCATAGTCACAGTGGGATGCTTTTTCCTAAGCGCCGCGGCGAACGCACAAAGTAGCGTTACTCTATTTGGCGCGCTAGATGAAGGCGTTAATTTCACCAACAATGTTGGAGGCCACAAAGCGTGGCAGACATCCAGCGTCGATCTTGTTATCAGTCGCTGGGGCATCAAAGGAACAGAGGATCTCGGCGGCGGACTTCACGGAGTCTTCGACCTGGAAAGCGGAATTGTTCTCGACAACGGCAGCGCATACTACGGCGGGCGTCTGTTTGGATATCAATCGTATGTAGGCCTTCAATCGGACGCCGTCGGGACACTTACAGTGGGAAGACAGTTCGACACCGTGACTGATACGATTGGGCCGATGACGGCCAATGGAAATTGGGCCGGTTATCTATTCTCTCATCCGGTAGACAATGACAACACAGATGCGTCGTTCCATACGAATAATTCAGTAAAGTACACGAGCCCCGTCATCGCTGGCGTTAGCGTGACCGCACTCTATGGTTTTAGCAACGCTCCCGGGGGATTCGCGGAAAATCGTATGTACGGTGTTGGATTGAAATATGCGTATAAGTCGTTCACGGCGGCGGCTGTTTTCCAAGACCTCTCTTCGCCAGGGGCGAGCGCGAGCGGGACAGTGTCCTCAGATGACTACGGCTTTGTCGCGAACAATCAAAAGATATATGGAGCTGGTGTGTCCTACGGGCTCGGCGCCACCGCGGTTGGCATCGCTTATACGCATGTACACTTGCAGCAGCCTCAGTCGTCGATATATGTAGGCTCGCTAGGCAAGGACCTCGCAAGCGTTACTTTCGACAACGTGGAAGTCAACGTTAAATACAACTTCACTACCAGTTTGTTCGTAGGTGCGATGTACACCTATTCACACGCCAATCTCGGTCGAGATGAGTCAAATCGTTCTCTTCATTGGAATGAAGTCGGTTTAATGGGCCAGTATTCCCTTTCAGGTCGGACAGCCCTATATGCTCAGGTGATCTATCAAAAGGTCAGTGGAACATCCGATACGATTTTAGACAATGCATATGTGCCGGGATCCGCGGGCGTGTCCAGCAATTCTCATCAGGTTGTCGGACGGCTAGGCATCATGCACGCCTTCTAATTGACCTTCCGAAACGATGAAATATGCTGCGGGAGCCGTTAAGGAAGGCGATGAACGGTAGGTGAGTACCGAACGTTACTTGAGGACGCGGTGTCGTACATGTCGGCGATACTATGTATTTCCTGCGGAGGCAATATAACTCCACTGTTCAATGGGCATTTTTTCGAGAATCGCCAGGTCATCAGTGTGACTGCCAGATTTTCTGAACTTTTCGCCGATGACCTCGCACCAACCGCCGCAAGTCGTGATTGGTGGAAGTCGTTGGTGACGGATACGAAAGGGAAGCGACGCTAGCACCGCTGGTCCCACGCGGGGAGAGAAGAATCCGCGGATCGTTATAACACATTCGCAGTTCCTCTCTGATGATCGGGTTTTTTGCCGCCTTCCGGGCGAGGACTGTACATCGCTAATCCTTTCCGGCGACTCATCAGAAAACCAGAATTCAATTGTCTACAGGAGAAGTTGGTTATGAAAATTCCATCTGTCATCGGCACCGCCTTCGCAGCGGTTGCGTTTACTGTCGCGTTGCCCGCGGTGGCGCAGGGGTAGGCGAAACGGTCACGCCGAACTTTGATCACGGGATCCCCAACATTCCCGGCAAGTCTTTGACGGCCGTAGTCGTTGATTACGCTCCCGCCGGAGCATCGCCGGCGTACAAGCACGCGAAGTCAGCTTTTATTTATGCCTATGTCGTATCGGGTGCTATCGAGTCGCAAGTGAACAACGGTCCGAAACGGGTCTATCACGCCGGTGAGAGCTTTTTTGAGGAGCCGGGCGCGATCCACCGCGTTAGCCGCAATGCGAGCAATACCCAGACCGCTAAGCTACTCGCGGTATTCGTTGTGGATACCGACGACAAGCCCTGACGACCCCAGCTGAATAATGCGCTAACTTGGTGGTGCACCAATCTGTCCATGCAGATTTTGACCGCAGGGGTAACGGTGGTCTCTGATGAGGGGCACGGCGTTGCACCGCTGCTAGTGTTGCTTTTCGCACTCCGGCGCGGCAAGCCGCCCGAGCGGCGAGCCAGCGCTCGGGCGTCACACCTCTTTACGGCGTTGTCCAGATCCAATGGGGCATCGTTGCAGTGCCTCGGTCCGCCTTCGCTATGGCAAGTCGCATGCGTTGCTATCGATCCGGTCGGCCTGTCCATGGCGCGAGGACGACCACTCTTGCGCAGCAGTCACCAGAGTGCCGTTAAGAAGACTGAGTAGCGCGGATAGCCGATGGCGATCTTTTACCGACAGACCGGGCGCAGCAGAAGCTTTTGTGTCTCGGCGGTCCAGTAGTCGCGACGGATCAGCGTCGGGCGGTGAATCAACGTCTTGACGGATCGTTCGAGCTTTGTTATTTCGTCTTCCAGAATCACCTCACTCTCCATTTGAGGACGCTAGCCGAAACGGTGCTCCATAGTCTCTTTGGGGGCCAGAAAGTGCTAGCAACGCGGCATTTTGCGAGTTACCAGTGCGTGACTATCAGCCACAACAGCAAGGCAGAGCCGGCAAGTATGAAGAGCCAGCCTAGCAATCGATCTAGTCGCATCGGTTTCAGTTACCGCTAGGTCGCGTCGCCGGTGTGCCATCTTTTTTCACTGTGGTTCACCTCATTGGTTAGTCGGCAAATGGATACCGCGGATGCGAGGCGCTTTGCCTGGTCACCGAACGCATGAGCGGCCGCCGTCGTCTGCTCGACGATAGCGGCATGTTTGCCCGGTGATGGCATCCATATGCGATGTGGTTTTACCTACCTCCTGCGCCACGGAACTTTGTTCACTCGAGGCGGCGGCAATCTGATAGATGATTGGATTCATTCGCTGTCGATCGCGGGGGCGGAGCCCTCAGGCGAAAAATGTGGCGCCATCCTTCGCCCTTACGCAGATTCCCACACGAGCATCTTCACGTCGTTGGCGGCCGGCTTCGGCTCCTAGTGCGACGCTACGAAGTTCGCTGCCATGTGTCGAGGACTGCCACGCTCAAGCGAGGTTCGCGTAGAGAGTGTCGAGAGTTTTTTGCAAACGGCATGAGCGATATGTGCACCTTCAAACTAACAATAACGGCCAGGCATGAAGTTTACTTAAGCTTGCATCCCTACCTTTTGAATCGTTACGCAGTAACGAACTACGAAAATCGGTGCTACAGCGCACAGCAAATGGCAAATAGCAGCGACAAATTTAACGGGCGGCATCCGGACGTTTGAGGTGGTACTTATGTGAGGAAAATTGGACAGGCGGGACGGAAAAGTGACCGGCGCATGGAATCGCCGGCCAAAAGGGTTCCGGGAATTCCGAGGGCCCATTAGTCCAGGAACCTGAGAGTCTCGCAGTATGCCATATCAGTATGAAGAAAACTTAAGATTGCCTTTGTTTTCGGTGAGAAACCGGATAGAAGGTGAGATCTTAGAGAGTTCGGCCTTTCTTGCAGTCTTCTTATTGGAATCGGACATCTTGCGGAAAGGAGAACCACCTCTACATTGGGTAATGGCTGGAGGAACTATGTCTTAAGCGTTGTTCCTTGACGCATAACGCCCGACTCTTGGTCATGTCTTTCGAATCCCTCGCTCTAAAAAATATGCGAAAGTAGAACGTTCGCGTCGGCCGGCGCGAATCTTTGATTATGAAAGGAGTTACGCGATGCTTTTCCTCGTCAGACGGCACCTGCGCTTGTCGTTGATCCCTGACCATGGTTCGTTCGATCTCGCCTCGGAAGTGCCCGGGCGAATGACGCTGATTTGTTTTTATCGCGGGCTTCATTGTCCCACCTGTGCAATGTATCTAAGGGAGCTGGAACGACTCACGCCAGAATTCGCTGAGCGAGGCATTACGCGATTGCATCAGTTCCGATAGCGAACCTCGCGCGAGAGAGATGCAGAAAAGGTTGCGGCTAACAGCTTGCGCATCGGTTATGGTCTACCGCTGACGGAAGCCCGAAATGGGGCTTTATATCTCACATCTCGTGGCAAATCGTCCATCGGGGTCGATGAACCTGAAATGTTCTCCGAACCCGGCTTGTACCTGCTACGTCCGGACCGGACGATTTCTATCTTTCGGTCCAGTCCATGCCGTTCGTGCGCCCCATTTTAAGGAGCTACTGCAGGCTCTCGATTTCGCGATTCAGCATGACTACCGGCACGCGGCGAGTACACAGGCGACTTTAAGCCCGTTTTGTGATGCATTGAGCGTTGTCCATGAGGGCGAGCGCTCATGCGCAGCTAGAACCTCCCTAGGAATGGCCCGCAGTCTGCAGTGTGCACCATCGCGAGTGTGCACGAGTGTGTACGCAGTGCGATCGTCCGTGCGCGGTCGCGAGACACGGAGCCGATGATCGCCTTGAAGACGCTTTTCTGCCCAGACTTGATGCTGCAGTGTCACAGTCGCCTCCGAGAGTTGACGCCAACCGGCATGGCCGTTCGCTCGGCATCTGAAAGTGCCGTTGGTAACGGCGAAACACCGTAGGCCGTCAGTGGGACCACCGTTACTGTTGCGTAAGACTGCGCATCGAGCTACGCTCACGAATGATCTCGGTGAGAGACTTAAGCTACAAGCCGGCATCGAGACGCCAAATCTGTGCTAACCAATCCGTGTTCCTTGCAGGAAGCCGTCCGCTGGTCATATGCGCGGTCGCCACTGCTCGAAGCGGTTGTTCTACGAGCGCTTGGGATATCGATAGCCTTCGCAACGGCTGGGCGCGAGGAACGCCTCGAATGCACGCGTCACGTGCGGGAAATCGGCGATGCCGACCAGGTCTCCAGCTTCGTAGAAACCGACGAGATTGCGCACCCACGGAACGTAGCCATGTCGGCAATCGTATATGGTCTCCCATGATCCAAGTGCGGTCGGCGAGGCGCTGATTGAGCCGTTTAGCAAGCGCCGCGACTCCGGCACGTAGCGGTCGCGCGGGCGTTTGTCTCATAGTCCTTTCCGGCGACTTGTTGAAGAACCCGATCTGACCGAACTCGGGCCGATTCCACCCATCTGGAACATCAGCCATTGATCGTCTATACGTCCTGCCGCGTCAGCCGGGATGAACTGCATGGCCTTGTCGGCCAGATAGATCAAGATGGCGCCTGATTCGAAGAGGGCGAGTGGCTTGCCACCCGGCCCTGCCGGATCGAGGATTGCCGGAATCTTGTTGTTGGGATTGCGAAAGAAATTCGGGCGACATCTGATCATTCGTATCGAAGCGCACTAGATGCGGTTCGTACGGTAGCCCGGTCTCCTCAAGCATCACCGAGACCTTGATACCGTTTTGGCGGGTAGCGAATACAGTGGATGCGCTCGGGATGCTGCGCGGGCCATTTGCGCGTGATCGGGAAGGCGGAAAGATCGTTCATCGGTGTACTCGCCCAAAAGAGCAGTGTTTATGCGAGGATGGATGGCTGTATGTTGCGGTCGCATGGTCGGTGGCGTACCGCGCTTCGTGAGCCGTTTGTAGAGATAGACGGCTACCAAGTTTGTATCTTGCAGGGCGATGGCCCAGAAGCACAGAGCCAAAAATCGCTTCATTTAATAGGCCGCCAGACCTCACATGAGT